>NZ_JBBIFZ010000001.1:0-1437794 GCF_037572755.1 Yoonia sp. 2307UL14-13 | reverse complement strand
ATCGAGATGTTCTACAATCCGAAACGCAAGCACACAAACAACGGCATGCTGTCGCCCGTTGACTTCGAAGAAAGACAGCTCAAACTAAAACAGGCGGGTGTCTAGGAAACTAGGGGCACCTCAAACGGCGATTTCAATTACATCGCGACGCTTTATCTTTGGGACATCACTGAGGTGCAGTTAGCGGATATTTTTCTGCAACTGTCGCTGGAGGACATCGCCATCGTGGGCGAACCCGATTGGGAGGACACGACGCCTTTTGATGGTGTTCTGTTCTACAAGGGTGAGGCCGTGCGGTGCGAGGTGATGGAGGATGAGATCACCGACGAAAGTTATCTTCAGAACCCCAAGTTACTGCGGAAGGGTGTGGTGGCTTTGGCGGGGCGTTTGCCGAGCTGAGAGTTAACCGATCCGCCACGCCGTCACCCGCCGTTCGAACCCGGCGATCAGGGCCCATTCCAGCAGTAGGATGAACGCGACGAAGCTGAAGGCGTAGGCCATCACGTGGCCGATGTCGAAGAGTTGGAAGTAGAGGTGGATCTGGAAACCGACGCCGTTGCTGCGCCCCAGAAACTCGACCACCAGAACGATTTTCCAGATGATGGCGAGCCCGTTGCGGGTGCTGGCGGCGATGAAGGGCCAAAGTTGCGGGAGGACCACGTGCCGGAAGCGGGTCATGGGGCGCATACGGAAGGACTGCGCCATGTCGCCCAGTTTCGGGTCAAGGGCGCGGGCACCTTCGCGGATCGTCACGGCGACCATCGCGGTTTTGTTCAGGGCGACGGCGGTGATTGCCGCAACCTCGTTCAGGCCAATCCAGAGGTAGCAGAGCACGATCACGACAAGGGCCGGGATGTTGAGGAACACGATCAGCCAGGCGCTGAACCAGCGGTCGATCTGCCGGTTGAGCCCCATTGCGATGCCGATCAGGATGCCCAGCCCCATGGCGAGCGTGAAGGCGGCGGCGACCCGTCCGATCGTGGCCAGCATGTGGTGGGCAAGTTCGCCGGACGCGGCCTCGGCCTGGATGATCTGCCCGACGGCGAGCGGGGTGGGCAGCACCTTGGGGTCGGCTTTGAGCCAGGCGAGCACAGTCCAGAGCAAAAGAAGGCCCAGCAAGGACGTCGCTGCGATCGCGCCGTTCATTTTTGGGGTGTCGGACGTCATGGCCTTAGCTTGTCATGAAAGCGATGTCCGGCCCAACGCCTAAATCGTGCCTTCATACCTAAGTCGCATAGGCCCGGTGTCAGGCGCGCCTTAGAGTTTGCCTATGCCCGTGCTGACGTTTTGTCTGAGCCTGATTGTATTGCTGTGCCAAGGCCTTGCCGCCTTTGCCGCACCGTCGGGTCGCGACGTGTTGGAGCCGTATATCGTCCCGCCGATGTCGCTGGGAGCGCAGCTGAATGACGAAGGCGTCTGGCAACTGCTGAACTCTGGCGGGGCCGAGGCCGGCTATGTATTCGAGACCGAACCGATGGCCCCCTTGCCGGGCTTTTCGGGGGCGACGATTAATATGCTGGTGGTTCTCGATCTGGATGGCCGGTTTCTGGATGTGAAGCTGATTTCACACAATGAACCGATTTTCGTGTCGGGGTTGGGCGAGGCCCCGTTTCACAAGTTTTTCGAGCAATATCGGGGCCATTCGATTTCGGACTCTCTCGTGGTCGGCTCGCCTTATGGCAGCGGGGGGGATGGATCGGCCCTAGTCTATCTGGATGGGGTCACCAAAGCGACGGCCTCGGTCCGGATCGCGCATGAGAGTATTCTGGCGGCAACGCTAAAGGTCGCTCGGGAAAAGATGAACGGCGTCGCCACAAGCCCGCCTGCCTATCCTGATCCGGATTATGCAGAGGAGTTGACATGGGCCGATCTGGTCGATCAGGGGTTGGTCGCGCGCCGGACGGTGACCAATGCCGAGATGAACGCAGCCTTTGCGGATACAATCTGGGAATATGACGATCCGGAAGGGCAGGCCGACCCGGATGGAACGTATCTTGACCTGTGGGTTGTCGATATCGGCCCGCCATCTATCGCGCGGGCGGTGCTGTCCGGCGGCACCTTTGACGAATTGCAGGACTTCATGGTCATCTCGACAACGGATGAGCCCGTTCTGGTGATCGAGACCGCCCGTCATGGATTGGTGACCGAGGACTTCGTCCGCAACACGTCCCCCGATTTGATCAGTGCCGAGCAAGGCGGCTTTCCGATCGCGTTTCGCGATGCGGATATCTTTATCCAACTGCATCCGGATCTGCCCGAGGCGTTGCATGATGGGGCCGCCCTGATCCTGCGCACCGATCGCCGGTTGGGGTTTGATCCGACCTCGGAATGGACATTGAAGGTGAAGGGGTTGCGCGAGCACGGGGTCTTTCAACCCGAGATCGGATCGGTGTCTTTAGATACCACGCTGTCAACGGATGAGCGGTTCTTCATCAGGCCGGAGGTCATTCGGCCTCGGGCGCCCTGGGTGGATGCGATCTGGAACCGTAGCACTGATCTGATCGTATTGGGCGGGTTTCTGGTTGCGCTATTGTTCCTGCTGGGTCCGCAGATGAACCGCCTTGCCGGGCATCGACTGTTTACACCGATCCGGTTGAGCATTTTGGCCGTTATGACCGCATTCGTCGGATGGTGGGGACAGGGTCAGTTATCCATCGCGACGCCTTTGGCGGTGATCCGGACGGTCTGGGACGGGGGCAGTTTCGCGTTTCTGCTATATGACCCGTTTTCCCTGTTGCTTTGGGCCGTGGCAATCGTCGGATTCGTAGTGTGGGGCAGGGGCCTATTTTGCGGGTGGTTGTGTCCGTTCGGGGCGCTGCAGGAATTCGCCCATCATCTGGGCCGGTTGCTGCGCCTGCCGCAGATCGCAGTTTCGGAGGCTTGGGATACACGGCTGAAGGGGCTGAAATATGTGGTTGTTGCCGCCCTGGTCGCGTTGATCTTTACCGCCCCCGCACGACTGGACACGGCGATCGAGGTCGAGCCGTTCAAGACGGCGATCACGACCTTTTTCATCCGCGAATGGTATTATGTAGCCTATGCGGTAGGGTTGCTGTTGCTATCGATGGTTCTGTTCAAGGGCTTTTGCCGGTATGTCTGTCCCCTTGGCGCGGTGATGGCCATCGGCGGTCTGATCCGCGGGCGTGACTGGATCGCGCGCCGGTCTGAATGCGGATCGCCGTGTCAGTTGTGTAAGGTCAAATGCGCCTATGGCGCGATCAAGAAATCGGGGGAGATTCAATACTCTGAATGCTTTCAATGTCTGGACTGCGTGACCATTCACGATGATGCGCGCCAATGCGTGCCGTTAGTACTTGCGGCCAAGAACCGACGACCGTTGCGTGCGGTGGCGGCGGAATGAACATCACGCGGCGCAGGTTCATCGCGATCAGCGCGTGTATGGCGGCGAGCCCTGCCGCGGCACGGACGCATCGATGGCAGGGCCGCGCCTTGGGGGCCGAGGTCGGCCTCACGATCCATGGACCTGATGATGTGACGCAGAGAGCGTTGGCGGATGCGCGAGCGATGCTGCGCGAGATCGAGTCGACATTCAGCTTATATGATCCTGCTTCGGCACTGAGCCAGTTGAATGCCAATGGCCGTTTGGACCGACCGTCATCGTGGTTCCGCCAGCTTATGGTTTTCGCTGATCAAGGCTATCGACAAACAGACGGCCTGTTCGACCCGAGTGTCCAACCGCTCTGGCAGGCGCTCGCGCAGGGACAGGATCCGCGTGTTGCCCGGGATGCCGTCGATTGGGATCGCGTGCAGTACGATGCGGAAGCGATAACGCTGGATGCAAACCAAGCCCTCACGTTCAACGGGATCGGGCAGGGGTTTGCGACCGATTTGATCGCGGATCGGTTTGCGGCGCTTGGTCTAAGCGATGCGCTGATCAATATCGGCGAGTATCGTGGTCTGGGTGGTCCGTGGCGGTTGGGTCTGTCCGACCCGACGCACGGGACACTCGGCACCCGTACATTGGAGGGCAAAGCGATCGCCACGTCCAGCCCAAGCGCGCTATCACTGGGCGATCATGCGCACATCCTGCATCCCACAGCTGCACCGCGTTGGTCCAGTGTCTCGGTCGAGGCGGAAACGGCGACGCAGGCAGATTGTCTGTCGACGGGCCTCTGCCTCGCGCCGCTGGATCTGATCGCTGCGGTGGGTGACCTGCCCGAGATCGGTCGGATCACGCTGGTCGATTTCGACGGCAATCTGCGTAGTCTCTAATGAAAAAGACCCCCGCAATCGCGAGGGCCTTTCGATAAGTTGTTTTCGGATCAGGCGGCTGCCGAGACAGCCCGCCCTGTCATGACCTTCACCAGATGCGCACGATAGGCAGGCGATCCGTGAAGGTCGCCGATCATTCCATCCGCCGAAACCGATAGATCGGCAATCGCATCAGCGCTGAAGTTCGATGCCAGCGCGGTCTCTGCCTCTGACCAGCGGAACACGCCACCCTCAGATGCGCCGGTGACGGCGACGCGGACACCGTTCGCGTACTTGGCCGCAAACACTCCTACGAGGGCAAAGCGCGATGCAGGCTGGACGAATTTCTGATAATTTGCTTTTTCCGGAACGGGGAAGCGGACCTCGGTGATCACCTCGCCTTCGTCCAGTGCTGTCGCGAACATACCTTGGAAATAATCGTCCGCCGCGATCTCGCGGTTATTGGTGACGATCGTCGCCCCTGATCCCAATGCGCCCGCCGGATAGCAAGCTGATGGATCATTGTTCGCCAGCGAACCGCCGATCGTGCCGCGATTGCGCACGGCGGGGTCACCGATATGGCTGGCCATGGCCGCGAGCGCGGGATAGCTGCCCGCCGCTGCCGCTGCCACCGTTGCGTGGGTGGTCGCGCCACCAATGCAGACCGCGCCATCATCGCCGACGCAAACGCCCTGCATCTCGCCAATCGAGGTGAGGCTGACCAAGGTCGATGGCATTGCCAACCGCTGTTTCAACGTGGGAATCAGGGTCTGACCGCCGCCTAAGGCCTGCGCCTCTTCCCCCTTCAACGCGCTCACCGCATCAGCGATGGTCGATGGGCGCTCAACTTCAAAAGCATACATATTCGTTCCTCCTCAAGAACATTCGAAAGGGTTTCCCCTTCTTTTGTTCAAAAATACCGCGGGGTGGTCTGGAGGGGCTGGCCCCTCCAGTCCTGTCCTCTCAACCGTTCATGGCGTCCCAGACACGCGCCGGCGTCAGCGGCATGTCGATATGGACCACGTTCTTGCCACCTGATTGCAGCGCGTCGATGACCGCGTTCACTACCGATGGAGGTGAGCCGATGGCCCCGGCCTCGCCGCAGCCTTTCACACCCAGCGGGTTGTGTGTGCAGGGGGTCTGGCAGGAATGATCTACCGCATAGAACGGCACATCGTCAGCGCGTGGCATCGCGTAGTCCATGTAGGAAGCGCTGATCAGCTGGCCGTCTTCGTCATAGGCGCAATTTTCGAGCAGTGCCTGCCCAATCCCCTGGGCGATGCCACCATGGACCTGACCGGAGACGATCATTGGATTGATGACGTTGCCGAAATCATCCGCCGCCGCAAAGCGCTCGATAGTGACCTTACCCGTATCGGCATCAACCTCGACCTCGCAGGCATAGGCGCCCGCCGGATAGGTGAAGTTCGCCGGATCATAGAAGGCGGTTTCCTCCAGCCCCGGTTCAATGTCCTCGAGCGGGTAGTTATGCGGCACATAGGCCGCCAGGGTCACATCGCCCCAAGCCACGGATTTGTCGGTCCCTGCGACGCTGAATTGCCCGTCTTTCAGTTCAATATCTGCATCAGAGGCTTCCAGCAGGTGCGCCGCGATCTTTTTGGCCTTGTTGATCACCTTTTCGGCAGCCCGCACCATGGCAGAGCCACAGACGGCGAGCGACCGAGACCCATAGGTGCCCATCCCGAACGGGATTTTGGACGTGTCGCCGTGGACGATATCGATCTGGCTTTCGTCGATCCCGATCATCTCGGCGATGACCTGTGGGAAGGTCGTCTCGTGCCCTTGCCCGTGGCTGTGGGCACCGACCATGACGCTGATGGAACCGGTCGCATTTACGCGGACGGTTGCTGCGTCATAGAGACCGGCACGTGCGCCAAGTTGCCCGACGAGGTTCGACGGCGCGATGCCGCAGGCCTCGATATAGCAGTTCACGCCAAGACCACGCAGCTTGCCCTTTGCCTCGCTTTTTGCGCGGCGGGCGGCAAAACCGCTGATATCGGCAATCTCTTCCAGCTTGGTCATCGTCGCGTCGTAGTCGCCCGTGTCGTATTCGACCGCCACTGGGGTGGCATAGGGGAATTCGGTGACGAAGTTCTGGCGGCGGAGCGCGATCGGATCGACGCCCAGTTCTCGCGCGGCCTTGTCGATAACGCGCTCCAACTGGAACGTGGCCTCTGGTCGCCCGGCGCCACGATAGGCATCGACGGGGACCGTGTTGGTAAATACCGCCTTGACGTTCACGTAGATCAGCGGCGTCTTGTAGTTCCCGGCCATCAATGTGCCGTGCAGCCATGTGGGCACGGAAGGCGCGAAGGTGGACAGATAGGCACCCATATTGGCGAAGGTCTCTGTCCGCAGCGCGGTGAAGTTGTTGTCACCGTCCAGCGCCAGTTCGATCTTTGTCACGTGGTCGCGGCCATGCGCGTCGGACATGAACGCCTCGGACCGGGATGATGTCCATTTGACCGGACGCTTCAACTGCTTCGCGGCAAAGGTGCAAAACGCTTCCTCGGCATAATGGAATATTTTCGTGCCGAAACCACCGCCCACGTCGGGAGCGACGACCTTCAGCTTGTGCTCGGGAATGCCCAGCACGAACGCACCCATCAGCAGGCGGATGACGTGCGGGTTTTGCGACGTTGTGTAGAGTGTGTGCATGTCATCCGACGGGCTGTAATCACCCACGGCCACGCGCGGTTCCATCGGATTGGCGACAAGGCGGTTGTTGACCAGTTCCAGCGTCGTGACATGCGCTGCCTTCTCGAAGGCCTCGTCAGTCGCCGCCTTGTTCTCTTCCACGAAGCCCCAGTCGTAGCAGAGGTTCGATGTCAGATCGTCGTGGACCTTTGTGGCCCCGTCAGCGACGGCGGCTTTCATGTCCACAACGGCTGGCAGTTCGGTCAGGTCCAGTTCAATCGCCTCTGCCGCATCGCGGGCCTGTGCATAGGTTTCAGCGATCACGGCGCACACTGCCTCACCAACATGGCGGATTTTGCCGTGGGCCAGCACCGGGTGCTTGGGTTCCTGCATGGGTTCGCCGTGCTTGTCCGTCACCTGCCAGCCGCAGGGCAGACCGCCCACAGCCTCGAAATCCGCGCCGGTGAAGATGTGCAGAACGCCGGGCATTGATGCCGCAGCGCTCGTATCCACGTTGTTGATCGTTGCGTGGGCCACGTCAGCGCGCAGAAAATGCACGTAGGCTTGGCCATGAATGTTGATGTCGTCGGTGTAGTTGCCAGCACCTGTCAGAAAGCGCACGTCCTCGCGGCGCTTTGTGCTGGCCCCAATTCCACTGTCTTTTGGCATGTTATTCCTCCCTGGAGGGTGGGTTGAAACCCACCTTACGATACGGCGGCGTAAGATGGATCTTGATCCACCACGCCATTAAATCACTCGGCTGCGATGGCGGCTACGTCCTGGCCGGATGCGGCCATGATTGCCTTAACGATGTTGTGGTAGCCGGTGCAGCGGCAGATATTGCCTTCGAGATATTCGCGAATTTCAGTTTCGGTTGGTTTCGGATTTTCCTTCAACAAGGCAGCCGCCGACATCACCATGCCGGGTGTGCAGAAGCCGCACTGCAAGCCGTGATGGTCTTGAAAGGCCTGCTGGATGACGGACAGCGATCCATCGGCATTGGCCTGACCTTCAATAGTGGCGACCTCGGCCCCGTCAGCCTCGATGGCGAAGATTGCGCAGGCCTTGACCGCCGCACCGTTCACATGCACCACGCAGGCTCCGCATTGAGACGTGTCGCAGCCCACATGGGTTCCCGTCAGTCGCAAATCGTTTCGCAGAAAATCGACAAGCAATGTCCGGCCCTCAACCTGTCCGGACACGTCTTTGCCATTCACCTTCATTGACACTGATGTCATTGATATCCCTCCCTTCGGATAATCCCGATCAGCCCGTGCGCAGACGCGTGAACCAACCTTTCTTTTCTGTTTCTTCTTCTGTCGCGTCTTCTCCTGGCGGTTCGACCGCATCCTGGAAATTCGCAAAGAACTGATCGGCCATTTTCTTGGCGAAACCATCGATGATACGCGAGCCCAACTGGGCGAGCTTACCGCCGACCTTCGCCTCGACCTCGTAATTCAGGATCGTGCCGTCGCCGTCCTCTTCCAACTGCACATTGGCGCCGCCCTTGGCAAAGCCGGCCGCACCGCCTTTGCCCTCGCCGGAAATCACAAGACTTTCCTGCTCGACCCGGTCGCTGATCGTTACGGTCCCCTTGAACGTCGCTTTCACAGGGCCGACCTTTTGCACCACCGTCGCCTCGAAACCGTCATCCGCGTTGCCCGACATCTCGGTACAGCCGGGCACACATTGCTTCAAAACCTCGGAGTCCAGCAGCGCCGCCCAGACGGTCTGTTTATCAGCATTGATGTTACGGCTTCCGTTGAGGTTCATCTGCGTATTCCGTTCATATCAAAAATGAGCCTAGGCCCCCGCGTGGTTTGAGCATATGCGACCAATGGCCTAGTCCGGTCATCTTTCGGGTTCTTGAAAGCTGAGCCCGTAATCGGCGTAGATTTCGGCGATCCGTCCGTCCTGAAGTGCATAATTGATCGCATCATCTACGGCGTAGGACAATGGTCGGTAGGCGAAGTGCACGGCAACGCCAAGTGTCCATTCGCTGACGGCGAAGCCAGCGAGCGGTGGTTGGTGCACGTCGGAGGTTTCGTTCAGACCATATTCCAACTGGCCCAGCGGCCCCATTGCCGCCATGACCTTTCCGGCGTTCAAGGCCTCCATCGCCGCAGCAATGTTGGCGAACCGTTGCATATTACCAGCCAGTTGACCGCCCGCGAAGGATGACAGATAGAAATCTGCAATCGAGTCATTTTCCACCGCTACGCCGTCGAACCGGAAATAGGCCGGTACGGGTTTTTCGTCCGGATAGCTTTCTTTCGCATAGGCGATCGCGATCGACTCGGCAGCGTATTGGCCTGTGAAAACCACCTGCTCGACCCGGCATTTAAAGGCCGAATCGTAGGGGATCCGCATCATGACGTTGGCGATCCGCCCGCCGATCAGCGGCCCTTTCCAGATGTTGTTGCGTAGATCAGCCTCGAGGTTTTCGCCCGCATTGACAAAGTTGAACCGGGCTTCGACGCCAAGGTCATCAGCAATGATGCGTGCGATGTCGATATCGACGCCGCGTGGTTGACCGCGTTCTTCCCACGAATAGGGCGGAAAATCGGCGTAGACCGCGAAAAGCATATGTCCCTGATCCTGAATCTGATCGAGTTCCTGCCCGACGATATCGCGACCCACATTCTGCGGACGCGCCTGCGGCGCGTAATAGGCACAGGGATCGTCCGCGTGGGCCTGGCCCGCGGTCAGAAGGCACAGCGCAATGACGGAAAACCTGGAAATCAGCGACATACCTTATTGTGCAGCAGACAAACCGATCGTCAATGTCTCGACAGCCTCTGCATACGCCTCTGGCGAGCCGTCAATGATATTGGCCGCGCGGAAGGCCACGCTGTCGGCCACCGGCGCGCCGGACATCGTGGGAATTTCAGCGGCGATTTCGGTCAGCCGCGCTTTCAGCCCTTCAGTATCCGCGCCCGATGCATCGCTGGCATAGCCCTTCATCTGATCCCTCAGTGCGGCAAGCTCATCAACAAAATCAGCCATGACCACATCATCAGGTCGCGTTTCGATGTAGGTCCGGATCGCCCAGGCCGCATCCTGTCCCAACAGATCGCCGAAGGCTGGCATCTTGGTCGTGCCATTCTGCGTGTAACCGGTGCGGAAGCGTTCTACGTACCATTCATCGCCGTATTCTTCTGCCTCGAGAAAACGCAGGTCAGGGGCCAGCCCGCCCGATACGACCTCGAGCCCGTGGCACCGCGCGCAGTTCTGGTTGTAGCCCGAAGCCCCGACCTGCACCGCTTTCAGCCAGACATCTTCGCCCACTGCATCGGCGCGATAGGGGTTTTCGGTCAGCCATTCTTGGCCCGTTTCGGGCAGTCCGGTCGTGTCGACGGCCTGCGGTGCGACGTCACCATGTGCGTTCACGAGTGTTGCCGTCACAACAATCGCCGTTGCGATCAGGCCGCGTTTTAGCGTGATATTGTACATGATGATGATCCTCCGAAAACGGTTTCTTTTCCGCTCAGCCATGTCTTTGACACGGGATTTCCCACCTGAATATATGACCTTGGTGTCAAACCACGTGCGACCGCGACCAAGGTCGTATTTCGGTCGGATCAACCGGGTTGTTAGCGTCCGGGTCATGGGGAGGACTTCATTCATTACGACGCTTTGCGTAGCGCTTTGCGCGACGGTGACGCAAGCTGAGGTTGCGTTGAACGTGGGCTATTTATCGGTCTTCGAAGAGCGGCCACCGACCCTGTCCAATCTCGATCCGGAACCGGAGGATATCGGCTTGGCCGGTGCGCTGACTGGCCTCAGCGACAATGCGACGACGGGCAAATTTCTCAACCATACATACGAGCTGACCAGCACGATGTTGGAAGATGGCGACGATCCGATTGCGGCCGCAAAGGAAATTCTGTCAGCGTCGCCGTACCTGATCCTTGACGCACCTGCTGACGTTTTGTTGCAGATCGCGGACCTTCCGGAAGCTGCGAGTGCGATTATCTTCAACACCGCAGCCGGAGAAACGGATCTGCGCGATACCGCGTGCCGCGCGAATGTCCTGCATGCCCTACCTTCGGACGCCATGCGCACGGACGCACTGGCGCAGTTTTTCTTCAAGCGTCGCTGGGACGATCTGGTGATGATCACCGGCACCCATCCACGTGACGTGCGCTATACTGAGGCGATGCGAAACAGTCTAGCCAAGTTCAACCTCGAAATTCGTGCCGAGAAAGAATGGGCGTTCGACGCCGACATGCGTCGCGCCGCGGCCCAGGAAGTGCCGCTGTTTACGCAGGATTTCGATGACTACGACGTGCTGATCATCGCGGATGAAGAGCAGGATTTCGGCCGTTACATCCTCTACAATACTTGGCAAGCACGGCCAGTGGCCGGGTCTGAGGGGCTGAGCGCGCTGACATGGTCGCCTGTTATCGAACAATGGGGTGCGGCCCAGTTGCAAAGCCGCTTCCAGAAAGAACATGCGCGCGATATGACCAGTCAGGACTATGCCGCATGGGCCGCGATGCGTACCTTGGGCGAGGCGGTGACGCGAACGGATAGCGCCGATGTGGCTGTTTTGCGTGACTACATCATGTCGAATGAATTCGAGTTGGCCGGTTTCAAGGGTCGCCCGCTGACCTATCGCGACTGGAATGGACAACTGCGCCAACCGATCGCCATCGCCCATCCCCGCGCCCTGGTGGCGCAAGCGCCTTTGGAGGGTTTTTTGCACCAAACCAACGAGCTCGACACCCTTGGGCGTGACAGCCCCGAAAGCAACTGCGAGGCCTTTCAATGATCCGTTTGACCGCCCTGTCCCTGAGTGTTCTAGCCACCCCGGCATGGGCGGGCGAGATTTGGGTGACGAATGAAAAGGATGATACTGTCTCGATCATTTCCACCGAGACGCTTGAGGTCATCCAGACTTACGAGACCGGTGAGCGGCCCCGTGGAATAACCTTTTCCAAAGATTTCAGCCGGGTCTACATCTGTGCGTCGGACAGCGACGCGGTGCAAGTGATGGACCCGAATACGGGTGAGATCCTACACGACCTGCCCTCTGGTGAGGACCCGGAGCAGTTTGTGCTGCACCCGAATGACCGGCACCTTTACATCGCGAACGAGGATGACGCGATAACCACGGTTGTGGATACCGAAACCCGTCAGGTCATCGCGCAGATCGATGTGGGGGTGGAGCCCGAAGGCATGGCGGTGTCACCGGATGGTAAGATTGCCATCACCACATCCGAGACGACCAATATGGCCCATTGGATCGATACGGAAACGCAAGAGTTGTTCGCCAACACCCTCGTCGACAGCCGCCCGCGCCATGCGGAATTCGTGGCCGGTGGCGCGCAGATGTGGGTCAGTTCCGAGATTGGCGGCACGATTACGGTGTTCAATGTCGCAGACCAAAGCGAGATCGCGAAGATCGATTTCGAGGTCCAGGGCGTCCATCCCGACCGGGTGCAACCCGTAGGGTTTGAGTTCACGGCAGATGAGAAAACTGCGTTCGTCGCCCTTGGTCCATCGAACCACGTGGCGGTCGTCAACGCCGAGACCTTCGAAGTTGAGGACTACATCCTTGTCGGTCGCCGCGTCTGGCACATGGATTTCAACGGCGACAAAACGCAACTTTTCACAACCAATGGTGTGTCGGGCGATGTGACGGTCATCGACGTTGCCGCGCGCGAACCCATCAAAACCATCAAGGTCGGTCGCTTCCCCTGGGGTGCGGCCTACCGCCCAATAGAGTAAAGGCCCCATCATGAAACTTCTGACAACATTCGTCACCATTGCTTTTGCCCTGCCTGCATTTGCAGACGATGACGGCTTTGGCGCCGCAGGCCTTTTGTCGGGTAGCAACAAGGAAGATCTGCCGCCGATCATCCTGTCGGCAGGAGAGCCGCTTTCGGCAGAACCCTGGGTGCTGAAGTCGGGCACCTACTACGAGTTCGAAATTCAGGGCGATGGCAGTCAGGAACTGGCCCTTGTCGGCCCCGAATTCTTCCGCGCGATCTGGATTGATGAAATCGTCGTCGAGGGCCTCGAAATCCGCCCTCTAGGCCTTGATAGCGTCGAATTTGACGAAGCGGGCGAAATGGAAATCGGCTTCATCGCCATCAAACCCGGCAGCTATTACATGAAGATCCCCGGCACGACGGGCGAGACCCAAAGGATCGAGATCACGATTCAATGACCGGCATCCGCGTCGCAGACCTGTCCTATAGCTACGGCGCGAAGACGGCACTGGATAACGTGAGTTTTGAAGTGGCGCAGGGCGCGTTTTGTGCCCTTCTTGGTCCGAACGGTGCTGGTAAATCGACATTGTTCAACGTTCTGACGCGGTTGTTTGTGCCACCCGAGGGGCGGATCGAGATTGCGGGCATCAATCTGAATACGCAACCCCGCGCTGCGCTGGCGAAGCTCGGTATCGTGTTTCAGCAATCGACGTTAGACCTTGATCTGACGGTGCGACAAAACCTGTCTTACTTTGCCGCGCTGCAGGGGATCGCCGGGCGTGAGCGGGCCAATAGGATCGACGCGGTGCTTGACCGCCTGCAAATTACCGATCGCGCACGCGAGAAGGCGCGCACGCTGAATGGCGGTCATCGACGTCGGGCCGAAATCGCGCGGGCCTTGCTGCATAGCCCTGCCGTGCTGCTGCTGGACGAGCCGACCGTGGGCCTTGATGCTGCTGCCCGGGCCAGTATCACCGATCACGTGCATAGCCTTTCCGATGATGGGACGACGATCCTTTGGGCAACGCATTTAGCAGACGAAGTCCGCCCGGATGACCGTTTGGTCATCCTGCATCAAGCCCGTGTCCTCGCCGACGCCGATGCGCGCGATTTTCAAGGTGACGCATCGTTGCAGGACGCATTTCTGGCGCTGACGGCATGACCGGCTATCTGACGTCTTTGATCGCGATTATCACGCGCGAGGCTTTGCGCTTCGTCCACCAACGCGAACGCTTTGTCGCGGCCCTCGTTCGCCCGCTTGTCTGGTTGCTGGTTTTCGCCGCGGGCTTTCGCGCAGCACTCGGACTGTCGATCATTCCGCCTTACCAAACCTACATCACTTACGAGACCTACATCGTTCCGGGCCTGTGCGGGATGATCCTCTTGTTCAATGGGATGCAATCGTCGCTGTCACTGATCTATGACCGCGAGATGGGTTCGATGAAACTGCTGCTCACCAGCCCAATGCCGCGCTGGTGGTTGCTGATGTCCAAGCTGCTGGGGGCAACGGCAATCTCCATCCTGCAGGTCTACGCCTTCCTGCTGATCGCCGGTCTCTACGGGATCAAGATGCCCGCTGCGGGCTACATCACCGTCCTGCCCGCGCTGATCGTCGCGGGGCTGATGCTGGGCTCGCTCGGGCTGCTCCTCTCCAGCTTCATCAAGCAACTCGAAAACTTCGCGGGCGCCATGAACTTCGTCATCTTCCCGATGTTCTTCCTGTCCTCCGCGCTCTACCCGCTGTGGAAGATGGCCGAGTCGTCCGAATTGCTTCACGATATCTGCGCCGTGAACCCGTTCACACACGCGGTCGAACTGATCCGCTTCGCCCTCCATACCCAGTTCAACGGGGCGGCTTTGGGCTGGACATTGCTTGCCGCTGCGGTGTTCACGGCTGCCGCTTTGTGGGGATACAGCCCCGAAGGCAGCGGGATACGGCGCAGAAGCTGACCTTTTCTACGACTATGGCAGTGATGAAAAATCCCGATCCATATGATAAAAGCTTTGTATGAAACAGATTATCACCCTCTTTTCGCTTATCGCCGCCCCAGCCTTGGCCGAGGACCTCTCGGAATACGGCACCACCAACCCGGACGAGATGACGTGGCAGCGTTATGTCGAAGATGCGGAGAATGGTAAGACGGGGATGGCCTTATGCTCCATGGGCTATGCCCTGACGAAATCCGGCGATCATGACGCTGCACGGACATTGTTTTTGAACTGCGCCGAGGATGGCTATACCGGCGCGATGACGTGGATGAGCCAGTTGGACAATAACGGTCTTGGCGGCGAATACGACCCGGATGCGGCAGCGGAATGGGATCGGCGCGCGGCGGAATTGGGCGATCCGGTGGGCAAGTTCAACTATGGGATCAACCTGATGCGCGGGCATGGTGTGGCCCAAGACGAGACACTGGGGCGTGAACTCGTGGATCAGGCGGCAGCGGAGGGCTTGCCGATTGCACAGCGTTTGGCTGCGGCGGATTATGATCTGGATGAGGTCACGCCGGATGCGGACAACTGGAAATACGCGCCGTTGTTTTAGTTCGGTCGTGACGCAGCCCTGGACGTGATCCGGGGCCTCCAGCAGCGGCGACGTAGAGGTCCCGGATCAAGCCGGAGACTGCGGTGCACTTACGATCGTCGCTGGACTGCCTTCCAACCTAACGACGCGATCTGCCAAACGCCGTGCCTCATCCTCAACATGCGTCACAAGGATCGTCGCCACCTCATGCGCATCCCGTAACCCCACGAACAGCGCCATCATCTCGTCCACCAGTTCGGGATCGAGCGATACGAAGGGTTCGTCCATTAGCAACAGGTCCGGTTTGATCGCGAAAGCGCGTGCTAGCGATAGCCTGCGCTGTTGACCGAGCGACAAACGGTTCGGATAAATCAACGCCCGATCCGAAAGCCCAACCTCTGCCAATGCGGAATCCGCCTGCGCCGTCGATACACCCGTGGTGATTGTGATGTTGTCCAGCACGCTGCGCCACGGCAGCAAGGTCGGTTCCTGAAATACCATCGCGACGCGGCCATTCACCTGACAATCACCGGAACATCCGCGCTCCAACCCCCCAATAATCCGCAACAGCGAGGTTTTTCCGATCCCCGATGGCCCGACCAAGGCGATCGTCTCACCACGGTTCACAGACAACCGGATGTCGGACAAAACCGGCATGCCATCATAGGACAGGCTGCTCACGTCCACCGACAAAATGGGCGCCGCAACGCCCGCCTGATCAATATGCGTGGCGATGTTCAATCAACTCCCCGTTTGGGCGAACGTCCCTGCGGGCAGTTCGGTGGCGGTGCCAAGCAGTTCTTCGCCGCCCAAATCATACATCAGTTCCAGCATGCGGCCTGCTGCGGCCTCATCAATCGGCCCAGGCGCCGGAATACCTGCGCGGAAGCCCGCGACAAGCGCCGCAAACTGCGCGTCATCATCCGCGTTCATGTTGGGGCGCAAGCGCGCCCATTCGGCGTCATCGCTGGCCAGCAAGTCCTTGGCATCCCGCGAAGCCGCGGCCAGCCCCTCGACCAATTCAGGATTGTCGCGCAGCATTGCACCCCTCACGACATAGCCCAACAGCGGCGTTTCCGGATCGAGGCCCAGATCGGCCGAGGCCTCCGCCACGCTTAGCAAGGTCCGCATCCCACCTGCTTCCATTTTAGCACCAAAATGCCAGAAGTTGATCGCGGCGTCGACTTCGCCACTGGTTGCGGCACCGAAGATTAATGGGGGTGCGCCAAAAACCTGCTCTGTCTGGCCTGCCAGATCCATCCCATGGTTCTTTTCGGCATAGGCCCGCAGGATCAGCCAGCTTTTGTCCAAGGGCCCGCCAGCGATGCCAATCTGCGCGCCTTCAAGATCGGTCAGATCCTGGGCAGTACTTTCACCCTGGACCATGATACCGCCGACAGCCTTGGAGTAAGGAATGAACACAAAGTCATTCCCGGCCGCCCGCTGCCGCGCGACCCAGAGCCAGTCGGAGACGATCACATCCGCCTCGCCCCCTTGAAAGGCGACCTTGGCGGCGGACCCGCCGGCCATGCCCTGTACTTCGAGGTCAAAGCCATGGGCAGCGTCAAACCCGTGATGCTGGATTGTGTTAAGCTCCCAATTCACTGTCCCGAATTTCAATACCGCCGCGCGCAACGTCGGCGTGTCCGCAAAGCTGGCCGTCGCCAAGCACAGGCCACTGACGGCGCCGCCTATCGCTTTCATGAATGTCATAAATGCCTCCCTGATTGTGCACAGATTGACCGATATCTCGGTCGCCCGGAATACGACCAAAGGCCCCCGAGTCGCCCACGCGTCAAGCGTGAGAAGGTCTTACGACCAAGGTTCAATACCACGAATGAAGCCTTTTCGCGGATAGTGAAGGCGGATCATTCCGCGCCTGGGAGGTGCGTGATCGCTATTGGGAAAGGGAGGAACCACAATGAAAAGGTTCGCATTCGCCGTGGCCGCGGCCATCGCAACCACAGGGGTTGCCGAGGCGCAGGTCACCGAGGAAATGCTACTCAACGATACCGTCAGCACGGGGGACGTGTTGACGAACGGCATGGGACGGCACCTGCAGCGCTATTCGCCGCTGGACATTTTGAACCGTGACAATGTGGAAAACCTCGTGCCTGCATGGGCCTTTTCCCTTGGTGGCGAAAAGCAACGTGGTCAGGAGACGCAGCCGATCATCCATGACGGTGTGATGTATATCACTGGGTCTTACAGCCGCCTTTACGCTATCGATGTCAAGACCGGTCGGGAAATCTGGCAGTACGACGCACGTCTTCCCGAAGGTATCCTGCCTTGCTGTGACGTTGTGAACCGCGGGGCAGCGATCTATGGCGACAATATCTATTTCGGCACCCTGGATGCGCGGATCGTGGCCTTGAACAAGGACACTGGTGATGTGGTCTGGAACAAGAAGATCGCGGATTACAAGGCGGGGTATAGTTATACCGCCGCGCCGTTGATCGTGAACGGGCTGGTCGTGACCGGCAACTCCGGTGGTGAGTTTGGGATCGTCGGCGAGGTTCAGGCCCGTGACGCCGAAACTGGCGATCTGGTTTGGACCCGTCCTGTGATCGAAGGTCATATGGGCACGCTGAATGGTGAAGAAAGTACCATGACTGGCACACTGAACGCGACATGGCCCGGTGATATGTGGAAAACTGGTGGTGGAGCGACGTGGCTGGGCGGTTCCTACGATGCCGATACTGATACGCTGGTCTTTGGCACTGGCAACCCGGCACCATGGAACAGTCATCTGCGCAATGCAGGCACGCCAGCCGACAATAATGCCGGTGACAACCTCTATGCCGCATCGCGTCTTGGCATCGATCCGGCGAATGGCGAGATCAAGTGGCATTTCCAGACGACCCCACGCGAAGGCTGGGATTATGACGGCGTGAACGAAGTGGTTGCCTATACTGATCGCGAGGGCAATGCACGCTATGCGACGGCTGACCGGAACGGATTCTTTTACGTCCTCAACCGCGAAGATGGCGCTTTTGTCGATGCATATCCGTTTGTGAAAGACATCAGCTGGGCGGAAGGGATCGACGAAAACGGTCGTCCGATCTTTGTCGAAGAGAACCGGCCCGGTGACCCATCCGAGGCTGCCGATGGCAATCGGGGTGAGGTCGTGTTCTCATCCCCGTCATTCCTTGGGGGTAAGAACTGGATGCCAATGGCGCATTCGCCTGACACAGGCCTGTTTTATGTGCCGTCCAACGAATGGGGCATGGACATCTGGAACGAGCCGATCACTTACAAACAGGGCGCGGCCTATCTTGGGTCCGGCTTTACCATCAAACCCAACTATGAAGATCACATCGGCAGTCTAAAGGCGATTGACCCCGATACGGGCGAGATTGTGTGGGAATACAAGAACCCTGCACCGCTGTGGGGTGGTGTGATGACGACCGCCGGTGGGCTTGTCTTTACCGGCACGCCCGAGGGCGAATTCGTCGCCTTCAATGATGAGACGGGCGAGGTTCTGTGGTCATTCCAGACCGGTTCCGGAATCGTCGGTCAGCCTGTCACCTGGGAACAGGATGGTGAGCAATACGTCACCGTGATTTCAGGCTGGGGCGGTGCTGTACCGCTTTGGGGCGGTGAGGTCGCAAGCGCTGTGAACTACCTTAATCAGGGTGGCCTTCTCTGGACCTTCCGCTTGCCACAACAACTGGCTGCAAACTAAGCGACTCTCCCTATCGGCCAGTTTTCGGCGCACCCCTATGGGGATGCGCCTTTTTTGGTTGGGTGATAGACCTCTAAGCGGATGTGCCCAGCAGGAGTCTCGCCTCGGGATAAGCCGATGACTTTCGTGGTGAAGGTGTTGTTCACAAATAGCGACTTTCTTTCGATTGCAGGATGGTCCACAAGATCGGGGTGCATGGCCCGCCATCGTCGGTGCTGCGGGTAACTGTGAAGCGACCCGAGCCGCTTACCGAATGCGATCGTTTGCCGGGCGGAATGGATCGGCTGACACGGGTCCCCGACATTAGCGTGGTACGTCGACCTCTTAGACCTTTGGCGAATTGGCATCCAAAGTCGTCCGGCGCTACAGTACCTTATGGATAGCGCCACCGCACAAACCCCCGATGTATCACGCAGCCCACAGTTGAACGGTTGGGTGCTGATCATTGACGATCACCCGCTGTTTTGCGACGCACTGGAACTGACATTGCATGCGCTTGGGACCTTTACCGAGATCAAGACGTCTGACTGCATAGAAGCGGGTTTGAACATATTGGACAGCGCTTCGCCGCCTGCACTAATCCTTTTGGATTTGAACCTGCCGGATGTCAGCGGACTTGACGGTCTGATCCGTATCAAGCGTTGTGCCGAAAAGTCGCCCGTCGTCGTTGTGTCGTCGATGACCGACAACGCGGTCATAAATGGAGCGATTGCGGCAGGGGCCTCGGGCTTTGTACCAAAGCATTCAGGTCGCGCGGTCTTCAAAGAAGCACTTTCCGTCATAGCAAGCGGTGAAACCTATACCCCGGCCGGTTTTGTCGAGGCAGAGCGTGACACTGACCAAAGCCAGCTTTTGGCGCGGTTGTCGTCACTCACTAATCAACAGGGCCGTATTCTGGAATTGATCTGTGAAGGTAAATTGAACAAGCAGATCGCCTACGATCTGTCCATCGCAGAAGGCACTGTCAAGGCCCATGTGACCGCGATCATGCGCAAGCTGGGCGTTCAACGACGGACCCAAGCTGTGCTGGTGGCACAAAAAGCGCGTGTTTTTAACACCTTGTCAAATTCGAGCTGAACGCCTTATCCTTCGGTTCTGGGAGGATTTTCGTAATGGCGAAGGCGTTCGCGTCATCGGATGGCCTGTTGCGCAAGGCGCAGGTAAGCTGCGGGCATGACGCGCCGGTCGCGGCACTGCATGATATGTTGGGCACTGTCTCGTTCAGCCTTCTGATCCTTTTCGTTTCCCCCCGCGCCGACTTTCGGGCGATCGTGGCTGAGGCGGCACGCTTTTTTCCAGGCACCCGTGTTGTCGCCTGTACCACTGCAGGCGAAATTGGCGTCACTGGTTATCAGGAAGGCCAGATCGTCGCGGTTGGATTTCCTGAGACGGATTTCAGTGCAACGGCTATCGCGATCGCCAATCTTGAGACGTTCGACCCTGTGGCCGAGACAGATCGGATCGCGCAGGAACGGGTTGCGTTGCAGGAGCGGTGCCCGGATATGGAGACCGGTTTCGCATTTCTGATCGTCGATGGTCTGTCATTGCGAGAGGATATGTTGACAGCGACCATTTCGCCCGCGCTACGGGACCTGCCGCTTTTTGGCGCGTCGGCTGGTGACGGCACGGATTTTCAAAGCACGTTCGTATCGCTCAACGGTGAAATTCTGGAAAGCGGGGCTGTGCTTAACCTGATCCGGTCGCGCCATCGCACTGCGGTGTTCAGCCTGGATCATCTTGAACCGACAGATACGCAGATGGTGGTTACCGATGCCGACCCGGAGCGGCGGATCGTGAAATCCATCAATGCTGAACCCGCAGCCCGGGAATATGCCCGGCTGGTTGGCAAAGACCCGTATCAGTTGGATCGGTTCACCTTTGCCTCGCACCCGGTTGTAGTGCGGATCGGTGAAAATCATCACGTCCGCGCGATTCAGCAGGTCAACGATTCAGGCGAATTGGTGTTCTTTTCGGCGATCGATGAAGGCATGGTTTTGACGGTCGCGCGTCCGACCGACATGGCCGACCATCTGAGACGCAAGCTACGCGATTTATCGGCAGACGAACCCTTTACCGATGTGATCGGTTGTGACTGTATTCTGCGCCGGATCGAGGCCGAACAAAACCAGATGACACGTGAATTGTCGGATATTTTGGTGCAGCATAACGTGGCTGGCTTTTCGACTTATGGTGAGCAGATAGGGCCGTTGCATGTGAACCAGACCATGACGGGGGTCGCGTTTTATCGCAGGGATGTCGCCGAGTGATGTCGATCGTTAATCCGAATGACCCGATCGAACGGCAGAACGAAAAGCTGCTGCTTATCGCGCAATCACTGATGCGCCGGGTCGAGCAGAAAAACGCGCAATCTGGCCTAGCCTATCAGCAATTCGAACGTGCGGCGTTGTTGGAAACGCAGGTGCGGCAGCGCACAAAAGAGCTGGAACGTACGCTTGACCTTTTGCAGGAATCCAATGCGCAGCTGGAACAGGCGAATACCGAGACCGAGCGTGCGCGGTCCAATATCGCGGAGGCCATCGAAACCATCGATGAAGGTTTTGCGCTGTTCGACCCCGACGAGCGTCTGGTTCTGTTCAACAGCCGCTTTTGCAAGGATATCGCGGACATTCGTGATCAGCTACGTGAAGGGCTGACCTTTCACAACTATGTCGGCCTTGTCTCGCGAAGTACGCATCTGGCGATCCCTGACAAACAAACGCCGGACGACTGGGCTGCTCGGCGACTGTCGCGGCATAGCCGCGATCATGTCGTGTTCAATGTCCAACTGATGTGGAACCGCTGGCTGCAGATCAGTGAACATCGCACAGCCCGCGGCGGCACAGTAATTCTGCAGACCGACGTGACGGATATGATGCGGTCCGAGCGGCAGCAGCGTGACAAGATGCTGAACCAGCAGGCCCGTATTCTGCAGGCCACACTTGATCATCTGAACCAAGGGGTTTGCATTTTTGACCGTGATGGCATGCTGGTAGGCTGGAACAAGACCATGAACCGCAGTCTTGCCTTGCCGCCGCAAGGCGCAATCGAAGGCATGGCCTTTTCCGACCTGCTTGGCATGCTCGAAAAGGATCTGACGTTCCACGACGGTTTTGATCGCGACAGATTGGCGACCTGGGCCGCGCGGCGGTCGCAGCGCAAACCGATCGCGTTCGAAATTACCCGTCAGGACCGCCAGACGCTGAGCGTCTTTGCCCAGGAAATGCCGGATCGTGGTTTTGTGATCAGCTTCACCGACGTCACGGCCGAACGCGAGGCGGCACAAGCGCTTGCCGCAATGAACGAAACGCTAGAGCAGGGGGTCATCGCACGTACCGAAGAGCTGGGCGAAGCGCTGGCCGAAGCAGAACGCGCCAATGCGTCGAAATCCCGCTTTGTCGCCGCGGCAAGCCATGATCTGCTGCAACCGCTGTCGGCGGCAAAGCTGTTTTTGTCCTCGTTGTCCGACCGCCTGCCTGATGATGACACGCGCGCGGTACTGGGTAAGGCGGAAAACGCTTTATTGGGGGTCGAGAATATTATCGAGGCGCTGTTGGACATTTCGCGGCTGGACGCCCGTCGTGCGGTTTTCGATGTTCAGGATGTTCCATTGTCCGCGATCCTACGGCCTCTACGGGACGAATTGACGCCGATGGCGACGGCCAAAGGCCTGGAGTTGTCGATTGTCGATAGCAGCCTGAGTGTTGTGAGCGATCCGGGCTACCTGCGGCGGATCGTACAAAATATCATTATCAATGCGATCAAATATACGGTCAATGGTCGGGTTATCGTCGGTGTGCGCCGCAACGGTGGCTCGGTCCGGCTAGAGGTTTGGGATACCGGCCCGGGCATCGCGGAAGGTGCCCGTGAGACCATCTTCAAGGAATTCGAAAGACTGGAGCCGCATGGGGGCGCCGACGGTCTTGGCCTGGGGTTGGCCATCGTCGAACGTGCCGCCAAAGGGCTTGGCCATGAACTGAGCCTGTGGTCCGAAGTTGGCCAGGGAAGCTGTTTTTCGCTGAATATGGAAATCGCCCAAGGGCAAACGAAGAAACGCGCCGGACGGACACATGACGTACCTATCTGGCGCAATGCGCTAGAAGGTATGATCGTCCTGTTGGTCGAGAATGACAAACCGCTGGCCCACGCGATGACCCTGATGATCGAAAATCAGGGGGCGGAGGTCCTGTTGGCCCATGATGCACAAGCAGCGGTCGATCTGCTGCGGGAAATACAGTTGGTTCCGGATGTGCTGCTGTTGGACTATCAGTTGGGGCCGGGCGCGTCGGGGCTTGGGCTTTACGAAGAGATCACAGAGCGTTTCGCGGCGGTTCCGACCGCCATCATCTCGGCGGATCGGGGTCGAGAATTGAAACAAAGTTGCAACAAAGCGGGCCTGCGTTTGATGACGAAACCCATCGATGAAGAAAAGCTGTTGGCGTTCTTGGCATCGCATTAGTGATTGATACCGAAACAGGCAAACCCTTGCTTTCGCGACCAAATCCTGATCGTTCGTCAGATTTCTGTCATGTTCGCGGACTTATCAATGGTCTTACGGTCGGCTGGCAGTAGATTGCCGAGGGCTGAATGAGCGTTTGCTGGCGCTGAGTTTTGGCTGGTATCCAAGTGTCGGGGTAGTAGCGCAGATCGAAATGGCTGTGATCTACGAGGGGGAAAATCTGAAGAAGAAGGGGAGGGACATGTACGATAGCGGTGGGAGCCTGTTTGATCGATGCCTTCGAAATTTACGGATATCGATTCGCCCGACTTTAAAAGTAAGGTCGTTGGATCGGATAGAAAGATAATATTGATTGCGGATCGGAACCCGCTGCTTGCAGAGGTCTTGTCCAACCACCTGAACGACGTGGGCGAACGTATCTGCGTTTTTGTCGATAATACAGACAACATCTGTGCCGAAGTCGCGCGCGTCTTGCCGGATGTATTCCTTCTGGACCCCGCGCATTTGCCGCTGACCGAAGAACATGACATGAACGATTTCGGCAAAAAGATCCGGATCGCACATCCGCAGACCAAGATGCTGGGCTATAGTTTCAAAGTGTCACTTTCGATGATCCGGGCCGCGATCGAGGCTGGATTTCATGGCTGTATCTCGAAGAAAGCCCGCCTTGAAGACCTTGAGGCTGCGTTGACCGTCGTGTTGGGAGGCGGTGTCTATTTCGACAAGGAGTTCGGCAGCCAGCTTCAGCCGATGCTGGTGGATGCCCCGAACATCGACCTTCTTAGTGAGCGCGAGAAAGAGGTTCTGATCGGGCTTGCGCGAGGACTGAGCGCCAAGCAGATCGCGTTCGACTTGAAGATCAGCAGCAAGACTGTGGATACCTATAAGGCGCGCGCGACCCAGAAACTCGATCTTCCGGATCGGGCGCGGCTGGTCAATTATGTGATGGCGCAGGGCTGGCTGAACTAGGTCGAGCCCAATCCATCTTTTTGCTTATTCATCAGACTTGCTGCGTTGCAGTACAACAGCCAGTAGTCGATGGGTCGCGTCATCTTGCCGATGGTGAGCGAAAATTATGATTTAAATATCAGTGTCTTACGATAATTTTACGCGAAAGGTAGCCATTTCCCTACAATGTAGGGCTTTTCCTGACTAACGGTTTTTGCTGCATCGCCGCATCGTTTGGAGACAGGCGCGTTTATTGGGAAACGTGCGCAGCAATAGGTGGGGCACGTGGCGAAAATCAGCATTTTTGGGATTGGATATGTCGGTGTTGTCGCGGCGGCATGTCTTGCGAAAGATGGACATCAGGTCATCGCCGTCGATGTCGATCAGGGCAAGATCGACGCGATCAATAACGGGCAGTCGCCAATCGTCGAGAACGGTTTGGATGCGCTCGTGTCGGAGGTCGTGAAGGCCGGACGATTGACCGCGACAAGCGATGTTCAGTTTGCCATCGACAAAAGCGAGGCGTCGTTTGTTTGCGTCGGTACGCCAAGTGCGCCGGATGGATCAGTCGGCCTGAACTATGTTGCAGAGGTTTGCGACAATATCGGTCAGGCGCTGGCCAACAAAGCGACTTTCCACTCGGTCATCATACGGTCGACCATTGTGCCCGGCAGTACCGAAACCACTTGTATACCGACCCTCGAAACCGCTTCCGGCAAAACCGCAGGGCAGGATTTCGGTATCGGGTATTACCCCGAGTTTCTGCGCGAAAGCACGGCGATCGCGGATTACTACGATCCTGGACTGATCGTATTTGGCGCGCTGGAAGATCGGACAGCCGCGATTTTGACGGCCTTGAATGCGGATTTGAACTGCAAGATCCATATCGTCGATGTTCGCACGGCGGAGATGGTCAAATACACCTCCAACACATGGCGGGCCGTGAAGGTCACTTTCGCCAATGAAATTGGGAACATTGCCAAATCTTGCGGCCTTGACGGGCAGACTGTCATGGAAATCCTCTGTTCAGACAGCAAGGTGAACATGTCGCCCTATTTCATGCGGCCGGGCTTTGCTTTCGGAGGGTCGTGCCTGCCTAAGGACGTCCGGGCTCTCCGCCATCTGGCTGAGGTCAACGCGACACCGGCACCTTTGCTGGAAGCGGTGCTTGAGGCCAATGAACGTCAGATTGCCAAGGCCGAAGCGATGGTGGCGCGGTCTGCGGCGCGGAAGGTTGGATTCGTCGGGATCAGTTTCAAGCCGGGCACGGACGACATGCGTGAAAGCCCCTTGGCAGAACTGGCGTCACGTCTGATCAAATCGGGGATCGGCGTCGAGATCTACGATCCTTTCGTGCACGAGGCCTATGCCAACGAAAATTCGACCGCCGGGCGCGGCAATGATGTGGTGCCCGACTTGAAACATCGACTCGTACCCAAACTCCAAGAACTGATCGATCGGTCCGACGCGATCGTTGTGGGCAACATATACAAGGATACCGTCGCCGCCTTGGGTGATGCGTCGAAGTCGAAACCGATGGTGGACTTGACCCGGATCAATCGTGATCTGGTGACGGGTGGCGGTTACGACGGAATTTGTTGGTAGTCGCCTGATGCTGTCGCACCTCGCATATCTGTCGGTCATCGTATTGTTGGCCTCATTGGTTCCGCCTGGTCTTTTGGGTGAAGCCAAGCAGGCGGTGTTCATCATCGGCGTTTTAGGAATGTGGCGGTATAGCTGGGCGGCGATCAATTTCACCCGTGCGGTAATCTTTCGCCGTTTCGCTTATCCGAAAAGAAAGGCCCGCGCCCATGCCGCCTATGCGGCGCAACCGCAGCGCGCGCATGCTTTCTTTCTCACGACATCTTACAAGATCGACACCAAAGTCACGATTCCGGTCTATCGCAGCGTCTTTCTCGCCGCCGCAAAATCCGAGAATGGCGCCACCATCGTGTCCTCTGTGGTAGATGGCGCCGATGTGCGGCTGATCCAGCAGATTTATGCATCAATGCCGGTCGATATGTCGGGGGTGAAGCTGATCGTCGACCGCATTCCCGGCACTGGCAAGCGCGACGCGCTGGCCAAATCGCTGAACCTGATCGCACGCGAATGCCCGACGCCGCATGACATCGTTATTTTCGTCGATGGTGATAGTTGCGTCCCTGAGGATATTGTTTCTCAATCGGCTCCTGTCTTCACTGATCGGAAAGTCGGTGCGCTGACCACGGACGAGCGGGTCGATATCCCGCAGCCCGGCCTGTTCAAGGATTGGTTCGAACTGCGGTTCGACCAGCGGCAGGTGATGATGTGTTCGATGGGGTTGAGCAACCGCGTGCTGACCCTGACCGGGCGCATGTCGGTTTTCCGCGCGGACCTCGCCACGAATCCGGATTTCATCAGCGCCGTGCAGAACGATTACATCGATCATTGGCGGCTGGGGCGCGTCAACTTTCTGACGGGCGATGATAAATCGACGTGGTTCTGGCTGATGAAGAACGGGTATGAGATGGCGTATCTGCCTGATGTCGCCAGCTCCTCGATGGAGGTACAGCCGAAGCCCTCATTTGTTGGCAGCGCGGCGGCGCTGATGGTGCGCTGGTTTGGAAATATGTTGCGCACCAACGGGCGGGCGCTGGAATTGTCGGTGTCGCGGATCGGGGCGTTCACCTGGTGGTCGATTCTCGATCAGCGGTTGTCGATCTGGACAACGCTTGCCGGGCCGCTTTGCGTTCTTGCCGTGGCCGTGACGTTCGATCCGATGGTGATCCCCGCCTATATCGCGTGGGTCATGCTGACCCGGTACATGTTCTGCACGGCGATCTGTCTGTTCCGCGGACGGTCGTTCCCCATCACATATACGGGCCTTTTGTACTTTAGCCAGCTCTTCGGTGCCGCCGTCAAAAGCTATGTGCTCTTCCGGCTCGACCGTCAGAAATGGACGCGGCAGGCAAGCAAGACCCGCACCACGACGCCGCAGCCCTTGGGCGCGCGGCTGGTCGCGGCCTCATCTTCTTACATGCATCTTTTGACCATGGGATGGCTGACGATCGGCGTCCTGTATCTGACAGGCGTGCTTTAGCCGCGCCCGAACCGAGAAAGTGAAGACATGAAGACCGAAAGCCAAGCAAGGTTACAGACGGAACAACAAGTTCCGGGTGCGTTCATCTATGAAAATGAGCATCCGCAGCTTCAAGTGCCTTTCAGCGCTCATATCGGTGACCGCCGGATGGAAGGGACGTCGCTTTCAGTGACCAATGCCCGGGTTTCGGGTCTTTTGGGCCCCGGTGCGCATTGGCGCAAGCGGCATATCATCCTGACCTTCGATTTCGAAGGCTTTTCGGTCAATCTTTTTGTGGTCGCCGACATCTGGAAAGTCGGAGAGGATGACACGGCCGAGTTTGAATTGGTATTTTGCGACCCTACAGGAAGCCACCTGGCCCCGTTACGATACATCCTGAACAGCCATTTGGCCGGTGATCTGGTTACAGTCGGGCGATTCATGGAATATGCGGGTCCGACCGACGTCAAAGAAAAGAGTGCGGCGCCGAAGCGTAGCTTTGCGACGCGCGTGCGTGACACATTGCGCGGGACTGTCCTGATCGGTCTCAGCGTAGGCTTGGTCGTGCTCGCCGCCAATGTGGTCGTCGATCGTTTCGCTTTTCGGTATGAGCCGCGACCGGTCGTCATCGCGCAGGACGGTGACACGTTGCGGGCCACCGCGGCGGGGCAGATCACGTATGTCAATGGCGATGCCAATGCAGGTGATGTCATCTATTCGATCGGATCCAATTCGGGCACCTTGCTGAGCGTACAGATGCCCTGCGAATGCGAGATCAGTCCGCTATCGGACTTTTATGAGGGGGCCACCGTTCTGGCTGGAACGCCGCTGGTTCAGTTGATCGCGACCGATGCCGCGCCGCACGCCAAAGTGGATATCACATATGAAGGTGTCGCGCGTCTTTTGGCGGGGGACGCGCCCGAACTGGAATTCCCCGACGGACGTATCATACCGGTCAATCTTTCGTTGACCGACACGTCAGAAGCGCAGCCCGGCAGGGATTTTGTCACCGCTGATCTGCGTATCAGCGATAGCAACGCCACCCCGCTGGATCTGGGTGAAACCGCACGTCTGCGCTTTCGTCGCGACGTGGTGCCTAGCGGTATGACCCGCCTTTGGACCGACATTTTCGGAACCTGAAACGCAATGAGGTCTGACCACCGACCGCGCACGAAAACGAGGATGGAAACGTGATGGAAGATATCAGACCGGTTATTCTTTGCGGCGGCACCGGATCGCGCCTTTGGCCGATGTCACGCACGCAAAGCCCGAAGCAATTTCAGCCCGTCGCTGGAAAAGGATCGCTGACATTCTTTCAGGCGACGGTCCAGCGACACCGCATCAAGGGCTTTGGGCGGCCGATTGTCGTGACAGCTGCCAAACATGCAAAACTAGTGGCGCGTCAGTTGCAGGAAATCCAATGCGACGCGCAGATCATCTGCGAACCGATGGCGCGAAATACGGGACCCGCCGTGTTGGCGGCAGCGATGCTGATCGAAGAAGAAGCACCCGGTGCGCTGATGTTGGTTCTGCCATCCGATCACATCATCCAAGGCAACCTGAACACACCGATCCTGGCCATGCGCAAGGCGGCGACGGATGGGCGGATCGTCACATTCGGCATCAAACCGACCTACCCGGAAACCGGATATGGCTATATCTCGGATGGCGGACGATTTAGCACTTATGACGGACTGCACCGGGTGGCGCAATTCGTCGAGAAACCGCCATTATCCCATGCCAATGCGCTGATGCAAAGCGGTAGTGCCTATTGGGCTTCCGGCATTTCACTTTATAGTTCCGCGACCATCATCAAGGAATTTGCACGGCTGGACAGCGGCACGCATGCGGCGGTGCGCCATGCCATCGACAAGGGCGAGCAAGGATATACCGGTCTTCTGTTGCATCCCGACAGCTTTCGCCGGGCGACAAGCGAACCGACCGAGCGGATCATTTTCGAGCAAAGCGATTTGGTCGCGCTTGCCCCCATCGACGTTGAATGGAGCGATGTAGGTTGCTGGACTTCGATGCATGCCATCGGCGATCCGGACGAGGCGGGCAATGTATGTCAGGGTGATGTCCTGTCGATCGGTACGACCAATTCACTGGTCCGGTCGGACAATCGGTTGGTCGCTGTCGTCGGCATGTCGGATGTCATCGTGGTCGATACGCCAGACGCCGTGTTGGTGACGGCGCGTGGCAAATGCCAGGACGTCAAGAAAGTGACCGAGACTTTGCGTGACGAGGCGCGCCGGGAATCCCATCAGCATCTGCAGCGCGAACATGTCTGGGGGCAAAGCCAGTCGGTTCTGACCTCGCCGGACTATGAGATGATGGTGCTCAAGATAAACCCAAGCGCCTCGATCAATATCGACCCACTGCCCGGTCGCCAGATTATCGCCGGACGCGGTGATCTTGAGGTGTTCGATGGGTTCAGCCGACGCAAGCTGGGCAGCGGAGAGCGCGTGCTGCTAGAAGTGAACGAACGGTTCGGCCTGACCAACAAGTCCAATGATTGCGCCGAGGTTCTTCTGGTCACCATGAATGGCACGATGGCGCCTGAGCTGCATGTGGATGATGTGTCCAATGGCTAAGTTGGTCGCGCAACTCCTCTTCGGGTTCTTCGTGTCGCTGTCTGTGGCAACGGCCCAGCCGCAGGGCGATTACGAGGTGTTGCGTGATCAAATGGTGGTTGCGATGTCCCAGCTTGGCGCACCCCTGGCCGACGCAAGTGATGTTGCCGTCCTGTCAGAACCTGCGCTGGATGCAGTTCTGCCGCCGATCGACGGTGCGTTCGTGCCGCCGGATTTGGCGCAGATGCCACCGGCCAAGCTGCAAATGATTGATCTGCGTGTCGCCTTGGTGCAGTTGTCGATTTTTGCCGGAACCAATGACCAACTGACGGTCGTGCGGGCGCAACCCGCGGATGCGCCGCAGGTGATCGCGATCCAGCATGGCTCGATCACTTTGCCCGAGATCATCGCTTGGATAGCCGAACAGCCGACCGCTGAAAAGCTTTGGACCGATGACATGTTGCGGGTACCGTTAGTGGTTTTGGATGGTGCCCGACTGATCGTATCTAACGGCGCGATGCTGCAATTAAGTCGCACGGATGGTGCCTTTCTGTTGAACCTGGGCACCCTGATTGTGGACGGCGGGGGGATCAGCGCTGCGGGTGATCCGAACCCGATCGTACCGGACTACGCGCCCTTTGTCGTTACGGCTGGTTCCGGCATTGCCCAGATATCGCATGCGCTGATCGAAAACCTTGGCTTCAGCAAGGCGTCGGCGTTCACCGGCCTGTCTGTCGTGAATAAGGGCCTTTATCCACCGATCGGGCAGTCATTCATCATCGACAGCGTGTTGCGTGATATCGGCCAGGTGACGCTGCTTGGCGCGCCCGGGGCCTATGTAGAAGGGAATATTCTCACTGGCGGTACGCATGCAGGTTTGGCGCTGAATAGAACATCCGGGGTCGTAGTCCGGCGGAATCTACTGACGAAAACGGTTGGCAGTGCAGCAATCAAGGTGACGGATGGTGCGACGGGTTCGCAGGTCACAGGTAACTTTATCTTCGACAATGAAACGACGGGCGTCGTCGTTACGCGCGGCAGTCGGGACACCACTTTGCAGCACAATGTTCTGTGGCGGAATGCAGGTGTCGGCATTTCGGTCAACCGGGCTGACTGCACGAGGATCATCGACAACTTGGCTATGGAGAACAGAAAAAAGGGAATCGAGCTGCGGACAGGGCGCAATGCGACCATCGCGGCCAATCGCGTTTTCGGTAATCATAGCGCCGGACTGCTGATCGCGGATCAACCGAACGGCAACGAAACGCTGGTGACTGAGAATGTCTTTGCCGGGAACCGCGTTGGGGTCGCCTCCGCCTCGGCACATATGCTGACATTGCGCCAGAACGATCTGAGGGGGCAGTTTCCGCGTCTCGTCGAGGGTGACTTGTCGAGCGAAGCGAACAGGATCATGCGCGACCTGACGGGTGATGATGACTTGCGCTTCACCGTAGGCGGTATCGAGGCATTTGGCGGATCAGGCGACGCCTGCGATTTCGGGGGGGAAAGCTAGGATGGTTTTTTCATCGGAGTCGTTTCTGTTTCTGTTTCTACCGCTATTTCTGCTTGCTTATTACCTTACGCCGGTAAGTTATCGGTCCTATCCGATCTTGCTGGGATCTTATGTCTTCTATGCATGGTGGCGTGTCGATTTCCTCGGGCTGTTGTTCCTGACCACCGTCTTTACATATTTGGTTGGCCAGAAGATCGGTCAGTATCGCGGCACCGCGCGTGGCCGAACCTACCTAGCAATCGGGGTAATTGGTTGTCTGGGCGCATTAGTGATCTTCAAATACCTCAACTTCTTCCTCGACAGCTTTGCGACGTTGCTTGGAACCGATGCGGCCGGTCTGGGTATTCACTGGCGGCTGATCCTGCCGATCGGGATTTCTTTCTACATCTTCCAGGCGCTCAGCTATCTGATCGATGTCCATCGCGGTGATGCGAAAGCGGATGCGAAATTCGTCGATTTCGCCGCCTTTATCGCCCTTTTCCCACAGCTGATCGCGGGGCCGATCCTGCGCTACAAGGATTTGGAGGATCAGTTCCGTCAGCGCGATCATTCGTTGGAGTTGTTCTGCGATGGCCTGACCCGTTTCCTGATCGGGCTCGCCAAAAAGGTGATCCTTGCGGATGCCGTCGCCCCGCTGGCCGATCTTGCCTTTGCGACCGACAACCCGGGAATGGCACTCGCCTGGGCTGGTGCGGTTGCTTACATGCTGCAGCTTTATTTCGATTTTTCGGGCTACAGCGATATGGCGATCGGGCTGGGCAAGATGATGGGATTCAATTTCCTCGAAAACTTCCGCTTTCCTTATATCAGCCGGTCGATCACCGAATTCTGGCGGCGCTGGCATATATCGTTGTCGAATTGGCTGCGTGATTATCTCTACATCTCGCTAGGGGGAAACCGGAAAGGGCCGGGGCGGACTTATTTCAACCTGATGACGGTCATGGTGCTGGGTGGCCTTTGGCACGGGGCGAATTGGACCTTTGTTCTGTGGGGCTTTTGGCATGGCGGGTTGCTTGCTTCGGAGCGGTATTTGGGCTGGGATCGCAAGGCCGCAAACCATTGGTTCGCGCTGCCGCTGACGCTGCTTTTTGTTCTGATTGGCTGGGTGATGTTTCGTGCCGTCAATGTGACCGAAGCGTTTGAGGTCTATCGCGGCATGATCGGCCTGAACGGGCTGATCGGCGACCCCGACGCCTGGTTCGCCGCTACCCGCGAAAGTGTGATGTTCATGATGTTAGCCGCCTGTGTGGCATTCGCCGAGCCACATATCAGCGCGGCCTTGCGTCGACCAGGCGACGGCATGGTCGTCAACGCTGATGGGACGGCCGCCCAAGCGACGATCATGCAGATGGCGCTGACGCTTGCGATCATGTCGATCGGGGCACTGACAGTCCTGAAGCTGGCTGAGCAGAGTTTTTCACCCTTCCTTTACTTTCAATTCTGATCGGAGGTTCGTCATGTCATCGCAAATCGCCATCAAGACACTGATCCCCGCCGCATTCTTCGGTTATACCGCCTTCGCCAACTATACGCTGGTGACAGGTGATGTCGCTCCGCCACCGGTCGAGGGGGTGATGAAAGGCGCCTTTGCGCAAGAATTGGACGGCATTTATCGGTCGAACCTGCCGCATCGCGATGTCGCCGTCAGCTGGGTCGGAGCAGCGCGGTATGCCCTGTTGAACGAAGGTCGCGACGGAGTTGTCACCGGGCGGGATGGGTGGCTGTTCAGCGACGAAGAGTTCCGCGATGCAAGCGCGGGCTTGCCATTGTCCGAGACGATTGACTGGATCGCCCGCGCCGAAGCTGACTTACAGGCCGTGGGCAGCGCTCTGGTCGTTGTACCATTACCCGCCAAGTTAGAGATCGACGCTGCACGTTCCGGGTCGGACGATGCCGTAGGCCGGATGGCACTGACCTATGATGAATTTCTGAAAGCGTTGGGTGACGCCGGGATCGCATATGTAGATACACGCCCTGCATTGGTCGGGCTTGATCGAGCCTTTTTTGCCACCGACACGCATTGGACGGTCCAAGGTGCTTCAGCGGTCGCACAGACGGTTGCGGCCTCTGATGTCATCGGTCGTGGCCAGGTCAGATTTGTCCGGGAAGTGCAACCGGAACAACCCTTTACCGGCGATCTGGTAACATTTGTGACCTCGGACGGCTTGGCCCCCCTTATCGGTCTGCCCGAAGAGCGGATCATCCCATACAAGGCCGTTGAAACTATCAGCGACAATGACGGTGCGCTGGATCTGTTCGGCACCGATGGCCCGGCTGCCATTGCGCTTGTCGGTACCAGCTATTCCGCCAATCCACGGTGGAGTTTTCTTGCTGCGCTGAAACTGTCCCTCGACACCGACGTCGTAAATTACGCGACCGAGGGGCAGGGCCCGATCGCGCCGATGCAGGCGTTCCTTGATAGTATCGACCCCGCCGCGCTCCCGCCCGTCGTGATCTGGGAGTTTCCAGTAAGGTATCTGAGTGACCCTGCATTGTTCGAAGCTGTCACAACAGATGGTGATGAGAATGCGTAGTCTTCCGCTCGCCTTGTGCCTGTCGCTCGCGTTGTGCATGCCGGTCGGTGCCGAGACTGACGATGAACCTATCGCACCTCACCGGATCACGGTGGTCATGACTCCGGGGATTACCGCGTGGTGGCAACTGCCGTCCGACGATTTGGTGGAGGCCCGCCGCCGTCTTGCGCAAAAAGGCGCTGTGTCGACCGGTCAGATGCGTCGCCTGGCCGATCTAGGTGACGGTTTCGCTGCCTTGCGGTTCGCGCAGCATCTGGAAAAGTTCGCGACCCAACCGCGGGCCGCCGACATTGCACATTACTATGGCGTCGCCGCGGCGACGGGGCGTGGCGGGGCGATCGTAAACATGATCCGATTCCTTGATCAGATCGACCCGACCGATGTCAGTCCACAGCGGTTGGCTCTGCTGAAAAGCATCGTCGTCGCCTATGCCAATGCCGGTAATAGTGCAGCCGCAGATGCGCTGGTGCGCTATCACTGGCGGCAGGTGCCTTTCGGGCCGCTTTATGATGAAGTCGACGTTCTTCTGGCCAATTTGAACGGTGAATTGGCTGCTGAACTGTCACTGGACCAGTCGCTCGCCATTCTACAAGACCATCAGCACACCCGCGATGATCTGGTGAATGTGCAGGCTTATCTGGCAACCGCACGCGCGTCGGAATCGCTTCAGACCCGCATCGTCGCCCAAAACCTGGAAGCAATGCTGGCCGAGGCGATGGCGCGTCAAACGACATTGCAGAACGAGAGGGTGGAATGATGATACCCAAGACGATCGGATTATCCTGCGCGGCGCTACTTATGGCCGCGCCCGCGATGGCGGAGTCGAATTTTGGCTGTTCAGGCCTGGAACAGAACCGTGAATTGCCCTCCATCGAGGGGAAAGATGGCGTTTTCTTTCGCATCAACGCGGATTTGCGCATGAACCACCCGTTTTCTGATCAGACCGTCGCATCCTTGGCCGAACTGTCCGAAGCATTGGCTGCGAACGGAACGACGCTGATCTACGTACCAATCCCGACGAAAAGTGTGACGATGCCGGACCATTTACCGGACGAAGCACCGCTTTATGGTTTCGATCTGGAAATCGCGACATTCGTGCATGATGAGATATTGCAGCGTCTGTCCGATGCGGGCGTCCTGACGGTGGACGCACGCACGGCGATGCTGGGCGCGCCGCAGGATGACCCGGCATTTTTCAAGGCCGATTTTCACTGGTCAGCTAGCGGTGCCCGCGAAACGGCCAAGGCGATCGCCGACGTCATCAAGGCGCATCCATCGTACGCCGATTTGACGCCCACGACGTTCGAAACCTCCCCGCAAGACACCGATATCGCCTTTTCCGGCATGCGCCGCATCCTGCAACAGCATTGCGTCGACACTCTGCCCGAGGCCGTGACGATGACCTATGAAACCCAACAATCCGGGAATCTGGACATAAGCGGCGGGTTGGATCTGTTCGGTGACGGCGAAGATGCCGTGCCCATTGCCCTTGTCGGTACATCGTTCTCTGACAGCCCGATCAATAACTTTCCAGGCTTTCTGGCTGAATACAGCCAACTGGAGGTCGTCAATTATGCGATCACCGGCGGCAACCAATATGGGGCGATGATTTCCTATCTGACTTCGCCCGAGTTTCAGGACACCCGCCCCAAATTTCTGATTTGGGAAAATCCGATCTACAACAACCTCGCCCAATTCGGTGATCAACCCATGCGGGAATTGATTGCAGCGGCGGGGCGGTCCTGCACGATGGAACTGCAGGCTGATGTCGCCGATGACCTAACCAGCCTGACGGTGGATTTGGCTGCTTATGATCTTGGGTTAAATGATACGCTCTTGGTCGACACGAACAAGTCCATTGGTCTTTCCGCGGATTTTCGTTTCCGGTCGTCCGAGGGATTGGAACGGACCAAAACGATCGTCCGGGGTGAGCGGCTGACGCGGACCGGACGTTTCTACATGCCGTTATCGGGTCTTTGGCCCGATGGCGCGGTTTCGATGGATTTCACGATGACGCAGCGCTTTGCGTCCCCCCCGACAGTCCATGCCTGCACATCAAACAGAAAGGAAGATTCATGAAAGTTCTCAAACATTTCTTTTGCGTTATTGTTGTTTCGTCTGCTGGCCCGGTTCTGGCCAACGATGATGGTTTGTACGAAGATGTCTTCGATCCCAATTCCAGCTTCGTCCGGATACTAGCGCCGGGCGAAACCTTCGTCGCAGTCAACGATACGACAATCCGGGATATCGATGACGGGGTTTCTGACTATGTGAACGTCATGCCGGGCGAGGTTTCCATCACCTCATCGGACGCCACCACCTTGTTGGAGGTGGCCCCGAATTCACACTACACTATCGTGATGCTCGAGGGGCAAGAGCCCGAGATCCTGACCGATGCGATCACTCTCGATCCGGCCAAATCCGACGTGACCTTCTACAATCTGTCGGGGGTTGATGACGTCGAGTTATTCGTGCCGGCAGCGGATCAGACGGCCATCAGCGACATCGACGCCATGAGCGGATCATCTGTGGCACTGCGGGCGCCTTTGACGCTTGATTTTCAGGTGAGGGCGAATGGTGAGACGCTGGCTTCGGTCGAGCAGGTTAAACTGGTGCGCCGGTCTGGCGTCTCGATCATCCTGACCGAGGCGGGCGGCGATTACGCCGCGATTGCCACGTCGAACATGTATTTGAAGTAGACCTCTGGGAGGGCGGGCCATGGGCGTGCTGTTATCCAAACTCAAAGCGACACTGGCGGTTGGCATGACGCTAAATCCACTGGTCGTGCTTGCGCAAGAGGAGCGCATCGCGCTGGAGTTTCGCCCCCCGGATTTGGCACCGTCGGCCATCTGCATTCCACGTGAAAGCGATGAAGACACCGTCGCCTTTTGGTCCGGTTGGGACGGTGGCGCGTTGCCGGATATCAGCATTCCGCTGATCAAGCGCGATATAAGTCGCCTTCAGAACATCGACGGGCGGGCCTGGTTCGATACGATCGACGCCCTGATCACCCGCATCGCCGAAGCCGATCCCAGCTTTGCCGGTAACAACGCATTGCTTGCCCGGATCGGGGCGATGGAGGCGGCGGGTGATTTCGAAGGCATCGCGGCACAGCAACTGGTCGCGCAACTCGCCGCCGAGGCTGACGAATTATCACCGCGTTTGAAAAACGCGCTGTCCCGTTTCTATCGCGAGGGGATCGGCGTGCCGCGCGATGCGGAACGTGCAAATCAACTGCTGTTGGAAGCGGGACATTCGGGCAATGCGGATGCGTTGCTGACTCTGAGCAAGATGGCTTTGGATGGCAATGCGCCGCAGGGCTGGGATGTGCCGACGGACCTTGCGGTGACGATGGCGTTCGGTGCGCTTGTGGGCGAACTCAACCCGACCATCTGTGATCGCACCGCGCGGATCGCGCGCGAATTCCACAACGGTGACGTCGTTGCGCGGAATGTTCAACTGGCCCATGACTGGTTCCGTTTCACGGCCGATTTGGGTGATGCCAACGCGGCATGGAAAGTCGTCGAATATCATATGGAGGCCGAAGGTTTCGAAAAGAACAATGCCGTTCTTGTGGAATATCTGCAGCAGGCCTCTGATGCTGGTCTCCCCTTTGCGCAGATCGCGCTCGGGCGGTTGTACGAAACGGGGTCGCTGGTCGAACGTGATCTGGACCGAACGCTTGCGCTGTATCGCGATGCGGCGTCGGTTGGCGGTCGTCCGGGCCTGACCCGCCTGACCTTGTTTCTGGAAACCCATGCGAATACCTATCCCGATCTGGATGATGAGAGGTTCGAGGCTTTGAAGGCTTTGGCCGCGCTGGATGACGCCCCCGCCTGGGCGTTCACCCGCCTCGCACAAGATACCCTTGACCGAGAAGGACGCTGGGCGGGTGAGTTCGAAGCGATCGCGCTGTTGGAAAAAGCAGTTGATCTGGGCGACATGGATGCGATGAGCAAGCTGGCCCAGATATTGATCAGCCAGCGCGACGATCCCGAAAACTTCGAACGGGCAGTCGACCTTCTGAGTCACACAGTCTCTGCGTTCGGGGGCGTGACACCGACCAAACATCTACATGCGGCGTTCATGTGTCAGGCTATTGACAGTCCACGTTTGGCAGAGGCCACGCATTGGCGTGCCATCGAGGCATCGACCGATTCAGCCAATATTGAAATCTCGGCGAACCAGTTGATCGCATTGAACGCCGAGGATGATCCGCTGACCGTCGCGACTATCCAATCGCAGGCGCTGTATGGACGGCCTAAGTCACTGGCCAGTTATCTGAAATTCTTAGAATTCTACGATCGCGCCACGCCTGAAATGCGCGCCTTTTGGGAGGAATATTCGGGGCAGTATTCGCAAGTGCTCCAGGCGCTTGCCAAACTCGAACTGGAACTGGCGCAAAGCCCGCTCGAGCGACTGGCGGCGATTGATCTCTTGCGCAAGGAATACCGCAATTCCGGGACACCAGCGGCTTTGGCTTTGGCGGAGGCGCTTTTAAGCTACGATTCCACGATTGAGGAAAGCAGCGATGAGGTGCGGCGCCTCTTGAACGAACCGGCACAAGCGGGCGAGGGTGCAGCGATCCGCCTGATCGCATCGCTGGATATCAACGATCCGACAGGGCGCGACACGTTTGAACAGTTCGCGGATATCATCGATGCCAATGGGGATTTCGATGCGTTGGTCTTCGCCATTCCGTTTTTAGAACCTGATGCGCGATCCGCATATCTATCACGCGCCGTCGGCGTGATGCCGTGCGACTACAAGAATGTCATGACGATGTCGGACCTCGCGCTGGCCCTAGGAGACAAAGACGAGGCCCTGCGCTGGATGGACATCGCCAAACACCTCGTCGATCGGAATGCGTGGGCGATGACGGACCTCGCCCGATCGCATCTGAATGTTGCGAGCCCGGACGCAGCCTTTATTGCGCAAACCTATTTCGAGGACGCATATGCGTTGGGTGATCCGTCGGCGGCGCGTGGGCTTTTTGAGTTGTTGGTGGCCGTCGATGCGCCGACCTATAAACCGGAAGAAGCCGCCGCGATGCTGGCTAGCGCGACGGACAATCCCGATCGTACCGTTCTCGAAGGTTATCTGGGACGCTATCGTCGGGCTGATCCAGTGGCGCAGGCGGCGATTGATCAATTCATCGACATGCCTGAAATCTACAGGGTCGCGGCAGAGAACGGCGATGTGTTCGCGATGCGCGCCTACGCAGTCCATCTGCGCGACAATGCGTCTGTCGCCGCTGATCTTGTCGATGCAACAACATGGATGAACCGCGCCGCCGAAGGTGGTGACACCACCGCAATGGCCGAATTCGGCTATGCCCTGGCTTTCGGCATCGGCACCGAGCCTGATCCGGATGCCGCGCTCATCTGGCTTGAACGAGCGGCTGAGAACGGGTCTGAAAAGGCGCGGGCGATCACCTCGCTCATTAATTTGGGAGATGGATCATGAAACCGCATCCGATCTTGATCGCGTCGATTGTCGCCACCGGCCTCGCGATGCCTGCAACGGCTGATGAAGGTGATTTCGTCTGCCCGCCAGTGCCTGAACCGGTCGTGACGCTCAACTACGGCAGTCGCTACAAGGACAACAGCGAAAGCCGCTCTGACATCGACGTCGAAAGCAATGCCGCCGTCAACGATGCGCTGGAACCGATCGAGGCATTTCTGCGCGATCTGGTGCAAGAGGCGAACATGGTCACCGAGGGCGAGGATCATCAAGTTGCCCGTGCCGACTGCGTGATCGATCATATGGCTACATGGGCCGAGGCCGACGCGCTGTCCGAACTGGGCAGCTATACCGCCAACCTATCGATCGGTGCGCGGCTTGCCGGTTTCGGGTTCATCTACCGTCAGGTCGCCCCCTATTCGACGAACCCCGCACGTCGCAATGTGATCAAGGCATGGCTGGCGGACCGCACTGACGAGCAGATGATCTTTTGGGAGCAGGACGCGACGTCCGGCGCCCGCCTTGGTAATCTTCGCGGCTGGGCCACACTGGCGATCAACCTATCCGCCGATATAAACGACGATCCAGTGGCACTGCGGTGGTCGGCCTGGTCGGCAAGCCTTGTGCAATGCGAAGCGCTCGAGGATGGCAGCCTGCCGCAAGAAATGCGGCGGGGGAAATATGCATTGCACTATCAGCTGCACGCGATTGCACCGATGGTGGTGACGACGGCGTTGCTGGAACAACAGGATGTTTCAATAAAAGGTGTTTGCGACAACGCGCTGGACAGGATCGTCCAATTTGCCATGTCCGACCTGGAAACAGGCGAGCGCAGTGCGGCATATTCCGGTGAGGTCCAAAGCTACTTCGACGGCACCGAAGAACTGCGCAGCTTCCAGCTTGCTTGGGTCGAAGCGTATCTGGCGCTGTCATGGGATCCCGAGCTTGATGCGTTCGCCGCGCGATATCGTCCCCTCAATCACAGCAAACTGGGCGGCGCGCAGGCGCTGCTTTGGGGCGATGGTGGCGAAGGCGACGGCTGACCCCAACAATCATCGGCTGACCATTGAATGAGCGGTCTGCGCTTGCAGGTCATCCGCAATCTGGCATGATCGCGACAGACTTGTCGCCTGAGACGCTGGAATTGAAGGATATGCCATGACCGAAAAACCCCTCGCCCTGATCACCGGGGCGGCGCAAGGCATTGGCTATGCTTGTGCCGAGGCGTTGGCCGCCGATGGATACGGCGTGATCCTGTCGGATATCAAAGCGGATGGTGTGAGGGCCGCCGCTGAAAAGCTGGGCGCTGTCGCTGCGATCACCTGCGATATGGGCGACCTCGATCAGATCAAACGGATGTTCGACCAGATCGCCACGGATCACGGCCCGCTTCATGCGCTGGTCAACAACGCCGGTGTCGCGATGCCGGGTGATTTTCTGACCTATGATGTCGAGACGTTCGAAAAAGTCATCGATATCAATCTGCGCGGTGTATTCGTGGCCACGCAAATGGCGGCGCAGGTCATGGTGGACAACAATATCGCAGGGGCCATCGTCAATATGTCCTCGATCAACGCTCAGGTCGCTATCCCCGCGATCCCGGCGTATTGCGCGTCAAAAGGCGGTGTGATGCAGTTGACCAAAGTGGCGGCACTGGCACTGGCCAAACACAACGTTCGCGTCAATGCCGTTGGTCCAGGTTCGATCGATACCGAAATGATGGCGGGGGTCAATGCCAACCCCGAGGCGTTCAAGGTCGCCATGTCGCGGACGCCGCTCGGCCGCCCGGGTGATGCACGCGAGATCGGGGATGTGGTAGCCTTTCTCTGCTCAAAAAAGGCCAGCTATGTCACGGGCGAAACCATCTATGTCGATGGTGGCCGCCTTGGTTTGAACTACACTTGTTAGGACGATCGATCATGTCGCAATACGAAGAAATTTATGCATCATGGCAAGAAAACGCGGAAGGCTTTTGGGCCGAGGCCGCAAAGGACATCGATTGGTTCACGCCGGCGGCGCAAGTTTTCAATCCCGACAGTGGTGCCTACGGGCGCTGGTTCGACGGGGCGACATGTAACACTTGTCATAACTGCGTCGACCGGCATGTCGCAGCGGGGCACGGCGACAGAACCGCGCTGATATACGACAGCCCAGTGACGGACAAAGTCGGGAGCTATACCTTCACCGAACTACAACAAGAGGTCGGAGCACTCGCATCGGTGCTGCGTGATCTGGGTGTCGAGAAGGGTGACCGTGTCGTTATCTACATGCCGATGGTGCCGCAGGCGATCTTTGCCATGCTTGCCTGCGCGCGGCTTGGTGCGATCCACTCGGTCGTCTTCGGTGGTTTTGCCGCGCAAGAGCTCGCAACCCGCATCGACGACGCCGCCCCGCGCGCCGTGATATCGGCCTCGTGCGGGATCGAACCGGGGCGAATCATTCAATACAAGCCGCTTTTGGACGAGGCCATCGCGCTTTCCAGGAACAAGCCGGAGCATTGCGTCATCCTGCAACGTGAAGCGCAGCTATGTATGCTGACGCCGCACCGCGACATCGACTATAATGACGCCGTGGCGACCGCTAAGGCAGTGGGCAAAACCACCGAATGCGTGCCCGTAGCCGCGACTGACCCGCTGTACATCCTCTACACTTCTGGCACGACCGGCCAGCCAAAGGGTGTCGTTCGTGACAATGGCGGCCATATGGTCGCCCTCAAGTGGACGATGCAGCACCATTATGGAATCAAACCCGGCGAAGTTTTTTGGGCCGCCTCCGACGTGGGCTGGGTCGTCGGGCATTCCTACATCTGCTATGCCCCGCTGTTGCACGGCGCGGCTACTGTTGTCTACGAAGGCAAACCGGTTGGCACACCCGATTCCGGTGCCTTTTGGAGAGTGATTCAAGATCACAAGGTTGCGGCGCTGTTCACCGCGCCAACAGCCTTTCGGGCGATCCGCAAAGAGGATCCGAGGGGCGAATTGATCGGCAACTATGATCTGGACCATCTTCGCGCGCTTTTCCTGGCGGGTGAACGGTCCGATCCGGCGACGATAGACTGGGCGCAGGACAAACTCGGCTGTCCGGCGATTGATCATTGGTGGCAGACAGAAACTGGCTGGGCCATCTCGGGCAACCCTTTGGGTTTGGGGGGCTTCCCGGTCAAATCCGGGTCTCCCGGGCGACCGATGCCGGGCTATGACATTCATGTGCTTGATGATGACGGGCATCCCGTCCCACCGGGAACACTTGGCAACATCGTTTGCAAGCTGCCGTTACCACCATCCGCCTTTCCGACACTCTGGAATGCGCCGGAACGGTTTCATTCATCCTATCTAGCTGATTTTCCCGGATATTACGCAACATCCGATGCCGGGATCATTGACGAGGAAGGGTATCTTTTCATCATGGCCCGTACTGATGACATCATCAACGTGGCCGGTCACCGGCTATCGACCGGTGCTATGGAAGAGGTCATCGCCAGCCATCCCGACATCGCCGAATGCGCGGTCGTCGGCAAAGCAGACCCGTTGAAGGGGCAGATGCCGTTGGGCTTTTATGTCACCAATGATGGTGCCGCGTGCGCGCCCGATGATCTGGAGCGCGAATTGGTACAGCTCGTCCGCGACAAGATCGGCGCGGTCGCGGCGTTCAAGACCGCCTTGCCGGTGGTTCGGTTGCCTAAAACCCGCTCTGGCAAGATCCTCCGCGGCACGATGCAAAAAATCGCAGATGGGGCGTCTTTCAAGATGCCGGCAGCGATTGATGACCCGGCAATTCTGGATGAAATCACCGCCGCATTAGGCGATCGTGACTTAATCGGAGGCGGGGACCACTGACGGGCTTATGAAAACAGCATCCCACCATTGATGTCGATATTCGCGCCGGTGACGAACGCAGCCTCGTCCGACGTCAGATAGGTGACAAGGTTCGCCACATCCCGCGCGTCGCCCTCGCGCTTCAGCGGTGTGATGTTGGCGACATGGCTGCGCACTTCGGGCTTGGTAAAAGTGTTGTGGAAATCGGTGTCGATCATGCCGGGGCAGACCGCGTTCACGCGGATATCGGGCCCCAATTCTTTCGCCAGGCCGCGGGTCATGGTCATCACGGCACCTTTGGACGCGGCATAAGCCAACGCACCCGGCCCGCCGCCATCCCGTCCCGCTTGACTGGCCAATCCGACAATCGCGCTGCCCTTGGGCATGTACGGTACGACAGCCTTGGCGGCCAGAAAGAACGACGTGCAGTTGAGGTTCATCACATTTTGCCAATGCGCCTCGTCCATCTCCGTTAGCGTCTTCCGGGCGATCAACCCACCGGTAACGTGGACCAAAATATCAATGCTGTCTCCTAGCTTGTCGCGCGTCGCATCAACCAATTTCGCGACATCTGCGGCCTGAGTCATATCGCCCCGCAAGGCCAGCGCATTGCCGCCACAAGAGATGATCTCGCGCACAGCGCTATCGGCGCCCTCGGCCGAGCTATGATAGTTGATCGCCACCTGCGCGCCTTCCTCGGCAAGCCGCAGCGCGGTGGCACGCCCGATGTCGCGCCCACCGCCGGTTACGACAGCAATCTTTCCTCTAAGTTTCATGGGCGGGTCCTTTCTGAAGTCGGATGATGGGTCATGTCGCGGCAAAGGATTTGGGCACGACAATCTGGAACGACCGCTCTTGCGCGTCGGTGAGGTAAAGGTTGATGTCATAGCCCTGATCGTCAAGGAAGCTGAAGACGCGCTTTGGGGCGTTCAAAGCGTATGGCACAAGCAAGACAGCGATCCGGTGCCGTCTAGCGGCTGGAAATTGTGCCTTCAGATGGGTGCTGAGCGCCTTGCCCTCATAATCCTCTGGGTCAATATCGGGGAATCCAGTCACTTGGTCCAGCGCGGCCTGACCGGCCTCGGACCATAGGACTTTGCCATAAAACCCCGCCCTTTCGCCATTATAGCGGAATGTATTACTGCCCAGTTCCATCGGCGCATTGGCATGCAGCAGCCAGTCGATCGTGACCGGCGTATCCGCGTTCACAACATCCACGATTACGAAGTATTCGTCGTTGATGAAGTACACATCCCGCTGGGCGAGTGTGACCTCGGGTGACAATGTACGATAGGCTGCCGTCGCATCACCGCTGATGAAGATATGATCGTCGTGTTCCTCGGCTTTCAGGATACGTCCGGACGACCCAAGCGCACGCGCTTTGTCCTTGCCGGCATATTGGCCGTTGCCATTGATCAAGATCGCGTTTTTCGACCGTGTCTGCCGTCGCCAATCCATATGCATGCTGCTGCCGAAGGCCACGTAGTAACCGGATTGGATCGCAAGATCTTCACCATAAGCGGACAGGCAGAACGCATTCTGATCCCCGTGACTATGGCTGATGGAGCCGTAAGAACTAGATTTAAAAACAAATTGGATGTGTTTGTCACGATCGCCGGGATTCGACTGAACGCCGACCCATCCGATCCCTTTGAAATGCCGCATTTTCTCTGTCGGCGGGGCGGGGTCCACCGCGGCGTAGTCGTGTCGAAAGATCACGTCGTCGAAATTCAGATCCCACCAACCCCAGTTATAAAACGTCTTCTCGGTTCCCGGATCGTCGCGTTTGATTTCGTCGAAATACCATTGATATGCCGAGTTACCGGTTATGCCTGCAAAATGACGCATATTATATGCTGTCTTAATCCCAGGGGAGTCGCCTAGCGCGCTATCATCCCCAAAGGTCGCCCGGTACGTACCGGGTGCGCGGCAATAAAGCGGAAAGTCTCCGGTCTTTTGCAAAAAAGGGCGCTGGAACAGGTCCAGACCCACCGCACTTTTCAAGTGGTTGGCCGCGTCGATCAGATAGGCTAGGCCCATCATCCAATATTGTGGGCCCTCGGCCCAGCCGCCATCCTGATCGCCCCAAGGCGAATAGAGCGTGAACAGAAACTCAACGGAGAAATGCAGCCACTTTTCCGCCTCTGGCGCATCGCCGAGCAGCGCAAGGCAGGCAGGAACAAGGACCAACGAGACCGACCTGACGGCGTGGCTGTCGAATGGAAACGTCGCGATCCGGGCATTTTCGATACAATGGTCGGCGACCTGCCGGGTGCGGGCCAATAGGGCGGCGCGGACCTGCTCTCGCTCTTCCGCCGTCAGTTGGTCGTGCAACCAGTCGTACCCCCATGCCAACGCCAGATTGACCCGAAAAGCCCACTCATCGGTGTAAGCGCGGGATGTCTTGCCATCGGGGTCCCAGCTTGCCAATTCCAGCAGCCATGACTTGGCTTCGTCCAAATGTGTATCGTCCTCAAGAACCTGCCCGGCGATGGCCAGATGGCGGATCGCATACAGCGCCTCCTGACAGTCGATATAGGTTTGTCGCCAGACAGGCGCGACACGCTTGTTATCAGGATAGCCTGGTGGTTCGGGCATCGGTTCTTTCCCGATCCATGGTGCCACCGACTCCTCAAAAAAGGTCTGCCAGCCGCAATGATCAGGGTCTTTGGCCATGTCTTTGCGAAATTGCGCCAGCTTATCCTGATCCAGCCAAAGTCGCGGATGAGATGACGGAACAGATGCGAAACGGCCGTCACGCGGGGGCAGGGGGGTCTGCGGCAGGTCATCGGCCAAGTTGAAATGGCGCGTGAAGCTCCACTCGCTGACCCGCGCTCCATCGGCCCAAACCGCATAGCGCCACTCGTAGGTTCCGGCGGGCAGGGTCTCGGGCGGTGTGAAGAAGTTGCTTGGAATATCGGTGTATTCGTAGGTTTCGCCCGTGCCGTTCACCTGCAACACATAACGCGCATTATCATCAATCTCGGGCAGCCAGGAAAACCGGGGTGGGTTCTCGGCGATCGCGTCATCCTCGGTCGGCGCATATTGAATCATCAGCCGCCCAGCCGGGGGCTGGTCCAGCGGGGTGAGACGGTGTTGTTCTTCAACTTGGGCAGACATCGGAGCGACCTGTGTAAGGGGATTGGCCGGGCGAAACCTCCGCCCGGCCGTCGGTTTAATTGGCGTATTGACGCTCATATGCGGATTGCATCACCGCCATGACTTCGCTGAAGCCCTGCTTTTCAAGCTGTTCAAGATAAGCGTCCCACTCCGCCTCGACATCGCCGGACCCAAGAATCCAGGCCTGCTGCTTTTCCAGCATATAGTCGCGGATCGACGGCCAGTAGCGGTCATAGACCTTCTGTTCCTCCTCGTTGAAAGACACTCCAAGGAACTGATCGATCAGATAATCGCCCTCATCATACAGCGCGATACCTTCCAGCGCGAATTCGTTCGACCATTGGATTTCGTAGTTGTAATCCTGATAATAGCCGCGTGCCTGCAACTGTGAACCGACACCATAAAGCTGGTTGTTCACAGGCTGACCATTCGTCAACACCTCTTCGGTGAACTTCGGCTCACCGTCGACCATCTCGTATTGCTGACCTTCGACACCGAAATTGGCCAGACGGCGCCCTTCCTCGGTGAACCAGAAATCGAAATACCTGATCGTCTCGACCGGATGTTCGTTCGTATATCCGATCGCCCAACCATCTGGTTTGATCGGGATTCGGCGATGTTCGGCAACCCGCTGACCCGAGATCGAGGCTGGTGGGGCAAAGGCCTTGAACGAAAACCCGTCGATATCCGAGGACAGGCGGTTGTAGCCCGAGGTAGAAGCGAACCAGTCATGTGTGGCGCCGCCCAGGTTTTCGGACAACAGATAGTCGCGCGCTGATGATCCGCGGGTAAAGACCTCGGGATCGACCAGCCCTTCTTCGTACCAGCGGGCCAGATTTTTGATCCCTTCGCGATAGCCTTCCCCGGCATAAGGGTGCTTGATCTGGCCATCATCGACATAGAAGTCATGATAGGTGTCCGAGCCGGACGACCGGCCATCCCACAAGGTTACCAACCGGATCAATTCGGGCCATTGGCGGGCGAAGTAGGGGATTTCATCCGCTTCGCCATTGCCGTTCGGGTCCTGCGTTTTGAAGGCGCGCAGCACCTCTTCGAACTCTTCGACCGTCTCTGGCACCTCAAGGTCCAGAGCGTTCAGCCAATCATACCGGATGAAGTATCCGCGGCCATATTTTCCATCAGGCAGGTAAGGAATATAGTACATATTCCCATCAGCGGCCGAAATGGCGGACTTGATCTCGGGGCGAGCCTCGAGAAATGCTTTTAGATTGGGTGCATGTTCGTCGATGAGATCGTTCAGCGGCAGAAACGCGCCCTCGGGCCCATACTGATTGACGAAATCCTTGATCCGGCTGGACCCGACGATATCAGGGACATGCCCGGCGGCCAGCATCAGGTTCAGCGCTTCGGTCCGGCCCGTATTTTCATCGGTCCGCATATTGGCACCGACGGTGTCGTTCTTGAGATGAATACCCGTGAGCTCCCGCGCCGCTTGTTCCACCGGCCAATTCTCGTCATAAATCGGATAGCGCGCGTGGTTCATCTGGATCGTCAGCTCCAGCGGCTCGTCCACGATCCGCAGATGGCCATCGGCCCAAAGCGGTGTGGCAAGCGCCGTGCCCGCAAGCAGGACGGCTGTCAGACCAAGTTTATGCATAATTTCCTCCCTTATGCTTTTTCTTCACTCTTTGACACCACCCAGAAGGATCCCCTTCTCGAAGTATCGTTGGATGAACGGATAGACGATCAGAACTGGGATGATCGAACAGACGATGATCGCTGCAGTGACCGTCTCAACGCTATAGGGCTGATCCAGCAGCGTCGTGGTGAATTCCTGGTCGTCGGACAGTTTCGAAATTGTGTGGCGCAGGAACACCTGTAGCGGGATCTTGTCCTCGCTTTGCAACAGGACCATTGCCCAGAAAAACCCGTTCCAGCGCGACACGATACAGAACAGGGTGATCGTCGCGATGGCAGGCTTGGACAGGGGCATGTAGACTTTCCACAGCACCTGAAATTCGTTCGCGCCGTCCATCCGGGCGGCTTCTTCAAAACTGCGCGGGATCGCCTCGAAAAAGTTGCGCAGCAGGATCACGTTGAACGCGTTCACCGCAAAGCCGATGATGATCCCGAAATAGCTGTCCAGCAGACCCAGATCGCGCATGTTCAGAAAGAACGGGATCAGGCCTGCGTTGAACCACATCGTGAAGGCGACGAACAGGTTCAGCCAGCGCCGCCCCAACAGCTGCGGACGCGACAGGGCATAGGCACCGGGAATGATGATGATCAGGCTCATCAAGGTGCCACCGATCGTGTAGATGAACGTGTTGAGGTAGGATCGCCAAAACGCGGGATCGGCCAGCACGTGGCCATAGGCGGCCATCGTCGCGTCGATCGGCGTCAGCACCACGCGGCCCGCCGTTGCGGCAAAACCGGAACTGAACGATACTGCGGCGATGTAGATGAACGGGTAGAGCGTTGCGACCGTGAACATGCCCACCAGAACGGCGGTCGCCATCGCGAATATCTTGTCGCCGCGGGAATAAAGGTTCATGCTCATGCGCCCGCCCTCACCACAGTGATGTCCGCGAGAAACGTCGCGACAGGGTATTGGCCACCATCACCAAAACGAAGGCCACCACTGCATTGAACAGGCCAGCCGCAGCAGCCAAGTCGTATTGCCCCTGCTGCAGACCCTGCCGGAAGATGTAGGTGTTGACGACATCGGCGGTCGAATAGGTGGCGGGCTGATACAGAAGAATGATCAGTTCGAACGACACTTCCATGATGTTGCCGATGCGGATGATCAGCATGATCAGGATGGTGGGTAGGATGCTGGGAATGGTGATCTTCCACATCATCTGCCAACGGCTCGCGCCATCAACAACAGCGCTTTCATAAAGCGACGGGTTCACCCCAGCAATGGCGGCAAGGAACACAATGGATCCGAAACCCGCCTCTTGCCAGATACCGGTTCCGACAAAGATCGGGCGGAACCACTCGGGTTTGGTCAGGAAATAGATCGGCTCGATCCCGAACCAGCCAAGGATCGTGTTCACGATCCCGGCTGAGGGCGAAAACGCAGTGATCACGATGCCCGCGATGATCACAGTTGAGATAAAGTGCGGCAGATAAACGATCGTCTGCGCGGTCCGCTTATAAGTCGCGTTCAGGATTTCGTTGAACATTAGCGCCAGAATGATTGGCGCGGGAAAGCCAAAGATCAGGTTCAACGCACTGATCTGAATGGTATTTTTAACGGCGCGTATGAACTGGTCGTTGTTGAAAAGCGTCTCAAAATGTTCCCACCCGATCCACGGACTGCCATCGACGCCGCGAAAGATCGAATAGTCTTTGAACGCGATTTGCAGTCCATACATGGGCTTATAGAGAAACAGGATGAACCAGATGATCATCGGGGCCAGCATGACGTAGAGCTGCCATTCGCTGCGTAGGTGATCGGCCAGCCATTGGCGGCGTTCGGCGAAACTGCGAGTCTTGGGCTTGACCGCCTTGATAACAGGTTTCACCTGATCACCCTGCGTCGCGTCGGTCATCAGGTTTGTCCCGCGACATCGATGGCGCGGCCCGTGGCGGCGTCAAAGACTTTCACCAAACCGCCGGGGACATGTACTTTGTCGACGCCCGATAGGGCCTGAATGTCGCCCAAAGTTTCTGTCTTGATGACAAACGGCTCGTCCGCAAATGTCGCATGCAGCAACGCCTCCGACCCAAGCGGCTCCACCAGATCGAGCGCTACGTCCAAAGGCGACGTATCCGGCCCGGACGTCAACGCAATATGCTCGGGCCGGATGCCGACGATCACATCACGGCCCGCCCCGCTCCCATTGACACCGGGCAGACGCAGTTGCGCGCCACCGATCTGAACGCCGCCGTCGATCAACGTCCCACGCATCTGATTCATCGGGGGCGAACCCAGGAACCCCGCCACGAACGTATTAGCCGGATTGTTGAACAGCTCCATCGGAGTGCCAACCTGTTCGATCGCGCCGTCATTCATGACGACGATCCGGTCGGCCAATGTCATCGCCTCGACCTGATCATGAGTGACGTAAATGCTGGTTACACCCAAACGGTTGTGCAAGCGCTTGATCTCGGCACGCATCTGGGTGCGTAGCTTGGCATCCAGGTTCGATAGCGGCTCGTCGAACAGAAATACTTTTGGGTGACGGACGATCGCGCGACCCATGGCGACGCGCTGCCGCTGACCGCCCGACAGGTCAGCGGGTCGGCGATCAAGGTATTCCGTTAGGCCCAGGATCGCGGCCGTTTCGCTGATCATCCGCTCAATGTCGGGTTTGGGCGTGCGGCGAATGCGCAGACCAAACGCCATATTGTCCGCTACGTTCAGATGCGGATATAGTGCGTAATTCTGGAACACCATCGCCACATCGCGGTCTTTGGGGGCCACGCGATTGACCACGCGATCATCGATCAAAATCGTGCCCTCGGAAACCTCTTCCAGCCCCGCGATCATCCGCAATGTCGTGGATTTTCCACAGCCCGAGGGACCAACAAGAACAACGAATTCCTTTGCCGCAACGTTAAGATCGATCCCGTGAACAACCTGCAACGCGCCATAGCGTTTGAAGACGCCACCGATGCTGACACCCGCCATTGATCCTCCCCGATCTATGTCGCGTTCTCTGCTAAATCTGATATACTAGTATAGATATACAGGCAACAGTTTCATGCGATTTGAGATAACTCACCGCCCTGAGAGGCCCGCATAACAAGATCATTGGATACTATGATTGACATTTCTGGTATGGTAGATAACAAGGAAATAAGGGAGATCGAGTATGGATAGTATCGTAACCGGTGATCTGCGACGCACGAGTGCAGACGATGTATTCGATTACCTTTCCATGCAAATCAATTCGCTCAAGCTGCTGCCAGGCACCCGAATCTCCGAAATCGAAATCGCCAAGCAATTCGACGTTTCGCGCCAACCCGTGCGCGAGGCGTTCATTCGCCTTGCCAATCGTGGCCTACTGTTGATCCGTCCGCAAAAGGCGACGGTCGTGCGTAAGTTCTCGAACGAAAAGGTCAAGCGTGCGCGCTTTCTGCGCATGGCGGTCGAATACGAAGTACTGCGCCGCGCCTGCCGCCGCCCCTTGGGTAAAACGCGACAAAAACTGGAACGTTCGATCAAGGCGCAAGAAAAGGCTATCAAAGATAACGACATCGACCGTTTCCACATGCTCGACTACGAATTCCACAAGATCCTATGCGAGGCCGGTGGCAGCGAATTCGTCTTTGAAACCATCGCTGAAAACAAGGCACAGGTCGATCGCATCTGCCTGCTCAGCCTTGCGCAGAATTCTGCGATGGACGACTTGTTGGTCGATCATAAGAAAATCGTGGCAGCGTTGATCGCACAGGATGAGGAAACGGTGACGTCCGTGATCATGATGCATCTGAACCGCCTAGATGATGTACTTGCGAAAATTCGCAAAACGCACATCGACTTTTTCGAGGATTAACGCAAAACGGCCCCCGCGCAGCGCGAAAGGGCCGTTTTTCCAGCTCAAAACATCAGACCAGATCGAAACCGATGCTGACTTCGTCCAGCAACTTGTTCTGGTCGTCGAACGCCGCGGCCTGCAGTTCATAGCTGCCTGGCGCTAGGTCCAACCCGTTCTTGAAGTCACCGGCATTGTCGCCGAACAACGCATAGGGTGATACCTTCTCGATCGAAGTCTCGCCTTCGAACATGATCCGGACATAATCGACATCCGCAGCATCCGTCGTCGCATAGAACGTGGTCATGTTGCTTAGCTGGTCCGCATCGATCTTTGCCCCGTCTTCCAACGCCTGAATCGTCTCGTCGGTGCCTGCGTCCGCAAGGTAGAAATCAAGGATGCTATCCTTGGTCACCGGCGCACCAGTGCCGATATCGACTGCAAGCGTCGCAGTGGACGCGGCACCCTTTTCGTCCGTCACCGTGTAGGTAATGACCTCGGTCCGGTCATTGGTCGCAGCCTTCAGCGGATTGACCTTGATTTTCCCGTCCTCAATCGACACCAGCGACGTGTTCCCGTCATAAGACACATCCGTCAATGTCAGCTTTCCACCTTCGGGGTCGCTGTCATTGCCCAGAACATCGACAACGATGGTCTTGTTCTGCGGCGTGCTGGCCACGTCGTCTTTGGCCACGGGTGCCTTGTTCACAGGCGGTGCAGGGGGCGCGGGCGGAACTGTCACCGGTGCGCCACCAACATTGACGTCAAGGCTCGCGGAGGATGTCGCACCTTTGTCGTCTTTGACGGTATAGGTGATCGTCTCGACCCGATCGTTGGTGGCTGCTTTCAAGGGGTTCACCTTGATCTTGCCATCCTCGATGTTGACCATCGCAGTATCGCCGGTATAGGCGACGTCGGTCAGCGTCAGTGTGCCCCCCTCTGCATCGCTGTCATTGGCGAGGACGTCCACAACGATGGTCTTGTTGTGCGACGTGTTTGCCGTGTCATCCACAGCTGTCGGGGCCTGGTTGGTGGGTGGTGTCGGCTTTGGAGTCGGTTTGGGGGCAGGGGCCGCACCACCAATCGCTACCTCAAGCGTGGCAGTATCCGTGCCACCCTTACCGTCGGATACGGTGTATTCGATCACTTCGGTGCGGGCATTCTTGGCCGCGCTCAGCGGGTTGACCTCGATCTTGCCGTCCTTGATCGACACCAGCGACGTATCGCCGTCGTATTTTACGCCGGTCAAAGTCAGCGTGTCGCCGTTCGCATCGGTGTCGTTGCCCAGGACATCGACGACGATCGTGTTGTTCTGACCCGTGCTGGCCGTGTCGTCGCGGGCAACGGGGGCCTGGTTCGGGTTCGGCGTAGGGTCGACCGGTGGGTTCGGATCGACCGGCGGCATCGGATCGACGGGTGGCTTGGTCCCTACGACCGGTGATTCCGGCAGATTTGCGTTCTTCAGCACGCCACCCTTGTTCAATGTGATCATATCCAGCGCATAACCGTCGGACCGCCCGATAATCTCTAACCGGTACTCCTTATTCGCGTCCAACTGAACGGCGGCAGGTGATTTCTTGTGGTTGGCATCGAAGGTTGAGCCAAACCGCAACTCGCGGTCACTGCCGCCAAGTCCAGTGAACAGCTTGGTCGGCTTTTGAACGACGGCGCCGGTCGCCACATCGATCACGGCGACATAGACATCGTTCCCGGTATCAGTCCGCGGCTTGCCGTTTTCGAACAGTTCGGATTGGCCCATTGTCGATTTCACGCGACCGGAATGCAGGCCAATGTGATAGTTGCCTGCTTCATCCGTGACAAAGTTGTAGGTCAGCGCCTCGCCCGGGTCGACCTTGCCGTAGTTGCTGGAGGGGGCATCCCACAACAGCACGGTTTGGCCGTCCACGTTGGTTTGACGCCAGCTGCCCTGCGGTATCGCGCTTTCAGCCTCGATCACGACGGCGCCGTTCTTGCCCTGAAACGCGCCCGCGGATGCATCGGGCGGAGTCACCGGATCCGGATCAGGCGTCGGATCTGGCTTGACTCCGCCGCCGCCACCGATCTGCACCTCGAGCGTTGCGGTATCCGTTTTCCCGCCCGCATCATGCACCGTGTATTCGATCACCTCGGTCCGGGCATTGGTGAAGGCGCTGAGCGGGTTCACCTTGATCTGGCCGTTTTCGATCGTCACGAGCGCCGAATTGCCGTTGTAATTTACGCTGGTCAGGGTCAGCGGTCCGCCATCGGGGTCGCTGTCATTTGCCAGCACGTCGACGAAAATCGTCTGATCCTGCCCTGTCTCGGCGGTGTCATCCTGCGCGACAGGTGCCGCGTTCGGGCCGGGCGCGGGTGTTGGGCCAGGGGTTGGCACAGTGCCGCCCGGAAACTCCGCCGCATCTTGATTGCGGACGAACAGAACCCAGTCTTTGCCGCCATCCGCAGGCGCACCGCCGATCTGGACCGTGCCGCCGCCATTGACCTGACCATCGGGGATCAGTTCACCGCCGGTTCGGGGATTGTACCAGAACACATCGAATGTTTCGCCACCTTGACCGTTCAGGTTTAGCTGAACATTTCCAGCCTCGCCGTAAGGCAGGTAAATGACATAATATTCCCCATCCTTGGCCATGACGTAATCATCGTTGTCGGATGTCAGGCCATCGGCCTGCCGCATGTCCCAGAATGGAATGTAGGTATTGAAAAACTTGGTCGCCGCCGCGGTCCAGGTCCACACGGCCTTATGCTGGGTAAAGTCGTCGTAATTCTGATCAAGCGAAAAGGCGTTGTCGTCCTTGATGTACCAGTTACCGCCCGATCCGCCGGCCGTCAGCGAACCCCAGAATGCATCGCGTTGGCCTTTCTGATTGGGGGCGTCAAAGTTGAAATCACCCGCCTCCAGCTTTCCGGTGCCGCTGGCATCTTCGTCCCAGGTCAACACCCATTTGTCACCGTTTGCCGCCGATTTGTCGCGGAATTCTTCGATCCGGTCGCGGATCTGTGTTCTGCTTGTTTGAAACGAAGCGCCGTCGAAATCATCCACACCCAAAAGTGGATTGTAGACCTGATCGATCTGATTGGGGAAGGAATGGATCGTGACCAAGTGATCATAGCCATCCACCGACTTCATATACTCCGCCATATCGGCGCGCTGCGCATTGGTGTTGGTGTTTTCCTCACCCAGATTCCACTGAATGCCGTTGTTATGGCCGAAACGGGCGACCATCTCTCGCATGTAGACCATACGCTCGATACTCAGGGTCGTACCGCTCGCATTTGTGCCCCCGTCAAGCTGTTGATCGTTCTCGGTCTCTTGCAGCAGAACGTTCTTGTAGATGCCCTTTTCGTCCATGTGGTCGAAAAGGAGGCCCCATTGTTCCAGTTTTGATACGTCATACGTGGAAAACTTGGCGATTTCGTTGTTGCTGATCCCCTTGTCGAACTTCGGGGTGTTCTGCGCCGGGAAGGTCCAAGGTGACACGTCCTGCCCGTCTCCGCCCGACGTGTTGGTCAGCATGTAAATCGTGTTCTGCCCGTTTTCGGCCAGATAATTTACGGCACCCAAGATCGCGGCACCTTTCCCGCCATCCCATGTCTCTCCGTCGCCATTATAGTCTTTAAGGTGCGTGGAATAGTCGTGCCGCCCATTGCCCGTATTGTCGAAGTCTTTGTTCGCCAGGAAGTTTTCGGGAATACCCGGACCACCCCGCACGAAATAATCGCCGTCGCCCTGATGCTGCAGGAAATGCGTGCCTTCATCCTGAACGATCATACCTTTGGCGCGGAAATCCTCACCAGTCTTGTCGGTCGGCGCGATACTGACCGTGCCGCTATCCCCATTGATAAATTCAACAGCCTGACCGGCATTTGGGGCCTCGGCAAAGGTCTTTGCCGCAATGTCATCGCCGGTGCGGAACGACGCGGTGTAAGTCCAGTCGCCCTCGGACGGGGGATTGAAATGGGCGCGCCAGACGTTGCCTGACGTCGCGCCGGTATTGGCGGCATCACCATCGGCCGCAAAAAACCCTGGTACGGTGATCACTTCGCCCGTCGCGGCGTTCGTGAATGTCACATCCAGTCGGTAGTCCCGGAACGTATCCGGGTTTTCGGAAAAATTCTGAGGTGCTTCAAAGTCCAACGTGACCTTGTGCCACGTCATCTGGTCGCCGGAAATCTTGGCCATGTGTCCCTCCACAGCATTTGACAAAGTCGCCGGGCAATTCATCGATCCCCACGGCGTCGTTTCTTTAGCATTGCCCAACGGCTATTCAGTCACCGCGAAGACGGTCAAGTATGTGTTATCGCATACGTTGAATTTGGGCGGATTTCGGACGATGCGAATTGAGGGCGCAGGCCGTTTATCGCTGACGAAAACACGCAGGCGATGGTCCGCCCGGATTGTTGGCGCTATCAGTTGGCCAACTGGCTGAGCATCAGGCGTGCTGGGGCGGAACGGCGGTATTCATCGACGCCAGCAGCGCACCAGCGATCTGGTCGCAATCGGCAATACTTAGTGATGCGGGCAAGCGTAAGTCACAGGCACGCATCAACATTTTCCGGGTTTTGGGCAATTCGATGAAGCCATCCAGAAACCGCCAATTCCAAAACGCTCTGGCATTATCCCTGGACCGTCCAAAGACCTGAATGCGCAGACCATGCATTTCTGCCGCGGAAAGGAAGTCATCCAACTGCGCATCCGAAAGGGTCGGCAAATTGAACTGTACCGAATCCGGTGCGCGGGCCTCGGCAGGGTAGGGGGCGGGCAGGTCGAAAAGCGGATTGGTACGCAGCTTCTCAACCAGATGATCATGATTGCGCGCACCGTCACGCACACGCCGCGGGATCTCATCCAGCTGCGCGCGGATCAGGACCGCGGACAATGTGTTCAGACGCATATTGTATAACGGCAGCTTGTTCTGCACCCGCTCCATTACGTCCGGATCGATATCGTGATGTTTCCAGTTATGTTCATAGGCGCCGGACATGATGATCGCTCGGGCGATCAATTCCGGGTCATCGCTGATCAGAATGCCACCCTCACCGGCATTCAACAGCTTGTAGGACTGAAACGAAAAGCACCCCATCGCGCCCAACGTCCCGATATTGCGACCATTCCAGGTCGTGCCGAGTGAATGGGCGGCGTCTTCGATCACCGGGATATCCATCTTGGCGCAGGCCGCCAGAATCGCATCCATGTCCGACGTATGTCCGCGCATGTGGCTAATGACAACGGCCGAGACATCCGGCAGCTTGGCCCGGAAATCCTCCAGATCGATCCGGTAGTTCCGCCCACATTCGCAAAGGACGGGCACACATTCCGCGTGCACGACGGCCGAGGGAACTGCGGCAAAAGTAAAAGCCGGAATTAGGACTCTGGCCTGCGGTGGCAAATCCAACGCCTTCAGCGCCAGAAAAATCGCCGCCGAGCAGGACGAAACGGCGAGCGCATATCGGCTGCCCATCATGGCGGCAAAATCCTGCTCCAGCATCGTCACCGGCGAGTTTGCGGAGTTATAACGAAACAAATCCCCGCTTTGCAGGATACGATTGACCTCATCCATCGCCCGCGCAGGGATCGGCTCGGCGGAATGCACGTCCGGCAGGTCTCGGGTCATATGTTGCGCCCCCTTCCTTGTTGGTGCAAGCGACCAAAAAAGTCGCGTCGTTTAGTAACGACGTAGCACCTATCAATCATCGGCAGCCAGCATGATGTTAAAGTAAGGTGATTGTGCGGGGGGGTGTGCCAATACCGCGAGAAATTGGAGGCGGGTACCAGACTCATCAGGTCGAAACCGTTATGACAACATAATCAATCTGTTACGAGAGCCTTTAAAGTTTTTCGGTTTGAATTTGAATCACTAGGGATTCTCTTGACGTAAGACAGTCGCCACTAGGACACATCGTACTGGCAAACAGCCCGACCGTGATCAGCGATTACGAAGCAGGTGTCGAAGGCTGGAGCTTCAACGTCTGAAATTGGTGGATAAGATCGACTGCGCGCTCCCAGCAAAGGGACACCAATCTTAATTTATGGACCGGCTCTCCAGTTTCTTACAAACCCTTGGAGTCTTTATCAGAAAGGTGACTTTTTAATCCAGCAAACTGTGCTGCGGCTAGCCTTTGCAGAACCTATTCGCTACCACCGAAAAACAGGTTATCGAACCGCCAAAATATCGTTTCCGTTCAAGGTATTAGACAAATACTTTTCCGAAAATTGCGAGATGGTGGGCGACCCTGGAATCGAACCAGGCGTGCGTCTCCGCGAGGGAGTTACAGTCCCCTGCCACACCTTGCGGCCTGTCGCCCACTGACGGGCTGCTTACATTTGGCCCCAAGATGCGTCAACCGCAAATCACCGTCATCCCCTTCACAGCGTTGCGGCAACATTGTATCGCCGCGTCACAGACGTTGACGGGATGCGAAATGAAAAAACCAAAGTGGGTCATCGCAAAAGAACAGGCCAAGCGCGTCGCCGCGCAGGAAACGGTTTGGCTGTTCGGTTTGCACGCTGTCCGTGACGCACTGGAGAACCCAGCGCGTGAGAAGTTACGGCTTGTCGTCACCCGCAATGCGCTTGACCGGTTGGGCGACGCTGCCGACAAGGCGGGGATCGCCCCGGAAATCTCTGATCCTCGCAAATTCGCCGCCCCGCTTGATCCACAGTCGGTACATCAGGGGGCCGCATTGGAGGTCAGACCGCTCAACTGGGGCAGTGTAGAGGATATCGCAACCGGGGCAGGGGTCATGCCACCGCGTCTTGTCTTGCTTGATCGCGTGACAGACCCGCATAATGTCGGCGCGATCCTGCGTTCCGCCGAGGTTTTTGGCGCGCGTGCCGTGATTGCGATGCAGCGGCAGGCTGCACCGGAAACCGGAGCGCTGGCGAAAACAGCCAGCGGGGCGCTGGAAAGGCAGCCTTATCTGCGGGTCCGCAATCTGGCCGATACGATGATCGCCTTGAAAGGGATGGGGTATCTGGTTCTGGGGTTGGATGGCGAAGCCGAGCAGACCATCGAACAGTCGCTCGATGGTAAGCGGGACCGCGCCGTCGCCCTTGTCATGGGGGCCGAGGGTCCGGGCTTGCGAGAAAAAACACGCGCAACCTGCGATGCGCTGGTGCGGATCGATGCGGCAGGCGGGTTTGGGTCGCTTAATGTGTCCAACGCGGCTGCCGTCGCGCTTTACGCGGCAAAAGGCACCTAGATGACGACCAAGATCGCCACTTGCTGCTATTGCGGCAACAAGGCGGCGCTGGTCTTGCGTGGCAAATCGCGCCACGAACTAAGCTGCAGCACCTGCGGTGCCCCGCTGCGGGCCATGAAAAAGTTACGGTCCGACGCTGCGCCTGTCACAGAAAACACCGGCAAGGCAAAATCGACGGACCACCGCAAACGCCCGGAACAAAGGCCACCAAAGCGGCCCAAGAAGTATAAAAAATGGCGCAAAACCAAAGATTTCCTGCGCGAAGTTTTCGAAGATGTCTGGGACGAAATCGAAGATATCTTTGACTGAAACAGGCATCACCTTCGCTCACGGCTCAGCGAGGGCGGGTTTGCGCGGCACCATCAACGCTCCATGTTGGGTGCAACTGCCAAACCACCGAGGATCCGATGCTCACCCGCCGCGCTGTAATGATGTCTGCCATTGCCATTCCGTTTCTAGCAAATGCCGCTATCGCAGAACCAAAATGGGTCTATGCCCCTTTCGGCTTTGCGATCGGTGGGATTGATCCTGTGGCATATTTTCGAACCGGCGCCGTTGTCGAGGGAAGCCACTCCGAGTCGGTCACGTGGCGCGGCGCCCGATGGTGCTTTGACAATTCGGTAAATCGGGAAGCATTCGAACGCGATCCTCATGCCTTTGCGCCTCGCTATGGCGGTCATTGTGCTCTGGCTTTATCAAGCGGAGCCCTTGCGCCATCTGATCCCGAGGCCTGGACGATCTACGATGGTGAACTTTTTCTCAATCATTCTCTCACTGCCAGGGAAGTTTGGCTACGTGACTCCAAAACCCATGTCGCACAGGCCGACCGCAACTGGCAGCGTTTCGTCTGGGGCTAGGGTCAGGACGCTGCGCATTCGTCACGGCGCGATCACGTTTGCCTGAACATCTCTTCCGCTAGGCCCGCTTGATCATATGTAAGTTAGTGGAAGCGCGCAGCCGGAACACGCGCGTTTCAACTCACTGTCCCTCGTTCCATAACTTGCGCCCGGATTGATCCGGGCGCTTTTTTTGTCAGGCGCGTTGCCGTAGCGTGGTGCGCATGACCTATACCGATGACCATCTGCGCGCGATCCTGCAACGGACCAAGACAATCGCCATTGTCGGTGTCTCGGCCAATCCGGTCCGTCCCAGCTATTTCGTGGCGCGCTACCTTGGGCTGAAAGGCTATCGGGTGGTTCCCATCAATCCCGGCCTTGCCGGACAGACGCTTCTGGGTGAGGCGGTCTATGCCGACATCCCTGACGTTCCTGGCGATGTGGATATGGTTGATATCTTTCGTCGCTCTGAAGCGGTGCCAGGGATCGTGGACAAGGCGCTGGACCGCTGGCCTGACCTGCAGACGATTTGGATGCAAATCGGCGTCGAACATGCCGAGGCCGCCGCCAAAGCTGCTGCACGCGGCATCGATGTCATCCAGAACCGGTGCCCAAAGATCGAATATCAGCGGCTGTTCAACGAATTGCGGATGGGTGGTTTCAACACCGGTGTGATTTCGTCGAAGTTGTAGTCGTGGGGGGTAAGGCACCCGCTAAAGGCCAGGGCGTATGTGATGCAAGCCCCTACCGTCCTGCCTTCTCTGTAATCCCCGATACACCCTGCCGCCGGGCCAGTTCTGACATCACGTCCTCTAACGGCACATCCCGCGCCGCGAGCATCACCAAAAGGTGATAAAGCACATCGGCGGCTTCGGCTGTCAGGGCCTCTCGGTCGCCCTTCACGGCCTCGACAATCGCCTCTATCGCCTCTTCGCCGAACTTCTCGGCACATTTTTCGGGACCCTTGGTCAGAAGTTGCGCGGTCCAACTGCTGTCCGGAGCGGCGCCTTTGCGCGACGCGATAATCGCGGCGAGATCATCCAAGGTCATAACCGCACCGGGATGCTATGGGCTGCCATGTGCGCCTTGGCTTCGCCAATCGTGTAAGTGCCAAAGTGAAAGATGGATGCCGCCAATACGGCTGATGCGCCGCCCAGTACCACGCCTTCGACCAAATGATCCAATGTGCCGACGCCGCCCGAGGCGATCACTGGAATATCCACCGCCTCGGAAATCGCCTTGGTCAAAAGCAGGTTGAACCCCGATTTTGTCCCGTCCTTGTCCATCGAAGTCAGTAAAATCTCGCCCGCGCCGTTTTTTTCGGCCAGACGGGCGAACGCCACCGCATCAATCCCCGTCTCGCGCCGCCCGCCATGGGTGTAGATTTCCCATCGCCCCGGCGCCACGCTCCGCGCATCAATGGCGCAGACGATACATTGACTGCCAAATCGTAACGCTGCATCGGTGATTATATTCGGATCAGCCACAGCGGCAGAGTTGAAACTGACCTTATCGGCCCCTGCCAGCAACAGCGCCCGCACATCATGATGGGTGCGGACACCGCCGCCCACGGTCAGCGGCATGAAAATCGTCTCTGCCGTACGGGTTACCAGATCATACATCGTGTCCCGGTTTTCGTGGCTAGCCATAATATCGAGGAAACACAGCTCATCCGCGCCCGCCAGATCGTAGGCGCGCGCTGCCTCAACCGGGTCGCCTGCATCAACAAGCTGCGTGAAATTAACTCCCTTCACAACGCGACCCTCGGCCACATCCAGACAGGGAATGATCCGTGTTTTCAACATGCTGTGAGGTCTAGGCGGAAAGGGGGGAAATGGGAAGGGGGGCATGTTAAGTGCGGAACACTGGAACATGGGAGCTACTAATGAAAAACCTTCTCGCAATGGCCCTGATCGGGCTGTCGACACAAGCTATGGCCGAAAACATGATCAAAGAATCACCTCTATCCGTCTCTGAAACCATTGATGGGCTGGAAGCCGCGGTGAACGGGGCCGGCGCAACCGTTTTCGCCCGTGTCGATCATACCAAGGGGGCTGAAAGCGTGGGCAAGTCGATTCCCGACGCGACTCTGCTCATCTTTGGCAATCCGGCCCTGGGCACATTGGCGATGGAGGATGACATCCGCGCCGGCCTCGTCCTGCCGTTGCGGGTGCTCGCCTATCAGGACGCCGACGGCAACACGCAAATGACATGGACGCCCGCCGAGGAATTGCTCTCAGGTTTGGATATCGCCGCTGATGCTGAGGTCGTCGGCAAGATCAACGGTGCGCTGAACATGCTGACAGACAAGGCGATGAGCGCGAACTAGGAATAACAGGTCCCGGGCTTAATGCGGGACCTCCTGCGACAACATGTTTAAGGCCCCGGCTAAAGGCCGGGGTGGATAGAGTTAGTCATTCCCAGCCGTTTGCCTCGCGGGCTGTACGGTCGCCACGCGCCGCAACGAATCCTTCGCAATAGCGATATGAAATGGCATGATCGCCGCCAGATAAATCCGTCCGCCGCCATTATGGGGCAACACCCACGTCGCCAGACTGACCCTGCCCGCAACGGCCATGACCGACACGCGAAAATCCAGATGCCTGTCATCGAAGCCCGCAATCAATTCCGTCCCGGTATTGCTCTCGACCGGAAAGGGACCGATCTTGTCGGGCACATCCGGTCCGTCATTGTCCAACCCGAAAGGGGCCGTCAGGACCCGCCGCAGTATTAGCAAACCACGCGCCCAGCCGGGGAAATCGGTGATGATCTCAGCCGCCTCGCGGGGTGAGGCATCGGAGGCGACAGCATAGCAATCCAGAAAATCGCCCGCGACGCGACGCTCATGCAGAACGCTGCCATCAGGTAATGGGATCGCCCTGACCTCAGCCATCGCGCAACATTGCCAACGCCGCGGCAAGATCGATCGCGCCATCATAAAGCGCGCGACCGGAAATCGCCCCGGCGATTACGCCGGTATGACGCAGCGCTGCCAGGTCACCCATCGAAGACACACCGCCCGAGGCAATGACGGGAATATCCACCGCCCGCGCCAGATCAGCGGTTGCATCGACGTTTGGCCCCTTCATCGCCCCATCGCGCAGGATGTCAGTATAGATAATCGCAGCAATCCCCGCATCCTCGAAAGATCGGGCAAGATCCATGACCATGACATCTGTTTCCTCAGCCCAACCGCGCGTCGCGACCCGACCATTGCGGGCATCCAGCCCGACAGCAACCTGCCCGGGAAACGCCTTTGCCGCGTCACGCACCAGATCGGGGTTTTCTACGGCAACAGTCCCCAAAATTACCCGCGCCAGACCCTTGTCCAGCCAATGTTCGATCGTCGCCATATCGCGAATACCGCCGCCTAATTGGGCGGGCACCGGACAGGCAGTCAAAATAGCCTCAACCGGGGCCGCATTCACCGGCGCGCCCGCAAAGGCCCCGTTCAGATCAACCAAATGCAACCATTCGCAGCCTGCGTCGACAAACGTCTTGGCCTGCGCGGCTGGATCGTCATTGAACACGGTCGTCTGATCCATATCGCCATGAACTAGCCGCACAGCATTTCCGTCTTTGAGATCAATGGCGGGATAAAGGATCATCGGCAGCCCCAAGGATTTTTAGCAGCTTTAGGCGGGAGCCCCTTGAATTGCAACGCGCTCAAAAGCGACCCAGCGTCACTCTTGATCGGATGCGACCAAACCACGCATGCTTGCACCAACATGATTGGGAGGCAAAACAATGAAGACATTTCTGTTCACCGCCATCGCGGCAATCGGCCTGGGCACAATGGCCATGGCAGACCCGCTTGAGGGTACATGGCAGACCGGTCGGGATGACAACGGCAATTTCGGACATATTCGCGTGGCCCCGTGTGGCGCGCAGCTATGCGGCACGCTCGTGCGGTCATTCGATTCCAGCGGCAATCAGATCTCGACCGAATTTGATGGACGCAACATCATATCTCAGACCGTGGCTAGGGGCAGCGGCGAATATCGCGGCAAGGTCTATGCCCCTGACCGGGACAAAACCTATAATTCGCGCCTGCAACTCAGCGGCAATTCCTTGTCGGTTTCCGGCTGCGTCCTGGGCATCTGCCGAAACGGCGGGACGTGGACACGGGTGCAATAGGCGTCGTACGCCTTGTCGGCTTCTCTGAAACCGGGCAGAGATCAAACTCACCATGAAGGGCCGGGCCGTTCTAGCCCATCGGTGCGGTGACGTTTTCCTTAGGCGTTGAGTGACGGGTAAGGTTACGGAAATGCGGAGTTGGCATGCGCGTATTCTTCACAGGCGGCAGCGGTAAGGCAGGCAAATGGGCGATCCGCCACCTGCTGGAACAGGGGCACCGGGTGCTGAATGTGGATCGTGTGCCGTCGGGCCTGCCATGTTCTGAGCTGTTGATTGATCTGTGTGATGCGGGGCAGGTCATTGGGGCGATGTCCCAGTTCACCGATTTTCATGAGCTGGACGAGGGCACGGGCGTGCCGCGCTATGATGCTGTCGTTCATTTCGCCGCCGTGCCCCGCGTGATGATCGGGACGGATGGTGAGTGTTTTCGGCAGAACACCTTGTCGACGTACAATGTGATCGAGGCGGCCATGAAGCTGGGCGTGCCCAAGGTGATCTTTGCCTCGTCCGAGACGACGTATGGCGTCTGCTTCGCCGATGGTGAGGTGAAGCCGGAATATGTGCCTGTGGACGAGGATCACCCGACGTTACCCCATGACAGCTATGCCATGTCGAAGGTGTGTAATGAGGCGACGGCGCGGTCGTTTCAGGCGCGGACGGGGGCGGATATCTACGGGCTGCGGATCAATAACGTGATCGAACCGCATGAATACGTAGGGAATTTTCCGGCGTTCATGGATGATCCGGCACTGCGACGCCGCAATATCTTTGCCTATATCGACGCCCGTGATCTGGGACATATGGTGGATTGTTGTTTGAAAACCGATGGCCTCAGCTATCAGGTGTTCAACGTGGCGAATGACGATATGTCGGTCGGGATTTCGTCCGATGAGGTGATCGCCCGGTTCTACCGGGGTGTGGAGGTGCGGCGCGCGATGCGGCCGGATGAGACGTTCTATGCCAATGACAAGGCCAAGCGGATGGTGGGCTTTGCGCCAAAGCATTCGTGGCGGGAGGTTCTGTGAGCTTTCCTTCATTCGACCTGTCCGCGTTCGAGACCGCGCATCAAGATGCACGCCACGATATGGCAACGCGACTTGATCGGATTTGCCGCGATACCGGGTTTCTGGTGTTGAAGGGGCATGGGGTCGATGCCCGCATCGTAGATGATGTGTGGCGCGCTGCAGCTGTGTTTTTCGCGCAGGATGCGGCGGCGAAGCAGGCCGTAGCACCGCCCTATCAGGGCTATCCCTACGGTTATCTGGGGTCCGACGCCGAGGCGTTGGCCCGGTCGAAGGGTGAGGACACGCCGCCTGATTTGAAAGAGAGTTTCAATAGCGGTCCTTTGGTTGTGCCGGATGGGGCAAGTGCGGAGGCGCGGGCGTTTTGCTATCAGCCGACATTGTGGCCGGACCTGCCGGGTTTTCGCACGGCATGGGAAGCTTATTACACTGCGATGGAGGATCTTGCAGCGCGCTTGATGCGGGCCTTTGCCGTTGCTTTGCGCTTGCCCGAGGATCATTTCGCGCCGTTTATCAGCCATCCGATTTCGGCCCTGCGCGCGGTGCACTATCCGGCGACCGTGGATGCGCCCTTGGACAAACAGCAGCGGGCGGGGGCGCATACGGATTATGGGTCGCTCACGATCCTGTTGCCGCAGCCGGGGAGTGCGGGTTTACAGGTGCAACAAGGCGGTGGATGGGTCGATGTGCCCGCGCTGGAAGGGGCATTCGTCATCAATATCGGCGACCTGATGGCTCGATGGACAGCGGACCGGTGGGTGTCGACACTGCATCGTGTGGTCGCCAAGTCTGGGCAGCCTGCCAGGCAATCGCTCGCCTTCTTTCATCAGCCCGATTGGGATGCCGAGATCGTGCCGCTGGATGGGTCTGATGCCTATCCGTCTGTTCGATCTGGGCCATATCTGATGGCCAAGTTCCAGGCGACTGGTGTTTGAATTGTACCTTTGAGCGTTTGCGCCTAGTTCAGGTGTATGAATGATGATCCTCCGATTGCCGTAATGGATGCCACGTGCGCCCTGTGTTCGTGGGGTGCCCGGATGATCCATCGGCTGGACCGGTCGGGTGAGATCAGGATTGCCCCGATCCAAGGCGACGTTGGCGGGGCCTTGATGCGTAAAAATGGGCTGGATGCCTTGGACCCGGACTCATGGTTATTCATTGAAGACGGTCAGGTTTGGCGCGATTTCGATGCGGTCATCCGTGTGGGCGAGCGTTCTGGCGGATGGGGACGTTTATGCTCTGCGCTACGGGCTGTGCCCCGTCCTTTGCGTGATTGGCTTTACGCCCGGATGGCGCGCAACAGGTACGCGATGTTCGGGCGCGGCGATATGTGTGCCTTGCCTGATCCCGCGTTTCGCGCGCGGTTGCTGCAGTGAGGGTCGTCGTCCTTGGTGGTTATGGCGTCTTTGGCGCACGATTGGTGCGGCTTTTGCGCCGGGACGGGCATGAGGTCTATGTCGCCGGCCGCAGCGCTCAGAAGGCGCGGGTCTTGGCTGATGAGGTCGGTGCGCAGGCGCTGGTCGTGGATCGGCGGGGCGATCCGGCGCCGCTGTGGGCCGTTGCACCGGACGTCGTCGTGGACGCGGCGGGGCCATTTCATGCCTATGGCGATGATCCTTATGCATTGGCCCGCGCCTGCATCGCGCAGGGCGTGCATTATCTGGACCTAGCGGATGATCCGGCATTTTGCGCGGGGATAGGTGCATTGGATGGGGTGGCGCGCGCGACAGGGGTCTTTGCGTTGTCGGGTGTGTCGAGCGTTCCCGCGATTTCGTCCGCCGCTGTCGCTGCGTTAGCCAAGGGCGCGGGTGAAATCGATACGATCAGTTCTGCCATCCTGCCGGGCAATCGCGCGCCACGGGGCCGGGCGGTGGTTGAGAGCATTTTGCATCAAGCGGGGCGCCCGTTCGATGTGATTCTGGACTGTGTACCGGTACCGCTACGTAGCTGGTCGCAGCCGGAAACATTCGATCTCGGGCAGAGGATGGTCCGCAGAGGATGGCTGCTTGAGGTGCCGGACAATCGCCTGTTCGAGGACCACTTTGGCGCCCGCACCGTATTGTTCCGCGCGGGGCTGGAATTGGGGGTCATGAATTGGTCATTGGCCGCATTTTCGTGGCTGCGCGGAAAGCTGGGATTTGGCGTGCCGCGCTGGTTGGTCAGCTTCGTGCTGTTTGCCGCCAAGCTGCTCTGGCCATTTGGTACGGATGAGGGCGGGATGTCCGTCGCCGTCACAGTCTGCAGCGCAAAGGGGTGGCAACGCCATACATGGCGGCTGATCGCGCGGGCGGGTGAGGGGCCTTACATTCCGGCAGTGCCTGCGCGGGTCGTTCTGCGGGCGCCAGAGTCGATCGCACCCGGTGCACGGCCTGCCGTGGCGGAGGTTTTGCTGGCTGATTTGGAAGCCGGGATGGCGGATTTGGCAGTCACAACGGAGCGGATCAGCGAAGAAGTCGAGCCGCTATTTCAGCGCCAATTACCGCGATTTTTCAAATCCTTGCCGGATATAGTGCAAGCGGTGCATGAGGTTCCTGGCCCGCGGCGCTGGGTGGGGCGCGGATCTGTCACTCGGGGGCCGTCGCTGTGGGCGCGTTCGATTGCGTGGGTCTTTGGATTTCCGCCAAAGACGGACGATATCCCCATGGCCGTCACGATGATCCCCGAGAAGGACGGAGAGCGGTGGACCCGCCAGTTTGGCGATCAGGTATTTGTATCCCATCTACGCAAGCGCGGCGATGTTATGACAGAGCGGTTCGGGCCGCTCACCTTTACCCTTGGCCTGCATGCGGCAGGAGGCGCGCTGCATTTTCCAGTCGTGTCCGGGCGCTGTGGGCCGATCCCGTTGCCCCGGTTCATGCTGCCGCAAAGCGTGGCGCGAGAGTATGCGAAGGAGGGCCGCTTTCGGTTCGACGTCGCATTGAAAGCGCCGCTAACCGGAGCGTTGATCGTGCATTATCGCGGATGGCTCGAAAGGGCGGTGGGTTCGAACCCATCTTACGCCGCGGCCACCGACAACAGCATCGCGTTGAGCGGCCAGCCTTCGCGGAATATCGCGACCAATGCGTCCGGCAGTTTTGCATTTGGCGACAATTCCTGAGAGGCGGTGACCCCTTTCATCCGTAGCAGTCGTCCGGCCTCGTGGTCTTTGTCGAACGGTGCAGGGACACGTTTGAGTTCCGGCTCGCGCAGTTCGAATCCCGCCTTTTCGATATCGCCCACGATACGAAGGATCCGGTCCGTGTCCAGATCGACCATCTTGCGCCAATTTGCCAGTACTGGCTTGTCGAACCCCATCATCCCGACGCCAGCGGTGACGTATTCAAGCCCTACGCCGAAGAAGAAAACAGGGTTTTGCGGCGCGTCGGTGTCTGTCTGCCACATCATGTGCAAATGCGTGTTGTAAGGGGTCTTGTCCTTGGAGAAACGGACGTCGCGGTGCGGGCGGAAAAGTTTGGTTTTTATTGGGGCGTCGGCAAGTTCCGATAATGGCGATGTAACGTCCTCGAGTAGAGCGAGGGCTGGGGCTTTCAGGTTGTCGTCGTAAGTCGCTTTATGTTCCTGCCACCATGCCTTGGTATTGTCGGCATTCAGTGCGGTATAGAACGTCTTTGCATCGGAAATCAGTGTCGCGTAGGTCATTGTCCACCCCTTCTCGGCAATGATGCGCCAAAAATGCCGAAGCCTTAGCGGCTTGTCCATTGCGGTTAGGCCCTAGTGATTTTACCACTACGACCATGTCGCGCATAGTTTCCCTGATCACGGCCCTCGTTCTGCCCTGGCAAAGCATGGCCCATCCGCATGTCTTCGTTCAGGCGCAGATGACGATCGTGTTCGATCCGTCCGGTGAGGTTGGCGTGCAGCTGGACTGGTTCTACGATGAATTCTTTTCGCTACTGGTCAGTACTGATCTCGGGATTGATCTCGACGGTAACACTAAGCTGACGAAGGCCGAGCAGACACTGCTGGATGAACAAATCACGGCATGGCCACCGGATTATCAAGGCGACCTTGAGGTCATGCAGGGCGACACGGTGTTGCCATTGGCGGATAAGCGCGATCATCGGATGACCTTTACCGATGGTGTGTTTCACGAGGTTCATCTGCGCCCGGTCGCTGCGTTGGAAGATCGCGATGCACCGTTGATCGTACGGGCTTATGATCCGACCTACTACATCGCCTACGACTTGATCGGAGAGGTGAAGATCAAGGGTCGCGATGATTGCACGGCCGATATCGCGCGCGCCGATCTGGATGCTGCTTATACGATGGTCGAAGAGTTGCTTTACGGGCGTCCGGCCAGCGATGTCGGCCCTGATGAATATTTCCCTGAGGTCGGGCAGGCCTTTGCCGATACAGTGACAGTGACATGCGCGCAGCCGCTATAGCGACGCTGGCCGCGCTGGTCGCGCTTGCCGGCTGGCTATGGCTGCTTGGTGGGGCCGATCAAGTCAGTCGTTTCGCCACCGCTGCCCAACGCGACGTACAGAATGCGATGGCGGGTTCCTTGCGGGCGTTGCGCGCAGGCGAAACCGGTGCGCTGACGAACCTTTGGGCGCTGTGTTTTGCCTATGGCTTTGTCCATGCAGCGGGACCGGGCCATGGCAAGTTGATCATCGGTGGCTATGGCGTTGCGGCGCGCGTTCCAGCGCTGCGCCTGACGGGCCTGGCCCTGGCCTCGTCGCTGGCGCAAGCGGCCACAGCCGTGATTCTTGTTTACGCGGCGGTCTGGGTTCTGGACTGGAGCCGTCAGCAGATGACTGGCCTGGCTGACGATATCTTGGCACCGTTGTCTTATATACTGATCGGTGCTGTCGGTCTTTGGCTATTTGTTCGCGGTGTTCGCCATTTCCGGATCCAGCACGACCAACACCATCACCACGATGAGATATGCAGCACATGTGGCCATGCCCACGGCCCCACGGTGGAACAGGCTGCCAACGTCAAAGGCTGGCGCGATGCGCTAATGGTCATTGGCGCCGTCGCTATCCGTCCCTGCACCGGTGCCCTGTTTCTGCTGATTCTGACCTGGCGTTTGGGCATCGACTGGGCCGGGATCGTCGGCGCGTTTGTCATGGGGCTCGGCACGGCGAGCGTGACCGTTTTTGTCGCCCTAGCCGCAGTTGGCTTTCGCGAAAGTACGCTGAGCCTGATCGGTCATCGGGGTGTCGCCCGCACGTTGGCTATGGCCGAGATCGTGGCGGGCGCGATCGTCGTCATCCTCGCCACGCAATTCGCGTTGCGCGCCCTGGTCTGATCTTTACGCTGGATTAGAACGGGCATAAGGCTGGCCATCATGGACCAGCCGCCACAGACATATCAAGGCCATGCGCGGGCGATCTGGAAACTGGGGATGCCCCTGATCCTGAGCAACCTCGCCATGTTTGCGATCCACATCACTGATGCGGTGATGCTGGGGTGGTACGACGTGACTGCATTGGCGGCCTCGACGCTGGCCGGCACGATGTTCTTCGTCATTTTCATCGTGGGCGCGGGGTTCGGGCAGGCGGTGACTCCACTGGTCGCCGCCGCTGCCGAAGAAAACGACGATACGCAGGTGCGTCGTGTGACCCGGATGGGATTGTGGTTGTCGATTTTCTATGGGCTTGCGGTGACCGTGCCGTTTTTCTGGGCCGAGGACATTTTGATCGCCATCGGGCAGGAGCCCGAGGTCGCGGCACTGGCGCATATCTATCTGCAGATCGTCATCTGGCAGATGATCCCGGCGCTTATGGTGATGACCATGAAGTCCTTTCTAGCCGCGTTGGAGCATACCGCGATCATTCTTTGGGCGACGATCGGCACCGCGGTCATGAACGCTGTTGTCAATTACGCTTTGATTTTCGGAAACTGGGGCGCGCCGGAACTGGGCATCCAGGGCGCGGCGATCGCATCGCTGAGCGTGACCATCATGACCGTTTTGATCCTTGTGCTCTACACCTTGCGCGTGTTGCCGCAATTTGAACTGTTTCGGAACTTCTGGCGCAGTGACGGTGAAATCATGGCCCGGGTCTTTCGTCTGGGCTGGCCCATCGGGCTCACCTCATTGGCCGAGGGCGGACTGTTCAGCGCCTCTGCGGTGATGATGGGCTGGATCGGTGCGATCGAGCTGGCGGCGCATGGGATCGCCATTCAGTTGGCAAGCATGACGTTCATGGTTCATATCGGGTTCAGTCAAGCGGCGACGGTGCGGGCTGGCCGTGCGCTGGGCCGTCGGGATGAGCAGCTTTTGCGGCAGGGCGGGATCACCGCAATCGGGATGTCGGCGGTCTTTGCTATTCTCACATCTGCCGTGTTTCTGGCCATTCCCGAAACACTGGTCGGCCTTTTCATAGACCCCAATGAGCCGGCCCGCGATACCGTCTTAGGTGTTGGTGCCAGCCTTTTGATGGTGGCTGCGTTGTTTCAGATTGTAGACGCCGCGCAGGTTCTGGCGCTGGGGCTGTTGCGTGGTGTGCAGGATACGACGGTGCCGATGGTGATGGCGACGATCAGCTATTGGATCATCGGCTTGCCTGCCAGCTATATGCTGGCTTTCACGTTTGGTTTGGGTGGCACGGGGCTGTGGTTCGGCCTGGTGATCGGGCTTGCCTTTGCCGCGTTTTTGTTGATGTGGCGATTTTGGGGGCGCTCGGTGCGGATCGCTCCGTCGCGACCGGTCTATTGATCGAAAATATCCAGATCGCGCAGCCGCAGGCGTGGGGTATTGAGCGTGCCGAACTCTTCAAGATCACGTTTGTGCGGGAAGAGCGATAGGAACTGCACAAGCGTGTCGCCTCGCAAGCCCAGTGAAAAGGCGGTGCCGGGATGCAGGCTTTCGATCTCGATTCCATTGACCGAAAGCCGTTGATGTTCGGCAAAGCCCAGCTGATATACCCGCACTGCCGCCACGGGGCGCAGAGCGATGAACTGGCTCCCATCCACGAAGTCACGGGCGGGGATAAAGGCACCCCGCACACCGGTCAGCGTGCGGACGCCATTCGCGCGATGATACAGCCGTGCCGTAGGGCCAAGAACCAGATCGGGCGCGGGACGCTGCGGGCCAAGGGCATCGGCGGTGATGCGGATAAGCGAGATATCTTCGCTGTTGAAATCCGGCAGCAGCGTCATCGCCCCGTGCCACAAAAGCGTGTCATAATCACCGTTGGCCAGTCGGACCCGATCGCCGGGCAACAAGTCTTCGACGCACATCGGGCCGTTGTCGGTTTGAAGGATCGCGCCGTGGCCCAATGCACCAAAAGCATCCTCGAAGGCGGGGAGAGCCGGGGCGAGGCGCGATATCTCGGTGATCCCTGCGGTGGGATGCAGATATTTGATCTCGTACTTTCGGGTCATGGACAGGCCGCGTGATGCCCGTGGGGTAGGGTCAGTCGCGCCGTCCATGCGTCCCCGCTTTCGTCTGGCTTCGGCCCGTTTTTTCGGCGCATGCGACTTGTTCCGGTTCATGCGATTGCCTTGCGGTTTTCACATCCGGTGTTGGCCCCACCAACAACATCCGAGGACGATTGCTAATGGTCGAAAACGTGTCGAAGCGATGCGGCATTGTCAAAAATTTTCGTTTATTGCGTGTGACTTATGGCCAATGACCGCGATGGGCGGCTACTGTTTCCGTGGGAGGTGTGATCAGGCGCTGCGCCGCTCTTCCGCGCGAATCTTGCGGATTTCGTCCATCTTGAACCTTCGCCGTGCGATCAGGGCCTGACGTTGTGTACCGCGTTCCCAGGGCATGGGCGTGTCATAGGCCGCGACAGCGGCTTCCAAGGATTTTTGCCAACGATCATTCATGGTCTTCGCCTATTCTTACTCGTTCTGTTCTCACCCTAGGCGGAAGATTGCCGAGCCAAGCGGGCAACAGTTTGACCTTGTCGTGGAAAGAACGATCTGCGACGCAAATTTTGGTAAATACCTCTAAGGTTTTGAAAAATATATAAATAATGCAACATGTATGGGTTGATTAAGCTGAGGATGTTTATGTTCGTTAATCTTGCCGACACTGGGTTGCCCCAATTCGTGGCCTCACTATAGCCGGATTGCCGCAATCAATCGCCCATAGTCAGCTTCTTTGCGGTGCATGGAGCGTCGATAGCTAAAGAACCGGTCCGGTTCGGCGTAGGTACAGTGGCGTGTCCATCTGACGATGCCGACCCCGTGTTGCCGTAGACGGTGCACGCCAAAGGCGGGCAGGTCAAAATGCGACCGATCACCCTGGGCCTTGGTGAAGAACCGGCGGTAGTCGGGATCGGCGTCCAGAAACCGTTCCTGAAATTCGGGCCCGACCTCATAATTGCGCTGACTGATCGTGGGACCGATGATCGCGATGATGCCGTTGCGGTCTGCGCCAAGCGTCTCCATCTGATTGACGGTATTTTCCAGAACGCCATGTAGCGCGCCTTTCCATCCCGCATGCGCGGCCCCGATCACGCCTGTCTTCGGGTCGGCGAACAGGACAGGCTGGCAATCCGCAGTCAGCACCGACAGGACGAGCCCTCGGGTTTTTGTGACGAGTGCATCGGCTTTGGGCAGATCGGTACGAGGTGTCCTGACGATCAGCGCTTCGGCTGAATGGATTTGATGTACCCCGATCATATTGTCAGGTGTCACACCCATTGCTTTGGCTACCCGTTCGCGGTTGATGGTGACGATATCGTGCTGGTCCGAGCTGCCATAGCCGCAATTCAGCCCCTTGAACACACCGGAAGAGGCGCCACCGGCCCGTCCGAAAAAGCCGTGGCGGATGCCCGAAAGCGCAGAATCCGTGATGATGTCCAGCGTCATGGTTCCAATCCAGGTGGCGGTGTCGCCGTGGCGGGATAAATGCCGATCACTTTGAAAAGGTCCCCCATTTCATCGGGGTGGGTCAAGCGTCGATGTGCGGCGATGTGGCCGTCCAGCGCGTCACCCGAAAGCCGCTTGGCAAGCATCTGCGCGCGGTTGGTGATACCCAGCCGTTCAAGAAAGACGCCCTGCGTCGTCAACCGCGTATGTTTCGCCGGATGTACGTTTGCGGCGATCGCCGCAAAATCGACATGGGCGGTCAGGTCCGCCACCCCCGGCTTTTCAAGCGGATCAACCGTTTCGTGCTCGGCTACGGCCTGCAAGGTGTCGCCCAGCGATTGCCAGTCACCATAATCGATGATCAGCGCCGCGCCACCATGCCGATCGATCCGTGCGCCGGCGGCCTGCGCGATCGCGGGCATGGTGGGACAATGCTCAACCAGATCGCCCGCTTGTGTGTCCGCCAGCCTGTCACTGAGCAGATCAAGCGGTGCAGGCGCCGAAAGTCCCAGCGTCAGCTTGTCATCCTGCAATCCAACCATCCGTTCCCGCCAGCCGTCTCCGTCCCGGACGAATTGTCTGATCGGAAGCGCATCGAAAAATTCGTTCGCGATCATGAACAGGGGTAGGTCGGGCAGACTATTGATATCGTCATGCCATGTCGCCTCGGGGACAGCCTGCGCTTGTAAGGCGCGTAGTTTGGATGACGCCTCGACAAAGTGGACTTGTGCCGCCGCGTGAAAGCCGGGCACATCGCGTGTCGCCCTCAAAGCATCGGCCATGAGCGTACCACGCCCCGGCCCGAGTTCAGCCAGGACGATCGCGCTTGGTGCCCCCTGATTGAGCCACGCTTGTCCGAGGCACAGCCCAACCAGTTCGCCGAACATCTGGCTGATCTCCGGCGCCGTTATGAAATCGCCCGAGGCGCCCAGCGGATCGCGGGTTGTGTAATAGCCATGCACGGGATGCATCAGGCATTCGGCCATGTAGTCGGCCAGAGTGATCGGGCCGGTTGCGGCGATCCGCTTGGCCAATAGCGCCCCAAGCGGTGTCATCGCCGTAGTACAAAGAGGATGACGGCAAACCCAGCAAGGATCATCGGCAGGCTAAGTAGCTGGCCCATGGTCAGACCATAGCCATCCGTATGCAGGGCCAGGCCGAGCGGGTTATCCGGGCTTGTGAATTGCAGGTCAGGCTGCCGGACGAATTCGACGATGAAACGCGACAGGCCGTAGCCGAGGAAAAACACTGCAGAAAGAAGCCATGGCCTTTTGAGTGCACCAAAGCGGAAGGCCAGCGTCAGCAGGATGATCCCTAGGATCAGCCCCTCCAATCCGGCCTCGTAAAGTTGTGAGGGGTGGCGCACACACGGTTCCGTTGCAGTCGCGCAGGATTGTGCTTCGACTCCCGGAAAGATCACGCCCCATGGCGCGTCGGTCGGGCGCCCCCAAAGTTCGGCATTGATGAAATTGGCGCAGCGCACCAGCAGAATGGCGGGGGTGGCCGCTACGGCGATGATGTCGGCGAGGTCGGGCAGGGGCACGTTATGTCGGCGGCTGAACAGGTAGACGCCCAGAACGACGCCGACGAATCCGCCATGAAAGGCCAGCCCACCTTCCCAGATCTTGAGGATATCGAACGGGTTGGCGAGGTATTCCTGCGGTTTGTAGAACAGCACGTAACCCAGCCGCCCGCCTGCAATCACGCCAATGACGATGTAAGTCAGCAAATCCTCGAGATGGCCGACCTGCATCGGTGGCCCATTTCGCCAGATTTGCGGTCGCCGCAAGGCAGCGCGGATGATCAGCCAGCCAAACCCTATACCCACGATGTAAGCCATCGCATACCAGCGCAGGGCAAGGTTGAAACCGAAAATCTCGACCGAAAAGATGATCGGAGAGATATCGGGAAAGGAGATGGCCGCCAACATGAGGCCATTCCTTTCCCGCCCGTTGGGCGAAGTCAACCATACTTGTGTCAGGGCGATAGAGGTTCCATATAAGCCCTAACCAGATGGAGATTACCATGCAGACCAAGAACAAGATTTTCGATGACCTGAGCCAGTTGATGACCAATGCCATGGGCGTCGCCCAAGGTGCACGGGACGAGGCGCAAACGGCGTTGTCGTCGCTGATGGACCGCTGGCTGGCCGATCGCGATCTGGTCACGCGCGAAGAGTTCGAAGCAGTGCGCACCATGGCCCAAAAGGCCCGCGAAGAGAACGAAGCGCTGAATGCCCGGATCGTGGCGCTTGAAGGTGGCGACAATCTTTCAAAAGAAAAATCGTAAGCCCAAGAATTTTATCTAAAATTCTTGTCGCGTACGGCACCGGTCATCTTTTTGTAGAATCACCCGAAAATGCCAGCTATGCTGCGCACAGACCCGGAAAACCGGGCATCAGAGGCAGTATGGCGGTGATCCATGACGGAAATGGTCCATGGGGCGGTCCCGGTTTCATCCGGCGACCCGGTTATTCCCAGATGGTGGCGGACAATCGACAAATGGACAATGTCCTGCATCCTCGTTCTTTTCGGGATCGGGCTTTTGCTGGGATTGGCGTCGTCGCCCCCATTGGCTGCCAAAAACGGGCTTGAACCTTTTCACTATGTCACCCGCCAGGCAGTATTCGGCGGCATGGCCATGGCCGTGATGCTCATCACGTCGATGATGTCTCCTACTATGGTGCGCAGGTTGGCCGTGCTCGGCTTTGTCGCGGCCTTTGCCGCCCTCGCAATGCTGCCGGTTCTGGGGACCGATTTCGGCAAGGGCGCGACCCGGTGGTATTCGCTGGGCTTTGCCGCCATACAGCCTTCCGAATTCCTCAAACCCGGCTTTGTCGTAATGGCGGCGTGGTTGCTGGCCGCAAGCCAGCAGATCGGCGGCCCACCCGGCAAGACCTATTCTTTCGTGCTGACCATGGTCATCGTCCTCATGCTGGCGATGCAGCCCGATTTCGGGCAAGCGGCCTTGATCCTGTTCGCCTGGGGTGTGATGTATTTCGTGGCCGGGGCGCCGATGCTTTTGCTGATCATTCTGGCCGGGCTGGTGATTTTTGCCGGCTCCATCGCCTATTCGAATTCCGAGCACTTCGCCCGCCGGATTGACGGATTCCTATCGCCAGATTTGGACCCCACGACGCAGCTTGGCTATGCCACCAACGCGATCCGCGAGGGCGGCTTCTTTGGCGTTGGTGTGGGCGAGGGGCAAGTGAAATGGTCCCTGCCTGACGCCCATACGGATTTCATCATCGCCGTCGCCGCTGAGGAGTACGGTTTGATTTGCGTGCTGGTAATCATCGCGCTTTATGCCGTCATCGTCGTGCGTTCGCTTCTGCGGCTGATGAAAGAACGCGACCCGTTCATTCGCCTCGCGGGGACGGGGCTGGCCTGCACCTTCGGTGTGCAGGCCATGATCAATATGGGGGTCGCCGTGCGCCTCTTGCCCGCCAAGGGCATGACATTGCCGTTCGTCTCTTACGGTGGCTCGTCCCTCATCGCTGGTGGGATTGCTGTCGGGATGCTGCTCGCCTTCACCCGCACCCGCCCGCAGGGCGAGATGGAGGATATCCTGATGCGCAGGGCAAACCGATGAAAGCGCCACTGCTGATCATCGCCGCCGGAGGGACCGGCGGGCACATGTTCCCCGCGCAGGCCCTGGCCGAGGCAATGCTGGAAAAAGGCTGGCGGGTGCGCCTGTCGACCGATGCAAGGGGTGCGCGGTACGTGGGCGCGTTCCCGGAGGCTGTCGAGATTTCGGTCGTCGGCAGCGCAACTTTTGCCCGGGGCGGCATCCTGCAAAAATTGTTGGCCCCGTTCCGTATCGTTGGCGGAATCGGCATGGCCAAATGGCGCATGCTGCGCGACCGACCCAAAGTAGTTGTGGGCTTCGGTGGATATCCGACGATCCCGGCGATGGCCGCAGCCTGGGTTTTGCGTATTCCCCGGATGATCCATGAGCAGAATGGTGTTCTGGGCAGGGTCAATCAGCTGTTCGCCAAGCGTGTGCATCAGGTGGCTTGCGGGACATGGCCGACGGATCTACCCAAAGGTGTTGAGGGTTTTCACACTGGCAACCCTGTGCGTGCGGCCATCCTCGACCGGTATCAGGCCCCCTATATTCCCCCAGGTGATTACCCGATGGCGATCCTTGTGCTGGGCGGATCGCAAGGCGCCCGTATCCTGTCCGACGTCGTGCCGCCTGCCATCGCAAGCCTGCCCGAACATCTCCGCCGCAACATCCGCGTGAGCCATCAGGCGCGGGAAGAGGACGTTGCGCGGGTCGCCGAGTACTATGCCAGTGAACTGATCACCGCCGACGTGCAGACTTTTTTCGATGATGTGCCGGGTCGCATGGCAGATGCGCAACTGGTGATTGCCAGGTCGGGCGCCTCGACCGTTGCCGATGTCAGCATCATTGGGCGGCCGGCAATCTGGGTGCCGCTCGGCACGGCCATTCGGGACGAGCAAACCGCCAATGCAAGGCAGCTGGTCGATGCAGGCGCATCCATTCTGATGCCCGAAAGCGTGTTTGAGGTCGACAGCCTGTGCGAACAGATCGAAACGGTGCTTAGCACCGAAGAAGGGGCAATGCGAATGGCGCATGCGGCACTGGCCTGTGCGGTGCCTGACGCAACTGAACGCCTTGTGGACTTGGTAGAAAATCTGGCAGAGGGACAACAAGAATGATGGACGGGAACCCGCGCATGAACGCCGCAACGAAACTTCCGCTTGATGTCGGGCCGATCCATTTCGTTGGGATCGGGGGCATCGGCATGTCGGGCATCGCCGAGGTGCTCTTGAACCACGGCTATCAGGTGCAGGGCTCCGACCTGAAATCATCCAAGATCACCGACCGGCTGAAATCGCTGGGCGCGGTGATCTATGAAGGGCAAAAGGCCGAGAACCTGGAAGGGGCCGAGGTCGTCGTGATCTCATCCGCGATCAAATGCGGCAATCCGGAACTGGACGAGGCACGGGCTAAAGGCCTGCCCGTCGTCCGCCGGGCCGAAATGCTCGCCGAACTCATGCGCCTCAAATCCAACGTGGCCGTCGCAGGCACTCACGGCAAAACGACGACGACAACCATGGTCGCCGCGCTCCTTGACGAAGGCGGCATCGACCCCACCGTCATCAATGGCGGCATCATCCATGCCTATGGCTCCAACGCGCGGATGGGGCAGGGCGAATGGATGGTGGTCGAGGCGGATGAAAGCGATGGCACCTTCAACCGCCTCCCCGCGACCATCGCCATCGTCACCAACATCGATCCCGAACATATGGAACATTGGGGGACCGAAGAGGCGCTGCATCAGGGGTTCTACGACTTCGTGTCGAACATTCCCTTTTACGGCCTCGCCGTCTGCTGCACCGACGATCCCGACGTGCAATCGCTCGTGGGCAAGATCACCGACCGGCGCGTCGTGACCTACGGGTTCAACGCGCAGGCCGATATCCGCGCGGTGAACCTGCGCTATAGCGGGGGTGCTGCGTTCTTTGACGTGGCTTTGCAAAATGAGGACGCCGTGATCGAAGGCTGCGAACTACCGATGCCCGGCGATCACAACGTCTCAAACGCGCTCTCTGCCGTGGCAGTCGCCCGCCATCTGGGCATGAAAAAGGACGAAATCCGCGCCGCCCTGAAAGGCTTCGGCGGGGTCAACCGGCGCTTCACCAAAGTGGGCGAGGTCGATGGCGTCACGATCATCGACGATTACGGCCACCACCCGGTCGAGATCGCAGCCGTCCTGAAGGCCGCCCGTCAAGCCACTGACGGTCGCGTGATCGCCGTGCACCAGCCGCACCGCTACACGCGGCTAAGTCACCATTTCGACGAATTCTGCGCCTGCTTCAACGACGCGGATGTCGTGGGCATCTCCGAAGTCTTTGCCGCCGGAGAGGACCCGATTGCAGGTGCAAACCACACCGACCTCGTTGCCGGCCTGATCCGCCATGGACACCGGCACGCGCGGATTGTCGAATCCGAGGACGACCTGGAACGGATCGTGCGGGAACAGGCGAAACCGGGGGACATGGTCGTGTGCCTTGGGGCCGGGACGATCAGTGCTTGGGCAAATGCGCTGCCCGGACGGTTGGAAAAAACGTGATCTGAAACGGCTGGTCGGTCATCATTTGGTCGCTATTTTCGCTTAGTGACAAACAGAACGGTGACTGATGACAGATCATACATGAGCATTCCTGCAATTCTTGGCATTCTTTGGGTCTTTGCGGCCACGCTCACGGCGCTGCTGCCGATGCGATATCAGTATGCACCGGGCATCACGTTGCTGATAACCGCTCCGATCCTGTTGATCTGGATCGGCATCGCGCATGGCTGGGTCTTGGCCGTGATGGGCTTCGCCGCTTTCGCTTCGATGTTCCGCAATCCGCTTGTTTATTTCTATCGACGCGCAAAGGGACAACGACCGGAGATACCGAAATGACGTTATCGCTTTTCATGATCTCTATATGGGTTTTGATTGCCTTCATAATGCAGCTGGTTCCGTCGAATGATCACCATTGGCGGCGGGCTTATGTATTGATGGCGGTTGGCGTGCCGCTTTTGGTTTGGGTGACATGGCGTGACGGGCCCTTGATTGGGTTTATCGGGCTGGCGGTTGGGGCCGCCGTGCTGCGCTGGCCCGTTTATTATCTATATTTGTGGCTGATGCGGCAGATGGGCGGACACGCACGTGATTGAAATTGCGATCATCGGGGGGATGACGGGTCTCGCCTTTGGCGCGATGGCATTGTTGGCATGGCTGGTACGCAAAGGGGCCTCGGGGGTGGCGTTGACGATCATGTCGGTGCTTGGCGCGGTTCTGGTTATTCTGTTTTATGCGACCGGGCGCCAGATCGGGGTCGATCCTGTGATCGCGACAATGCTAGTTTTCGTCGGGGCTTTGCCCGCTTTTCTGGGAGGAAGCGCAGGGGCGCTGTTGGGATGGATGTTGCGGCGGAGGGATGATCGTCAAATTTAATTATTGAACAACGTTCACAAATTTGATAAAAGATGAACACAGTTCAATAACGGAGACGAATCATGTCGGAAGAAATCCTCTTATATGTAATTCCAGCCATCACGTTACTAGGTACAGGTGGCCTGACCTACATGCTGGCGAAAAAAGGCAAAGTTGCCGCGATGTGGACAATCGGCGGGCTGGTCTTTGCCTTTAGCGCATTCATGTTCATCGGCCTCGAGAACGCCAGCGGCTGGGACGGGCTGGGTTATCTGCTTGCACTACTCGGCCTTTGCGCGCCCGGTGCGGCGGGGTTCGGTCTTGGCGGGGTGATTGGTTGGATCACCAAACCACAACCGACCGCCGCATGATCGAAACAGCGTTGATCATACTTGCCGTGCTTATCCCGTCGGCAACGCTCGCCTATTGGTGCGCACGCCGTCACATTGGCATCGCCATCACGATCATGGCGGCGATTTGGGTCGGCTTTACACTGATGATGTATTCTGGAATGCAGCACAGCATTGATTGGGATTGGTATCTGGGTGCCTTGATGTTCGTCAGCGCGCCAAGTGCGGCAGGTCTTTTCATCGCAGGCACGATTGGCTGGATCAAAGGTCGAAAGGACATATATGCGTGATCTTCCTGCAGTGCGCGGCACGTTGACGGAAAATCGGCATTTGGCGGATTTGACGTGGCTGCGCGTCGGCGGGCCAGCAGATGTCCTGTTTCAGCCGGCTGATCCGGATGACCTGTCTGGTTTTCTGGCAGGCCTCGATCCGTCCATTCCGGTTTTTCCAATGGGTGTAGGTAGCAACCTGATCGTGCGCGATGGCGGGATCAACGGTGTCGTGATCCGTCCGGGCCGTGGTTTCAACGGGATCGAGATCAGCGGTCAAACCGTGACCGCTGGCGCGGCAGCGCTCGATGCCCATGTCGCCCGCAAGGCGGCAGAGGCCGGGTTGGACCTGACCTTCCTCCGCACGATTCCCGGAACGATCGGCGGTGCCGTCCGGATGAATGCGGGCTGCTATGGGGTTTATGTGGCCGATGTCTTGACATCGGTAACGCTCGTCTTGCGCGACGGCACGATGACCGAAGTCACCGCCGAAAAGTTGCATCTCTCTTATCGCAACGGCGTGATCCCGGATGGCGCCGTCATCATAAGCGCCACGTTCGCGCCGCCCAATGGTGCCCCCGATGTCCTTGCCCGGCGCATGCAGGAACAGCTGACCAAACGGGACGAAACCCAACCGACGAAGGATCGCACCGCCGGTTCCACCTTCCGCAATCCTGCCGGATTTTCCTCGACCGGGCGCGCCGACGATGTGCACGACCTGAAGGCATGGAAGGTCATCGACAATGCCGGCATGCGTGGCGCGACCCTCGGCGGAGCGATCATGAACACCAAACATTCCAATTTTCTGACCAATGCCGGCGATGCCACCGCCGCGGATCTCGAGGATTTGGGTGAAGAGGTGCGGAAAAAGGTTTACGATACGCAAGGCATTACCCTAGAGTGGGAAATTATGCGGGTCGGTCGCCGTCAGGGGAAAGATACCGCGCAATAACAGGTCGAAACGACCCGATCCGAGGCAAGGATCACAAAGAAACGACGGGTCGAAAAGACCCGCGAAAAAGGCGGTTGGGTATGTCGAGCAGGGCAAACCCGAAAGTTGTCGTTCTGATGGGCGGTCCATCGGCGGAGCGTGAGGTTTCGCTGAGTTCGGGCCGCGAATGTGCGGCGGCTTTGCGGGAAGCAGCATGCGAGGTGATCGAGGTCGATGCGGGCCCCGACCTTGTCGCGCGACTGACTGAAATCAAACCCGATGTCGTTTTCAACGCCCTTCATGGACCGCTGGGCGAAGATGGCGTGGTGCAGGGGCTGCTCGAATGGCACCGCATGCCCTACACCCATTCCGGCGTGCTGGCCTCTGCCACGGCATTGGACAAAGAGCGGACGAAGAATGTCTATCGTACCGCCGGTCTGCCGGTTGTCGATAGCCTGCTTGCGTCCTCTGATGACGTCCGCACCCGGCACGTGATGCAGCCGCCATATGTGGTGAAACCATATAATGAAGGGTCCAGCGTCGGCATCTACATCGTTGACAAAGACGCCAATAGCCCGCCGCAGCTGGCCGATGATATGCCCGAACAAGTCATGGTCGAGGCTTACGCGCCGGGCCGCGAACTGACCACAACCGTTCTGGGCGACAGCGCCCTCACCGTCACCGACATCATTACCGATGGCTGGTACGACTATCACGCGAAGTATGCACCGGGCGGGTCGCGCCATGTGATCCCGGCTGACATACCGCAAGAGATTTTCGATGCCTGCATGGATTATGCCCTGCGGGCCCATCACGCATTGGGCTGCCGTGGTTTGTCGCGGACTGACTTCCGTTGGGACGAGACGCGCGGGCTGGACGGCCTGATCCTGCTCGAAACCAATACTCAGCCCGGCATGACGCCCACATCACTTACCCCCGAACAGGCCAAGCATGTGGGGATCACCTTTCCGGAACTGTGCCGCTGGCTGGTGGAGGATGCATCATGCGATCGCTGATCTTCCGCCGCAAAGCTGCAGATGCGCCGCGTGATCCCGCCCCATCACGGCTGACCTACCGGATGCAGCGGCTGATGCTGACGCCGGGGTTTCGGGCGTTTCTGCGTGTCGGGGTGCCCATCCTTCTGGTCGGGGCGATAATGACCAGCTGGTTCTCGCACGAAGAAAACCGCGCGATGCTGAACGCCCGCATCGCCGAGGCCAAGCGGAGCTTTCAAGAGCGCCCGCAATTCATGGTGCAATCCATGACGATCAGCGGAGGTGACGGTCCGCTCACGGCTGCCGCCGCAGCTGAACTGCCGATCACGTTTCCGGTGTCGTCCTTTGATCTGGACCTCGAAGCCATGCGCCAAAGGGTCGAGGCGCTCGATGCCGTGAAATCCGCACGGGTCCGCATGGGCCAGAATGGCGCGCTGCAGGTCGTGCTGAGCCCGCGCGAACCGGTCGCCTTGTGGCGGGATGGTGCGGTCTTGCGTCTGATCGATGGCGAAGGCATCGAATCCGGGACGATCGGTTCAAGGGCCGACCGGCTCGATCTTCCGCTGATCGCGGGTGACGGGGCCGAGCGCAAGATCGAAGAAGCGCTGAAACTTTATGCTGGATCGGGGCCTTTGCGCGACCGGGTGCGCGGTCTGGTGCGCATGGGCGAACGTCGCTGGGATATCGTGCTGGATCGCGACCAGCGCATTCTGTTGCCGGGCGATGATCCGGTGGCCGCTTTCAATCGCATCGTCGCGCTGAACGAAGCGCGGGACATCCTGAAACGCGACGTCGTCGTAGTGGATATGCGCAACGCCGCACGCCCGACCCTGCGGATGAGCCAGGAGGCTGCGATAGCGATGCGGCGGGCGAACGAAATAACAATAAACGATGAGGCAGACGAGTAATGGGCGATCTCTACGACAGCCAGCGGGCGATGCGGCAAATGCGCAAGGCGGCGATGCAGCGGGGGGTGGTTGCGACCCTTGATGTCGGAACCTCCAAGATCGCCTGCCTTGTGTTGCGCTTTGATGGGCCAGAGCAGTTTCGCAGCGCCGATGGCGTCGGCTCCATGGCCGGCCAGTCGCAGTTTCGGGTGATCGGCGCGGCGACGACGCGGTCACGCGGGATCCGCTTTGGCGAGGTCGATGCGATGCAAGAAACCGAGCGCGCGATCCGCACCGCCCTGCAAGCTGCGCAAAAGATGGCCAATGTCCGGGTCGACCACGTCATCGCCTGTTTCTCGGGCGCACGGCCTCGGTCCTATGGGCTGGACGGATCGCTCAATGTGTCCGACGGCGTGATCACCGAACAGGATATCAGCCAGGTCATGGCGAATTGCGACGTGCCAGATTACGGTGAAGGGCGCGAGGTGCTGCACGCGCAGCCGGTGAATTTCGCACTTGATCACCGCTCGGGCCTGTCCGACCCGCGCGGCCAGATCGGCCATACGCTCACCACCGACATGCACATGCTGACCGTGGATGCTGCGGCGATCCAGAACCTGTTTTACTGTATCAAACGGTGCGATCTGGAACTGGCCGGGCTGGCCTCGTCGGCTTACGTGTCGGGTATGTCTTCGCTAGTAGAGGACGAGCAGGAACTGGGCGCGGCCTGTATCGACCTTGGTGGCGGTTCGACCGGCGTATCGATCTTCATGAAGAAACACATGATCTATGCCGATGCTGTGCGTATGGGCGGAGAGCATGTGACGTCAGACATTTCCATGGGCCTGCAAATCCCGGGGGCGACCGCTGAACGGATCAAAACATTCTACGGCGGCGTCGTTGCTACCGGCATGGATGACCGCGAGATGATCGAGATCGGCGGCGATACGGGCGATTGGGAACATGACCGTCGGACCGTCAGCCGCGCCGAACTGATCGGAATAATGCGGCCACGGGTCGAGGAAATTCTGGAAGAGGTGCGCAGTCGTCTGGATGCAGCAGGTTTCGAACATCTCCCCAGCCAGCAGATCGTGCTGACCGGCGGCGGGTCACAAATCCCCGGGCTTGACGGGCTGGCCAGCAAAATCCTTGGCCAGCAGGTCCGATTGGGTCGTCCGTTGCGGGTGCAGGGTCTCCCTCAGGCCGCCATCGGCCCGGCCTTTTCCAGCGCCGTGGGTCTCACGCTGTTCGCGGCGAATCCACAGGATGAATGGTGGGATTTCGAGATTCCGGCCGAAAACTATCCGGCGCGATCGCTGAAACGGGCCGTAAAATGGTTCAAGGATAACTGGTAATACGCAACATCTTGCCGATCCGTGGATATCCAGCGGGAGCGGCAAGTTTTTTCTCCATATTTGGTGTCATTTTTGTGTTTTTGTCGTGACCTTTCGGCACCACTCGGCTACGATAACAAAAAACAATCAGCAGGCGCTCGTGGGCACGGGCATAAAAACAGGCGGATCGAGTAATGACATTGAATCTCTCCCTTCCCGGGCATGAAGAACTGAAGCCACGTATCACCGTGTTCGGTGTTGGCGGAGCCGGCGGCAACGCGGTCAACAACATGATCGAGAAAGAGCTCGACGGGACCGAATTCGTCGTGGCGAACACGGACGCGCAGGCGCTGCAGCAATCGCGAGCCAGCGCCAAGATTCAGATGGGGCTCAAGGTTACCGAAGGGTTGGGGGCCGGGGCCCGCGCAACGGTTGGCGCGGCCGCCGCCGAGGAAAGCATCGAACAGATCGTCGACCATCTGGCAGGGGCACATATGTGCTTTATCACTGCCGGTATGGGTGGCGGCACAGGGACAGGTGCCGCCCCCATCATCGCGCAGGCGGCGCGTGAATTGGGTGTGCTGACTGTCGGTGTCGTAACCAAACCCTTCCAGTTCGAAGGTGCCAAACGGATGAAACAGGCCGAAGACGGGGTGGAAGCTCTGCAAAAGGTCGTCGATACGCTGATCATCATTCCCAACCAGAACCTGTTCCGCCTCGCCAACGAGAACACGACCTTTACCGAGGCCTTCGCGCTTGCTGACGACGTGCTGTATCAAGGTGTTAAAGGCGTGACCGACCTGATGGTCCGTCCCGGTCTGATCAACCTGGACTTCGCAGATGTCCGCGCCGTGATGGACGAAATGGGCAAGGCGATGATGGGCACAGGCGAGGCCGACGGCGAAAACCGCGCGGTTCAGGCCGCTGAAAAGGCAATCGCCAACCCACTTCTGGACGAGATTTCGCTGGAAGGCGCGAAAGGCGTCCTCATCAACATCACCGGCGGTTACGACCTGACCCTGTTCGAACTGGACGAAGCGGCGAACAAGATCCGCGAAAAGGTCGATGGCGACGCGAATATCATTGTGGGTTCCACGCTGGATACCGAAATGGAAGGCCGCATGCGCGTCTCTGTGGTTGCAACAGGCATCGACGCCACGGTTAGCAACGCGGATTCGCCGCTGCCGCGCCGGTCGATGGCGGCCCCCTTGGCCCAGACAGTATCGGTCGAAGAAACGGTGGCAGAGGCACCCGCTGTCGCAGCGCAAGTCGAGGATGCACAGCCCAGCTTTGCTGAACTTGATGTGCCACGCGCCGCACCCGAGCCGGTGGCCTTCCAACCGCGGGCCGAGCCGGAACCACAACCACAGCCCGTCGCAGCCGCTGTGGATGACATGCCTCCGCCTGCCTATTCACCACGGCCGGCACCGCAACTGACCGAGGCAGAGACCTTTGTCGCGCCGCGCGCACCCGCTGCTGCAACACCGGGTACACCGACCCCAGAAGCGATCGCACGTCTGCAGGCCGCTGTCGCCAAGGCACCTACACAAGCCCAGCCGCAGCAGCGCCCAGCCGCGACCCAAACAGAGGTAGAGGGTGAAAAGCCACGTTTCGGGATCAACTCTTTGATCAACCGGATGACCGGTGCGCAAGCCGAAGGTGGCACACCACAGCCCGCGCGGACACAGCCGCAGGTGACAGCTATTCGGCAGGAACCCGAGGCAAACGAGGATCAGGAACGGATCGAAATCCCGGCCTTTCTGCGGCGTCAGGCGAACTGAGCCAAAAAAAAGACGCAAGGTCAGAATCAATAGAAGGTCGCCGATAGGCGGCCTTTTTTGTTTTTAAAACAATATCTTGCTGCAACTGCAAAATCCATGCCACAAAAAAGCCATGCCATGTTTCAGACCGTTGTAAACTGTGTGTTGAGCGACAGGGCAGGGCAGCTTAATTCAGGATCAAGGCAAACAAAGGCTGACCTTCGTGCAGACGACATTGAAAACAGACGTAACCTTTGACGGCATCGGTTTGCATACCGGCATGCCTGTTACGGTTGTCGTGCGTCCTGCCCCAGCGTCAACCGGGATCGTATTTCGGCGGGTTGATTTGACCGATTACCCCAAACTGCATGCGACCTGGGACAATGTCATTGTGTCGCCATTGAATACGCGGCTGACGAATGCCGACGGCGTGACCGTGTCCACCATCGAACACCTGATGGCGGCCTTAGCCGGTTGCGGTGTGCACAATGCGGTGGTCGATATAGACGGGCCTGAGTTGCCTATCCTCGACGGCAGCGCTGCAGGTTTCGTGCGCGGAATCGTCGATGCGGGTGTGATCCGGCTATCTGCTCCCTTGCGGGCGATCGAAGTGTTGAAGGATGTCAGCGTGACCGAGGGGATGTCGGTCGCCACGCTATCGCCTGCCACCACATTGCAGATTGATTTCGCCATCGACTTCGCCGATGCGGCGATCGGGCGCCAACACAAGGTGATGAACCTGGCCAATGGCAGTTTCGTCCGCGAACTTTGTGATAGCCGGACGTTCTGCCGGTCTTCGGATGTGGATGCCATGCGGGCCAAAGGGCTTGCCTTGGGTGGTACGATGGAAAACGCCGTTGTCGTCGATGGCGACAAGGTGCTGACCCCGGGTGGCCTGCGGCACACGGATGAGGCTGTGCGGCACAAGATGCTGGATGCGCTGGGTGATCTTTATACAGCCGGTGCGCCGATCTTGGGACGCTACACAGGCAGCCGGTCGGGCCATGCGATGACGAACAAGTTGCTGCGCGCACTTTTCGCTGATCCAACCGCCTGGCGTTGGATCACGTGCGACGCAAAAACAGCCGCGCGTTTGCCAGGTGTCGGCGTCAGTGCGGCCGATTTACACGCGGTCGCTTGAACACACCCACTAATCGTTGATCGAGGCAGGGCGCAAAAGGCATTTTGCCCTCGATTTTTCTATGCTAGACCGTCCGGTAACCAAGGGCCAATGCGTCCATCGATCGAGCGACCACGGGTTAGGACATCAATAATGTCAGGCAGCACAAGCAGGATACGCCCAATCATTGGTGCGGCTTTGGCGCTTGCGCTGTTGGGGGCATGTGGCAATCAACCCGAAGCGCCGTTGGAAGACCTGACAGCGCAGCAAATCTTCGCTCGCGGCGAAAGACAGCTAGAGGCCGGGCAAGCCGACGACGCCGCCTTTTCTTTTGGCGAAATCGAACGGCTTTATCCGTATTCCGAATTCGCCGAACGCGCGCTGATCATGCAGGCCTTTGCCTATCACCGGGACGGCGATTATCCCAACAGCCGCGCCGCTGCGCAGCGCTATTTGGATTTCTACCCGGCGGAAGACGATGCTGCTTATGCGGCCTATCTGCTGGCCCTCTCGTATTACGATCAGATTGATGAGGTCGGGCGCGATCAGGGGCTGACCTTTCAGGCGCTGCAGGCCTTGCGACAGGTGATCGAGGTTTATCCGGACAGCGAATATGCCCGAACGTCCGTGCTGAAATTCGACCTTGCGTTCGATCATCTGGCGGCGAAAGAGATGGAGATTGGACGCTATTACCTCAAGCGGGGTCACTACGCCGCAGCGGTGAACCGTTTCCGCACGGTTGTCGAGGATTTCCAGACCACGACCCATACCGCCGAGGCGTTGCATCGCTTGGTCGAAAGCTACCTCGCGCTTGGGCTCAATAACGAAGCTCAAACCGCCGGCGCGATCCTCGGGCTGAACTATCGGTCAAGCCAGTGGTATGAATCGAGCTTTGCGCTGCTCAACGGCCGCGACCTACCGGCAGAGGTGCGCGGCGACAACTGGCTGGCCTCGATCTACCGACAGGTGGTGCGCGGTGAATGGCTCTGACCATGGCGGAATAGCCGTGGTAGAGATGTAGCATGCTGCGCGGCCTTGATATTCGGGACATGTTGATCATCGACCGGTTGGAACTGACGTTTCAGCCGGGCTTGAACGTTCTGACTGGTGAAACAGGCGCGGGCAAATCCATCCTGCTGGACGCCCTGGGGTTCGTTCTGGGTTGGCGGGGCCGGGCCGAACTGGTGCGACAGGGGGCCGATCAGGGTGAGGTGACGGCGTGGTTCGATCTACCCACCGAACATGCGGCCTTTGCCGTCCTGGAAGAGGCCGGGGTCGGGTGCGAAGACGAACTGATCCTGCGCCGGGTCAACACACGCGACGGGCGCAAGACGGCTTGGGTCAACGACAGGCGGGTCAGTGGTGAGGTGTTGCGCGCTCTGTCCGATACGCTTGTCGAACTGCACGGCCAGCACGATGATCGGGGTCTGCTGAACCCTCGTGGCCATCGTGACATGCTGGATGCCTATGCGGCTCTTGACGGACAGCGCGCTAAAACCCGCACCGCATGGCGCGCCTTGTGCAACGCAAGAGACGCTTTGGCCAAGACCAAGGCGCGGGTTGCCGAAACGCGGGCCGAAGAGGATTTCCTGCGCCACGCCGTCGGCGAACTGGATGCTTTGGCCCCCGAACCGGGGGAAGAGGCTGCGCTGGATACCAAACGGCGGTTCATGCAGGCTGCCGAGCGGATCCGAGAGGACATTGGCAAGGCGGCAGAGGCGCTTGGCCTTAACGGGGCCGAAGGCATGATGACTGATGCCTCGCGTTGGCTACAAGGGGTTGCCGACAAGGCAGAAGGGCAGTTGGACGCACCGCTTGGCGCTATCGAGCAGGCGATGGTCGCGCTGGATGACGCGCAACAAGGCGTAGTTCAATGCCTTGATGCGCTGTCGTTTAACACCTCTGAACTGGAAGATGTCGAGGAGCGGCTGTTTGCCATGCGCGGTCTTGCCCGCAAGCACAACGTTCAGGCCGACGGCCTTAGCGCGTTGGCGGATGATCTGCGCGGCCGTTTGGCCGTCCTTGATGACAGCGTCGGCGATCTTGCTGCGCTGCAGGGGCAGGTGCAAGCCGCGCAAACGGCCTACGATGAACACGCCGGATCGCTGTCAGCAGCCCGTCGAACAGCCGCCAAAGCCTTGGATCAGGCGATGGCGGCGGAGCTCGCCCCGCTCAAGATGGAACGCGCCGTGTTTGAAACGACGTTCGCCCCCGCCGATCCCGGGCCGGACGGGGTCGATGCCGTCGCATTCACGGTCGCGACAAATCCTGGTGCACCCTCCGGCCCATTGAACAAGATCGCGTCCGGGGGTGAACTAAGCCGCTTTCTGCTGGCATTGAAGGTATGCCTGACCCAGGCCGATGCAGGGCTGACCATGATTTTTGACGAAATCGACCGGGGTGTTGGCGGCGCAACTGCCGATGCCGTCGGGCGGCGATTGGCGGACCTGGCCAGCGACGGTCAGGTCCTGGTGGTAACACATTCCCCGCAGGTCGCGGCTTTCGGGCGTCATCACTGGCGGGTCGAAAAACGCCAAAGCGCGGACAGCACGCTGTCTACGGTCGTGCCGCTCGATCCGCCTGCGCGGATCGATGAAATTGCCAGGATGCTATCGGGTGACAAAGTAACCGATGCCGCGCGAGCCGCCGCGCAAGAGCTGATCGGAATATGAAAAACGGCTGACACCCTATACAAGATGTCAACCGTTTTTGGACCTTAAACTCATAAATTGGGGGTGACACTCACATCATATGACGGTGCGCCACCCCCGGAACATACGGGTTACCCAACCCACTCGTAACATGTACGTCTTGGCCACTCACCTCCGCAACGCACGTCTCAAATATGTCGTGAAGGATCCGCAAACGTTTCCTTCGCTTAACGTTGAGCAAGTTTCCGCCGAAATACGAAACCGAACCCAGATACTCGTTACCAACATCGCAATCATAAGATCGCGTGCTAGCTTTTTAGCAGAGCCGTATTTACACCATCAACCTATCCCAAAGTATGTCACTATTGCTGACTTATATACCAATGGTTGACTTCCTGGCTTTACGTAAAGGTCTATTATGCATTAAATTATTCATTGATGAGGCAACGAAAAACTTGAATAAAAACCAGTATTTCTTTGTTCTTTCAGTCATTTCTAAACTTTTTAGCGAATTTTTCAGCGCGCCGTAATGATCTTGTAGGGCGGATCAGGGTTGATGCTACAGTCCCGCAAAGGTTGTCGTTACGTCAGGTCGGCGCGCACGTCCGCCGACAAACATGAAACTATTTACATTCAATATTGTGACAATTTTGCATCGGCAGAACTTCGCAGGATGTCTCCGGCATAGAATCCCGAAAACCAAACGAAAAAGTCAATGAAAGCATCGATTGTTATGGATTAAGTTACAACGATCCGCCTTTGAACTCGGTTATCATTGACGTAGGCCCTTGTTTCTGAAGTGATTCGTTGTCCGATTGGTAAAATGCGCGGCGAAATACCTGATTGAGCGTGCCGTGCAATCGGCATTAGAAAGCGCTCAATCGGTGATCGGGTGACGCAACGGCGTTGACCGAAACGCCGCGTAACGAGGGATCGGCGGTCATCATGGCGAAATCGGTTCAGGCAGCCATAGAACGCAAGGTGCGCGACCTGAAGTCCGATACGCGCGAAGCGTTTCGTGTGATTAAGACCCGCGGTCCAAGCCAGTTTCAGTTCTGGTTCATTGCCCTTGCCATCGGCATTGCAGCCGGTATCGCGGCGGTGCTGTTTCGGTTGGGGATCGAATGGGCACAATCGTTGCTTTACGGGACCAACGACCCTGCCTATCTCGCCAGTTTTGCGGCCGGGCTTGCCTGGTATCAGATTCTGTTGATCCCCATTTGCGGCGGATTGATCGTGGGCGTGATCCTCGATCGCTTTACCAACGATGGCCGTGTCCGGTCGGTGGCGGACGTCATCGAAGGTGCCGCACTTAACGAAGGGCGGGTCGAGACTCGGGCCGGTCTGGCCTCAGCCGCCGCGTCGCTGATCACGTTGTCGTCCGGTGGATCGTCCGGGCGGGAAGGCCCGGTCGTCCACCTTGCTGCCGTGATAGCGACTGCCGTTTGCAAATTCATCAGGGCGAACGGAATCACCGGTCGGGACCTGCTGGGATGCGCCGTGGCCGCTGCCGTATCGGCCAGCTTCAACGCACCGATCGCCGGGGCGCTCTTCGCGTTGGAGGTGGTGCTGCGCCATTTCGCCGTGCATGCCTTTGCGCCGATCGTCATCGCATCGGTCGCCGGGACGGTGATCAACCGGTTGGCTTTCGGGGACGTGACCGAGTTTGTGTTAAGCGGAAAGAATGCGCTGGCTTTCTATGTCGAGCTCCCCGCCTTTCTGCTGCTTGGGCTACTTTGCGGACTCGTGGCGGTTCTGCTGATGCGCGCGATTTTCTGGGCCGAGGATTTTGCCGGTTTCATACAGGATATCACTGGTCTGCCGCGTTTTCTCCGACCTGCCGTCGCAGGTGCGCTGCTGGGCATTATCGCAATTTGGTATCCACATATCATCGGGGTCGGCTATGAAACCACGTCGGCAGCGCTGACCGGTACGCTCTTGATGCACGAGGCGGTCGTTTTCGTTTTCGTCAAAGTTATCGCTGTGGCCATCACTATGGGTGGTCGCATGGGTGGCGGGGTTTTCTCACCATCGCTGATGATCGGCGCCATGACCGGCTTGGCCTTCGGCATAATCGCCACAGCGATTTTCCCGAATGTATCTGGTGAAGGAACCCTCTATGCACTCGCGGGGATGGGCGCGGTGTCGGCGGCTGTTCTGGGATCGCCGATTTCGACGACGCTGATCGTGTTCGAACTGACAGGCGACTGGCAGACCGGCCTGGCGGTCATGGTGTCGGTGTCGTTGTCCACCGCGCTGGCATCCAAGCTGGTGGACCGGTCCTTCTTTTTGACGCAACTTGAAAGGCGCAACGTGCATTTGGCAGCCGGTCCGCAGGCCTATCTCTTGGCAACATTCAAAGTCTCGACCATCATGCGCCCCAAGGACGCACCGAAAGCCGCGGGTGAAGAGGCATGTTGGGACCTCATCGGCGACGGCGTCTATATCGACGGGAACGCGACGCTGGAACAGGCGATGCCCATGTTCGAACAGGCGGGTCATGCTTTCATCCCCGTGGTAACACTGCAGGGCGAAGGGCAGCCGCCCGAATTGTGGGGCGCCCTTTTCCAGGTCGATGCATTGAAGGCGATGAACCGCGCCCTGTCAGAAACCGCAGCCGAAGAGCATTCCTAAACCTCTTCGACGGCGACCTTGGACGGATAAAAGGCGAGATGCCCTTTGATCTGCGCGACGCCGTCCTTCGGATCCTCATAAGACCAGGCCGCATCCTTGATCAGCCCGCTTTTCGCGGCGATGGAATAATACGTCGCGGTCCCTTTGTGCGGACAGGTAGAGGTCGTTTCGCTCGGTTCCAGAAACGCCATCGCGATGTCGGCGCGGGGAAAGTAAGTGACAGCAGGGTAGTCGCCTTCAACCAGCTCCAATGCTTGCGTGGTTTCGGCCAGCACGGCCCCACCGGCCCGCACCGTCCAGTTGCCGCTCGCCGGACGAATTTTGATGTGATCGACCATGATATTCTTCCTCTCCCCCGTTTATCATCTGGACGGTAAGTCCTGCAGATAAAAGTATTTATCACAAAGGCGCGCACGCCTTTTGCAACCATCCCAGCGTATCAGCCTCCAGTCGCGGTGCCAAAAGCGCGAGCGTATCCGCGTGATAGCGATCAATCCAGTCCCGTTCTGCCGTCGTCAGCAAATCGGTCTCGATCAACCTCCTGTCCAGCGGCACGTAGGTCAACGTCTCGAAATCCAGCATCTCGCGATCATCGCCGCCCGCGATGGCGTCAGCCGCGCGGGTCACGATCAGGTTTTCAATGCGGATGCCGAATGCACCTTCCTTGTAATAGCCCGGCTCGTTCGACAGGATCATGCCGGGTTCTAGCACTCCCTTATAGCGGCGCGAAAAACCTTGCGGGCCTTCATGCACGCTTAGATAGCTGCCGACGCCATGCCCGGTCCCATGGTCGTAATCCATCCCCGCCATCCAAAGCGGCGCACGGGCCAGCGCATCCAGATGCTGCCCCCCCACGCCTTTGGGAAAACGGATACGGCTCAGCGCGATCATGCCCTGCAATACACGTGTATAACATGTCCGATTCTCATCCGTCGGGGTGCCGACAATGACGGTTCGGGTGATATCGGTCGTCCCGTCCACATATTGGCCACCACTATCGACCAGCAGCAATTCACCCGGCTTGACCGGGCGGTTCGTATCTTCACTCACGCGGTAATGCACGATGGCGCCGTTTGGGCCGGCGCCACTGATCGTTTCAAAGCTGACGTCACGCAACGCATTGGTATCACGACGAAAACCCTCAAGGGCCGTCACGACATCGATCTCTGTCAACCCTCCTTTCGGGGCCTCTGCGTCCAGCCAGGCCAGAAACCGGACCATCGCAGCCGCGTCACGCTCATGTGCCGCGCGTGCGCCCGCAATCTCGGTCGCATTCTTGCGGGCCTTGGGTAAGACGCAGGGATCGCGCGCCTCGACGGTCTTTTTGCCCTCAAGTGCTACGGCAACCGCCGCCGGGCATGAGGCCGGATCGATCTGGACCGACCCCCCCAGCGCCTTCAGGCCATCGATCAGGTCCGCCACATCACGCACTGTAACTTCTGGCCCAAGATGATCCGCGACATCATCGGCCTTACCCGGCCCCGCATAAAGATCCACCTTGCCCGTCTCGTGCAGCACGGCAAAGCCGTGGGGGACAGGATTGCGCGGGATATCCGCACCGCGAATGTTCAAAAGCCACGCGATGCTGTCAGGCAGGGTGATGACCGCGGCCTTGGCCCTCAGATCAGCGGCAAGGCGGGCGCGTTTGTTGTCATGGCTTTCGCCCGCATGTTCCATCGGATGCTGCGTAAACCGTGCCGCAGGCGGGGCGGGCTGATCGTCCCAAATCGCATCGACCAGATTGTCGACGGCCCGCAGTGCAAAACCACCCAGTTTTTCCGCCAATTCATCGATCTGTTGCTTTGTATGCAGCCACGGATCATAGGCGAGCACGCCGCCCTCCGGCATCTGCTCTTTCAGCCAATCGACCAATTTGATCTCTGGCCAATCGACCGGGGTAAAGACATCCGCCGTCTCCGCACGTACCTGCAATCGGTAACGGCCATCCACGAAGACGCCGGCGACATTCTGTAGCACAGCGCAGAATCCCGCGGATCCGGTAAAGCCCGTCAACCATTCCAGCCGGGCATCGCGGTCGGCGACATATTCGCCCTGATGCGCATCGGCGCGGGGAACAAGAAAGCAATCCACCTCGTGCTGCGCCATCAGGACACGCAACGCGGCAAGGCGGGGCGGCCCCTGTTCGGGAAAAGACTGCGCCTCGAATGTCTGAAACATGTTGCTTTCCATACTCAGCTAGCCTTGCGCATGCCAAGCACTCGGGCGCGTTTGCGCGGATCTGCGTCAAACAGGCTCGCCAGTTGCTCGGTCATCGCTCCGGCCAGTTGCTCGACATCCGTGATCGTCACCGCGCGCTCGTAGTACCGGGTCACATCGTGACCGATCCCAATGGCGACCAATTCGACCGCCTTGCGCTTTTCGACCATCGCGATCACGTCCCGCAGGTGTTTTTCCAGGTAATTCGCAGGGTTGACGGACAAAGTTGAATCGTCAACCGGCGCCCCGTCCGAGATCACCATAAGTACCTTGCGCTGTTCATGCCGCGCAAGCATGCGCCGATGGGCCCATTCCAGCGCCTCACCGTCGATGTTCTCTTTCAACAGGCCTTCTTTCATCATCAGGCCCAGATTGGGGCGCGTCCGCCGCCATGGCGCGTCGGCGGATTTGTAAACGATGTGACGCAGATCGTTCAGACGACCGGGCGTTGAGGGGCGGCCATCGCCCAACCATTGCTCACGCGCTTGACCGCCTTTCCAGGCCTTCGTCGTAAAGCCCAGAATTTCCACCTTCACATCACACCGCTCCAGCGTGCGGGCCATGACATCGGCGCAGATGGCGGCAATGGAAATCGGACGCCCACGCATGGACCCGGAATTGTCCAAAAGCAGCGTAACGACCGTATCGCGGAAATCGGTATCCTTCTCGACCTTGAAGGATAGCGGCGTTGTGGGTGACGCCACGATCCGCGCCAACCGCCCCGCATCCAGAATCCCTTCTTCGCGGTCGAATTCCCATGATCGGTTCTGTTGCGCCTGCAACCGGCGCTGCAATTTGTTTGCCAGTCGGGACACAGCGCCTTTCAGCGGCTCCAACTGCTGATCCAGATAGGCGCGCAGGCGTTCCAGCTCGACCGGCTCTGCCAAATCCTCAGCCCCGATCTCTTCATCGAATTCCGCACTCCAGACACGGTAATCAGGATCGGCCTCGGAAATCGGCTGCGGCGCGGGCGGCTCCAAAGGTGCTTCACCTTCGGGCATTTCGGTCTCTTCGCCCATCTCTGCGTCAGCCTGATCGTCCATGCTGACCTGTGCCTGTGACGCATCCTGCTGTTCTTCCTGCGATTGCTCGGGCGAGGCGTCGGCATCCTCGCCTTCGCTTTCGTCATCGCCGGTGCTGTCAGGCTCATCCTGATCGTTGTCGTTGCCTTCTTCGACCTCGTCGTCCTGATCATCATCAAGCGTATCCGGATCATCGCCCAGCTGGTCGCCATAGCCCATATCGCTGATCAGCTGACGCGCGAATTTCGCGAATGCCTGCTGGTCATCCAGCGTCCCGGCCAGGTTTTCCAACGTCCCGCCACAGTGATCTTCGATAAAGCCGCGCCATAACTCCATAACGTTCTCGGCCCCCTTGGGCATATCGCGCCCCGTCGCCAAATGCCGGATCAGATAGCCCGCAGCGGTGGACAATGGCGCATCAGCGGCTTGTGTAATCTGGTCATATCCCTTGCGCATCGCCTCATTGCCGATCTTGGCATCGATATTGCTAGCCGTGCCGGGCATGTATTCCGCGCCGATCGCCTCGATCCGGGCGGTTTCCATCGCCTCATACAAATCCTGCGCCATCTGGCCCTGCGGCATGTATTTGGCAGCGACTTTGGGGTCGTGAAATTTGTGGCGCAACGCAAAGGCATCGGCGGTGCCACGGGCCAGCAGAACCTCATCCTTCGTCATCCGGCGCGACACTTGCGGCAGGCGGATCGTATCGGTGGTCTGTCCGGCGGGGTCGACCGAATAGGTCACCGCCAGTTCCGGGTCATCCGCCATTACTTTGGTCGCCTCGGCCAGCGCCTTTTTAAAAGGATCGGCCGGATTGTCGGAAGGTTTGCTCATCGCCACGGTCCTTTGCTCATCTGCAAACTAGAACCCGGCGCGCCGGAAGGCCAGAGGGCTACTCGTCCACAAACACGTCTTCTTCGAAACGAATCTGCGCTTCGGGCGTGATGTCGAACGGGTCTTCGACCATCTCGTGCAGATTGTTCAGCGCAGCGGCGCCCGGCAATACCTGACCGGCCTCATCGACAAACGCCAGACGGGGGCGATAGCTCTTCCCGCCCAGAACGATCTCACCCTCATCAAAGATATACGCCAGTTCGGTCAGGATTCCCTGCACATTCGCTTTGGCCGCATCTTCGCTCATGTTCTCAGCGAACAGCGGTAAAAGAGCATGCGCGATCAGTGCCGCGACCGACTCGGCCAGATCGTTATGACCCACCTCATATTCGGGTGGAAGCGGTGTCCCGATCGTCATTTTCATTGTCTTGGCTCCATTTCTCCATATTGCGCGATATGAAGCTGGATAATCTGTGCAAGACTATGACGCTGGCAAGGCGTTTATGAGTTGAGGAGCAGGGCCGTGCATTCCCCGGCATAACGATCCGCCATTCTGCGCGCCCAGGCTGCATCCCCCGGATCATCGTTGAACGTGGCCCGGCTGAGCAGCGTCCATTGCGCCGATTTTGCTGTCACCCTCCAGGACAATACCTGGCGGCCTTGATCCACAGGCATAATCGCGGCGACCAGATCGAGCATCTGATCGCGCTGCGTCTCGGTTTGTTCGGATTGCGGACCATCGACCATCCATTGGTACTCCATCACCGCCGATAGGCGACCTGCACAATTCGCAAAGACCCGTAATTGATCCTGCACCCCCAAAGCCACCGCCATCGGGGCTTGCAGGCCAAGGATCAAAGCAACACTCGTAACAAGAGTTTTCATACCGCACATAAATACAGCATGAAGGTTAATTTTTCGCCTATCAATCAGTCAGTTTGGAAACATGCTGTTGATGTGGCTCGTCAGCCAAGTAGCACTGACACGCATTCCCGCCGCAGTTCCTGGGCGCGCCGTGCCGCCCAGGCAGCGTCCTCCGCGTCGCCCGCGGACCGGGCACGTGCAATCAGGGCGGTTTGGGCCGCTTTGCCATCGTTGCGCCAGATCAGGACGTCGCGTGATCGGTCGCGGGTCGCGATGGCCGCAATGATGTCACCGACCTGATCACGTTGATGCGCTGCAAGGGCGGAAATCGTACCGTCCTCGTTCCATTCCCGTTCGACCACCGCAGCAAGCCGCCCGGCGCAGGTCGCAAAGAATTGCAGCTGGGCATTGGGGCCCAAGTCCTGCGCGTGGACGGGTGCGGATACATTCAACAAAGTTGCCAGACACAAGGCTGGCCACTGACAACGAAACATAACAAAACCATGTCACACATTACACTCATCCAATGTGATAATGGTTTTGGCCTAAATTTTGGCAAAACATGGGTTTTCGCATGCCGTTGGGTAAAGGAAGGCGTCGCCTATCCCGCCCGCGTGATATTCCGCGTTGTCGGCAAACTGGCCGTCAGTTCCGCACATTCGCTGACAAAATTCGCATTCTCCGCGCGTCCTTCGGCAGTCTGAGCCCAATCCGACCGCAACTCGCGCTGCCATTCGTCGCGCCAACGCACCATCTCGGTTTTCACTTCGTTGCGGCTTGCGGGGCTATAGGCGGTCGTCGCCACGGCCAGACCATCGGCCAAGGCCTCATAATACGCCCTGTCAGTCGCCGAGGTTGCCGGATCAGCGGCCACCGCAAGATAGTATCCACCACACCCCATCGTCGCAAAGGGAGAGGCCCCCGCAAGGGGGTCGGCAGGGGCGCAGCCGATAAGCGATAAAAAGGCAAAGACGACCGATCGGCTGAATGTACTGATTCTGATCCTCGTTGCATCCATTCGGTTCAGCCCAAGCTCAGGCTCGCCGCGCTTTCGGGCAATTCCTCGTCGAAACAACGCTGGTAGAATTCAGCCACCGTTTGCCGCTCCAACTCATCACACTTGTTCAGGAACGACAGGCGGAACGCATAGCCGATATCTTTGAAAATCCGCGCATTTTCGGCCCAGTTCAGCACGGTCCGGGGTGACATGACGGTCGACAGGTCGCCATTCATGAACGCGGTCCGGGTCAGGTCGGCCACGGTCACCATCTGGCTGATCGTCTTGCGACCCTTTTCGGTGTTGAAGTGGGGCGACTTTGACAGAATGATCGCGGCCTCGGCGTCGTGCGACAGGTAATTCAGCGTGGCGACAAGCGACCAGCGATCCATCTGCGCCTGGTTGATCTGCTGGGTCCCGTGGTAAAGGCCCGTCGTATCGCCCAACCCGACGGTATTGGCCGTCGCGAACAGGCGGAAATAGGGATTTGGCGTGATGATCTCGTTCTGATCCATCAGGGTCAGTTTTCCGTCCGCCTCCAGCACACGCTGGATCACAAACATCACGTCGGCGCGGCCCGCATCATATTCGTCAAAGACAATGGCGACTGGATTGCGCAAGGCCCAAGGCAGAATGCCCTCGTGAAATTCCGTCACCTGCACACCATCGCGCAGCTTGATCGCGTCTTTCCCGATCAGGTCAATCCGACTGATATGGCTGTCCAGATTCACTCGGACGGAGGGCCAGTTCAGACGGGCGGCGACTTGTTCGATATGAGTCGATTTCCCGGTCCCGTGATAACCTTGGATCATCACGCGGCGGTTGTAGCCGAACCCGGCCAGAATGGCGAGTGTTGTGTCAGCGTCGAACTTGTAGGTGCTGTCGATATCAGGCACGCGGTCCGTCCGATCGGCAAACCCTTTTATCTTCATATCACTATCGATGCCGAACACATCGCGGACCGAGATTTCTTCGGTGGGTTTCGCCTGCATATCGGTCGTTCCGTCGGCCATATTCGCTGCCCTTCGATGTCGGTCCATTGATCGAACCGGAAATGCAACATAACGCGCGGCACCGCAAGGGGAAGCGGGGCAGCGGCAAATGCAGCATGAAAACAGGAAGGGGGTTAACTGTAAATTATGCAGTGTAAGCGAGTGTTGGTGTGGGAATCGGGCGGCTAAAGGTCTCTTTTTCGCCTTAATCCCGAAGCGACAAACCCGACAATGCTTGTGAAAAGGGGTAATTATTCATTCGATTTCGCAGCCGCACGATTTGCCGCATGCTGAATTTTTCAACAATTCAAGCCTCTTGGGCAAGTTTCGGCGGTAAATCGCCGTTTTCGCATTGTTGGGGTCGGCGGAATATGGCAAAACAAAGGCATTGGAAAAGGGTTTGTCTTGTGACGTTTCGCACAGACCACATTGGCAACGTCTGCGAAACAGAGGGCATTAACCAGTAAGTTGGAGGTAGCGCAATGTTCGCGCGCATTTTGATGAAACTACATTTGACCCGCGGTCAGAAGGCGGTTGCCTTTGCTTATGCCGCGGTCATGGCGGTCGCTGCAGGTATTTCCCTGATGATCATGTCCGCTGTGAACGGGGGCACGGCGATCCCGCCGGAACCCACTCTTTACGACAACTGGATTGTTCTTGTCGGCGGTTTGGCTGCTGGCGTGGCGCTTTACGTGTCGCGCGGCTGGCTGGGCGGACGTGGTGCTCTGGGGGTGGCCAGGGCAGGTGTGGCGACGATTATCGTCACATGCGTCACCGCAATACTGACCGGGTTGCTGGTCGTTCCATTCTACGGCGCGATCGCAGGGCCCGTGATCGTCTTGTCCGAATTCGCGGCGAACCCGGTGATTGCGGCATCGTGGGTCGGGATCCTGTTCGCTGCACATATGCTGTTTGGCCTATTGAGACATGAACAAGAGGCCGTGGCGCATGTCAGCGCGCTGTCGCAGCTAAGCGCATTGTCGCGGGCGAATTTGTACCGTCACTGATGGCAGACCACGGCGGTGATCAAAGGCCCCGTATCACGGGGCCTTTTTTATGCGAGTCAGACGCCACAGGGAAAACTCTGATCGGCCGACGTAAAAGCCCGAGCCCACAAATGTCCGAAAAAAACATACTGATATCAGGCTGTTCCGGGGGCGGTAAATCCTCATTGCTGGATGAACTCAGTAGACATGGCTTTGCAACGGTGAACGAACCCGGTCGCCGAATTGTGGTGGATGAGCTATCGGAAACTGGCAAGGCGCTTCCTTGGGTAAATCTGAAAGCCTTCGCGCGGCGTGCGGTCGAAATGGCAAAATCCGATCTTTCGACTGCAAAAACCGACGGTGGGATTATATTTTTTGACAGGGGTTTGATCGACGCTGCCGTAGCCCTCGAATTCGCTGGGGGCCCGCCGCTTCTCACTTCGCTTGGCACTAGACGCCATTATGCGAAAAAGGTTTTTCTCACGCCACCTTGGCCTGAAATCTACGTGACAGACCCTGAGCGTCAGCATGACTTGAGCGAAGCAATTCAGGAATACGGACGGCTTGTGAGGGCCTTTGCCGATCTCGGGTATGACGCATGCGAGATACCAAAGGCGCCGGTGCGTGACCGCGCCAAATTTGTTTTGCAGGAGCTGGGAGTATCTTGAGCGGCAATAGCCGGATCCTCTGTACAGCTGACCCCTACTAACCGTCTCAGTCTTTCTCCCGAAAATTCCGGCTGACCTTGATCTGATCCCACGCCCAGACAACTTCGGACAGCTGTTCTTCCTGGCTGCGATCGCCGCCGTTCATGTCGGGGTGCAGCACCTTGATCAGCGCTTTGTAGGCCTTGCGGATCTCGGGCTTGGACCAGTTATCTTTCGCCTCCAGAATCTCGATCGCCCGCCGCTCGGTCGGGGGCAGCTTGCGGCCTGCCGCGGCACCACGGCCGGGGTTCTGCGTGGCATTCGCCCCCAGCACCTGATGCGGGTCATCGACGCCCAGCCGGGCCCAGGCCCGTTCTTCTACGGTGCGCTTGAACGGCTTCGTCGGCCGTTCCCAGACACGGTCTTGATCCATCTGCGCGGCCAGTTCGGCCTCTGACGTGCTGTCGAAAAAGTTCCACTTCAGATTGTACTCGCGCACATGTTCCTGGCAGAACCAGAAAAAATCATCCAGCACGTCGGGCGATTTTGGTGCTCGGTACAGTCCCGGTTGCTGGCAGCCTTCGTGATCGCAGACACGTTTCGACGTTTCAGACGCGCCTGACATGCCCCGACGCCCGCGCGGGTTCTTTTTCTTCGCGCTGGACACCGACATGTCAAAACCAAAAGGGTCATCTTTCTTCATCACGCATCTTCCCTTTCCGACTCGAGCGGCAGAGAATAAACGCCCACGCGGCAGATTGAAGAGGGCAGGGGCAAAATAATGGGATTAGAGGCAGAAATTCGTGCCGCACTGAACGATCTTGCGCCGACACGGCTCAAAGTGATCAATGAAAGTGCATTGCATCACGGCCACGCGGGTGATGACGGGTCCGGCGAAAGCCACTGGCGGGTGGTGATCGCTGCGCCGCAATTCGCTGACATGTCACGTGTCCAGCGTCATCGCGCCATTCACAATGCACTTGGTCCCGATATCATCGGACGCATTCACGCATTGGCGATCGAGATCGGTTGATTATTCCGCCGCGACGTCAGGCGACGGTCGCTCCGGCGTCGGTGCCGGTTTCGTCAATGTCGGGGCCTCGACCCGTGGTGTAGGGGGCGAAGGCGGTGGGAGCTGGGCAGGCTCTTCCGCAGCGACGGTGCCGACGACGCGGCGAAACACCAACATGTTCTGAAAGACGGTGGTCTTGCTCATCAGCCCTTCACGCTGCTCGGCGGGCAGGGTGTCGGTTCGCAGATATTCCCAGCCGTCAGCCGCCAGTTCGTTGATTGCGCTTTCCAACGCATAGGCGAACCGGTCCTCGGGTGTCTTGACCCCCTTGGCCTTCAGGCCGCGCACCGGCGCGGGCACTACTTTGTATTCGTATGACATCACGTCACCCCTTTTCCACCCAAGGGCATATAGCAACCAAGCCGGCAAAGTCCAAGCCGACGCCGCGCAAACCTTAACGCGGGATCATCACAGCGCACGCGAAGGTCCGATGGAATTCCGATGGTTTTCCGATGCAATTCCGATCGCTGTTTTACAGCTCTAGCTTGGCTGAAACCATCTGATTGACCGCCGCCGGATTGGCCTTGCCGCCGGTCGCTTTCATCACCTGCCCAACGAACCAACCCGCCAGTTTCGGGTTCTGTTTCGCCTTTTCGACCTGGGCCGGATTCGCGGCGATAATCTCATCCACGGCCGCCTCAATCGCGCTGGTATCGGTGACTTGTTTCAGGCCTTCTGTCTCAACGATCTCGGTCGGATCGCGATCAGAAGTATACGCGATATCAAAGACTTGCTTCGCAATTTTGCCCGAGATATCGCCTGATTTGATCAGTCGTACAATCTGTCCCAAACGGCCCGCAGAAATCGGGCTGTCACCGATTCCCCTGTCGTCCTTCTTCAAACGGCCGAACAATTCGTTGATCACCCAATTCGCGGCCAGCTTGCCATCGTGGCCTTCGGCGACTTTCTCAAAGAATGCCGCATTCTCGGCCTCTGCGGTCAGGACCGAAGCATCATAATCCGATAGCCCGAAGTCATTGATAAAACGCGCTTTTTTCTGATCGGGCAACTCGGGCAAACCAGAAGCGATATCATCCACCCAACCCTGTTCGATCTCCAGCGGCAGCAGATCCGGGTCGGGGAAATACCGGTAATCATGCGCCTCTTCCTTGGACCGCATCGACCGCGTTTCGTTCTTGTCAGGATCATAAAGGCGAGTTTCCTGCACGACATCCTGCCCATCCTCGATCAACGCAATCTGCCGCCGCGCCTCATAATCAATCGCCATCTGTATGAACCGCATTGAGTTCATGTTCTTGATCTCGCATCGCGTGCCGAGATGCGAAAAATCCTGTGTTTCCTGATACTTCTCGTAATCGCCGGGCTTGCAGATCGACACGTTCACATCGGCCCGCAGATTGCCGTTCTGCATGTTGCCATCACAGGTCCCCAGATAACGCATGATCTGACGCAGTTTGGCGACGTAGGCGGCGGCCTCTTCGGGTCCACGAATGTCGGGGCGGCTGACGATTTCCATCAGGGCCACGCCTGTCCGGTTCAAATCCACAAAGGACATCGCCGGGTCCATATCGTGAATCGATTTGCCTGCATCCTGTTCCAAATGGATGCGTTCGATCCGGACCATGCGCGCCGTGCCATCCCCCATTTCGACCAGCACTTCGCCCTCACCGACGATCGGATGGTAGAGCTGCGAAATCTGGTAACCCTGTGGCAGGTCAGGATAAAAATAGTTCTTCCGGTCAAAGGCAGAGGTCAGATTGATCGCTGCTTTCAATCCCAGCCCGGTCCGGACCGCCTGCGCAACACATTCTTCATTAATGACGGGCAGCATCCCCGGCATGCCCGCATCCACAAATGCCACATTGCTATTGGGTTCAGCCCCGAACAACGTCGACGCGCCCGAAAACAGTTTCGCATTTGTTGCGACCTGCGCATGCACCTCCAGCCCGATCACAAGCTCCCAGTCGTGCTGGGCACCGGCAATTACCTTCGGGGCGGGGGCCTCATATGTCAGGTCAAGCATGCGCGCATCCTTTGTTGCTTTTCCGGCGGTGTAAAAGAAGGCGCGGGGCGCTTCAAGGGATCAGCCAAAACCTGCCTGCGACTGTCGGATCAACTTGAGCCATACAACGGTTACGGTCAGGAATAGAAAGATGATGTTCATACGCTGCCTGATGATCCTTTTGATAACTGCCGGATTTGCCGCTGCGAACCCACTGGCCGAGCGTCCATATGCACGGCAAGACGTAGCAAAAGCGCAACTCGCCAGCCTGCGGCCCGCTGCGCGGCCACCGCACATGCTGCGCTATCCCATCGGCGTCGAGACGCGGGTGCCGGATATGCGCCCCATCGCCCGCCCCGCCTATCTGCCGCGGGCGCGGTGGGATTTCAGACGCGGGGGTCATCTGTGGACACGAACCGCGCTCAGCGCTTTGCAACAGCACGGGCAAGTGCTGGAAACCATTATTCCGCGCGATATCGACACATGGTGTCCGGCCTATAAAAACGCAGGCCCCGAACAACGACGTGCGTTCTGGGCCGGGATGATGTCTGCCTTGGCCAAGCACGAAAGCACCTACAATCCGCGCGCCGTGGGCGGCGGGAATCTTTGGTTTGGCCTGCTACAAATCTACCCCGATACGGCCCGTCGCTATGAATGTCGGGCAAGAACAGGCGAGGCGTTGAAAGACCCTGCCGAAAACCTCAGCTGTGCGACCCGTATCATGGCGGTCACGGTGGCGCGGGATGAGGCGATTGCCGTCCACGATGGCCGCTGGCGTGGTGTTGCCGCCGATTGGGGACCGATGTCGAATCGTCGGAAAATTCCGGAAATGGCCGCCTGGACGCGCAGCCAAAGCTATTGTGCCCCGCTGGACAGCGTGCGGCCAGAGATGCGCGGCCGCTCCCTTACGACGCTTTCAACCAAGAGCGTGATGCCTTTAACAGATTGACTGTCGGCGCGTCTTTGCCACCCAGCGCAAGGGTGGCGCGACGCAACATCTCGATCCCGTCTTCAGAGTTCTTTGGAATCGATGCCGCAGAAATCGGTTCACCCACGGTGACGACAAAGGGCTGCCTGGCCTTGTTCAATGTCTCATGGAACAGCGTGATGTCGCGCAGGGTGGGGTGCATCACGTCGAAAAGGTAAAACAGCACCGAATTGCGTGCCTGAATGTTCACCGGGATGACCGGCAAATCGAACTTCCGCGCCAGCATCGCGGCGGACGCCATCCAAGGACGTTCGAACAACCGCAGTCCGCGGCGCTTGGCTAGGCGGCCCGCAGGAAAAATCACACCTAAACGGCCAGCCTCAGTCGCCTCGCGCACATAGGCCATCGTCTCGCGCGTTTTGCCGTGGCTACGCTGGTCCTTGCGCCATTCGACCGGTGCGATCATGGCATCCATTTGGGGGAAGACACGCAGAATGTCGCGGTTGGCAAAGAAATATGCATCCCGCCGCCGCTGCATCAGCAGATGGTTCAACACGATGCCGTCGGCGATTCCGGTCGGATGATTGGCGACGATCAAGGCCGGGCCATGCGCCGGAACGTTGGCGAGTCCCGAGGCGGACACGGTCTGTGCAAGGCGCGTGCCCATCGCTGCCATGATCTTGGCAGCTGGCTCATTCTCTAGAATTTCGGCGATTTCGATGGTGGTATCGTAACCCAACATCTTGTGAAGCGCGCGGCGCGCTGCGCGGGTGCCGGGGCGATCACCATATAGCCAGGGCGCCCGTTCGGCGATCAAAGGATCGATGCGATGTTTCATGTGCCTTTAAGTTCACGACCGCGTAACCATTCCACGACAAAGTGTGGAATTAGTCACAGAATGACGATGCATTTCGCTATATTCAAGCAGGATCGGCAAAGTTTGGCTTAGCCATTGCATGTGTCAGGTCCACGAATATGGAACGAAACCCCGAAGATTTGTGTTAATTTTATTGACAGAAACGAAAGGAATTCAAGATGTCCGCACCAGACACAAATGTCGAAAAACAAACGCGCCGTCATCGACCATCCCTCCTTGGTATATCGGTCGCCGTTGGCTTTGCGCTTATTCTTTTGTGCGGATTGATCATCTTTGTCGTCGAACGCGGTCAAGAGCCTGCCGGCGCCGATGACCAGATCGACGGACGGACAGGCGCCGTCGTGGAAAGCACTGACTGACGTCATAGCGATGGCAAAGATGCGCAAAAAGGCGAATTTGCCCCAAAAAACATGTGCGGCCTGCGGTCGGCCATTTGCGTGGCGGAAGAAATGGTCGCGCGTGTGGCAGGATGTGCGTTACTGTTCGGAGCGGTGCAAAAATCGCCGCGCAACCTGATTTTTTGCTGAATTGGTCACGAAACTTTACCAGATTTGTTGCCTATCGGAAACCTCTCCTCTAGATCGGAAAAAAGAAATCAATCTGGTGCGCGGTGCCAGCCTGATCAAGAGGTGCGCGGTGCCAGCCTGATCAAGAGGAGACATGATGACCGATCGCGTTGACAAACACGGCCTGCAGGTCGCTACGGAACTGGCGAAGTTCATCGAGACCGAGGCACTCCCTGGTACGAGCATAGATACAGAAACGTTTTGGTCGGGCTTTGCCGCCATCGTCGCCGAAATGACCCCCCGCAACCGCGATTTGCTGCAAAAGCGGGAAGACCTGCAGGCCGTTATCGACGATTGGCACATCAAACATCGCGATGGAGTCCACGATCGCGACGCATACGAAAGTTTTTTGCGCGGTATTGGCTATCTCGTTGAAGAAAGGGATGATTTCGAGATCGAGACAAAGAATGTCGATCCTGAAATCGCCCACGTCCCCGGCCCGCAACTGGTTGTGCCGATCACCAATGCCCGCTTTGCGCTGAACGCCGCAAATGCCCGGTGGGGCAGCCTTTATGATGCATTTTATGGCACCGATGCGATGGGTGTGCGGCCGCCGAAAGGCTCTTACGACAAGGGGCATGGCGCTCGGGTCGTCGCACGTGCCCGCGTTTTTCTGGACGAAGCCTTTCCCATCGACGGGGCCAGCCACGCGGATGTGCGCCGCTATCATGTCCGGGACGGCGTATTGCTGATCGATGATCATCGCTTGCGGGACCCTGCAAAATTTGTCGGTTATCGCGGCAATCCAAAGGCGCCGGATGCGGTGCTGTTGGTCAACAATGGCCTGCATGTCGAATTGATTTTCGATCGCGCACATCCGATCGGCAGCCGCGACCAAGCGTTGCTGGCCGATGTGCGGCTGGAAAGCGCGGTGACCGCCATCATGGATTGCGAAGACAGCGTCGCCTGCGTGGATGCCGAGGACAAAGTGCTGGCCTATCGGAACTGGCTGGGTTTGATGAAGGGCGATCTGGAGGCGGCGTTTTCAAAGGGCGGCAAGCACACGATCCGTCGTCTGAACGATGATCTGGCCTACACCGCACCCGATGGCGGCACCCAGACGCTAAAAGGCCGCGCGCTGCTTTGGGTGCGCAATGTGGGCCATCTGATGACCAATCCGGCCATTCTTGACGGTGACGGGAATGAGGTGTTCGAAGGTATTATGGACGCGATGTTCACCGTCCTGATTGCGATGCATGATCTGCAGCGCGACGGGGGGAATTCGGCCCACGGATCGATCTATGTCGTCAAACCCAAGATGCATGGTCCCGAGGAGGTCGCGTTTACCGACGACATCTTCGCCAAGGTCGAAGATGTGCTGGATCTGCCTCGCTACACGATCAAGATCGGCATCATGGACGAAGAACGGCGGACGACCGTCAATCTGAAAGAGTGCGTTCGTGCGGCACGGCACCGTGTCGCCTTTATCAATACAGGTTTCCTCGATCGCACCGGTGACGAGATTCACACATCGATGGAGGCGGGTCCGTTCAGCCGTAAGGACTTTATCAAACGTAAACAGTGGATCGGCGCCTACGAGGATCAGAACGTCGATATCGGACTGGCCTGTGGTTTCTCGGGCAAGGCCCAAATTGGCAAGGGCATGTGGGCCATGCCGGATATGATGGCGGCGATGTTGGAGCAAAAGATCGGCCATCCGCAATCTGGTGCAAATTGCGCCTGGGTGCCCAGCCCGACGGCGGCGACTTTGCATGCGTTGCATTATCACAAAGTGGATGTGATGGCGGTGCAAGACAAGCTGCGGAAGGCCGGGCGGCGGGCTTATGTGTCCTCCATTCTGGATATCCCTCTGGCCCAGTATCAGCGCTGGAATGAGGCGCAGAAAATCCGCGAGGTCGAGAACAACGCGCAGGGTATTCTGGGCTATGTGGTGCGCTGGATCGATCAGGGCGTGGGCTGTTCCAAGGTGCCGGACATCAATGATGTGGGCCTGATGGAAGATCGCGCGACCTGCCGGATTTCATCCCAGGCTTTGGCGAATTGGTTGCATCATGAGGTCGTCAGCGAGACCGAGGTGATGGACGCGATGCACAAGATGGCAGCGGTTGTCGACCAGCAGAATGCGGATGATCCGGCCTACAAGCCCATGGCACCGAATTTTGACGGCATCGCGTTTCAGGCGGCCTGTGATTTGGTTTTCAAAGGGCGGGTACAGCCATCAGGCTATACCGAACCGGTGCTGCATCAGCGCCGGTTGGAGTTGAAAGCGCAGCGCAATCATTAGGGGACGGTGGGTCGAGGCTCATCTTACGAAAGGCAACAAAATGGCAGAAATATCAGCGAGCAAGGCGCGTACCATCATTCGCAAGGTGCTGGCGAAAGGGCGCGAGATGGAGCTGAAGCCGCTTTCCGTCATCGTTCTGGATGCTGGCGGCCACGTGAAGGCATTCGAGCGCGAAGATGGTGCCTCACCCGGTCGCTTCGCAATCGCCCACGGCAAGGCTTATGGCGCGGTTATGCTGGGTATGGCGGGTAAGGCGCAGATGGCGCGGGCCGAGCAGCAGGCCTATTTCATGACCGCGGTGAACGGGGTCTATGGCGGCCAGGTTATCCCGGTGCCCGGTGGTGTACTTGTGCATGACAAAAAGGGCGCTGTGATGGGTGCTGTCGGTGTCACCGGCGATACGTCAGACAATGATGCGATCGCAGCGCTGGAGGGTATAGAAGGGGCCGGACTGACGGGCGAAGCCTAATCGAGGCGCAGTTTCAACTGTTTCAAACCACGAATGCCGGTGCGCCTGGTATATTCCGGCGGCGCATCCGGTCGGGCGAGCGCAACATCGGGGAACCGGTCGAGCAGGCGCGTGATCGCCACCTGCGCCTCGGCCCGGGCGAGTTGCATGCCAAGACAGACATGCGGGCCGTGGCCAAAGCCAAGATGGGCATTGGGGCGACGGTCGGGAACGAGGGTTTCAGGCGTTTGAAAGCGCGCGGAATCATGGTTGGCGGCAATCAATAAAGCCGCGACCTGATCGCCTTTTTTCAATGGGACGCCTTCGACAACGGTATCTTTTTGCGTAAAAAGCGGTTTGGTCATCATGACCGGCGAGTAGAACCGCATGAATTCTTCCACCAATAGCGGAACTTCGTTGGGCCGCTCGCGAAGTGCCGCGCGCTCTTCGCGGTGCGTGAGCAGCCCGTAAATGCCCATGGTGATCAGATGCACGGTTGTTTCGTGCCCCGCGATGAAAAGCGTGACGACCATGGCGAGCAATTCGTCATCGCTAAGCCGATCACCATTGTCTTCGACCGCCACCAGATCGGTGATCAGCCCTGCGCGCGGGGTCGCGCGAACCCGTTCGAAATCTGCGCGGAAATAGCGCATGATCCGCCATAACCCTGGAAAGCCGCGCAGCATCGCCCAAGTGGTCGTCGGGCCGGATAGCGGGGCGATCCAACCGGCAACTTTGTCCCGCTCGGACGGTGGGACACCAAGCAGTTCGCAGATTGCCATCAACGGCAGGGGTCGCGTGTAGTTTGCGATGATATCAACCGATTGCGAGGTGTCGATCCGGTCCAGCAAGCCATCTGCGATTGCCGCGATCCCGGGTCGCATGTCGTCGATGGCAACGCGGTTGAACGCCTTGTCCACCAGGCCGCGCAGCCTTTTGTGAGCGTCGCCGTCATATCCCAGCATGTTTTGGAACAGCGGCTTCATGAACGGCGGAAAGTACCAGAATTTCTGAGCGAGCGTTTTGCCGGATGTGGCGTAAGGATTGCGTATGAAGATGTCGGGCGTTTTCAGCACGGCCCGCGCGGCTGCGTCGGTCGTCGTCATCCACGTCTTTCCGATGAAAGGCAGCTTGACCTGAACCAGCGCACCTTCGGACCGCATCCGATCCAGCGTCGGCATAGGATCGGCCAGAAATTCAGGATCGCTTAAATCATAAGCCATATGATGCAGTTGGGCAGCATGTGCATCGCTGTCAATGGTGCTGTGCGCAGGCTTGGCTTTCGTTTGGGTGCATCAGGGGCTATCAATCTTTCGATCGGAAAGGACATTTTTATGGCGCGCCCTGTCATCGGTATCATCGGGAACAGTTACCTTATCAACGACGAATATCCGGCCCATGCGGCGGGCGCGATGAACACATGTGCGGTGTCTCAGGTGTCGGGCGCGATCCCGATGATCATTCCATCTGATCCTTCAGCGGTATCAGTGACCGAGTTGATGGACCTCTGCGACGGCTTCCTCTTTACCGGTGGTCGCCCGAATGTCCATCCCGAGGAATATGGTGAGGATGCGACCGAAGCGCATGGGGCATTTGACCGGGACCGTGATCAACTCGCTTTGCCGTTGATCCGCGCTTGTGTCGCGCGTGGTCAGCCGATTTTCGGTGTCTGCCGTGGATTTCAAGAGGTGAATGTCGCCATGGGTGGCACGCTGCATCCTGAAATTCGTGATTTACCCGGCCGCGATAATCATCGGATGCCGCCCGACGGGACGCTGGAAGAGAAATTCGCTTTGCGTCATGTCGTCACCGTTTCGGACGGTGGTCCGTTCCATTGCGTCTTCGGTGCGCGACAGGTGATGACCAATACGCTGCACGGGCAAGGGATCAAAGAGCCCGGACCGCGTATTGTGATCGACGGACATGCGCCGGATGGCACGCCAGAGGCGATTTACATCGCCGATGCGCCCGGCTTTACCTTGTCCGTTCAATGGCATCCGGAATGGAATGCCGCCGATGATCCTGTGTCGCGACCATTGTTCGAAGCGTTTGGAGATGCGTGCCGGGCTTGGGCTGCGGGCGGGCTGCGGCAGGCGGGTTAAGTCTGTGGCAGATTTTGGTTTCGGGCCGCGAATTCAGCGATTTTCCTGATCCGCCCGGCGCGGGTGCCCGTTGTTTTGGCGAGCTTGATCTGACTTAACATGTTGCGGCGAGAACTGACCGAGAAGCTGTGCCACTGTGTCTGCGCTGGTGGATGCGGCTTGCAGATCGTTCGGAACGATCGAGGCGTCTACATCGTTCATGAAATCGCATAATCCGCGCGTCATTGAGGTGGCGACGGTCGCTTCACCTGCTACCTGTATCCGCTGCTCTTCCCGCAGCCGCGCGACCCGATCCTTGTAGTTTTGCGCCCAATGCTGCGTTTTGCGTCGGCCGATATGTTGCATTGTCCGGTCGCCGTCCAACTCGCGCCGCAGGTTTCGATTTCAACCTGCGCAAAGTTATCAGTTTTTGTCGTGGCGGTGAGTTGGCGTGTTTTCTGGCTTGGCAAAGTCAGCCATTCACCGCATGTTGCCGTAAACGATTACGGAGAAAGCCGTGAAACGATCGCGAATTAATAACATTATGGCTGAGGCGGACGAGATGATCCGGTCGCACGGGTTTACCCTGCCGCCGTGGGCCTATTGGACACCGAATGAGTTCAAGGCGCGTACGAGCGAAGCGAAATCCGTCATTGACGCCCGTTGTGGTTGGGACATCACCGACTACGGCGCGGATCGGTATGATGAAATGGGGTTGTTTCTATTCACACTTCGCAATGGTCGCCTGACCGATCTGCAGCGGGGCGGGGGTATGTGTTATGCTGAGAAGCTGTTGATTTCAAAACAGGATCAACTGTCGCCGATGCATACCCATGTGATCAAGGCCGAGGACATCATCAACCGCGGTGGGGCGACGATGGTGATCGAGCTTTATGGATCGGACCCGGATGGCAATTTCGACGAAACCGCCGGTGGCGTCGTGATGTGCGACGGGATCAGGCGCGAATTCGCGCCGGGTGAAAAGCTGAGATTTGCGCCAGGCGAAAGCGTGACCCTTATGCCTGGTGATTGGCATGCGTTCTGGGGCGAGGGGGGCGATGTGCTGATCGGCGAGGTGTCCACCGTCAATGACGACGAGACCGACAATATTTTTCGTGAGCAGATTGGCCGTTTTGCCGAGGTCGAGGAAGATACCACACCGACACATCTGCTTGTCAGCGACTATGCCGCCTGGTTGTCCTGACCCGTAAGTCGGCCCAACAGCTTGGGGATTTTCTCTTTGAACTTGAAAAATCCATGCGTCGCGTGGGGCCACGCGGCGCTGTCATGGACCCGTATGATTTGGGTCGGACTTGCGTCGGACAAGGCGTCAGCCGTCGGACCGATGGGCATGTAGCTGGTGACGATCTGGTCGATGTCATTTTCACTGGTCCAAGGGGCCAAATCATCCGCGCCGAGATGCTTCACCGACCCCAGCCTATCGCCGATGCGTGTCGCGCAATCACCCATCGCCGCTTTGACGAAATCAGTGACTCGCGGCGAGACCTTCAAAGGGCTGCGGTGGTCGGTGGTTTGCACGAAGGCCGTGGCGACCGGTTGACACTGATGCAGTAGCCATCCCGGTGACAGGTCCTCTTCGGTGATCAGCAGACCGATGCGTTTGCCGTCAATCGTTCCGCTTTGCGGTACTGGGCCGCAGTCAGGATGCGGCATGCCCTCCAGTGCAGCTGCGTGACCGGCCAGCGCGGTCGGGCGGAAGCGCCCCTGCGTGTACTTTGCGATGTTGTCGGGCCGCGCCAGATAGGTTTTCCCCTTGGTCTGCAGCCCACCAACCCACCGCCATGACAACGTGTTCGAGGCCGGATCACCATCCAGCAGGTGCCGGAGGAAGAAGTCGGCGCCCAGCACCCATGGCAGCCGCAAAGTGAAGATCCAGATCGAGGCGAACCACATGCGCGCGTGGTTGTGCAGATATCCCGTGTCGGTCAGTTGGTTGGCCCAATGGTCGAAACAGTCGATCCCCGTTTCGCCGTTGCAGGCGGACTCCCATTCCTGTCGCAATCCGCTTTCCGTCTGAACCCGGTTGAGCGCAGCGTTGAGATCGACCTTGTAGTTGGTCCATATGCTCGGCCGCATCTCGAGCCAGCCTTTCCAATAGGTCCGCCAGTAAACTTCTTGGACGAATTTCTCGGCAGCACTTGCGCTATGTCGGCCAAGGGTAGCGTGAAGCACATCAGCTTCGGTGATGATGCGGTGCCGTATGTATGGCGATAGTGTCGATACGCCCGCCGTGTCGTCATAATTGCGCTTTGCCGCATAATCCCGTCCCGCATGGGGGACAAATTCATGCAGCTTCTCCAGCGCAGCTGTGTAAGTGGCATCAAACATGATCGGAGACATAGTTCCCCCTCACATGTTTCAACCGCGTGGTCAGTTCATCATTCCAATGACGACGACCATCACGATGGAGTAAAGCGCTATGCCCCCACCGATCAGGAAGAACGGCCAGTTCTTGGTGACGGTCGCCGTGGCGATGGACTTCATCTGATACATTAGGTCCGGCCATGTGTAAGACACGAAATCACCTTGGGTGAACACCGCCTTGATATGCCCGTTTTCATCGACGACGGGCAGGCGCCGGAACCGTTCGTTCGACATGATCCGCAGCCAGTCGACCAGATCGTCGGTTTCTTTCGCGAGCCGTGGGTTTTCCGTCATGATGTCCGATAATTTGGTTGTCTTCGGGTCGAGCCCCTTACCAACAAGTTTGTTCATGACATCCCGCTCGGTCACGACGCCGATGACCTTATTGGCGGGATCGGTCACGATCACCGAGCCATAGTTCTTTTCCGACATCGCACCGACTGCATCAAAAACGGTCGTGTCGGGTGCGCGGGTGAGTGGGGTTTGCTTGGAATTGTATTCAGGCCGGTCCATCAAACGGTTTCCGGCACGCTCGGCTGTTTGCGGCATTTTGGCTGTCCTTCACTGCTCCAATGCGCATTGAGTTAGCGCGGTATCGGATCGTTGCCAGCCGAGCGCTGAAAACCATCAGGCGAAGACGGGCCCTTTTGCCGCCGCAGTGTAGGACCCAAGGACAAGATCCCAGCCTTTCAGATAACTGGTGCTGACCGCGTCAGCGAGGTCGCCCAGTATGTCGAAACCGCCATGGATCAGGTCACACTGGGTGCCTTCCGCAGTCTCTTTGAAGCTGACGGTGACGACGGTGGCCTCATCTTCGGACTTACCGGGATGCCACGTGAAGGCGAGGTATTCGCCCGGATCATAGGCCAGGATCGTGCCCCATACCTGTTCGTCCCCTTCGTCCGTGATTTCCTTGATCTTCCCGTTCTTGCGATCCTCAAAGGTCACTTTTTTCGGTTTCTTATCGCGATAGGCCGACACAGAATGGGTTTTGCCGGGCCACCACGTGTCGATCTTGCTGGTGAACAGGGCAAATGCCTCGGCAGGGCTCAGCGGGACGGTGACGGATTTCTGGATCGGGTCATTCATCTGATTTTCCTTTGGCTTGGTCTTCGGCGGCGCGGGCAAAGGCGGCCAGCGCGTCATCCCACAGGTTGTCGAGATAGCGGCGCAGGTTATCGACCCCGTCGGGGGCGATGGCATAAAGGCGTTTGGTGCCAGATGGTGTCACGGTCAAAAGTCCTGCATCTGAAAGCACCCGCAAGTGCTGGCTGACCGCGGGGCGGCTGATCTGCATTCCGTCCGCGATGTGGCCGACGGGCAGGGGACCGCGGCGCAACCGGTCGATGATCACCCGGCGGGTGGGATCGGCAAGGGCGGCTATTGCGTCTTCGTAGCTCATGACTTACCGTAAGTTATCGCTTACAGAAAGTCAACGTTCGTTTGCGACCTTGAAGCCCCTGACCCCCACCACTAAGACTCTGTCAGGATTTTAGAAGTAGGACAGTGATGTCCCCGGTATGAGGCACCTTACATGCAAGACCCCGTCGAAACCTATATGAACCTTGTCCCGATGGTGGTCGAACAGACCGCACGCGGGGAACGCGCCTATGATATCTTTTCGCGTCTGCTGAAAGAGCGGATCATTTTCGTCAACGGCCCTGTGCATGACGGGATGAGCCAGTTGATCGTCGCGCAGTTGTTGCACCTGGAGGCCGAGAATCCAAAGGCCGACATCAGTATGTATATTAACTCACCCGGTGGAGTTGTGACCTCGGGCCTGTCGATCTATGACACCATGCAGTACATCAAACCCAAGGTCAGCACGCTGGTTGTGGGGCAGGCCGCCTCCATGGGCTCACTTTTGCTGACAGCCGGTCATGAGGGCATGCGCTTTTCGTTGCCGAATTCGCGTGTGATGGTACACCAGCCTTCGGGCGGCTATCAGGGGCAGGCGACCGATATCATGATCCACGCCGCCGAGACCCAGAAGCTGAAAAATCGGCTGAATGAAATCTATGTGAAGCATACCGGACAGACCCTCAAGAAAGTGGAGGCGGCGCTGGAGCGTGATAATTTCATGTCACCCGAAGAGGCCAAAGATTGGGGCCTGATCGATGAAATCGTCGAAAATCGCGAAAAATCGGATGATTGAATTGAAAATTAACGTCCCGTTCACAAGGTCATTTTGACATTGTGGACCTTGGCGGGCTGTCCTAGTGTTGCACCGGGGACAGTCTGCGATTTGTTTGAGCGGCCTTTAGGCCAAGAGGTTTGAGATGGCGACCACATCCGGTAACGACAGCAAGAACACCCTGTACTGCAGCTTTTGCGGCAAAAGCCAGCATGAGGTGCGCAAGCTGATTGCCGGGCCGACGGTGTTCATCTGCGACGAATGCGTCGAGCTTTGCATGGACATCATTCGCGAAGAGACCAAGTCCGCCGGGTTGAAATCGGGCGATGGCGTGCCGACGCCAACCGAGATTTGTCAGGTGCTTGACGATTATGTGATCGGCCAGATGCATGCAAAGCGCGTGTTGTCGGTTGCAGTGCATAACCACTACAAGCGGCTCAACCATGCCGAGAAGTCGGATATCGAACTGGCGAAGTCCAACATCATGCTGATTGGGCCGACCGGTTGCGGTAAGACGTTGCTGGCGCAGACGTTGGCCCGCATTCTGGATGTGCCGTTCACCATGGCTGATGCGACGACGCTGACCGAGGCCGGGTATGTGGGCGAGGATGTTGAAAATATCATTCTCAAACTGTTGCAGGCATCCGAGTACAATGTGGAACGGGCCCAGCGTGGGATCGTCTATATTGATGAGGTCGACAAGATCACGCGCAAGTCCGACAATCCGTCGATCACGCGCGATGTGTCCGGCGAGGGCGTGCAGCAAGCACTCTTGAAGATCATGGAAGGGACTGTTGCGTCCGTGCCCCCGCAAGGCGGGCGCAAGCATCCGCAGCAGGAATTCCTGCAGGTCGATACGACGAATATCCTTTTCATCTGCGGCGGTGCGTTTGCGGGTCTGGACAAGATCATTGCGCAGCGGGGCAAAGGCTCTGCCATGGGATTTGGCGCTGACGTTAAGGAAAACGACGATCGTGGAATCGGAGAAGTGTTCCAGGAGCTTGAGCCGGAAGATTTGCTGAAATACGGTCTGATCCCTGAATTCGTTGGACGTCTTCCTGTGATCGCCACACTGACCGATCTGGACGAAGATGCGCTGATCACGATCCTGACGCAGCCGAAGAATGCCTTGGTCAAGCAATATCAGCGCCTGTTCGAACTGGAAGATACCAAGCTGACGTTCACAGACGATGCGTTGGGTGCGATCGCCAAGCGCGCGATAGAGCGCAAGACCGGTGCGCGTGGCCTTCGCTCGATTATGGAAGATATCCTGCTGGATACCATGTTCGACCTGCCTGGGATGGATACGGTCACCGAGGTTGTGGTGAATGAAGAGGCGGTCACATCCGACGTTGCCCCGCTGATGATCCATGACAAGGGCAGCAGCAAGAAAGAGCCTGCGACGGCCAGCTAAGCCATGGCCGTCGGGCATGTATCCACCGGATCACCATTTGAGAAAGATATCGGGTACAGCCGTGCCATTGTTGCCGATGGCTGGGTCTTTGTCGCCGGAACAACCGGTTACGATTATGCGACGATGACGATACCAGCCAGCATCGTCGATCAGTGCCGCAATGCGCTTGTGACGATCGGCAAAGCATTGGAGGATGCAGGCAGCGGGCTGGATCACGTCGTGCGGGTGAGTTACATCGTACCGAACGTCGATGAGTGGCCGGACTGCTGGCCGGTGACGTCCGAAGTGTTTGCCAATGCGCGTCCAGCGGCCACTATGTTTTCGGCCAAATTGCAGAACCCTGAGATGAAGATCGAAATTGAAGTGACCGCGCGGATACCGTAAGCGAACCGGTTCAGGGGCCGCGACACGCTTCCTGCTAGACCTTCCCGCCGTTTTCAGACAAAAGAAAGCAACGCTATCGGAGATGCCGCATGGGCCTTGGTCACAACATCAAACGTCTTTTTACCTGGTGGGATGGGCAATCCTACGGGACCCAGCTTTGGACCCGCCGCCATGGTCAAAAGGTGGGCGAGGACGATCAGGGCAACGTGTTCTATCGTAACGCCGACGACAGCCGCCGCTGGGTGATCTACAATGGCGAAAACGAAGCCTCGCGTGTGGCACCGGAATGGCATGGGTGGCTGCATCGCACGTGGGATGAACCCCCGACCGAGGCAAACCTTAAGCGGAAGGACTGGGAAAAGCCCCATCAGGAAAATCTGACCGGCACCATGGCCGCCTATGCGCCGGCCGGTTCGATCCGCAAGGCCGCCCCCGTGGAACGGTCGGATTACGAGGCATGGTCGCCGGAATAGGGCATGATATGCGCAGGTTTCTGACATCGATCATCGTCGGAGCGGTGGCCGCCGCACCCGTAACAGCGCAGGTCGTAGATGCGGCATCCGCGAATGCGGGCGAAGTGCGGGTTCTGGACAAGCTGACCGGCGAAGTGACCGACATCACACTGCAGGTTGGGGAAACGTGGGCCGTCGGCTATCTGAAAGTGACGCTGAGCGCCTGTCGCTATCCGACCGGGAACCCAAATGGCGACGCATTTCTTGCGCTTGACGTCCTCTATCAGGACAGCCCCACCTTCGCGGGATGGATGCTGGCATCTTCCCCGGCCTTGAACGCGATGGACCACCCGCGTTATGACGTTTGGGCGTTACGCTGTATCACGTCCTGAGCCGGTGGCAGGCCGCCTGGTGCATTGAAATCGGCATTCATCGTAATCGCCTCGGCCAGTTGTGACCGATAACGCGCACGGGTAATCTCAACCGCGCCAAGGGTGGAGAGATGTGGCGTCAGGAATTGCGTGTCGAACAGGACAAAACCCCCCAGGTTAAGCCGGTCCACCAGATACGCGAGCGCCACTTTCGACGCATCGGTTGCCCGACTGAACATGCTTTCACCAAAAAAGGCACCGCCGATCGCTACCCCATATACCCCACCGACCATAGTATTATTTTCCCAAACTTCGATAGAATGGGCAAAGCCCCTGTGAAAAAGCACCCGATAAAGATCGAAGATCGTATCGTTGATCCACGTCTCGTCGCGGTCCGCGCAGCCTGATACGACATCCTCGAACGCGGCATTTGTCGTTAGCGTGAAATGGTCTCGCCGCATCGTTCTTGCCAGACTGCGCGATATTCGAAAACCATCCAAAGGGAACACACCCCGCCGTTTTGGATCAACCCAGAACACATCTGGATCATCACGACCCTCGGACATGGGGAACACACCAACGCGGTAGGCTTGCAGCAAGAGTTCCGGTGTCAGGGGTGGGTCGCGGTCCCACATCGGCTAGAGATTTTGTTCAAGCCAGTGTTCGAGCCAGTGGATGTTGTAGTCGCCGGTCTGCACGGCCTCTTCGGCGAGGAGCGCGTGGAACAGCGGGATTGTCGTATCGACGCCGTCCACGATCAATTCGCCCAAGGCACGCGCCAGCCGGGCCAAAGCCTCGGGCCGGTCGCGCCCGTGCACGATCAGTTTCCCGATCAGGCTGTCGTAATAAGGCGGAATCCGGTAGCCATCATAAAGAGCGGAGTCCATCCTGACGCCCAGACCACCCGGTGCGTGATATTGTGTGATCGTGCCGGGGCAGGGGGCAAAGTTCGGCAGTTTTTCCGCGTTGATCCGCACCTCGATCGCGTGGCCGTTGATTTCCAGATCGTCCTGGCTGAACGACATCGGCATACCGGCGGCGACACGGAGTTGTTCACGCACGAGATCGACGCCGAAAATCCCCTCGGTGACCGGATGTTCGACCTGCAGGCGCGTGTTCATTTCGATGAAATAGAATTCGTCATTCTCGAACAGAAACTCGATCGTTCCCGCGCCAATATAGTTGATCTTGGCGACTGCATCCGCACAGACCTTACCGATCCTTGCGCGCAGTTCGGGGGTGATGCAGGGGCCGGGCGCCTCTTCGAACACCTTTTGGTGCCGACGCTGCAATGAGCAATCGCGCTCACCCAGATGCACAGCATTACCTTTGCCGTCACCAAAGACCTGAATTTCGATGTGGCGCGGGGTGGTCAGGTACTTCTCGATATAAACTTCGTCATTGCCGAAAGCGGCCTTGCCTTCTGCGCGGGCTGAATGAAACGCCTTTTCCATGTCAGCAGCCGTTTGGGCCACTTTCATGCCGCGACCACCGCCGCCAGCGGTTGCCTTGATGATGACGGGATACCCGATTTCCTCGCCGATGCGCTTGGCGTCATCCAGCGTGGGGACGCCGCCGTCAGAGCCGGGTACGCATGGCACACCAAGGTCCTTCATCGTGTCCTTGGCCGTGATTTTGTCGCCCATTACCCGGATATGTTCTGCGGTGGGCCCGATAAACGTTATGTCGTGATCCTGCACAGCCTGCACGAAGGCCGCGTTTTCCGACAGGAAACCATAGCCAGGGTGGATGGCCTGTGCGCCCGTGATTTCACAGGCGGAGATGATGGCGGGGAACGACAGATAGCTTTGCGTGGATGATGGCGGGCCGATGCAAACCGCCTCATCGGCCATACGCACATGCATCGCGTCGGCGTCCGCGGTGGAATGAACCGCGACTGATTTCACGCCCATTTCGCGGCAGGCGCGCACGACGCGCAAGGCGATCTCGCCCCGGTTCGCGATGAGAATTTTGTCGAACATGCGCGGCCCGCCCTATTCGATGATCACAAGGGGGGCGCCGAATTCGACCGCGCCACCATCTTCGACCAGAATACGTTTGATCGTGCCTGCGCGAGGGGCGGGAATGTGATTCATTGTCTTCATCGCCTCGATGATCAGCAGCGTGTCGCCTTCCTTTACCGCGGTGCCAACGCTTGTGAACGGGGCTGCACCGGGCTCTGGTGCCATATATACGGTGCCGACCATAGGTGAGGTCACCGCGCCTGGATGGTTGACGGGATCCGCATTTTCGCTGCTGGTGGGCGTTGGCGCGGCGGGCGTCGGTGATGGTGCTGCAGGTGCTGCGGGCGATGGAGCGGTGCCGACGGTTGTGACAATTTGCGTCTGCCGACTGACCCGAACGTTCAGACTGTCATTTTCCCCATAATCCCGTTTGACCTGCAATTCGGTCAGGTCGTTTTCGCGCAAAAGCGCCGCCAGCGCCTGAATAAAGCTGACATCGCTGTCATGGGTTTTGTCGCTCATCTTGTCCTCGGCCCGTTGCCCTGTTCTGTCGCCATTGCGACGTGGCGTCACAATGCCTTTCGTCGCTTATAGGTCAAGGCAGCGAGGGTGGAAAGCGGGGGCGTTTCGAAAAAGTGAGCGGGATCAGTCAGTTTTGCTGAACGGGTCGGGGTCGACCTTAACACTGACGCCTTGGGTTGCAGTCGCCACCAACGGCTCTTTCGATTTTTCTGCGGGCAGCATCGGTACATCATAAGGTCGCAAGGTGCGTTCCGACGGCGCGATTTCACCCGGGCTTTCCGGGAAGTCGTCGCCGGACAATCGTGCGTTGACGACCTGGGCGATGAACGGGCCTTCAGAGGGCAGGGTGGCGCTTTCGCCCAACTTTTGCACCCGGGGTACTTTGGTGTCAGACGGCGGTTGCCGGACCGCGGATAAGGTCGTTGGCGTTGGGAAAATGTTGGTCGGTGCGATTTGCGTATCCATTTGACGTCTCCGAACGGCAGAAACTGCCCCTGTTTCAGGATCGTCATAGAACCTTACCAACAACTTAATTGGCCAAGGCAGAATAAGAACAATTCATCCTTACCGGCGCAGGCCCATTAGATCGCCAGGTATTGCGCGCGCAGTTGCTCGTTTTCCAGAACCTCGGCCGCGGAACCATCGAAAACCACTGTTCCGGTATCCAGGATCACCGCACGGTCGGCGAGTTTCAGCGCTGCAACAGCATTCTGCTCAACTATGATTGTGGTGATCCCCTGGTCGCGGATGATCCCCAGCGTCTTGGCGATCTCTTGCACGATCACCGGTGCCAAACCTTCGTAGGGTTCGTCCAGCAGCAGAACCTTGATGTCACGGGCCAAGGCACGGGCGATAGACAGCATCTGTTGTTCCCCCCCGGACAAAGTCACGCCTTCCTGTTTGCGACGCTCGCAAAGGCGCGGGAAGAGGTCATAAATGCGCTCCAGCGACCAGCCCTTGGGTGGCGCGATCTGCGCTAGTTGCAGATTTTCCTCCACCGTCAAACCCGGAATGATCCGGCGGTCTTCGGGTACCAGCGCGATGCCTGCGCCAGCTGCCTCATAGCTCTTCATCTCGTGCAGCGGTTTGTGGTCCAGCCAAATCTCGCCATGACGCAGTTCCGGATCATCCAGCCGTGCGATGGTCCGCAGGGTCGAGGTCTTGCCCGCGCCATTGCGGCCCAGAAGGGCAAGGATTTCGCCTTCGTGAATGTTGAAGCTGATATTCTGAACGATGTAGCTTTCGCCATAGTAGGCCTCGATTTCCCAGATACTCAGAAATGCAGGGTGCGTGGCCGCGTTATTGGCATGTTTGTTGAAGGGTGCATTCATTTTCCTGTCCTCTGCCTAGACCTGCGCTTCGCCCAGATAGGCTTCGCGCACCTTGGGGTGGCCCTTGATATTGTCGGGCGTGTCTTCGACCAGTGGCGTGCCCTGCGCCAGCACGGTGATCCGCTCGGCGAGGGAAAACACGACGTTCATGTCGTGTTCGATGATCGCCATCGTGATCCCCCGTTTTTGGCGGATTTCTTTTAGCAGGTTGATCGTGTTTTCCGTATCTGCCCGGGCCATGCCCGCCGTCGGTTCATCGAGCAGCAAGAGGCGCGGATCCTGCACGAGGCACATGGCCATTTCCAACCGCCGCTTGTCGCCGCGGGACAGGCTGGATGCGATCATGTTCTGTTTTTCCAACATGTTCACATCTGTCAGGATTTCTTCGGCTTGTTCCTGAATGTCGCGCTCTGCGCCAACGCTTTCGATGGCGTGCATCCGAAATGCGCCATCGCGCTTCGCAAAGCAGGGGATCATGACGTTTTCCAGGACGCTTAGATCACCGAAGATTTCGGGGGTCTGGAACACGCGGGAAATGCCCATCTGGTTAATCTCATGTGGCTTGCGGCCCAGCACGGATTGACCGTCGAACATGACCGATCCGCTATCCGGGATCAGCTTGCCCACCAGTACGTTCAGCAGAGTCGACTTACCCGCACCATTCGGCCCGATGATCGCGTGGGTCGTGTTCTCTGCCACGCTCAGGTTCACATCCCCCAGCGCCTGCAGGCCGCCGAACCGTTTGTTGATGCCTTTGACTTCAAGGATACCCATATCGTCTCTCCTTATTCGGCCGGCTTGGCGGCGCTGGATTTGGCGTCATCGGGTTTCTTGCGGCTCATAAAGCCGAACAGTTTCTGACCACCCTGAACAAGGCCACCGGGCAGGAAGATCACGACCAGCATGAACAGCAGGCCAAGAGTCAGATGCCAGCCCTTGCCCACAAACGGGTAGACGATGGCGATCATGAAATCCTCGATCCCGTCAGGCATCCAGTAGAACCAGCTTTCCAATGTAGTTTTGTTGATCTTGGACACGATGTTTTCGAAATACTTGATGAAACCCGCGCCAAGCACAGGGCCGATCAGGGTCCCCGCACCACCCAGAATGGTCATCAACACGATCTCGCCCGAGGCAGTCCAGAACATCCGTTCCGCCCCCGCTTGCGGGTCCATTGACACCAGCAGGCCACCCGCCAGACCGGCATACATACCCGAGATGACGAAGGCGGCCAGCGTGTAGGGCCGCGCGTTCAGCCCGGTATAGCTCATCCGGGTCTGGTTGGACTTGATCGCCCGTAGCATCATCCCGAACGGCGACCTGAAGATACGGATCGAGAGGTAGAAGGCGATGATCATGACGATCGCGGCAAAGTAATAGCCGGCATTGAAGGTGAACACCCAGCCGCCCACGGACAATTCGAGCGAGTCGCGCATGTCGAACAATCCGAAAAACCCCGGTGTCGCGGTTTCGCCAGCCGCCAATTCACCATCGAGGATACGCGGATCATTTGGTTTGGGTTGAAGGCCTGTTTCACCGCCGGTCAGCGGGGTCAGTACAGAATAGGCAAGGGCGTACGACATCTGGGCGAAAGCCAGCGTGAGGATCGAGAAATAAATTCCCGACCGGCGCAGCGACACATAGCCGATGATCAGTGAGAAAATCCCCGCTATGGCCACTGACAGCAGGATCGCGGGAATGACATTCATGCTGAGCAGTTTGAACATCCAAACGGCTGCGTAAGAACCGACACCCAGAAAAGCAGCGTGACCAAAGGAAAGGTACCCTGTCAGCCCGAACAGAATGTTGAAACCGATGGCAAGGATGCCGAAAATCACGAACCGCTGCATCAGGTCTGGATAGCCTGCATTGAATTGCGCCATGTCCGACCCCTCCGGGAAGGGGTTCAGGATGAATGGTGCCAGCATTGTCAGGACAATGACGACCAGAAGCAGCCGGAAGTCTTTCGCTTGTAGTCCGAGCATGGCTTATTCCTCCATCACGCCTTTGCGCCCCATCAGGCCGCGTGGACGTGTCAACAGAATGATGATGGCGACGAGGTAGATGATGATCTGGTTGATGCCCGGCAGCACCGCGATGACCTGCGACATCGAGGCAAAGCTCTCAAGAATGCCCAGCAGGAAGCCGGCTGCAACCGCGCCGGGCAGGGATCCCATGCCACCGACGACGACCACGACGAAACTGAGGACGAGGAAATCCATCCCCATGTGATAATTCGGCGGGTTGATCGGCACATACATGACCCCCGCAAGACCCGCGACAGCGGCGGCGATGCCGAACATCACGGTGAACCTTTTGTCGATGTTGATCCCCAGCATGCCGACGGTCTCGCGATCGGCCATACCCGCGCGGACGACCATCCCGAACGTCGTGAATTGCAGAAACGCAAAGACCGCACCGATCACGAAGATCGAAAAGAAGAAATAGACGAGGCGCCAGTAGGGATAGATGATCGCATTCGGGTCGAACCCAAAGGCGACACCGAAATCAAAGCTGCCGGTAAAGGCGCTGGGCGCCGATGTGGGGATCGGGTTCGCGCCGTAGAAATACTTGATAATTTCTTGCAGCACGATCGCCAGACCGAAGGTGACAAGGATCTGATCTGCGTGCGGTCTTTTGTAAAAGTGCTTGATCAGGCCCCGCTCCATGATGAAACCGACCAAGATCATGAAGGGGATCGCCACTACAATGGCGATGGGCACGGCCCAGTCGATGATCACATCACCTGCTGCTTGTCCGAACCAATCGTAGACATAGGGCACATCCACCTGCAGTGGATTACCCAAAAAATCCGTCCGCGTTTCGTCGACCACCTTGTGGCTAAGCGTCAGCACTTTGCTGACCGTGACAGCTACGAAGGCCCCCAGCATGAACAACGCGCCATGGGCAAAATTCACGACACCAAGCGTGCCAAAGATCAACGTCAGGCCCAAAGCGATCAGCGCGTAAGCCGATCCCTTATCCAGACCGTTGAGAATTTGCAGTATGATCTGGTCCATATCATGACCTCTGATGATGCGACAAAAACACGGCCGGTCACCCGGAAACCGGGCGCGCGAACGCAGCACGTTGTCGGAAAAGCAATGGGGTCACCGCCAAACGGCGATGACCCGGTTAGCGTCAGGCGCCTGGATTGCAGCTGCCCAGTTCACCGCCCGCAAACTGCGGGTGATCGGGCGCATATGTGACCTGATCGACCGGCGTGACCTCGACGATTTCGACAAGATCGAATTCGTTCTCGGGGTTTTCCTTGCCGCGCACGACGACAACGTCCTTGAAGCACTGGTGATCGTCGGCACGATACAGCGTCGGACCGTTGCCCAGACCGTCGAATTCGAACCCGGACAGGGCCTCGTCGACCGCGCAGGGGTTGAACGATCCGGCGCGCGTGACGGCGTCCGCGTATAGCAGTGTTTGCACATAACATGTATGCGCAGCCTGCGATGGTGGGAAACCGTACTTGGTGCCGAAGGATTGTACGAAGGCATTGGTGCCCGCATATTTCTCGCCCAGCTGGTTTTCCAGCTTCCAGTCCCAGTTCTGAGAGCCGAGGATACCGGCGATGTTTTCGCCCGCACCGCGCGCCATCAGCTCTGAATAAAGCGGTACGACGATCTCGAACTGCTTACCGTTGGCTTGCGCCTCACGCAGGCCAAACTGCACGGCGTTAGTCAGCGAGTTGACCATGTTGCCGCCATAGTGGTTCAGCACCAGCACGTCGGCGCCGGAGTTCAAAACCGGCGCGATGTAGGACGAGAAATCGGTCTGCGTCAGCGGCGTCAGCACCGCATTCACCGTTTCCCAACCCATCGCTTCGGTCGATGACTGGATCGCCTCTTGCGTGGTGTAGCCCCAGTTGTAGTCCGCAGTCAGGTGATAGGCCTTACGGTCGCTGCCATATTGTGCGGCAAGGATGGGGGCGAGCGCTGCGCCGGACATGTAAGAGTTGAAGAAATGGCGGAAACCATTCGCGCGACGGTCTTTGCCGGTCGTATCGTTCGAATGCGTCAGGCCAGCCATAAAGATGATCCCGGCCTCTTGGCAGAGCGCCTGCACCGCCACGGCAACGCCTGACGACGATCCCCCGGTGATCATGACAGCCCCGTCTTTCTCGATCATCGACCGCGCCGATGCACGGGCGGCGTCGGATTTGGTTTGCGTGTCGCCGGTCACATATTTGACTTCGCGACCCAAGATGCCCGTTCCGTCCAGGACTTTTGACGAGAACGTGTTCAGCATGCCGCCGTCGCCACCGCCGTTCAGGTGTTCGACGGCCAACTCATAGGCGCGCAACTCATCGGCGCCTTCGTCAGCGTAGGGGCCGGTCTGAGGCACGTTGAAGCCCAAGATGACCTCGCTGTCGCCCGGCGCATTGGTAAAGCCCGCATGCCCATCGGCACGCAAATAGGTCGGCAGCGCCAGCCCTGCGCCGGCGATGGCACTGGTTTTCAGCACGCCACGCCGCGAGAAATTCGATTTCGTCATTAGTTTCCTCCCTAACATCATTGCCGGACCGGCTTGGGCCAATGCGACAAACACTTTTCCAGTGTATCGTGACTTTGGGGCGGACTTACCACAACGATCAACAAGTGGTTGGGCAGGCTGGACTTTTATGTAAATTTTTCTACTCTTTGTGGGTCAATCTTGTAAATCTGTTTTCTTGCGCCCGCAGAAAGCATTTGAAAGCGTTCAAGGAATTCTCCATGCCGCCCCATCGTCTGACAGGATCGCGTATCCGCGAAAAGCGGCTGGATCAGGGCCTGAAGCAAGCTGCCGTTGCGTTGGATGTCGGTATTTCGCCGTCATATCTGAACCTTATCGAACATAACCGTCGCAGAATCGGCGGCAAGCTGCTGGGCGATCTGGCCCGCGTTCTTGGCGTTGATCCGATCGCGCTGTCCGAGGGGGCCGATAGCGATCTGCTGGATCGGATGCATGCCGCCACCGCCCGGTTCGGCGATATGGCCGAGGTGGCGCGTGCCGAGGACCTTGCCGGACGTTATCCGGGTTGGGCCGCGCTGATCGCTGCACAGGAACAGCGGATCACAACGCTCGAAGAGCAGATACGCACCCTGTCGGATCGCATGGCCTATGATCCGCACCTGTCGACCTCCCTTCACGAGGTGATTTCGGCCGTCACGGCGATCCGGTCGTCGGCGGCCATCCTCGTCGAACAGGAACAACTGGACCCCGATTGGCAGCGGCGCTTTCACCAGAACATCGATGCCGACAGCCGCCGTCTGGCCCAAAGTAGCGAGGCACTGATCGCATATCTTGACAAGCCCGAGCCCGCGCAGCCCAACACCATCACGCCGCTGGAAGAGGTCGAAATTTTCATCACCGGCAATGGGCACCAATTCACCGCGCTCGAAGCTGATGACGCAGACATCGCATCTTTCGTCAGCGCGGCCGACCTTTCGCAACCCGCAACGAGACTGTTACAAATCGTGGCCGACATCTATCATGCGGATGCCGTGGCCATGCCGCGGGCGCAATTCGATCCGGCGGCGCGGGACGCCGCCTATGATCCCGTCGCACTCGCTATGCGGTTTAACACGGGCTTTGCCGCGATCCTGCGCCGCCTTTCCACGCTTCTGCCGGATGACGGTCACCCGCCCATGGCTCTGGCGGTCTGTGATGCATCCGGTGCGCTGACCTTCCTCAAATCCGTGCCCGGTTTTGCGTTGCCACGCTTTGGCGGGGCCTGCCCGCTCTGGCCGCTTTTCGGTGCCTTCGCCCGTCCGGCGCAACCGCTGCATGCAGTTGTCGAGATGCCGGGCACGCTGAACACCCAGATGCTGTGTTATGCCATCGCGGCACCGGTCGGCCCGCCACGGCTGAACGGGCCGCAACCTTTGCAAAGCACGATGCTGGTGCTGCCGGACCCGCCATCGCTGGCTCCACACCCGATCCCTGTCGGGACATCCTGTCGGATTTGCCCGCGGAACAGGTGCGACAGCCGCCGCGAACCGGCAATCGCGGGGATCGGCAGTTATGTATGATCCAATTCACATGAATCGATCTCAGTGACTATCGGCAGCGGAAACCCGATACACACTCACCGGTTTCAGCAGAGTACACGGATGAATGACCGGGAGAACCACCCGGCATCGGCACACCTTCTGCCAGCATGAACTTTACGGAATGTGCCCCGGCAAGTCCTGCCGGAAAGCGGGCGATCGGTTCACTGATCAGATAAAATCCGTCAGGGGTGTACCTGATCTTCTCTTCCAGAAGCAGTTGCAGCAATCCGGCCTGCTGGGGTAATACATCATAGTCTTGCGCATCACCCGGCGATACAACGTTGTCGGCGTCAAGATGGCGGATGCCGCCCGGGCTGAAACGCAAAAGATCGCGATACACTTGTCCCACACCAAAAGGCCGGTCACCAGAACCCTGGCCTTCGGATTCATCGATGATCTTCGGTCCGTCGGGCCCAAGCGTATAGCGCTGTCCATTATATATAATGATATCCGTACCTTCGCCGTCCTCTTTTGATCCTTCGCCCGACGGTAACGAGATGGTGCCCACGGTGTAGTGGGCAAGCATATGATCCGGATCCTGCCCGAGGCCGCGGGCGACCTGTCGATATGCAATGATACCTTCGCCACCTTCAATGCTGTGAATGGGCTTGATACAGCTGTTGCGGCTGACGAAATGAACCTTCTCTGACGGAATGCCGATGACGCCAGCCCCATTGTCCTCGCTCTGGCCGCTGCGTTGCACAACAACGGTATCTAGTCGGTCGATGTCGCCGGATATGTTCCAAATCATGTTCGAATATGCCGCCAGAAACAGATAGAACGGGGTGTCGCCGTCTTCTATGACGATGTCCGCGACATGTGTTTCGTCATCCATACCTGCAATACTTACCGTTGACAGAGCCGCCCCCTCATAGGCGCTCAGCACCACCACTTCCGATTTGTCGGGCGGTTCAGGTGCATCACAACGGACGGTGTTCGACACAGCGGACTGATGCATGGGCTGCGGCAGGGCCGGGTCGCCGTCCTGAAGTGCTCCGATGGACGCGGTGATTTCGTCAATGCGGACCACGCCATCATCATTCAGGTCGAATAGCATAAGGTGATTATATCGCGACCCGCGTCGCGTCGTGTCCACCTGTGTCGCCGCATACGCGAGGATCTCTGGCAGACTGATCATACCGTTATCGTCAGTATCTCCTTGAGCAAAGAGCACTTCGACATTGACGGCGTTTCGTCCTTGATGAACCGCGCGCTCTTCTTGGCTGATTTCGCCATTGCCGTCCAAATCATATGCGAGAATCCGACCGATCTGGTTACCTCTTGCGTTTGCAGTTTCGATTTGCCGTTGTCGCGCGATCACTTCGGGGCTGATTTCGCCAGATGGCGAAAGGTTCAGCACGTTTTGCAATGTCGATCGCAACAGACTATCCCCCCGATCGCGTTGGACCTGCTGAACAAGCTGACGATAGTATTGGACGAAGTCGTGATTGCCTTCAGCGTTCGCCTCGAGCTTTTCAATGATTTCAGCGCTGCTTTGCGCCATGCCAGCATTTGGCGCTGTCAACATCGTGGACATGAAAAGGGCTGAAATTACGGCGGTTCTAGGCAAGGTCGAAACTCCAAAATGCATGAATAATTGATCGGCTCCGCAGACGATAAGCAAAAGAAGGAATACAACCTATGGACTAGAGGTCCAATGCAAAAGGTGCCGGGGCCTGGAAGAAAATTCAGGTCGTCGTCGATTGCACGACACAACCTGTAGCGCCGGACGCTGCGCACCCTTTTTCATCCCCCAAATCAAATGACCATCTGATGCTGTCACGCTTTGACAGGTGCCTCCGCCTGCAGATAGACTCAGCGAGCTGTGGAGGCAGCACAGGTACAGTATTGGGGAGGGATGAGATGGGCAAACGTGTCCTTCTGATCGAGGATGAGCCGAACATTATCGAGGCGATCAGTTTTATTCTGTCACGGGATGGATGGACGGTGCATACCCACGAAGACGGGGAAACAGCGCTGGACAAGGTGCTGTCCTTTCCGCCCGACATGATCATCCTCGATGTCATGCTGCCGGGGCGTAGCGGCTTTGACATCCTGCGTGATCTGCGCGCGCGGCCCGAAACCCAAAAGATACCGGTGATGATGCTGACCGCCCGCGGACAAGCCAAGGACCGCGATCTGGCGCTGCGGCTTGGGGCCAACCACTTCATGACCAAACCGTTTTCGAACACCGAGGTGCGCGATCACGTGCGCAGCCTGATAATGGCATGAAAAAGCAGCCGCAACCCGGCGTCTTTCTGGAGCGATCCAGCTATCGCCAGCGCCGTTTGCGCGATGCGGGGCTATTGGTGCCGGTTCTTGGAATCATACTCTGGCTGGTGCCGCTGCTTTGGGACAAAGGTGACCCACAGAACGGCAAGTCGATGGCGATGTTGTACATTTTCGGTGTCTGGGTTCTGCTGATTCTGCTCACTGCACTGATCGCTCGCCTGATCCGACCATCCGATGACAAACCGTCAAAGGATGAGCCCGCGTAATGCTCACCTTCAATATCTTGATCCTCGTTGCGCTGGGCTACGTGGTCCTGCTGTTTCTCGTCGCCTTCTGGGCCGAACGACGGGCTGCCGCCGGGTCGGTGCGCTGGCTGCAATCGCCACTGATCTATACATTATCGCTGAGCATCTATTGCACCGCCTGGACATTCTACGGCGCGGTTGGCTATGCGGCACGGTCGGGGTTGGAGTTCGTGACGATCTACCTTGGCCCTACGCTGATCATGATCGGCTGGTGGTGGGTATTGCGCCGGTTGGTGCGGATCGGGCGCAGTCAGCGGATCACGTCGATCGCCGATCTGATCTCATCGCGTTTCGGGAAATCGACGCAGCTGGGCGTGATCGTCACTCTGATTTCGATCATCGCGGCGACACCGTACATCGCGCTGCAGCTGCAGTCGGTGACACTGTCCTTCGCCGTCTTTGCAGAGGCCGGAGGCAGTAGATGGGAACCGGCAGAGCTGACGGCCGCCGCTGCATGGGTCGCCTTCGGCCTCGCCGTCTTCACCATCCTCTTCGGCACGCGCAACCTTGATTCCAACGAACGCCACCACGGCATCGTCATGGCCATCGCCGTCGAGGCGGTTGTCAAATTGGTGGCGCTGCTGGCCGTGGGGATCTTTGTGGTCTGGGGGATCGCAGGCGGGCCCGCGGCAATGCTGGATCGGATCGACACATCCTCCATCCCGCTTTGGAACCAAGCGGGGGATCGCTGGGTCACGCTCATCTTTCTCTCTGCGGCCGCTTTTTTGTGTCTGCCGCGCATGTTTCAGGTCCTCGTCGTCGAAAATGCCGATGAAAGGCACCTTCGTGCGGCCAGTTGGGCCTTCCCGCTTTACCTCTTCGCGATGAGCCTCTTCGTCGTGCCAATCGCCGTCATCGGGCTTGATCTGCTACCTGCAGGCAGCAACCCGGACCTGTTCGTTCTGACCGTGCCCCTGAGCGAAAATCGGGAAGGTTTGGCGATGCTATCCTTCCTCGGTGGTTTTTCATCGGCGACGTCGATGGTCATCGTCGCGACGATTGCGCTGGCGACGATGGTCTCGAACCACATCGTCGTGCCGATCTGGTTGCGGATGAACAACCGGGAACGGGCGGTGATGTCGGGTGACGTGCGTGATGTCATTCTGCTTGCACGCCGTTTTTCGATCGCCGGTATTCTTGGGCTTGGATTCGTCTACTACCGGCTGTCGGGCGGCGGTGCCGCGCTCGCCGCGATCGGATTGATCTCGTTCGCCGGGGTGGTGCAAGTCCTCCCAGCGATGATCGGCGGTATCTTCTGGCGTGGGGCGACCCGGATCGGCGCGGGTCTTGGATTGGCAACCGGTTTGGTCATTTGGCTGTGGACGCTGTATCTGCCCAGCTTTGGCACCGATGCGGTGATATCAACGACGGTCATGGCGGACGGTCCCTTCGGGGTCGGATGGCTGCGCCCGCGCGCCCTGTTCGGCATCGAAGGGTTGGATCCCTTGGTGCACAGCGTGATGTGGTCGATCCTTCTGAACACATTCATGTTCATCGTCGGATCACTGACAAGTTTTCCAAAGCCGCTCGAACGGCTGCAAGGTGCACAATTCGTCAACGCACTTGATCAATCCACCGGAGCCCGTGCCTGGACGACTGCTGCCGCCGGGGCCGAGGACCTTCTGGTCATGGCGCAACGGATCCTTGGGGCGAACGAAGCCCAGGCGATCTTTCAACGCGAGGTTGCACGCCAAGGCAAACGTGGTTATCTACCTGACGTCACACCGCAATTCATCGAAGGACTGGAGCGGGAATTGTCGGGCTCGGTCGGCGGGGCGACGGCGCATGCGATGATCGGTCAACTGACCGGCGGCAGCGGTATTCTGGTCGAGGACCTGATCGCCGTTGCGGACGAAGCGGCACAAATCCTCGAATATTCCAACCAGCTAGAAATCAAATCGGCCGAACAGGAACGCACCGCGCGGGCCCTGCGTGATGCCAATGACAAGCTGACCGCCCTGTCGATCCAGAAGGATGCGTTTCTCAGCCAGATCAGCCACGAATTGCGCACGCCGATGACCTCGATCCGGTCATTCTCCGAAATTCTCGGCGATGCACAGACCAGCCCGGACGAAAGAGAACGTTACGCCGGGATCATCCATGATGAGGCCCTGCGTCTGACCCGACTGCTTGATGATCTGCTTGATCTATCGGTCCTGGAAAACGGACAGGTCACCCTGCACCAACAGACGGGACGTCTCGACGCGCTGCTCGACAGGGCGGTGCGTGCTGCCGGCGTGAGACCGGATGAACTGGATATCGTTCGGCAACCGGGCGATGAGGCTGTCGAACTGACCACGGACCTGGACCGTCTGGGGCAGGTTTTCATCAACCTGATCGCCAATGCGCAGAAATACTGCGATGCGGACAAACCTCGTCTGAAGATCGCCGTCAGCGACAGGCACGATAAGCTCATAATTGATTTCATCGACAATGGTAGCGGTATTTCGACGGAAAACCAGCAGGTGATTTTTGAAAAATTTGCCCGGATTACAGATCAGTCCAAGGCCGGCGGGGCGGGGCTTGGTCTGGCCATCTGCCGCGAGGTCATGCAGCGGCTAGGGGGCCAGGTCAGTTATCTGCATGGTCAATACGGAACCGCCTTTCGCGTCGTCGTGCCCAACGTGACCGCGACCGCGTTAGCGGAAACGTAACCACTCTGCCCCTAATCTGCCGTTGGAGATAGAACCTGATGGGCGGATGAGCGACAGTTCTCAGATAGCGATTTTGCGACGGATGACCGGCAGCCAGGCGGTTGCGGTGGCGGACCCCCCGCAAACCTGGTCACGCGCATTGCGGCTGGCGCTGACCAAGGCCGCACAAGACAGCGCGGACCTGTCCCTGACAATCATGGCAATCGGGGACGAGGTGCACGAACTCGACGCGCTGCTCGACACACTGGGCAGCGATCTGATGCTGATCGGCCTTGAAAGGTGTGGCCAACCGGTTGGCGTGATCGGACTTGATGTGCAGATGCGCGCGGCACTTCTTGAAATGCAGACGATCGGCAAACTCATCGGCGCTGCGGCAGAAACGCGGGCGGCCACCGGTACTGACCTGATGATGTCAGCGACGATGCTGAATCCCTTCCTTGCTGCGTTGCCCGCGGCGATGGCAGGTACGGAATGCGATGGCTGGCTGCATGATTTGACCCTCGGCGATCGCTTCGGCGATGCGCGTGCCGCCGGGCTATCGCTGGATGACGGCAACTACCGCGCATTGCGAATCAATGTCGATCTGGGTGTGGCCGACCGGCATGGGCAGATCGTTATGGCGTTACCTGTGGTCACCCAGACCGAGGAGCCTGCGCCAAACATCATCGAAAGCCCGGACTGGGCGGTCACGTTCCACGACGCCGTCTGCGGCGCGCCGGGGCAACTTGACGCGCTTTTGCACAGGATGACGGTCCCGTTAGGCCAGGCACGCAATCTGGCCGTCGGCCAGGTTTTGCCATTGCGCGGCTGCACCGTGAACTCGGTGCGGTTGCAAACGCATGACGGGCAGGTCGTCGCACAGGCCAAGCTGGGACAATTCGGGGGCATGCGTGCCGTCCGGATCGAGGCGGCACCAGCGCCCCATCTTCTGGACCTGCCGCAACCATCCGTTGGTGATGAGGCACCGATCCAGCACGCGCTACCCGCGACGTCGCCGGTTTAAGATAAACAGTGCTGGCAAAAGTCCCGCTCAGCCGCAGAATAAAACACACTCCTCGCGCGTCATCTCTGTGAAGCGACTGCTTCACCCTTGGAATGGCCATCGGCCAAATGACACGGAGGACCGCAAGATGAACTTTTTGGAGTTTCTTTTTCCATATTTTGCGAAATGGGTGACGGAATGATTGTCCGGCTCCTCTCCGGCGCGTCGGAGCAAGCATACCGATTTCAGCCGTGACGAAATTCATTTACAGGCGAGGCGTGACTGCAGAACATGACGGCTGCGGGTCGGCCGATCGCGCTGCCTGAAATTTACGCCAGACCGGTGCCCAGGTTCGGGCGCACCTTAGGGCTGGTTTGGATGTGATCGCCTGAACTTGTCACGTTGGTTTTGCGGCTCTCGCAACCAAGTACCACGATCCGTCTGCGACACCCCATGCCGTCTTTGGGCTTTCCGACCGCGACAGGCTTGTTAAGGTCGCCATCGGTAAGGGGACCGACGATGCGATATTCCGGCTTTCAGGTGATCAAAGAAGGGCTGTTCGGCCAAAAAGGCTGGAAACCCGTCTGGCGCGATCCTGATCCCAAACCATCTTATGATGCCGTGATCATCGGCGGTGGCGGTCACGGGCTTTCAACGGCTTATTATCTGGCCAAGGAACACGGGCTGACCAATGTAGCAGTCCTTGAAAAGGGCTATATCGGCGGCGGTAATGTGGGGCGGAACACCACGATCGTGCGGGCAAACTACCTTCTGCCCGGCAACTCGGAATTCTATTCTCATTCGTTGAAACTGTGGGAAGGTCTAGAGCAGGAGCTCAACTACAACGTCATGCATTCGCAACGTGGGCTGATCAACCTGTTCCACTCGGACGGTCAGCGCGACGCTTTTGCGCGGCGGGGCAATGCGATGATCAATCAGGGCGACGATGCGATCCTGCTGGACACCGAAGGTGTTCGTCGCGTCCTGCCCTATCTTGATTTCGACAATGTGCGCTTCCCGATTTACGGCGGGCTCTATCACCGGCGCGGCGGCACGGCGCGGCATGATGCCGTGGCGTGGGGCTATGCCCGCGGCGCCGACCAGCGCGGGGTCGATATCATTCAGAACTGCGAGGTAACCGGCATCGATATCGAAGGCGGTGCAGTCAAAGGCGTCCAGACGACCCGCGGCGCGATCAGGGCCGGGAAGGTCGGCATCGTCGTGGCCGGTCGCTCAAGTCAGGTTGCCGCAATGGCCGGGATGCGTTTGCCGATCGAAAGCCACGTCTTGCAGGCCTTCGTGACCGAAGGTTTGAAGCCGGTGATTGACCATGTCGTCAGCTTTGGGATGGGCCATTTCTACATCAGCCAGTCGGATAAGGGCGGCCTGGTCTTTGGGGGCGACATCGATTTCTACGCATCCTACGCCGCGCGAGGAAACCTGCCGATGAAGGAACACGTGATGGAGGCCGCGATGACCCTCATGCCCATGATCGGCAAGGCCAAGGTGCTGCGATCCTGGGGTGGTATCATGGACATGACACCCGACGGCAGTCCCATCATCGACAAAACCCCGACCGAAGGGCTCTTCATCGACTGCGGCTGGTGCTACGGCGGGTTCAAGGCAGTGCCTGGATCGGGTTTCAGCCTCGCTCACCTGATGGCGACAGGGCGGCACCATGAACCGGCGGCAAGGTTCCGGCTGGACCGGTTCCGCGATGGGGTCGCGCTGATGGATGAAGAGGGCACCGGCTCTCAGCACAATTTGCACTAGGACAAGACATGCGAATGACATGCCCAAATTGCGGCGAACGTGACCGGCAGGAGTTCTATTATTCAGGGGACGCTCTGGCGCTTCGCCGTCCCGCACCTGATGCGGGACTGCAGGCTTGGGACGATTACCTGCACAATCGCGACAACCCAGCCGGCGACACACGCGACCTGTGGTTTCACGAAGGTGGATGCGGTGCCTGGGTCGTCGTGAACCGCAACACGGTCACGCATGACATAAGCGGGGTGATCCTGGCCGAGCGGGCCAAAAGATGAGGGTGCGCCCGCCTGACACCATTGTGACCTTCACCTTTGACGGAAAGCCCGTCCAGGGCGTGCCCGGAGAACCTGTGGCCGCCGCCCTACTGGCACAAGGGATCAAACTGGTGGGCCGTTCGTTCAAGTATCATCGCCCGCGCGGGATCATGTCGGCAGGGTCGGAAGAACAGAACGCACTGGTGACCGTCGGGCGTGGCGCGCAGAAAGAACCCAATGTGCGGGCGACGGTGTTGGAGGTTTCCGAGGGGTTGGAGGTGTTCAGCCAGAATGCCTGGCCATCGTTGCGCCATGACATGATGGCGGTGAACGACCTGCTGTCACCGTTTCTGGGCGCCGGTTTTTACTACAAGACCTTCATGTGGCCCAAGGCGTTCTGGAAAAAGCTATATGAACCGGTAATCCGGCGGGCCGCCGGGCTTGGGGCGCTCAGTGGGCGGTCGAATGAGGATGTGTACGAAAAGGCCTTTGCCTTTTGCGATATGTTGATCATCGGTGGTGGCCCCGCTGGACTGATGGCCGCGCTAACCGCCGGACGGGCCGGAGCGGATGTGATCCTCGCCGACGAAGACACCGCCATGGGCGGACGGCTACTGCGCGAGGTGGAAGAGGTTGATGGAACCTCCGGGGTGGAATGGATCGCGAAGGTTCTTGTCGAATTGAACGCGATTCCCAATGTACGCCTGATGACGCGGACGACGGTAACCGGCGCATACGATCAGGGGACATATGGCGCGTTGGAGCGGATCAGCGGGCCGCGCAAACCGGACAAGCCGCTGGAATGCTTCTGGCGCATCGTGGCCAAGCGCGCGATCCTGTGCGCCGGCGCTTTGGAGCGTCCGATTGCCTTCCCTAACAACGACCGTCCGGGGATCATGATGGCCAGCGCGGTGCGGTCTTATGTGAACCGCTGGAGTGTGACCCCCGGCAAGGCTGTAACGATATTCGGGAACAATGACGATGCCCATCGCACAGCGCATGATCTGGTCTCTGCCGGGGTCAAGGTCGCCGCATTGATTGACAGCCGCGATGATGTCGAGGTCAGCGGCGACTTTCCCGTTTTCACTGGTGCACGGATCATAGGCACCAAAGGACGGCACGCCCTGCAAAGTATCACCGTGTCACATGCTGGCGGGACGCGGGAGTTGTGGACGGACTGCCTTGCTATGTCGGGCGGTTGGAATCCGACGGTACATTTGACCTGCCACATGAATGGGCGGCCTACGTGGCGCGACGATATCGCGTCCTTTGTGCCGACACCGGACAGCATTCCGGGGCTGGTCGCAACAGGTGCCTGTAACGGCACATTTGACACGGCGGGGTGCCTGCGCGAAGGCGCGGAAACGGCTGCCGAGGTTGCCGCGGACCTGGGGTTGAAACCCCAGGTGACGGTGCCTGCTGCAGATGACACGGCCTATCAGATCAGCCCGCTTTGGGCTCTGCCGGGAAAGGGCCGCAAATGGATCGACTTTCAGAACGATGTCCACGTGAAGGATATCGATATGTCCGTGCAGGAAAATTTCCGGTCGGTCGAGCATATGAAACGTTACACGACCCAAGGCATGGCCCCCGATCAGGGCAAGTCTTCGAACGTGGTGGCTTTGGCCGTGTTGGCGGATGCGACAGGACGGGGGATACCGGAAACCGGAACCACAACCTTTCGCCCGCCCTTTGTGCCAGTCTCAATCGCCGCGATTGGGGCGGGCAGCCAGGGAAAGGGTTTTGCACCTGAACGCCTGACGACCTCGCATCAGGCAAGTGTCGCGCGCAGCGCGCTGATGATCGAGGCCGGATTGTGGTACAGGCCCAGTTATTACCCGGCGCCGGGCGAAACACATTGGCGGCAATCCTGCGATCGCGAGGTCGGTTATGTGCGTAACGCGGTGGGCGTCTGCGACGTGTCCACCCTTGGCAAGATCGACATTCAGGGGCCCGAAGCGGCGGCTTTGCTGGATTTCGTTTACGCCAACACATTCTCGACGCTCAAGCCGGGGCGTGTACGCTATGGCCTGATGCTGCGCGAAGACGGGCATGTGATGGATGACGGAACCACCGCGCGGTTTGACGATCAGCATTTCCTGATGACGACGACAACCGCGGCAGCGGCGCAGGTGATGCGGCATCTGGAATTCGCGCTGCAGGCGCTGCGTCCCGATCTGGATGCGCGGGTGATCTCGGCGACCGAGCAATGGGCGCAATTTGCCGTGGCCGGGCCGCGCAGCCAGGAATTGCTGAATAGCGTTCTCGACGCTGAACTGACGAACGATGAATGGCCCTTCATGTCCTGCGGTGCCATCGGTGTGGCCGGCGTGCCGGGGCGGTTGTTCCGCATCTCGTTCTCGGGCGAACACGCTTACGAAGTAGCGGTGCCCGCCCGCTATGGCGAAAGCCTGTTCCGTCTGCTGACCACACAGGCCGAGATGTTGGGCGGCGGCCCTTATGGAATGGAAGCGCTGAATGTCCTGCGTATCGAAAAAGGGTTCATCACCCACGCGGAAATCCACGGGCGGACAACAGCCTTCGACATCGGGATGGATCGGATGATCAGCCCAAAGAAAGACTGCATCGGACAAGCCGCCTCACGGCGCCCGGGGCTGATGGACGACAACCGCGGACAACTGGTCGGGCTCAAACCCGTCGGCGCGGTCAAGCAACTGACCGCAGGCGCACATCTGTTTGCGACGAATGCAGAGCCGGTACGGGTAAATAGCCAAGGTTACACAACGTCGGTCTGCTATTCGCCCACGCTGGAGACAAACCTTGCTCTGGCTTTCTTGCAACGGGGCAGGGCGCGCCATGGTGAGGTGATCAAGATGGTCGACCACCTGCGCAAGATCACGGCACAGGTCGAGGTTTGCGATCCGGTGTTCTTTGACCCCGAAGGAGAGCGCGCGCGTGGTTAAGTTGTTGCCTTTGTCACCCAGCGCAAACCTGTTGCCGCGCGAGGTCGGGGGTATCGCACTGGAAGAGGTTGTGCTGGACCGCATCTTGTCAGTGGCCCCTTTTCGCGGACAGGCCAAGGCGACATCCGCGGCGTTGAAAAATCAGATCGGCCTTGGTTTGTCGGCTGTCGGGCGGGCGACCAGCAACCGCCGGGCGCGGGTGCTCTGGGCAGGGCATCGAATATGGCTGGTCACAGCCGAGGTGACTTTGGATGGTTTTGCTGCAGTGAGCGACCAGTCCGACGCCTGGGCAATCACAAGAGCCTCGGGCGCAGGTGTCGAGGACATGCTGGCGCGACTGGTGCCCATGGATTTGCGGCCATCCGCGTTCAGGAACGGCCATACCGCACGAACGATGCTGCGGCACATGTCCGTGTCGATCACACGGGTCGGCGCCCAGGCGTTTGAAATCATGGCGATGCGGTCGATGGCCGGGACGCTGGTGCATGAATTGGAAAGCGCGGCGCGGGGAGTGGCTGCGCGCCGGTAGATTTTATGCCTCTGGCGGAGATTTTTTTTGGCCAAAAGAGGGTGTGGTGATTGGTCGGGGCCTGCGCGATAATACATCATGAGCTTGCCCCCCGGATTCTTGGATGAATTGCGCAACCGCCTGTCGCTGGGGCAGGTTGTCGGGCGCAAGGTCATGTGGGATGTCCGCAAGTCCAACCAGGGCAAGGGTGATCTGTGGGCACCATGCCCATTCCATCAGGAAAAGACTGCCAGCTTTCACGTCGATGACCGTAAGGGGTTCTATTATTGCTTTGGCTGCCATGCCAAAGGCGACGCGATCTCGTTCGTGCGCGAGACCGAAAATGTGGATTTCATGGACGCGGTCAAAATCCTGGCCGGTGAGGCCGGGATGCCCATGCCCGAACGGGATCCACAGGCGCAGCAAAAGGCCGACCGCAACGCGCAACTGGTCGAGGTCATGGAGCAGGCGCTGCAGTTCTTTCGCCTGCAACTCAAGACCGGGGCCGGGGCGGAGGCGCGTGATTATCTGTCCGGGCGCGGTCTGAAAGAGGATGCGTTGGAGCGTTGGGAGATCGGATTTGCTCCACCCGGCTGGTCGCACCTGTGGGCGCATCTGACGGGTAAAGGCATCGCCAAAGACCTCATCATTGACGCTGGCCTTGCCAAGACATCCGATAAGGGCAAGGAGCCATACGACACCTTCCGTCACCGCATTATGTTCCCGATCCGCGATGGGCGCGGGCGTTGTATCGCCTTTGGCGGGCGGGCGATGGACCCCGAAGACAATGCCAAATACCTGAACTCGCCCGAGACGCCGCTCTTCGACAAATCCCGAAGTCTCTTCAACATCCGCAAAGCGCGCGAGGCGGTGGGCAAGGGCCATGATCTGATCGTGGCCGAAGGGTACATGGATGTCATCGCCCTGTCGGAGGCCGGTTTCGAAGGGGCCGTCGCCCCACTGGGAACGGCGATCACCGAACATCAACTCGACATGCTGTGGCGGATCGGGCCGGAGCCCAAGATAATGCTGGATGGGGACACTGCCGGGCGCCGCGCGGCGGATCGTTTGATCCCGCTGGCGGTCGAACGCTTGCGCGGCGGCAACAGCCTTTATTTCGTTGAACTGCCTGATGGGCAGGACCCGGATGACTATCTGAAGGCGCATGGATCCAATGTCCTGCGGTCCTTTATCGACGAAAAGGCAAATCCCCTGGTCGTCCAGCTTTGGACGACAGAGTTGAATCGCCGCCCATGGGGCACGCCCGAACAAAAAGCCGATCTGGATAAACGCTGGCGTGCACTGGTGGGAAAAATCCCCGACCCGGACGTCAAACGCTACTATGAACAAGCGATCAAGGAATACCGGTGGGAAAAATTTCGACCCGATAATTATGCGCCGCCTTTCAAAGGGAAATATCACAAACCGCGCGATACTGCCACACCCGAGGCGAAAGCGTCGCTCTTGGCGGGGGCCGTTGATGAGGCAAAGTTGTTCCTGCTGACCGATCGCCTCATCGCGGCGATTGCGCTGACCAACCCGAATGTGTCGCTTGGCTTCCGCGATGGGCTGGAACGGTTCGAGGTCGTCGACCCGACCGCACGCACGGTCATCGACTCGATCATCGGGCTGTCCGAGCAACTCTCACCCGACGAATTGCGCGCAGAGGTGGAAGCCGCCGTCGGCAAGGGGGCCACAGATCGCCTGCTGGAAGATCGCATGATCAGCATTCAGCCCTGCGTGCGAAAAAAATTGCCTGCGGACGTTGTTTTGCACGAACTTACTTACAATATAGCGGTGGTGTCGGCGCGGCGGTCGGCGCTCAATGAAACGATAGAGGCCGAGGAGGATTTGGGTGATTTCCCCTCTCAGGTGATCGACAACCGGTTGATCGCCGCCACCCGGGCGTTGGATGATGCGCTCAAGGGGGGCAAGGATGACCAGACACAATACGCCGTCAGCGACAGCGGCGCGCGGATGAAAAAAGATGAATTGAGCGCGTTCGAGGACCTTTTGAATCAGATCGGCTTTGCCAAAAAGGGTTTGCCACCTAAGTCGTGACCAATCGACACAGACTGAGAAAACACGACAGCGCCCGCTTGCGAATCACCTGAATGCCTTGTTGATTCGTTATTAACCGAATCAGCCGAATCATTTCGGCCCCCAAGTAATTCCGACCGAAAGGTGCTTTGATGGCTGCCAAAGATAACGACGATCGCAAGGACCGCGACCATGATGGCGATATCAGCCTGGATATGAGCCAGACAGCGGTAAAAAAGATGATCGCCGATGCGCGCGAACGGGGCTACATCACCTATGATCAGCTGAATGCGGTTTTGCCGCCTGACCAGGTGTCTTCGGATCAGATCGAAGACGTGATGTCGATGTTGTCCGAAATGGGCATCCAGGTCACGGAAGAGGAAGAATCCGAAGAGGCCGAAGACGATAACAAAGGCAGCACCGAGGTCGCAACCGTCGCCGGTTCGCGCGAGGTGACGCTGGGCGGGGCGGAACAGGAAAAACTCGACCGCACGGATGATCCGGTGCGCATGTACCTGCGTGAAATGGGATCGGTCGAACTGCTTAGCCGCGAAGGCGAAATCGCGATCGCCAAGCGGATCGAGGCCGGGCGTAACACGATGATCCTTGGGCTTTGCGAAAGCCCGCTGACATTTCAGGCGATCACGATCTGGCGCGATGAATTGTTGAACGAAGATATTCTGCTGCGCGATGTGATCGACCTCGAAACCACGTTCGGCAACCAGCTGGGCGAGGATGGTGAGGAAGAAAATGTCGTCGCCGCACCCGTAGCGGGCGCCGAACCCACCGAGAAAAAAGAAGAGACGCAGGAACTCGACGCGGATGGCAATCCGATTGTCAAAGATGATGACGACGATGATGACGAACAGGCCAACATGTCACTGGCCGCGATGGAAGCCGCGCTGAAACCGCGCGTGCTGGAAACGCTCGAAATCATCGCCCGTGACTTCGCAACCCTGTCAGACATGCAGGACGCGCGGATGTCCGCGACGCTGAACGAGGATTCGTCGTTCTCCGACAAGGATGAGAAAAAGTATCAGGCGCTGCGATCCGAAATTGTTGAATTGGTGAATTCGCTTCATCTGCATAACAACCGCATCGAAGCGTTGATCGACCAGCTTTATGGCATCAACCGCCGGATCATGTCGATCGACTCGTCCATGGTCAAACTTGCCGACCAGGCACGCATCAACCGGCGCGAATTCATCGACGCCTATCGGGGCCGCGAACTTGATCCGAACTGGCTGGATGAAATGTCGGAAAAGACCGGCCGCGGCTGGCAGATGTTGATCGAACGCTCGACCGGTAAAATCGAAGAACTACGCGGCGACATGGCACAGGTCGGTCAATATGTCGGCGTCGACATCACCGAATTCCGCCGTATCGTCCAGCAGGTCCAGAAGGGCGAAAAAGAAGCGCGGCAAGCGAAAAAGGAAATGGTCGAGGCGAACCTGCGCCTGGTGATTTCGATTGCGAAAAAGTATACGAACCGCGGCCTGCAATTCCTTGATCTTATTCAGGAAGGCAATATCGGCCTGATGAAGGCGGTCGATAAATTCGAATATCGCCGCGGCTACAAATTCTCGACCTATGCGACATGGTGGATTCGTCAGGCGATCACCCGGTCCATCGCCGATCAGGCCCGCACGATCCGTATCCCGGTCCACATGATCGAAACGATCAACAAACTGGTCCGTACCGGCCGCCAGATGCTGCATGAAATCGGCCGCGAGCCCACGCCCGAGGAATTGGCCGAAAAGCTGCAGATGCCGTTGGAAAAGGTTCGCAAGGTGATGAAGATCGCCAAGGAACCGATTTCGCTGGAAACACCGATCGGCGACGAGGAAGACAGCCAGCTTGGCGACTTCATCGAAGACAAGAACGCCATCCTGCCGCTGGATTCAGCCATTCAGGAAAACCTGAAAGAGACGACGACGCGGGTTCTGGCATCCCTGACGCCACGCGAAGAACGGGTCCTGCGCATGCGTTTTGGTATCGGTATGAACACCGACCACACGCTGGAGGAAGTCGGTCAACAATTCAGCGTCACCCGCGAACGAATCCGCCAGATCGAGGCCAAGGCGCTCCGTAAACTGAAGCATCCGAGCCGGAGCCGGAAGTTGCGGTCGTTTCTCGATCAGTAGAGAGCATGACCCGCTATGAGATGTATCTTCCAAAATCGTCGGTCGCGTCGGCGGTTTGTGAAGAGTTCAACCAACTGGGCGATCTAATTTGGAAGTTGCCTAGTTTTTTGACTTTCCAGCGCGATATTGAGCGTAAAAAGCTAGATGCATACTTTCCAGAATGGATGCCGGGTTCGGATAAAATGCGGGCTTTGAGAGCGACCTTTGAGGGGTCGAAGTTGGATTTGGAATTTCCGCGTTTTCTCAACCAGACCGGTGTACTTCTCAGCATTGCCTTGTACGAGGCGAGGTTTATTCAGAGTGTCAATTCAATTTGTCGACCGAGCAAGCCAACTGACGCTTTGAAGGCAAGCTGGGATGTGCTGGGCCATTATGGTTTCACCAAAGAACAATTACGTTTTGCTCAGCAGGTTGATGTTGCCCTTCAAGTAAGGCACAGTCTTATCCATTTTTCTGGGTATATTGATCGTTTGAGGAAGCGGGATGAATTAAAACTGGCGATTGAAAAGAAACACTATTTGCAAGAATGGCAGAAAGAGCAGGGGAGCGAAGATGAAACGGCTTGGCTGGCCATTGAACCAGACACCGGCGGTGACAGGCTTGTAATCTCCCACACATACTCGTTCGGAATTTGCGCACTCTTGAGAGATAACTTGTGTGATTTGATCGATAAATTGGATGCCCAGATGAGCTGAACTAGGAAGCGATGGATGATTGCACTTAGGCCACTTCCAATCATGCAATCTTCATATCGGTTTGCTGCACTCGGGCACGTTGAAAACACCATGGTAGACGGGTAGGACTAGCTAGATAAGTGAAGGTAATTTTTGGTAAGCAGCGCTTGAGGTGCTCAGTGATAGTCGGCCATATTCGTTGGATAAGAGTCAACTTGCCGCGTGCCCGAGTTTTTCGATCAGTAGCTACAAATGGATGTCGGTCTCGGCACTGTGTTGATCTGAGTTGTAGGTGTATATGTGCTACCGATCCAAGACGGAGGAATAGTAATGTCACTTCTTTCTCGACTCTTCGGCAGCAATAAACCTACGGATACAGCCCAGCCAGAAACATACAACGGCATGCGCATCTATGCCGAGCCCATGCGCGAAGGGAACACCTACCGCCTCTCTGCTCGGATCGAACAAGACATCGACGGCACGACTCGCGAACATCGCCTGATCCGTGCGGATACATTTCAGGACGCCGACGCCGCAGCCTCCGCCGCGATCGCCAAGGCCAAGCAGATGATCGACGAACAGGGCGATCGGCTGTTCGATTAGGCCGTCTAGCCTTCGTCGCTGACGAAGTCGGTCTTGCTCTCGATCAGGTCTTTCATCTCTTGAATCGCGTCTGCCGCCATCGTCAGTCTGCCCAGAGAACTAAGGATGGAATTGACCAGCGACAACAGATATTTGATCGCCTTACGCACGCCACGCCAGACAAGACCGGATAACTGGTTAAGGCCGGCAAACTTGGCGTCCAACGATTGTCCGCTCAGCCCGACTTCATCAAATTGGTGTGGTCTGATACTATCCAGCCCGTCCAAGGCATCCGAGAAACTCTTGGTTGTTTCCGTCTCGAACGCATCTATGATGCGTTGCTGAACATCGACCACGAAAGCCAATCCATACGCCATCGGACCCGAAATCAGGTCGGACATGAAGTTTTTTTGTTTGTTCCAGGAATTGGGCGAGCATGCCCTGCGGTTCTCCACCAAGATTCAAGTCGTATGGAGTATGTGCCATATCGCCATCCTATAACTTTGTTCGTAATATCCGCATTTTGAAGCAAATTGTCGCGTGCGGCAAATACTGTTTCCGCTCCTGAAGTTCGCGACATTACTTTGTATCGCGCACATGAAACATCCCATCACGCGGCATCATCTGCATTTACGAACACGTGATATACGCTTTCACCCTATTGCCCAGGAACGTTTTCGACCCCAGATGGTTGAAGGAGAAAGGATAATACAATGCTCCGCCTTGCTTCGACCATCGCTCTTATATCGTCGTTCGCGACCGCCGCGCAGGCCTATGGGACCGAGCCGACGTTTTCCATCATCGACATTTCAATGACCGCTGGGCAGCACCTTTCTGATCCCGATGCCGTGTGCATTCCCCCCGCTGCGCCCGAATTGCTCGCAGCCTTGGGCCTGAACGATCTGATGCCGGAACAACCTGATCTCCAAGTCGCCTGCCTGACCGAATGATCGTGTACTGTGCGAACCGGCACAGATTCCATCCGCATGACATGATCTATTAATACTGCGTCGGAAAAGTCGAAGCAATTTTTGACAAAATCGACGAGTGTTTTTGTGTGGTTTGCGTGTTGTTCGTGATGAAAACTTTTTTGTGGCACGCGGTTTTGTGCGTGACAGCGATCATTGTCTCGCTCTTTTTCGCAACGTCGAGCTTTGCACGCGGGGCAGAACGAACAAACCAGACCGCACCGGTGCCATCGAACAACATCGGTGTGGCTATGACCTGTATGGCGCAGCTTAGCCCTTATATGGCCGCTGCATTCGGCCTACCGCTGAGATCCGACGCAGCTTGCACAGATCGCTGATCCCCGCAAGAAAGGGGGCATGCAAACGCAATTCACCATCAGCACCAGCGGCCCCGACCTGTATGAATTCACCGACGAAGTACGGCTCTGGGCGCAAGGCACCGGTCTGTTGACGCTGTTCATCCGGCACACCTCTGCCAGCCTTGTCATTCAGGAAAACGCCGACCCAGAGGTGCAAGCCGATCTGCGGAATTTCTTCGCACGCCTCGTGCCGCCCTCGACCGATCCATCAATGGCCTACCTGACCCATACATATGAAGGGCCCGACGATATGCCCGCGCATATCAAGGCCGCGCTGTTGCCCACGCATCTGAGCATTCCGGTCACCGATGGACAGCTTGGGCTTGGTACATGGCAGGGCATCTATCTCTTCGAACACCGTGACCGTCCACATCAAAGGCAAGTGCTGGCGCATCTGCAGCAAGCGGGATAAGACCGCGGAAAGGCAGGGGGCAGGATGCTTGATCAGGCGCAAAAACTGACGAAAGCCGGACGGTTGAAAGAGGCGGATGCGCTTTATGATAAGCTGCTGTCGACCAAGAAGCCGCGCCCGGCTTTGCTACGTGCCGCGATCATGTTTCACCTGCGATACAGCCATCAGTTTCGCAAAGCGTTGCCGATGGTCGAAGCACTGCTAACGGTGCGTCCCAACGCCGTTGAAACCCATGCTCTCGCCGCTGAAATCTATGCCAATGCCGCTCGCTTGGGCCGCGCGCATATGCATGCTGAAAAGGCGGTCGCGTTATCACCGGATAGCGCCGATGTCCGGCACGCCGCCGCTTATGTCGCGATGCAGCGCAACGACTTCGCGAATGCGCTGGTCCATATCGACCACGCCTTGGCAAATGACCCGCAACATAGGCCATCGCAGGTGCAAAAGGGCTGGGCCCTGCTGGGAACCGGCGATGCCAAGGCCGCCGCCAACCATGCACGCGCGCTGTGGAAAGATCGCCCCGACGATATCAACGTCATCGGGCTTTATGTCGATGCGGCCAAGGTCGCCGCAGATGATCCGGTCTTCATTCACATGCGCGACCAGATGTTGCCCCGCTACCGCAAGGCAGGCGGCAAACGCCTCTCTCATCTGCTGAAACTCATTGGAAAATGCCTGAACGACCAAGGCGACCACGACGCCGCTTTTCAGGCCATCACCGCGGCGAAAGCCGCGGCTCCTCTGAAATACGACGCAAAGGGTTACCGCAATCTGACGGAAAAACTGCGCACCCACATCTCGCGTGCCGATTATTTTGGCAAGGGCATCGGCGATGACCGCCCCGTCCTGATCGTCGGAATGCCCCGCAGCGGCTCGACCTTGCTGGAACAAATTCTCGCCAGCCACCCGCAAGTGATCAGTATCGGAGAAAGCCCGAACCTGCACCGTATCGTTCAAAAAGTCGGTGTGGACCGGCGAGATGGGGATAAGATGGTGCAGGCGGTCAAACAAATACCCGCTGACGACGCAAAACGGCTCGCCCAAACCTATCTTGGGCCCGCAGAGAACAGCGACGCGCAGCGCGTGATCGACAAGTCCCTGCACAATTTCGAACTTCTGGGGCTCTTCGCAGCCCTCCTACCCAAGGCGCGCGTCATCCATATGCTGCGCGATCCCATGGATACCTGCCTATCCTGCTACATGCAGACACTTTCCCCTTGGCACACCTACACGCAGTCACTCGACACGTTGGGCCACGCCTACGTGCATTATCGGGGCCTTATGGATCATTGGGCCAAAGTACTGCCCAATCCCATGTTGACGGTGACCTACGAAAACATCGTAAACGATCTGGAAGGGCAGGCGCGGCGCGCGGTGGATTTCCTCGGCCTCGATTGGGACCCGGCCTGCCTGGAATACCAAAAGGGTGATGCCAGCCGGACCCTTTCCGCCCGTCAGGTGCGTGAACCGCTCTATGACACATCGATCCAGCGCTGGCGGCGTTACGGCGATCATCTCGATCCGCTCAAACGGCATCTGGCGCGGTTTTATCCGGATGGATTTGCAGTAACGGCCTGATCCGAGTCTCAAAAGCAACGCTTCGCTTGTCACGATCTAGCGACACCATTTGCCCACTACCCAAAACTTATCCGTCTTCCTATAGTGCCTGTGGATAAACCGCGGCGCCCTACAAGGCATAGACCTCGGGACGAACAGATAAGGACAGGATATGCGTTGCCCATTTTGTGGAAATGTCGACACCCAGGTCAAAGATAGCCGCCCCGCCGAAGATCATGTCGCCATCCGCAGACGCAGGTTCTGTCCGGCTTGCGGCGGGCGATTCACCACCTACGAAAGGGTGCAACTGCGCGACCTCGTCGTGATCAAATCCAACGGGCGGCGCGAGGATTTCGACCGTCCCAAACTGGAACGCTCGATCCGTATCGCGCTGCAGAAACGCCCTGTCGAGCCCGAACGGATGGACCAGATGATCAGCGGTATCGTCCGCAGGCTCGAAAGCATGGGCGAAACCGACATCCCCAGCCAGACCATCGGTGAGATCGTCATGGAAAGCCTCGCCCGGATCGATACGGTCGCTTACGTCCGCTTTGCCAGCGTCTACAAGAATTTCCAGGCCGCCGACGATTTCGACAAATTCGTCAGCGAACTACGGCCCGAAGCGCCCAAAGAAGAAGAGTGAACGCCGCCACCGACGCCCGGTTCATGGCGCTGGCCCTCAGCCTCGGGCGGCGCGGGATGGGACGGGTCTGGCCGAACCCGGCGGTCGGTTGCGTGATCGTCAAGGATGGGCGGATCATCGGGCGTGGGCGCACAGCGGATGGTGGCAGACCGCACGCGGAAACGATCGCGTTGTCGCAAGCCGGACCCGCCGCCAAAGGTGCCACGGCATACGTCACACTCGAACCCTGCTCTCATCACGGTCAGACACCGCCTTGCGCGCAGGCCCTGATCGACACGCAAGTCGCCCGCGTCGTGATCGCTACCGGCGACCCCGATAGCCGGGTCGGCGGGCGTGGCATCGCGATGTTGCAAAAGGCGGGGATCGCAGTCGAAACCGGCATCATGGAGGCTGAGGCACGCAAAGATCACGCCGGTTTCCTACTGCGCACGACCCAGAATCGGCCTTTCGTCACGCTCAAACTGGCCGGCACGCTTGATGAGCGCATCGCAACCGCATCCGGCGAAAGCCAATGGATCACGGGGCCAGAGGCGCGGCGGGCCGTCCATATAATGCGCGCGCGCCACGATGTGGTCATGGTGGGCGCGGGAACGGTGCGTGCCGATGATCCGTCGCTGACGGTGCGCGGTCTCGGGATCACGCGGCAACCTGTGCGCATCATCGTCTCACGCGGGATGAAGATCGGCACCGACTGTCAGTTGGCCAAAACAGCGGGGAGCCATCCGGTTTGGCTGTGCCATGGTTCTGATGCCGACGTGTCGGCATGGGCGCGCGAGGGCGCCCGCAGCCTGCCGACGCAAGTCGTGGCCGGTCAGGTCGATATGAACGCGGCATTGGCCAATCTGGCGGAGCAAGGCATCACCCGCGTGTTCTGCGAAGGTGGCGGCATGCTGGCTGCATCGCTGCTGGCCGCGAACCTTGTCGATGAACTGGTCGTTTTCACCGCCGGTATGGCCGTCGGGGCCGAAGGTGCACCCGCGCTCGGCGCAATGGGGATCGACAGCTTGGCCAGCGCTCCCCGTTTTACCTTGGCCGAGGTCCGCTCCATCGGCAGCGACATTCTGCATCGCTGGGTTCGCCGACTATCAACGCCATAAGAATGCATAACTCGCCAACAGACCCTGCAGCTTGGCCAATACCCGGTTGAACCGCCCCGGGCGTGGCACATCCCCATGCTCCAGCCGATCTACGATCACCTCGACAGGGCAGGGCAGGCCGGTCACCGGATCGACATAGCGGGGATAGGCGATCAGCGTCGCATATACCAACGCCGCCAAATCAACCCGCGCCTCTCGCCGGGGTACAGGCATCGCGCGATCATCGGTCAAGCCCCACCCGGCGTAGAACGGTGTCCCCAGACAGGTCACCGCCTTGCCGCGCAAAAGCGCCTCAAACCCCAAAAGCGAGGTCATGGTCCAAACCTCATCCGCCGCATCAATCGCCGCAATCGGATCGACATTGGGCAGGATAACATCCGCCAAAGCGCTCGCATCGGCCACTTCACCCGGTCGCAACCCAGCCTCGACATCGGGGTGCGGTTTATACAGAATAATGGCTGCCGGATTGGCCGCCCGTACCGCTTGCAACAACGCCCCGTTCGTCGCCACCTCACCCGTCCCCAACCGGATCGAAGCATCATCCTCCACCTGACCCGGAACCAATATCCGACGCCCCGCAGGCAAATCGGGCAACGCATCGCGGCCCTGCAAATTATACTTCGACAATCCCGCCTCGCGGATACGCGCAATCAACGCCGTGGCTCGCTGCCGGGCCCCGGCATCCAGATCGGCGCTTTCATTGATGAGCGCCTCCAACCGGCTCGGGCGGGTCGCGTCATAGTAAATGCCCAGATCATCCAGAACCAGGCTCAGCGGCGGGATCAGATCGGCCCCCAAACCTCGCGACCGCAAAAACCCGTCCTCGACCAGCACAGCATCTTCGCGGCCCGTCGCGGCCCAGGCCATCAACCGACGCTCCGCCTTTTTCGCGACCTGCGCGGCATCGCCCTTGGCAAAGATCATCCGTCGCGGTTTGCCGAAAATCCGCTGCATATGCGCGCGCTTCCACAACCGGATATCAGCCGCAACCCAACCGCGATAATCATCGCGCGCGGCACGGGCCATCGCCGTCATCGTCGCCACAGCCTCTTCAAAGCTGCACAGACGGTCGTGATAAGGATCGTACCAGACCGGATACAAGATCATCGCCGCCGCGAACAACTGCGCCCGCGTCAGACGTCGTTGCCTGCGTTGCAGTGGTTTGCGATCATCGGTCAGACCCCACCCCACATAAAACGGCTGGCCAAAGACGATGGGACGATGCCCCGCCAATATCGCCTCGAACCCCATCTGAGACGACACGGTGTAGACGGCGATCGCGCCCTCCAACAGCGCCCAGGGTGACACAGGCTGATCACACAGGCTAATCCGATCCGTCATCTCGTCCGACGAAAAATACCCCTCGCGATGCCCGCCCAATGTCTCAGGATGGGTCTTGATCACGATCCGCGCGCCCGGATGTTCTGTCTGGGCATAGAACAGCACTTCCTTGAACGTATTGCTGTCCGCCCCGCTCGCGCGGATCGACGCATCCTTGCGGGTTTGGTCAATCACCAGCACATAACCCGGTTCAGGCACGGCCGCCTCGGGGTCAAAGGCGTTGTACTTCGACAAGTGCGCCGCTTGCATCGCCGCAATCCCGGCGCGCGCGCGGTCCAGAAGGGCGGTATCATCCAACGGCGCCTCCGCCAGCAACCGCTCCAGATCAGACAATACGCTCGGGTCAAAATGCACGCCGTGCCGATCGATATGCAGCCCGATCGGCACATCGCCATCGCGGCCTAACCCGACCGAGCGCAAAAAAGCATCCTCAACCCGGATCACCGGTGCATCCCTGCGCTCTGCCACCGCCTCACCACGAGGCGCGGTCGGGCTTTGGCCCCACACACCAACCGCATCCTCCGGCCCGGGGGCGCCGAGGCGAATGTCATAACCCGCCAGCGTCAGAATACGGCGCACACGCCCCTGCGTCAGAAACCCGCCATTATAGACATATAACTGAGTGCGCGCCTGCGGGTCAGACATCTAGGCCTAACCAACAACCCGAAAATCGCGACGTGGCGCGTCGGTCTGCAAGGCGTCGTAAGGATCGACATCTGCCAGCATCATATCCACGACCTCGCGCAGCAACTGCCGCCGGCCACGCGCAGAATAAAAGCCGCCGGGGACCTGACAGGTCTCCAACAAAAACCGGCGATATTCGCGATAGGCCCGCGCATCCGGGCGGCGCGGATTGGCGAAGAAATCCGGCAAAGCCTGATCTGACACGAATTCCGGCTTGTCATAAACCGCCGTCCCGAACGCCTTCAGCGGAATACCCCGCCACAACGCCTGTTGTGCTGCGGTCGAATTTACCGTCACCGCACTGCGCGCCTGATCCAACAGGGGGGCGAGCTTGCCACCGCGCACGAAATGCACCCGCGCGGCGATACCGTGCTCGCCCGCCATGCGCGCGATGATCCGGCGCAACGGCACGCGCCCGATCTCAAGCGGATGGGCCTTCAGCACCAGATGATGATGCGATGGGGCACCCGCAGCGAACCCGTCGATGACGACCTGCAGAAACGCCTCCATATCCGCAAAGGGCGAATGGGCCCGAAAGCTCGCATCATGTTCAAGCTGTAACAGCATCAGATGATAGGGAAAACCGCCATAGCGGATGCGGCGCTGCGCTGCATAGCGGGACAGGGCCCCATAGGGCATGGTGAACAACCGCTTGGTGTAAAGCAGCGCCTCGCGCCCGACCGACAGGTCACGATGGGTGACAAAGTTGCGATAGCGCCGGTTTCGGAACAGCACGAACCAATGATAAAGCGCCCCATAAAACATATGCTGGCGCATATCTCCCCAAACGGCGGGCGGGGGGTGCATGTCATGGTCATTCTCGGCCAATGCGGCACACATCTGCGCCACCGACATCTGCATCAGGCGCGAATGGCCATTCGAACCGCCCCGCTCATAGGTCACCCAATAGGGGCGCAGATAACCTTCCTCGAACACATGAATGCGCAGACCTTCCGCACGGGCCACAGCAACGGCCTCCGCATGAACCGGCCGGACATCGCCGTAAAGCACCAGATCGGTGATCCTGTGCTCTGCAATCAGGTCGCGACAGGTCTCGGCCCAATCATCCAGCGGCCCGAGATAAGGCACATACCCCGCCCCGCGCCAGAACGCCTGATCGCCCGCGTTGAACCCGACCCGCCAAATATGCGCGCCGGTCTTGCGCAACGCCTGCGCCAACTGCGCGAAAAACGGGCCGTGCGGGCCTTGCAGAAACAGAAAGTGCCGGGGCGTCGTCACGATACGCGGCCTTGCGGTGGTTGGTGTCCAAATGCTTATGCCACATCTTTTGTCCCGTGACAGTCGCAAAGCGGCGGGCTAGGTCAATACCAAGACAGGAGGCGCGGCATGTTCACAGGCATCATCACCGATCAGGGCAAAATCCTCGACCTCGAACAGCGCGGCGACCTGCGTGCGCGGATCGGAACCGGCTATGATGTCGACGGGATCGACATCGGTGCCTCCATCGCCTGCGATGGGGTCTGCCTGACGGTGATCGCGCTGGGCACGGACCCGCAAAACTGGTTCGACGTCGAAATCTCGGCGGAAACGGTTGGCGCTACAAACCTCGGCACGTGGGCCAAGGGCAGGGTGGTCAATCTCGAACGCGCGCTCAAGGTAGGTGACGAACTGGGCGGACATATCGTGTCGGGGCACGTAGATGGCGTCGCCGAAATCGTGGGCTTGCAGGATGAGGGCGACAGTACGCGCGTGACGTTCCGGGCGCCCGCGGACCTGGCCAAGTTCATCGCGCCCAAAGGGTCCGTCGCACTTAACGGGACATCGCTGACGGTGAACGAAGTCGACGGCCGTGATTTCGGCATCAACTTCATCCCCCATACCAAGTCGGAAACCACATGGGGACATGTCGCGGTCGGCGATCACGTCAACCTCGAAATCGACACGATGGCGCGGTATGTCGCGCGGTTGCGGGAATATGGTTGAGGTCACGGTCCGATACGATTTTCCGCCGGGAAACCCAAACCCATTTGAGAGACGATTTAACGCTGATTACTTCGTCGAGGCGAGTGGATACTCCAATCTTGGTCAACACGATGCTTTTGGTTGGGATGTGCTGACCAGCCATGTTCCCATGGGATACAAAAGCCTCGCGGTATGTCGCCGCATCTTCATGCTACGACGGGGTGACATTCAGGAAGACTGGCGCACTTCACAAGACAAAGAGCCGGCCGATGGCTGCGAATTTGGCGTTCTCGGACAGCGCGAGGTAAAGCGGTTTGTGCCCGACTGGGGGCGTGCTGCAAAATCATATTGGCTATCGAAGCCGGAACAGACCGATGGGTTCCCGGGCGCATGGGCTGATTTGCAAATCTGCTTGACCGATGCTCTGACGTTGTCGAGACAAAAGAGCATGCGAATGCTGGTGGTTCGGATTGTCGAGAGCTACAACTGGCACTGATCACCCACCGCCAGGTAAACTACTGGTCACCGACAGAAATTCTGTGAACATACTGGTTGTCTGCGGCCGGTTGACGACGAAATCGGCGACCATTGGGTCGAAATTGGGTGTCAAACGCATGCATGACTGGCAGCCGCAGGTCTGACCTGATGCGATGGCTTGCAAAGAATATACCGGCCCCTGCGCGACACTGCGTTACCGACTGAAACGCAGCCCGCGGGCCCAGGTTCTGACGCATAATCGTCGCGCAACGACACCAGCGCCGTGTTTCCGATCAATCCCCGGGAAGGGCGTTACATGACCGGCAGTGGTCTTGAACGCCGGGTGTGCGCCTATGCGGTCGCCCCCTGTCTGCCTGAGCGAAAGCCGGTCGCCTAAGGGTCCAGCGTCGATCCCGCCTACTCGGCGCAGATCCGGCCCAAAGCGCAAGCTGACTGACCTCGCAATAGCGTCACAGCATGAACTGCGCGCTGATCGGGCGGGTCGCGGCGCCGATGGCGCGGGCCTTGCGACCGATACTGCCAGCCTCGATCCGCGGCGGGATCAGCCCGCGGGTATCCTGGGTCACGACGTATCGCCTGACCCTTTCGACCAACTCCTGTCGAATGTCGCTTGGAAAGGCCCCATCGATCAGGATCGCCTCAAAGTCGATCACCGAACAGGTCGACAGCGACGCCTTCGCCAATTCCTGCGCCGTCTGGCCCAGCCACGGGTCAACATAGCGCGACAGGTCGAGCCAGCTGTTCGGGTCGCTCCATAGCTGCCGCGGATCAAGGTCGACCTCGTTCAGGCGCTTTTCCAACTGCCGGATCGACGCCATCTCGATCAACTGCATGCTTTCGCCGTTCGGCCCGATACTTCGCAACGATCCCAGCGCCCCGGCATTTCCCTGGCGGCCTTCATAAACGGCGTTATCCAATACGATACCGCCGCCGATATAGGCACCGATAAAGAAATAGGCATAGTCCCGAAACTCCTTACCGCGCCCATAGGTATGTTCCGCCTGACATGCCGCGGTCGCGTCATTCAGCAGCGATACCGGCAGACCGGTACGGGCTTGCAGGTCGCGACGCAGGTCAACGCCCCGCCACGCCAAAAACTCCGTCCGCGCATGTGATGCATTTTCCGACCAATTCCAAAGCTCGAACGCCGCCGCAACCCCCAGCCCGCAAATCCGATGCTTTTGGGCGTCAGAAAGGGCCTCCGTAATCTCGAAAATCGCCGTATCAACGAATGTGAAAATATCATCGGCCACCGGTTCGCGATAGGTCAGATGCCGTTCGTGGCGCAGCACGCCGCGTAGATCGATCAGGGCGAGCTCCGCCGACCTGCGACCGATCTTCAATCCGAACGAAAACGCACCATCCGCGGCCAACCCCATTGGCACGGACGGCTTGCCCACCTTGCCGCGCACCGGGTCACCCCGTTCCACCAGCCCTTCTGCTTCGAGGCGTTTCAAAATGGTAGAGACCGTCGGCGGCGACAGCCCCGCGCGTTTCGCAAGATCGCTTGCCGGCATCGCGCCATGCCGTTGGATCAACGACAGCAGCAGGCGTTCGTTGTGATCACGCACGCCACGCTGGCTCAGCCCCAGGCTGATCGATCTGACCAATCCGTCTTCCATCGGCGTTTCTATAGGTCTCCTCCCTAATGGATCATAGGCGATATAAATAAATAAAGAAAGTTAACTAATTAATTGACACCCCCGGTCGAATCTGGCCTTCTAGGCACCACTGGCGTGATATGTACCGCCAGTAACGCAGGGCGGAGGCCCTGAAAAACAAAGTCTGGGAGGACATTATGAAAAAGCTATTGATCGGCACCGCCGCTGCCGCGATCACGTCCGCTGGGGCCGCCATGGCCGATGGGCATGGCACCTCTGCCTGTCTGATCACCAAAACCGACACGAATCCGTTCTTCGTCAAAATGCGCGAAGGCGCCGAAGCCAAAGCAGCCGAATTGGGCATTACCCTGAATTCCTACGCCGGTCAGGTTGACGGCGACCACGAGGCGCAAGTGGCGGCGATCGAAACCTGCATCGCCAATGGCGCATCGGGTATTCTGATCACCGCATCCGACACGGCAGCGATCGTCGGGCCGGTGGAAGAGGCGCGCGCGGCTGGCCTTCTGGTCATCGCGCTCGACACCCCGCTCGAGCCGATCGACGCCGCCGATGCGACCTTTGCCACCGACAACTTTCTCGCCGGTGAACTGATCGGCCAATGGGCCGCCGGCGCACTTGGGGATGAGGCCGCGAACGCCAAAATCGCCATGCTCGACCTCGCCATCAGCCAGCCGACCGTTGGGGTGTTGCGCGATCAGGGCTTCCTGACCGGCTTCGGCATCGATGTCGTCGATCCAAGCCTGTGGGGAGATGAAACGGACGAACGGATCATCTGCAATGAAGTCACGGCTGGCAATGAGGAGGGCGGACGCACCGCGATGGAAACCTGCCTCGCCGCCGATCCGGACATCAACGTCGTCTACACGATCAACGAACCGGCCGCCGCCGGAGCGTATGAGGCGCTTGTCGCCGTCGGTCGTCAGGATGACGTCCTGATCGTCTCGGTCGATGGCGGCTGCCCCGGTGTCGCTGATGTCGCTGACGGTGTGATCGGCGCAACGTCGCAGCAATATCCACTGCTGATGGCATCTTTGGGGATCGAGGCGATCGCGAAATTCGCCGAAGACGGTACGCTGCCCCAGAACACCGAAGGCAAGGAATTCTTCGATACCGGCGTGGCGCTGGTGACGGGCAGCCCGGTCGATGGGGTCGACAGCATCTCGGTCGAAGAAGGCACAGACCTCTGCTGGGGTTGATCTGAAAGGGCTTCACAGCCCAAGCTGAAACTCCAAGGGCGGGCCGCGGTCCGCCCTTTTCACAAGCGCAAACGGCAACGCTCATTGGGGGAGGTCGCCATGGCGGAGAAATCCGACAATTACGAATCCGGTCTGGAAGGGGCATCGCAAACGGTGGCCGCGTTCGAGGTCGGCGATAAATCCCTGCTGATGCGTTTTCAGGGTGCGCTGCACAGGACGCCGTCGCTCGTACCGCTGATCGTGCTGGTCTGCGCGATCATGATCTTCACCGGTTGGCTGGGGCCACGATTCCTGCCGCAGATGACTCTGGTTTTCCAGCAAATTCAGATCGTCGGCATCCTCGCGCTGGCGCAGACACTGATCATCCTGACGGCCGGCATCGACCTATCCGTGGGGGCGATCGCCGTCTTCTGTTCGGTCATCATGGGTAAATTCACCTTCACCTACGGATTGCCACCCGCCGTCGCTGTCGCCTGCGGGCTGGCCGCCGGGGCCGGGATCGGCGCATTGTCAGGTTGGCTCGTCACCCGGATCAAGATCCCGCCATTCATCGCCACCTTGGGCGTCTGGCAGATCGTGCTGGCGGCCAATTACATCTATTCGCGCAACGAAACGATCCGTGCCCGCACCATCCGGGAAGAGGCGCCGATGCTGCAATGGCTTGGCCTGAAGCCGAACGAACAATTTGTTCGTTGGATCGAAAACCTGCGCGGCATTGCCTACGAACGGATCCGGCCGAACGACACCGACCAGTTCTGGCTCGACCTGATCTGGCAGACCAAGATCACCTACGGGGTACTGGTTTTGGTCGGGCTGACCTTCCTTCTGGCCTACATGCTGCGCTCAACCGCATGGGGGCGTCATGTCTATGCCGTCGGTGATGACCCCGAAGCGGCGGAATTGGCCGGGGTCAACGTCAAGCGAACACTCATGTCCGTCTACATGCTCGCGGGTGCAATCTCCGCCATTGCGGGTTGGTCGCTGATCGGGCGCTTCGCCTCCGTCTCTCCCAGCGCGTCGACGGGGTTGGAGGGTAATATCGAGTCCATCACCGCCGTCGTGATCGGTGGCATCTCGCTTTTCGGCGGACGCGGCTCGATCTGGGGCGCGTTTTTCGGGGCGCTGATCGTGGGTGTCTTCATGCTGGGCCTCGGTATGGCCGGTGTGAACCCGCAATGGACCTTCATGCTGATCGGCACGCTCATCATCCTCGCTGTCGGAATCGATCAATGGATCAGAAAGGTAGCCGCATAATGGAACCCATCCTCAAAGGCCGCAACCTGACCAAACGCTACGGTAAGGTCGTCGCCCTCGATAACTGCGACTTCGATCTTTATCCCGGTGAAATTCTCGCCGTGATCGGGGATAACGGCGCGGGAAAATCTACCCTGATCAAGGCGTTGTCCGGCGCCGTCGTCCCTGACAATGGCGTGGTCGAACTCGAACAAAAGCCGGTGCGTTTTCATTCCCCCAACGACGCACGGCATGCGGGGATCGAAACGGTTTACCAGACCCTCGCCGTCAGCCCGGCGCTGTCCATCGCCGACAACATGTTCATGGGGCGCGAAATCCGCAAACCGGGTTGGCGGGGCAGGCTTTTCAAACAGCTCGACAAGGCCGCGATGCAAACGCTCGCCCGGGAAAAGCTGAACGACCTTGGCCTGATGACGATCCAGGACATCGACCAGCCGGTCGAAACCCTCTCAGGCGGTCAACGCCAAGGCGTGGCCGTGGCGCGGGCGGCAGCGTTCGGATCACGGGTGATCATCCTCGACGAACCAACCGCAGCCTTGGGCGTAAAGGAATCCCGCAAGGTCCTCGAACTGATCCTCGACGTGCGGTCACGCGGCATTCCGATCATCCTGATCAGCCACAACATGCCGCACGTGTTCGAGGTCGCCGATCGGATCCATGTCCACAGACTTGGGCGGCGGCTCTGCGTGATCGACCCGAAGGATTACACAATGTCCGACGCTGTGGCCTTCATGACCGGCGCGAAAGAGCCACCAGCGACGACCCATTAGGCCAATAAACGATTTGCGATCTCGTCCAGCAGATCATCAAGCACGAATTCGCCGCCCATCGTCGTCAGCTTGGGGTCAGCCATGAGAAAGCTCAACCCGTGGACAAAGCTCCACAGCATGAAACCCCGGCGGCGGACGTCGGCGGTAATCTCCTCTTTACCAAGGCAGTCGGCGACTTCTTTCAACACGATCGTGAACGTGCCTTCGCCTGCTTCCTGCAGTTTCGGATCGTCCAGACGGTCGGTGAAACCGCCGAATTTTAGCCGGAAAAGCCCAGGCTCCTTCAAGGCGAAATCGACATATTCCCGACCAAGGGCCTTGACCCGTTCAGGACTGCCGCGCGGGATATCTTCAAGCGATGCAACCATGTTGTGGCGATGCCGCGCCATGCCTTCCATGACCATCGCGACCAGCATTTCCGACTTGTCTTTAAAGTGCTTGTAGGGCGCAGCCGTCGACACACCTGCCAACCTGCACGCATCTGAAACCGAAAACCCGTCCGGACCCTTTTCCTCGACCAGTTTTCGCGTTGCCTCGATCAATCCCGCACGCAGATCACCATGGTGATAAGCCGATTTTTTCAGCTCCGCGGGTTTCGCTTTTTCAGTGTTTTCCATGATCCGTTTTCTTTCAGAAGCCGTAACACTTGTCAAAGTGAGAGAGACTAACATATAAGTTAGATGCACTAACATTGCGAGGGCGATTCAATGACCGCAGCAAAAGACATGACGCAGATCCGCACGCCAGGCCTTTTGCAAAGGTTCGCGCGCGCCACGATCCGGACCGCCGTGACGCTGATCGTCATCGCTGCCGCGCTTTTCGCCGTGAAGACGGGGAGCGACGAACTCACCCGTCGTGCCGATGCGGCGCCTGCACCCGCGCCCGCACCGCTGATGCCGGTCGAGACGACACCCATCACACTCGCCCCCGGTTACGACATAACCCGGTCGTTTGTGGGCCAGGTCGAACCGCGGCGCACGACGTCCATCTCTTTCGAACTCAGCGGCAGGCTCAATGACATCATCGTGGACGAAGGCGACACAGTTGCCGCAGGCCAACACGTCGCAACACTCGACACACAGCTACTGGATGCCGACCGAGCGCGACTGCAGGCCAGCCAGACAGCGCTAGAGGCGCAACTGCGCTTTGCCGAACAGACCGTGGAACGCCAATCGCAACTCAGCGATCAAGGTTTTGCAAGCCAGGCCGCCCGTGACGAAGCGCTCTCGCGCGCCGACGAACTGCGCGCCCGGATCGCCGAGGTCGAAGCAGCACTGCTCACCAACAGCATTCAGACAGAAAAATCGCAAATCCACGCCCCCTTTGCCGGACGGGTCACCGAACGGCGCGTTGATGGCGGTGAAAGCATCGCACCGGGGCAGGCACTGATCGACATCGTAGAAGACGGCAGGCCGCAACTTCGCATCGGTGTCCCGCTTGATCTCTCCGCCGATGATCTCACCACAGCGACGGTCGATATCGGCGGCACAGAATACCAGGCTGAACTCCTGACCCTTCGTCCGGATGTCGATCCTGCCACACGCACCCGCACCGCCCTGTTCGAGGTCGCGACCGACGATAACCTCGCCTTTGGCCAAACCGCGCGCGTTCTTTTGTCGGACACGATCGAAACCCCGGGTCTTTGGGTCCCTGTTACAACGCTCAAAGAGGGACTGCGCGGACAATGGACGCTTCTCGCCGTCGATACCGACGACACCGTGCGCAGCCTGACCGTGCAGGTTCTGCACAGCCAAAGGGACAGGGTCTTCGTCGCCGGTGCTTTCCCCCAAGATATCCGCCTGATCACCACCGGTCCACAGCGTGTCACGGTCGGTCAGACCGTCGATCCACAACCCGCAACCGGATCGTAGGGGGTACAGGTCATGGAAACGCTCACCTTCCGCCAGCCCCGCATCGTCGCGCTGATCATCCTCGTCCTCGTGTCCGCCGGTCTGTCATCATTCATGTCACTCGGCCGGCAAGAGGACCCGACCATCACCAATATCTTCGCGACGGTCACGACCCAATTCCCCGGCGCCGATCCCGAACGCGTCGAATCCCTCGTCACAGCCGAGATCGAGGAAGAACTGCGCAAGATCGCCGAAATCGACGAAATCGCATCCGTCTCGCGCACCGGCGTGTCCGTCGTCTCGATCGAACTGCTCGAAACGCTTGACGACGCCACAATCGAACAGGTCTGGTCCGAGGCGCGCGATGCCGTCGAAGACGCACGGCGCAATTTCCCCACCGGCGTCCTCGCCCCCGATTTCAACGCCGAAGGCATCGCAGCCTATTCCGGTGTCATCTCGGTCACCTCCACCATGCCTGACATGCCACTGACCCTTCTGGCGCGACATGCTGAGGCTCTGGGCGACCGCCTGCGCGCAATCCCCGGCACCCGTGCGGTCGATTACTTCGGCCTCCCGGAAGAAGAGGTGCTGATCTGGGTCGATCCGGAACGTGCCGCCGCACTTGGCCTGACCGCCGGAGAAATCGCTACGCGCGTGTCTCAGGCCGATGGCAAGGTGCAGGCCGGGCGGCTGCAAGGTGACGCCGACCTCACCATCGGGGTCAGCGGCGAAATCGAAACGCTCGACCGTTTGCGCCAGGTTGTCCTGCGCGAGGCCGATAACGGCGCCTCTGTAAGATTGGGCGATATCGCCACGGTGACGCGCGGCCCCAAGACGCCCACCGACGAATTGGCCTTCGCCAACGGCAAACCCGCCATCCTGATCGGCACGCTGGCCCAGGACGGGCAACAGATCGACCGCTGGATGGGCTTCGTGCGCGATGAACTGGCCGCAGGCGCGGATCAGGTCCCTCTGGGAATCGAGGAAACGCTCCTTTTCGACCAAAGCACCTATACAATCGCCCGCCTGGGCGAGGTCGCCACTAACATGGCGATCGGTGTCGGGCTGGTTGTCGCGGTTCTGCTGCTCACCCTCGGTGTGCGCGCCGCGCTGATCGTGGCCGCTGTTTTGCCCGTCGTGTCGCTCGCCACACTGGCCACGATGAACATGATCGGCCTGCCGATCCACCAGATGTCCGTCACAGGTCTGATCGTGGCATTAGGCCTGCTGGTCGATGCGGCAATCGTCATGGCGGATGAGGTGCGCAAACGGCTCAAGGCCGGAATGGCCCGCGAAACTGCCGTCGGCGATGCCGTCAAACGGCTCGCCGCCCCGCTTTTCGCCTCAACCGTCACAACGGCGCTTGCCTTTACCCCGATGATCCTGCTGCCGGGGCCAGCGGGCGATTTCGTCGGCTCCATCGCGATCGCGGTCGTTCTGATGCTGTTCTGGTCACTGCTGATCGCATTGACCGTCACACCGGCCATCGCAGGCTGGGTCCTGCCCGCCGCTGAAACACGCGGGGCCTTCGCCAACGGCATCCAGATCAGTTGGCTGGCGCGCCTGTTCGAAGGATCAATCCGCCTCGCCGTCAAAAACCCAATGCGCGCCATCGCACTGTCACTGATCCTGCCGGTCCTCGGCTTTGCGGCCTTCCCCACGCTCACCGCGCAATTCTTCCCCGGCGTCGAACGCAACCAGTTCTATATCGAGGTCGCGATGCCCCCCGGCAGCGCCATCAGCGAAACCACCCGCGTCGTCCAGCAAATGGATGATGTGATCCGCGCCGATGACGGGCTGCGCAGCATCTACTGGAATGTCGGTGCCTCCGGCCCGGCCTTCTACTACAACATCGTGGGCGGGCGCAGCCAGGAACCGGGCTTTGCCCAGGCGATGATCACCACAGAAACCGATGCCGACGCCGCACGTCTGGTCTCCAGCCTGCAGGAACAATTCGACCGGGATTTCCCCCAGGCACAAGTCATTGTGCGCGGCTTGGTCCAAGGGCCGCCTGTCGATGCACCCGTCGAAATCAAGATCCAGGGTCAAGACATCGCGACCCTGCGCGCCCTGGGGGATGAGGTCCGCGCGATCATGTCCGACCTCGACCTTGTCACGCAGGTCCGCGCCGGGGTGAATGGCGGCGCACCGCAGATCAGGTTCGACATCGACGAAAACAAGGCGCGGCTGTTGGGGCTCGACGTGGCTGATGTCGCCGCGCAACTCGACGGAGCGCTCGTTGGCGTCACCGGTGGATCGCTGGTGGAAGGGACCGAACAACTCGCCGTCCGCGTCCGCCTTGGCGACGACCTGCGCAGCGACCTTCAGGCCATCGCCGACATGCCGATCCTGCTGCCCAACGCCCCGGCAATCTCAGCCACAGGCGCGTTCCCCGCGGTGCCCTTGTCGGAAATCGCAACACCCGTGGTCGAACCCGCCGAAAGCGTGATCACCCGGGTCGATGGGGCCCGTGAAAACGTCATCCAGGCATTTCTCGTCCCCAACGTCCTGCCGGAAGAGGCCCTGCAACAGGTGCTCACAGCCATCGACGCGCGCGGGTTTGACGTCCCCGCTGGCTACACGCTCAGCCTCGGCGGCGACAGCGATGCCCGGTCGAACACGGTCGGCAATCTTCTCGCCTCCGTCGGGCTGATCGTCACGCTGACGATTGCGACCATCGTGCTGACGTTCAACTCCTTCCGGTTGGCCGCCGTTACACTTGTCGTTTGCGTCCTCGCCGCCGGGCTATCCATGCTGTCGCTTGCGATCATGCAATACCCGTTCGGCGTGGTCGCGATCATCGGCGTGATCGGCTCGATCGGGGTATCGATCAATGCGGCCATCATCATCCTCACCGCGCTGCAGGCGGATGAAGACGCCGCGGCGGGGGACCGTGACGCGATGGCCCGTGTGGTCACTGGCTCCAGCCGACACATCATCTCAACCACGATCACGACCTTCGGGGGCTTCCTGCCACTGATCCTCGATGGCGGGGCCTTCTGGCCACCCTTTGCAGTCTCCATCGCGGGAGGAGTCCTGCTGTCAACAGTCGTCAGCTTCTATTTCACGCCCCCCATGTTCGCGCTGGTGCATCGGCGTCAGCAAAAGCAGAAGGCCGCAGAACATATACCAACACCCTACATCGTGCCCGTCCGCCACGCCGCCGAATGATCCTTTCCGTTTGACAACAGGCCAGCCCGCGCGCGACGCTGGCCCAAGAATAAATGGACGGATCACCATGACAGCAGGCATCGGACATAATTCAGGGCGCGTGGACGCACCGGGTAAAAGCTGGCGCAAACACGCTTGGACCAAGGCACGCAAACAGCTGATCCGCACTTTGCCTGTCGAAATCGTCCGCCTGCGGGTACGGCGCGCGAAAGAGCTGGGATTGCCCTACAAAACCTATGCCGGGATCAGAGCCAGCACCGGGCACGACCTGATCGGCTTCCTGTTCTCGAACAACGCGCTGCAGGTCCTGCGCGATGGTGCAGTGCTGCCCGATGACAGGGCGGCCAAGCTGGACGCGCTCCAACACACCGCCCGGATCGCGATCACTCATGCGCGGGTTTCGCCCGATTACCTCGCCGGGCTGCCCCAAATCGACCGTGCGGGCACTGCGCCGCCGTTTTCCGCCACATGGTCCGACATGCGCGATCAGCTCCGCGTCATCGTCACCGGCGACGGGCAACCGGCAGATCGGTACGTGCTGATCGGCGACACCGCTTTTGAGAGGGAATGGGCCGAGGCCGCGAAGATGGCGGGCTATCTGGCGGCACCCGAATTTTTCGATGGCGACGGTGCGCCCGGCGCATCAACCCATCCTTAACGTTTCACCGCGCGTTGCGTTAACCAGGGGTCGGGCGCGCGCAAAGGTCCGATGAAATTCCGATAGAATTCAGATGCAATTCCGATTGGTCATTTTGGCGATCCCAACGGGTTAACCATCCTCTCGCAGCGACGCCGCGTCCGTCGGGTGCGATACCCTTTCCAAATCCCGGGCGCTGGGCTATCTGGCCCTAAGCGATCACGGGGATGCGCATGAACCAGAACTTCGAAACACCGGGGCCGGTCGAACGGGATTGGTCCGATGCGATCAGCAGCATCGAAGAAATCATCGAAGACGCCCGCAACGGCCGCATGTTCATCCTTGTCGATCACGAAGACCGCGAGAATGAAGGCGATCTGGTGATCCCCGCCCAAATGGCGACCCCCGATGCGATCAACTTCATGGCCACCCATGGTAGGGGCTTGATTTGCCTCACACTTCCGGGCGAACGGATCGACGCGCTTGGCCTGCCGCTGATGGCCTCGCATAACTCGTCCCGGCACGAAACCGCCTTCACCGTCAGCATCGAAGCCCGCGAAGGGGTCAGCACCGGTATTTCCGCCGCCGACCGCGCACTGACCGTGGCGACGGCCATCGACGCCTCCAAAGGCGCTGCCGATATCGCCACACCCGGCCATGTCTTCCCCCTGCGCGCCCGAGACGGCGGCGTCCTTGTCCGCGCCGGCCATACCGAAGCCGCGACCGATATCAGCCGTCTCGCCGGCCTCAACCCGTCTGGCGTGATTTGCGAGATCATGAAGGAAGACGGCGAAATGGCGCGGCTGCCCGACCTCATCGCCTTCGCCCAATTACACGGTCTGAAAATCGGCACGATCAGCGATCTGATCGCCTACAGGCGTCGGCATGACAACCTCGTTCGGGTTCGCGAAACCAACACGATCCAGTCCGAATTCGGCGGTGAGTGGGAGATGCGGATTTACACTGACGAAACGCAGGGCGCCGAACATATCGCCTTGATCAAAGGCGATATTTCCACGCCGAAACCGGTTCTTGTCCGCATGCATGCGCTTGATCCGATGCTGGATGTCGTGGGTGTTGGCCCCAAGGGGCGGCGCGATGAATTCGGCGACGCGATGAAGGTCATCGCGGCCGAAGGGCGAGGCGCGCTGGTCCTGCTGCGCGATGTGCATATGAAGCTCGACCCAAGCGAAGAGGTGTCGCCGCAGACCTTGCGGCAATATGGTTTGGGCGCGCAAATCCTCAGCTCGCTCGGGCTGCACGACATCGAACTCTTGACCAACTCGCCCAAGCCCAAAGTCGTCGGTCTCGATGCCTACGGCCTGCGCATCGTCAGCACCCGCAAAATCTCGGAGATCGGATAATGGCCGGACCGTCCCATTACATCATGCCGCTGCCGGATTTCGACAAACCGGTGAAAATCCTGATCGTCGCCTCGCCTTACTACAAGGATATCAGCGACCACCAGATCGCCGGGGCCAAGGCCGAGATCGAAAAGGCAGGTGCCACCTGGGACATCATCGAAGTGCCCGGCGCACTGGAGATCCCGACAGCGATCGGCATCGCCGAACGCATGTCGAACTTCGACGGATACGTCGCGCTGGGCTGCGTGATCCGGGGTGAAACGACGCACTACGACACCGTCTGCAACGACAGCAGCCGCGCGGTGCAGTTGCTTGGGCTGCAGGGCGTTTGCATCGGTAACGGCATCTTAACGGTCGAGAATTACGAACAGGCCGCGGTGCGCGCTGACCCCGACCAGATGAACAAGGGCGGCGGCGCGGCGGCAGCGGCGTTGCATTTGATTGCCATCGCCCGGAAATGGGGCAAGGCGACGAAAGGCGTCGGCTTTACCAAGGATATCATGCTTGCAGGCGGCGACAGCACAGCATGACGATATCAAACAACCAGCGCCGCAAAATGAAATCCGCCGCCCGGCTTTATGCCGTGCAGGCGCTTTTCCAGATGGAGGCATCGGGCCAGACGGTCGAAGGCATCATCGCGGAATTCGAAGATCACCGCTTTGGTGCGACCTATGATGAAGGTGAGATGGCCGAGGGTGACATCGACACGTTCCGTCTGCTGATGGACAAGGCCGTCGACAATCAGGCACAGATCGACCAGATGACCGACCGCGCGCTGGTGGCCAAATGGCCGATCAACCGGATTGACCCGACGTGGCGCGCGCTGTTCCGCGCGGCAGGGGCCGAACTGATCGATAAACAGACGCCGCCCAAAGTGGTGATCAGCGAATTCGTCCGCGTGGCCGAAGCCTTTGCCCATGACGAAAAAGAACCGAAATTCGTCAACGCGGTCCTAGACCATATGGCGCGTGAGGCGCAGCCGAACGCATTCTAAGGGCGTTGTCATGTCGCCCTCTCGCGCTATCTTTTGATGTATGAGCAGCAGTCAAGAGCCCGACCTGATGAGACTTTACCTTCGCCATTGTGCGGTGGGATTTGCCTTGTCGGCGATCTTCGTCGGACTGATCCTGTATTTCGACATCGCACGCATCGGCAGCCTCATCGCCGGATCCGATGTGGGGTATCTGGCCCTGTTCTTGCTTTGGTTCTTCAACGGCACGATTTTCGGCAGCGTCCAATTCGCAATCTCCATCATGTTAAACGCTGAAGATGACGACGAAGACGACGGTCCGCCCGGCGGCATGCTGGTGCCGATCCGGGTGTCCAACAACGGCACGAAAAGCCGCCGCCTTTAAACCATCGCGAAAATCCGGGCCGGTCCACCTGATCCGCCGGCATGTTTCGGTGCGCCAATGACGATCGTGGCGCCGCTCGCCGGAACCTGATCAAGATTGGCCAGGCATTCGATCCCAAAGCGTCCCGATGGCAGCCAGGCGTAGTGGGTGGCGAAATCGGCAGAGATACCGTGATCCAGCGACAATGTATCGACGGCCATGGACGCAGCCCCAGTGCTTTCCATCAGCATCTGCGTCGCCTCGATATGAAAACCGGGATAGTGCTGCGCCTCACCGTCGAAATTGCGGAAACCGTCGCCATCGGCCTTGGCGCCCCAACCGGAATGCATGGCCACACAGGCCCCGTCGGGAATGTCACCATTGGCATCGATCCATGCCTGCAGATCGTCGGGCGTCACCTGCGTATCCGCATCCTCTTCGGCCCGGGCCGCGATGTCGACCACGCACAAAGGCGCCACCAGATTGCCCACCGGGATTTCATCGACCGACGTGCCATCGGCAGAAAAATGCAGCGGCGCGTCGATATGTGTACCGGTATGTTCGACCGTCAGCAGCCGGTTGTTGTTGAACCCTGTCTCGCCAAAGGTCGCTAACGTCTCCATCGCGAAACCCGGTTCGCCGAAATAGGTTGGAAAGCCCGGGTGCAGGGTATGCGTCATATCGGTGATCGTGCCATGACCGGCGGCCAAGGCGGGTGGGGCCGCCATCGTCGTCGCCACGGTGGCACCCAGTGCAGCTGTACCTGCCGACGCAAAGAAAGTACGCCGCGATATCATCTTGTTTTTCACGGCATTCATCACGCATTGATCACACATCGTCCGTCTCCTGTTTGTTGATGCGTCGAGCGTGGCCCAAAGCGGCGTGATTGCAAGTCATTTGTAAACGATCGGGTTGACGTTGGGGCAAGTCATTGAAACCATCATGTTTTCTTTGGTCTTTGTCATGAAATGATCAAATCGGACGTAAACTGAGGCACAATAAGCACCGCATCTATCTTGGGTTTATGGACGGATCGCAGCCATTCTGATCAGTTAGGATTCAGAGGTTCGTGCTGTTCGCGCTATCTGCCAGAGGATGTAAGTATGTCTGTTAAACGGTTTGCTCCAATCGATGTTCAGGGCCTTGATGAAAAGGCCGATCGTTTGACCCCTCGCGATCTTGCGGACATGGGCCTTTTATCCGATGCGGATACATCGACAGACCGGTCAAGACACGCCGGTGCACAGATCATTCAACTGATGGAACGTTTGCGGTCAGGTGGCGGGCACCGCGACAGCCGTAAAGGCAACTAATCCCGAGGACCTGTATGTACAGGTGGGCGCCAGGTAATCAGACCAGGATCTAAACAGAGCCAGCTCCCTCGGATTTGCTTAAGGCCACTGGATTTGTGCCGGAAGCTACGAGAGGCGCAGAAACCCGCCGTGGTTAGATTTAGGCGGGTATCGTGGTGATAACAAGGTGTCGTGCGACTATTCTTCGACGTCGGCCTTCAAAAGCCAACCATCGGGACCAACCATTTCGATCGGGGCATAGGCCAGCAATGCGCGTTCAGCCAGACCCACAGTCAGAAGCGCCATACAGACTTCCAGAAATGTGATATCAGCGAACAGTGCCATGTGAGCCTCCTAACGTCTTACCCTTATGTTTATGGAGGTTAATCCGGTCAAAAACGTGACGCGGGCGTGGTTTTGCATCCACTTACCTACAGCACCCGCCCCAATCGCGTCACATTCTTGCGCGGTTTCGATGAACGACCTGTCGGCGAGATTTCGCTTATCTACTGAATTCAAAAGATAATTCAGCCAGCCGAAGATGAACGCACTGATTTTGAAGCGTTTTATTCGAAATCTGGAGCTGCGGCGTCAGCGCGAATCCGATCGTGGTATGACAATCAGATTCGCGTCGGCAAAGACCTGCCACTTCAGGCGGGCACGGTTTCATGCAAATCGTTCCGCATGCGCCCGATATGATCGTCCCATCCTTTGTCGAGGGCCAGCGTCAGGTCGAACGCCGCAATCCCCATAGGCAGCCCCTCATGCAGTAGCGACAAGCGCGTGCCACCGGGAACCTCTTCCAGCGTCCATATCACGGTGCTGACCGCATCACCCATTGGGCCGATGGTAAATGTATAGACCAGCAAGTCATGCGGATCCGCCGTCAACACCTCGCCCCACATCAACTTGTTTCCGCTTTCACTGCCGAACATTTCATAGCTTTCACCCGCTTTCAGCGCCTGTGGCGGTTTGTGAAACCAGATGGCCAGTTTGTCGGGTTCGGTGAGATATTCCCAAACGTCATGTTTGCTGGCGCGCAGGTAAATGGATTTGTTGATCGTCATGTGGTGTCCTTTTCGATAGCGGATTTCAAGGCGCTCAGACGGTCATCCCAGAAGGCATCGAAGAAGGTCAGCCAATCCAGAACGGGCGCCATGCCCAAGGGGTTGAGGGTGTTGATACGTTCGCGGCCTTGCGCCCGTACCGTGATCAGTCCGCCATCCGACAGCACGGTCAGATGCTTTTTGACGGCGGCGCGGGTCATGTCGAAATTGTCGGCGACCTCGGCGATGGTCATGTCGCGATTGCGCAGCATGATCAGAATGTCGCGCCGTGTCGGGTCGGCAAGCGCGCGAAAGGTGGGTTGCGTGTCTGGCATGGCGTTTCCGTAAAGTGATACCTTTTGGTATCTCATGCGTATGATACCGAAAGGTATCATGTCAAGCACTTGATTTTTGTTCACGTATTGTTCATGGTTTCCGATATGCCCGATGACGTTCTTCAGCCCCCGCTCATGCCCGGCCAACTACTGGCGCGCGGGGTCAGCCGTCATCTGCGCGGCCATGATTTCGTCAGTGTCGAGGAACTGGTTCCCACATCCGGTCTGCGCGTGGATGTCATGGGTTTGGGCCCGAAAGGCGAAATCTGGATCGTGGAATGCAAATCCAGCCGCGCTGATTTTCAGTCTGACCACAAATGGCAGGGTTATCTGGAATGGTGCGACAGGTTCTTTTGGGCGGTCGATGGTGAATTCCCGACCGAGTTACTGCCCGACGATACCGGTCTGATCATTGCCGATGCCTATGATGCCGAAATCATTCGGATGGGTCCCGAAAGCAAACTTGCCCCCGCCCGCCGCAAGGTCATGGTTCAGAAATTCGCCCGGCACGCCGCGATCCGCGCGCAGGCGGCCAGGGACCCAGCGATGGTGATCACCTTTTGACGGCAGGTCATCCGACCGACAGATGCTTTGCGTCGCGTATTTGTAAGATCAAGCACTGTCTTCATAGTCATTATATACTTTGAGAATTTCAATAAGCCCGTAAGGCGTCATGTTTACCGGGGGCATGGTCAGCCCGCAGTAACGCCCCAAATCGGCTGAAAAACTGACGCAGTCCCTTACCAGTACAGCGTATTTCTTACCTGCATAATCAGCGGTCACCCGCGTGACGGCAGCATCCAGTATCGTGTCGGTGACAGAGAACGTCACAAAATGATTGATTAGGTCCGATCTGTCTTGCCGGTCGATCTTGCCGTCTGCATATGGGCTGCTTTTGACCGCCGGTAGAAAGCCGTACCAGTTGGCACCCTGCACCGTGGTGACCTGACATGCGCTGTGGAACATGCCGGTTTCGCTGATAATCTTCAGTGTGCCCATCTTATCAATCCCTTAGAGAAAATCGTATATGCAATACTGATTGCACTATGTGTCATATCTGTCCAGCAGGACATATGTCGGCCGGCACCGTTCGACGATCCAATAGATCGTCACCGTTTCGCTTTGCCCATCGCTTGCGCCGCTATTGCGGCCGCCTTGATCTCTTCGGCGATCTCGTTGGCTTCTTCCGGGTCGAAATCCATCGGCACCTCGATGCCGCCAGCCTCGACAAAGATGCGCACCATGCCCTGATCGGTCGGCCCGATCTGCAGGTTGGCTTCGATGTCTTTTTCGCTGTTGATCCCCATGGCCGCACCTCACTGACTTTGGCTTTTGTCCTAGCGCCTTGGCAGCTTGATTGGCAAGGTGTGGTCATGCATTTTACGATAAGGCCCTTCACTCCGACGGATGCCGGTTGGTTAGTGTCCCAACACGCCGATCACCATGCCCGTGTGGAAGGGTTCGACGACACATTCGGCCCGCTCGTCGCGGGGATCGTTGCGGAATTCCTTGCTGATCACGACCCTTTGGCCGAGGCTGGATGGATGGCCCATGATGGCGAAGACCGCCTGGGGACAGTCTTTTGCGTCCGACTGACGCCCGAAACAGCCAAGCTGCGTCTATTCTACGTGGTCGACACGGCGCGGGGCAGGGGGGTGGCGCAGGCGCTTTTGGATCGATGCCTTGGCTTCGCGCGCGACGTTGGGTATCGGGATATGACCCTTTGGACCCACGAAAGCCACCGCGCGGCCGGTGGCATTTACCGGCGCAACGGGTTCGCCCGGATCAAGGCCGCGCCGGTGCATTCTTTCGGTGTCGATCTGGTCGAGGAGACGTGGCAAATCCGGCTATAGCCCTCTTGCATTCATAGCCCTCTAGGGCTAAATCCGCTGCCAGTGCCGCCTTAGCTCAGTTGGTTAGAGCGCTTGATTGTGGATCAAGAGGTCCCTGGTTCGAGACCAGGAGGTGGTACCACTTTCAAAATTCAAGAATTTTGAAAGAGTGTGGGGAAACGTTTGGCGCAGCCAAATGTGGTCACACCCGGTGGCAACTGGAGCGCAACGATATGACCACCGTCACTTTCATGATCGGCCCCAACCCACCGCCACGTCTGGACAAAGCGCTTGGCCGTGACGTGCCCGCGGATGCCGCCCTCAGCCGGTCGCGCCTTGTCAAACTGATCGCGGACGGTGCAGTTCACGTTGATGGCACGATCATCACCGATCCCCGTTTTCGGATCGGCGAAGGGGCCGAAGTCAGCGTTGCAGTTGCAGCCGCCGAGGAAAGCCATATCGGCCCCGAGGATATCCCCCTGAATGTCGTGTTTGAGGATGACGACCTGATCGTGGTCAACAAACCGGCTGGCATGGTCGTCCATCCGGCACCGGGCACACCGGGCGGCACCTTGGTCAACGCCCTCATCCATCATTGCGGCGACAGCCTGTCGGGGGTGGGGGGCATGAAGCGGCCCGGCATCGTGCATCGCATCGACAAGGACACATCCGGCCTGCTGGTCGTCGCGAAATCCGATCGGGCACATCATCATCTTGCCGACCAGTTCGCGGCCCACAGCGTCGAACGCCGTTATCTTGCGATTTGTCACGGTGTGCCCGATGCGAACGATCCGCGTTTGCGTGGGATAAAGGGAACGTCGTTCGAGGCAGGGAACATTCTGAAGGTTCAGACGTTCCTGGGACGACACAAGACGGACCGACAGCGGCAGGCCGTTTATTTTGACAAAGGCCGACATGCGGTAACGCGGGTGCGCATTCTGGATCCATTGGGACAGCCTGCGGCGGCGGCTTTGGTCGAATGTTGGCTTGAGACGGGGCGAACGCATCAGATCAGGGTGCACATGACCCATTGCGGGCATGCCTTGATCGGGGATCCGATTTACGGCGGACGGCGGAAACTGTCGGAAAAGGCGGTGGGGTCGATCGGTGCGCAGACTGCCGCCGTCTTTGCGCGACAGGCATTGCACGCGGCCACACTCGGCTTCATTCATCCGGTCAGCGGTGAGACGGTGCAGTATGTTGCCGAACTTCCTGCCGACATGCGTGAACTTTTGCGCGCTCTTGGCGGTTCTGGTCCGAAACAAACAATGCCATGTGCGTGAGCGCACTTAAATGTGACTTTTCAAACTAAACCGGTCAGTTCATATTCAGTTTTGTCAAAAGTTAACTTTTTCTCTTGAAACGTCACGTCAACGTTACCATATCCATGTTAAGCCTTTAAACATTAGGAGGGCACGACAGTGAGCAATTATCAGAATTTACCGGCGCCTTCGCCGGAACAAGGCCTGAACCGCTATATGCAGGAAATCCGGAAATTTCCCATGTTGGAGCCGGAGGAAGAATACATGCTGGCCAAGCGCTGGGTCGATCATGAAGACACCGAAGCGGCGCATAAGATGGTGACATCGCACCTGCGCCTCGCCGCTAAAATCGCCATGGGCTATCGCGGCTATGGATTGCCGCAGGCCGAAGTCATTTCCGAGGCCAATGTGGGCCTGATGCAGGCGGTCAAGCGGTTCGACCCCGAAAAAGGCTTCCGCCTGGCGACTTATGCCATGTGGTGGATCCGTGCCTCGATCCAGGAATACATTCTGCGATCATGGTCGCTGGTGAAACTGGGCACGACGTCCGCGCAGAAGAAACTGTTCTTCAACCTGCGCAAGGCGAAATCCCGTATCGGTGCATTGGAGGATGGCGATCTGCGCCCCGAAAACGTCAAGCGGATCGCGACCGATCTGGGCGTGACAGAGAATGAAGTCATCTCGATGAACCGGCGTCTGTCGGGCGGCGATGCCTCGCTGAATGCGCAGGTCGGATCGGATGGTGAAGGGTCCATGCAATGGCAGGACTGGCTTGAGGATGAAAGCGCCAACACGGCCGCGGATTACGAGGCAAGCGATGAGCTCGAGGCGCGTCGCGAATTGCTGGCCGAGGCGATGGATGTGCTGAATGACCGCGAAAAGGACATTCTGGTGCAGCGTCGTCTGGCAGAAGAGACCGTCACCTTGGAAGATCTGAGCGGCCAGTACGATGTCAGCCGCGAACGGATCCGACAGATCGAGGTGCGTGCCTTTGAAAAGCTGCAGAAGAAGATGAAGGACTTGGCCAAGCAGAAAGGTATGCTGGTCGAGGCTTAGCGCCTCGCTCAAACCATCTAATCTAGTTTCCCCGTCGGATGCCTCCGGCGGGGATATTTTTGGCCAAAAGAGGGGTGGGGCGCTTTCCCTTGGGTAACCGTTGGCGCTAACATCCGCAAAAATGGAGTTTTTGATGCGGTGGGGCATTCTAGGCGCAGCAAATTTCGCGCGTGAGTATATGGGGCCGGCGATCCACGCGGCGAAGGGTGCAGAACTGGCGGCCTTGGCCACGTCGGATCCGGCGAAGGCCCAAGGATTTCAGGCCTTCGCGCCGGGAATTCGGGTGCATGGGGACTACGATGCTCTCGTCGCCGATCCGGACATTGATGCGATCTACGTCCCGTTGCCGAACCACTTGCATGTGGAATGGACCGTCAAAGCGCTTGAGGCCGGCAAACATGTGCTGTGCGAAAAGCCGATTGCGCTGGTTGAGTCCGATTTCGACCAACTGATCGCGGCGCGCGACAAGGCAGGCAAGTTCGCCGCCGAAGCCTTCATGATCGTGCACCACCCGCAGTTTATCCGCGCCCGCGAGCTGGTGCAGGGCGGCGCGATTGGCAGGTTGGTCCATGTGGACGCGACGTTTAGTTTCTACAACGACGATACCGGGAACATTCGTAATCAGGCGGATGCAGGCGGTGGTGGATTGCGGGATATCGGGGTTTACACGTTTGGGTCCGCGCGGTTCGTGACCGGACAAGAACCCACCGCGATACCTCATGCCAACCTGCGCTTTGAAAATGGGGTGGATGTCTTTGCTCAGGTCGCCGCTGACTTCCCCGATTTCACCTATTCTGCGGTCGTCTCGATGCGGATGTTCCCCCATCAAGGGATCACATTCATCGGTGAAAAAGGCGTCTTGCGCCTGACCTGTCCATTCAACGCCAATGTCTTCGATATCGCTCAGATCACGCTGGAAACAGGTGGCCAGACTGTCACGACAGAACGCTGGCCATCCACCAATCATTACGTTCTGCAGGTGGAAAACTTCGTCAAAGCTGCCGAAGGTGGTGCGCCCTATCCATGCCCCCTTGAGTTTTCGCGCGGGACGCAGAGAATGATAGATATGGTCTTTGCCGCCGGCGGGGCGGCATAGGAGGGCAGCATGGCAAAAGATCACGAAGCGGCTGAGGCTGAATCAGACTTTGAGAGCATCTGGTTGCGTCTCGTCCACATGATCATTATCGCGGTGCTGATGGGGATTGCGAGCAATCTGCTGGCGCTCCTGACGATCGCGCAATTCGTGATCATGGTCTTCAACAAGCGTGAACCGAACGAGCCACTGGCCGAGATCGGGACGACCATGGGCGTCTGGATGGCCAAGGCCGCACGATACCAGACCGCGGCGAGCGAGGTGAAGCCGTGGCCGTGGACGGAATTGGATTGAGTTTGAAGGTGGCGTAGCCCCGGACGTAATCCGGGGCCTCTTACGAAGTTGGCTTTGAGGTCCCAGATTAAATTCGGGACTGCGTTTCGTTTATGACAAACCCAACCGCATCACCTGCTCCAGCCCTGACCGTCCATCGCGCCCCGGTCCGTCGACCAACCAACCGGTCTTTTCATAACATCGGATCGCGCGGTCATTGGCCTTGTCGACCGATAACCAGATCTCGGTCAGCTCTGGATAGGTCTTGCGCAGGTAGTCCGGCAAAGCGGTCAACAACGCTGTCCCGTAGCCAAGCCCCTGATATTGCCCGCCAATCAAGAGACCGCGAAACCCGAAAGTCCCCATGGGCAGCCGATCCACGACCCGCGAGAAATCGCGGTCGATCTTGAAAAAACCCACATGGGTCTCACCCCGCAAACCGGTGTGAAAATCGGTCTGCGGGTCTTTCTCCGCCGTCAATTCGTGTATTTCACCCACAAAGGGGTACTGTGGCTCAGTCAGAATCAAATGCGCCACGCGATCCTTTTGCGCGCGTTGCAACGGCTGGATCGTGATCACGCCTCCATCGCCTCCAACTCGTCAATGAAGCCTTCGATCATCGACAGGCCCTTGTCCCAGAATTTCGGGTCCGAGGCGTCGAGGCCGAAGGGGGCCAGCAATTCCTTGTGGTGCTTCGACCCACCCGCCCGCAGCATGTCGAAATACTTGGTGCGGAAGTCCGGATCACCTTCCTGATAGACGGCGTAAAGCGCATTCACGAGGCCGTCGCCGAACGCATAGGCATAGACGTAGAAGGGCGAGTGGACGAAGTGCGGGATGTAGGCCCAGAATGTCTCATAGCCCTCGGCGAATTCGAAAACGGGCCCAAGGCTTTCGGCTTGCACCGACATCCAGAGCGCGTTGATATCGTCGGGCGTCAACTCGCCCTTGGCCCGCGCGGCGTGCAGTTTGCATTCGAAATCGTAGAACGCGATCTGGCGGACGACCGTATTGATCATGTCCTCGACCTTGTTGGCGAGCAGGACCTTGCGTTCCTCCTGGCTGTCCGTGCCGTCGAGCATCTTGCGGAAGGTCAGCATTTCACCAAAGACCGATGCCGTTTCGGCAAGTGTTAGCGGCGTAGAGGACAAGAGTTCACCCTGTTCTGCCGCCAAAACCTGATGCACCCCATGCCCAAGTTCATGCGCCAAGGTCATGACATCACGTGGTTTTCCCAGATAGTTCAGCATCACATAAGGATGCACCGGCGTCACCGTCGGATGGGCAAACGCCCCCGGTGCCTTGCCCTGTTTCACCGCGGCATCAATCCAGCCATCGGTAAAGAATGGCTTGGCGATCTCGGCCATTTGCGGGTCGAACTCGGCATAGGCGTCCATCACCGTGTCGCGCGCGGCGTCCCAACCGACGATCTTGTCGCTTTCCATCGGCAGCGGCGCGTTACGGTCCCAGACCTGCATTTTGTCAAGGCCCAGCCACTTAGCTTTCAGCGCATAATACCGATGCGACAGGCGCGGATAGGCGGCGACAACAGCGTTGCGCAGCGCCTCGACAACTTCGGCTTCGACATGGTTGGACAGGTGCCGTCCGGTTTGCGGTGTTGGCATCTTGCGCCAGCGGTCCTCGATTTCCTTTTCCTTGGCGAGTGTGTTGTGGACGCGGGCGAAGAGTTTGATGTTGTCATGAAAGACCTTGGCCAGCGCGTGGGTGGCAGCTTCTCGCTTGGCGCGATCTTGTTCGGTCAGAAGGTTGAGCGTGGCTTCCAATGGCAGCGTCTCGCCATCCACGTCAAACTCCAGCCCCGCCATCGTTTCATCGAAGAGCTTGTTCCAAGCAGAGGCGCCAACAACCGAGGCATCGTGGAGGAACTTTTCCATCTCGTCCGACAGCTGATGCGGCTTCATCGCACGCAAGCGATCGAACACCGGCTTATAGCGTGCGAGGTCGGCGTTTTCAGTGAGCAGGCCGTTCAGGTGATCATCGTCCAGCCGGTTGAATTCGAGGCCGTAGAAGACCAGCGGTGTGGTGAACGTCGTGATCTTGTCCTGACAATCGGACATGAACTTTGCCCGCTCGGCATCTGTCGTGATCTGGTAGTACCGCAGACCAGCGAAGGACATGATGCGGCCCGCGATAACGTCGATCTGTTCATAGCGTTGGACAGCTTTCAACAGGCCGGCGGCATCCAGTTCGGCGAGTTTCCCTTCGTAAGTCTTTGCGAAGTCAGCACATTCACCTTCGAGCCATTTCAGGTCACGTGATAGCTCGGGCGCGTCGGTGCTTTTGTAAAGATCGCTGAGATCCCATTCAGGCAGATCGCCGAGGTCCTTGCTACCGTTGGCGTTCGCGTCGAAAACGGGTGTCGGGAATTGCATGTCTCACCTCTGATTGTTTCGCGTTACATAGGCCGTGGCGACATGGGTTGCTAGCCGTAGGCCGCCAACATTTCCTTGAGGTCTTCCAATGTATTCGCCTCATCCACCGGCTTGTCCCTGCGCCAGCGGGACATGCGTGGAAAGCGCAGGGCGACGCCGGATTTGTGGCGGGGGCTGGCCTGGATGCCTTCGAACGCGATCTCGAACACATGTTCGGGCGGCACCTGTCTGACAGGGCCGAAGCGTTGCAGCGTGTTCTTGCGGACCCACGATGTGATTTCGCGGAATTCGGCGTCGGTCAGGCCGGAATAAGCCTTGGTGAAGGGGACCAGATCGTTGCCCGCGCGGACGGCGAATGTGTAGTCGGTGAACAGGTTTGCGCGCCTGCCGTGACCGGCTTGCGCATAGATCATGACCGCGTCGATGGTCAGCGGGTCGATCTTCCACTTCCACCAATCGCCGCGTTTGCGCCCGGACAGGTAAGGGCTGTCGAGACGTTTGAGCATGAGGCCCTCGGCGCCGATATCGCGAGATTGTGCGCGGGCTTTGGCGAGGTCGTCCCATGTGGTGAAATCGACAGCGCTCGAGAGGCGAATGGGAGATTCGCTTGGCGCTTCATTAATGAGCGTTTTCAGATGGTTGCGTCGTTCTTTTAGAGCGGTTTCGCGGATGTCTTTGCCATCATGTTCGAGCAGGTCATAGGCCATCAGTACCACAGGCGATTCCGTCAGCAGCTTCTTCGGGACCGTCTTGCGTCCGATCCGTTTCTGCAGGGCGTTGAAAGATAACGGCTTTTCGTCGGCAAATGCGAGAATTTCGCCGTCGATGACGGTTCCATCGGGCAGGTAGTCCTTCAGCTGTGCCAGTTCCGGGAAGCGGTCGGTCATCAGGTCTTCGCCCCGCGACCAGAGATGATGTTCACCGCCGCGGATGATCAGCTGGCCGCGGATGCCGTCCCATTTACGTTCGGCGTTCCAATCGCTCGGTTCACCAAGGTCATCAAGGCTATCCAGTTGATAGGCCAGATAAAACGGATAGGGGCGCGAAAGATCGGCGGTAGGATCATCCGCCTCGATCAGGCTTTCCCAAGTGGCGGTATCGGGCGTCCAGTTGCCCATCAACTTGTGGGTCAGTTCCGGCTCGGGTTGCCCTGTGGCTTGCGCAAGCGCGCGGGTGATCAATTTGGCGCTGACACCGATGCGGAAACCACCCGTCAGCAGTTTGGTAAACAGGAACCGTTGCGTCGTGGGCAGGCTGTTCCAGGCCTGCAGGATGCCTGCTTTGCGCTCGTCCTCCTCAAGCGTTGAGAGCGTTTTGATCTTATTGATCCAAAAGGTTAAAGACTGGTCATCATCCTGTTCGGCGGGGGGCAGGACCAGCGCGATAGTTTCGGCCAGATCGCCGACGATGTTATAGCTTTCGTCAAACAGCCAATCGGGCAGGCCCGCGACCTCGGCCGCCCATTCGCGCAAGCGAGTCGCGGTGATGGTCCGCTTGGGCCGCCGCCCTGTGAACAGAGCGATGGTCCAGAGCTTGTCGCTGGGGTCAGCGGTGCGGAAATAGTCGGCCAATGCGGCTGTTTTGACCGTGGTTTTGGTGCTTTCATCAATGCGGGTGAAGAGGGTGGCGAAGTCCTTCATGCGTCGACTTCCTCAGCATTATCAAGGCTTTCGCCGTGGTAGTCGGTGCTGACGATGTGGGCGTCATAACCTTGGTCAGAGAGCCAACGCTGGAAGGCAGAGGTGTAGCCATGGGTGGCGAAAATCTTGGTGGCGCCAGTGGCTTTGATCGCGTCGTTCAGCCCGTCCCAATCGGCATGGTCAGACACGATGAACCCACGGTCAGCTGCCCTGCGGCGGCGCACGCCACGCAAGGCCATCCAGCCGCTGGCAAAGGCGGTGGAGGCGGGGCCGAAACGGCGTGTCCAGGTCGTGCCGAGGGCGCTTGGCGTGGCGAGGACGAGGGCGCCGGGGTGGGTTTTTGCCGTGATCTCGGGTGTGGCGTAGATCGTATCTGGCAGGGTAAGCCCCTGATTTCGCAGTACTTCATTGGTGTTTTCAATGGCGCCGTGCGTGATGATGGGGCCGATATCGGGGTTCACTTTGGCGAGCAGGCGTTGAGCTTTGCCAAGCGCGTAGGCGCCGAGGATCGAGATGCGTCCGGCGGCGGCATTTGTGACCCACCAGTCGTTGATTTGTTGGGTGAGAATGTCCTGCGGCGTCCATTTGAAGATGGGCAGGCCGAAGGTGCATTCGGTGATGAAGGCGTGGCATTTGACGGGCTCGAAGGGCTCGGAAAGGCCGTCGGCGACGGTCTTGTAATCGCCGGAGACGACCCAGATCTCGCCCTTGACCTCTACCCGGATTTGGGCAGAGCCGGGGACGTGGCCGGCGGGGTGGAATGACACGGTCGCATCGCCGATTTGTTTTTGTTCCCCGTAGCTTATGGTCTCAAGCGTAATCTCTCCCAGCCGGTGCCGCATGACGGGCGCTGTGCCTTTCGTTGCGAGGTAACGCTGCATGCCGGGGCGGGCGTGGTCGCTGTGGCCGTGGGTGATCAGGGCGCGGTCCACGGGTTGCCAGGGGTCGATGTAGAAATCGCCTGCGGGGCAGTATATTCCGCGGTCGGTGAAGGTGAGGACGTCGGTCATGAAAGGGATGATAGCGCATGTTGGGTGCGGGTCACGGGCCTGGCCGGTCGGGCCGCCGTTAATCGCTTGGAAGCCTATGTTAACAAGGGCAATGACGCTGAAAATCGCTATCGGAAAACCATCGGAATTGTATCGGAATTCCATCGGACCACCTTGCGGGATTTCATGGGCTTAACCGACCGCGCGCCACAGATGTTATCGAGAGGTAAATATTTGCACCGGGTGGGTTTCACCCACCCTACGTCGCCATGGCCCCACTTGCGCGGGGCCATGGCTATGGCTTTCAGGCGGTGACGTCGGTCACGATACCGGCGCCGACGGTCCGGCCCCCTTCGCGCAGGGCGAAGCGGATGCCGGGCTCAATGCCCACCGGCTTGTGCAGGACGAACCCGACCTCGGCCCGGTCACCGGGCATCACGGGCAGGTCGTCCGTCACGTTCACCACGCCGCTCACATCGGTCACGCCGAAGAAGAACTGCGGCGCGTAGCCGGTGGAAAAGGGCGTATGACGGCCCCCTTCATCGGCGTTCAGCACAAAGATCTCGGCCCGGCCTTGCGTGAACGGTTTGATCACGCCCGGTGCAGACAGGATCTGGCCGCGCTGGACCTCGTCCCGCTTGAGACCCCGCAGCAGGAGGCCGACATTCATGCCTGCCCGCGCCTCGGGGATATCCTTGCGGAATGCCTGCGTGCCGGTCACGACAACCTCGGCCCCGTCATTGGACAGACCGATGATCTCCACTGGCTCACCGACCTTGATCGACCCGCGCTCAACCCGGCCAGAGACGACCGTGCCGCGACCCGGGATGGTGTGAACCGCCTCGATCGGCATCATGAACGGGCTGTCATAATCCCGGACCGGGTCCGGGAAATGACGATCCATGGCGTCGACCAGTGCTTTCACACAGTCCACTTCCGGAGCATCGATCTCCCCGGCGATGGCCTTTTCAAGCGCTTGCAGGGCAGAGCCGAAGACGAAGGGCGTGTTTTCATAGCCCTGCGCTTCGAGCAGCGCACCTGTTTCCATCTCGATCAGTTCGGCCATGTCGGCACGCTCGGCCTCGCCCAGCATGTCCATCTTGTTTACGAAGACCACCATATGGCCGACGTTTACCTGACGGGCGAGCAGGATATGCTCGATCGTTTGCTTGGCCGCGCCTTCCGTGCCGTCCACGAGCAGGATCGCCCCGTCCATCTGGGACGCGCCGGTGATCATGTTTTTCACATAATCGGCGTGGCCCGGACAATCGATATGGGCATAGATCCTTGTGCCCGATTCATACTCCACATGGGACGTGTTGATCGTGATGCCGCGCGCCTTTTCATCGGGTGCCTTGTCGATCTGGTCAAACGACATAGCCTGTCCGCCAAGGCGGGCGGCCTGCACTTGCGTCAGGGCCGAGGTCAGGGTCGTTTTGCCATGGTCGACGTGACCGATGGTGCCGACATTCATGTTCAGTTTCGTAGCCATTTTTCTAACTCCTTCTTGCTACGAGCGCCGCCCCACATCCGCTGGCCAAGCGGGGCAGGACGGCCATTGGCATCTGGCGCGCCAAATCTTGTGTTCAGGCCGTGGCCCGAAAATAAAAAAACCCGGCGGGCGTCTGGCCATCCGGGGTTGCGTCGCAACATAAGGAGGCCATCAGCCTCCGAGAGTGTTCCTCACAAAGGCAGGTCGATCTTCCACGCATCTTCGCCCGCAAAAGCCGAAGCTGATGCAGCGCGTGGTGTCAGATTTTCCAAGACCGTAATCATGACGGCTCCTCTGTGTGAGGGGCTGACCTAAGCGTTTGTGTTTTGCAAAACAAGTGTTTTGTTTCAGGCCGCCAGCTTCTTGTCGAACAGCGCCGTTGTCTGATCAAAGATCGTCTCGCGGATTTGCGGCGCGTCCATCATCATTTCATGCTGCCCGTTGGCGATCGTATGCAACGCACCGTCGGGCCAGTCGCGCATCCGGTCCTGAATGCGATAGGGGTCAACGATGGCCTCTTTGCTGCCCAAGAACGTGATGCAGGGCAGGTTGGGCGCGCGTTGCTGGCTGAGCCAGTGCATTTCACGCAATGACGTATTCAGCCACCGCAGAGATGGCCCGCCAAGGGCGAGGTCTGGGTGATTTTCCAGTTGTTCGCGCAGGGTGCAGAACATGTCGGGGTCATTCGTGAGCGCGTTGCCTTCGAAATCGGCGCGCAAGACATAGGATTGTTCGAATTGGCCGGGCGCGAGGCTATCGTCGAAACCAAGGGGCGTGCTGACGGCGGAGAGGCCCCATGCCACGGGGCGCAGCGCGACAGACATCTGGATGCCCCACATGGGGGCGGAGAACATGGCCGCCTTCACATCCAGCCCTTCGATCACGGCGCGCAGGCCGATGCAGCCGCCCATGGAATGGCCGATCAGGAAATAGGGGCGGGGCAGGTCGAGCGTTTTAACATGCTTTAGCACAGCAGCGACGTCCTTTTGATAGTCGCTGAACCTGCCCACATGGCCGATGGCCCGGTTTGGCAGCATCCGGTCGGCGATGCCTTGCCCGCGCCAATCGATGGCGATACTGGCATATCCCCGTTCTAAAAGCGCTTTGGCTGCGCGGCCATATTTTTCCACAAACTCAGTGCGGCCCGGGAAGATCAGGATCGTTCCTTTGACCCCGGGCTTGGTCCAATGGCCGACGCGGATGCGCAGGCCATCGGATGTGGTGATCCAGTGGGCGACCCCTCCGTCAGGTGCATCGGCGATGTCGTCGTAAAGGGGCGCCTTGTCCATTTAGCTGAGCACACCTGCCAATGCCATGGCTTTGCCCATGTCGCCATCGACCGTCAGCTTGCCGGTCATGAAGGCGGCTGTCGGGTCTTGTTCACCATCAAGGATGGCTTTGAAGGTTTCGGCGGTGGCGGTCATCGACACCTCGGCATCGTCGTCGCCTGCGCGCGCGCCATTTTCGTCGATCATGATCGACCCTTCATCTTCGATGATGAATTTCGCGGTTCCGTCAAAGCCACCGTCCATCTTTGCGTTCAGGGCGGCCACGGCCTCGGTCACGACATCACTCATATTTTTCATCCTTCTGGTTGATGTGACTGACGGCCCTCTGGCGCTGACCGTACAGTGCGTTACATTACCACTATGTTTACGCACACACATCGCTTCAAACGTATCGTTGCGGCACTTTTTTTCGCAGTCGGGTTTTCCTTACCCGGTCACGCCCAGCAATCGGACTTGGACACGCTTTATCAGGACCTCGCAGAGGCCGATGAGGCAAGCTATGCCCGCATCGAACAGCGGATCATCGCCGAGTGGGAAAAGAGTGGATCGCCAGCGATGGATCTGCTTTTGCGGCGCGGTCAGGAAGCATTGGAAGAAGGCACGCCGGATGTGGCGGCCGAGCATTTCACCGCGCTTGTCGACCATGCGCCGGACTTTTCCGAAGGGTATTACGGGCGCGCGACCGCCTATTTCCTGCTCGATAAGATCGGCCCGGCGCTTGAGGATATCCGCATGACGCTGGAGCTGAACCCGCGCCATTTCGAGGCGATGCGTGGTCTGGCCTCGATCATGATTGAGTTAGAGCGACCCGAGGATGCGCTGGAACTACATGAGATGATCCTGGAAATGAGTCCGCAATCGGTCGAGTCGGAAACCGCCGTCGAATATCTGCGTGTGCAACTAGAGGGGCAGGCCCTGTAAGCCTGTCGCCCGATCGGGGAATGACATGTTAGCGTCCCGCGTGACGGCTGTTTTAGGCCCCACCAATACCGGCAAGACCCATTACGCGATCGAGCGCATGTTGTCCTATCGGACGGGTGTGATCGGGCTGCCTTTGCGCCTGTTGGCCCGCGAAGTCTATGATCGGATCGTTGCGGTGCGTGGGCCGTCTGTCGTGGCTTTGGTCACGGGGGAAGAGCGGATCGTGCCGCCGCGTGCTGCCTTTTGGATCTGTACCGTTGAGGCGATGCCCGAGGGGATGGGCTGCGATTTTCTTGCCGTGGACGAGATCCAGCTTTGTGCCGATGCCGAGCGGGGGCATGTCTTTACCGACCGTTTGCTGCATGCGCGGGGGACGCATGAGACCTTGTTTCTAGGCGCCGAGACGATGCGCGGGGCGATTGCCGCTTTGGTGCCGGAAGCACAATTCATGCGCCGGGAGCGAATGTCGCAGCTGACCTATTCTGGGTCGAAGAAACTCAGCCGGATGCCTGCTAGGTCGGCGATCGTCGGGTTTTCGGTCGAGAATGTCTATGCCATGGCCGAACTGCTCCGCCGCACAAAAGGCGGGGCGGCTGTTGTGATGGGCGCGCTGTCCCCGCGCACGCGGAATGCGCAGGTTGAGATGTATCAGAATGGCGATGTGGATTATCTGGTGGCGACCGATGCGATAGGGATGGGGCTGAATCTGGATATCAGCCATGTGGCCTTTTCTGCGTTAACAAAGTTTGATGGCCGCCGGATGCGTCATTTGCAGCCCGAGGAATTGGCGCAGATTGCGGGCAGGGCGGGGCGCTATACAGACAACGGCACTTTCGGCGTCACGGGCGAGGCCGAGCCGCTGGACGAAGGTGTGGCGCAGGCGATCTGTGATCATCGCTTTCGCCCCGTCAAGAAACTGCAATGGCGCAACAGCGATCTGCAATTTGGCTCGATCAAGCGGCTGATCAGCAATTTGGAGGCACGGACCGATGACCCTTGGCTGACCCGCGTGCGGGAGAGCGACGACCTGCGGGCGTTGAAGGCGTTGGCGGATGACGCGGAGGTTGTCGCGCGGGCGACGGACGGGCCGTCGGTCCGCCTCTTGTGGGATGTTTGCCGTGTGCCGGATTTCCGAGGGATATCAGCGGGCGAACATGCGAACCTGTTGACCCGCATCTTCACCGATTTGCACCAGAGTGGGCATGTTGATGCCAACTGGTTCGCCCTGCAGGTCAAGCGGATTGACCGCAGCGATGGCGACATCGATACGCTGTCCAAGCGGCTCGCCTATATCCGCACATGGACCTATGTGGCCCAACGCAATGGCTGGCTGCGCGACGAATCTCATTGGCGCGACGAAACCCGCGCGGTAGAAGACCGTTTATCGGATGCGCTGCACGGCGCGTTGACGCAAAGATTTGTGGACCGGCGGACCAGTATCCTGCTTCGCCGGCTCAAACAGAAGGAGAGCCTTGTGGCGGACGTGAACGACAAGGGTGAAGTAACGGTTGAGGGCGAGTTCGTCGGGCGGCTGGAAGGGTTCCGGTTCCGCATGGACAAGGCGGGCAGCCCGGATGAGGCCAAGACGCTGCGGCAGGCCTCGGTCGCTGCATTGGTCCCGCATTTCCATCTGTTGGCGGATCGATTCTATAACGCGCCGGACCCAGAGATCGATTTCACCGAACAGGGCGGTCTGATGTGGGGTGATCAGGCGGTGGGCAAGCTGGTCGCGGGTGACGATCCGTACAAGCCGGGTGTCGTGGCCTTTGTCGATGATGAGGCGGGGCCGGATGTGACTGCCAAGGTGCAGCGCCGTTTGCAGCATTTCATTGATCGCAAGGTCGCGTCGGGGTTCGAGGGCCTGCTGGCGCTGAAGAATGATGAGACGCTTGAGGGCGGGGCCAAGGGCTTTGCCTATCGCATGGCCGAAGGGTTCGGGATCATTCCACGCGGTGAAGTGGCCGATGAGGTCAAGGCGCTGGATCAGGACGCGCGCGGGTCCCTGCGCAAGCATGGTGTGCGGTTCGGGCAGTTCACGATCTTTCAGCCGCTCTTGTTAAAGCCCGCGCCGACGCGGCTGCGGTTGGTATTGTGGTCTCTGTCTAAAGGTCTGTCCGAGTTCCCTGAAAGCCCGCCGCCCGGTCTGGTGACAGTGCCTGCGGCGAAGGATGCGGTGCCAGGTTATTATGCCATGGCGGGCTATCGCGCTGCGGGTGAACGGGCGATCCGGATCGATATGCTGGAACGTCTTGCAGACATGCTGCGCGATCAGGACAGCCGGGGCGGGTTCGAGGCGAACCCGGATATGCTGTCGATCACCGGCATGACGCTGGATCAGTTCGCCGATCTGATGACGGGTCTTGGCTACAAGGCCGAGAAGGGCGAGCGTGAGAAGGTGCGGGCGGTGGCGACCGAGGCTGTCGGGCGCGAGGAGCCGGCACCTGATACCCCACCATCAGAGGTGCCTGTCGAAACGCCCGATGAAACACCGCCCGATGGCCCGGCGGAAACGCCCGGTGAAGCACCTGTCGAGGTGCCGCCGCCAACAGATGAGGCGCCGAATAATGTGACGTTGGAAGCGCCCGATACCGGCCCCGAGATGGAAGTCTTCTACACCTTCACATGGGGTGGTCGTGCGCCGCGCCAGAACCAGCGCCCGCAAGGACAGCACAAGCCGCGCGGAAAGGGTAAACCCAAAGGCAAGCCCGGCGGCGACCGCAACAAGCCACAAAGCTATCAGGCCAAGCCCAAGAAGGAAAAGGCGATTGACCCTGACAATCCCTTTGCCGCGGCCTTGGCCGGGTTCAAGAAGGATTGACAGAGGACCGGTCCACGATCCGTCTGGACAAATGGCTGTGGCACGCGCGGTTTTTCAAATCGCGCAGCCTGGCCGCCGGCGTCGTCAGTGCGGGTAAGGTACGGGTTGACAGTCAGCCGGTCAGCAAGCCGTCACGCGCGGTGGGGCCGGGCAATGTGCTGACCTTTATCCAGGCGCGCGAAACGAAGGTGGTGCGGATCATCGCCTGCGGCGAACGGCGCGGACCCGCGCCCGAGGCACAGGCGCTATATGAAGACCTGACACCCACCCCCAAGGATCGCCCGGTGGAGGCGCGGGGCGCAAACCCGAAATACGAAAAGGGTGGGCGCCCGACCAAAAAAGATCGGCGGGACATGGAAATGGACTGACATGCTCGGCCTCGTTTTTTGCAAGAAACGCCAGCAGGATAGTAATCTTCACTTATTGTGTGGAACCAAACCGAGCGTTTGGCCCTTTTATCATAACGTAGCTTATGAATATGAGGAGAGCACGTTATGAACCGGATCATTTATTTTGTCGGATTGGTCGTCATTGTCGCCGCAATAGTGAGTTTCGTGCTTTGATTCCAAAGCGGAATTGAGACCTTGAAGATATTACTCAGCGTGACCGTTCAGGAAAAGTGTATTGGCCAGTAATCAAGACACTGCGATAGCCTGGTCTCTTGCCGTATTGGCAATTCTTGCAACGTTGACCGCGTTGGCTGTGGCGCGTCTTTTTGTTGTTCCCGTCTTTCTGGCAATGCTGCTGGCGCTTGTGTTCAGTCCCCTTTGCAGATGGCTGCGGCGGCGCGGCATACCAGAACCGATATCTGCGACGGTTATCACTGTTTTTCTGCTCGCCGCCATTATTGCATCAACGGCGATACTGGCAATTCCCGTTTCAAGTTGGATTGAAAATGCGCCAGAAATGGCGCGCGAGGCCGAGCGAAAATTAAAAAGCATCGTTGGCATCGCCAACGCCGTGATAGAAGCTAGTGAAGAGGTTGAAAAAGCCGCCGGCGCACAAACCGGCAATACCAACCAACCTGTCGAAGTTATCATCGATGATGGTGGCCCACTGACGACCGTTGCGCTGGGCGCACCATTGATTGTGGCCCAAACCATTTTCGTGTTGATCTTGATGCTGTTCATCTTGGCGTCAGGCAGTCTTTTTTATGAACGGCTCGTCGGTATCATGCCGACGTTGTCGGACAAGAAAAGAGCGCTGCAGATAGCCTATGATGTCGAGCATGAAGTGTCGCGATACCTGTTCTCGATTACTTTGATCAATGCGGGTTTGGGGATGGCGATCGGGCTGGCCATGGCGGCGCTGGGCATGCCGAACCCGGCAATATTTGGCCTGCTTGCCTTCGGGATGAACTATGTCCCGTTTTTGGGCGCTGTGGTCGGAATCGCGCTGTCTTTCGCAGTTGCCTTGGTGTCGCTTCCCACCGGTTTTGACGCCGCGATCGTTGCGGTCGTCTATTTCGCCCTGACGTCAATCGAAGGTCAGTTTGTTACGCCTTGGTTCGTGGGGCGGCAGCTGCGCCTTAACACAGTTGTGATCCTGATCGCTGTCGCGTTCTGGGCTTGGCTATGGTCGATAATGGGAATGATCATGGCGGTTCCTTTGCTGGTGACCTTTCGGGTTTTATGTCGGCACATAGTCGCTTTGAAACCATTCGAGGATTTTCTTTCCGCGCGCGAAAACTGAATATGAACGGTCCGTCAGCCGTGAAACAGCCACCCCGATCAAGCGCCTGATGGGGGCGATGCTGTGATTATATCCGCGGAATGTGCAGATTGTTCATGGAGTTGAGCTGTCGCCCCCTTCCTTGCGTTGAAAGACAGCGAGCACGGTGTGGCCCTGGATCGTCTGACGATTGTCGGACAGGTATCGGCCCAACGCGGTGGACCCGCCGAAGCGATAATAGAGGCTGCGGGCAAGGCGGGATTTGGGAAGGTATTTGCGCTCGACCCAGGTTTTGTACCAGTCGATCAGTTCCTCCTGAAGCGGTTCGCAGTCGGCCGCGATCAATTCCAGCCCCAAGGCCGGGGCGAGTGCCGCGAGGCTGTCCCGCCGCCAATGTCCGACATGATGCGGGGGGAAGTTGAGCGTGAGCTCGTCCTGCTCACCGACGAAGCTGGCGTTATTGGGTACGGCGATGATGATCTTGCCGCCGGGTGCCGTCGCGGTGATCAGCGATTCCACGAATGGACCGACATCTTGGATGTGTTCGAGGACTTGAAAGCAAGTGACGACGTCGTAGGCACCGGCATTGTCGATCGCGTGGGTCTGGATCGTGTCTTGCACGACGTCGAGACCGGCTTTTGCTGCTTCTGCGCAGCCGAAATCGCTGGTTTCCAATCCCCGGACGCGGGCCACCTTGCCGGACAGACCGAGGAGGAATTCCCCGCTGCCGCAGCCGACGTCAAGGACGCGGTCCGTTTTGTCCAGCCGTTCGGTTACCCAGTCAAATTCCCAGCGACGTGCGCTGTAGGCCCAATCTTTGCTTTGATCCTTTGAATAAAGGTCTGTGTAAAAGGCGGGATCGCCTTCGACCGAGAAGGGATGGAAGAATTCGTATCCGGTCGTGTCACACTGCATCAGATCGATACTTTCCAGACCGCTGAAAAAGCGGCTGACATCGATGCCGTGCTCTGCACGGTACAAATCGATCAGTTTTTTCGTCGGCACATGCTTTATCAAATGGCACGGCCCGTCTGTCACCGGGCTGGTGATAGCGCCCCCATCAATCATAATATGTTCCTTAAATCGGATTTGGTTCAATGCATGACAGGTTAGACGACTTCTGGTCTGGATCAAGATACTTGATCATTGGTGCCGCGTGGCATCAGCGAATGCGACGTTAGGTATGATGTCGCACGATGAAGGCGACATGGCTTTGGACCTTGAACGTCCGATGCGTCTGTCATAGCTACCCATCGTTAGCTATGCGGAACCCCTTATGACCTATATCGTCAACGATAGTTGTATCGCCTGCAAATATACCGACTGCGTCGAAGTTTGCCCTGTGGATTGTTTCTACGAGGGTGAGAACATGCTGGTGATCCATCCTGACGAATGTATCGATTGCGGGGTATGCGAACCCGAATGCCCTGCCGACGCGATCCGGCCCGATACGGAGCCGGACATGGAGAAGTGGGTCGAGTTCAACCGGAAATATTCCGAGATGTGGCCAGTGATCATCACCAAGAAAGACCCGTTGCCGACCGCCGAGGAAATGGACGGTAAAGAGGGCAAGATGGAGCTGTTTTCCGAAGCGCCCGGCGAAGGCGGCTGATTCGGCGCAAAAACGCCACGTTTTCCATATTTCGTTACACAATCACCGCGCTTCCGAGAGCGGCGTTTTTGTGGTATACTATGCATAATGCTGCGAACGACATAACAACAGACAAACAGGTGTTTGACCGGCGGTGACAGGGGTCCCCGGCGGTTTTTTGTCGTCTGCGGACGGGACCAAGGAAGGAATGTTATGAGCAAGAAGAAAAGCGAATTCAGCCCAGAGCAGTTTGTCGTCTATCCGGCACATGGGGTTGGCAAAATCGTCTCGGTCGAGACACAGGAAGTGGCCGGTTTTGAACTGGAACTGTTTGTGATCGCGTTCGAGAAGGACAAGATGACCCTGCGTGTGCCCACGCACAAGGCGACAGAAGTTGGCATGCGCGCATTGGCAACGCCCGATGTTGTCAGCCATGCGATGAAGACCTTGCGCGGCAAGGCAAAGGTCAAAAAAGCCATGTGGTCGCGCCGGGCGCAGGAGTATGAGCAAAAGATCAACTCGGGTGATCTGATCGCGATTGCGGAAGTTGTCCGTGACCTGCACCGCCAGGACGACCAGCGCGAACAGAGCTATTCCGAGCGTCAGTTATACGAAGCCGCGCTGGAGCGTTTGACCCGCGAAATCGCGGCTGTGGCTGGCAATGATGAGAATGCAGCTGCGGCCGAGATCGACTCTGTTCTGGTGAGCCGCGCGGCCTGATCATCGTTAAAAATGTACGAAAACCGCGCCGATCGAGCGCGGTTTTTTTTGTGGGGCGGAGTGTCAGGATCAAAGCTGTGCGGTCGGTTTTGCCAAACGTCGGCGTTAAAGATCACATCTTATTGTAGGGGAATGATCGACGATCGCGCATCGAAAATACTGAAGAGGATCATGATCACATTTATAACGCAAGGCTGTCTTAATTACCCTTCGCTTGGGCAGCTTCCCCGTTGAAAAAAATGCCTACAATTTTCATAATAACAAGTTGTGACCCTTTTTCGAACATGTTTGGCGTGTTTGGTCAAAGCCAATACAAATACTCGGCTTTAGAATTGCCTTGGACATAACCGTTACTGATAGGTCGTCACGATGTTTCTGACACATAATCGCTTTTTTCCTTGAGCCGTACGACCGCGCGCGCGTGGGCACAGATTTGCAAACTGTCGCTTGCGACTGCGTTTGTATTCAGCGCGATGCCGGTGCAGGCGCAGGATGTTTTGATTACACCTGAATTGCCATTTCTCGAATTCGACACCGGGTCTGAGTTTGTCTTTATTGAGCGCAACCAGGACCCCGAAGCACGGATCCCTGATTTTTTCTCGCAAACGTCCCGCCAATGTCCACCGTTTTGCGTTCAGCCCATGTCGGCGGGCGAGGGCGTTGAGACTGTCGGCGAACTGGAGGTTCTGGCCTTTCTGGAAGAGCATGTCGCCAAAGGCACGGGCGTCCTCATCGATGCGCGCCTGAGGGAGTGGTACGATCGCGGGACGATCCCGGGTGCGATGAGTCTGTCTTTCACGACGTTCGAAAATCCGGATTCCAACCCGTTTCTCGTGCCGGTGCTGCAGTTACTGGGTGGCGAGCAGGCTAACGGCGCGTGGACGTTCGACGACCCGCTGGAACTGACAATGTTCTGCAACGGGCCATGGTGCGGGCAGTCGCACCGCGCGATCGAGAACCTTCTTTCTGTCGGCTATCCACCTGAGAAAATCCGCTATTATCGCGGTGGCATGCAGGGCTGGTTGTCGGTTGGGCTTACCGTTGTTACGCCAGCTGGCAGCTAATCGTGCAGCGATGGAGTAGAAGTATGCGGTATACCATTTCAAAAACAATCGCAGTATCGGCAGCATGCCTTGCCCTGCAGCCGGTCATGACAACGCAACCGGCAGCGCAATCCACCCAGATCGAAGCGTCGGATGCGGAAAAACGTAAACTGGACTATTTCGCGTCCAAGATCATCGATGATCTTGCGGTACTGTCCACGGAAGGTGACACCGACAGTGGCAACAGTGTTGTTCAGGGTCACGTGCGGCATTTCGTCGGTGCCGCACGCGAAGCGGATTTGAACGATGCCGAGATCACGCGGTATTTTCTTGATATCTTTACGACTCAGCATTCGGGCCGCATCCCAGCCGTGATGGTTGGGTCGAATGGGTCGATGGACATCGACAACTTTCTTTTCGGGGATGCGGCGGTAAACCGTGAGACCGACGACGCAGCGGATTATGTGGACAGTTTGCGCCTGAACGAAAGCGGCGCGAGCAACTGACGCTTTATATCTGATCGCTTCAGCGCGACGATCGTTACGATCGTTACGATCGTTACGGTCGTTGCGTCAAGCGCTGGCCAGTTGTCTTTTCGCCTCGGCGATGTTGTTCTGAATCCCCGTGCGGATTTTCGTCAGCCAGGTTCTTTCGGCTCTCGGCACGTCGCCGGGCAGGCCTTCGCCGATCCGGTCGTAGAGGCCGGTCATGACCGCGATGTTGGCGACGAGGAATTGAGCTGTGGTCACGCCGTAAAGCGCCTGCGATTCCGCTTTGATCTTGTCCAGATTCTGCGTCGCGCGATCGGGATAGAGGAAATCGGCCAAATCAAGCATGATCATCCGGTTATCTTCGGAAGGGCGGTGTTCGATCGTTTTGAGGATATGCGCGCGTGCCCCCCCGATGTCGGTGTCGCTGTTGTCTTGGAGCCACGCGATCGAGCGGCGCTCTTTGTCGGGCGCGGCGTCGTAGATGACGTCATGGGCGAGGATAGCCAGATCGAGGTCCGGGTCGTAGTCCAGATCGAATGTCTCGCGCGCATGCCAATAAAGCCGGTTCACGTGTGCCCAGTTGTGGTACTGCCGGGACTGATCGGATTCGTATACCGATCGGGCGGCCAGCCCAAGTGGTGTTTCGGTGATGCGGGACCATGACATGGATAAGTGGTGCAAATGCAGACTAGAAACTGAATCAAATAACTTTGTTGCAGCTTAGCCAGCACGGATTTCGAAAGCAATTTCTGATATCGTGTCGGCGAAGTTCCGCGCCAAAGCGCTTTTGGTTTGTCCTACCTAAAGGGCCCGCCATCCGATGTCAGAGCGATAGAACCCCCCGGGCCAGTCGATGCCCTGCGCCATGGCGTAAGCCCTTTCATGCGCTTCAGTCAGCGTTGCACCCCGCGCTGTCACGTTCAGCACGCGACCGCCGGTTGCAGTGACTTGGCCATCCTTCGTCGTTGTCCCGGCATGGAACACCATGTGCGCGCTGTCTTGTGGCTGCCGGTCGAGCCCTGCGATCACCGATCCTTTTTCGTAATCGCCCGGATAGCCATTGGCGGCCATCACCACCGTCAGCGCGTGATCGTCGGCCCAGTTGACCTGGGTTTCGGCCAATCGTCCCTCTGCGCAGGCCTGCATCAGGTCAAGGACCTGCCCGCCCAGCCGCATCATCAGGCATTGGCATTCCGGATCGCCGAAGCGGACATTGTATTCGACCAGCCGCGGTTGCCCGTTCTGGATCATCAGTCCGCAGAAAAGGACGCCCTGGAATTGTGTGCCGCGCCTGGTCATCTCATCCATGGTGGGTCGGATGATTTCGCTGATGGCCTTTTTCGTTATCGCGTCTGTCATGACAGGAGCAGGAGAGTAGGCACCCATACCGCCAGTATTCGGGCCCTTGTCGCCGTCAAAAGCGCGTTTGTGGTCCTGTGCCGTGCCGATCGGCAGGATTGTTTTGCCGTCGCAAAGGACAAAGAAAGACGCCTCTTCCCCTTCCATGAATTCCTCGATCACGACCTCGGCGCCCGCGTCACCGAAGCTGCCGTCGAACATGTCGTCGATGGCCTGCAGCGCCGCATCTTCGGTCATGGCGACGATCACACCCTTGCCAGCGGCCAGCCCATCCGCCTTGACCACGATGGGCGCGCCCTGGTCGCGGATGTAGGCGCGGGCGCTGTCCGCATCGGTGAAATGGGCATAGGCGGCCGTCGGTGCGCCGGCGGCGTCGCAGATGGTTTTGGTGAAAGATTTGGAGGCCTCGAGTTGGGCTGCTGCCCTGCTGGGTCCGAACACCAGACATCCCGCCGCGCGCAACCGGTCTGCGACGCCGACGGCCAAAGGTGCCTCTGGCCCGATGATGATGAAGTCGATCGCGTTTTCCTCGGCAAAGACGGCCACGGCGTCGCCGTCGAGGATGTCGATCTGCGCGCAATCGGCGATCGCGGCGATCCCGGCATTGCCTGGTGCGACGATCAAGCGGTCGCATTTCGGGTTCTGTTTGATCGCCCAAGCGAGGCTGTGTTCGCGCCCGCCGCTGCCGAGGATAAGAATGTTCATGTCTTTGCCATCAAATCGCCAAGGTCGCCTTGCATACGCAAGTTACAGTTGCGGATAGACCAAGCCGTGATGGGGGACAAGAACGCAGCCCGTCCTGTGTGGCCGGAGGCGTTCGCCTTTCGCGGCTGAGCATTTTGGGTTCACGCGGGATACCGCGGCAAGGCGGATGTGACGGATGAAATACGAAAAGCGCGATCGCAGGTTATGGCACCGGTTGGAAGGTTATAGCTTTCATGAAAGACCGCTGTCCCGGTCGCTGATCGATCGTCTGCGCGAGGAGACGGGGCATTCGATCGATGTCTGCTATATCCTCGTCGAAGAGTATCGCCGTTTCATGTATCTGATGGGCAGCACCGGTGAAACGCTTTCGCCCTCACCGATCGTGGATGTTGTCTGGCGCCTGCATGTCAGCGATGAAAAGGCCTATTTCGAGGACTTTTGCCCGCGCGTTATTGGCCGGACGATCCATCACACCCCCAGTGATGTTCCGATCGATGAAGATCCGGCATATGAGCGGACGCTGGAATACTACACGCAGGAATTCGGTCGTCCCGCCGTCCAATTCTGGCCTGACCCTGATGTGGATACCGTAACCTTGTCGACGGCGCTGATGTGGATCGTCGGGATTGCGGCCTTTGCGCTGGCCATCATCTTCGGCTCATTTTTGTTTGCGGCGTTCGGCAGCCTCGTGATAGGCAGTTCGCTATTCCTGCGATGGAAATTCTCATCGCTTCCCTTACAGAACATGCGTGCCGAGGTGGATTGATTGAGCGACCTTTTCGAGGATGAAGCCGGTGATAACACCCCTGAATTCTCGGTCGCGGAAATTTCGGGGGCGGTCAAGAAAGCCATCGAAGGTGGGTTTTCGCATGTGCGGGTACGTGGCGAGATCGGGCGCGTGTCGCGGCCCGCTTCGGGGCATCTGTATCTTGATCTGAAGGATGACCGTGCTGTTCTGGCGGCGGTGATCTGGAAGGGCCGCGCGCAGGCTTTGGCCCATCGCCCGGAAGAGGGGATGGAGGTTGTGGCCACGGGCCGTCTGACCACGTTCCCCGGCCAGTCCAAGTATCAGATGGTGATCGAGGATATCGCGCCCGCGGGCGCTGGTGCCCTGATGGCGATGCTGGAGAAGCGGAAGGCGCAGTTGCAGGCCGAGGGGTTGTTCGCGCCCGAGCGGAAGAAGCCGCTGCCTTACCTGCCCGAGATTATCGGTGTCGTGACATCGCCCTCGGGGGCCGTGATTCGGGACATCCTGCACCGGCTGCGCGACCGGTTTCCGCGCAAGGTGCTGGTCTGGCCGGTCGCGGTGCAAGGGCAGAAATGTGCGCCCGACGTGGCTGCGGCGATCGAGGGTTTCAACAGGTTGACGCCGGGCGGTGCGCTGCCCCGCCCTGATCTGTTGATCGTGGCGCGCGGGGGCGGATCGCTTGAGGATTTGTGGGGCTTCAACGAAGAGATCGTCGCGCGGGCGGCGGCAGCGTCAGAAATACCGTTGATTTCGGCCGTGGGGCACGAGACGGACACGACGCTGATTGATTTCGTGGCCGACCAGCGTGCGCCGACACCGACGGCGGCGGCGGAATTGGCGGTGCCGGTGCGGATGGAACTGCTCGCTTGGGTCGACGGGCAGGGCGCGCGGCTGAGTCGGGCGCTGACGACCGGGTTGCAACAGCGGCAGCAGCGGGTGCGTGATCTGGCGCGCGCCTTGCCACAGGCCGAGGCACTGGTGGAAAGCCCGCGTCAGCGGCTGGATTATCTGGCTGACCGTTTGCCCAATGCGTTGCGGCAGGCGGCGGCAAAAAAGCGGTTGCAGATGTCCGAGGCGGCATTGCGGCCCGGACTGCTGACCCGCCGGATTGCCGAGGATCGGCGGCGGCTGGATGGTTTGGCGGCGCGGCTCGTGCCTGCGTTAAAACGCAGGACCCGGGATGGCGCGGTGGCGCTTGACCGGGCGGGCCGTGGGTTGCGTGGTGAGATTTTGCAGGCGCGGCTTGCGCGGCAAACGGAGCGTTTGCAGGTGGTCTTGCAGCGCCTGTCGGACCGCGCGGGTCGACAGCAGGCCGAACGGGTCGCGCGGCTGGAAGCGCTGGATCGACTGCGCGAGACGTTGGGCTATGTCGAAACGCTCAAACGCGGTTATGCGGTCGTGCGCGGCGACGGGGATGTCGTGACGGACAGGGCTTCCGCCGAGAAGGCAGGGGAGCTTGAGATCGAGTTTGCCGATGGTCGCGTGACGGTCAGCAATGATCCGCAGGGGCGTTTGCTTTGACCTCGCGCCTCAGGAAGGGTGTGACGAACACGTGTGTGTGCTTGGCGATTACTTTAACGTCTCTGGGCGGGATGTCTGTGGCGCAAGACCTGGAACAAATCAGTCGTCCCGAGATTGCCGCTGATCATTGTCCAGATGAATGGGCCGCGATCACCACGCTGGAGCCTGACCTTTGGGCCGATACACCGACGATTGGAATCGATCCGGCCTTTCGTCCGGTCGAGACGGATGCGTTCAATAAGTACTTTGTCCAGATTATGGCCTTTGAAAAACATGTCGCGTCGGTCATCGCGCTTGAGAAGCCGGCCAATCAAACAGGCGCGCGTTTCGATCGGGCGAAGGCCGCATTCGATCTGAGCAGTTGTTTGACGCTCACACCGACCGAGCGTGATTTGGTCGTGACCGCGTATCAGGCGCAGCGCCCGGATCTTACCCAAGACCGGATTCGGACCGCTTTGTTCAACGGGTTCGATGAGTATACGTGCATGGGGCTGGCAGATGTGAGCGCGCAGATTTTCACGCTTGATCCGGAAGATGCAGCCTTTGCAGCAGATTATGCCATGATCATGTCCAGTGCTTTGAATGATTGTGGTTAGTTGACTTTACACGTGGTCAGAATTGGCCGTGGTAGAGTTCCAACAACATGGCGAGTATGGCTGTCTCGGTCTGATCATCAAAAGCATTCGCCCATGTGATCGACAGCGCGCAATGTGCGACGGCCCAGCCCAACAATCGCTTTGGCGTGGTTCGCCATTGCGCCGCCCATCGATCAGCCATGTGTCTGGCGCGGCTGGGATCAAGGTAGAGCTTTGGTGCGCCCACCGGGTTCTTGAACGCATTCGCCAGGTCGTAGGCGCGATCGCCGATCAGGCCTTTGGGGTCGATGGCGCGGCACTCATCCGCGGTCTGTATGATGTTGTCGTGGTGAAGATCGCCATGTAGGGGCCTGACTTCATTTTGGCTTTCGAGAAGTTGTGCTGCAAGGCCTTGGGCGTATAACATATTGCTTTTCAGTGCATCCGACCAGTGCGGCTCTGGCTGAAGCCGGATCAACGCAGCGAATTGATCCACCAAAGGTATCAGGGGAAGGTCAGTCGGCGCCTGATGGATCTGATCCGCGACGCCGATCAACTGCATGTTGGCTGTGTCGTCTTGTCCGGCGCGCGACAGATCACCCAAAGTGGGGCCGTCAAGCCACGCGATCAGCGCTACGCCGTCGGCAAAGTGGTCAAGGCGGGCCATGCCGGAACCATTCAGGGCGCGCATGAGGTGGGCGCCCACATCCTCACCTTTTGGGTCGCGGTGCTTATAGATTTTGAGTGCTACAAAACCGTCTTTGCGTCTGACCTTCCAGACATGGGCGATCGCCGTTTCAGTCACGAATACGGGGTCGGACAGATGCAAGTCTGCCAAAACCTCATCGGGCGCGTTCACGACGACAGATCGTTGCAGATCAATGGGTCTTCCCGGTCCGGCACTTCCCAGATTTCCACGCCGTCGGGCCGGTTCACAAAAACGCTGCGCATGCCGCCGGGTTCGTCGAAAACGGCCCAGCATTTCGGTTCCGGGTCGTGGTCGTAGCGAAAGCAGATATTGCCCTTGCTTTCGTACCAGACTCCGTATTGGCAGACCCCGTCAAAGCGGGACCACATGACGCGCTTGCCGGGAAGGTAGCGTTCGATGCCGTATTCGGGGTTCAGGACAGAGCGATAGGTGATCGTGCGTCCGGTGACATGAGCGTCAAAAGCGTCGGCATCCATACGCTCTTGTGCCAGCGTCGGGGTGCCAAGGAGAAGGAGGGCGATCAAACTACGCATGTTGCCACCTATCGACAGCTGGGTCCATGATCCGCCGCCAAAGCGGCGGGATCAATGCGATGCTGGCCATGACCGGCAAGGGTTTGGGCAGCATGGGGGCGTCCTCTGGCAGGGTCAGCGCAGTTGAGGGTCGCGCGGGGTGGGCATGATGATCGGAATGGCGGGTGGCGTTCAGCATCAAGGCCGAGGAAAACCAATGCGGGCTGTTCCAGCTATGCTGCGCGCCCACGGGGTGCGGTTTGCCTGCCTGATCCATGGCGCGCGTGAGCCCGTAATGCTGCACATAATCCGAAAGGAGCAGTTGCGACTGCGCGTAACCGGTCAGCGCCACATAGAGGACCAGCGTTTTCAGGCCGCCCAACATGAACGACAGCGCCAGAAACAGCGCCGCACCGCCGACGTAGACCAGATAAGGATTACGCCAGGCGGGCCGGTTGACCCGGGACAGCCGCGCGGCCTCGGCCCGGTATCCCTGTCGGAATGATCCGATCCATGCCCGCAGGAAGTAGGCATAGAACCCTTCGCCCTTGCGGGATGTGTTGGGATCCATCCGGGTGGCCACATGCCGATGATGCACGAGTACGTGCGCCGAGGTATGGTGCCCGAACAGCATAGAGATATAGACCCACATGCCCAACCGATGCAGCCCGCGCATGGGGCGGTGGATCAGCTCGTGCGCATTGGCATTGCTGACCTGCCCCATGAACAGGCCCGCTGCCACGAACAGGCCGATTTTCTCGACCGTTCCGATCCGGTCACCGCCGAGCGCCCAAAGCGTGTAGAACAGTACCAGAAAATGCGCGGCGGCCAGCGTGATGGATACCGCATCAGCGTCGCGCGCTGCACCTTTCGTTTCGGGCAGCGCCGGTCCTTCGGTTTTGTCCAGTACGACCACAAGCAGCGTGATGTATAGCAGGGCCATCACCACAAAAACCCCACCCGCCAAAGCGGCGGCCAGCAGCAGGCCAACCATGGGAAAGCTGGCAAGGACGAAAAGGCGCATTTGCGGTTCCATAATTTCGCATCGTTATCACGGGTTTCCTGGGGCGTCAGCGAAAACCGCAAAGCCCGCGCGTATTGGCCGCTTTGGATGTCGCTTTTGCGTGGTTTGAGGGCAAGGCGCGGGATATGGTTGCCGAAATGCGAAAGGGGGCCGTGCAATGGCATTGGACAACCGGGAAGGCGTCTGGAAATCCGGCAAGGGCAAGGGGCGGCATCGACCAAAGGGCCGTCAGGTCGAGGATCAGACGTGGGATGACGTCAAGGCGTTGTTGGGTGACAGGCCTCGCCGCCGCGATCTGCTGATCGAGTTTTTGCATCTGATTCAGGATGAATATGGATGTCTTTCCGCCGCTCATCTTCGCGCGCTGGCCGAGGAAATGCGCATCTCGCAGGCAGAAGTGTACGAGGTTGCGACCTTCTATGCCCATTTCGACGTGGTGAAGGAGGATGAAGTGCCACCGCCTGCGCTGACCATCCGGGTCTGCGACTCGCTGTCGTGTGAGTTGGCAGGGGCGCAGCAGCTGATGACCGCTTTACAGGATGGCCTGGACCCCGGCGAAGTGCGCGTCGTTCGCGCGCCCTGCATGGGGCGTTGCGACACGGCGCCGACATTGGAGTTGGGTCATAACCATATCGACCATGCGACGGTTGCAAAGGTGCAGGCGGCGATCGCAGCAGATGATACGCATGCGCATCTGCCCGACTATCAGGGCTTTGACGCTTACGTCGCCAAGGGCGGCTATGACACGCTGAAATCCCTGCGCGCGGGTGGCGATTGGGAGGCGGTGCAGGACAAGGTGCTGTCTTCTGGTCTGCGCGGCCTTGGTGGTGCGGGTTTCCCGTCGGGCAAGAAATGGAGTTTTGTGCGCGCGAATGACGGCCCGCGCTTTCTGGCGGTGAACGGGGATGAGGGCGAACCGGGCACGTTCAAGGATCGGTATTATCTGGAGCGGGTCCCGCATCTGTTTCTCGAAGGGATGCTGATCGCCGCTTGGGCGGTCGAGGCCGAGACCTGTTTCATCTACATGCGGGATGAATACCCGGCGGTGCTGGAGATTTTGCGGCGGGAAATAAAGGCGCTTGAGGCCGGCGGAATTGTCGCCGAAGGCTATATCGACCTGCGGCGTGGCGCCGGCGCGTATATCTGCGGCGAAGAAAGCGCGATGATCGAAAGCATCGAAGGCAAGCGCGGCATTCCGCGTCACCGGCCCCCTTATGTCGCGCAGGTCGGCATATTCAATCGGCCGACGCTGGTCCATAACGTCGAAACGCTGCACTGGGTCACACGGGTTTGCCGCGAGGGGCCGGAGGTGCTGAGCGCGACCGAAAAGAACGGACGCAAAGGGCTGCGGTCCTATTCTGTTTCCGGTCGTGTGGCAAAGCCTGGGGTCTATTTGCTGCCTGCAGGATCGACCATCACCGATATCATTGAGGCCGCCGGAGGCATGGCAGAAGGGCACGTATTCAAAGCCTACCAACCTGGCGGGCCGTCCTCGGGGCTATTGCCTGCGTCGATTGATGATGTGCCGCTTGATTTTGATACCCTGCAATCTCTTGGCACGTTCATCGGTTCCGCCGCCGTAGTCATCCTGTCCGATCAGGACAAGGCACGCGATGCGGCGCTCAATATGCTGCGGTTCTTCGAGGATGAGAGCTGTGGGCAGTGTACGCCATGCCGGGTGGGCTGTGAGAAGGCGGTGAAGCTGATGCAGGCGGACGAATGGGATCAGCCGCTGCTTAAGGATTTGTGTACTGCGATGGCTGATGCGTCGATCTGCGGGCTGGGGCAAGCGGCCCCCAATCCGATCAAGCTGGTCATGCAGCATTTCAAGGACGAAATCTGAGCCGGGCTTTTCAATCGTGCTGCCAGCCATTAGGTCATTGCCAGCAATGATTTAAGGCCGTGCGCGATGTCGTTTTTCAAAAAGCTCAAGGATCGGATGTTCAAGTCTTCGTCGAAGATCGACGCGGGGCTGGACGCGATCGTCAGCGATGGCGGGGAGGAGACGGCGATAGAGCCCACTGTCCCGGGCGCCGACCCGGAACCTCTACCGGAGCCGGACATTGAGGTCCGGGAGAACGCTGCACCAAGCACCGACGCAGCCCCGGACGCCGATCCGGAGCCTCCTGCGGAACCCGCGGTAGAGGTCCCGGATCAAGTCCGGGACGGCGGAGAGGTTGAACCGGCCCCGACCCCCGAGCCGGTGCCTCCATCTGAACCGGTCAAGCTCAACGTCGATATCACCGCCCCGTTGACCGACGCCTCCGCACCGGAAGCCCCGAAGAAAGGCCTCTTCGGCCGCATGTTCAGCCGCGCCGAGACGGCCCCCGTCATCCGTCGCACGTTGGATGACGACATGCTCGAACAGCTTGAAGAGCTGCTGATCACCGCCGATATGGGGGTGGATACAGCCCTGCGAGTCACGGCCAACATGGCCGAGGGGCGGTTGGGTCGGAAGCTCTCGGTGACCGAGATCAAGCAACTCATGGCGCAAGAAGTCGCGCGGATCATGGACGGTGTCGCCCGGCCCATGCCGCTTTATGCCAGGACACCGCAGGTAGTGCTGGTCGTCGGCGTCAACGGGTCGGGCAAGACGACGACCATCGGCAAACTCGCCAGCCAGTTCAAAGCAGCGGGAAAGAAGGTGGTTGTTGCCGCCGGTGACACGTTCCGCGCCGCAGCCGTTGAACAGTTGCAGGTCTGGGGCGAACGGGCAGGAGTGCCGGTGCTGACCGCGCCCGAAGGGTCCGACCCGGCGAGCCTGGCTTTTGATGCGATGACGCAAGCGCAGGCGGATGGTGCCGACCTTTTGATGATCGACACGGCGGGGCGGCTGCAAAACCGGGCCGACCTGATGGAGGAGCTGGCCAAGATCGTGCGGGTGATCCGTAAGAAGGACCCGGACGCGCCGCATAACACGCTGTTGGTGCTGGACGCGACGACGGGGCAGAATGCGGTGCAGCAGGTGAAGGTTTTTCAGGAATTGGCCGACGTGTCAGGCCTTGTGATGACCAAGCTGGACGGCACGGCAAAGGGCGGCGTCCTTGTTGCCTTGGCTGACAAGTTCGGGTTGCCGATCCACGCGATCGGGGTGGGTGAGCAGATCGATGACCTCGCTCCATTCGACCCGGAAGAATTTGCCGCGGCGCTTGTGGGTTTGGATGGATGAAGCGTGTTGCGGCCATTCTTGTTGGGTTGGCCATGCCCGCCCACGCGGATATCGCACCCAAGATGACCAAGCTGGATTGCGTGCTGAGTTACCGTGCTGCCATTGGGTTGATTGGCGTTCCCACCACATATGAGGCCGCGCCCGTCGCCGATGGCGCTGGTTGCGTTGGGGGCCGTGATCGTGGAAATGGGAGGCTGAAGGAGAGCACATGGCCGAAAAAACCATAAGTCCCGTTCTGAAACAGGTCCTGGAACTGGGACCGACATTGGTGTTCTTCCTGATCTATCTGCGGATCAGGGATGATGTCTTTGTCATTGGTGATACGGAATATACGGGCTTTATCGTCGCAGCGTTGATCTTTGTGCCGATCCTGCTTGTGGCCATGGGCATTCTTTGGATGATGACTGGCAAACTGAGCCGCATGCAGGTGTTCACGGCCTTCATGGTCATTTTTTTCGGCGGCCTGACGGCGTGGTTCAATGATGAGCGGTTCTTCAAAATGAAGACCAGTATCGTTTATGGCAGCATGGCAGGCATCCTGATGATCGGCCTGTTGCGTGGGCGGAGCTATCTGCAATACGTGATGGAAGAATTTCTGCCCATGCGCGAGGAAGGATGGATGATCTTCACCCGCCGCCTGACGTTCATGTTCGCGCTGCTGGCTGTAGCGAACGAGGTGATCTGGCGCACCCAATCGACCGATTTGTGGGTGAAACTGGAAACCTTTGCTTTCCCGGCTGTTCTGTTCGTCTTTCTTTGGGCACAGATCATCGGGTTGCAGAAATATCTGATCGAAGAGGATGGGCCCGCCGAGGAAGACGTGACCTAACGCATCTCGGCAAAGCCGAACCCGACGGCCCCGCGCCGCCCCGCACGCCCATCCCGCCGGTAGCGTAATGTGTCCACCTGATCATCGCTGATCCCGGGCCGGAACGTCAGGCCCATCCGCCCGTTGGCGGACCACAGGACCACCGCCTCGACCCGGTGGTTCAAGAATGCCATCTGCACCTTGTCGCCCCGGTAATAGCCGCGAATGCCTTCGATCCGCGCCCCGTTGTTGTGCACATCAATCACATGCGCCTTTTGTAATCCGGTGGGTCCGTGAATTTCGACGGGGTACTGGGTGTTGTATCGGTGTGGACGGTACTGCATTCGGGCACTCGCATCATTGTTCCCCTTTTGGTCTAACGTGCCGGCCCTAAGAAAAGGTTACCCTTTGCGATTGAACAATTTGTCCTGTGCGGCCTTGTCCTTGCGAAAATCGCCGCGCTTTTCCGCGGCCAGTGCGCGTCCGCGCTGCACACCGGTGCGCGCGCTTAGTTCGTCCAGCCAGCGGGCCATATGCGGTTTGTCATCCAGTGTTTGCTGCTGCCCTTCCCAAAGCGACGCCCAGCCCCAGCAGGCCATATCAGCAATCGAATAGAAATCGCCTGCCACGTATTGGTGCAGCGCCAGTTGTCGATCCAGCACCCCATAAAGCCGGGCCGTTTCGTTGCGATAGCGGTCCTTGGCATAGGGCAGGTCATTGGGCGGGTCCATCGCGGGCGCATATTTCAGGAAGTGATGCGCCTGACCGGCCATCGGGCCAAGACCGCCCATCTGCCACATCAGCCATTGATCGACGCTGATCCGGTCGCGTTCGGTTTCGCCATAGAACCGACCTGTCTTGCGGGAGAGATATTGCAGGATCGCGCCGGACTCAAAGAGGCTGATCGGCATGCTGCCGGGCCCGTCAGGATCAATGATCGCAGGCATCCGGTTGTTGGGCGCGATCTTGAGGAAATCGGGCTTGAACTGATCCCCGGCCCCGATATCGACCAAATGCAGATTGTAAGGCAGGTCCATTTCCTCGAGCGCGATCGAAATTTTCCAGCCATTGGGCGTGGGCCAAAAATACAGGTCGATGGGGTCGGGCATGGCGCTGTCCTTTGTTGGGCAAACCCAGCATGGCGGGGAAAAGATGTCCCCGCAATCACTTGTGCACCGAACCGGCTGCACCCATTTCCAATGAATGACATGGTTGCACCGTCTCTTGGCCCTGACGCTTTCTGCCACGCCCGTATCCGCCGAGTTCGATCCGCAAGCCTGGGTCGATCAGACGTTGGCAGAGACCGGCGCGCCCGGCGTTGCTGCGGGCGTAGTTGTTGATGGCCAGATCAGCATCGCCGCCGGGGGTTTGCGCAGCAATCGCGACGACGTGCCGGTGACCAGGGATGATCTGTGGCATATCGGTTCCATCACCAAGTCCATGACCGGTACGTTGATCGCGCGATTGGCCGAGGCTGGCATGATCCGCTGGGATGATACGGTCGGTGCTGTTCTGGGTGAGGTGATCGAAGATCTGCATCCGGGCTATGCCGATCTGACCTATGCCGACCTGCTGACCCATCGTAGTGGGATCCGGCCCAACATCACGATCCGGCAAACACGGGCGATGTTGGGCAGCATCACCAGCCGCGACATGATGGTCGACCGCATTGCCTATGCGCAGCTTGTTCTGACGAAAGCGCCGGGCGAGCGCGGCAAATTCACCTATTCCAACGCCGCCTATGTGGTCGCAGGCGCGATGCTGCAGCAAAGTACAGGCCAGACATGGGAGGCGCTGATGCAGGACCATGTCTTTGACCCGTTGGGCCTGACATCCGCGGGGTTCGGCGCGCCGGGCACGACCGACGCCATCGACCAGCCCCGCGGGCATAGCCTATTCCTCCGGCGGCCTATGACGCCGGGGCCCACGGCCGATAATGTCCCGGCGCTCGGGCCTGCGGGCACGGTCCATATCTCTGTCGCGGATATGCTGACCTATCTGCGGGCGCATGCCTTGCGGGATCCGCGCTTTCTGACCGAGGACAGCTGGGCGCGTCTGCATAGTGCAGGGCAGGATGCCGACTATGCGATGGGATGGGTCGCTGCGTCGCCAGACTGGCGCGGTCATGACGGATCGAACACGATGTGGTACGCTACAGCCGCTTTCGTGCCGGGAGGGGACAAGGCGGTGTTCATGGCGGCGAACTTTGCGGGTCTGTCGCGCGTCGCCGCAGCAATGCAGCGCGGTGCGCAGGCGCTGTTGGAGGATTGACGCCGCCGCCGTGCAGGACTATCCCACCTATGTGGCGATTTGTGACCGGATTGCGGGCCACGTTAAACATGCCGCTAAAAGGGACGGGCGCAGCCCCGATGCCTTGACCGGTATCGGGGTTTTTTGATGCGCGAAAGGGCGCGAGGATTGATGAGCGATACGTGGAACAAACGCACCAAGGCCGTCCATGCCGGGATCAGGCGCAGCCAATATAATGAGGTCAGCGAAGCGATCTATATGACGCAAGGCTTTGTCTACGACACGGCCGAAGCCGCCGAGGCGCGGTTTATCGAGGCGGGCGAGGACGAGTTCATCTATGCCCGCTACGGCAACCCCACCATCGCGATGTTCGAAGACCGGATCGCCGCGTTGGAAGGGGCCGAGGCCGGTTTTGCGACAGCGTCAGGTATGGCGGCAGTGAACGGGGCGCTGACCTCGATGCTCAAGGCGGGCGATCATGTGGTTTCGGCTCGTGCGCTGTTCGGGTCATGCCTTTACATCCTCGAAGATGTGCTGTCGCGCTACGGCGTCGAGGTCACGTTCGTTGACGGCACCGATTTGGGCGCATGGGACGCGGCGATCCGGCCCGATACCAAGGCCGTGTTCTTTGAAAGCGTTTCGAACCCCACGCTGGAAGTCATTGATATCAAGGCGGTTTCGGCTTTGGCGCATGCGGTCGATGCGACCGTGATCATCGACAACGTCTTTGCCACCCCAGTCTACTCGGACGCCATCGCGCAGGGCGCCGATGTGGTCGTCTATTCGGCGACAAAGCATATTGACGGACAGGGCCGTGCGCTGGGCGGAGTGATCCTCGGGACGCAGGAATTCATCCGCAAAACGGTCGAACCTTACATGAAGCATACCGGTGGTTCCATGTCGCCCTTCACCGCCTGGATGATGCTGAAGGGGCTGGAGACGATCGACCTGCGGGTGCGTGCGCAAACCGCCAGCGCGCAAGCGATTGCGGAAGGGCTGCACGCCGATGGGAAACTGGCGCAGGTGATCTATCCGGGGCTACCCAGCCACCCGCAACATGCGCTGACCAAGGCGCAGATGGGGGCAGGGGGCACGGTGCTGGCCATCGATGCAGGGTCTCAGGCGGCAGCGTTCAAGCTGCTGAATACGCTGGAGATCGTGACCATTTCGAACAACCTCGGCGACGCCAAATCCATCGCCACCCATCCAGCGACGACGACACATCAGCGGCTGTCGGATGAGACGAAGGCGGCGCTTGGCATTACGCCCGGCCTGATCCGGATCAGCGTGGGGCTGGAGGATACCGATGATCTATTGGGTGATTTAAGGGCGGCGATTGGATAGGCTTTGAGGGTGTGGGACATTACTGCCCCCCCCCAAAGTTCTGCGCTGCAAACGAATGTCGGCACAGGCGCAAATCGGGAATTTTAATCATAAATTCATTGGCGATCGAGTATCCTTGATACCAAATGCCGTTCCGTTCCGAGATCAATAGATACGCTAACACACTTTTGCATAGACCAAACCGTCGCGCGGTTCGACCGAAAGATTCGGGTAGATGGCATGCCGCCGCCGGACGCCCTCATAGATCATGCCGACCTTCATCATGACCTTTGCGGAAGCAGGGTTCTCGGCGTCGCATAGCGCATAGACGCGCCAAATCGCCGGGTGCGCCAGCGCGTTGTCCGCGAGCGCGGAAAGCGCCTCGGTCATGATGCCTTGGCCCCAATGATCGCGGCGCAACACATAGGCGTATTCGACGGCATGGTCCTGAACCCTGACCTCGACCATCCCAAGCGTCAAACCTTTGTCGCGATCTTCAATCACATAGGCGAAATCGGTGCCCTCGGCGCGCGCGCGATCACACAGCGCCAAGAACGCGCGCGTGTCTTGCACGGCTTTATGCGGCCGCCAACTGAGGTATCTGGTCACATGGGGATCTGTTGCATAGGCGTTGAAAATCGCTTCGGCGTCGGACATCGCAGATGGTCGCAGCCTTAGGCGCGGCGTCAAGAATTCGTTTGGTGGAACATAGGTCAACGTCATCGTCCGCACGATATCAGGGCATACCCTGTTCGCAATGGCAGGCCGAGTTCGAGGGGGGCGTTGATTTGAATGGTTGGTCGATTAGCGCAGCCTACCTGATGCAGTGCACCGATACCGTATCTTCAAATGCCGTCCATTTGCCCTGTCGCACATTTAATGCAACATTATCGCCCTGAAATCACGGCGCTTTCGCCGCCCAGTGTTTGAGAGAAACCTGCCGATGACCGACCAGCGCCCGTCTTTTTTCCGCATTTTGGAAGATATCGTTGGAAATGACGAAGGGCGGACCCATCTATTGGGTCCTGATGCAGCAGAGGAGGGAACTCCGATGAATATTCATTCCCCCGATATGGACCGCGAACCGACACGGGAAGAGGCCGAAGCGGCGCTTGCCCTTCTTCGGCGGTGGGCGGGTGATGTCAGCCCCGAAGAGATTGCGACGCTCGATCCGTTGGTGTCTCGCCTGATCCCCGGGCAAGAGGTGTCGAATTACCCCGCATTGGCGCGCGCCTACCCTGACGCATTTAAAGTGGATGATGCCTACAAGGCCTCAATGCCCGACCTGCAAAACGGTCCGTCCAGCCTGATCCGTGGTGCGAAGCAGCAAATTCAGCATGTCGGGATTTCAAACTTCCGTCTGCCCATTCGGTTCCATACCCGCGATAACGGCGACCTGACGCTTGAGACATCCGTCACCGGTACCGTATCTCTCGAGGCGGAAAAGAAGGGCATCAACATGTCCCGCATCATGCGGACATTCTATAAGCATGCCGAGGAAACTTTTAGCTTCGAGGTGATTGCCAAGGCGCTCGACGCCTACAAGACTGATTTGGAAAGCTTCGACGCCCGCATCCAGATGCGTTTCAGCTTTCCGATGAAAGTCAAAAGCCTGCGGTCGGGCCTTTCCGGCTATCAATATTACGATATCGCACTCGAGTTGGTGGAAAGCGCTGGGGTGCGCAAGAAGATCGTGCATCTGGACTATGTCTATTCGTCGACCTGCCCATGCTCGCTGGAACTCAGCGAACATGCGCGGCAATTCCGGGGGCAGCTGGCGACGCCGCACTCGCAGCGGTCGGTCGCACGCATCTCCGTCCTGCTGGACGATGATGCGGGCCTCATGTGGTTCGAGGACCTGATCGACCTGACCCGTGCCGCCGTGCCGACCGAGACGCAGGTCATGGTGAAACGCGAGGATGAGCAGGCCTTTGCCGAGTTGAACGCCGCTAACCCGATCTTTGTCGAAGATGCCGCGCGGCTATTCACGCAACAGCTGCAACGTGATCAGCGTGTCACCGATTTCCGCGTGATCGCCAGCCATCAGGAAAGTTTACACAGCCACGACGCGGTATCGGTGCTGACCGAGGGTGAGACATTCGCTGTCGAAAGCCTGGACCCACGGCTTTTCGCGTCGTTGTTCCACGTGGGCTAGCAAACATCGCATCGTCTTCGGCGACATCCAGCGGTGCGAAGGCATTCATGCATGCGTCTTCCTGCCGGTTTGGCGTTGCCGCTCTGGTCAAAACCGGCATCTTTCGGTTGAGTGGTCGTACCTTAGCGCAGGAGGATTGCCATGATCACGCTTGTTTTCACCGGTGAGATGTCGGCCCCCCGCCGTCAGGTGTTCGAAAATGCGGCCGCCAAGTGGGATCGTGTGATGGACACGTCGTTTGAGCCGGTGGATTTCGAGGGGGACACGCTTCGCGGTTTGCAGATCGATGCCAGTATCGTGACCATCGATGGTCCGGAAGGCATCCTTGGGCAGGCCGGGCCGCGCGCGTTGCGCAGTGATACCGGTCTGCCGATCACAGGGATCATGCAGTTTGACGACGCCGACATTGCCCGATTGGAAGCAGATGGCAGTTTCTCGGATGTTATCCTGCACGAGATGGCACATGTGCTGGGCTTTGGCACGCTTTGGTCCCGCCAGAACCTGATCGCGGGGACGGGTACGAATGATCCGCGCTTTATCGGTACGGGGGCCGCGCGTGAATTTTTAGAGCTTGATCCCGATGGCGGCACGGGCGTTCCCATCGCCAATACCGGCGGGGGAGGTACGCGCGAGGCGCATTGGCGCGAGCTGATTTTCGGTGATGAATTGCTGACGGGCTTTCTGTCGGGTGCGGACAGGCCGCTGAGCCGCATGTCGATCGCCTCATTTGCCGATCTGGGTTACGAGGTCGATTTTAGCACCGCGGATCCTTTTGATCTGCCGGATTTCCCCGCATTGGTGATGAAGGGTGTGACAGAAGCGGTTCGGATTTGCGATCTGTGCCGTGTGGGTCGGCCCGAGACGATGGTGATCGACGTGTGACCCTGGTTTTTCAGTGTTTTCAAGAAAGCGGATCATGCGTTGATCTGCCGCTTTCGATTCCGCATTATAAGTTAGCTATGTTCAGATTTTGGTCCGCATTGGCGTAAGATCAACGACGCCAGAGTGACGCCTGTTGTGATTGTAGTATTCGCCGCAGGAAACCTGCTGAAACGGTTCATGATGGCGGCTTTGTTTGAGACGGTACTGACCTTACCATCTTGGCGATTGTCTACCCGATGGTCCGGATGGACTGATTACGCCTACCTCAGACGCTCTGCCCGTTTGCGAACGAGGACCTGCCGCAAGTCGTGCATCGCCATCAAAAGGTCATCCGTAACATCGTCAAGATCATCGTCCCCGGCCTCGGTTTGGGCCCATTGTGCGGTGCGATTGACCGTTTCGCGCAGTTGGTCCACCTGCGCGCGGGCACGGGTCTGTCGCGAGGCCGTGCGCGCGTTTAACCAATCAGAGATTGCCTGTTCGTCATCCGTGGTCAGGGTGCGGTCACCATGCGCTTTGTAGTCGCCCCGCCGCGTATTCACGACCGCGATCTGATCCATATCGATCCGATTGTCCGGGTTGTCCGTGGTGATCCGGAAAACGATAGCGCCGGTGTGACGAATACGAAAGTAATAGGCGGGAAGGTCTGTCATCGTGGTGGCCTCATCCATGCCGCCACAGGGTAACATATCGGATTGCCTTTCCAAGCCTTTGTCTATCTTGCGCAATTCGTTCTGGTGGTGGCGTATGGTCCGCAGATCAAGTTCCGGATGAACTGCCATTTCTCATCATGATCGATGCCACAGAACTAGGTGCCGTGCCAGCCGTTGTCATTGCCGAATTCCGGCACGCTGCGTGAATGGTCGACGTCATGCGCGACCTCGTACGGCATTTGAACGGATTTCGGCCAATGGCCATTTTCGGACGCATCGAATTGCCGGTTCAGGTGGCGTGTTCGACGATCTCGACCGCCAGCACCGTCGGCAGATGCCGCACGATTTCTTCCCAGTGGTCGCCTTCGTCGGTGCTGGCGAAGATCGAGCCGCTGTTGGTGCCGAAGTAAATCCCGGCCTGATGCTGGCTGTCACCGGCCATGGCTTGGCGCAAGACTGTGAAATAGCACGCCTGTTGCGGCAGGCCGTCGCGAAGCGCCTCCCAAGTATCGCCCGCGTTGCGGGATCGCCAGACTGCTGCGGCGGCGTCAGGTGGGTAGCGACCGGCGCTGTCCCCGTTCAGCGGGATGGTCCAGATCGTGTCCGGGTCATGCGGGTGGACCCGGATCGGAAAGCCGAAATTTGACGGCAGCCCGTTGTTGATGTCGTCCCATGATCGCCCTCCATCGTTTGACCGCCAGACACCCTGATGGTTCTGCTGATAGAGTCTGTCGCCGTTCCCTGGTGCGCGCATCATGTTGTGGACGCAATGCCCGGTATCGCCACCTTTCGCAGCGACAGGATCGTCATGATGGTCATGCACACAGCTTTCCGCGTTGGACATCCGGTTGCGCCGTTCCCAGCTTTGTCCGCCATCTTCGGTCGCAAAGACACCCGCTGCCGAGATCCCGATCCAGAGCTTGTCCTTGTTCGCCGGGTCACCGACGATGGTATGCAGTGTCAATCCTGCGGCACCAGGATTCCACGTACCGGCCGAGGGATGGTTGGTAAGCGCGTCCAGCTTTTCCCATGTGCTGCCATTGTCGTGGCTGGCGAGCAGATTGGCCGGTTTGGTTCCGGCATATAGCGTGCCGTGGTTATGGTTCAGCGACCAGATTTGGGAAAATTCCTCGTCGAAAGGTGGTGGTGTGTCGGTCCAGCCGATCATCGCCGCGAAATCGGGATCACTTGCTGCCCAATCGTCCATGGTTCCTTTGGTCAGCTTGGTGCAGGTCCAAGTCGCGCCCTGGTCTTCGGACCGCCAGATACCGGCGCCGGACCAGTCGCCACCGCCACCAGCCCAAATTGTGTTGCCGTCGCTGATGATGTGGTTGATCGTCCAGCCATTGCAGAACGGACCGCTGACCTGCCAATCTGCGCGGCCTTTTTCGCTGGTGACGAGGAAAGCGCCCTTGGTTGTGCCGACGAGGATGGTGGTTCGCATGACGGTCCTCCGGTTTTGTTCGGAGGATATCACGGTGCGACATTATGACCAACCGGACGCGATGGATCGGGGCTTAGCTCAACCCTTCACAAAAGGTGATGATCCTCGTGCAGGCGTCTTTCAGTGCTGCGTCCGATGTCGCATAGCTGACCCGGAAATTGGGCGACAGGCCGAAAGCTGCGCCGAAGACCACGGCGACGCCGGTCTCTTCCAGAAGGGCGGTCGCGAAGACTTCGTCGTTTCCGACCAGCGTACCGCCCGTCGATGTCTTGCCGATGCAGCCTGCGATGGAGGGATAGACGTAAAATGCCCCTTCGGGCTTTGGGCAGATGATCCCCGGCGCTTTATTAAGCATATCCACAACCAGGCCGCGCCGCCGTTCAAAAAGCGCGTTGTTGGGTGCAAGAAATTCCTGTGTGCCATTCAACGCCTCGACCGCCGCATGCTGGCTGACCGAACACGGGTTGGAGGTCGATTGTGACTGTACCTTGCGCATCGCCTTGATCAGATGTTCTGGCCCGCCTGCATAGCCGATCCGCCAGCCTGTCATGGCATAGGCCTTGGACACCCCGTTGACCGTCAGCGTTCGTTCGAAAAGCCCGGGTTCGACCTGTGCGGGGGTGCAAAACTTGAAACTGCCGTAGGCCAGATGTTCATACATGTCGTCGGTCATGACCCAGACATGCGGGTGACGCATCAGCACGTCCGTCAGTTCTTTCAACTCTGACCAAGAATACCCAGCCCCGGTTGGGTTGGAAGGTGAGTTAAAGAGAAACCATTTGGTTTTCGGGGTGATCGCGGCCTCGAGCTGTTCGGCGGTGATCTTGAAATTGGCCTCCAATGTCGCCGCGACCGGCACAGGTGTGCCGCCCGCCAATAGGACCATATCGGGATAGCTGACCCAGTAGGGGGCGGGGATGATGACCTCATCACCGGGGTTCAGGGTTGCCATGAAGGCGTTGTAGAGGACCTGTTTGCCGCCTGTCCCCACCGTGATCTGCGCAGGTGCGTAGTCAAGCGCGTTGTCGCGTTTGAATTTGGCGCAGATTGCCTCTTTCAATTCCGGGATGCCATCGACCGCCGTATACTTGGTCTTGCCGTCCGCGATGGCCTTCACCGCCGCATCCTTGATGTTTTGTGGCGTGTCAAAGTCGGGCTCACCCGCGCCAAGGCCGATCACGTCGCGCCCTGCCGCTTTCAGTTCCGCCGCCTTTGTCGTCACGGCGATGGTCGGAGACGGTTTGACGCGGTCGAGTGTCGCGGAAAGAAAGGTCATGGGGTCATCCGGTGGTAATGTGGTGGCTGGCATGACATAGAATGTGCATGTGCAGAAACGCAAGGGTGGCGGCATGACGGAACACAGCAAGTGGTTCAGTGAAGAGGCAGCAACGTTCGGCGACCGGCTCGCTGGTGCACGTGAGGCTGCCGGGCTGAGCCAAGAGACGCTGGCGGCCAAGATCGGTGTGAAGCTGGCGGTCATCACCGCATGGGAAAACGACCTGAAAGAGCCGCGCGCCAATCGCTTGCAGATGCTGTCGGGGCTATTGGGTGTTTCGCTCAGCTGGCTGTTGACCGGACAGGGAGAGGGGCCGGACGTGCCGGATGATGCGATCCCAATGGCAACCGACCTGACCGACCTTCTGGCCGAGATGCGCGTTTTGCGCACCGAGATGGTGCAGTCGGGTGAAAAACTGGGCCAGTTGGAAAAACGGCTGCGGACCGCGTTGAAAGAGCAGGCATGAGCGAAAGCGCCGAAGCCCGACTAAAGCGGTTGCACATGCGGTCGATGCGACGCGGGATCAAAGAGATGGACCTGATCCTGTCCGCCTTTGCCACCGCCCATTTGGCCGATCTGAGCGCTGAGGATATCGCGTTGTACGATCGGCTGTTGTCCGAGAATGATCATGATCTATACTGTTGGATCGGCGGTCAATTTTCGGTGCCAGGGCAATATGCTGGTCTGATCGGGCGCATCGCGGCGCAGGCGCAGGGCGTAGCGCAACCCGACTGAAATAGCATCAATTTTAGCTTTTAACTGAATGTTTTTGCTTTTGATTTATCTCTGATCTCGCGTAGATGACGGAGTGGAACATGAGCATTCATACAGACCTTGACGGTCCGGATATGGACGGGGTGAGCGCGGCACGCGGTGCGGGCTTTATGACCTCTTACCTGGAAACACTGACGCTGGTCGAGCGGTTGCACAGGCTGCTTTTGGACGTGATCAAAGACGAGTTCGAACGTGTCGGCGTGCTTGAGATAAACGCCGTGCAGGCACTATTGTTGTTCAACATCGGCGATAATGAGGTCACCGCCGGAGAGTTGAAAACGCGCGGATATTATCAAGGTTCGAACGTGTCCTACAATCTCAAGAAACTGGTCGAGATGGGTTGCATGCATCATGAACGCAGCGAGATCGACCGCCGATCGGTGCGGGTAAGGCTGACCCAGAAGGGTCGCGATGTGCGTGCGGTTGTTGAAAAGCTGTTCGCCACTCATGCCAAGGGGTTGGTCGATCGTGGTGTGCTGGATCATGAAGGTATCGAAGACATTAGCGAATCTTTGCGCCGGGTCGAGCGGTACTGGACAGAACAAATCAGGTACATCTACTGAGAAGTTGCTGTTTACAACGGCAACCGACGGAACGGCGTCGTTGTGTCAGGGCGACCGAGTTTGTGTAATCAGTGTATTGGTTCTGGCCGATATCTTTTGATATCGGCCTTCGTCATTTTCGGACTGTTGTGCAACGGGGCTTTGGACCGTTTTGCTGGGCAACATCCGGTTTAGTTTTGGGCGCTGGGCGACATCGGAAAGATCGGTGTGTCGCCATCCACAGCGCCGATCGCCAGGCTTCGCAATTCACGAAGAAGTTTTCGTTCCATCGCCGCAGCGTAATCTTCGAACCCCAGGGCTGTTTCTACGAAGGCGCCGGGCCCACGGATGACGTTGCGGCGGTAATACGATGACAGTTCTTTGATGTCCGCGAAACGATTGTCACCGGTGATAAGGTCGCCTGAACCGACAACGAGACCGTTGACGATCACGCCGCGCGGTTGTCGTGCGGGATCGATGTCCTGCGGTCGGGGTCCGGTATTGGCTGGCCCATCCCCCGAGATATCGAGCGTTCGACGCCAGCATGTGCCTTGCTCGCGCAAGAGTGCAAAACCGGCAAGCAGCGCCGCCCCGATCGCGGTTGTTGGTGCCGCCGGTTGCCGTCGATGCGCCGTCAGCGCCCCGATCGCCGTATTCAGATCGTTGATATCGTTGATGGTCAGCCACGGTAGAATGACATTCTGATCCCGGGGTCCGCTCCACTCATAGACCGTTATGCGCACCGGGGCGTCCGGTTGGGCCAACAGTGCCTCTTGCACTTTGGGGCTTGAGAGGGCTGTCGCCAGACCATCCAGCTGCAGGCGGTATTCATGCCCATCGACCGAGCCGGATACGTCAAGACCAAGGGCCAGCGCCTGACGGCAGGCGGCGTGGGCGGCGAGAGGTGGAAGGAGTGTGAGCAGCGTCGCGCCAAGGGCGGTCAATCGCCGAATGACGGCTCGGCGCGGCGTCGGCGAAACGTCGGCAATGCGTCGGGCAGAGAACGGCGACCCCGGATTTTGATCCCGATGCACCATCATGACGGTGACCTGCTCGAGGTAGTATGATTGCCGACCACAAGCGCCGATAACTCGCGCACAAGTTTGCGCCGCATGGCAGTCTCGAAATCGGCAAAGCCGTTGGCGACCTCGATGAAGGCATCTGGTCCCTTGATCACCTGATCACGGTAGAACGGGATCAGTTGCGTCTCGGCTTCGAATTCGGCGGCGTTGATAACCAGGCCATTGATGGTAACGCCATCAAGCGCAAAGCGGCCATAGGCCTCTTGCGGGGTGAAACCATCGTTGTTTTCGCCATCGCCTGAGATGTCGATGGTCTGTGCCCGGCAATCGGGTGCCTCTGCCAGCCTGTTTGCCGCATGGGCCAAGGCATGACCGATGGCGGTCGGAAAATCGTCATGGCTGCGTTTACTGGTCGCCAGTAATGCCGCGACCCCGCTAAGGTCGTCCGGTGTCCTGATCATCGTCCAGTTCATCAGGTCCTGCTGGTTGTACCGCCCGCTCCATTCAAAGATGAGTAGGGCGACCGGATCGGGGCTGATGAAAAACGCATTTTGAACTTCAGGGGCGACAAGGGCCGTGGCCAGTCCCTGTCTTTGCAAGGCATCCTCGGCCGCATCGACCGAGGATGATATATCCAGCGCAAGGACAAGCGCCAATCGACAGGCCGACGCTGGACCGGCCCAAAAGCAGACCAGAGCCAGGGCGATCGCCCTTACCAATGGCCGGTATTTTCCATGCTGGACCACGGCTCCGCCGGAGCGAGGTTATCGCCTTCTTGCAACAGCTCGATCGAGATGTTGTCCGGTGACCGGACAAAGGCCATGTGGCCGTCACGTGGTGGGCGGTTGATGGTCACGCCGTTTTCCATCAAGTGTTGGCAGATATCGTAGATGTTGGGCACGCGATAGGCGAGGTGACCGAAGTGACGGCTGTCTGATGGCAGCGCGTCGTCGCCATCCCAGTTGTAGGTCAGTTCGACCGGGCATTCTTCTTGCCCCGGAGGCGCCATGAACACCAGCGTGAAACGCCCGCCTTCGTTGTCAAATCGCTTGGTTTCTTTCAGGCCCAGCAATTCGTAGAAGGCTATGGATTTTTCGAGGTCCTTCACGCGGACCATCGTGTGCAGATATTTCAGGGACATGCGCGTTTCCTTTGGTTTGGTTTGCCACAAAGGTAGCCATTGGCCTGCGCATGGCAATCGTGAATCGGAGGTTTGCGGGGCCGACGGGCCCCGCCACACGGTCATTCCGATGCGAAGACGCCGACGATGGAACGATCTTCGGTCACTTCGTCGGCGGGAATGTCATTGAACGGATGTTGGCCGCAAGTTGCCGATCGTCGATGGTTTGGTAGGGCCCTTAGAAAAGTATTCCGGACATTGCGGCGTCATCGAAATCGACATTAACGTTCAACCCGTCATTGGCGCGTCTATTCCTATACATGAGGATACGCAGTTAATTATTTGCTTTAAAATGAAAAACAGACTGCGCCACGTCTCGCCGCTTCACGTGTCGAAATAACCTTCATGCACGGCACGAATATTGGCAATGGTTTTGTCGAGACGGCCAAGATGGTTGCGGATGCTGGTTTCGACCCCGTCGGGGTCATTTGCCTGCAATCGGCCGAATATGTCCCGATGGTCCTGTAGAAGGTTGGCCAGCTCTTCGCGATTGACGAGACTGAGAACGCAAAGCCTGTCGACAGGCGCGCGGTTTTCGTTGATCGCCTCGCCGGCAAGGGGAGCATTCGCCGCCTCGCACAACATATCGTGAAACGTTTTGTCATGAGCGTGAAACTCGGCGGCGTTTCCGTCGGCAGCAGCCCTTTCCTGCAGGGTGAGGTTCTCGCGAATTGCCTGATCGGCGTTGCCATCCCAGGCAAGCGCTGCGTTGCGCAGCACCTCGACCTCGACCGCCATGCGGACAAAACGTGCCTTGCTGATCTTTCGTTCGGAAAAGCGACGAACTTCGGTGGCTTTTTGTGGCTGGACCAGCAACAGATCCTCGTTCGCGAGTCGGGCGAATGCGTCGCGCACAGGTTGACGCGAAATGCCGAAACGACCGGCGATCTCTGTTTCGGATATCTTGGCGCCGGGGCGCAGGTTCAGGGTTACGATTTCCTGGTGAAGATACTCGTATACCACATCCGTACTGGTCCGCCGCCCGACCAGCTGCGCGCGTTCTTCCATTTCGCAGGCCTCCCCACCCTTTGCAGTAGTGGAACCTCAGCATCGAATCCACCCTCTGACCAAGCAAATCGTACGGCAGAGATGAATTTTTTGCATCATTTTTCAGACCATTGCGAATGCACTTTGCACTTATTATCCGCTAAACACATACTTTCCGTCATACTCTAGCCATGCATGGACATTGCCCGCTTCACACAGATAGCTTGCACCCACAGACAAGGGTGAAGGTGTCGATGCATGAAGTTTGTCGCGGTGGGCGAAGCCATGGTGGAGATGGCACCGGCGATTGAGCCGGGGCAATACCGATTGGGGTTTGCCGGGGACACGCTGAACACCGCATGGTACCTGCGTCAGTTGCATGCGGACTGGTCGGTCGACTATCTGACGGCGGTGGGGCGCGATGCCATGTCGGACAAGATGGTCGCCTTTCTTCGTGACGCCGGGATCGGAACAGACCACATCCAGCGGATGTCCGACCGGACCGTCGGTCTTTATCTTATCACGCTTCGCGATGGCGAGCGTCAGTTTTCCTATTGGCGGGGTGAGGCTGCAGCGCGCCGCTTGGCCGCGGATCTTTTGGCCTTGCAAGAGGCGGATATCGTATACTTTTCCGGAATAACCCTTGCCGTGCAAGAAGGCGACGGGCGCGATCGGTTGCTGGATGCCATGGCGCGTGCCCGGTCAAAGGGAGCTATCATCGCCTTTGACAGCAATTTACGTCCGCGTTTGTGGGAAGGGCAGCGCCAGATGCGCGAATGGGTAACAAAAGCTGCTGCTGTCAGCGATATCATTTTGCCCTCGCATGATGATGAAGCGACCTGTTTCGGTGATGTAAATACCGCTGCGACTTGCGCCCGCTATGCAGCGCAAGGAGCGCAGACCGTTGTCGTCAAGAACGGACCCGGACCAGTCCATTATCGGCACGCGGATGAAGAAGGTATCGTGCAGCCTGCGATCCTGACGGATGTGGTGGATACGACCGCTGCGGGCGACAGTTTCAACGCGGGCTTTCTGGCTGATTTCTGTGATGGTGTCCCCGTCCCCGAGGCGATCACGACAGCCAGCAATGTCGCGCGGCGTGTCATTCAGGGGCGCGGCGCCTTGGTGCGGCTGGCGGGCGGGAACGGGATGTGATCTGGTGCAGACGATAGACTTGCCATGGGGGCGGACTATCGGCCCCGTCGCGCGCAACACCTGAACGAGAGATGGTCGTATGACGTTGAGGTTCTTTTCGAACAAGGACCGGCCCGTTCACATGGGCCCTTATCCATCCGAGTTGTTGTCGCGCCGCGCTGATGACCCGGATTTGACTGCGGTCCCCGATGCCGCCCCGCTGGTCTTTGAGCGAGCGGACGATCCGTTCTCGATCGTGAACGCGATGCGCGATCATCAGGCGATGCTGGATGCGATCCGCGATGGGCTGGTCAACAAGGCCAAGGGCGATGTCCCCTCTGATCTGCAAGAACGCGCTGATCACCTGAAATCATTCGCCTATTTCGCTGACGCGGCGGCGGTGGGAACCTGCCGTTTGCCGGATCAGGCGATGCTGCCCCAGCCCTGGGCGAACCCCGATGTCGGCCGCCTGTCCGCTGATCTGCGCACCCGCCAGACGAAAACGCTCGCGTCGGGCATCGATCAGGTGATGGCCGATTTGAAAGAGGCGATGGAGGCACCGCCGACAACGATTGAAGGCCATGGCCACGCGCTTGTTCTTCTGTATGAAAATCCCCGTTTGCCCGACCAGGATGAGGTTGGCACCGCTTGGTTGCGCGACGCGCAGGCCCATCGGGCTGGCCTGCTGTCGGCGGAAACCGCTGTCGTGCTTGCCAATTACATCAGGTTGTTGGGCTATGATGCGCGGGCGCACACCGTTTCTGCATCGGATGTGGATTTGAACAGGCTCGCCGTTGCTGCAGGGCTGGCGACCGTCGAGGATGGCGCGCTGACCCATCCCTATATTGGAACAAGGTTCGGGCTTGCCGCGGTCACGACGTCGTTCGCGTTTACGCCGGATCAACCTTTGGCCCCTTTATCCGAGCAGCCAAAATCGGCGTTTGGATTGGCCTGGAAATTTGGCAAGGGTTTTTCGAAGACTGCCGCGAATGCGGTGCCTTATGCCAAACGGCGGTTCGTCGATGGGGCCTTGCCCTTTGAAAGGCTGCGGCGTGTGGATGAGCCGACGACCTTCATCGATGAGCCGCGCGTCGCGCGCGTGCCGAAACGGGCCGATATGTTCGCGCGCGCGCAATTCGGCGATATGGGCAAGCATGTGCAGGATGGATCGCGCGGTGGCCACTACGTGCGCAAGGCGGCTCCGGCGATGGCGCAGCGCAGGGCGCTTGGCGCGTTTGTCCTATTGCAGGATGGTGAGCCTGCCGCCGAACGCACAAGGCTCGGCCCACAGGACGCGGCTGATTTGATCAAGGCCACTAGCTATTGGCTAGGTGTCGATGCGGTTGGTATTTCACGCTGCCCGGAATGGACGTGGTACAGCCACGACGCCCGGGGCGAGGTGATCGATCCACCGCATGATCAGGCGATCTCGATGATCGTCGATCAGGGGTATGAGACGATGGAAGGGTCGTCCGGTGATGATTGGATCGCCGTTGCGCAAAGCATGCGAGCCTATCTGCGGTTTTCCCTGTTGGGTGGTGTGATCGCCAAACAAATCCGCAATTTGGGTTACCCGGCCAAGGCCCATACGGTGATGGACGGCGAGGTGCTGCAGCCGCCCTTGCTATTGCTGTCGGGCTTGGGCGAGGTGTCGCGGATCGGAGAGGTCATTCTCAACCCGTATCTGGGCCCGCGCCTGAAATCCGGGGTGGTGACGACGGACCTGCCGATGGCGCATGACAGGCCGATCGATTTCGGTCTGCAGCGATTTTGCGAAAACTGCAATAAATGCGCCCGCGAATGTCCGTCAGGTGCGATCACGGCGGGGCCTAAGCTGATGTTCAACGGCTACGAGATCTGGAAGTCCGACAGCCAGAAATGCGCGACCTACCGGATCACGACTCCGGGTGGGGCGATGTGCGGGCGGTGCATGAAAACGTGCCCGTGGAATCTGGAAGGGATTTTCAAGGAAAAACCGTTCCGCTGGGCAGCCATGAACGTCCCCGCTGCCGCACCTGTTCTAGCGAAGCTGGATGATGTGGTCGAAAACGGCGCACTGAACCCGGTCAAGAAGTGGTGGTGGGACTTGGAGATCGAAGAGGATGGCGGTTATCGGCCAACCAAAAAGCCCTTGAATCAGCGATCGCTGCAGAAGGACCTGGACCTCAAATACAAGGATCAGACACTGGCCGTTTATCCCGCACCTCTGGCGCCGCATCCCTATCCGTATCCTTTCCATATGGATCGCGAAAAGGGGATCGAGGCTTATCAGGCGATGATCACGGCTGACGCCTACAAGGCCAAGCTGGTCAAGGGTGAGGTCGCCGACGTCGCCCATATCTACACGGCGGATAGCGAGAGCCCGGTTGTGCAGGTGGCGGTGACGAAGATCAAAAAGATGGCCGAAGATGTGAATAAATATGAACTACGACGCCTGGATGGTGGCGATTTGCCCACATGGCGGGCCGGGGCGCATCTGGATATCGTCGTGGCCCCGGACACGTTGCGCCAGTATTCGATGTGTGGTGATCCGGCGGATAGGTCCGTCTATCAGATCGGCGTGTTGCGCGAGGATGAAGGGCGGGGCGGATCCAAGCTGTTGCATCGGATTTTCACCGAAGGGCGCAGGATTTTTGTGTCGAAACCGATCAATCATTTCCCGCTGGCGAGTGATGCGTCCCATTCGATCCTGATGGGCGGGGGAATCGGGATTACCCCGATGATCGCGATGGCACATGAATTGCATGCACAAGGATCGTCGTTCGCGCTGCACTATTCCGGGCGCAGCCGCACGGCGATGGGTTTCCTCAATGATCTGCAGGTGGTGCCTTGGGCGGAGCGTGTGCATCTTCATATCTCGGACGAGGGCAGTCGGGCCGATCTGGATACCATTCTCGCTGATCCGATGGCTGGAACACATCTTTATACCTGCGGTGCGGATCGCTACATGACCAGCGTGATGCGGGCGGCGGAACGTGCCGGTATCCCGGAAGACGCCCGGCATCTGGAATACTTCTCTGTCCCCGAACAGCCGGAATACGAGAACCAGCCGTTTCGGATCAGGCTGACCCGTTCGGGTCGGGAGTTTAATGTGCCGGAAGAAAAGTCAGCCGCCGACGTGTTGATCGAAAATGGCGTGCGCGTGGATATCAAGTGTTCGGATGGCATTTGTGGGGTCTGCAAATGTGGTCTTGTCGCGGGCGAGGTGGAGCACCGGGATTTCGTTTTGTCCAAGTCACAGCGGGAAGGCGCGATCATCTTGTGTCAGTCACGGGCGGCCCGAAAGGACGGTGTGCTGGAGATCGATCTATGAGTGTCGGGGAAACCAATGGCAGTCCCTAGGGGAATCGAACCCCTCTTTCCAGGTTGAAAACCTGGCGTCCTAACCGATAGACGAAGGGACCGCACTTGGTGCGCCGCTTTTAGGGAAAGTGCCCGGGGCACGCAAGAGGATTCTTGCGGTTTTTTGGTCGTGATCAGTAGGCGGGCGCTGCGTCTTCCAGCCGCAGTTGCGCCGATTGTCTTCCCTGCCAGATGTTGATTTCCAGGCGGCCCGCAAGGTGAAACCGCCCGGCATTGTGTTTGATCAGCGCGGGGCCAAGGGGTGTGTCCATCGCGCCGAAGCAGATACCGTCAACCCGTTGCCCGATCCCGTCACCAAAGCTGATTTTCAGGTGATTGGCTCCGACCTGCTTGGCGAAGTGGATGTGGCAGTCGGGGAAGACGAAGCGCGGGGCAGGGGCGCCGGCACCGAAGGGGCCTGCGTTTTCGATCTGGGTGATCAGATCGACGTTGGCGGCGCTGGGCATGAGCAAGCCGTCAAGCCGCAGATCAGCGGGACCCATATCAGCGGCACCTTGTTTTGCAAGAAGATCGCCGAGCCGGTCCATGACGGCGTTGATCTGGTCTTTGGCAACGGTCAGCCCCGCCGCCATTTTGTGCCCGCCACCCTTGATCAGTAACCCGTCGGCTGAGAGCCGTTGGATGCTGGCGCCCAAGTCGATGCCGCTGACCGAGCGGCCAGAGCCCTTTCCAATGTCACCGTCCAGCCCGATGACGATAGCGGGGCGATTGGTGACCTCTTTCAGCCGCGACGCGACGATGCCGACGACCCCTGGGTGCCAGCCTTCGCCGGCCGCCCAGACAAGTGGGCCGTCAAGCCCGCGCTCGGTCGCTTGCGCAAGAGCCTGATCGCGGACCTGACTTTCGATTTCGCGCCGTTCGGTGTTGAGTTGGTCCAGCCGTTCCGCCATGGCCGCCGCCTCGTGCGGATCGTCGCAGGCAAGAAGACGCGCACCCAGGTCGGCCTGACCGATCCGCCCGCCAGCGTTGACGCGCGGCCCGAGGAGGAAGCCTAGGTGGTAGCTGGTCGGGCTTTGATCGAGACCCGCAACATCGGCGAGCGCGGTCAGCCCGATCCGTTGACGGCGAGCCATAATGGCAAGGCCCTGACGTACAAAGGCCCGATTGACGCCTATCAGTGGGGCGACATCGGCGACGGTGGCAAGCGCCACGAGGTCGAGCATCGCCATCAGGTCGGGCCCTTTTTGCGCCGCCTCACGCATTTGCCGGTTGGTTTCGACCAGCATCAAAAAAACGACGGCGGCGGCACAAAGATGGGCGAGATCACCGGATTCATCCTGCCGATTGGGGTTCACAATGGCCGCGGCGTCGGGCAAGGTTTCACCGCCCAAATGGTGATCGAGCACGATGACGTCCGCCCCCTTCGCTGCAGCGATGGGGCCGTAAGACAACGTCCCGCAATCGACGCAGATGATCAGATCGTGGTTGGCGGCAAGGTCAGCCATGGCCGCTTCGTTCGGGCCATATCCCTCATCGATCCGATCTGGGATATAAAGCGTGGATTGCAAACCCATATCCCGAAGCCACGTGATCAACAGCGCGGCAGAGGCGCCGCCATCGACATCGTAGTCGGCAAAGATGGCAATTTTCTCTTTTCGTTGGACGGCTTCGCGAAAGCGTGCCGCTGCCGTTTCCATGTCTTTCAGCGTCCGCGGATCGGGCATTTGATCCCGTAGGGTCGGGGCGAGAAAGGCACCCGCCTCGCGCGCGGGAATCCCGCGTTTCACGAGGATGCGACAGAGCGGGGCGGGCAGGCCGGTCTCTTGTGTCATAGCCTCGGACAGCCTGTCTTCCTCGATCGAAGGGCCGATCCAGCGACGTGCTGTCAAGGACTCCGTGACGCCAAGAAACGCATGATCTCGTATATCGTTCATAGCCCGGCACAATATAGCAGGCCACACTGAACGCCATGCCTATCTGTTGTCAGTCGATAGGATTGCGATAGACCATCCGACGCACCGAGCCGGTTTTCGAGCGCATGAGAATTGTTTCCGCCGTCACAAAGCCTACCTCGCGCTTGATCCCCGGCACGAGAGAGCCATCGGTCACACCAGTCGCCGCAAAGATCACCTCTCTGGTGACCATGTCGTCACGGGTGTAGACCCGGTCAAAATTGGTGATCCCGGCTTTTTTGGCGCGTCCTTTTTCATCGTCATTCCGAAAAAGAAGGCGGCCAAAGATCTGTCCGCCCATACATTTCAGCGCGGCAGCGGCCAACACACCTTCGGGCGCGCCGCCAGAGCCCATATACATGTCGATACCGGTCTTGGCGGGTTCGGCCGTGTGCATGACGCCGGCCACATCACCGTCGGTGATCAACCTGATCGCAGCACCTGTATCGCGGAGTTCACTGATCATTTCCTGATGGCGTGGGCGCTCCAGGACGCACACGGTGATGTCATTCGTCGAACATCCCTTCGCCGCGGCCAGCGATGACACCCGTTCGGCGGGTGACATATCCAGCGTCACAACACCTTGCCTGTAGCCGGGGCCGATGGCGAGCTTATCCATATAGACGTCGGGTGCGTGCAGCATTGACCCGCGCGGCCCCATGGCGATCACCGCAAGGGCGTTCGGCATGTCCTTGGCGGTCAATGTTGTTCCCTCCAACGGGTCGAGCGCGATATCCACGCCGGGGCCCTTGCCCGTGCCGACCTCTTCCCCGATGTAAAGCATCGGTGCCTCGTCCCGCTCACCCTCGCCAATGACGACGACGCCTTCGATGTCCAACTGGTTCAACTGATTGCGCATCGCGTCGACAGCAGCCTGATCCGCCGCCTTTTCATCACCCCGGCCGATCAGCGAAGCACAGGCGATCGCTGCGGCCTCGGACACGCGGGCAAGACCCAAGGATAGCATACGATCGTTGAAATCTGGCGTTTTGGGCATCTGTCATTCCTTTGGTCACGTCAGGGCAGCTAAATCCTGTCTGCCGGACAACAGCAAGCCTGTTTGCGCTAAAGGCGGCTGGTGTCGAATTTAACGAAAATTCGTTGGGCCAAGACCTTTCACACGGCCTCGATACGGATCGCGACCGGATCGCCCGTCACGACCCCTGTTGTATTGAAGTCGGCAAATGCCTCTTCGAGGGCCGTCCGCGTCGTCTTGTGGGTGACGATTAGCACCGGAGCTGCGGCATCGTCGTGCCCATATTGCCGCATCCGGTCGATGGAAATGCCCGCCTCGCCCAGGGCGTGGGCGACTTTGGCCAGCGCGCCCGGTTTATCGATCAGCTGCATTCGCAGATAATACGGCGCGGGCACCGCGGCACGGGCTGCGCGGGCCTTGCGCAAGGTTTTGGCTGGTTGGCCAAATGTTGTCATCCTGTGCCCGCGCGCGATATCCATGATATCGCCCATCACTGCGCTTGCTGTCGGTCCTTCACCCGCGCCGGGCCCGCGCAAGACGATCTGGTTGACCGCGTCCCCTTCGAGCACAACCATGTTGGTTCCGCCCTCGAGCCGTCCCAGCGGTGAAGTGTCCGGCACAAGGCAGGGTGACATCCGCTGTTCCAGCCCGCGGCCGGTCAGTTGAGCCACGCCCAAAAGCTTTATTTTAAATCCCATATCGGCAGCTTGTCGGATATCCTCGATCGTGATGGCGCCGATGCCGTCCAATTCGACGGAGTCGAAATCGACTTGGGTGCCAAAGGCGATGGATGACAGCAAAGCCAACTTGTGTGCTGCGTCAATTCCACCCACGTCAAGTTCCGGGTCGGCCTCAAGATAGCCCAGCTGATTGGCCTCGTCGAATACGGCTTCATAGCTCAGACCGGCATCCTCCATCCGTGTCAGGATATAATTGCAACTGCCGTTCATGACGCCCATGACGCGGGTGATGTCGTTCCCGGCGAGCCCTTCGGTCAGCGCTTTGACCACTGGGATCCCACCGGCCACGGCGGCTTCGAACCGGATCACGCGACCCGCCGCCTCTGCCGCCTCTGCCAGAGCCTGGCCATGGATGGCCAGCAATGCCTTGTTCGCGCTGACCACGTCTTTACCTGCATCGATCGCGGCTTCGGTGGCATCTTTCGCAGGGCCGTCATGGCCACCCATGACTTCGACGAAAACATCCACATCGTCGCGTTTGGCAAGTGCGACGGGATCGTCTTCCCAAGCATAGTCCGACAAATCGATATCTCGGTTCTTGGTGCGTGATCGGGCGCAGACGGCGCTGATCGTGATGGGGCGTCCCGCGCGCGCGGCAAGCAGCGCTTGATGTTTCTGCACGATCCGGACGATGCCAACCCCGACAGTGCCCAATCCCGCGATGCCAAGGCGCAGTGGTTCGCTCATTCCGCTGATCCAATATCTGTTTGTTTTCAGGGCGGTCTTATCGAAAGCGTTTGTCTACTGCAACGCGCCGATCTCGGTTTGCCTAAGCTGGGCCGCGCGTGCGTTCAAGGCGGCGATCCGGGTTGAGAGGTCGGGCACCGCGGCCTCTGGCGTCGTCAGCGTCGGGATCGGGCCAAGTTGAGGATAGGGTGCGTCGCGCGCGGTGTCGGTGATTGTTCCATCCAGCACCGGGAATGTGGTGCAGGCGGTCAAACCACACAGGATGATAGGGGACAGTCGCATCGATTTCGAGTTTGGCAGCGCAAAAGAGCGAGGGCAAGATATGCAGAGCCCCTTTCCAAATGAACACCTGTTCAGTTAAATGACCTTTATGGCGCGCAAGCAAGGTTCACATTCTGATATAACCGGCCCCAAAGTGCACGATTGCGCGTTGCGGCTGATCGCACGTCATGGCTATGCCGCCGTATCGATGCGCCAGATCGCGGCCGAGGTCGGGGTGCAGGCCGGAGCGCTTTACAATTATACGTCTGATAAACAAAGCCTTTTGTTCGACCTGATGCAAAGCCACATGGCCGATCTGCTGAACGCGCTGAAAGCGGCGAGGATCGAAGGTGATGCACTGACGCGGCTGGAGGCCTTTACGCGTTTCCACATCCGGTTTCATTTGCCGCGCCCGGATCAGGTATTTGTCTCCTACATGGAGTTACGCAATCTTTCACCCGAGAATTTCGCCGCGGTCGAGGCCATGCGCCGGACGTATGAGGATGCACTGGAATGTATCCTGCGCGATGGTGAGGCAGAGGGCGTGTTCGCCGTGCCCGATACGCGGGTGGCGACGATGGCTTTGATTGCGCTTTTGACCGGTCTCAGCCATTGGTATCGCGAAGACGGGCGTTTGGCGATGGACGTGATCGAAACGATCTATTGGGACCTGGTCCGAAAGTCGGTCGCGGTTTGAAAGGGGGCATGATGTTCACGCCGGATGAAGACGGTATTTATGCGCGGGTCGGCGCGTCGCCGGGTCGGCGCGCCTTTGGCTATGGTGTCTTGCTGGCGCTTGGTGTGATCCTGATCTACCTGCCCCTCGCGCAGCCCCCTGCGATCGGCTGGGCGGTCATGATGCTGGCCATGGGCCTCGCATCGTTGTGGTTGGCCGAGCGTTTGCGCTGGGCGACCCGCGGCGTGATCCTGCTTACCGAAAACGATCTGCGCGACGGTGACGGGCGGATCCTGGCAGAGATCGCGGATGTGCGCGAGGTCGATCGCGGGGCGTTTGCGTTCAAACCATCGAACGGGTTCACGCTGGTTTTGCACAGCAAAAAGCCCCGGGCGTGGGCACCGGGGCTTTGGTGGCGATTGGGGCGCCGTGTCGGGGTAGGGGGCGTCACATCAGCGGGTCAGGCCAAGTTCATGGCCGAACAAATCGCTTTTCGTGTGTCGGCGCGGAATTAGCAGCGAGGAGAACGCCCCCCCGACCGCTCCATGCAGACCGAATTGGTAAATCGCGGGCTGATGACCGTAAACGTATTGAATTCCACATCATCAAGATTTCCGACCGCAAGTATTGGCGAAATCGAGATTGCTGACAAAAGTGGTTCGTACTGCGTCCGCGTTTCGATAAGAATTGCACGCTCTTGGTCAGACATGATTGGCAAACGATTTTTGAATTCACGGCTTCGCAACATTGAGGTTGTCACGCGCTGTCCACCATAACCCTGCACGCCACCGACATTGGACGTCCGCGACCAGCGCACTTGGTAGTTATTATCGCTGTTACGGTACCGGAACACGGTGACCCGCAATTCCGGGGTTCTTTCCGTTTCAGTCAAGTCAGTAAGCAGCCTGGCCGCATTGTTGATGTAGGCATTATCGATCGTCGCATCTTCGCGGCTGATCATATCCGCAATCGTCAGACTGGCGCGGGTGCTGATCGCCTCGTTTTCGAAGGCGTCGAAATACACGATCGTAGACAACAATACCCAAAAAATGATCGGCACGCACAGTAACAATTCGATTGACGCGCTGCCGCTTTCTTCGTGGGCGAACTTTTTGAAGAAATCTCTCATGAGTCTTCGTCACCTTCGTCCTTATATGGCTCCACGACATACGCCGAAGTCGCTACGAGTGCGTATGTACCCTGTGCCTGAGTAGAACTGCCCTGGCCTTGTATCAGCGCCTTACCCAGCCGTGCGGTCGGCATGACAGGTCTGAACCGGACGCACGCACGCAGGAACACAAGCTGGTTGTTTGCGCCATTGGTAAAGTTGTACTTCGGTTGCTCATCTGCACTGAGATCGGTGCATTTTATTCCTGGGGGAAGGGCTTCCCAATCCCGGAGATCTCTGACGACCATTTCAACGGCTAGTTGGCGTTCACAATTCGGAATAATACCCGCAAATTCGCATATCTTTTCAGCCAATGTCTCACGTGATGGGTCGGACAAGCGCCCGATCCGCACCTCACGCACCGCCATATCGACACCCCGTTCCAGCATGACATGACGTACCGACAGGATACCGCTTTCGATGATCATCAACAGAAAGCCCATGAAGGTGGCAAAGACGATCACGAATTCGACCGTAGCACCGCCGTTTTCTTCGCGGGTGAACCGGCGCAGAAAGTTCAGTTTAGGTAGATGCGCAAACATCACAAGCTCAACCTCAGATCGACGATCTGATCGGCGATTGCCTGGAATATGTTATCGATTGAATTTTCGGTCGTGTCGTAGAATAGACGCTCTGCGTTCGGTTGACCTTCTCTCAATACGGTTGCGCAGTTTTGCATCGCCTCGACACCACTGATGCCATCGTCACGATTTTCTTCCGTATCTGCATTCATCGCGATGGTGTAGACGATCACGCCACTGTCTTTCGCTGCATCGCAGATGCTCTGTAGCATTCTATTCTTGTCCGTCACACTTGGGCCCTTGGTTTCGAATGTATAGTTTGGAAAGGGCTCACGATCATCCGAGTCTAAGTTATTCCAAGCCTCGTAGCTATGGTCATTCCAAAAGACACGCTGACGTACATTTTCGTAAGAACGATCATCGCCAAAGCTGTCATCCTGCTTCAGTCGGAAGCCTTGGAAGTTCGCACCATCAGTCAAGAGAATGACGAATTTCTTTGTATCGAGTGTGGATGCATCAGTTGCAAAGTTAGAGGGGCGAACGCCGCGGAAGGCAGGATCGGCCAGGGGGGCGCTCGAAAGAATCGTTCTGAACGACGGATCAAGCATATTCACTCCCCACTTCATGCCGTCGTGAATCGAGGTTGTCGTTCGGGGTTGGTACGAGTTAATTGCAGCATTCAGTATCGCCGCATTCTGCGATAGCGGAATAATAGCTTCGAAAGTTTCTGTCGGACAGATCGGTCTCACCGGTCCGCCAGTTGAACTGCCGTAGGGATCGTAAAACTCAACCTGCTGAAGCTCCAGCGTGCTATCCCAATTAGTACTTCCGAATTCAGATTCCGGAATGTCCACACAATGAGCCGGATTTGTGAAGCTGGTATAAACTGGATCGTCTTCGGATTCGCCAGTATAAATGATAACTTCAGTTTTGTCGTCGGGCGTCGGTACCGAAATCCTCGCACCCGGCGTGTCCTCGTCTGCTTCTCCAGCCTCCCACTGAGACGTATCCCAACGAGTAGGTGGAGTCGTGTTTATTGCGTTAAAGATGTGTGCGCCAAGATTGACGTGTGCAGTATAGGCCACCAAAGAGATGGAGATTTGATCTTGGTAGTCAGCTACGAGCAGCCTGTTGTTAAAATTAGTTGCTGCCTCTTTCAGCAGGTCTAACTTCGTTTCAGCGGTCGGATTGTCATCGTCGTCGAGCGCGCCGCCATTCTCACCCATTGACCCGGAGATATCCAAAACAAGTGATATCTCAATGTCGCCAGTTCCTTCGATGGCCGATGAAACAGCAGGTGCTGTCAACGTATCGATGCCGACGAACCGAAGATAAAATGTTCCGACATCAACGGCCGAACGGACTGTCACCGATTTGCTACCAGTCGAACCTTTTACGGAAGGCGTTCCAATGATAGCGCCACCAAAACCGGCCTTTTCAAAGTAATCGGTGACAACAGTCGCCCGATCCTTGTCCTGATCCAGTTCAGCCGCTGCCAGAACCGCACGGTCGGACACACTTTGCAGGAGCGCGCGGCGCGATTCAAATCGCATAAAGTCGACGGCCATACCGCCGATCACCAGCATCACCACCATCAGAACGATCGTGAAGATGATGATGCTCCCATCCTCGTCACGGCCGAAGCGGCGTAGAATGCCAGCGCACATCTTGGTGCGGCGGTCGTTGAATTCGTCCGTCCAAAACTTCATCTTCAACATGCAATCCCTCGTCGGTGGCGTCTTGCGATCATAGCATTGGCAATGCCAAGCACGCATATATTCATCCCCAACATCTCAATAATCACCCTCCTGTGGCAAAAATGGGGCGGCTTTGGCAGCTTTCCCCCACAGTTTGGGCCTTATTTTCGACATTCCCAAGACATCATCGCCACTGTCCAGCCAGACGAAACAAAATACCACGCTTTTGCGACTTGGTTAATGTCTAAGCTACCGAAAATCTGCCCTTTTTACCCATCACGCCCGTATTTTGAGCACATTTTGCCGAATCGGGTTTAAGGTGACGCAGGGGCATTTCGGGCACCCGGACCAGCAGGAAGGAACAGTGATGACAGCGCATGACCAGATCAAGGAACCAAGCTTTCGCCAATCCGTCGATATGATGTTCAACCGGGCCGTGGCCCTGATGGATCTAAGCCCGGGGCTGGAGCAGAAGATCAGGGTCTGCAACGCAACATATACGGTGCGGTTCGGGGTCCGCCTGCGCGGCGACATCCATACATTCACCGGCTATCGCTCGGTTCATTCCGAACATATGGAGCCGGTCAAGGGCGGGATCCGCTATTCACTCGCCGTCAATCAGGACGAGGTCGAGGCGCTGGCTGCGCTGATGACATATAAATGCGCGCTGGTCGAAGCGCCGTTCGGTGGTTCCAAGGGTGGTCTCTGTATCGACCCCCGCGAATGGGACGAACACGAGATGGAATTGATCACCCGCCGTTTTGCGTATGAGCTGATCAAGCGTGACCTGATCAACCCTGCCCAAAACGTGCCCGCCCCCGACATGGGCACGGGAGAGCGAGAGATGGCGTGGATCGCCGACCAATTCAAACGGATGAACACGACAGATATCAACGGCACCGCCTGTGTCACCGGTAAACCGCCCAATGCAGGGGGGATCGCGGGCCGGGTCGAAGCCACCGGGCGCGGTGTGCAATATGCCCTGCAGGAGTTCTTTCGCTACCCCGAAGACGTGAAGGCCGCAAATCTATCCGGTAAGTTGGATGGCAAGCGTATCATCGTGCAGGGGTTGGGTAATGTGGGCTATCACGCGGCCAAGTTCCTGTCTGAAGAGGACGGCGCCAAGATCACCGGAATCATCGAACGCGACGGCGCCTTGCATAATGAGAACGGGCTGGACGTGGATGCGGTACATAGTTGGATCGTCAAGCACGGCGGGATCACCGGCTATCCGGACGCGAGCCATCACACCGACGGCGGCGCGCTGTTGGAAGCCGAATGCGACATTTTGATCCCTGCCGCGCTGGAAGGTGTGATCAACCTATCCAATGCAGAGCGCATCAAGGCACCGCTGATCATCGAGGCCGCAAATGGCCCGGTCACCGCGGGTGCGGATGATATCCTGCGTAACAAAGGCTGTGTGATCATCCCCGACATGTATGCGAATGCCGGTGGTGTGACGGTGTCGTACTTCGAATGGGTCAAGAACCTGTCCCATATCCGCTTTGGCCGGATGCAACGCCGGGCCGAGGAAAGCCGCCACCAGTTGATCGTGGATGAACTGGAGCGGATCAGCAACGACAGCACTATCAAGTGGACGTTGTCGGCTGGTTTCAAGGACAAGTATCTGCGCGGTGCAGGAGAGCTGGAACTTGTCCGGTCCGGCCTCGATGATACGATGCGCGCGGCGTATCAGGCCATGCGCGAGGTCTGGCACAGCCGCGAAGATGTCGATGATTTGCGGACAGCGGCCTATCTGGTGTCGATCCGGAAGGTGGCCGACAGCTATCGGGCGAAGGGGTTGTAGATCTTACGTCCCGAATCTGTTTTGGCATTTGCCCACATTGCGACGGCGGCACGGTATTTCTCGGAATGCCCGAGAAATACCTATTTACACGTCGTCATACGACCGGATTTGGCTGCAGCGCAGCCGGGTCCGGCATTTTGAACGGGCGGGGTGTCCGCAATCCGACCCTTTCGGTGATTGCCGCAGTGAGCAAAGCAATCGCGCCTCTCATCTGGTCAGATGTTGTGGCGTTCCCGCCAAGTCGTTGTATGCCAGGTATTGTCGCAACTTGCTGCAACAGACCCGCGGGGAAGTTTGGCAGGCCGTTCCACAACTGCGACAGACCGTGGTTGGGGCTGAGCATCCGTTCAAGATGCGAGCTGAGGACGCGGTTATGAATTGTATGTGTGTATTTCCGGTTCCAATTCCAATTCGTCAAAAAATGCGCCCGTGTCGGGCGGGTGGGTTCGCCACCCCAGTGAAACTTGACGAAACCGTTACCGAAAGGGGCGATGGGGCCCGCCGCCGCGACGAAATTGGGCAAGATGGACCGCAATTCGAGGGCTGTATCGGTGTCGCGACCGTTTTGAAGATCAAAAACATTGGCGCCGTACACGCCTTGCCCTTCGAAAATCAAACGCCCGCCCCAACGCTGTATCGCTTCCCTGATGATCTTTGAGATTTCTTTGGTCGCCGATTGACCATAATACTTCACGTTATCCGCGCTTTCTTTCCATCCTTCCGCATTGGCACCAAACGCTCTACGATATGCATCCATGCCGGACATATTGCGATCAAAGGGGACGCCCATTTGATCGTATCCCATGGCATAGTGAATAAACTCGGCAATAATTGGTTTGCGCAAACGGAACATGCCGTTTTCAATTCCAAAATACATATCCATCATCTGATGGTTCTTTTGAACATAGGAAATGACACGCGCGCCCGGATCGTACAGTTTGAATTGACGGCGGACCAGCTGCAATGCGGCGTCGCTGACCGGTTCATCGTTATCGATCTTGTTTTGGATTTTCGTCTGCGCGTTCGTCACCAAGAGTGAGAAAGCATGTGCCACACTGCTTCCTTCGTTATCTTCGTTAGAGTGCAGGGCATCGGGCCCGGTTGAGCCGTAAATGAACGTGCTGGTCTGGAAAGCTGATTGAAGTTGAAGCCTGCGATGCCCGGGAAGCAGGTCGCCAGGCCGATAAAATTTGTCGTAGGCCCTTTGAAATCTTTCGCTAAAGCCGTGTTTTCCGCGTGCAAAAACCATTTTTCTAATCCCACATAAATGTTTCATTATGTGGAGTACGCATCACCCGCGCATTTATTCTGCGCGGCCGAATTTTTATTGATATCTTCGCTGCGGCGGCTCTGCCGTTAGGCTTTGGCCAGCGCCTCAAGCTGCGGGCGCAGGCCGTCAAGGCTGTACCCTGCTGACGTTGTCGCGCTGATGATGTCATCTGCTGACATTGCATCTGCCTGCGACAGCGACCACACGATCGACGACCGCGTGCCCGATGCGCAGTATGCAAGTACCGGGCCGTCGGCTGCGTCCTGTGCGGCGCGCTGTTCGTTCACCATTTCCATGTTCAGACTTTGATGCGTGACCGGAATAATGACAAAGGCCAACCCGGCAGCTTTGGCCGCGGCCTCGATCGCAGCCGCCTGATGGCTTGGCGGTACTTCGGCATCCGGGCGGTTGCAGATAATGGTGCTGTAACCGGCAGCGATGATGGCGGGAATATCCTCAACCCCGATTTGGGGCGAGACGGCATAAGCGGGGCTAAGCGGGCGAATATCCATGGGCTGCGTTTTAGAGTGCGGATGCCGCGCGGTCCAGACGCGCCGCGAGGGCAGGGGTCAGAGCCATGCCCGTCAGCATCGCGGCGACGAAGGCAAATCCGCGCTGACCACCGAAACCAAGTGACGCGATCGCAGGGCCGGGGCACAACCCGGCAAGGCCCCAACCGATGCCGAACAGGACCGACCCCAATACAAGATCACGTCCCAACTCTTGCGTGGGCGGGGTGGGGAAGGCCGTACCCAACACAGGTCTGCGTCCTCTGGTAAAGCGCCAAGCGATAGCCATCGGCAAGATTGCTCCACCCATCACAAAGGCCAATGTCGGGTCCCATGCCCCGAAAGGATCGAGCCAGCCCTGGACCTTGCGTGTATCGGTCATACCGGACAGCAAAAGACCCGTGCCGAACAGGCTGCCGACGAAAAACGCGATGATGATCCGCATTAGATGATCCCCCAAAACGTCCGCAAAAGTGTGACTGTGCCGATGCCGGCCATTACATAGATGCCGGTTGCGACCAGCCCGCGCAGTGAAAGTCGCGATATCCCGCAGACGCCGTGGCCCGACGTGCAACCATTGGCCAGCCGCGTGCCAAAACCGACGCACAAACCGGCGGTGATGATCAAGGGTATATTCTCGGTCAGATGGGTCGCACCGTGCCTCGTGATTGCGAAAATGATCGACGGGGCCACAACCAGTCCGACCAGCAGCGCCGCCCGTTCCGCCCAATCGCCGCGCCCACTGCCATCGACAAGGCCACCCAGCACGCCGGACGCCCCCATGATCCGTCCGTTCACCAGCAGGAAAATGGCCGCAGCAATCCCGATGAGCCCGCCGCCGGCGAGGCTCAGTAGCCAATCTGTTTGCATGTTCGTCTTTCGTCAGTGGTGTCAGAGCCCGTCGATGGGCACCTTGAAGTAGCGTTGTCCGTTGTCTTCGGGTTCGGGGAAATGCCCCGCCCGCATGTTCGTCTGCAATGAAGGCAGGATCAGGCGCGGCATGCCCAGGCCCGCATCGCGTTCCTTGCGCATGGCCACGAAATCCTCCATCGCGCGGCCCGCGCCGATATGCACGTTCAGCGCCTTCTGTTCGCCGACGGTGGTTTCCCAGGCGAATTCGTCCCGGCCGGGTGCCTTGTAGTCGTGGCCGACGAAAATCCGCGTCTCATCAGGGAGCGACAGGATTTTCTGGATCGAGGCATAAAGGTCCTCAGCCGACCCGCCCGGAAAGTCACAGCGCGCGGTGCCGAAATCCGGCATGAACAGCGTGTCGCCCACAAAGGCCGCATCACCGATCACATAAGTCAGGCAGGCCGGGGTATGGCCGGGCGTGTGCAACACATCCGCCCGCATCTGCCCGATATGAAAGCTGTCGCCATCCTCGAACAGCGCGTCGAATTGCGATCCGTCGCGCTGGAATTCGGTCCCTTCGTTGAACACCTTTCCGAACGTGTTCTGGACGATGGTGATATTCGCCCCGATCCCGATCTTGCCGCCCAGATGTTCTTGCAGATAGGGCGCGGCGGACAGGTGATCCGCGTGCACATGGCTTTCAAGGATCCATTTCACCTGTAGGTCATGATCGCGCACCCAGGCAATGATCTCATCCGCCGAGGCGGTATTGGTCCGCCCCGCTGCTTGATCATAATCAAGAACACTGTCGATGATCGCGCAATCCCGCCCCTGCGGGTCCTGCACGATGTAGGACACAGTATTCGTCGCTGAATCGAAGAAGGCCTTCACAACAGGTGTCATTTCGAATCTCCTCTGGTACAGAGAGTAATACAAATATTTTACATTTCAATATTGGAATGTTTTGCGATCAAGGAGACGTGCCGATGGCGGAATTGGCCCAGGTCACACCCGATGCCATGGATGCGGCGGCAGAGGAGGCCGCCGAGATGTTAAAGGCGCTTTCTAACCCAGGTCGTTTGCGCATTCTTTGTGCGCTGGTGCCGGGCGATTTGTCGGTCGGGGAACTGGAAAATGCACTCGGGGCAAGCCAGTCTTACGTCTCGGGCCAGCTTTTGCGGTTGCGCAGCGAGGGGCTCGTCAGTTGCGAAAGACAGGGTCGCAGCATGCGCTATTCGCTGTCAGACCCGCGGGTCCGCCCGATCCTCGAACGGCTTTACGAGGTCTTCTGTCCGGGCATGTAATGGGCGAGCTCGGCCCGTGCGACCTGACGGCGATGCACCGCGTCGGGGCCGTCGGCAAGCCGCAACGTGCGCAGGTGGGTCCATTGCCGCGCGAGCGTGGTGTCTTGTGACACGCCCGCGGCGCCATGCATCTGGATCGCCAGATCGGTCACATTTAGCGCGACCTGCGGGGCGACGACCTTGATCTGGCTTATCCATGGCGCGGCGGCTTTCTTGTCCCCTTGATCCATCATCCATGCAGCCTTCAGGCACAGCAGGCGGGCCTGTTCGATATCCATGCGGGCCTTCGCGATCAGGTCGAAGTTTTCACCAAGCTGCGCGAGCGGCTTCCCGAACGCCTTGCGGCTCACGGACCGTTTGCACATCGCTTCCAGCGCATATTCCGCTTGTCCGATCGCCCGCATGCAATGGTGGATGCGCCCGGGGCCAAGGCGGCCTTGCGCGATCTGAAATCCGGCGCCTTCACCGACCAGCATGTTCTCGGCGGGCACCCGCACGTTTTCGAAACGGAAATGCATGTGACCATGCGGTGCATCGTCGTGGCCGAACACCTCCATGGCGCGCAGTTTGGTGATGCCGGGCGTGTCGGCGGGAACGACGATCATGGAATGCTGGCGGTGCTTTTCGTCGCCGCCGGTGTGGACCATGACGATATAGACTGCGCAGCGCGGGTCGCCCGCCCCCGTAGCCCACCATTTTTCGCCGTTCAGAACGTAGTGGTCGCCGTCTATTTCACAACGCATGCTGATATTGGTGGCGTCCGAACTGGCGACGTCGGGTTCGGTCATCAAATAGGCCGACCTGATGTCACCCGCCATCAACGGCGCCAGCCATTCCTTTTTCATAGCCTCGGTACCGTAGCGGGCAAAGACCTCCATGTTGCCGGTGTCGGGGGCGTTGCAGTTGAACACCTCGGCGGCAAGGTGGCTTTTGCCCATCTCCTCGGCCAGATAGGCATATTCGACTGTATTGAGCTTCGGGCCGTCGCGAAATGTGTCCCAGAAATTCCAAAGATCCCGCGCCTTCGCCGCCGCTTTGAGCCCTTCGAGGATTTCCGTTTGCCTGTCGGTGAAAGTCCAGCGATGACCTTTGTCGACCTCGGCCAGAAACGCGGCGTCCAACGGTGCTATCTCATCCGTGACCATCGCCTTGACTGCGGCGAGGATGGGTTTCAGCCGTTCGGTTTGTCCTAGATCCATGTTGTACGTCTCCCCAGTATTCAGCCCAACATGATCCCGACGATGACGGCCATCAAGCCGATTGTCGAAACGAAGAGCGCGCCAAGGTTTATGGGAAGGACTCTACCGATCCGGGTCCGCAATTCCTCGTCACTGAGCCCTGATTTCCGGGCACGGCTGACGGCGACGATGCTGTAGATGATCCCGACCAGACCCAGCAATGACAGCACGGCCCCGCCCCAAACGACATATTCCATGAACACTCTCCTGCTTGCCGCCGGGCGTATCTCGCGCTGACTGGCGCTGCAAGGGTTGCGGGTTTTCGGGGGCGGGGCTAGGGAGTGCGAAAGCGCAAGGATGAGGACGAAGTGATGGATGATGTGACCGAGGATACGGGTTCCGCGAATTATCGGGTGGCTGCAGACGAACTGCGCCAATTCGTCGAGCGGATCGAACGGCTGGAGCAGGAAAAGAAGGACATCGCCGACCAGATCAAAGAGGTCTATGCCGAAAGCAAAGGCCGCGGTTACGACCAGAAAGCGCTGCGCGCCTTGGTGAGCCTGCGCAAGCGTGACCGCGACGAAGTGGCCGAGCAGGAAGCGGTGCTGGATATGTATAAACAAGCGCTGGGCATGAGCTAGGGCCGATGGCACGTAAACGCAAAGGTCGCGATATTTCGGGCTGGCTGGTGGTGGATAAACCGGCCGGCGTGACCTCGACCGCAGTCGTCAACAAGGTGCGTTGGGCGTTGCAGGCCAAGAAGGCGGGCCATGCGGGCACGCTGGACCCCGAGGCGACGGGGGTGCTGGCCGTGGCCTTGGGCGAGGCGACGAAAACCGTGCCTTATGTGACCGATGCGTTGAAGGCCTATACGTTTACGATCCGGCTGGGGCAGGCCACGAATACGGATGATGCCGAGGGTGAGGTGATTGCCGAGAGCGATCAGCGACCGGATGATGCCGCGATCAAAGCCGCTTTGGGCGCCTTTGTGGGTGACATCATGCAGGTGCCACCCCAATTTTCGGCCGTCAAGGTTAACGGCGAACGGGCCTACAAGAAGGCGCGAGAGGGCGAGGATATGACCCTTGCTGCGCGGCCATTGTGGGTCGAGGAACTGCTATTGGTCGACCGCCCGGATATCGATCACGCGGTGCTTGAGATGGTCTGCGGCAAGGGCGGTTATGTCCGGGCGATTGCCCGTGATCTGGGCGAGGCTTTGGGTTGTCACGCTCATGTCGTAAGGTTGCGCAGGACATGGTCGGGGCCGTTCAGGGCCGAAGAAGGCGTGTCGATGGAGCAGGTCGACGATTTGGCGCAAAAGCCGGAACTGGATGCGCATCTGCTGCCGCTTGAGACAGGGTTGGTCGACCTGCCAGAGGTTCGGTGTTTGGCCGAGAGCGTTGCGAAGCTGCGCAATGGCAATCCGGCAAACGTGATCGCGTCGGATGTGGAGTATGGGGAAGAGGTCTGGGCCTCTTACGAGGGGCAGGCGATCGCTGTCGGCACCTATCGCGGGGGTGAGATGCAGCCGGCCCGTGTTTTTGTGGGCTAGGGTGGGTTGAAACCCACCTTACGGATGCGGGTGCATGAGGCTGATGGTGTGCATTCGTCTGCCGTTTATTCCGAATGTGAGATGTATCGTTATGCGCTGACGCGGGAATGGGGTGCCGGAAAGCGGCTGGTGTTCATCATGCTGAACCCGTCGAAGGCGACCGAGCTTGCCAATGATCCGACGATCGAGCGCTGTCAGCGGCGGGCCGTCGCCTTGGGATTTGGCGCGTTTCGCGTCGTGAACCTGTTTGCCTGGCGCGCCACGGACCCAAGAGACTTGCGCGCCGCTGCAGAGCCCATCGGGGTGGCGAATGATCCGACCATTCAAGAGGCGGTCGCCTGGGCCGATCAGGTCATTGCGGCATGGGGCGTGCATGGTGATTTGCTGGGGCGTGGGGAGGCCGTGAAAGCCAAGCTGGATGGCCCGATCTACACGCTGGGCCTGACCAAGCACGGACATCCGCGCCATCCGCTTTACCTCCGTTACGATCAGCAGCCAGTCCTCTGGTTCCGTTAACCTTACATCCGGATTTTCGGCGAGTTTTCAGAGGCTTCGTGATATGGCGCTATCATAACGGTCGGGGGCGGCTGCGTAAGGAAGCGAACGCGATGTTTGCAATTCTGGGTTTGATGGGCGTGGCGATGGGCGCGCTGATGATCGATTTCGGTGATGAGGATGAAGTGCAGACGACGCCGGACCTCGATGATGACAAGGACGATGAGGTCACACCGCTTGATGACGTGATGGCCGAACCTGACGATGATACGGTGATCTATGCCGGTGATGGGGATGAAACGGTTGTCGCAGGCAGCGGCGATGATTTCGTCAATGGGCAGGACGGTGATGATCACTTGATCGGTGGTGCTGGTGACGACGAACTGCACGGCGGGCGTGGCGATGATGTTCTGGAAGGTCAGGCAGGCGATGATCTGTTGTTCGGTCATGTCGGGGATGATGTCATGACCGGTGGGTCGGGCGATGATGATCTGAATGGCGGTAGCGGTGACGATGTCCTGAAGGGCGAGGGGGGCGATGATGCCTTGCTGGGGTCGCTGGGCAATGATTCACTCTTTGGTGGCGCGGGTGCCGACACGATGCATGGTGGCTCTGGCGATGATCTGATCGAGGACCGGGGCGACGCAGATCGCGACTATCTGAACGGAGGTGCAGGCGATGACATTCTGCGCGGTGATGCGGGTGATCATTACCACGGTGGCAGCGGGACCGATCAATTTTCGCTTGCCGGTGGCGATGCCGTCGTGGCTGACTTTGATCCTGAAGAAGATTCGGTCGAAATCAGCTATGAGGGCGAGGCGCCGGAGCTGACCACGGCCTTGTCAGATGCTGGATTGACGCTGCTGGCGAATGGTGAAGTTGTGGCGACGTTCAGCAACCTGACCGAACTCGACGTGGCGAAAGTGACGCTTGTAGCCGCGTAGGTCCTTTTCTTTTCGATGAAATGCCCTTAACAGCACGCATCCGCGGCGGGAATCGCTGTGGCTGAACCCTCCATGGGCCTTTCTGGACGACATCCCGGATCGCGCCATTCACCCTTAACCAAGGAGACCCCGATGTCGATCACTGCTGAAGACAAAGCAAAGATCATGAAAGATTTCGCAACCAAGGACGGCGATACCGGTTCGCCAGAGGTTCAGGTTGCCATCCTGTCGTCGCGCATCGCGACGCTGACCGAGCACTTCAAGACCCATAAGAAAGACAATCACGGGCGCCGTGGTCTTTTGAAAATGGTCGCGCAGCGCCGCAAGCTGCTGGACTATACCCGCGCCAAGGACGAGGCCCGTTATCAGGACCTGATCAAGCGTCTGGGTCTGCGTCGCTAAGCGGGTCCATCAATACCAATTTTTCTGAACGCCCGCCGTTTTGGCGGGCGTTTTTTGTTCAGGGTCGGTTAACGTTTGGTTTGAAAAGCCAAGATGCGACGCGAATCTCGTATAACGTATTGATCAACATTCAATATTTCCCGATTCTCGGTGTCGGAATTACATCAGAAAACCATCAGAAATCCATCGGACCCTCGCGCGCGATTGCACTGCGATTTGTTAACGAATGGACCTTGCGCTCATACCGGTTAACATCCGGTTGGCGGCGTGAACGGGCCGGGCCTATTGGAACGGCAACAGCACCTCGACCCCTTTCATCCCTCTGATCTCATCGACGTCGCGATCGTAGTTTTCGGTCATTCGCGCAATCATCCCGGCGTCGAGATCATCCAGCGTAACCTCGTGTTCGATTTGTTCGGCGACCGCGTGTCGTTCCCAGATGTCCGCGATCATTTCGTGCCGGTCGGCCTCGGACTTGGGCGGGGATTGCTCCAAAGTGTTCTGCAACCGGCGCATGCCGCGGCGGGTGATGATGTCGGTCAGCATATCCAGCCCGCCTTCGATCGGTGTCTGGCTGGATGCACCCGTGATGCCGCGGATCAGCTGTTCCCACAAAAGCGGGCTGTCCTCGTCGCACCAGATGCCGATGGGGATGTCTGGCGCGGCCTCTTTGATCCGTCGAACGACGTCGGACCAGCGGATTTCGTCAGGTCGCGTCAACCCCAGATATTCCGGCAGCGATTGTGCATCGGACCGTTCCAGCGTTTCCTGCAGAAACGTGACGGGATTGCGGATCGCCAGATAAAGCGCGATTTTGGTATCGGGAAAAATGCGCCGCAATGTGCGTATCTTCGTCGGCGCCTGACCATAAAAGACGCCATCGTTGAAGATACCGTTGGGTACGCTGATAAAGTTGTCGTTGCTCAGCACGACCCTATCGACATCGTCGTTTTCAACGATCGTATCCAGCAGGACCTGCCCCGCATTGTGGTCCGGTTCGGCACCATCAAGTGCAGCGATCGTTTCGCGGATCAGTCTGCGATAACGACCGGGGCCGGGGACCGCGACACCCTCTTGCAGGAGCCTGTCGGCATTTTTGAGCATGGATTTCAACAATCGGTCACCGTTGGTGCAGTTTGCCCCGATGTGAAATGCAATCTGCATGTGGTTTCCGGCCATTGTGACTTGTTCAGATCAGCATAAAGAGATTTGCTGACGGTTAAAATGTCTTTGGGAGGTGGGCGTGCGGGTCTGGTTGTGTTTGGGGATTTTCGTTGGTCAATCGGCGTTTGCCGAGCCACTGCCGCGCGCTGTGACCGACGCGGATTATCGCGCGGTTGATCCGGCCGAGGCGGCTTTGGGTCAGCTTCTGTTTTATGATCCGATCCTGTCGGGCAATCGCGACGTGTCGTGTGCGACCTGTCATCATCCTACGTTCGGGACAGGGGACGGTCTGTCGCTCGGGATTGGCGATGGTGGCCGCGGGTTGGGCAAGGCTCGCGTGGTTGACCCCGCCAACCCGCCCGAGCAGCGCATTCCGCGCAATGCACCGGCGCTTTTCAATTTGGGTGCGCGCGAGTTTACAGTGTTGTTTCATGATGGCCGGATCGAGGTTGATCCGGATCGTCCGGGCGGTCTGCGCACGCCGCTGGATGCGGATATGGTGGCGGGGTTCGATACGCTGCTGGCGGCGCAGACGATGTTTCCTGTGCTGAGCGCGGATGAGATGGCAGGGCATTATAGCGAGAATGATGTCTCAAAGGCCGTGCGTCGCGGGTTGCTTACGGGCCCGGGTGGGGCATGGGATATCATTGCGCGGCGGGTGGCGGATATCCCGGCATATGCCGATGCCTTTGTTAAGGTTTATCCACAGATCAAGGCGGTAGAGGATGTGACCTTTGCCGACGTGTCCAACGCGATCGCGGCATTCATGGAACTGGAGTGGCGGTCGGATACGTCGCCTTTTGATGCGGTGCTGCGTGGTGAGCGAACATTGCCCGAGCCTGCGGCGACGGGGATGGTTTTGTTCTATGGTAAGGCCGGGTGTTCGGGCTGCCATAGTGGCCCATTTCTGACCGATCACACATTTCACGCGATGGGCGCCCCGCAGATCGGCCCGGGCAAAGCCGCCCGGTTTGAAAGCCACGCCCGGGATGAGGGGCGGTTTCGGGTGACGGGTGATCCAGCCGATTTGTATGCGTTTCGCACGCCGTCATTGCGCAATGTCGCGGTGACGGGGCCGTATGGCCATGCGGGGGCGCATGCGGATTTGCGGGATTTTGTCATGGCGCATCTTAACCCGGCCTTAGGGCTGGCCGCTTATGATTTGGATCAGGCGGTGTTGCCTGAGATGAATGTGGATGATCAACGGGCTGAGGAGGGTTTGATTGCTGCAGCGGTGACGTTTGAGCCGGTGTTTCTGGACGATGCTGAGATTGATGCGCTGATTGCTTTTTTGGATTCGCTGACCGATCCGGCGGCGATTGAGGGGCGTCTGGGGATTCCTGATGCGGTGCCGAGCGGTTTGCCGGTGGCTAGGGTTGTGTCAGAGTGATGGTCTGATTTGCTTTGGCGTTGTGGCTGGTCGTTTCACCGTTTGGCCAGGTGACCTTGATCTCGGCTTGTGAGGCGTCGCCGAGGCCGAAATGGAGCGGGAGTGCTTGGCCACCCGCGTGGCCGCCGCCGACGGTCTTTTGCTGACGCTGGTCGTTCACGCGGACTTGCGCGCCGATGGCTTGGGTGTTGGGGCCGTCATGGGTGAGGTTGATTCGTAGCCAGTTGCCCGTGTCGGGCGTGCTGTTGCGATAGAGTTCCATTGGTGCCCGCCGGTTCATCACCACAAGGTCGAGCCGCCCGTCATTGTCGAAATCGGCGAGTGCTGCGCCGCGTGATCTTTCGGTTGTTGCGATCCCGGCGGTGGCGGCGGTTTCGCGGAAGGTGCCGTCCGCGTTTTGCATCAGCAGGTTGTTCGGGTCCTGCATGGCGAGGCCGGGCATTTGGTCGACATTGCCTTTGGCGATGAAAAGGTCGGGGCGACCATCATTGTCAATGTCGCCGAATTCGGCGTGCCAGCCGGTGGAGGGTCTGCCGTCGTCTCCCGTGTGGGGGCGCTGGGCATAGGTGCCGATGCTGAACGGGGCGGCTGAGTAGGTGCCATCGGGGTTGGCGAGTTGCATCAGCTGGTCGCCCATGGAGGTCAGCATGACCTCGTCCTTGCCATCGCCGGTGAGGTCTCGAGACGCAATGCCCATGCCCCAGAGCGAGACGTTTTCCCAGCCGTCCTCGGGGCCGAGGAAGCGCTGTTCGGTGATGTCCCACATCTGTTCGTGCCCGCCGCGAACGTAGTAGTGGCGGTCGTTCGAGATGCGCAGGGTGGGGCGCCCGCGCGCGTCATTGGCCGCGAGCATGGAGAGCGGGCAGTAGCCGGGGGTGAGGGGGTGAATGCCGTCTTCGCGTATCAGATAATTGTTGTCGCAGGCCCCGAATGGGCCGTCGGGGTCGGCGCGGTTGACGTAGTTGCCGATGGCCATGGTCAGGCCATGGTGGTCCCACCAGGCGGTGAAGGCCGTGGTCCAGTCGTCTCGTGGGGGGAGTTCTGGGCCACGGGCAAAGCGGCAATCGCCTAGGCCCATTTGGAGTTCATTTTGCCCGACGCGCATGATGAAGAGGTCGAGTATGCTGTCGTTGTTGATGTCGAGCGGGTAGGCGCCGGTGACATTCGTGATTTCGGTGATGTCGCCGGTTTTGAAGGTGAAATTGTCTTGGTTGATGAAGAGCTTGGCCGGGGTTTCTCCACCAGCTGCGAAGATGTCCGGCAGGGTGTCATCGTTGCAGTCGAAGACGGCGATGCCGCCGCCGACGAAATGCTCCCACCCGCCAGTGTAGCTGTGGCCTCCGAGGGCTGTGGAGTGATTTTCGAATTGTGGGTCCGCCATTGTCGGTGTGGCGAGAAGGAGGGGGAGGAGCCGGATCATGCGCCGCCCAGCGTCGCGTCGGTGACGGCGGCGAGGGCGAGGGCGGTGGCGCCGCGTGCCCAGACCAGATCGCCCCAGGCGTGGGTTTCGACCCGGCAGGGCGTGCGTCCGTCGCTGAGGGTGAGTTTCTGCATCTCGGCCATGACTTCGTCGGCGTAGAGGTAATCGTATTGCATCCGCTCACCGGACAGGATGATCAGTTCGGGGTCGAAAAGCTGCACGACGTTGGAGAGGCCCACGGCGAGGTAGCGCCCGGCGCGGCGGAAGATGGTACGCGCGGCCTCGTTCCCGGCTTTTGCCTGCGCGAAGAGGGCGTCGAGCATGGCGTTGGGGCTTTGCAGGTTACGGGGATTTCGGTGGAGCGCGGTCGCGGCTTCGCGGGCGAGAGCGTAGTCGGCGAGGTAGGCCTCGAGACAGCCGCGTTGGCCGCAGCGGCAGAGGGCGCCGTCGAGCTGTACCTTCGTATGCCCGAGTTCGAGGCCCATGCCGCGGGCACCGCGGAACAGCCGGTTGTCGAGGACGACACCCATGCCGACGCCGTGTTCTATCGTGACGACGGCGAAATCGGACATCGCCCGGCCTGCGCCGAACCACAGTTCGGCCAAAGTGAGCACGTTGGCGTCATTATCGACATGCAGCGGGACGTTGAACCTTTGTTCGAAGGCGGTGCGCAAGGCGTTGTCGCGTTGGGTGAGCAGGGGGGACCATGGGACGGTGCCTGTCTGGTGATCAACGATGCCGGAGAGGCCGATACCCACCGCATCGATCTGGTTAAATGTCTTCCCGGCGGCTTGCAGGACCAGCGTCATCAGCGCGTCGATTTCATCGAGCAGGTCGCTGAGTGATTTGCGCGTGGGTGGCGTGGGCAGTGTGGCATCAGCCAGCATTTGGCCTGAGAAATCGGTCAGCACGGCAGAGTGTTTTTCATCCGACAGCTTGATGCCGATGACATGTTTGCACTCTGGTACGACCTCGAGCGCGACGGGTGGACGTCCACGCCCGGTTTCGCGGGGGGCGTCTTCGACCTCGCGCAGGAGGCCCGCGGTGATCAGTTCGGCGGTGAGTGTCGTCGCAGAACCTGCGCTGATCCCCAAAGCGCGGGTCACGTCGGTACGGGCGGCACGGCCCGCGGCCCGGACATGTTCAAAGATTTGCTGGCGCAAAGGCGTTGCCGTCTCGCCCGATGTGGCGAGAATCGGTCCACATCCCGATTCGGCGTTCGGGTCTGCGGCGCCCTCTGTCTTCACGTCATACATATTTTATGGCCTGAAAAATAAACCTTCTAAAAGCGGCTGCTGACCGCTTTGATCTGTAGTTTGCCGAAAAATATGGCGCTTACAAAGCGGTTTTTTCGAAAATCGGGCAATTTTTATTTTGACAAGTGAAATTAATTTGCCATCCTAAGCGACGTAGGGTCACAAGACCCACGCCCATATGCAGGGCCATGACGTCTGGGAGGATTACATGCATAAGTCAGTTATTGCTGCGGCGATTATCGCTGCGGGTTTCCACACAACCGCATTTGCCGATGGTCACGGTGTGACAGTCGGCGTGAGCTGGTCGAACTTTCAGGAAGAGCGCTGGAAGACGGATGAAGCCGCGATCAAAGAGGCGCTTGAGGCTGCCGGTGCCACCTACGTTTCCGCCGATGCACAATCGTCCTCGGCCAAGCAGTTGTCGGATGTCGAAAGTCTGATCGCGCAGGGTGTCGATGCCCTGATCATTCTCGCGCAGGACAGCGCCGCGATTGGCCCCGCAATCGACGCTGCTGACGCGGAAGGTATTCCGGTTGTTGGGTATGATCGCCTGATCGATGATGGTCGCGCATTCTATCTGACCTTCGACAACGTCGAAGTCGGTCGCATGCAGGCCCGCGCCGTGTTGGAGGCGCAGCCTGAAGGTAATTATGTGATGATCAAGGGATCGCCCACAGACCCGAACGCGGACTTTTTGCGTGGTGGTCAGCAGGAGGTGCTGCAAGAGGCACTGGATAGCGGTGCGATCACGATTGTTGACGAGGCCTATACCGATGGCTGGCTGCCGGCGAACGCGCAGCGCAATATGGAGCAGATCCTGACCGCGAATGACAACAACGTGGATGCGGTCGTGGCGTCGAACGACGGCACCGCCGGTGGTGTCGTCGCGGCCCTGACGGCGCAGGGGATGGAGGGCATTCCGGTCTCGGGCCAGGATGGCGACCATGCCGCGCTGAACCGTGTCGCGCTGGGTACGCAGACCGTATCGGTCTGGAAGGATGCGCGTGAGCTGGGTAAGGCTGCGGGTGAGATCGCCGCCGAACTGGCAATGAATGCCGCCAAGGGTCAGGGCACCGCGATCGAAGGCGGCCAGAAGTGGACATCGCCATCGGGTACGGAGTTGAACGCGATGTTCCTGGCACCTGTGCCGATCACCGCGGACAATCTGAGCGTTGTGACAGACGCCGGTTGGATCACGGTCGAATCCCTGTGCCAGGGTGTGACCGACGGGCCAACCCCTTGTAACTAAGCATGATGGGCGGGGACAACCCGCCCCTCACGGGCCGCAGCGCCGCGGCCCGTTCTTTGAATTTCATAATACCTGTATGATGCGCAGGCCCACCCATGGGCCGCGATGGAGCATCCTATGTCTGATCAAACCGCAGAACCCACCAAGACCCGACGCAACTTTCTAACGACGCTGGAGGTCGATACCCGGCTTTTGGGCATGATCGGGGCGTTCGTTTTGGTTTGCGTCGTGTTCAATGTCCTGACCGACGGCCGGTTTCTGACGCCGCGCAATATCTTCAACCTGTCGATCCAGACGGTTTCGGTCGCGATCATGGCGACGGGGATGGTGTTCGTGATCGTCACCCGCCACATCGATCTGTCGGTGGGTGCCCTGCTGGCGACCTGCACGGCGGTGATGGCGATGACGCAGACGCAGTTTTTGCCGAATGTGTTGGGGCTGGAGATCGGCCATCCGCTGATCCCGTGGATCACGATTGCGATCGGTCTTGTCACCGGAGCGCTGATCGGCGGTTTTCAGGGCTTCTTGATCGGTTACCAGCTGATCCCGGCCTTTATTGTGACCCTTGGTGGTTTGCTGATCTGGCGCAATGTGGCGTGGCACCTGACCGATGGTCAGACGATTGGCCCGCTGGATGAAACTTACATGCTGTTCGGTGGAATCAACGGGACGCTGGGTGTGTTTTGGAGCTGGGTGCTGGGTGGGCTGGCCGCCGTTGCCGCGGCCTTTGGGATTATGTCGGCGCGGCGCAGCAAGATCGGCCATGGTTTCGCGGTCAAGCCGATGTGGGCCGAAAGTGCCGTGATCGGCGTCGTGGTCGCGGCGATTTTGGGTTTTGTCGCAATCCTGAATTCTTATGATGTGCCTTCCCGCGTTATTGCCCGAGATCTGGATCGCTGGGGCTGTGAAATCGCCGAGGGCTGCAGCGCGGCTTACGGTATTCCATATTCGGTGCTGTTGCTGATTGCGGTGGCGATTGTCATGACCGTGATTGCGCAGCGCACCCGGTTGGGCCGCTATATCTTTGCAACCGGCGGTAACCCGGATGCGGCGGAGTTGTCGGGGATCAATACGAAGCTGCTGACGGTGAAGATTTTCGCGATTGTTGGGGTTTTATGCGCCTTGGGCGGGGTCGTGGCGTCGGCCCGGTTGGGCTATCACACCAATGATATCGGCGTTCTTGACGAATTGCGCGTCATTGCGGCGGCGGTGATTGGTGGTACGGCTTTGTCTGGCGGCATTGGCACGATTTACGGCGCGATTATTGGGGCGCTGATCATGCAGTCCTTGCAATCGGGCATGGCGATGGTGGGTGTGGATGCCCCTTACCAGAACATCGTGGTCGGCTTTGTCCTGGTGCTCGCCGTGTGGATCGACATCCAGTACCGCAAATTCTCGGGAGCGAAATGATGACACCGCTTGTACAGATGAAAGATATTTCGATTGCTTTTGGCGGCGTGAAGGCGGTCGATCATGTGAGCATCGATTTGTATCCGGGCGAGGTTGTGGGCCTGTTGGGCCATAACGGGGCGGGGAAATCGACGCTGATCAAGATCCTGTCGGGCGCCTACAAGATGGATAGTGGCGAGATTTGGATTGATGGCAAGCAAGCCAATATTCAGACGCCGCGCGATGCCCGTGACCATAATATTGAGACGATTTATCAGACCCTCGCCTTGGCCGATAATCTGGATGCGGCATCGAACCTGTTTCTGGGGCGTGAATTAACGACCTCGCTGGGTTTCGTCGATGATGGTCGGCAAGAGGCGGAGACGGCCAAGATCATGGCGCGGTTGAATCCGAACTTCAAAAAGCTGAGCGAGCCGGTGTCGGGTCTGTCGGGTGGGCAGCGGCAGTCGGTGGCGATTGCGCGGGCCGTGTATTTCAAGGCGAAGATCCTGATCATGGATGAACCGACCGCAGCCTTGGGTGTGCATGAAACGAAGATGGTCGCGGACCTGATCCAGGAGTTGAAGGCGCAGGGGCTGGGGATTTTCCTGATTTCGCACGATACGCGCGAGATGATGGAGTTGTGTGACCGTGTGTCGGTCATGAAGAACGGTCGTGTCGTGGGGACCGAGCGGGTCGAGGATGTCACGGAGGATGATATCCTGTCGATGATCATCCTTGGAAAAAATCCAAAGAAAGCAGCCTGATGTATATCGGTCTTGATCTTGGGACGTCGGGTCTCAAGGCGGTTTTGATTGATGATGCGCAGACCGTGCTAGCGGAAGCTGTTGCGCCTTTGAAGGTGCAACGTCCGCAATCGGGTTGGTCGGAGCAGCGCCCGGCGGATTGGCTGGAAGCGGCGGATACCGCGATGCGTGGACTGGCGGCGCAGCATGCGTTGGATGCGGTGCGTGGCATTGGGTTGTCGGGGCAGATGCATGGGGCGACGTTGTTGGATGCGGCGGATGAGGTGCTGCGGCCTTGTATCTTGTGGAATGACACGCGGGCCTCGGTCGAGGCGGCGGAGATGGATGCCGATCCGCGGTTTCGGGATGTGACGGGGAATATCGTCTTTCCTGGCTTCACCGCGCCCAAGCTGGTTTGGGTGGCCCGGCATGAGCCCGAGGTGTTTGCCAAGGTGGCGCGCGTTTTGCTGCCGAAGGATTACCTGCGGCTTTGGCTGACGGGTGAGGCTGTGGCCGAGATGTCGGATGCCGCCGGGACGTCGTGGCTGGATGTCGGCGCGCGGGACTGGTCGGATGATCTGCTGGCGGCGACGGGGATGTCACGGGGGCAGATGCCGCGGTTGGTTGAGGGCTCTGCGGTTTCGGGGCAGATGCGTGATGACTTGGCGCGCCGGTGGGGGCTGCCTAAGGGTGTCGTCGTGGCCGGTGGCGGCGGTGACAATGCGGCGAGTGCCGTTGGTGTGGGCGTTGTGAAGGCTGGTGAGGCATTTGTGTCGCTGGGGACGTCGGGGGTGCTGTTCGCTGCCTCGGATGCATATCAACCGGATGCGGCGACAGCGGTGCATACCTTTTGCCACGCCTTGCCGGGGACATGGCATCAGATGGGGGTGATCCTCGCTGCGGCTGATGCGTTGAATTGGTTTGCCAAGGTGTCGGGGCAGCCTGCGGCTGATCTGACTGGTGGGCTCGGGCCGCTGCAGGCGCCGTCGCGGACACTGTTTCTGCCTTATCTGGGTGGTGAGCGGACGCCGCATAATGATGCGGATATCCGGGGCGCGTTTCTGCATGTGGAGCATGCGACGGACACGGCGGCGATGACGCGCGCGGTTCTGGAAGGCGTGACCCATGCGTTCCGGGATAGCTTTGACGCCCTGTCGGCCACGGGGACGCAGATCAACCGGTTGATTGGGGTCGGTGGTGGCTCGAAATCCGACTATTGGGTCAAGGCGATTGCGACCTCGCTGGATATGCCGATTGAATTGCCGGTTTCCGGGGATTTCGGCGGCGCGTTTGGTGCCGCACGACTTGGCATGATGGCCGCGACCGGGGCGAGCGTCGAGATTGCGACCGCGCCCGACATAGCCCGGACGATTGAACCCGACACGACGTTGACCCGCGCATTTGCCGAGGCGCATGCCCGCTATCGCGCCAGTTATGATGCTTTGAAAGGACTGACATGACCGATTTTTTCAAGGGGATCCCCGCCATCACTTACGAGGGGCCGGAGAGCGACAATGATTTCGCGTTCCGCCACTACAACCCCGACGAGATGGTCATGGGCAAGCCGATGAAAGACCATCTGCGCTTTGCCGCCGCCTATTGGCATTCCTTCGCATGGCCGGGGGGTGATCCGTTTGGCGGGCAGACGTTCGAGCGCCCTTGGTTTGCCGACACGATGGATGCCGCTAGGATGAAGGCGGATGTGGCGTTTGAGATGTTTCAGATCTTGGGCGTGCCGTATTTCTGTTTTCACGATGCGGATGTGCGGCCCGAAGGCGAATCCTTCGCAGAAAGCACGAAGAACCTTGAGCAGATCGTTGATATCTTTGCGGAAAAGATGGATCAGACGGGTGTCAAGCTGCTCTGGGGGACGGCCAATCTGTTCTCGCACAGGCGGTACATGTCCGGTGCGGCGACGAACCCGGACCCGGATGTGTTTGCCTACGCGGCGGCCACGATCAAGACCTGCATGGATGCCACGATCAAGCTCGGCGGTGAAAACTACGTCCTGTGGGGTGGGCGCGAGGGATACGAGACCTTGCTGAACACCGATATGGGGCGCGAACGTCAGCAGGCGGGTCGCATGCTGCAGATGGTCGTCGATTACAAGCACAAGATGGGGTTCAAAGGCGCGATCCTGATCGAGCCGAAGCCGCAAGAGCCGACGAAGCATCAATATGATTATGATGTGGCGACGGTTTACGGGTTCCTGAAGGATTTTGGTCTTGAGGGTGAGGTGAAGGTAAATATCGAGCAAGGGCATGCGATCCTTGCGGGGCATTCGTTCGAGCATGAACTGGCGCTTGCGCGGGAACTCGGCATCTTTGGGTCGATCGATATGAACCGGAACGACTACCAGTCGGGCTGGGATACGGATCAGTTTCCGAACAATGTGCCGGAGATGACGCTGGCTTATTACGAGGTGCTGCGTGCGGGTGGGTTCACCACCGGGGGTACGAATTTCGATGCAAAGCTGCGCCGCCAGTCACTGGATGCTGAGGATTTGATCCTTGCGCATGTTGGCGGGATGGATGCCTGTGCAGCTGGGCTGAAGGCAGCGGCGGCGATGCTGGAGGATGGTAAGCTGGAGGCTGCGCGTGACGCGCGTTATGCGGGATGGGACACGCCGGATGCACAAGGGCTGCTGACGCAAGCCAATTTGGAACAATGCTATGAGTGCGTTGTGCGGGATAATCTTGACCCGCAGCCACGATCGGGCCGTCAGGAGCGGCTGGAGAACCTCGTCAACCGCTACTTGTGACTTTGCCCCGGCCTGCCTAACCTGCCCACGGGCAGAGTGAGGTTGGCCGTTGATCGGTACGGTTTTCAAGGCGTTACGTCGGAAATACATGGATGTGACCCTGCGGTCGGGGTCGGACTATGTCGTGCGGATCATCGAACGGCCGGGACTTTGGATGTCATCAGCCGAGATCGCGGCGCTTTCGGCTGATCTGCGCGCGGTGGCGTCGCGGACGCTGACCGGTGATCTGACCTATGGCGTGTTTTCCGGTGACAAGGCGCGGATGGAACAGGTGATTATCACGCTGGTCCGTCGTGGTGATGGGACGCCGGTCGCTTTCAATGCACTGGCAGTCATGACGTTGGAGACGGCGCCGGAGCCCACCGAGGTTTTGCATCTGGGCCTCGTGATGGTCGATCCGGATGAGCGGTCGAAGAACCTTTCTTGGGTGCTCTATGGTCTGACCTGCTTTCTGATCTTTTTCCGCCGTCAGTTTCGCCCCATCTGGATTTCCAACGTCACGCAGGTGCCCGCCGTTGTGGGCATGGTGTCCGAGATGTTTTCGCATGTCTGGCCAAAGCCGGGGGATGAGCGGCGGACGTTGACCCATCTGCTGCTGGCGCGCCACATCATGGCGGATCATCGCGATGTGTTTGGGGTTGGTCCGGATGCGGGTTTTGCGGAAGAGCGCTTTGTCATCACCGATGCCTATACGGGCGGGTCGGATGATCTGAAAAAGACGTTCGAAGAGGCACCGAAGCATCGCGATATGCGCTATCAGGCCTTTTGCGAGGAGGAGTTGGATTACGACCGCGGCGACGATGTGCTGCAGCTGGGGCAGATGGATCTGGCGGCGATGCGCACCTATCTTGCGCGCGAAGTACCAAAATCGGCGGTGCTGGGTCTGCTTGTCACGGGCGGGTTGGTCGCGTTGCGACGGATCGTGCTGCCGGTCACGTATTGGGCGGATAGTGCAACGCAATGGGGCACGTTGCGACCCGCGAAAGATGACATCCGGTGATCGCCGCCGCGCCGATGCTGGCTGAAATCTATCTGTCGCTTGCGGCCGTCTTTGGTCTTTTGACGTTGCGTTGGGTGTTGGTCAGTCAGGATGGGTGGGACCCGATCAATCGCCGGTTTCTGTTCGGCGTTCGGGTCACGATTGCCTTGTTCGTTGGCCGGTTGTTACAGGCGGGCACCGGGGCAGAGCTGTTTCGTATCGTCGAACTGATGGCCGCGGGACTGATCCCGTTGGCCGTTCTTTTGCTGACCGAGGGGTTATTGCGACGGCATGCGCCGTTCTGGATCAAGACCTTCGTCGCCGGGGGAACCGCATTGTTCGTGATCACGGCATTCTGGTATTCCGACAGCGTTGATCCGCCCCGATTGATAGGGCTGCTGGCCTTTCAAATGGTCGGCTTTTGCCTGGCCGGATGGTTGATCGTGACCCGTGATCGGGCGTCGCTATCGGCGGGTGAAAACGTCACCGTCGCGCGGCTGGGGTTTTCGCTTTTGGTGTTCATTCCGCTGGGGGCCGGCGATTTTCTGTTGATCTATTGGGGGCTGCCAATCCAGTTTTCGGCCCTTGGTGTGCTGATCCTGTGCTGGCTGGCGATCGGGTTGTCGCGCGCCCATGCGGGACACGGGATGACGTTGTTACAGATGGGGATGACGATACTGGCTTCGGTGGTGTTGGGTGGGTTGATCGGCGTTCTGGTGGCGGTGGATCGGGATGGTGTGCTGGTCATCATCGCACTGATCATGTCGACGTTGTTTTTGGCTGCGGCGGTTTCGGATGCGCGCAACCTGCAGAACGAGGCGCAACGGATCGGGCTGCTGCGCCACATGGCGACGGCGCGCGTGGACGAACCGGTGGGTTTCCTGCGTGATCTGCGGGCCCATCCGCTGGTCGAGGGCGCGGTGATCCTGCGTGACGAGAACCTGAGCGATCTGGATGCAGAGGTGATCGATCGGATTTTCGCGGCAGCGCCCGTCTTGCGCAAGGCCGCGCCACCGGCTTTGGGGGCCACGGCGGAGGAACATATCACCTATCTGTTCGACCGCTACCGGGCCACGCATATCATGCGGGTTGCGGATGCGCCGCGTATTCTGGTTGCGTTGTCGATGCCGTCGTTGAACACTTCGCCAAATACCGAATTGGAATTGGAGGTCGTTCAACGGATGGCGGCACTGATTTCGGGCCAGGCGCAGCCGCCTTTGTAACGGGAAGAATGATCATGAGTGAACGCGACGATGTCCGCCGTATTTTCGATGCCGGTGTGGCCGCGGCCGACCCCCATGCCGCCGTCGGTATGCATTTGAACGGGGTATCAGAGCCTTCTTTGATCGTGGCTGTGGGGAAGGCCGCGCGTTTGATGGCGCAGGCGGCTTTGGAGCGCTTCCGGGACTGTAGCACCCTGGTCGTGACGAATTATGAGAATGCACAGGACTTGGAGGGTGCGCAGGTCTTTGCGGCGGGTCATCCGGTCCCGGACGAGAATGGTGCGGTGGCGGGGCGTGCGGTTATTGCAGCGTTGCGCGCCGCGGACGGCCCGGTCCTGGCGCTGATTTCGGGGGGTGGTTCGGCCCTGTTGCCGGCGCCCGCGGGCGCGTTGACGCTGGCGGACAAGGCGGGGGTGAATAATCTGCTGCTGGCATCGGGTCTGCCGATCGATAAGATGAACCTGATCCGGCAGCAGCTTTCAGACCTGAAGGGCGGTGGGTTTCTGCGCCACGCGGCACCACATCCGGTGACCGCTTTGATCCTGTCGGATGTCATTGGCGATGATCTGTCGGCGATCGCGAGTGGGCCCACGGTCGCGCCGTTGGGGAGTGCGGCGGATGCGATGGCGCTGTTGCATCAGGCGGGTCTGTGGGATCGGGTATCCCAGCCGGTGCGCGATCACCTTATGGCAGTTGGCGCACCGCCAGATCTGCAAGCTGCGGACAATCGGCTGATCGGGTCCAACGCGCAGAGTGTCGCCGCCATGCATGCGTGTGTGCCGATCGCGCGGGTCGTTGAAACGCCGGTCGAAGGGGACGTCGCCCATGCCGCCCGTCTTATCTGCGATCAAGCCCAGACGGGTGTGACGCTGTGGGGCGGCGAGACGACCGTGACCTTACGTGGTGACGGCAGGGGCGGGCGCAATCAGGAGATGGCCCTGCGCATCGCGATCGAGGCCCGCCTGCGCGGTTGGACGGATTGGACCTGCCTGCAGGGCGGCACCGATGGTCGCGACGGTCCGACCGATGCGGCCGGTGGATTGGTTGATCATCGGACCCTTGACCGGATCGCGGCGGCGGGTGGTGATGTAGATGCTCTGCTGGCCAACAACGACAGTTACGAGGCGCTGCGGCTGGCGAGTGACTTGTTGATCACAGGCGCGACAGGCACGAATGTGGCCGATCTGGGGGTGCTTATCCGGCAGGCGTAAAGTTGTCGGTGTAGAAACTGTACCAGTTGCCGCCCATGATCCCCGCGACCTCTTCGGTGGTCATGCCCGTCGCGGCAAGCCCACCCGCGATATTGTCGAAATCGCGATTGTCGCGGAACCAGGACGGCATGGGTGGGAAACCGGGGTTCGTCGCATCGCCTTCGCCGTAATCGGTGGTCTTGGTCCAGCGCCCGTTGCGCATCCAGGTGACCACGCTGTCGGGCTGGTCCTGGCACAGATCGGTGCCGAGGCCGAGATGTTGCGTGCCGAAACGGTCCGCCGTTCGCGCGATCATCTCGCAGAAGTCCTGCAGCGTGCAGTCAGGGCCGTTTTTCAGATGGTGCGGATAAAGGGAAAATCCCAGCATGCCGCCGCCCTCGGTCACGGCCCTGATCACTTCGTCCCGCTTGTTCCGCCGTGCGGGGTGCCACGCATCGGGATTGGCGTGGGTGATCGCGATGGGCCGGGTGGACAGCTCAGCGGCCTCGATGGTGGACCGATCAGCGCTGTGGCTCATGTCGATGACCATGCCGACACGGTTCATTTCGGCGATGATCTCTTTGCCCATACGGGTGATGCCGGGGTCGTCATCTTCGTAGCAGCCGGTCGCCAGCAGGGATTGGTTGTTATAGCTCAGCTGCATGAACCGCAGGCCAAGCCGGTGCAGGATTTCAACAAGGTCGATATCATCCTCGATCGGGCTGGGGTTTTGCGCGCCAAAGATGATGGCGGTGCGGTTCGTCGCCTTGGCGTGGTCGATGTCACTGGCAGTGTACGCCTGCATGATCAGATCGGGGAAGGCGGCGAAATGCCGGTTCCATGCGGCGATGTTCCGGACCGTTTCCTGAAATGTTTCGTAATACGCGATGGTGACGTGAACCGCATCCACCTGACCCTCGCGCATCTGGCGAAAGACTTTTTCGGACCAGTTGGCATATTGCAGGTTGTCGATGCGCATGGGGGTCAGCGCCCCAGCGTGCGGGCGATCTGTTCCGACAAGGTCAGCAGGGCCTGCGCCTGTGCGGTGGCGATACCGCCAAGGCCCGCTGCGTTCATCGGCGCCTCGACCGAAAACGCCTGCGACCTGTTCCGGAAATCGATCCCGTCACCGCCTACATAGAACTGCCCGGTCAGGCGAAATATCCCGTCGGCCCCCGCAAGCATCCGTTCGACGCGCACGTCGACCGCCACGTCAGGCAGCCCGACGAAGGGCCATGGATCGGGGCCCACATCGGTGTTGAGGATATCGGCGAGGTTTCGGCTGAGCGCGACGGTGACGGCGCGCTGCGGATCGTCGGCCCACAGAATGTCTTCGCTGCTGGCGATCAGGCCGGTTTCGGTTTCAAATGCGATCTCTTCCACCGCCGCGTAGGTCGGCAACACGACCGTGCGCACGATGACGCTGCTGACAAGTGGGCGCAGTTCGAGGTCGGATTGCAGCTGTGCCATGGCCAGTCGTTCCAAGGGCGCTGAGCAGGCGGCGAGTCCGGCAAGGGCAGTGATCATAAGAAGGCGCATGTCATCGTCCTGTCAGAATGGAATTCGGGTTGCGCTGGATTGCGCGGGCGAGGGCGGACACGGCATCGGCGGCCTCCTGAATATCACGCAAGGTTTGCAGCGTTTCCGCATTGAACCGCGACCGTTCGCCATAGCCGTCGATGACCGCACGGGTTTCGGCGACCAGCTGGCTGGCGCGCGTGGACAGGGCGGGCAGGGTTTCGACCGATTGTTCGATGGCTTGTGCTGCGTCATTGGCGGCGGCAAGGGCTGCGTTGACGTTTTCGATCGCGCCACCTTCGCGGACCTCGGCCAGAAAACCGCGCATTTCATCCAGTGCGCCGTTCAGGGTGCCGGGCAGGGCGGCGGCATCTTCGCTGCTAACAAGTTGGTCGATCGCGGCGAGGGTTTCGCTGGCATTGTTCACCAGATCGTCCAGCGCCAGTGCATTGGCCTTGGCCGTCAAGGCCTCGATCTGGTCGATGATGGCGGGCAGGTCTTCGGTTGCGGCCGCGATGTTGGCGGCGACTTCGTTGGTGTTGGTGATCGTGCTGCTGAGATTGCCGACGATGTTCTCTTCTCCGGCCTCGGTGATGATCGCGTTCAAATCGGCGATTACGGTGCGTAGGTCGCCGGGGATCGCCTGCGTGTCGTCACCCGCGACAAGTTCACGTGCCTCGTCCAGAAGCGCGACGAGGGATGCGGGTGCTGCGCGGGTAGATTCGTCATTGGCCAGTGCTTCGATACTGTCCATCATGTCGATAGCGCCGTTCAGCAGTTCTTCGACCGGCAGATCGTTGACCCGGGACAACAGCCCCTCTGCGGTCGCCGCAACGTCGGAGATTTGCGAATCCGTTGTGGGGATCACCGGGTATTCGCCGCTGGTGAGGGTGACGATGGCGGGAAGCGCATCGTCGACCTGGACCAGTTCGACCTGAAGCGATCCGGACAGGATGTTGCCCGTGACCATCCGCGCCCGCAATCCGCGGGCGACGAAGTCGGACAAGAGCGCGAGCGCCGCCTCGGGTGACGCATCCGCCCCCATGCCAAGCCGTGACGGTTCGATCGACAGGACGGCCTGCAGGCGCACCTCGGCGCTATCGCCTTCACCGACGACGATGGCGTTCAGGTCGCTGACTTCACCGATGCGGATACCCTGGAACCGCACCTCGGACCCTTGGGCAAGGCCGCTGACCGATTGTTCGAACAGGACGGCCATTTGCAGTGTTTCCGCATCGGGGTCGGCGAACAGACTGTCGCGCGCCGCTTCCTCTTCGTCGAAGATGCTGAAGATATGACCGTCCCGGACGGGCCCGCCACCGGATACGATCGTATCGAAGGCCACGCCGCCTTCGATCAAGGAGGCGAGCGAATTGACATCGAGCGACACACCGCCGGTCCCGAACCGGACGCTAAAGCCGGACGTGTCCCAAAAGCGGGTGTTGGTCGTGATCCGCCGGTCATAGGGGCTTTCGATGAAGGCATCGACCTGTACTTCGCTACCATTGGCAGACAGCTGCGGTGTTTCGAGATAGCCGACCTGAATGCCCTTGTGCAGCACAGGCGCCCCGGCAGACAGGGCGCTGCCATCTGCCGCGCGCAGGGTTACACGTACCCCGCGTTGGCTTGCCAGGGTCAGCGCCGGTGTTTCCAACCCGACGAAATCGTATTGGGCGACATCGGCCTGGGTGTCCCAGTTGCCCTGGATATAGACGCCCGACAGGACGGTATCGAGCCCGGTGATCCCACGAACCGACACATCCGGGCGCACGACCCAGAATTGCGCGTCATCATCAAGGTAGGGCGCGATGTTCTTTTTGATCCGCACATAGACCAGGACATCGTTCAGCCCGTGGGTGAATTCGACATCTTCGACCTCACCCACGGTGACGTCCCGATATCTGACCTGGGTCTCACCTGCCTTCACCCCCGCGGCGTTTTCAAAGCTGATCGTGATCAATGTTCCAAGGTCGCGGTAGCTGAGCCAGGCGGTATAGAGCGAAGCGACAAGCGCGATGACCGGGACAAGCCAGACAAGTGACAGGCGTCGCCAGATCGGCTGTTTCACCGGGCGAACATCCAGACGGGCTGGTCCTGTTGGTCCCTGATCGCTCATCCGTTCGCCCTGTTTTTGTCCCAGATCATGCGTGGGTCGAAACTTTGCGCCGACAGCATGGTAAAGATGACTGACAGGGCGAAACTGACGGCGGCAATGCCCGGGTTGATTGTCGCAATGGTTCCCAGTTGCACCAGTGCTGCGAGGATTGCAACGACAAAGACATCGATCATCGACCAGCGACCGATGAACTCGACCACTTCGTAGGCTTTGTGCCGCGCATGGGGGTCGCGGCGCGATCCGCGTTGGATACTGATGGCAAGATACGCGATCGCGACGAATTTGCCCACGGGGATCAGGACAGAGGCGACGAAGACGATGATCGCGATCCCGACCGATCCATATTCAATCAATTCGATAACGCCGCCGATGATCGTGCTTTCCGACCTTTCAACCACGGTCGACGTCAGCAGCATCGGATAGATATTGGCAGGGATATAGGCGATCATACCCGCGATCAGCCAGGCCCAGACCCGCTGCAGGCTGTCGGTATCGCGGCTTTGCAAGGGTGCCTCGCACCGTTTGCAATGGCTGGTCGCCGCGTGATGAACCTGACCGCAGCGCTGGCATGCCACCAGACCTGCCTCGCGCGCGGTGATCAGGCCCGCGACTTGTCCAGTGCTTCCCAAATCGAATACCTGCAAATCAGTTGGTCCTTGAGGACGGTGATAATGACGACGCCCGCAAAGGCCCAGAAGGCAGGGCCAAGTGTGACAGCGGCCATGCCCGCGACTTTGATCAGTGCTACGGTCACGCCGACGATGAAGATTTCCGCCATGCTCCAGGGCCGCAGTTTCTCGGCGAAACCGAAGGCCTTGCGCGCCCCGCGCCGGATGGGTTTTTCCCGAACGAGAGGGCCAAGCGCATAGATCAGCGCGCTAAGCCGCATCAGCGGGATGACGACGATGAAGAAGAAAACGGCGATGGCCAGCGGGATCGCCAGCCCATCGTTGAATGCCAGAACCGCGTCGATCACGGATGTGGCGTTCTCTAGTCCGCCTGCCTCGAGCGACAGGAACGGAAAGCTGATTGCGGCGATCATCATGACGAAGGCCGTCAGCGCCAGGCTGAGGATGCGTGCGATGGCCGTGGGCTGGGATGTCATCAGGACGATTCCGCAGCGCTGGCAATAGGCCCGCGCATTTTCGGGCAGGTCGGCCGCATGATGCAGCGTATCGCATTGCGGACAGGCCACGAGGTCATCGAGGTCCGGCAGGGCGTAGGTTTGGGGCGGGTCTGCGATGCTCATGCTTGGCCAATACTATCCGGTTGACCTCAGATATGCCACGTCCAAGCTGGCGACAAGTGAAGCCGTCGGAGCGCGATGATGACCGAAACAGCCTTTCCACCCCGTCAGACCCCCGTGATCCCGATCGCAGGCGGGTCTGGGTTCCCGGTCGCCCGTATCTTTTGCGTCGGCCGCAACTATGCCGCCCATGCCGCCGAGATGGGGCATGACGTGGACCGGGAGGCGCCGTTTTACTTTACCAAATCCGCCCATGCGGTGCTGTTGTCGGGGCACGACATGCCCTATCCCCCGCGCACTTCGGACCTGCATCACGAGATGGAACTGGTCATGGCCATCGGCGGTGATGCCCACGACATTGGCAAAGCCGACGCCATGGATGTGGTGTTGGGCTATGCCTGTGGCCTCGATATGACCCGCCGCGATCTGCAGGCGGCCGCGAAAGAAAAACGCAGACCATGGGATACCGGCAAGGACTTTGAGAATGCCGCGATCATCGCGCCAATCAAACCAAAGGACGAGATGACCGCGTGGGGCGGCGCCAAAATCCAGCTGACGGTCAACGATCTTGTGCGGCAAGAGGCGTTACTGTCGGACATGGTCTGGTCGGTGCGCGAGATCATTGCCGATCTGTCCACGCTTTATACGCTTGGGCCCGGTGACCTGATCATGACCGGCACGCCTGCCGGCGTCGGGCCGGTGACACCCGGGGACGTGTTGCGCGGGACGATCGATGATCTGGCATCGGTCACGACGCGGATCGTTTGAACAGGAATGGCGAGAACATGAATCGACGCGGGCTTTGGCAGCCGAATATGGCGCATCTTCCCTTGCGTCGAAAAGAACGGCGATAGGGTCTGTCACCGAGCCGGTCGAAATTCGTGATCACCGGCGCCGTTAAGAGCGGGACGGGATCGCCAGTGCAAGCGTGAAGCGATCGTTGATCACATCCGCGATGATCCGGCCCTTTTCCGTCAAGACATGCTCTGCATCTTGGACAGGTGCCTTTTCGTGTCCTGCGCGTTTGGTCGCCAGACCCAAACGGCGAAACCGACGCATCTGTCCAGTTGTCGCAAGAACCGGGGGCAGAGGATCGTTGGGCTGCCTGCGTTCATAGTTCCGGGTGACGGCGAGAACGTGCTTGTCGCGCCTGCCGGTCAAAGCCGAGATGATTTGGTCAATCTGTAGGTCGGTCATAAGCGAAAAACTGGTTACCAAGATCGTGAATGACCTAGGGGGAAGCAGTTGTCATATCACGGGGAAAAAATCGCAAACCGCATCAGATCGACTGAGATCGGGCCGGTTGTGACACGCGATCCGCCGATAGATCGGCGCGCTTTTTGGTCCAAGGACCAGACGGTGTGGTTGCTCCGCCGTCTCAGCCAATCATGCCAGGAACTCTGGTTCACCTTAACCGCAATAGGTCGGTGAATAAGTCCCTGGCGCGAAACCATCTATTGAAACGATCGGTTCGGGGATCAGTCTTCCCGTTGCCAGCCGCCTTCATTACCGCAAGCTGTTGGCGTATTCCTCAAGTTGTGCCGCCACCGTGCCCCAACCGTCAAAGAACCCCATATCTTCATGGGTCTGACGCGCGTCGGGCGAGCGATGTCTGGCAGTTGCAGTGTATCTCGTGCCGCCATTTCCATCGTCAGCAAATTCTATGATTGCGGTCATGAAAGGATCGGCAGCAGGCTTCCAACCCTCGCTATAGGTATCGGTAAAGACCAGGCGCTTACCATCCACGATTTCAAGAATAACGCCCTCGTTCGCCATAAGATTGCCTTCGACATTCATTGTGGTGTTGAATTTGCCGCCAACCCGCAGGTCAATCTCGCAAGAGGTGATGCTATGCGGCTTTGGCACGAAGAAATGCTTGATATGTTCAGGTGTGGTCCAACATTCCCATAGAAGCTCTCTCGGTGCGTCGATCGTCCGGGTGAATGAAAGATCGGTTTTCGGATCGAGTTTCATTTGTTGCGCTCCTTCACGAGGTTCTTGATGTAATCGTCAAAGCGATCCAGCCGCCCCTCCCAGATCGTGCTTTGCTCGCTCAGCCAGTCTTTGGCCGGGGTGAACGCATGCGGCGCAAGCTCGCATATGCGGGTACGGCCTTCCTTTTGGGACGTGATCAGGTTGGCAGCTTCGAGTTTCTTCAAATGCTCCATGAACGAAGGCAGGGCCATCTTATGAGGTTCGGCCAATTCGCTGACTGACGCTTTGCCTCGTGCAAGCCGCTGCAGGATCATGCGTCGTGTCGGATCACCGAGTGCCGAAAAGCAGAGGTCAAGGTTGGAATCATACTTAGACATATCCCTTAGTAACGCGAAGATCCGATGAGATCAAGAAACTTAGGAACTTACCTAAATTTTACCGAAACCGACATTCGCTCTATCGCACTTTTGCGGGGGCATTGGGCCCAAATCGAATATCCCTCACAGACATGCCGATACTTTTCGTCAAATCGATATCCCCAACGTGGGCCCGCCGAACAGTCGGCATTTGACAAAACCGCCTTGCACCTGCTGCCCCCTTCATCCCACACTCCGCACAGTTCATGATCGAGGGAGGATCACCATGACAACCACTCGCCGTTTGGTGCTGGGCCTGATGGGCGCCGCGTTTCTAGGCACCAATGCATTCGCGCAAGAGGTGACCTTGCGCCTGCATCAATTCCTGCCAGCGCAGGCCAATGTGCCCGCCCACATCCTCGATGTCTGGGCCGACAAGGTCGAGGCCGACAGCGATGGCCGCATCAAGATCGACCGTTTTCCGTCGATGCAACTGGGCGGCACACCGCCACAGCTTATCGATCAGGCGATTGACGGCGTGGCCGATATCATCTGGACAGTTGCTGGCTATACGCCGGGTCGTTTCCCGCAGCTGGAAGTGTTCGAGTTGCCCTTCATCTCGACCAGTGCCGAGGCGACAAGCCGGGCCTATTGGGAACTGGCCGAAGAGCGGATGATGGATACCGATTTCGCCGCCTTCAAACCGCTGGGCCTGTGGGTCCACGGGCCGGGGCTGATCCATTCCAGCCGCCCGATTACAGAGGTGTCTGATCTACAGGGCCTGAAGCTGCGCGCGCCCACCCGCACCACGACGACGATGTTCACCGGTCTGGGCGCCACGTCCGTCGGGATGCCGGTGCCTGCTGTGCCCGAGGCCCTGTCCAAGGGCGTGATCGACGGCGCCGTCATCCCGTGGGAGGTCGTCCCGGCGCTGAAAGTGCATGAATTGGTCGAAAACCACACCGAATTCGGTGACGCGCATCTTTATACGACAGCTTTCATCTTTGCGATGAACCAGGATGCGTATGACGCGCTGCCCGATGACCTCAAGGCGGTGATCGATGCAAATTCCGGTGCTGAATTCTCGGCCTTCGCGGGCCGCACGATGGAGGAATATGATGCGCCGGGCCGCAAACTGGCCGAGGATGCGGGCAACAACATCATCAGCCTGACGCCGGATCAGGTAGAGGCATGGCGCACGGCCAGCCAGCCCACAATAGATAACTGGATCGCCGAGGCGGATGCCGCCGGAATAGACGGCACGGGTCTGTACGACGCCGCGATCGCGCTGATTGCCAAACATAGTGCGGGCAACTAAACGCATTGATGCCCTCCAATCGACTTTGGGGGGCATTTTGATGCGGAGGCACGTTTGGTTCACACCCTGATCGCTGGGCTGGCGCGGCTGATGGCGCTGTTGGGCGGCATTGTGCTCTGCACTCTGGTCCTGACCGTCTGCATCAGCGTGCTGGGGCGCGAGGTGAATGATGTCGCGCATGCGGGTTACCTGGGGCCGTTGGGTCCTTGGCTGTTGGGGCTGGGTATCGGGCCGGTCACAGGCGATTTCGAGCTGGTCGAGGCAGGGATCGCCTTTGCCATTTTTGCCTTCCTGCCGCTGACACAACTGACCGGAACCCACGCGAGCGTTGATATCTTCACCGCAGGCGTCGGGCCGCGTGTGAATGACTTTCTGGCCGCATTCTGGAGCCTTGTCATGGCGGTGGCGATCATCCTGATCACGTGGCGTCTGTTCGCAGGCATGCAGGACAAGCTGCGCTATGGTGAAACGACGTATCTGATCCAGTTTCCGATCTGGTGGGCCTACGCGGCGAGCTTTGCCGCCGCGATCACCGCCAGTATCATCAGTATCTACTGCGCCGTGCTGCGTTTCACCGGAAAGCGTCTGGGATGAGCGACCTTGCGCTGGGCTATCTGTCCTTCCCGGTTCTGCTCGCGCTGATTTTCCTGCGCGCGCCCATCGGGCTCGCGATGTTGCTTTGCGGGATTGGTGGCATCTGGATGGTGACCGACGGCACGACCGTTTTCATGGCCAAGCTGAAATCCGAAGTCTATTCGACCTTTTCCAGCTACAGCCTGTCGATCATCCCGATGTTCCTGCTGATGGGGCAGTTCGCGACCCATTCGGGCATGTCGCGCGCGCTGTTCAAAGCGGCCGAGGCGTGGTTGGGCCACCGTAAAGGGGGCATGGCGATGGCCGCGGTTGGCGCCTGTGCCGGGTTCGGCGCGATTTGCGGGTCGTCGCTGGCGACGGCGGCCACGATGAGCCGGGTCGCGCTGCCAGAATTGAAGAAATACGGCTATTCGGGTGGCTTCTCGACCGCGACTTTGGCCGCCGGGGGGACTTTGGGCATTCTGATCCCGCCCTCTGTTATCCTCGTGATCTACGCGATTTTGACAGAGCAGAACATCGCGAAACTCTTCGCTGCCGCTGTCATTCCCGGGGTGCTGGCTGCTATCGGTTACATGATCACCATCGCGATCTATGTCCGCCTTTATCCCGATCAGGCGGGGACGCATCCGCGCTTGCCCTATGGCGAGCGGATACGCGCGTTGGGGGCCGTTTGGCCGGTGCTTTTGGTTTTCGCGCTGGTCGTGGGGGGCATCTACAACGGCTGGTTCACCCCGACCGAAGGTGCGGCAGTCGGCGCGATGGGGACGGGGCTGATCGCGCTGTTCTCGCGGTCACTCAACTGGGCCGTCTTCCGCGACAGCATCTACCAGACCGCAACGGGCACGGGCATGATCTTTTTCATCGTGCTGGGGGCGGGGTTCTATAACGGTTTCCTCGCCCTGACGCAGATGCCGCAGGAATTGTCGGCTTGGGTCACAGGGCAGGGGTTCAGCCCGTGGGCGGTGATGGTCATGATCCTGCTTTTGTACCTCGTCCTGGGCTGTCTGATGGACAGCCTGTCGATGATCCTGCTGACGATCCCGATCTTTTGGCCGGTCATCCAGACGCTGGATTTCGGAATGACGACGGAAGAGGTCGCGATCTGGTTCGGGATCATCGTGCTGATCGTGGTCGAGGTCGGGCTGATCACGCCGCCGGTAGGAATGAACCTGTTCATTATCAACAACATGGACAAGGAAACGCCGATGAGCGCGACTTACCGGTCGGTTCTGTTCTTTGTGGGGTCGGACATTGTGCGGGTGGTGATCCTGATGCTGTTTCCGGTGATTACGCTTGTTCTCATTTAGGTGTGCCGCAGCCCCGGACTTGATTCGAGGCCTCGGAGCCAACGCCGGTAAGAGGTCCAGGATCAAGTTCGGGACTGCGTCGCGCTTTAGGTCTTCACATCGGGCGCGGCACGCCCCGTCCGGGCGCTGATCTCGGCAATCGCATCCGCCGCCTTGATCACATCCGCGAGCGCCTCTTCGGCATCCATGCCCAGCGCGGCCGGATCAAGCTCCAACCGCTCCAGATAGACCCGGATCGTTGCCCCCTGCGTCCCGGTCCCCGACAGCCGCAGCACCACCCGCGCACCGCCATCGAAAAAGATACGCAGCCCTTGGCCGCTCGTGTGGCTTCCATCGACCGGATCGTCATAGGCGAATTCGTCTGCTTTCTCGACGGTCAGTCCTGCAAAGGTCTGGCCCTTCAGGGCAGGGAGTTTGGTACGCAGATCATCCATCAGTTTGCTCGCGACATCGCTATCGACCGCCTCATAATCGTGCCGCGAATAGTAGTTCCGCCCGTATGTCTGCCAGTGCTCTGCCATCAAATCGCCGACAGACATCTTGCGCTTTGCGATGATATTGAGCCACATCAGCACAGCCCAAAGCCCGTCCTTTTCCCGCACGTGATCCGAGCCGGTCCCGGCGCTTTCCTCGCCACATAGGTTCACGCGGCTTGCGTCGAGCAATGTACCGAAGAATTTCCAGCCTGTTGGTGTCTCGTGACATTCAATGCCTTTCGCCTCCGCCACGCGGTCCACTGCGCCGGATGTCGGCATGGAGCGCGCAACGCCAGACAAGCCTTGCGCATAGCCCGGCGCCAGATGCGCCTGCGCCGCAATCAGGGCGAGGCTATCTGACGGCGTCACATAGGCGCCACGCCCGACGATCATGTTGCGGTCGCCGTCGCCGTCGCTGGCCGCGCCGAAATCGGGGGCGTCGGGGTCGGTCATGATCGCCATCAATTCATGCGCCCAGATCGGGTTGGGGTCAGGGTGGCCGCCGTTGAAATCGACTGATGGCGTGCCGTTCATGACAGTGCCCGCCGGTGCACCCAGCAGGTCTTCGAGGATGTGCTTGGCATAGGGACCGGTCACAGCATGCATCGCGTCGAATTTCATGGTGAACCCGCCAGCGAACAGCGCGCGGATGGCGTCGAAATCAAAGAGCGTCTGCATCAGGGCCGCATAGTCAACAACCGGATCGACGATGCTGATCTGCATGTCGCCCATCTGCGTCTCACCAAGGGTGCTTAGATCGACATCTGCAGCCTCCAGCACCTTGTATTCGCTGATATTTTGTGTCGCCTCAAAGATCGCCGCCGTCACCGCCTCCGTTGCGGGACCGCCATTGGCCATGTTGAACTTCAGTCCGAAATCCGCGTCGATCCCGCCGGGATTATGGCTCGCCGAGAGAATGAAACCGCCATTGGTCTTGTTCAGGCGGATCAGGTGCGAGGCAGCGGGGGTCGATAGCAAACCATTCTGCCCGACGATCATCTTTGCCGCGCCATTCGCCGCCGCCATACGCAGGATTGTCTGGATCGCCTCTGCATTGAAATACCGCCCGTCGCCGCCCAACACGAAGGTCTTGCCCTCGGCGCCGCCAATGCCGTTCAGGATAGACTGCACATAATTCTCAAGGAAATGCGGCGCCATGAAATCGCGGGTCTGGCGGCGCAGGCCGGATGTGCCGGCCTTTTGCCCGGCGATGGGTGTCGTCGGAATCACTTTGGTCATCAAATGCCTCGCAGTTTATGCGGGCGGATTTGGCGATGGATTGGGCTGACCGTCAAACGTAAAGTCGCACGGCAGGGCGTGATCGGTGACACGTTGCGCATTCGGCACGTCATTGCTTTCCGCGCGGCGGGTGGCTACGGCGCGGGAATAGTTGAGCGAAAGCCACCGATGGATCAGCCGTGCGCGCAATTCGGGCATCGGCACATCAAGCCGAGCGGTCACATCCCAAAGCGGCGCGAGGTCGGACCAGGGTGCCTCGTCGAACATCAGGTAGTTGCCTTCGACAATGACAAATTCAGTGTCGGCGGGGACCGCAACGGCGGCGGCGATGGCGATGTCGCGGGTGCGGTCGAAGATGGGGGCAAAGACCTCTTCCCCGGATTTCAGCGCCCGGACAAGGCGGATGAACCCGCGTGCATCAAATGTCTCTGGCGCGCCCTTACGGGGCTTGAGGTTGCGTTCTTCCAGCAGCCCATTGTCGAGGTGAAATCCATCCATCGGCACCACGACGGCCGCGCGTTTGCCCAACACCAACCGCCGCGCCAATTCCGCCGCGAGCGTGGATTTCCCGCTGGCTGGTGCGCCGGTGACGGCCACCAGATGGCGCCCTGATGGTCGGTCGAACAAATGCTCGACCAACGCATTCACATGTTGCGTCAACGTATTCACTGCGATGTCTGCCTCAAGCCGGGCTTTGCCCTGTTTGAATAAAGCCTAGCGCGAAGTGATTGATACGGCGACATCTTTTTCAGAAAATAGGGGAAAGTCGGCGGGAAGTGTGGCATTTGCTGTGGCAGATCACCGAAGCACGGCGGAACGTTTACATGAAGGTGTGGGTTGAAACTGCAATATTTTAGGGAGTTGTGACATCGCTTTGATGTTGAGGATATGGCGTATTCTGGTGGCGGTCTGGACGACGGCCAGCGAAAAACATATCGGCCTGATCGCGGCTGGTGTGGCGTTTTTCGGGATGTTCGGGATTTTTCCCGGCATCGCGGCGGTCATCGCGATTTTCGGATTGGTCGCGGATCCGGTCGTGATCGCCGAGCAACTGACGCTGATGGAAGACATCATACCGCAAGGCGCCTATGGATTGATGTCGGAACATCTGAATACGTTGATCACAGCCCCAAGCGAGGCATTGGGGTTCGCGACCTTCGTCTCGATTATGCTGGCGCTTTGGTCATGCCGTGCGGGGGTGGCCGCGTTGATTGGCGGCTTGAATGCCATCGCCGGGCAGCGGCAGCGCAATGGCATCTGGCAAATGGCAGTGGCGTTTTTCCTGACGATCGCGTTGGTTTCCCTGGCGATCGTCGCGGTGATGGTGGTGATCATTCTGCCGATCGCATTGGCGTTCATTCCGCTCGCCACGTCCACCCAATGGTTACTCGAGGGTGCGCGCTGGCTGATCGCGCTGGGCGTTCTGATGCTGGCGCTCAGTCTGCTGTATCGCTTTGGTCCGGCACGGATCGGCAGCCGGGGGCGTTGGTTCACCGTGGGCGCATTCGTCGTCGTGATCCTGTGGGTCGCAGCCTCGGCCGGGCTGTCGTACTATCTGACGAATTTCGCAAGCTACAACGAGGTTTACGGCTCGATCGGTGCGGTGATCGGCCTGCTGTTATGGCTTTACGTCAGTGCCTACCTGATTCTGTTAGGGGCCGCCCTGAACGTGCAGGTTCACGGCTATGACGTGCCGCCGGACAAGGGCGACACGTCGTTTTTGGAGGAAGGGGTTTAGACCTGTCCGCCCGAGATCTGCACCGTCTGCGCATTGATGCTGCGCGCCCCGTCCGAGCAGAGCCACATGGCGGCTGATGTCGTCTCATCGACCTCAAGCAATCGTTGGTTCCGGTTTCCTTTGGCGATGGCCGCAATGGCGCCCGCTTCGTCCGTATCAAACCGTTTCATCAATCCGGGGATCTGGTTGCGCACGATGTCTGTGTCCACATAGCCTGGGCAGATGGCGTTAAATGTAATGGACGTCTTCATGTATTCCTCAGATAAACCGCGGATCAAACCAATAACGGCATGTTTTGAAGCTGTGTATGCGGGTCCGCCCTTTAGCCCACGCACGCCTGCGATGGAGCTGATAACAATCATGCGGGCTGGGTCATCCGGGCCGAGCGTGGCCATGGCCGCCTGAAAGGTGAGGAACACACCGTCGAGATTGGTGGTCATCGTGCGCTGCCAATCGGCAAGCGTTGTTTTTGCGAAGGGTTTGCCTTCGGCAATGCCCGCATTTGCCACACAAATCTGGATGGGGCCGCGTGTTTTGGCGGCCTCTGCGATGCCGTCCCTGACAGAGGCCTCATTGGCCACATCCATTTCAAGCGCATGAAGGCGCGGGCTTTTCGCAGCAACCTCTGCCAATTTTTCCGTCCGGCGTCCGGTGATCGTCACCTCGGCCCCGGCCTCGGCCAATGCAATCGCGATCCCGGCGCCAATGCCCGTGCCGCCGCCTGTGACGAGTGCGTGTTTGCCTGCATGTTCCATGATGATCTCCTCCATTTTCGCCGATGCTACAGGGGTAATCGGGGGCGGCAAGGGGCGTGGTATGTTTCCGCTACGTCCTCTACAAGAGCGGCATGAAATGGATAGATATCCCGCCCATGTGGTTGTTGTTGGCCGTCGTGATGACATGGCTGATCGCTGACATGCAGCCCTTGTCGCTGCGCATCGGCGGGCCGGTGACCGACCTGCTGGGCGGATTGTTGGTCGGCGGTGGCGCTGTCCTGATGTTGCTGGCTTTGACCGAAATGCGCAAACAGCGCACGACCGTGATCCCGCATATGGAGGCCGATCATCTGGTCACCAGCGGCATTTTCAGACGCAGCCGCAATCCGATCTATCTGGGCGATACGTTGGTTTTGGCCGGGCTCGCCCTTTACTGGGATGCGCCGGTCGCCCTGATTCTCGTGCCGCTGTTCATGTTCACCATCACGCAGCGGTTCATTCTGCCGGAAGAAGACCGGCTGCGCCGCAAGTTCCGCGTCGATTTCGCCCGGTATTGCGAAAAGACGCGACGTTGGGTCTGATGTTAGCGCCTGACAGAAAAGAACAAAGCGACCACCGCCTTGTGAAATATTCTTCCGCCCTATAATCCAACCAAGACTGCAAGCAGCAATACGGGGGATGGTCCGTGAAAATCGGTACGCCGAAAGAGATATTTGCGGGTGAGGATCGGGTCGCGATGACCCCGGCCTCGGCCAGGGATCTGCAAAAGCTGGGATACGAATGCCTGATCGAGACCGGGGCTGGGATGGCCGCCGGGTTCTCGGACGCGGCTTATGAAGAGGCGGGCGTCACGGTCGTGAAAACGGCTGCAGCGCTGTACAAAGAGGCTGATATCGTTGCAAAGGTCCGCCCACCCGAGGATGCCGAGATCAAGCGCTTGCGCGAAGGACAGACGCTGATTTCGTTCTTCTACCCCGGTCAGAACGAAAAGCTGATGGATGCGGCCAAAAAGAAGGGCGCGACCGTTATCGCGATGGACATGGTTCCCCGGATCTCTCGCGCCCAAAAGATGGATGCGCTGTCATCCATGGCCAACATCGCGGGCTATCGTGCTGTGATCGAAGCGGGAAACAACTTTGGCCGGTTCTTCACCGGGCAGGTGACCGCCGCCGGCAAGGTGCCACCTGCCAAGGTGCTGGTCGTTGGCGCTGGTGTGGCTGGTCTGGCCGCGATCGGGACAGCAACGTCGTTGGGCGCGATCACTTATGCCTTCGACGTGCGCCCCGAAGTGGCCGAACAGGTTGAATCGATGGGGGCAGAGTTCGTCTTTCTCGATTTCGAGGAAGAGCAACAGGATGGGTCGGCAAGCGGTGGTTATGCCTCGGTGTCCTCGCCTGAATTTGCTGCGGCCCAGTTGGCCAAGTTCCGTGAATTGGCACCGGACATGGACATCGTGATCACCACGGCGCTGATCCCGGGACGCGATGCGCCGGAATTGTGGACCGAAGATATGGTTCAGGCGATGAAACCCGGATCGGTCATCGTTGACCTCGCCGCCGAACGTGGCGGGAACTGCAAGCTGACCGTCAAGGACGAAAAGATCGTCACGGAAAACGGCGTGACCATCGTGGGATACACCGATTTCCCAAGCCGTATGGCCGCGCAGTCTTCGACTCTTTATGCGACGAATATCCGACATATGATGACGGATCTGACCCCTGAAAAGAACGGTCAGGTCAATCACAACATGGACGATGACGTGATCCGTGGGGCGACCGCCACCCATAAGGGCGAGATAACGTTCCCGCCACCACCGCCCAAGATCGCCGCGATTGCGGCGCAGCCGAAAAAGGACAAGCCGAAGGAACTGACGGCTGAAGAAAAGCGCGCGCAGGAAGTGGCTGCTTTTCAGAACGAGACCAAGACCCAAGTCGGTCTGCTGGCCATTGGTGGTGCTCTGGTGCTGGGCATCGGGATGATCCCGGGCATGCCCGCCAGTTTCATGCAGCATTTCATCGTGTTCGTGCTGTCGGTCTTCATCGGCTTCCAGGTGATCTGGAACGTGGCGCATTCACTACATACGCCGCTGATGGCCGTGACCAATGCGATTTCGTCGATCATCATCCTTGGTGCGTTGATCCAGATCGGGTCCACATCATGGCTGATCACGATCCTCGCGGCGCTGGGTATCTTCATGGCGGCGGTCAACATTTTCGGCGGCTTCCTCGTGACACGGCGCATGCTCGCCATGTTCCAGAAATCCTAAGGAGCGCAGGCACATGGAAAACGCATTCACAATCGCGGCCTACGTCGTCGCAGCCATCCTCTTCATCCTGTCGCTCGGCGGTCTGTCCGGGCAGGAAAGTGCGAAGCGGGCGGTCTGGTACGGGATCGTCGGGATGGCGATTGCCGTCTTTGCGACATTGATCGGGCCGGGGTCAGGCCTTTGGTTGCTGTCATTGATCCTGATCGCGCTGGGGGCCGGCGTTGGCTATCAACTGGCGACGAAGGTCGAGATGACCCAGATGCCGGAACTGGTGGCGATCATGCACTCTCTCGTGGGGCTTGCGGCGGTCTTCGTGGGTTTTAATGCCGACATCATGATCAATACTCTCGACACGCTTTTCGCCGAAAACGCCGCCGAACTGGGGGCGGGGGCGTTGCCCAAAGGCATCTACAACGACCTGTCCGCCTTCGGTCAGCTGATCGCCAAGAAATCGAGTGTCGAGATCGGCATTCTGCGGGTTGAACTGGTGCTGGGCATCTGGATCGGGGCTGTGACTTTTACCGGCTCTGTCATCGCCTATGCTAAGCTGGCCGGATCGTCGTCAAAGCTGCCGTTCCAGGTGGATACGAGCGCCAAGAAACTGCCGGGTGGTCATCTGCTGAATGCAGGTGCTGCGGCGTTGTCGGTGCTGCTGCTGTTTGTCTATCTGACTGGCGGCGGCTCATGGGCGCTGGTCCTGCTGACCATCGCCGGTCTGTTCATCGGCTATCACCTGATCATGGGGATCGGCGGTGCCGACATGCCTGTCGTTGTGTCGATGCTAAACAGCTATTCCGGCTGGGCGGCTGCGGCGATCGGGTTCTCGCTGGGCAATGATCTGTTGATCGTTGTGGGGGCATTGGTCGGTTCGTCCGGTGCGATCCTGTCCTACATCATGTGCAAGGCCATGAACCGATCGTTCGTCAGTGTGATCCTGGGTGGCTTTGGCGGCCCTGCGGGTGAGCAGATGGCGGTCGAGGGCGAACAGATCGCGATTGACGCGGATGGTGTCGCGACGGCCCTGAACGAGGCGGATAGCGTCATCATCATCCCCGGTTACGGCATGGCCGTGGCGCAGGCGCAGACGGCTGTTGCGGAACTGGTGCGAAAGCTGCGGGCGAAGGGCAAGAACGTGCGCTTCGCCATTCACCCGGTCGCGGGGCGTCTGCCGGGCCATATGAATGTGCTCTTGGCCGAGGCGAAGGTGCCTTATGACATCGTGATGGAGATGGATGAAATCAACGACGATTTCCCCGATACGGATGTGGCCATCGTCATCGGCTCCAATGACATCGTGAACCCGGCGGCGCAGGATGATCCGAACTCACCGATTGCCGGCATGCCGGTGCTGGAATGCTGGAAGGCCAAGCAGGTGTTCGTGTCCAAGCGCGGGCAGGGGACCGGGTATTCGGGGATCGAGAATCCGTTGTTCTTTAAGGACAATACGCGGATGTTCTATGGGGATGCGAAGGCGTCTTTGGATACGCTGTTGCCCAAGATCGACTAAGGCTTAACGCTTTGTCACAGGACCGTCCGCATGGGAATGCGGGCGGTTTTTTGTATTCTGCGCTGAGATCCCGATTTGTCATTTTAAATCAATTCGCTACACCTCATTTCGCCTATCGGAATTCCATATGAATTGTATCGGAATTCCATCGGACCTTCGCGTTCTGTGTTGGTGCATTTCGTTAACCATTTGGCGCCGGTCTAGCGCTGGTTGTTTGCGCAAAGGTGAATGGCGCGTGCGTGGGTTTCACCCACCCTACGGGTTGTCTGATTGCAGCAACGGTGTAGCCTGATGACATTGATTACAGGGATTTGAGGAGGATTATTATGCCTGCTACCGTTGGTGCGATCACACTTTTCATGGGGCCGGATAACCTTGGCGCGCCCGATAACCTCGAAGCCCCGATCATCGATTTCATAGGGGCGGCGCAGGAAGAACTGCTCGTCTCGGTGCAGGAACTGGACCATCGCCCGATTGCCGATGCCCTGATCGCCGCACGCAGGCGCGGAGTGATCGTGCGCGTGATCCTCGAGCAGGATTACCTGCGCGAGCTGAAGGTGCCAGTAGGCGATGGTCTGGGCGCGCGCGAGGTGAACCGCGATCTGCTGAGCCGTATTCTGCGCGTTGGGGTGGATGCGAAGGCGGACTACAATCCCAGCATCTTTCACCAGAAATTCATCGTAAGGGATCGAACCGCGCTGCTGACCGGATCGACCAATTTCACCACGACGGGGGTGACGAAGAACCTCAACCACGTCGCGATCCTTGATGATGTTGAGGTCGCGCGCGAATACGCGCGCGAGTTTCGCCAGATGCGCCGCGGGATTTTTGGCAAGCGCAGTCTTGAAACACCGCGCAAGCCGCTCGAGGGGCATTTCGTCAGCGGGGTGCGGACCAAGCCGCTGTTCGCCCCGGACCACGCGCCCGAGATGGAATTCATCAAGCAGATGATCAAGGCGGAGCAGCGGATCGATTTCGCCGTGTTCACCTTTGCCCAATCGTCGGGGATCGATGATGCGCTGGTGAATGCACGGCAAAAGGGGCTGGCGGTGCAGGGTATTCTGGATCGTAGGCAGGCCAATCAGGTCTGGGCCTCAAAAGGGACGCTGGTGAACGGCGGCGTGACCCTGCATCGCAACAAGACGGGGACGGGTGTGCGCAAGGTGCACCACAAGCTGATGGTGATCGACGACGCGCTGACGATCATCGGCAGCTACAACTATACGGGTCCTGCCAATCTGGTGAATGACGAGAATATCATCGTGCTCGGCGATCTGGACCTGCCTAGCGGACAGGCCCGCGATGATCAGGCGGTGCTGGCGAGCTTTGCGCGGGCAGAGATCGATCGGATTATTGCGGATCAGGGGGAGGTGATTAGTATCGGTTGAGTGGTGGCGCTGGAGATCCGACATCAATCACCTTAAGGTTGCTGAAAATACATACGGATATTCATCATGTCCAAATTTCGCGTCCTGCTTGCTTTACTTTTGGTGCTTGGTGCCGGTGTTGTACTGGGTGAGCGGTGGCTACATCGTTGTTCGACACTTTGTGACGAGGCGTTCTGGGTTACGGACCCGTCTGCAGATGATGTGTCCAGACACATCGATTTTCGTATCCGCGCAGGACCAAGGGACGAGAATGGTTCGACCGCCTTACATTGGGCCGTAGGGCATCAAGACCCAGAAATTGTTCGCAAGCTACTGGGAGCCGGTGCACCAGTAAACGTTGCTTCAGATCGGGGCTGGACACCATTGCTCTTGTCCGTTGCTCGTCGGCCCTTGCTCGAAGAGCCTGACGATGCATTCGACATCTTCCAGCAACTGTTGTCGGCTGGTGCTGATCCCAACATCGCAAAAACGTACTGGGGCGAAACGCCATTCATCTATGCAATTCAGCGCGCAGACGCCGAGAGTGTCGCCTTGCTTATCGAAGCAGGTGCAGATGTGAATCAGAGCGTCCGCCCGGGTGCGACGACACCTTTACAACGGTCTTTTGACCGCGATGATCTGACCGTTGCCCGGATGTTGATCGACGCTGGCGCAGATGTTCATCAGCCAGGTCTTTTTCACGATGCCGTATGGGGTCGTATTCCAGGGGCTGTCGAGTTTCTGCTATTCGCTGGTGCCGACCCAACGATCTCAACCGCGAACGGTATGACTGGTCTGCATGCTCTTGGCGTTGGTGATGATCTGTCGGGGCTAGAGGCATTACTGGCGGCCGGGGTGGATATCAACGCAAAGGATAGCAACGGGCGGACGCCTGTATTTAGCGCTTTAAGACATGCAGATGCTGCTATTGTTCATCGGATGATTATAGCGGGCGCCGATCTGAACGTCGTGGATGATTACGGTCGCACTCCGCTTCATGGAGCCATCAGCAATAGATACCTCAGCGTCGAGAATATCTCGCTGGCGGTTGCTGCTGGTGCCGATCTAAATGCCCGTGACAGTCGGGATCAGACGCCGCTTCATCGTGCTGTCAAGCGCGCATCACCGGAAGGCTTGAACCAGCTAGTTGAAGCAGGCGCCGATCTTGAGGCCTTGGACGGCGATGGCGCGACGCCGTTATTGGTAGCTTTGAAAGAGGGGCGGGTCGAGAATGCACGCACGTTGATTGAATTGGGAGCCGACGTCGAGGTGAAAGGTTTTGCTGGGCGCGGGCCGCTTTTCTATGCCGCTAGTTCTGAAAACCCCGAGATGATGGCCTTGGTACTTGGCGCGACGACCCTTGTTGATGTGCGGGATGACAATGCCGTCACGCCGCTGATGTTGGCGGCTGCAACGGGTCCGCCAGAACTCATCCGAGTGTTGATCGACGCCGGTGCAAATGTCGCTGCGAAGGATGCGTTTGGATCGACGCCTTTGCATTATGCGGCGCGCTTTGCCGACGGTCCAATCGTTCGAACGCTCATTCGCCGGGGGGCTGATCCAAATGTACTGGACAGCGAAGGTCGTAGTCCAGCAATACTGGGCTACAATAACCGCAAGCTACGCGCTGATCCGGTCGCATTCGATATGTTGTCCGAATAAGGCTTTCGTATCGGTGATGGCGTAGACGGCTTTTGCCCGACGGTAGTGATCGACGTTTAGTCCAGAAACGCCTTTTCGACCACGTAATGCGCGGGTTTGGAATTCGCGCCTTCTTCCAGCCCGTATTCTTCGAACATGTCTTTCAGTTCGAGGTTGAACGCCAGGTTCCCGCAGATCATCGCCCTGTCGGTTTCCGGATTCAGTGCTGGAACGCCAAGGTCTGCAAAGACTTCGCCCGATTTCATCAGGTCGGTGATGCGGCCCATCTTGGGGCTCTGTTCGCGGGTTGTCGTCGGGTAGTATTTGATTTTCTTCCAGAAGCCATCGCCGATCACCTCGTTCAGCAGTTCGTCATGCTTGAGGTTTTCGATCAGGTCGCGCCCATAGGTCAGTTCGCCCACTTCGCGGCAGGTATGGGTGATGATGATTTCATCGTAATCTTCGTAAGTCTGCGGTTCGCGCAGCAGCGACGCGAAGGGCGCAAAACCGGTGCCTGTGGCGAAGAACCAGATACGCTTGCCGGGCAGCAGCGCGTCATGGACCAGCGTGCCGACGGGTTTGGGCCGCAGGATGATGTCGTCACCCGGTTTGATGTGCTGGAGCTTCGAGGTCAGCGGACCGTCCTGCACCTTGATCGAGTAGAATTCCAGTTCCTCGTCCCAGCTGGGTGAGGCGATGGAATAGGCGCGCAGCAGTGGTTTTTGCTTGCCGGTTTCGGGGTGCGGGTCGCCCATCAGGCCGATCATGACGAATTCGCCCGACCGGAACCGGAGCGAAGCGGGCCGTGTGCAGCGGAAGCTGAACAGCCGGTCGGTATAGTGTTTCACGTCCGTCACGGTCTGCGCGTCGGGCAGGGTAGGAACGGCTTTGGCGGTGTCGAGGGTCACTGGTGTCTGCTCGGTCATGTGTGTCATGGCAGCCCTTATCGGGCCGACCTCCGTCTTAGTCATTGATCTGGATCAGGGGAAGGGGTCTTAGCCGCGCAGGCGGGAATGGTAGTTGTGGGCGTGCCAGTCGGCGCGGAACAGCCATTGGTCTTCGGGCTGGCGCTGGGCGAGGGCGTCGTCGATTTCGACCTCGTCAAAGCCTGACCTGCGCGCCATGGCGTATTGATCGGCGAGCACATGGCCTTTGGCCCGCAGTCGGCCTTTGTAGCCTGCTTTGCGCAGCATGGAGGCGAGCGTGAACCCGCGCCCATCGGCAAAGGACGGGAAGTCGATGCGGATCATTGGGGCGTTGGTGATCCCGGCGAGTGCTTCGGGGGCCGTGTCCGACGGCAGGTCGATCGCATAGTCGCAGTCGTTTGCCGCGGCGTCCGTATGCGCGATGAAGCTGCCCTGCCAATCGTCTTTGGCGAAGCCCGTGTCGGTGACGATGATACTCATGCTGCTTGTCCTGGTCTGACGGCCTTGCCGTTGTCGAAATGGATCCCGCATTCGGTCTTGTCGCTGTCGCGCCAGCGGCCTGCGCGCGGGTCTTCATGCGCGCTGACCCGGCTGGTGCAGGGCATGCAGCCGATGGAGGGGTAGCCCTGCGCCACGAGCGGATGCCGGGGCAGGTTGTGTGCGGTCATGTAAGCCTTCAGGTCGTCTGAGGACCATTTGGCAAGCGGGTTGATCTTGATCTTTGCGCCGTCCTTTTCGAACAGCGGCAGTTCGGCCCGCTGTCCGCCCTGGAACCGCTTGCGTCCGGTGATCCAGCCGCCGAAGTTTTCGAGGGCTTGTGCGAGGGGCCGCGTTTTGCGCAGGTCGCAGCAGGCGTCGGTGTTGGCTTGATGGAGGAGGCCGTCGACGTCTTGTTCCAGCACTTCATTCCGGTTGGGGGTGATGACCCGGACGTCGGTCAGGCCGAGATATGCGGCCACCTCGCGCTGGTAGGTCAGCGTTTCGGGGAAGAGCATTTCGGTGTCGAGGAAGATGATTGGCGTGGCCGGGTTGATCTGCGCGATCATTTGTAGCAGCACGACGCTTTCCGCTCCGAAAGATGACACCATCGCGACGGGGCCGATTTGCACGTCGTCCAGCGCATGTTTCAGCACGGTTTGCGCATCGGATTTCCGGTGCAGGCTATTCCGGCGTTCGGCGAGTTCCTTAAGCGGCATCGGCTTTGTCCTCGGCTGGGTAAAGGATGGCTTTGAACGGTTCCATGCCAAGACGGCGATAGGCCTGGAGGAAGGTTTCGTTTTCGTCGCTGCGCAGGTCCATGTAGCCCGTCACGAGCCGTTCGATGGCAGGTACGATGTCGTCGGCGCTGAAACCGGGGCCGGCCCGTTCGCCGATGGATGTCGTCTGCGTGCCGTCACCGCCCAGCGTGATCTGGTAGTTTTCGACGCCCGCGCGGTCGAGACCCAAGATCCCGATATGGCCGACATGGTGGTGTCCGCAGGCGTTGATGCAGCCGGAGATTTTGATCTTTAGCTCGCCGATATCGTGTTCGATTTTCAGCTCGTCAAAGCGGGTCGCGATTTCCTGTGCGATGGGGATCGACCGGGCCGTGGCCAGCGCACAGTAATCCATGCCGGGGCAGGCGATGATGTCGGAGGCGAGGCCGATATTGGCGGTCGCGAGGTCTGCCTCGCGCAGCTTCTGATAGACGGCTGACAGGTCGGATTTATGGACATGCGGCAGGATCACGTTCTGTTCGTGGCTGATACGGAGTTCGCCGTGGCCGTACTGTTCTGCAAGATCGGCCATAACGCGCATCTGGTCAGAGGTCGCATCGCCCGGCGTTGCCCCGTGTTTCTTGATGCTGATCGAGACGATGGCATACCCGTCGGCCTTGTGCTCGGTCAGGTTCGTGTCGGTCCATGACCGGAAGGCGGGGTTGGCGAGGCGGGCGGCCTCGTAGCCGTCGGTCGATTTTTGGGCGAATTCGGGTGTAGCGAAGGCGGACTTAATGTCTTTGAACAATTCCTGATCCTGGCCTGAGAAGGCAGCCCGGATGGCAGTGAAACGCTCTTCCACGAGCGACTGGATTTTCTCCAACCCATTCTCATGCACGGTGATCTTGATCCGCGCCTTGTACTTGTTGTCGCGGCGACCGAGCAGGTTGTAGACGCTGACGATGGCCTCGCAATAGGGCAGCAGATCTTCCTTGGGCAGGAAGTCCCGCAGGACCTTGCCGACCATCGGCGTGCGGCCAAGGCCACCGCCGACGATGACCTGGAAGCCGATCTCCCCTGCGTCATTGCGCACGATTTGCAACCCGATGTCATGGGCGCGGACGACGGCACGGTCCTCGGCGGCGCCGGTCACAGCGATCTTGAATTTGCGCGGCAGGAACTGGAATTCCGGGTGATCTGTGGACCACTGGCGCAGTAGTTCCGCATACGGGCGCGGGTCTTCGATTTCATCCGCCGCAGCCCCTGCGAAATGGTCGGCGGTCACGTTGCGGATCGTGTTGCCGGATGTCTGGATCGCGTGCATGCCGACATCGGCTAGCGCTTCCAGCATATCCGGCACGTCCTGTAGCTTGGGCCAGTTATACTGAATGTTCTGACGGGTGGTGAAATGGCCATAGCCCTTGTCCCACTTATCCGCAATGGAAGCGAGTTGGCGCATTTGCGATGGGTTGATCGTGCCGTAAGGGACTGCCACCCGCAGCATGTAAGCGTGCAGTTGCAGATAGAGGCCGTTCATAAGGCGCAGCGGCTTGAATTCGTCCTCGGTCAGGGAGCCGTCGATCCGGCGTTCGACCTGGCCGCGGAACTGGGCGACGCGAGAGCGGACGAAGGCTTCGTCAAAGTCGTTGTATTTATACATTGGTCAGGTCCGCTTGTTTGCCGTGGTTGTAGTTGGACGGGCCGCGCGTGCGGAATGCTTCGCGGAAATGGGTGGGCTCGGGGCCGTTTTCACCTGCTTTGGCGTCCGCCAGATAAGCGCCCGCGATTTCATCGACGCGCGCTTGGGCTTCGAGCAGGCGCAGGTCGGCATGGGCCTCATCGGTCAGCAGTTCAGCCTGCGCCATGTTGCGCGTCCATGTATTGTCTTCGGTCAGCCAGACGGCATCGCCTTCCAGCAGCGCGTTGGCGGTCACGACTTTGGGTGTAAATGTGCGGGGCATCAGGCAAACTCCTTGAGTTTCAATGCATTGGCTTGGGCGTCGCGGGGTGCGAGGCCGTAGAAGGTGATCGCTGGGCCGGTGAGACCCGCGTTGGTCATCGTCGGTTCCATCTCGGCCAATGTCGTCGCGACGATCCGTTGATCGGGGCGGCTGACGTTTTCGATGATTGTCAAGGGCGTATGCGGATCAGCGCCGTGCATCAGCAGGCGACCTTGAATGAAGCGGGCGGATTTCTTGCCCATGTAGATCGCGGCGACCTCACCGGGCTGGGCCAAAGCGCGCCAGTCGTGATCGGCATACCCTTTGGTGTCATGGCCGGTGATCAGGCGGACGGAGGAATTGCGCTGCCGCTTTGTCAGGCTTTGCCCGATATTGGCGACGGCGGCAGAGGCGGCGGTGATGCCCGGGACGATGCGGTAGCTGATATCGGCGGCTTCTAGGGCTTCGATTTCTTCATCGAGGCGGCCGAAAACGGTGGGGTCACCCGCCTTCAGGCGGACCACATGATGGCCGTCCTGCGCGTGCTGGACGATCAGCGCGTCGATATCTTCCTGTTTCATCGACGGGCCAAAGCCGGTTTTGCCTGCGTCGATGATAATTGCCTCGCGCCGGGCGAGTTCGAGGATTTCGCCGGTGACGAGGCGGTCGTGTATGACGACGTCGGCCTTATCGAGCGCGTTGCGGGCCTTGAGCGTCAGCAGTTCGGGGTCGCCCGGTCCTGCGCCGACGAGATCGACATGACCTTCTTTCGCTTCGGCCATGATGTGGTCGTCTAGCAGCGTTTCCAATGCGGGGATGACGGCATCTTCGCCCTCTTCAATCGCTTGCGGGCCTTTGCCAAAATAGAAGGCTGACCAGAAGTCGCGACGTTTGCGGCCCATGGGCAGAACCTCGACCGCATGCCGGAAGGTCTTGCCGATGCGGGCGAGGACGCCGAGGGAGGGGGGCAGGCGCTCTTCCAGATCAGCCTTGATCGCGCGGGCGAGGACGGGGGCGGCACCTTCGGTGCCGATGGCGACGGTGACTGGGTCGCGGTCCACGATCGCGGGGGTGATGAACTGGCTGTCGGCGAGGTTGTCGATGATATTCACCAGCGCACCTTCCGCGTTGGCAATGGCAGAGACCCGGGCGTCCTCCGCGTCATCTTCGTTGGCGGCGTAGAAGAGGGCGGCGCACAGGGCATCGCCGGGCTCCATCGCGCGTTCGATAATCTGCAATTTGCCCTGCGCCGCCCATTTGCGGATGTCGGGGGCGATCTCGGACGCGATGACGGTCAGGTGCGCCTCGGTCTTCATCAGCAAACGCAGCTTGGCCATGGCGGCGTCACCACCGCCCGACAGGACAATGCGGCGACCGGCGACGGCGAGGAAGATGGGGAAGTGCTGCATGACGGACCCTTTGATTTCTTCGGCTCAATATAGAATAACGTTCTGCAAAGTGCGCCCCCTTGGCGCGAAGTAAGGACGTTTGTTCCGGGTGCGGGCGAATTTGGACCGCCTGTTCCTCAGAAATGGAGAAATGAGAATGTCGGTTCGGATTGATGCCACAGACCGGAAAATCCTTGGGGCGTTGCAGGCGGATGCTGCCCAGTCACTTGACGAAATTGCGCGGTCGGTGGGGTCGTCCAAGACGCCTGTGTGGAACCGGATCAAGAAGATGCGTGAGGCGGGGATTATCGGGCAGCAGACGGTGCTCTTGGATGCGGAGGCGCTGGGGTTCGAGGCGTGTTTCTTTGTTCTGATCCGGACGTCGGAACATGATGCGGAGTGGCAGGGGCGGTTTCTTAAGGCATTGAAATCACGACCAGAAGTGCAAGAGGCGCACCGGCTGGCGGGGGATATCGACTATATCCTGAAGGTGCGGGTGCAGAATGCGCGGGCCTATGACACGTTCTATCAGGCGCTGATTTCCGAGGTGAAGGTGCATAATGTGACGGCGCTTTTGTCGATGGAAGAGATCAAATCGACGGTGGCGCTGCCGTTATAGGTTAACGGGGCGGACGCTGAGTCCGGCGGGGCGGACGGCGCCGGGGCCGTCAGAGCGCGTTAAGGTAGGGAAATAAGAGGTTTGGGAGTGTGTGCATAGCGTACACACGCCGTACACACAGCGTGCGCACGTTTGTGTGTTTTTGGCCGGGTTAAGGGGGCGTGCGGTGGTGGGATGTTAAGGGTTTGTTTGACAGAAACCTCTAGTCTTCAGCGGACGGATGGCGAACTATGATCTGGCGCCAACTTCCGTGGATTGAATTCTAAGAAAGGCATCGCTGACAAATGTCACATCTCTCGGATTATCTGGCCTATTACGTAACTCTGGAAGCACCCGGGTACGCAGTTTTGGTGAGCGGAGCTTGGGGCATTGGCAAAACCTATCAAGTCAAAGCATGTATACCTCAAGATGAAAGGCTGTATGTCAGCTTGTTTGGAGTTCAGAGTATTGAACAACTACATGCGGAGGTCTTTGCTGCATCGGATCCAACCTTTTCCAAGGTGAAGCAGATAGTTCAGCGGGGTAGTGAAAACGTCGCTGACATGGGCGGTGTATGGGCGTTGGCAGGGGCGATACCTGGCGTTTTCAACGCAGCATTTAGGCAAAGAGTTGAGCCTACGAAAACGCTTATCTTCGATGACTTAGAGAGAAGTGAATTGAAGATCAAGGATATACTAGGTGCTATCAACTCCTATGTTGAACATCTTGGTTTTCGAGTGATCGTAATTGCTCATGATCAAAAGCTCACAAAGAAACTTAACCCGATTAAGGAAAAAATCTTTGGGCAGAGTATTCGGGTAAAAGCTCAAGTCAGCGAGGCGATGAGTCATTTTGTTCAGAGCATCGACGATGATAAAGCCCTGAAATTCGTGGACACAGCGCGCTCTAATATCCTCGATACGTTCTTTCATTCAAACGAACAGTCTCTTCGCGTGCTTCGATATGCCGTTCAGGACTTGGTCAGATTGCATTCCGCTTTGACGGACAATCACATCAAAAACGAAGCGGCTATGGAAGAATTAGTCAAAACCTTCGTTGCATTCCAGATTGAAGTTAGGTCAGGAAACCTCGACAGAGATCACCTGCAAAACCGTCGTGGGACTGAATCACGCTATTGGATTAGGGCGAGTTCGAACAAAACGCTAGAAAAGCCACCTTTGCTCATAGCAAACGAGAAGTACCCTACAGTTGATTTAGAGAGTACGATCCTAAGTGACAACGTATTGTCTGATATGTTGATAGAAGGCCTTTTCTTGGACACTGAAATTCAGCAGGCACTCGACAATTCTGCGTACTTTATTGTTCCAGAGGACGTGCCGCCATGGAAAACAGTTACTCACTTCGACCAACTAGACGATGCAGTAGTGGATCTTGCTGTTGAGCGCATGAATGCTCAATTCGATGGTCGTGAAGTGACTGACTCAGGCGAGATGCTTCATATTTTTTCGCTGCGTCTGATGATGGCAGAAAATGGAATAATCGGCGGAAGCTTAGACGAAGTAACAGACGAAAATATGCGATATGTTGACGACCTTCTTGCCGCAGGAAATTTGCCACCACGGGAACCAGATTGGCGGTGGTACAGCGACTTTCAACACTCCCATGATGGTCTTGGTTATTGGGGAGCGCAGACAAACGCTGATCACTTCAACAAGATTTGGAAACACCTTCTTGATGCTCGCGAGGAGGCGTTTCAGCGAACAGTTCCAGATATTCTAGAATCTCTTCTGGATGATCTTAGCAAAAATTCGAACGACTTTTTTGAAAAGGTTTCGCCCACAAATAGTGGATCAAACCCATATGCCTATATTCCACTGTTGCATCATTGCTCAGCAAGCAGATTTGTTGATGTTTGGCTTGCTTCGTCAAAGCAAAACTGGCGTTATGTAAATTATGCACTGGAAAATAGATATGAGTCTGGTCAATTAGAGAGGGACCTCAGCGCAGAGAAAGAATGGGCGCTAAGCATTTTGGATGAACTTAACAGAAGAGCCGATGCCGAAGAAGGATTTAAGGCATTGCGCATAAGAAGAGTCCGACCAAAAGTTCTCATGGAGTTGGCACAGACAAATTCGCTTGGCGAGATTGCCAACGAAGCCTAGACCATGCAGGCCAAGCTTTGTCTGAATTGCTAGGTTTAGGTTTCACAGTTTAACCACCAACCCCTCCAACCCATGGAAATGGTACACATCCCCGTACCGCGCCTCTCCGACCATCCGCAGCTCGGGGCATCGTTCCCACAGCATCTCTAGCCCGATCTGTAGCTCTAGCCGTGCGAGGGGGGCGCCGACGCAGAGGTGGATGCCGCCGCCGAAGCTCGTGTTTTTGGGACCCGTCCGCGTGGGGTCGAAGCTGTTGGGGTTGGGGTAGGCCGTGGGGTCTCGGTTCGCGGCACCCAGCAGACACCCGATTTGGTCGCCTCGTTTGAAGCAGTGATCGCCGATCGTCACGTCTTCGTAGGCCCAGCGGGTGAACATGTGCAGGGGCGGATCGTAGCGGATGATTTCCTCGATACAGGGCTCGGTGATCTCCTTAACTCCATGTTCCAGCAGCGTTTTGACGCCGTTGCCCATGGTGTGCGCAGGGGTTTCTGACCTGCTACATGAACGACCGCCCAATAACGGTGGGTAGGTCAGGTCGCGGCCTGTTTCTGTTCGAAGATCGGATTGATGTCGGACAGGTGCCATTTTCCATTCATGCGTATGAAATCCGCAAAGTAGTGGTCGAGCCCGGTGAAGTCGGTGGCCACTTTCATCGCCTCTTCCGGGGGTGCACAGATGGTTGTTGGTGCGTGACGTAGCCACGCTTTGACCAATTTCGCGTTAGAAATTTGTGTACGAATCTCATCTTGTGGCGACAATTCCAAGAACGGTCGCAGAAACAGCTGCAGGTCGTAGCCGCGCACCCACCGCCGGTTGATTTCGGCCAACCGTAGGTCTCGGAGTGTCAGGGTATCGTGCGCACGCTGGGCATCGTCTACCTTCAAGGTTTGAAAGCAAGTTAACTGCGGGCCGGCCCACGAACCATATCCCAGCCGCATGAAAAAAGGCCGCCCATTTGTCATGTCGGTCGCGCGACCGGCGAGTCTGATCAACTGATCATCCGCATCGTTTCCGAGGCGATGACATCGGCGCACCGCTTCGGCTTCGTCAGGGCGCAAGGAAATCGCCAGATGCGGCAAAGCCAATTCCTGCAGCCAGTTTGGCCAGAATTCGATGAAGCTGTTGCGTACATCCATGATGATGTTCAATTTTGCTGGTTTGGCCGCAGCGTTTTGTCCAGAAAGTCTTGCAGGCGCTCGGATTGTGATGCGGCCATAACCTCATCAAAGTCGAAAAAGCCGGTTTGGAATGCCTGAAAATTCGGTGCAATGAAGCCGAGCGGTACTTGCTCACCCTCTTCAACCAATGGGGCGACGCCTTGCAATGTGAGATAATGAACCGAGCCGACATCCGGCCCAGGCGCGAGATCAAGGACTACCACATCGCCGTAACTTGCGGATGCAATGCCGAAAAGGCCGGGACGCCCCCAGTCAATGACGCGGCTTTGAAAATCGATGAGGTTGGTGATTGGGCCAGGGCCGAAACCATGAAAGTATCGCAGTGTGTTTCCTGACTCTGTGAGGATTTCATCCTCTGGGTCCAGAACCTGTGCCAATAGTTCCTTTCCGGCGGCATCGTAGCGGTATGCGAAGCCGTTGGGCGAGACCTTTCCACCATTGTTGGTCAGTAGAAACTGACGGTAGGCATCGGGTAGTGTCATACCGTTTGCATCTAAGTACTCATCAAGACTTTCGATATCGACAGCTGTCAGGGTGGGCTTTTCAACTGCAGGAGTAAAGTTGACGGGTCCGAAAGCCCCTTGGATCACGATGTCTGCCATAGCTTCCTCAAAATAGTGGATCGGCGGCTATGTTATGGCCGCCGGTGTGTGGGATGACGTCGGCGTGCGCACGTTCTTGCACGAGATACATGGATGTCCCGTCATCGCCATGGTGCCATGTGTATCCGTCGGGTGTTCTGTCGAATCCTGACACGGTATTGGCCAACTCATCATCATGTCGGCGCGTACCCGTCATTTCGATCGACACTCCATTTTTAGCGTCAGGGTGCAGGTACTGCTTCATACTGTCGTCATCGAAATCCGGATAGCCGTCCTTGAATTTGTAGTCGCTGGTTGTTCCGTCAGCCCTGGGGGGCGTTGTGTAGGTCCCGTTGCCCGGGTTGTCTGGGTCGGCCCAGTCACCGCGCGTCGGGGTTTTTGTGCCGTAAGCGTTATTGCACCCTCTGCAGACCCGGCGACGTGCCTCTTTCACCGCATTGGCCGCGTTTTGGCGCATGGTTCGTATATTGTCGACAAGTTCGGCGCCCCGCCTGCCGAAAGCGGCCAACCGACGTCCACGCGCCCAGCCGCGGATGCCCATCTGCACCCCTCTGACTGGTTTTGCGACGAGATCGCCAACGTATGGCACTGCCGAGACACCATCGAGGAAGAAGCCAAAATAGTCGCCTCGGGCGAGGCTGATACCGGCATTCACGCCGTCTGCTGTTGGGCTGGGGTCCAACAGACCGGCGGCACCAAGCGCCATTTGCGCCGCGTCCAATTCGGCGTCGGATATATTACGGGCGCGCTCAGCGGCGATGTCGTTCAGTTCTTGCCTAGCAGACGTGTAGCCTTGTTCGTTCAATGTTCGGCTCAATGGCGCACCTCCGCCGTGGTCCAGTCGATCATCAGGTCCCAATACTCCAAGTGCCAGTCCTCGTTAGCTTGTAAGTGAGCAATCATGGGCTCCCACGCTTCTACCATCTCGTCTGACATGATCAGCGTCATCTTGTGCGCATCGGTTTTTCGCGGGTTGGCTAAGATATCCTTGAACGGCTCAAAGCACCAAAAACGTGGTGACATATCAACCATGGCCTGGACGAATTGCGTAATCGGTTCTGGACTGAAGATGGTGTTTTGCTGTGCAGTCGTGGTCGCCGCCTCGGCCAATAACAAGCGAAGTTCTCGCGGCATCACGCCATAATAGCCATGTCCTGCAAAGGTGGTGTCGGCTAACGCTTCGTTAAGGACAGTCGGTTCCTTGGCCAAACCTTTGTCCAACATATTATTGGTAAGCTTAAACATGATCCGCCCAAATGAAATACGGCTTTGTCAATCTATATACTCGGCCCGCCCAACCACCAACCCCTCCAACCCATGGAAATGGTACACGTCCCCGTACTGCGCCTCTCCGACCATCCGCAGCCCGGGGCACCGTTCCCACAGCACCTCCAGCCCGATTTGTAGTTCCAGCCGTGCCAGGGGGGCGCCGACGCAGAAGTGGATGCCGCCGCCGAAGCTCGTGTTTTTGGGACCCGTCCGCGTGGGGTCGAAGCTGTTGGGGTTGGGGTAGGCCGTGGGGTCTCGGTTTGCGGCCCCCAGGAGACACCCGATCTGGTCGCCCCGCTTGAAGCAGTGATCGCCGATCGTCACGTCCTCGTAGACCCAGCGGGTGAACATGTGCAGGGGGGGATCGTAGCGGATGATTTCCTCGATACAGGGCTCGGTGATGTTCGTAACCCCATGTTCCAGCAGGGTTTTGACGCCGTTGCCCATGGTGTGGACCGTCGCCTCGTGCCCTGCGTTTAGCAGCAGGATGCAGGTGGTGATCAGCTCGTCTTCGCTGAGTTTGTCGCCCGCTTCCTCGGCCGCGATGAGGGTTGAGATGAGGTCATCGCCGGGCGTCTTTCGCCGCTGGCTGATATAGTCGCGCATGAAGGCGGCAAAGGCGTTGGTGGCGTCTGTGGCGGCGTCCTCGATCGCGCGCGTCCGCCGGGCCTGGTACATGGCGACCATGGCGTTGGACCAGCGCAGGAGGTCGTCGGCATGGGCCTCGGGCACGCCGAGGAGCCGGCAGATGGTGATGACCGGGACGGGCTGGCAGTAGTGGGTGAGGAGGTCGAAGGGGTCGTCGGGGAACCGGTCGATGAGGTCGTGGCAGAGTTGTCTTATGTCGGGGCCGAGGGCGGCGATGGTCCGGCTGGTGAAGGCGCGCAGGACGAGGGCGCGGAGGCGGGTGTGTCGGGGCGGTTCCAGTTCGAGCATGGAATGCGCCTCGACCGCGTAGAAGGGGCGGAGATGGTCGGGTATGGCGGGGGCGCGTTCGGGCGGGCATTCGCGGCCCATTCGCCGGTCGCGGAGAACGGCGTGGACGGCGGCGTGGCTGAGCGCGCAGGGCATGGCGTAGTCGGTCCAGTAGACGAAATCTCCGCTAGCGCGGGCCCGGTCGTAAAAGGCGTAGGGGTTCTGGATGAAGGCCTGGTCGGTCGGGTCTTGGTGGACGTGCTGCATGGCGCAGCTTTGGCGCGGTGTGCTTCCCAATGCAAGATGCCCCCGATATGTTCCGGGGATGGGACGTGTTTTTCGACCGTATCTGCTGGTGATTGCCGGATTTTTGGTTGCTGTGACGGGGGTGACGGCGGTCGTGTGGTGGTATGGCTATACTGCGGCGCTGGCCCAGCTGGATCAGCGGGCGCGGTCGGACCTTGCGCTGGCCTCGGACAGTTTGACGGCGGAGTTGCGGCGCTATCGCGAATTGGCGGTGCTGACGGCGGACCGGCCGCAGGTGCGGGCGGTGCTGGACGGGCGGGCGCCGGACGCGGTGCGCCCTGTATTGCAGGAGATCGCGGACAAGACCGGGGCGCTGGACATCATGCTGGTCGATGATGCGGGGCGTGTGTTGGTCGCGACGGCGGATGCACCGAATGTGGATCATGCGGGCCGCCGGTATTTTGAGCGGGCGCTGGACGGTGCGCTGGGGTTTCATCATCTTTACAGCGAGGCCTATCAGCAGCGGGCGGTCGTGTTCGCGGCGCCTGTATTCTCGGATGCGGGGCCGGTCTTGGGGGCGCTGGTTGTCTACGCCGATATCGAAGCGGTAGAGGCGTCGTGGCGCGGGGCGCGTCCGGCGGTGTTTTTCACCGACCGGCGGGGGGTGATCTTTCTGTCGAACCGGTCGGAACTGGTGTTCCGGTCGCGGCTGGGTGATCCGGCCCCGCGGGCGGAGTATCCGGCCAGCCGGTTGGCGCCGTTCGTGCGCTATTCGGAGGAATTGGTGAGTGGTCATGAGGTGTGGGATGTGGATGGTGGCCGTTACCTGCCGGAGCGTGCCTTGCATCTGACCCTGGACTTGCCCGTGATCGAGATGACGGGGGAGGTGCTGGTCGATGTCGCCCCGGCAAGGCAACTTGCGGGGCTGCAGGCGGCGGCGGTCGCGGCGCTTTGTTGCGCTTTTGGGTTGCTGCTGCTGGTGGCGACGCAGCGCAGGCGGACCCTGGCGCTGCTGAATGCGCGGTTGGAGCGTCGTGTGGCGGATCGGACGGCGGAGTTGCGGGCGGTGAACGCCGATCTGCGCCGGGAGGTGGCAGAGCGCACGGCTGCGGAAGCGCGATTGCAGAAGGCGCAGGATGATCTGGTGCAGGCGGGCAAGCTGTCGGCCCTGGGTCAGATGTCGGCGGGGATCAGTCACGAGTTGAACCAGCCGCTGACGGCGATCCGGTCGTTTGCGGAGAACGCGCAGGGCTTTCTGGACCGGGGCAAGCCGGAGGTGGCGGCGCAAAATTTGGGCCGGATTTCGGAACTGGCGCGGCGCATGGGCCGGATCATCCGCAATCTGCGCGCCTTTGCCCGGCAGGAGGATGAGCCGCCGAAAGACGTTGATCTGGTCGCCGTTGTCGATGCGGCGTTGGAGATCGTGGCCCCACGTGCTGCGCAGGACGACGTGACGCTGGACTGGACGCCTGATGCCGCGCCCGTGATCGTGCGCGGCGGCGAGGTGAGGCTGCAGCAGGTGGTGCTGAACCTTTTGACCAACGGGATGGATGCAATGGAGCAGAGCGCAGAGAAAGTTTTGACCATCAGCGTGTTGCGGGAGGGTGCCCGGACGGTGCTGTCTGTCCGCGATACGGGGCCGGGCATTGATGCGCCCGAGAAGATTTTCGATCCGTTTTACACGACCAAGGCGATTGGCGCGGCTGAGGGGATGGGGCTGGGTCTGTCGATCTCTTACGGTCTTGTGCAGAGTTTCGGGGGTGCGATCCGGGGGCGTAACCATCCGGATGGTGGCGCGGTGTTTACTGTCGAGTTGGATAGTGTCGCGCAGGAGGCCGCTGCATGACCAAGCGTGTGCTGCTGGTGGACGATGACCGCGATATTCGCGAGGCGTTGGGGCAGACGTTGGAACTGGCCGATCTGGTGCCCACTGTCGCCGGATCTTTCGTCGAAGCGAAGGATCACCTGACGCCCCGCTTTGATGGTGTCGTCGTCTCGGACATTCGCATGCCGGGCCGGGACGGGTTTTATCTGCTGGATTATGTCCGCGAGACCGATGGCGAATTGCCTGTGATCCTGCTGACGGGGGAGGCGGATATTCCGATGGCAGTGCGGGCGATGTCGGCGGGGGCCTATGATTTTCTTGAAAAGCCGTGCGCGCCCGCGAGTTTCGTGGCCGTGGTCGAGCGGGCGTTGAAAGCCCGCGCATTGGTGTTGGAAAACCGGCGGCTCAAGCATGAGCTCGAGGCGGGCGATGCGGCCTCGCGGATGTTGTTCGGTCATTCGAAACTGGCGGAGGAGTTGCGCAATCAGGCGCGCGCCGTGGCGCGGGCCGGGACCGAAGTGCTGATCGTGGGCGAACCGGGGTCGGGTACGCCGAAGATCGCGGAGGTGATCCACTTGCTGTCTTCTGCGGCAGCGCGACCTTTCGTGAAGCGGGCGGCGTCTTCGCTGGATGAGGCGGGGTTGGCCGCGGCCCTGGCCGATGCATTGGACGGGACGCTGTATCTGGACGAGATCACAGGGCTTGGGGCGGATGTGCAGCTTACCCTGTTGGATCGGTTGGAGGAAGGCGGCACCGCGCGGGTGCTTGCGGGATCGACCCGTGATCTGCAGGAGGCCATGAAATCCGGCGCGTTCAGCGCCGAGCTGTTCTATCGCCTTGATCTGATGCGGGTGCGGGTGCCTGCGCTGCACGAGCGGCCCGAGGACATTCCGATCCTGTTTCGTCATTACGTGGCGCAGGCCGCGGAACAAGCCAATCTGACCCCGCCCGCGGTCACCGCGGCTTATACCGCCCGGTTGATGGCGCGGGACTGGCCCGGTAACGCGCGGGCGCTGATGAACGCCGCCATGCGCTTTGCAATGGGGTTGGAGGATAGCGAAACGCCGTCCGGTCTGGGTCTGTCGGCACAGATGGCGCAGGTCGAACGGTCCCTGCTGATTGCAGCATTGCAGCGTCATAATGGTCGCGCCTCGGAGACGGCCCGCGACCTGCAACTGCCCCGCAAGACGTTCTATGACAAGTTGAACAAACATGGGCTGAAGGCCGAAGATTTTCGGGGTTAAGCCGACCTTACCGCGACTTTCTGCCACGGTTGAGAATGAGGCGGATATGTTAGAAAGCATGCAATCGAATACCGTCAGATGACCTGCCACATCATCTGATTTGCCAAGGGGGAGGGCGTTCATGGCCCGCGTGCCAATGGACGGTGCAACGTTCGACCGGTCGGAATATGATAGGGCCGATCAGCAATTTCGTTTGGCTGGCCAAAAACTGCCATCTGTCGCGGTCGAGTCCTTGGCGCGCGAAGTTGTAAGAAGGCTCGCCTTTCGCATGCCACGGACAGCCAGAAAAGAAGATTTGCCGACCCAGTCGGAGATCTCGTTGCTATGCACGGCGCTGCTTTCGACCGATGAGGATGCCGCGGACCGTATCATTCTGGCCGCGCGCCGTGATGGCGTGGATGTCGATGACATCTATCTGGGCTATGTGGCGGGGGCGGCCCGCCGTCTGGGTGAGATGTGGGAAGAGGACGAGATTTCGTTTGTCGAGGTCACGCTGGCCTCGGGCCGGTTGTATCGCATTATTCGCGGCCTGCGTCATGTGCTGGCCTCGACGTTTTCGGATGGCCGCGATGAACGACCCGCACTTTTCGCTTTGGTGCCGGGGGAAGACCATACGCTGGGGATCGAGATCGCCACTGATCTGTTCCGCCGCGAGGGGTGGGATGTGGATATGTCCCTTGGCCAGACCCATGACGCATTGTTGGAGCAGTCGGAAAAGCGCAGCTATCGCGCGATCGTGCTGGTGGCCCATTCGGACCGGATGATCGAGCCGTTGACGCGGCTGGTTCTTGCGCTGCGCATTTCGCAACCATTGGCGCATATCGTGGTGGCGGGCAATATTCTGAACCATCATGCGGATATTCAGCATGTCGTCGGTGCTGACGCGGTGATGGAAGATATCGAGACAGCCGTCGAGACACTGCGCGCGGAGATGGATCGTCCGTTGTAAGGTGTGTGGGTTTCCGCACTGTTAGCGCCAAAGGTTGTGCGGTTTTTCGCGCCAAGTCGTTGGCGTGTGATGTGTATACGGCTCAAACTGCTGTTTTTTAAGGAATATATTGTGCGCCGCCCTTTTCTTGCGTGTCGGGCATCGTGGCTGTCACAGTATTTGTGACGCTCGAAAAACGGGCGCTCGGATTCTGGGAGGACAATCATGAAGTTTCTGAAAGCTGCGGCCGCGATGGCCGCGATATCCGTCATGGCGGCGACATCGGCCCATGCTGCCTGTGACACCGGCGAGATCGTCGTCAAGTTCAGCCACGTGACGAACACTGACCGCCACCCGAAGGGTATCGCCGCGAGCCTTTTGGCCGAGCGTGTGAATGCCGAGATGGACGGCACTATGTGTATGGAGGTGTTCCCGAATTCGACCCTTTATACCGACGAGCAGGTGATCGAGGCGATGCTGCGTGGTGACGTGCAGCTGGCGGCCCCTTCACTGTCGCTGTTCGAGTCGATCACCAAAGCCTATCGCCTGTTTGACCTGCCCTTCATGTTCGAAAACATTGCTGCCGTGGATGCGTTTCAGGCGTCTGAGGCCGGGCAGGCGATGAAGGATTCGATGCAGCGCCGTGGTTTGCAGGGCCTGCAGTTCTGGCACAATGGCATGAAGCAGATCAGCGCGAATGTGCCGCTGGAAGCACCCGGTGATGCGGTTGGTCTGAAGTTCCGCGTGCAGCCGTCCGATGTGCTGGTCGCACAAATGGAAGCGCTGGGCGCGTCACCGCAGCCGATGGCCTTTGCCGAGGTGTACGGCGCGTTGCAGACGGGCGTTGTGGACGGGCAGGAGAACACCTGGTCGAACATCTACGGCCAGAAATTCTTTGAGGTGCAGGACGGGATTACCGAGACGAACCATGGAATCATCGATTATCTGGTGGTGGCCTCGGTCGACTGGCTGGATAGTCTTGAGCCTGAGGTGCGCGACCAGTTCCTGACCATTCTGGCCGAAGTGACGGAGACCCGGAATGGTGAATCCGCGCGCGTGAATGCCGAGAACCGGCAGGCGATCATCGATGCAGGCGGTACGGTGCGTGAGCTGACGCCCGAACAGCGTACGGCCTGGGTTGAGGCGATGAAGCCTGTCTGGGAGCAGTTCGCTGACGAAGTGGGTCAGGAAAACATCGACGCCGCGCAGGCGATCAACGAGTCGCTGTAAAGCGATCTTGGGCGGTCCGGGAAGCCCGGGCCGCCATCTTGGGGAGGATCACAGATGGGCACCAAGTACACGCCGAAAGGGCCGGTGGGCCGCGCCGTGCATGGGTTTGAGGAGAACGCGATCGCCGTGCTGTTGGGCGCCATGGCGATGCTGACATTCGTCAATGTGGTTCTGCGCTACGGGTTCAACTCATCGATCATCTGGAGCCTCGAGGTCGTGCTGGTCTTGTTTGCGTGGCTGGTGCTGTTTGGCGTGGCCTATGGGTTCAAGGTGACCGCCCATCTGGGTGTGGATGCCTTGACCAATCTTCTTGAACCGCGGATGCGGAAAGCGGCAGCGTTGATGGCCGGGGCCTTTACGATTTTCTATGCGGTGATGCTGCTGAAGGGGGCCTGGGATCAATGGGCGCCGTTCGCGGACTTGCCGCCGACCACGGGCAAGTGGTTTCCGACGGGGTTAGATTTCGATGCGCGTGGTCGCAGTTTCTTTGAGACCGACCAGATCCCGATGCCGGAATGGCTGCGGTTCTTGGAAGATTGGATCAATTACGGTGAGCGTTATTCAAAGCTGCCCCGGATGATCCCTTATCTGATCCTGCCGATTGCCTCTGTCCTGATCCTGTTTCGTGTCTGTCAGGCGGTTTGGCGTGTCTGGACGGGTGAGAGCGATAGCATGATCGTCAGCCATGAAGCCGAAGAAGCGGTCGAAGAAGCCGCTGCGAAGCTGCGGAAGGAGGGTTAAAAGATGGAAGTCGCCCTTCTTTTCCTGATGATCATCGGCCTGTTGCTGATCGGTGTGCCGATCGCCGTGGCGCTGGGTGTCAGTTCTATCATCTTCCAACTGGCGTTTTCGGATACATCTTTGGCAGCTGTGGCCCAATCGCTGTATCTGGCGATGGCGGGGCATTACACGCTGCTGGCCATTCCGTTCTTTGTTCTCGCGTCATCTTTCATGTCGACCGGCGGCGTGGCCAAGCGGATCATCCGCTTTTCCATCGCCTGTGTGGGCCATTTGCAAGGCGGGTTGGCGATTGCGGGCGTCTTCGCCTGTATGATGTTCGCGGCCCTGTCCGGGTCGTCGCCCGCCACGGTGGTCGCGATCGGGACGATCGTGATCGCGGCCATGCGCCAGGTCGGATACACCAAGGAATTCGCGGCGGGCGTCATCTGTAACGCAGGTACACTGGGCATTCTTATCCCGCCGTCCATTGTGATGGTTGTGTACGCCTCCGCCACGGATGTGTCCGTGGGTCGCATGTTCCTTGCGGGCGTTATCCCCGGCCTGATGGCGGGTCTGATGCTGATGATTACGATCTACATCATCGCCCGGATCAAGAACATGCCCAAGGGTGAATGGAAGGGCTGGGGCGAGATATTCGCCAGCTTCCGCGATGCCGTCTGGGGCCTTTTGTTGATCCTGATCATCATGGGCGGCATTTACGGCCATCCATGGATTCGGTTCGAAGAAGGGTTGAGCCTGATTTACTGGCAGGGCGGGGCGTTTACGCCGACCGAGGCGGCTGCGGTTGCGGCGGTTTATGCCTTTGTCGTGGCGACCTTTATCTATCGCGATATGGGGCCGCTGGCCGCGCGGGATGCGGAGGGGAACCTGTATCAGGGCGCGGCGGTCAGCCTGTCTGCGGCGGCGGTGCCGCAGAAGTACAACCTGTTCCAGAAGCCCTGGGCGCTGGTCACGGCGTTTTTTCACAAGGACACACGCGAGACGCTGTTCGAGGGCGGCAAGCTGACCATCACGCTGATGTTCATCATCGCGAACGCGCTGCTGCTCAAGCACGTGCTGACCGATGAGCAAATTCCGCAGCATATTGCGGGTGCGATGCTGGATGCGGGGCTGGGGCCGGTGACCTTCCTGATCATTGTGAACGTGATCCTGCTGATCGGTGGTCAGTTCATGGAGCCGTCGGGGCTGATCGTGATCGTGGCGCCCTTGGTGTTTCCGATCGCGATTCAGTTGGGGATCGACCCGATCCATCTGGGGATCATCATGGTGGTGAATATGGAGATCGGGATGATCACGCCGCCGGTGGGGTTGAACCTGTTCGTGACGTCCGGCGTTGCCGGTATGCCGATGATGTCGGTCGTCCGGGCCGCGCTGCCTTTCCTGGGCGTGTTGTTCATCTTTCTGATCCTGATCACCTATATTCCGGCGATCTCGACCTTTTTGCCGACCTACTTCATGGGGCCGGAGATTATCGTGAATTGACGGGGGTCGTGCAGACTTTTCGTGACGAAAAGTCTGGTGGTGGGCAAAGTCTTCTTTGCGAAGACTTTGCGGGTCAGCTATTTTCGAGGGCGGTGATGATGGGGGAGAAATCGGCGGCTTTGAGGCTTGCGCCGCCCACGAGGGCGCCGTCAACCTCTGGTACGCCAAAAATGTCCGGCGCGTTGCTGCCCTTGACCGAACCGCCATAGAGGATCCGCATTCCGTCACCGTCGCTGAACCGTTCTGTCAGGCATTTGCGGATGTGGGCATGGACCTCGCCGATTTGGTCGAGCGTTGGGACTTTACCCGTACCGATGGCCCAGACGGGTTCGTAGGCGATGACCGTGTTTTCTTCGTCCGCGCTGTCGGGGATGGAACCGGCAAGTTGGGCGTCGATGACGTCAAGTGTTTTGCCGTTTTCGCGTTCGTCGAGCGTTTCACCGATGCAAATGACGGCGATCAGGCCCGCATCGTAGGCGGCTTGTGATTTTGCAGCGACCATCGCGTCGGTTTCACCGTGATCGGTGCGCCGTTCGGAGTGCCCGGTCAGGACATAGCTGGCCCCGGCATCAGCCAGCATTTCCGCGCTGATATCGCCTGTATGCGCACCGGAGACCGCGGCATGACAATCCTGCCCGCCAATATCGAAAGGCGTGTCTTCGCAAGCGCTGATCAGTGTGGCGGGGGGGCAGATCAGGATATCGACACCGGCATCGCCGTGTCGTTGCTCAAGCGTGTCGAGTTCTGCGCGTGCGGCGCGCAGCCCGTTCATCTTCCAGTTTCCGGCGGCGAGTTTGCGGCGCATGCGGCAGTCTCCATTTTCAAAGTCTTCTTATGGTGTTAGCAAGTGGATTGCCGAATGCAAAGGTCCAGGAGGATGTCATGATCCCGCATGTTGATGCAGTTCATTTGCTTGATCCCGCGGCGCCGGGGCATGCGGCGGCCCGGACGGACGTCGTGCGCGGCGCGACGGATGTCGGGTTTCTGACCGTGCATAATACACCGATTGCTGCGGCGGATGTTCGGCGCATTGTCGAGACTTATCGCGCGTTCTTTCATCTGCCTGCGGCCGAGAAGGCGGCTTATGATATGTCCAAGACCGGATCGAACCGCGGCTGGGGCGCGCCGGGCTCGGAGCAGGTCGATCCCGATACCAACCCCGACTTCAAGCAATTCTTTGATTGCGGGTTTGAATTGCCGGAGGGTGATCCGCTGACAGCTTTGCCTTCGTATGCGCCGAATGTCTGGCCGGAGACGCCCGGATTTGCGGACGCATTGCGGGGTTATTATGCGGCAGCGACCGCCTTTGCCCTTGATCTGCTGTGCGCCATCGCTGATGCGGTGGGTGAGGATGGGGCGTATTTTCGCGACAAGTTCACGCGACCGATGGCGTTGTTACGGGGGAATTACTATCCCGAACGGCCTGCCTGGGCGTCGGAGAAGGATTTCGGGATCGCGACCCACACGGATTATGGGTGTCTGACCTTGCTGGCCACCGATGGATCGTCGGGGTTGGAGGTGCGCAAACGGGGTGGCGGTTGGATCCCATTGTCGGCGGAGCCGGGGACGTTCATCATCAATTTCGGGGAGATGCTGGAGATGTGGACCGGCGGGCGGATCAAGGCCACGCCGCATCGGGTCATCGGGACGCGGGCGGAGCGGATTTCGGTTCCGCTGTTCTTCAATCCCAATCATGATGTGAATGTCGCACCCGCAGGCGCAGCGCCGATCATGGCTGTTGATCACCTGCAGGCCCGGTTCGACCAGACTTATGTGCATTTGCAGCAGAAGGCTAAATCATAAACGGGCGAGGGCGCGGCGGGCGAGGGCGGTGGCTTCTTCGCTGTCTTCAAGTGCTGCGTCGGGTAGCGACCAGTAGGGCATGTTGTGGAATTGCTCGGCGCCTTGATCTTGCAATTCGCGGGCGAGATCGCCTTTGACCTTCAGATAAAGCCGTCCTTCACTGCTCATAAGCGCAAAGACGATGCCCTGGTGATAAAGGCACATGCCTCCGAACATCTTGCGCGTCGTCAGCTGCCCAAGGTCAGAGAAAAGGTCGGTGGCAAAAGCGATATCGGCGTCGCCGAGGACCATTACTTGGCGGCGAGGGTTTCGTCGAACTTGATGGACTCACCACATCCGCAGGCATCCACGACGTTTGGATTGCGGAACTTGAAACCGGATTCCAGGAGCGAGACCTCATAATCGATTTCGGTCCCGAACAGGAACATCTGTGCCATGGGGGCGATCATCACGCGGGCACCGTCCTGTTCAACGACTTCGTCATGGTGGTCGATCTCGGTCACGTAGTCCATGGTGTATTCCATACCCGCGCAGCCGCCTTTCTTGACGCCGATGCGCAGCCCTTCATGCCCGTCCTTGGCCATGAGTTTCGCGATCTGCGCTGCCGCTTTGTGCGTGATGGTCACGGCCTGTTTGCCGGGGATGCCGAACATGGGAAATCTCCTTTGACCCATATCTAGGGCAGGGGCGGCTTTGGCTCAAGGTGTGGCGGGGGTGATGCCCGTGATTGTGATGAGCGACAGCGCGCCGTAGCTGACCAGCAATGCCCAGCCGAATGAGGCGAGGGTGCCGATGATGACGTATTCGGCGACCTTGCGGTTATCGGCGGTGGTATCGAAGCGAAAGATCGACTTGGCGGCGATGAGAAAGCCGATGCTGCCGGGTTGGCCGGAAATGATCATCAGGAAGACAAGCGCGCGTTCCAGCATGCCGATCGTGCGCCCGGCCTCTGGCAGGCTGTCACCGCGCGCATCTTCGAATTTTTCCATCAGATAACCGATGGCGGGACCACCGGCCCAGACGGACAGGATGAGGCCAGAGGTAAGGACAAGAATGTAGTTGGTGGTTGCTGTGGCCTCGGGCCAGAGCGTGCCGAGTTCGGGCCAGGCGATCAAAACAAGAGCGATGGTCGCGACATGCGCGGCCTGATCGGTGAGGTAGGCCCAGAGTTTGTCGGGCGCATAATGCGTTTTGATCAGATCGATTATCAGGTGTGCGCTGGTGATGGTCAGCGCGGGCAGGAGGTTGCCGCGGAGGGCGAGGAACGTCAGCAGGAAGACCACGGCGATATGACAGGCCATCGCCAAGGACTGTTTTTTGTTCTTGATGATCCAGCTGTTCTGCAGCGGATAGTCGGCCAAAAGGTGCGCCAGGAACAGGGCGAGGGCGGTGGTCAGCATGGTTTTTGGAGAGGTTGTAATTGGGAATAACAACCGAATTTGGTTGTTATTGGTGAAGGTGGGGTTAATGGGGGTAGCTGTTGAGTGTCAGTCGAATATGGCTGACTTTTATAAAGACAGTCAAATATGGCTGTCTTTGGCGGAAACAGCCTGATTGGGCTGTTTTCTGGAAATACAGTCTGGTTGGGCTGTAATTCACCGTGCATCGATCATCTCACAGGTCTCGATCAATGCGTCTATGCCGGAAGCGTCGACATGTGATTGAATCGTTTGTTTTGTAACATCCAGCGCCGATGCTAGGGCGGATTGTGTTGGCTTGTCCGCGGCCAGCGCGGCCAGCGCAACTTCGGCTTGTGCTTCGGTCCACCCTTCGATGATTTTCTCTGCCAGCCGGATGACGATGGCATAAACGCCTGAATTCTCGGCAAAGATCATCGTCCGCCTGCGCGGCATATCCTCCAATGCTCGTCCGGATGCGGTGAAGGCGGGGCCATGTGCGTCGGCGAGCGTCTCACCCGGGATCGTGCCTTCATCCAGCGCCAGCGCCACGCGGGTGTCGAACCGTTTATCGACCATCCGCACGGCGGCGCGGCTGGCGAAGATCGCGCGCAGCGCGAAAGCGGGTTTGACCGCCATTTGCCAGCCATCGCCCCGGTTGCGGGTGAAATAGACAGGCCCGTCCTGCCAGTCGGCGATCCGATCGGCGGCCATGTTGAGGTTGGTAAAAATACGATCCAATCCGCCCTCGGGCAGGTTGGAGGATTTGACGATATCGCCCGTCAGCACAGCGTAGTTTGTCATTGGCCCCTCGCCATTTTACGCCATGCTGACGCGGCAAGGGACCAAGTGCAAGGGGCGTCAGAGCCCCATACAGTTCGCGTAATAGGTTGTTGTCGCGGGCCAATCCGAGAACACCCCGACGACGCCGACATCCTGCGCGAGGACGTCGAGCACCTCGAAATAGTCGCCGTCCGTATCGATGGCCTCAGTCACTGTCTGGTAGTACCAGCCACCGCCGCCGGCCAACGGGCCGGAGCGTTCGAGCGTCCACGTGATGATCTTAAGATCGGCCTCTTTCGCGGCTATGGCCAATGCAGATGGCACCATCTCGCCATCTTCCAGCGTGATCAGCATCCAGAGCGGCGGGGCGATGTAGTTGACGCCCATGCCCTTCAGTTCTTCCATGGTGTTGGGCCAAGTGGCCGGGTCCAGCGGAGAGTAGCCTTCGATGTCGTATTCGTCCATCAGATAAACGGCCTGTGCACCGAATTCCGGTTCATTTTCAATCCAGTAGAGGACGTCATTAAGGTCGAAGGATTGCAGCCAAACGTCAGAAGCCGGGACATCTGCGGCCTTGTATTCATCGACCAGCTTTTGTGCATAATCTTCCTGGCTGAAGCCGTTGAAGGGCATGTCGACCGATGGGGATTTCAGCTCTGGTGTGAATTTCGCGCCGAGGTCGCGGAAGATTTCGATGGATTCCGCATGGGTCATCAGCGTGGTGTCGTTCACGTAGAGGTCCGTGCGCCAGTCTGCTGTGCCGCCCAAGTATTGCTCGGCCGTTGTTGCGCTGCTGTCGGCGGCGTCCATCTTGGGCGCGAGCGTCATGAATTCGGCCAGTGTCAGATCGGACGTCCGGCATTCGGCAGCGGCAGGTGTGTCGCCGGATGCGGGCGAAAAGGGCTGAGTGCATTTCTCGGCCAGATCGGTGACGACGATGTTCGTGGTCGTATGCAGATCGTTCTGCGCATGGCGGCAGACCAGTTCCTGGTCGGCGGTGAAGGTCACGTCGCATTCGAGGATGCCTGCGCCCATTTGCGCGGCCGCCACGTTGGATTCGACCGTGTGTTCGGGGAAAAGGAGCGGTGCGCCGCGGTGCCCGATAGAGAAATCCGAGCGTGCCGGTGTCTGGCCCTGGCAGGATTGCAGCTTTGTTTTCAGATCGCTGTCGGCCATCTGGCCGATCAGGAACGCGGGCCGTGGCCCGTAGGTCAGTCCCAGTTCTGCGTGGCCTTCGGCCAGCGCGGTCGTGCCCATCAAGGCCAGTGAAAGTGTCAGTGAAACGCGAGTCATCATCGCCCCCTATTGATTAACGGGACCGGCGTGACGCGAGATTGTAACGAAAACTTTACGAATTAATGACGAATTTCCAAAGGCTTACATAAAGCCCAGTTCGAGGCGCGCCTCGTCGGACATCATGTCCATACCCCATTGCGGTTCGAATGTCATTTCCACATCGACCTGTTTGACGCCTGGCAGAGGTTCGATCGCGTCGGCGACCCACCCGGGCATTTCACCAGCGACGGGGCAGCCGGGCGCGGTGAGTGTCATCGTGACGTTCACGGCGTTATCGTCTTTGATATCAATGGTATAGATCAGGCCAAGATCATAAATATTCACCGGAATCTCGGGGTCATAGACGGACCGACAGGCCTGTACGATATCCTCGTAAAGCGGATGGTCGGTGGTCGATGGCGCGATCATCGGCGCGCCTTCGAGTTGGCTGTTGGTGTCGGTCATGGCGGTTCACCCCTAATCCTGAGCGAAGATATAGGGATAGGGGTGCTGGGCGTAAAGGGGGACGATCTGCCGGGTGTCGGCGTCGCGTCGAATGTATGTATGGCAATTTTGCCGGATTGCTGACCGCTGTTTCCCCGGTTCTGACATCCGGCGTTGTGATCGGATCGGCTTGGATGATCACATCGTCCACATTCTTGAAGCAAGGCAACGAAAGATGCATCGCCGTCGAATAATGCTGCACTCTGCCAGTTCGCCCTCTGTCAATTTTTGCGCTCTCCATTTAAGCCAGAGAAAAAATGAGGGCAGTGTGATGAATCATCGTATCTTGGCGAGCATCGTTGGATTTGGTCTGGCGGGTGCATGTACTTCCGTTGGAGGTGACGTGGTTGTCGTCCGCGGCGTTGGGGCCGGTGAGTTGTTGAAACTGCGGTCTGGTCCGAGTTTGCAGTACAATATTCAGTATGGCCTGCCGGATGGCACCCGCCTGATCCGCCGCGATTGCCAGACGGAGTTGGGGCAGTTGTGGTGCGAAGTGTCATTGGCAGACGCGCCGCAGGTCACCGGCTATGTTTCTGCCGATTACCTTTCAGAGCGGTAGCGGCGTGGTCGATCGGTTTTCATTTTCGCTGAACGCCACCGATGGCAAGGCCCGCAACGGGGTGATCCATACCCCGCGCGGCGACATTCGCACGCCTGCCTTCATGCCGGTTGGGACGGCCGCCACCGTCAAGGCGATGCTGCCCGAGAGTGTGGCGGCGACGGGTGCGGATATCCTGCTGGGCAATACGTATCACCTGATGCTGCGCCCGACTGCCGAGCGGATTGATCGGTTGGGTGGCCTGCACAAGTTCATGAATTGGGGTAAGCCGATCCTGACGGATAGCGGTGGATTTCAGGTCATGTCGCTGTCTGATCTGCGAAAGCTGAACGAGGAAGGGGTGACATTCAAGTCCCATATCGACGGGTCGAAGCATAATCTGACGCCGGAGCGGTCGATGGAAATTCAGCGGCTTTTGGGCTCGGACATCGTGATGTGTTTTGACGAATGCCCGGCGCTGCCTGCGGATCGCAAGCGGATCGCGGAGAGCATGGAATTGTCGATGCGTTGGGCACAGCGGTCACGCGATGCGTTTGGCGACAGGCCCGGCCATGCGTTGTTTGGTATCCAGCAGGGTGGTTTGGAAGAGGATTTGCGGGCGCAATCGGCAGAAGCTTTGCGCGTGATCGAATTCGACGGCTATGCGGTCGGTGGTCTCGCCGTGGGTGAGGGCCAGGCGGCGATGTTCGGCTGTCTGGATTATGCGCCCGATCAGCTACCCGTCGACAAGCCGCGTTATCTGATGGGGGTGGGCAAGCCGGATGATATCGTCGGCGCGGTCAAGCGTGGCATCGATATGATGGATTGTGTGCTGCCGTCACGTTCTGGCCGGACCGGGCAGGTGTTTACCCGTCGCGGTGTTGTGAACATCAAGAACGCGCGGCATGCGGATGATCCGCGGCCCTTGGATGAGGCATGTACCTGTCCGGCCTGCCGTGATTATTCACGCGCCTATTTGCACCACGTGTTCCGCGCGCACGAAATGATTTCAGGGATGCTGCTGACCTGGCATAATTTGCATTATTTTCAAGAGATTATGTCGGGGATGCGGGATGCGATTGCGGCTGGGACGTTTGCGGCGTGGGAGGCCGCGTTTCATGCGGGTCGCGCGCAGGGCGATATCGATCCGCTATGACCGAAGGTCATGTGCTAAGCAGACGTTAGGCATTTCGGTGTTTCCTCCCTTGCGACTGCCTGCCTTCGCAGGCACCATGCGCCAAACCACCACGGCATGTCCGGTTGAAACTATTTCACCCAACCCCACATGTTGAAGCCATGAGGAAACGCATCATGCTGCCGCCAAGCGGGGCCGATGCGTTTTGCCAGAAAAGGAAAAAATCATGCAAGAACCGTTGAGTTCGTCTTATCCCGTCCTGCCGCTGCGCGATATCGTGGTGTTCCCGCATATGATCGTGCCGCTTTTCGTGGGCCGTGATAAGTCTGTCCGCGCCCTGGAAGAGGTGATGCAGGACGACAAGCAGATCCTGCTGTCGAGCCAGGTCGATCCCGGTCAGGACGATCCTGATCAGGAAGGTATCTACAAGGCCGGTGTGCTGGCCAATGTGCTGCAGCTTTTGAAGCTGCCTGATGGCACAGTGAAAGTACTGGTCGAAGGGCGCAGCCGCGTGCGGATCACCCATTTCATCGAAAACGATCAGTTTTTCGAAGCGGGTTGCGAGTACCTGACGGAAATTCCAGGCGATCCGACCGAGCTGGAAGCGCTGGTACGCAATGTTTCGGCCGAATTCGAGCGTTATGCGAAGATCAAGAAAAACATCCCGGAAGAGGCGATGGCTGCGGTTGGCGAAGCGACCGAGCCTGCGAAACTGGCTGACCTGGTGGCCGGTCATCTGGGAATCGAGGTCGATGAAAAGCAGGGGCTGCTAGAAACGCTGTCGGTGTCCGAACGGCTCGAAAAGGTCTTTGGCCTGATGCAGGGTGAAATGTCTGTTCTGCAGGTCGAGAAAAAGATCAAGACCCGCGTGAAGTCCCAGATGGAGCGCACCCAGCGCGAATATTATCTGAATGAGCAGATGAAGGCCATCCAGAAGGAACTGGGCGATGGCGAGGACGGCCAGAACGAGGTTGCCGAGCTTGAAGCGAAGATTGAAGAGACCAAGCTGTCGAAAGAGGCACGCGAGAAGGTGGATGCAGAGCTGAAAAAGCTCAAGAACATGTCGCCGATGTCCGCCGAGGCGACGGTTGTCCGCAATTATCTGGATTGGATACTGGCGGTGCCATGGGGCACGAAATCACGCACCAAGAAGGACCTGAACCGCGCGCAGGATATTCTGGATACCGATCATTATGGCCTCGAGAAGGTCAAGGAACGGATCGTTGAATATCTCGCCGTGCAGCAGCGTTCGAAAAAGCTGAAAGGCCCGATCATGTGCCTTGTCGGCCCTCCGGGTGTCGGTAAGACGTCTTTGGGTAAATCTGTGGCCAAGGCGACGGGGCGTGAGTTTATCCGCATCTCACTGGGTGGTGTGCGGGATGAATCTGAGATTCGCGGTCACCGCCGGACCTATATCGGGTCCATGCCTGGCAAGATCATTCAGGCGCTGAAAAAGGCGAAGACGACGAATCCGCTGATCCTTCTCGATGAGATCGACAAGATGGGGCAGGATTTCCGGGGTGATCCGGCGTCGGCGATGCTCGAGGTTTTGGACCCGGAACAGAACGCGACATTCGTTGATCACTATCTGGAGATCGAATACGACCTGTCCAACGTGATGTTCCTGACCACCGCGAACAGCTACAACATGCCGGGGCCCTTGCTGGATCGAATGGAGATCATTTCGCTGGCCGGTTACACCGAGGATGAAAAGCGCGAGATCGCGCGGCAGCATCTGTTGCCCAAAGTGATGAAGAACCACGGGTTGAAGCCGAAGGAATTCTCGGTCTCTGACGACGCGCTGACGGCAATGATCCGGGTCTATACCCGCGAAGCCGGTGTGCGGAACATGGAGCGGGAATTAGCCAAGATCGCCCGGAAGGCCGTGACGCAGATCGTGCGCAAGCAGGCCGAGGTGATTGAGGTGAATGCCGATAACCTGTCCGATTTCCTGGGCGTTGAAAAGCACCGTTTTGGTCTGGCCGAGGAAGAGGATCAGATTGGTGTTGTCACGGGTCTGGCCTGGACGTCGGTGGGTGGTGACCTTTTGAATATTGAGGCGCTGCGCCTGCCCGGGAAGGGTCGGATGAAGACGACCGGGAAACTGGGCGATGTCATGAAAGAGTCGATTGATGCGGCGTCGTCCTATGTGCGGTCCATCGCGCCCGAGATCGGGGTGAAGCCGCCGAAATTCGATACGATCGATATTCACGTGCACGTACCGGACGGGGCGACACCGAAGGACGGGCCGTCGGCTGGTCTGGCCATGGTGACGTCGATCGTATCGGTTCTGACCGGCATCCCGGTGCGTAAGGACATCGCCATGACAGGCGAGGTGTCGTTGCGCGGGAACGCGATGCCGATTGGTGGTTTGAAAGAGAAACTGCTGGCCGCGTTGCGCGGCGGGATCACGACCGTGCTGATCCCACAGGATAATGCCAAGGACCTGCCCGAGATCCCGGATAACGTAAAGGACGGGCTGAACATCATCCCCGTGCGTCACGTGTCAGAGGTGTTGGAGCATGCGCTGGTGAGCAAGCCCGAGGCAATCGAGTGGGATGAGGCGGCAGAAGAAGCTGCCGCCGCCGCGCTGAAGTCCAAGGGTGAGGGCGAAGGCGCACGGACCCATTGAGCCATCGCCAAAGATTTAAAGGCGCGCCCTGCCGGGCGCGCTTTTTCTTTTGAACGCGCAGCCCGTAAGGTGGGTCTCGACCCACCCACCGATCACATGGAAAAAGGAAACCTCATGACCGATACAAATGACGACGCGCACGACCCGCGTTTCAAGAAACCCCACTTGCTTGAACAGGTCGTCGCCCGCACGAACCTCAAAAAGCGCGACGTGAAGCCAGCGGTCGAGGCGAGCCTGGCGGTTTTGGGCGAAGCGCTGGCCCGCGGGGATGAGGTCGTGCTGCCGCCACTGGGCAAACTGCGTGTGGTCAAGACCAAGGACCTCGCTGATGGTGCACAGGTCATGACGCTGAAGCTGCGGACGCCCAAAGATGCGTCACGTCAGCCCCCGTCGGGTCTTGCGGATGCGGGCGAGGATGGTTAGATCACCCAACGTCGGGTGATTAGCTCAGTGGTAGAGCGCTTCGTTCACATCGAAGATGTCAGGAGTTCAAATCTCTTATCACCCACCATTCATTCCATCGCCCCAACGAAGGCCCGCATGACGCTGGCGGCGTTACTGGCAGCGAGTGACATGAATGTATTCATCTCGTTGGCGCCGTCGCCACCACCGGCCAAATCCGATAGCGACCGGAAAGTGATGAACGGCACCTCGTTGGCGTATGCCACGTGCGCGACAGCCGCGCTTTCCATATCCAGTACTTGTGCGTCGAACGTCGTGTACGCCCATTCCCGCAGGTCTGCGTTGTCGACGAAGAATGATCCTGACACTCCGTTGCCGCCAAGGATGATCTGCGGCGGGTCGCTGAGACAGGCATTGTCGGCGTTGCAATCGGCAAGCGTCATGTCGGCGGCGACGGCTTTGGCAGTGGCGAGCAGGTCGGGGTCGGTGTCGAACCAGAAGCGCCGGTCGAGGTCTTCGCTGCGGGCCGTCGTGACGCCGAAAGGCACGGTCGTGATCATGCCAAGGCCTTCGTAATCGGTGCTCATCCATGGCGGGATCGCGAATGCATCATTGGTGTCCCGGGCCATGACCCCTTCGAGGTATTTGCCCCATTGCGCGGGTACAACCACGTCGCCGATCGACAGGTTTGGATCGACTCCGCCTGCAATGCCGGAAAAGGCGATGGCGGTGATGTCGAAATGGTCCAGCGCCAGTTGCGTTGTCATGGCAGCGTTTACCATCGAAACGCCAGAGAGGAAGAGGACCACGGGTTTGCCCTCCATCCGCCCGGTAATGAAGGTAACGCCGTTCAGTTTGTGATCGGTCGCGTCGATCAATCCGTCCTGCAGCGCGATCCATTCGGGTGGAAAGGCAGATATCAGTGCGATACGCGGCGTGTCGTCCAAGAGTTCGGCATGGGCAAGGCCGGGCAGGGCGGTGAGGGCGAGTAGGGGTAGCAGACGCATCGTGTCCTCCTTGTTTTTTGAAACAGTGTGCGCTGGGCGCTGCCAGTCAAGATCACGCCTTCGTGCCAGAATGGACACGGTTCGGGGATGTCCAACATTTAATCACGTTGCATAATTTGCCAGCAGCGCTTGCCTTTGCCAGCTGATCGGTGAGAGTAGCGGTATGGCACAGCATATTGATTTTCCCGAACTTTATATCCTTCGCCACGGTGAAACCGTTTGGAATGCCGAGAACAGAATGCAGGGGGGGCTGAACTCTCCTTTGACCGAGAAAGGCCGGGCGCAAGCGGCCCGACAAGGCGAATTGCTGAGTGGGCTGGATTTGGATGGCTTCGCTGCGTTGAGCAGCCCGCAGGGGCGTGCGTTCGAGACAGCGGCGATTGCGGTGGCCCCGTTGATTCCGCTGATCCGCACCGATGACCGTTTGCGCGAGATCGGGGTGGGGGAATGGCAGGGCAAGGTCCGCGATGATCTGCGTGTGCATGTGCCCGTTGTGGATGGTCCGGACGGCCCGTTGGCATTGTATGAGCATGCGCCGGGCGGCGAAGGGTTCGCCGGGCTGGAGCAGCGCTGTCGTGCGTTTCTGGCGGATTTGGCCGGGCCCGTTGTGATCGTGACCCATGGGATCACATCGCGGATGTTGCGGTGTTTGTCACTGGGTTTGGGCCGGGATGCTTTGGCCAATATGCCGGGTGGGCAGGGGAATGTGTTTCACCTGAAAGATGGCGCGCAGACGGAGCTGGTCTGACGCTTGCATCGCAATCGGGAATCCCCTATTGCAGCGCGGGTCGGGTGATTAGCTCAGTTGGTAGAGCGCTTCGTTTACACCGAAGATGTCGGGAGTTCGAGTCTCTCATCACCCACCATTTTTCATTCCCAGGTTGGTGTCGTAAGACTTTTCGTAACGAAAAGTCTGGCATGTCACAAAGTCTTCATTTCGAAGACTTTGATTTACGGCCACCGCGGCGTTGGGCGATTTTCCGGTTGGGGAGTTCGGACATCACCGTTTTACGGTTTTCGGGCGTCATCCGCGACCATGCGCTGATTTCGTCGATACTGCGCAGGCAGCCGGTGCACAGTCGGCTTTCGGAATGAATCACGCAGATCTTGATGCAGGGGCTTTCGATTTCGGCCCGTGCCCAGATGTGATCGGTATTTTCGGGTTTGGTCACATCGTGCCTTTCATATGCATCAGTCGGTCCAGCAGTCCTTGGAGGATATACGTCGCCGCTACATGATCAATGACCTCTGCGCGACGCTTCCGTGACGTATCCGCCGCCAGCAGCGCCCGTTCGGCGGCGACCGTCGACAATCGTTCGTCCCAGAATGTGATCGGCAGCGGTGTCAACCTTTCGAGGTTGCGCGCGAAGGCGCGGGTGGACTGGCAGCGCGGGCCTTCGCTGCCATCCATGTTGAAGGGCAGACCGAGCACGATGCCGTGGACAAGCCGGTCGGTCGTTATTTGCAGAAGCCGCGCGGCGTCCAGCCCGAATTTCTTGCGCTTGATCGTCTCGACAGGGGTGGCGATACCGCGCATGCTGTCCGAGATCGCAACGCCGATCGTCACCGTGCCAAGGTCGAGCCCCGCGACGGCGCCCAGCGGCGGAAGTTCGGTCGCGAAGTCTTCGGGCGTGTGGCAGATCATTCGGTCAGCCCCGCCGCGGCGGCGGCTTCGGTGATGACGGTCAGGTCGCGTTCGCTGGTGCCGAAGACCTCTTGCGCTTCGACCCAGACTTCGCGCGCGCCGGTTTCATCGCCCAGAACGGCAAGCGCGGTGATCAGGCGTGCCCAGTCCCGGGATGTGCCGCCTTCCGTCGCGAGCCTGTCGGACAGCGCGCTGACCATGCCGCTGATCATTTGAGCCTGTTCTTCGGGGCTAAGGTCTTGGGCAGCGGCGATATCGGATGCAGAAGGCCCCCGGATTTCTGGGAGCGTGTATTCCAGCCCCGCCCGGAAGGCCGCGTTTTCGATCAGCTCACGGGCGCGGGTGACGTGGAAGGTCGTCGGATCTCCGTTTTCCGCCATGTCCCGCCACAGCCGCACGGCGATGTCAGGCCGGTCGGTCTGGTCGAACATCGCGCCCAGATAGAAGCGTGCGGCGGGGTGTTCGGGATCGGTGTCGAGGATTTGGCGGGCCAGCGCCTCGGCCTCGGGCGAGATAATGCCATTTGCGGCGGTGACCATAAGGTCGAGCCGTAGCCGTCGGTCTTCGGTATCCGCCTGGTCCCCTTTGATCGCGATCACCTGTTCCTGCGCGCGGGCGGCGGCGGCGAAGTTGCGCAGTTCACCCTCGTGCCGCACGAGTAGCTGCCAGGCTTGCAGATCGTTTGGCCGGGTGGGCGCGACGGTGCGGAGTTCCGTGACAGCGTCGAGATATTCCCGCGGTGCGTCGATCGCCGGCGGTACGGGCGCTGCGTTTTCAAGCGCGGATTGTGATGGCCGATTGGCACGCATTTCGTCGCTTTGCGCAAGCCGATCAGCCAGCGGCAGGTCCGGATAGCCCGGTGCGCCGATGGTCCAGTAGGTGCCCAAGGTGATGGCCAGGGTCGCCGCGGCCACCGTCACCGCGAAGCCGCGTGATATGCCCGTTTTGCCGATCGCGACCTCGGTTTGGTTTGCGGCCAATAGCCTGCGGGCGACTTCGGTTCGCGCCTGTTCGGCCTCGCCTTCGGAGAGCAGGCCGCGTGTGATATCACGGTCGATTTCAGCGAGTTGCGCCTTGTAGATGGCGATATCCGGGTTTTCGGTCGGTGCTGCGGCAGGTCGCAACAATGGCATGACCATCGTGGCCAGCACCGCCAGCGACATCGCCCCGCAGACAATCCAGAACAGCATCTATCGCTCCTTTCCGTTTCGTCTAAGTAACGACGCGGTCGGGCGCTGGAAAGACCCTGCGACCATGCGGCTATTCATGTTGGTGTGCCTATGTCGTAAATGATCTGCGGGACGCCGCTGTCAGTGGCCAAGCCATGGCAGTGAGGGTTCACAACCATGCAAAGCCCATCGGACCTCGTGGAGAGTCGCATCGGATGAAAAAGTATTCCGCCTTTGCCATCGCACGCGAAGCCTTTCGCCAGCATTCGGGCTGGGAGCGGGCCTGGGCAAAGCGGCCGCCGAAGAAGCGTTATGATGTGATTATCGTCGGTGCCGGCGGGCACGGGCTGGCGACGGCGTATTATCTGGGCAAGAATTTCGGGATCACGAATGTCGCCATCCTTGAAAAGGGCTGGCTGGGGGGCGGCAACACGGGCCGGAACACGACGATCATCCGGTCGAATTATCTGCAGGATCCATCGGCTGCCATCTATGAAAAATCGCGTAGTCTATACGAGACGCTGAGCCAGGATTTGAATTACAACATCATGTTCAGTCCGCGCGGCGTGATCATGCTGGCCCAGACGCAGCACGAAATCCGGGGCTATCAGCGGACGGCGCAGGCGAATGCGTTGCAGGGCGTGCAGACCGAATGGATCGGCCCACAGCGCGTGAAAGAACTGTGCCCCATCATCAATCTGGACGGTCGCCGCTATCCGGTGCTGGGTGGCCTTTGGCAGGCCCGTGGTGGTACCGCGCGCCACGATGCGGTGGCTTGGGGGTATGCGCGGGCATGCTCGGACATGGGCATGGATGTGGTCCAGAAATGCGAAGTGACCGGCGTGCGGCGGGAAGGCGGCAAAGTCGTCGGGGTGGATACAACCCAAGGTGCGATCGATTGTAACAAGCTGGGGATCGTCGTGGCCGGTCATTCCGGGGTCCTGGCGGATATGGCCGGATTCCGTTTGCCGATCGAGAGCGTGGCCCTGCAGGCGCTTGTGTCTGAACCGATCAAGCCCTGCATGGATGTCGTCGTGATGGCGAATACGGTTCATGGTTACATGAGCCAATCCGACAAAGGCGAAATGGTGATCGGGGGCGGCGCCGATGGCTATAATAATTACACCCAGCGCGGTTCATTTCACCATATCGAGGAAACCGTGCGCGCGCTGGTCGAGACGTTCCCGATGATCAGCCGCCTCAAGATGCTGCGACAGTGGGGCGGGATCGTGGATATGACCGGGGACCGGTCGCCGATCATCTCGAAAACGCCGGTCGAGAATGTGTTCGTAAATTGCGGTTGGGGCACGGGCGGTTTCAAGGCGATCCCCGGTTCTGGTTGGGCGATGGCCGAATTGATGGTCAAGGGTGCATCGCCCCTGGCCGATGAATTCAGCATGTTCCGGTTCCGTGCCGGCAAGTTCATCGACGAAAGCGTCGCGGCGGGGGTAGCACATTGAGAGGGAACCACCGACAGGGGTGGCGTGTTTGGTCTGCAATCGCGGAATACAAAGGAGATACGCTATGTCCGATCAAACCACGCAAAACTCTTCCGGCAATACAGGTTTGGCCTTTCTCGTCGGAATCCTTGTCGTTGTCGTTGCCGTCATGGCCTATGTCATGTTCGCCGATGGCGATGCGGATGGTGGTCAAGACCTCAACATCACCGTCGAAGGTGCCGGTGCAGCTGCCGAAGATGCCGCACAAGCGGTCGAAGATGGTGCCGAAGCGATCAGCGACGACGGCAACTGACTTACGATATATTTCTGATCACGATGATCCCGCCAATGCCATATTGTGTGTTGGCGGGATTTCTTTCGTCATGATCTCAGCGTCGACTTTGCCGTCGCCGCGTCTCATCCCGTCTGCGTTGATCGAATGGATCGACGTCATCGTCGCCGACTCGCCCCCGTGCCCAGTCGATCATCATAAAGATGATCGCTGTGGTGAGTATTCCCCCAATGATGATCAGCAGCAATTCCATGCAATAAAGGTAGCAATCCCGTCAAAAAATGCGACCCCGGCGGAGGTTAGCCCATTGAAATCGGCGGATTTGGCCATGATTGGCCGAAAATACCGGAGGATTTCCGCCAATGTTTCCATTTTGGAAAATTGTGGCTTTTTTATGGCCCTATCTGAAATGGAGGAATGCTCATGGCTGACTATACCCAATCAAAGACCAGCAGTGCCGGCGGTATCGGGTTTATCGTTGCCGCAGTCATTGTTGTTCTTGTCCTGCTTTACGCGCTTTTCGCTGGTGGATCGGTCGAGACGACCACAGATCCTGCGGCGATCGGCGCGGCAGAGTCAGAGACGGCTCCGGCCCTCGATGGTACGGCGCCCGCAGTTGAAGAAACCGCACCAGCCGCACCGGCTGTGCCAGCAACAGAATAAGGCCACTCACCTTAGAACCGCTTGGGGCGGGCGCAGCGATGCGTCCGCCCTTTGTGCGTGGCCATCTGCCAAAGGGGTGTGCCCATGTTGATCCTGCATTGCCCTTATTGCGGCGTCGATGCCGATGAAACCGAATTACATGGCGGGGGTGAGGCGCATCTTAAGCGCTATGGTCCGGGATCGACGGACGAGGATTTCGAAGGTTACCTTTTCATGCGTGAAAACCCCCGGGGGGTGCATTTCGAACGCTGGCGCCATGCCTATGGCTGCGGCAAGTGGTTTCTGGCCGCGCGGTGTACCGCGACGCTCGAGGTGTTCGGGACCTATCCGGCACAAACGACCGAACCGCCGCAAGAGATCAAGAATGCGGTTGCCGCCAAGCGTTCCGGCTGGTCATGGAGAGAATTTTCATGAGTACCCGTCTGGCTGGACAGGGCCGTATGATCGATCGTGCGCAGCAGGTATCGTTCACCTTTGACGGCAAACATTTCAAGGGATTTGCAGGGGACACTTTGGCGTCGGCCCTGTTGGCCAATGATCAGATGCTGGTGGGCCGGTCCTTCAAGTATCACCGTCCGCGCGGTGTCGTCGCGAGTGGTGCGGAAGAGCCCAACGCGCTGGTCAATCTAGGCAAGGGTGGCCGGTTCGAGCCAAACCAGCGTGCTACCACGACAGAGCTGTTCGACGGGTTGCGCGCCGAGTCGCAGAACTGCTGGCCCAGCCTGGCGTTCGATGTGGGTGCCATCAATGCGCGGTTGGCCCGGTTTTTACCCGCGGGCTTTTACTACAAGATGTTTATCCATCCCCGCCCGTTCTGGAAGCATGTCTATGAGCCGTTCATTCGCCAGTCGGCGGGTCTGGGCAAGGCGCCAAAAGATCGGGACGCGGATACGTATGAGCATTTCCATGCGCATGTGGACGTTCTGATCGTCGGTGGCGGGATCGCAGGTCTGGCCGCCGCACAGGCGGCGGGCGAGCGTGGTGCCCGGGTGCTGGTGGTCGAACAGACGCCCCATTGGGGCGGTCGGGCCGTGGTGGATGGTGCGCAGGTCGACGGGATGCCTGCGGCGGAATGGGTCGCGCAGACCGTTGCCGCTTTTCAGGCGATGCCGAATGTAGATGTGCGGACACGTTGCATGGGCGCGGGGGTTTATGATCACGGTTATGCGCTGGCCTATGAGCGGCTGACCGACCACAGGCCAGAGGCTGAGGGCCCGCGCCATCGGTTATGGCGTATCCGCGCCAAACAGATCGTCACCGCGACGGGGGCGATCGAGCGGCCATTGTCCTTTGCGGGCAATGATGTGCCGGGGGTCATGCTGGCCTCTGCCGTCCGCGACTATGTGGTCGATTATGGGGTGTCGCCGGGCGACCGCACCGTTGTTGTGACCAACAACGACGATGCATACCGCACCGCCTTGGCGCTGAAAGAGGCAGGGCTGGATGTGCCGGTGATCGTTGACGCACGGCCCGTCGTGACGGGTACACTACCTGAACAGGCGCGTGCCGCCGGTATCCGGGTCGAGACGGGCAAGGCGATCGCGAAGGTCAAAGGCGGCAAGCGCGTGACCGGCGTTTCGCTTTGTGCGCAGGCGGGCGAGGGCGGAGTGCTGGAAGAGATCGATTGCGACTGTGTCGCGATGTCTGGCGGCTGGTCTCCGGTTGTGCATCTGTGGTCGCATTGCGGCGGCAAGCTGGTTTGGGATGCCGATCAGGTGATGTTCCGGCCGGATGCCGAACGGGCGCCGACCGGGGCGGCGGGTGAGACCTTTGTGACGGCTGCGGGGATCGCCAATGGCCATCTGTTCACTGCCGAGGTCGTGGGCGATGGCTGGGCCGCTGGCCGTGCGGCGGCCAAGGCCGCGGGGCATATGCGCAAGGGTGGGCAGGCACCGCTGGGGGCGTGTGTGGCCGCAGAGCCGATCGCCCCGGTCTGGATGATGCCACAGGGCGCCACGCACGATTTGCGCGCCAAGGCCTGGCTGGATTTCCAGAACGACGTGAAGGTCAGTGATGTGCAGCTGGCCGCGCAGGAGGGGTTCGAGAGTGTCGAACATGCCAAGCGGTATACGACGCTGGGCATGGCAACGGATCAGGGGAAGCTAAGTAATATCAACGGCCTCGCGACGCTTTCTCATGCGTTGAACGAAGATATTCCGCAGGTTGGCACGACGACGTTCCGCCCGCCATACACCCCGATTTCCATGGGGGCGATTGCTGGCGAAGCGCGGGGTGATCTGTTTCAGCCGGTGCGTAAAACGCCGATTTCGGACTGGGCGAATGAGAACGGGGCGGAGAATGAGCCGGTGGGCCAGTGGCGCAGGCCTTATGCCTATCTCCGCTCGGGCGAGAGCGTGGAGTATGCCGTCAATCGCGAGGTGAAGAACACGCGCGAGAACCTGGGGCTGCTGGATGCCTCGACCCTTGGCAAGCTGATCGTGAAGGGGCCGGATGCAGGCAGGTTCCTCGACATGATGTATACCAACATGATGTCGACCTTGCCGGTGGGCAAATGCCGCTATGGGCTGATGTGCTTTGAAAACGGGTTTCTGATGGATGACGGTGTTGTCGCCCGCATGTCCGACGACACATGGCTGTGCCACACGACGACCGGCGGCGCCGATCACATCCACGCGCATATGGAAGACTGGCTGCAATGCGAATGGTGGGATTGGCAGGTCTATGTCGCCAACGTGACCGAGCAATATGCGCAGGTCGCGGTTGTCGGCCCCAATGCGCGCAAGGTGCTGGAGAAGCTGGGTGGCATGGATGTATCGCGTGAGGCGCTGCCGTTCATGCAATGGGCCGAGGGGGAGATTGGCGGCTTTGATGCGCGGGTGTTCCGGATCAGTTTCTCGGGCGAGTTGAGTTACGAGATTGCTGTGTCGGCCGGGCAGGGCCGCGCCTTTTGGGAAGCGCTGATGGCGGCCGGGGAAGAGTTCGGTGTGATGCCTTACGGGACCGAAGCGTTGCATATTCTGCGGGCCGAGAAGGGGTTCATCATGATCGGGGATGAGACCGATGGGACGGTTATTCCACAAGACCTGAACCTGCACTGGGCGCTGTCGAAGAAGAAGGATGATTATCTGGGTAAGCGGGCCCACGAGCGCAGCGCGATGGCGGACCCGGATCGGTGGAAACTGGTGGGGTTGGAGGCTGAAGGCGGCGAAGTGTTAGAGGTCGGTGCCTACGCGATTGATGTCGAAGTTCCCAAAGACGAGCGGGATCATGAATATTTGGCGCAGCTTGCAACAGAGTCGAACGCCAATGGCCAGGCGAAGACCTGCGGTCGTGTCACTTCGACGTACTGGTCCGCAAATCTGCAGCGTGGCATCGCCATGGGGCTGGTTCGACACGGCCCTGATCGGATCGGGGAGACACTTTTGTTCAGCAATCTGGACGGTACGACCACAAAGGCAAAGATCATTGATCCAGTTTTATGTGACAAAGACGGAGACAAACAGAATGTCTAATTCCGTCAGTGCGTTAAATGGCAAGGTGGAGGCGGGCGAGGTCACAGTGCGGGACGCCGGATTGCAAGGGATGATCACCCTGCGCGGTGATCTGACGGACAAGAAACTGCGCAGGGTTTGCACGGACGTGACAGGCGTCGCTTTCCCGGAGCAGCGCAAGGCCGAGGTTGCGGGCGACAATGGCCTGTGCTGGATGTCGCCGGATGAGTTGTTGGTATTTGTGCCTTACGCGGACGTCGCGGCGACGTTGGCGACAATCGACGCGGCGCTGGCAGGGACCCATTATCTGGCCGAGAACGTCTCGGACGCGCGGGCCGTCCTGACCGTAGAAGGCACCTTTGCCCGCGAGGTCATGGCGAAGCTGACGCCGGTTGACCTGCATCCGGATGTGTTTGTTCCCGGCGACTTTCGCCGGTCGAAGTTGGGACAGGTCGCGGCAGCGTTCTGGATGCGGGATGATGAGACCTTTCATGTCGTCTGTTTTCGATCGGTGGCAGAATATGTGTTCGGCCTGTTGGCAAATGGCGCTCGGGCCGGGCGTGTCGACCACCTGATCTGACCGCCAAGGTCATGGAACCAATAGCCGGGCAGGGTGTTTTTTGAGGTTACCTCAGGACATTCAATGCGCAAAAATAAGCCACTCGCCTTTATTCCGGGTCTTTTCGAAACATCGGCGATTTGGCAGCCGACCATTACGCGGTTGGAGTTGCCCATATCTGAATTGGTTTGTCTTGAACTGGGCGGGCATGATCCGACCGATCGTGTTATTTTTGATGTTGATCGCTGGGTCGAGCGCGCCGCGGCAAAGATCTTCCCGCCTGGATTGACGGATAAGGTGACCTTGGTATGCCACTCGACCGGCGGGCTTTTGGGTCTGGTCCTTGCGAAACGATATCCGCGGCGAGTGGACAGTCTGGTGCTGGTCGGTAGCCTGACCTGCGGTCATCGTGGCAAGGCTGTGATGGTCGAACAGAGTATTCTCGCCAGCGACGTGCTGGGTCCGACCGCGTTCTCCATCGGATGGCGGATGTGGCTGGCATCCCGCCGATCATTCGAAGTGGGGCTGCAGCTTGCCACATCAGCTGAGGCAGCGTCGACCGTCCCCGATGAAATGCGCGTGACCTTACAGAAATGCGATACCGAGGCGCTGCGCAGCATGACGAATTGGGTATTGAAGACCAGCATTCTGGATGATCTTGCCGAAATCGACGTGCCCATCCTGGGTATTGTCGGACGGCGCGATCATGTCGTGCCGCCGGAACATCAGCTGCAGTTGATCAAGACAGCGTCTGGTGCGCAGGGATGTCTGCTGGATGCGGGGCATTTACCGTTTCTTGAGAGTCCGTCCGCATTCGATAAGGCATTGCGGGGGTGGTTGCAGTTCGGACCGGCAAGGCAGGTCGTTCCGGCGTCTGCCGCACCGACAGACCTTGCTGAACTTGAACCGGAACCTTTTGGTGGCTCTTGACCTTAGGTCTTCATATGACATTTACGATCATAGACAGTCCCTAACTCGGAAAGATATGAGACATGGCTTTTGAACTTCCTGATCTTCCCTATGCACATGACGCTTTGGCCAGCAATGGCATGTCGAAAGAGACCTTGGAGTATCACCACGACCTGCACCACAACGCCTATGTGACCAATGGCAACAAGGCGATTGAAGGGACCGAGTGGGAGGGTAAATCCCTCGAAGAGATCATTAAGGGCACATACGACCCCAATGCCGTGGCGCAAAACGGTATCTTCAACAATATCAGTCAGTTGTGGAACCATAACCAGTTCTGGGAGATGATGGGCCCCGGCGGCAGCAAGATGCCGGGCGAATTGGAGAGTGCCCTGACCGAGAGTTTTGGTTCGGTCGACAAGTTCAAGGAAGAATTCAGCGCTGCTGGTGCCGGCCAATTCGGGTCCGGCTGGGCGTGGCTGGTGAAAGACACCGATGGCAGCCTGAAAGTCACCAAGACCGAAAACGGCGTGAATCCGGTCTGTTTCGACCAGACGGCATTGTTGGGCTGCGATGTGTGGGAGCATTCGTACTATATCGACTTCCGCAACAAACGTCCTGCTTACCTGCAGAATTTCCTTGATAACCTCGTGAATTGGGAAAACGTCGCATCGCGCATGTGACCCGCAAAAAATGCGAGTGAAAACGCCCGTCGCAGATCGCGGCGGGCGTTTTCATTGGAACGGAAGGCGCCTTTGATCGGTTGATCCTGTGAAAGCAATAGGAGGATCGCACATGGCGGAGCGTCATCAATCCCAAAACCATCCGAAAAACCCTGAAAAGGATAAAAAAGTGCCGGGCGCGCACGGTAAGGGCGACGATTTTGACAAGGGCATCAGCGGTGTCAGCCGTGTCCGCGGTGATCACGAAGATATTCCGCTGACCGAGGATGCCGCCAATGACTAAGTTGCGGGAAGGTACGTGGGTTCTGGTCGCCGACAGCGAGAAAGCCCTGCTGTTGGAGAACGAAACCGACCATGAGGATCCACATCTGAAGGTCGTCAAGAAAGAGACGCAGGACAACCCGTCCGATTACGAACAATCCGCCAATCGTCCCGGCCGCATGCACGATGGCGGCCCGGGCCACAAATCGGCAGTCGATGATACCGATTGGCACGAACTGGCGAAAGAGCGGTTCGCGGCGGATATCGCCGACCTTCTGTATGGTCATGCGCATAAGGGCAATTTTGACGATATCATTCTGGTCGCGTCGCCTGCCGTTCTTGGTGATTTGCGTGATGAACTGCATCAAGAGGTCAGCGATAAAGTGGTGGCTGAGATTGACAAGACCCTCACCAACCATCCCTTGATCGAGATTGAGAAAATCGTGAAGGCCGAACTGGCCTGACGGTCACTCACTGGACATGATCAAAGACCCATGGGACACCCTGCGGGTCTTTTTTTGGATGATAAATGCCTGGCCCTTCTCTTAACGATATCAAGGCGGCAGCAGATGCGATCCGTGACCGCATCATAGAAACACCCGTATTGCCGCTGACATCGGCCCGCTGGGATGGCGTCCTGCCGGATTGCGCGGGCGTTGCGGTGAAACTGGAATTGTTCCAGCAAACCGGGTCGTTCAAGGCACGCGGCGCGTTGCTGGGCCTGCGCGGTCTGACCGACGATCAGCGGGTGGCCGGTGTTGTCGCCGCAAGCGGCGGCAATCACGCATTGGCCGTATCCTGGGCGGCGCGCGAGGCGGGGGTCGATGCGCTGATCACGATGCCCCGCGCGACGGACCCGGCACGGATCGCCGGGTGCAAAACGCTGGGCGCGTGCATCGAATTGTATGACGATATGGCTGAGGCCTTTGCCGCCATGAATGCCGCCGCCGCTGGCGGGCGTGCGCTGATTCATCCGTTCGAGGCGGCGCATATGGTTCTTGGTGCGGCGACCTGTGCGGTGGAATACATGCAGCAGGCGCCGGAGGTGGATACATTTGTCGTGCCGGTTGGCGGTGGGGGTCTGATCAGCGGTATGGCCGCTGCGATCAAACAGGTCAAACCGGACGCGCAGGTGATTGGGGTAGAGCCCATGGGTGCCGACAGCCTGTCGCGCAGCTTAAAGGCCGGGCATCCGGTCGCGATCGATCGCGTCGCGACGATCGCCGACAGTCTGGGCGCGCCCTTGGCCATGCATTACACGTTCGAGATCGCGCGGGCTTACACTGATCGCGTCGTCCGCATTTCGGACCATCAGATGCTGCAGGCGATGCAGCTGTATCAGGACAACCTGCGGATCACGGCAGAGCCTGCCTGCGCCGCGTCATTGGCTGCTGTTCTGGGACCGTTGCGCGATGATCTGGCAGGGCGGCACGTGGGCATTATCGCCTGCGGGTCGAACATCTCAATGGATCGGTATCGGACCCTGATCGCGGACCTATAACGCCTGCGTCAGCGCTGTCTCAAGGCTGGCCACATCGTCGACCGACGTCACGAACGACAGGATATCATCGCCCGCGAAGCTTTGGTCGACCACGTGGCGAAGCAGTGTATCGAGCGGCTCCCAGAAGCCATCGATGTTGAGAAGAAAAATCGGTTTCGCATGCAGCCCCAACTGCCGCCATGTCAGCGCCTCGAAAAATTCATCCAGTGACCCCGCGCCGCCGGGCAGCACCACCACGGCATCGGCATTCATGAACATCACTTTTTTGCGTTCGTGCATGGTTTCGGTAATCACGAAGCTGTCCAGGTCCCGCTTACCGACTTCCCAGTCCAGCAGATGCGTCGGGATGACGCCGAACGTGTTCCCGCCAGCACGCTGTACCGCATTCGCGACGCGCCCCATCAGTCCTACATCGCCCGCCCCATAGACCAACCGCCAGTGATTGCGGGCAAGCATTGCGCCGGTTTCCTCTGCCGCCGCGGCATAGGTGGGCGCGCCGCCGTCGCGTGATCCGCAATAAACGCAGACCGATTTCGTGACTGTGGCCATTGTGACACCTTCTCAAAGACTTGATTTTGACCGGTCATAGCGGGGTTGCTATGCTGCCTCAACCATTGGCCGGGCGCGGCCATCATCGAGGATATGCAGGTGAGTGAGGCAGAACAATCAAACGCCACGCGGATTGCTGCGGGTGTTATCGCGGCGCTGGCATTGGGTGTCAGTGCGTTTGTCCTGTTGCCGATGTTTCGTTCGCAGCCAATGGCGCCCGCAACCGATCCGGTTGCCGCCGTTGAGCCCGAAACCGCCGCGACGGAGGTCGCTGGCCCGCCACCGCCCCGGTTCGATACCTTCAGGGTCGAAACGGATGGCAGCATGGTTGTCGCGGGCCGGGCCGAACCGGGCCAGATCGTTGATATTTTGTTGGCAGGCGCGGCGATCGAGCGCGTGACGGCGGACGATGCTGGGTCCTTTGTCGCGTTTCCGGTGGCTGGTCCGTCAGAAAAGCCGCGCATCCTGTCGCTGCTCGCTGACCCTGATGGGGCCGCTATTGAGTCCGAGGTGACCTATATCGTGGCACCTATTGCTGCACCGCCGCCCCCGTCGAACCTGCCAGAGGCACCCGCAGGCCCAGAACTGACCGCCGCTGCCGAGGCACCGCCAACCCTGTCTGATGAGGATACGGCTGGCGCCGTCAGCAGCGCCACGCCGACCCTTGGCGCGGCAGAAGGGGGTCCACCGACCCTGCCAACTGTTCTGCAGGCTGATGCCGATGGCATTCGCGTCGTCCAGGCCGCGCCGAGCGCTGCCGCGGCTATTGTGGATCAGAACGTCGTGCTGGACGCGATCACCTACGATCCCGCGGGCGATGTCCTGCTGTCGGGCCGTGCTGTCGGTGACGGCGCGGTTCAGATCTATCTGGACAACGAACCGGTGACGACGTCGCCCGTCGAAGAGGGCGGCGACTGGCGCATCGGCCTGCCGGACATCGATACGGGCGTTTATACGCTGCGCATCGATGAGGTGGATGAGGAAGGCGCCGTCGTCTCGCGCATCGAAACCCCCTTCAAACGTGAAGAAGCCGATGATGTCGCGGCTGTTCTGGCGGAAGAGACCGCACGCGAGGGCTTTGAAGTCGCCGTCAAGACCGTCCAGCCGGGTGCCACGCTTTGGGCGATTGCTGAAGAGAACCTTGGCGACGGCATCCTTTATGTCGCCGTATTCGAGGCGAATGCCGACCTGATCAAGGACCCCGACCTGATCTATCCCGGTCAGATCTTTCGTATCCCGGATATCGGCCAGTAGGTCTGGTCAAACCGGTGCTGGCCTCCTACGTAGGTGGCTCGCCAGCCGGAGTGCCAGATGCGTGGACTGACCAAGACCGCCGCCAATTTCGACGACAACCGAATTCAGGGGTGGTCGGTCATTCGCAAGGTGGCCCCCTATCTGTGGCCTGAGGGGCAGGGATGGGTGAAACGGCGGGTGATGCTCGCGTTGGCTGTCCTTGTGATTTCCAAGCTGATCGCGGTGACGACGCCGATCCTGTATAAACAGGCGGTTGACGCGCTGGCACCAGAGGGAGCGGATACCGCGACTATTCTGGGCTTGGGGGCGGTCGGTCTGACACTGGCCTATGGGTTTGCGCGCCTGATGACGGTTGGTTTTCAGCAGTTGCGCGATGTGGTGTTTACCCGGGTCGGGCAGCGCGCATTGCGGCAACTGGCGCTAGAGACTTTCACCCATATTCACCGTCTATCGATGCGGTATCACATCACCCGCAAAACCGGAGGTCTGAGCCGGATCATCGAGCGCGGGGTAAAGGGTGTGGACTTTCTGTTGCGCTTTTTGTTGTTCAGCATCGGGCCGCTGGTGCTGGAGCTGCTGATGATCGCGGTCATCCTCTTTTTCCTGTTCGATGTCTGGTACTTGGCGGTCGTGGCCCTGACCATCGCGCTTTATGTCTGGTTCACGTTCAAAGTCACCGAATGGCGGGTGAAAATCCGCAAGGAGATGAACGATCAGGATACCGATGCAAACCAAAAGGCCATCGACAGCCTGCTGAATTTCGAGACGGTCAAATATTTCGGGGCCGAGACGTGGGAGGCCGATCGCTATGACATGGCCATGCAGAATTACGAAAGGGCTGCGATCAAGACGAATTATTCGCTGGCGTTTCTGAATTTCGGGCAATCTTTGCTGATCACTGGCGGTCTGGTCGCGGTGATGGTCATGGCAGCCGTTGGCGTGCAGCGCGGCGATCTGACCGTTGGCGATTTCGTGATGGTCAATGCCTATATGATCCAGATCACCATGCCGCTGAACTTTCTCGGGACGGTTTATCGCGAAATCCGGCAGGCGCTGATCGATATGGGCGATATGTTCGATCTGCTGGGGCAACCGGCAGAGGTGCAGGATAAGCCGGGAGCCAAGGATCTGCAGGTCAAGGGCGGTCACGTCACATTGCGCGATGTGGCCTTTGGATATGATGCGGAACGCCCGATCCTGAACGGGATCACGCTGGATGTTCCGCCCGGCCAGACGGTGGCTATCGTCGGTTCATCGGGATCGGGGAAGTCGACGATCGGGCGACTGTTGTTCCGGTTTTATGATGTAAACGACGGTGCCTTGCTGATCGATGGGCAGGATGTGCGGGATGTGACGCAAGAGAGCCTGCATGCGCAGATCGGTGTCGTCCCGCAGGATACGGTCCTGTTCAACGACACGATCCACTACAACATTGCCTATGGCCGTCCCGATGCGGGTGAGGAGGAGATCGTCGCTGCGGCGAAGGCTGCCAAGATCCACGATTTCGTGACAAGCCTGCCGGACGGATATCAGACCACTGTCGGCGAACGCGGTTTGAAACTGTCAGGCGGCGAAAAGCAGCGGGTGGGCATCGCTCGCACCTTGCTGAAGAACCCGCCGATCCTGCTCTTGGACGAGGCGACAAGCGCCTTGGATACCGAGACGGAAATGGAGATTCAGGCGGAACTGAAAGCCATGGGCGAAGGCCGGACGGTGATCACGATCGCCCACCGTTTGTCGACCATCGCGGATGCCGATCGGATCGTCGTGCTGGAACGTGGTCAGATCATCGAGGAAGGGCGTCATGACGACCTGCTTGCCCGCGAAGGTCGCTATGCGCATCTTTGGAACCGCCAGTCTGAGGAAGATGCGGTGAACCAAACGGTCTGATCCGCGTTGTAATAAAGTGGATGATGTATACATCCATCAGCATGGATGAGGGCAAGGAAATGGCGCAGGCTGCACCGGTGACGCAGATCATCGACACGCTGGATGCGACTGTGACCAAGGGTCGAACGCGGACGAGCGATATCCTGGCAGCTTTCGGCAGCGCAGGTATTGCGCCCGTTCTGGCAGTACCGGCTTTGCTGGTGATGTCCCCGCTCAGTGGCATACCCTTGTTTTCGACGTTTTGCGGATTCCTGATCCTTGTCATCGCCGTTCAGGGCGTCATGGGGCGATCTGAATTGTGGCTGCCTGGCTTTGTCGGTAACCGCGTCCTTCCCGCCAAGCGGACCCAGGATGCAACCCACGCCTTGCGTCGGATCGCGTACTGGCTTGACCGGGCGACCCGACAACGCTTGACGTTCCTGGTCAAACGACCCGCAAACCGGGTCCTTTACCTGATCTGCGCTTTTTTCGCAGCGGCGATTCCCATTCTGGAGCTTGTCCCGCTGTCGTCGTCAATCGTGGGGGCCGGTGTCGCCCTGATCGCCATCGGCATTCTGGCACGTGACGGTTTGTTCGCGATCGTCGGCCTTGCCACGTTCCCATTGGTGCCGGTCATTCCGATCTTTGTTGTCAGCAGAGTTGCCGAGGCGGTCTAGGGCGATTGCCCCTGCGTCGATTTGGCGTTAGGACAAGTCCCAGCATTTGTTTGCGAGGTTTCCCCATGTCCATGCTGCGCGCGGCCCTTGTTCTGGGCCTTCTTTCTGCTGTCGGTCCCTTCGCGATCGATATGTATCTGCCCGCCATGCCCGCGATTTCCGCCGGTCTTGGTGCTGACGTGGCAGCCGTGCAGTTGACGTTGATCAGCTACTTTGTCGCGTTTGGTATCGCCCAGCTGATTTATGGCCCGTGGGCGGATCAGGTGGGGCGAAAGGTGCCGCTATATGCCGGGTTGGCGGTGTTTGTGCTGGCGTCGGCGGGATGTGCGATAGCCGGGTCGATTGAAAGCCTGATCGCATTCCGCGCCTTCCAAGGATTTGGGGGCGCTGTCCTGATGGTTGTCCCGCGTGCCGTGATCCGGGACATGCATACCGGTACGGCGGCGACCAAGCTGATGGCGATGGTGATGCTGGTGATTTCGGTGTCGCCCATGCTCGCGCCGCTGGCGGGGAGCGGGCTGATTGCGATCGGCGACTGGCGCTTGATCTTTTGGGTGCTGTGCGGTGCTGCAGGGCTGAGCCTGTTGATGACCGCTTTCGTATTGCCTGAAACGCTGGCGGTGAAAGACCGCGTGCCGGTGAATGTCGCCAACCTGTGGCGTGGCACAAAGGTGCTGATGCGTGACCCTGTGTTTATGGGTCTCACCCTGATCGGCGGGTTCGGTTTCGCCAGCTTCATGGTGTTCATCGCCAGCGCGTCGTTCGTTTATACCGGCCAGTTCGGGTTAAGTCCGACAGGTTTCAGCGTGGCTTTCGCCATCAATGCAGTCGGTTTCTTTGCCGCCTCGCAAATGGCGGGCCCGTTGGGTGAGAGGTACGGAATCTTGCCGGTGATCCGGTGGGCCGTTCTGGGCTTTGCCGGGTTTTCTGTGCTTTTGCTTTTGATCGCATTGGCTGGCTTCGGCACGCTACCGGTCATCGTGGCAGGGTTGTTTCTGGCCAATGCCTGTCTTGGCCTGATCATTCCCACGACGATGGTGATGGCCCTCGACCCGCATGGTGAAATTGCCGGTCTGGCCTCCAGCCTTGGCGGCACCCTGCAGATGTTGACAGGGGGCGTGATGGTGGCTGTGACAGGGCTGTTTTTCGACGGGACGGCGGTGCCGATGATCGCCGCGATTGCGTTGTGCGCCGGTCTTGCGCTCGCGTTGGCGCTGCGGACCTTGGCGGTGATGAACCGCGCCGGAATGGGCGCGATTCAAGGGTGACCTATTCGGCCGCAAGTGGCCGTTTCAGCACCAGAGGCGACGGCGTGTCGTCATCCTCGGTCCAGATGAAGTCGGGCATTTTTGCCCGGCTTGCCTGTTTCGCAAGCGCCCAGTCACGTGCCGCGCGGCTGCTGCGGCCCATGGACAGTTTCGCCAGAAGCTGTGCGAACCACTTCACATAGGTCGTGACCCAGACCCGCACGGCCAGCATCGACGGCGTAAAGACCAGCGTCAGCACGGTCGCGATACCAAGGCCAAATACGACGGCGGTCGCAAGCTGTTTCCACCACAGCGCGGTCGGGCTGTTGAGCGAATAACCACCGTTCATAAAGTCGAGACTAAGTCCGAACATCATCGGTGCCAGACCGGCCATGGTCGTGATCGTGGTCAAGAGGACGGGGCGAATACGGGCCTCTGCCGTGCGCGTGATCGCCTCGGTCCGTGGCATGTATTGGCTGTATTCCTGATAGGTATCGATCAGGATGATATTGTTGTTCACCACAATCCCGGCAAGCGCCACGATCCCGGTCCCGGTCATGATGATCGAGAAGGGCTGATCCATCACCAGCATCCCCACCAGCGACCCGGCGGTGGACATGACAACGGCCATCAGCACCAGAACGGCATTGTAAAAGCTGTTGAACTGCGCCAGCAGGATGATGAACATCAGCCCAAGCGCACCCATGAATGCGACCTGCAGGAAGGCCTGCGACTCGGCCTGATCCTCTTGATCGCCGGTCCATTCCCAACTGATCGAGTTGGGGAATGGGTTCGTCTCCAACCATTCGGTCAGGGCGGTGATCCGTTCGTTGGGGTTGATCAATGCCTCGGTCACCGCGCCATCATTGACGAGGTCGGTCAGCGCGGCAATGGTCGTGCCGTCCATCACCTGCACCACGTCATAACGCGCCATGCCTTCCGCCGCGTCGTCGGCAATCCGCGCGATGGCCACGTCTTCGCCATTGGTCGACAGGGTCAGCAGGCCCGTGGCGACACCGGCCTTTACGTCGAAATAGCGTTTCTGATCCACGCGATCGATCTGCGCGAGCTTGGCGACGGGTGTACGGGTGATGAAGTTCGACAGCGGGATAAGACCCTGGTTGGTCCGCACGCGGAGGCTGTCGAGCGTCGACAGAACCCGGTCTTCATCGGGGAGACGGACGCGGATTTCGATTTCTTCGTCCGAGCTGTCCACCCGCATCGTATCTAGCAGGATGCCCCGCGTGACCATCTGCACCATGGCGCCAACGCTGGCGACGTCGGCGCCATAACGGCCAGCCTTTTCGACGTCGACGTCGATTTGCCAGTCGATCCCTGGCAAGGGGAGCGAGTCCTCGATCGTGATCAGGCCCGGCATCCGGTCGAATTGTTCACGTGCCAAGGCGGTGGCCGCGCGCAGTTCTTCCCAGTTGTCGCTTTTTAGACGTAGATGCACCGGCTTGGCCGAAGCCGGACCGCGTGAGAGGTTGAGGATCTCGAACCGGATACCTGGAATCGTCTTCAAGTCGGCATCGAGATTGGCAAGAACAAAGTCTCCGTCGAATGCCGGATCGACATTTGTGCTTGTCCAGGGAATGAAGCCCAGCAGTCTCGTGCGTTCGGACACCGTTGGCCGGTCTTCCCATGGGATCAATTCCAGCTGGACCTGCCCGACCGTATCCGCCGGCCCTTCGGCCCCGCCGGTATTGGAATTGAGGCCGCCATCACCCGCGAACGAAAAGACGCTGTCAACGCCGGGCTGGGCCAGGGCGATATCCTCGGCCTGTTTCAGCAGATCGTCTTTTTCGGCCAGGCTGAGGTTGCCGCGCGCCTGCACATAGATGATCGCCTGTTCGGGTTCGGATTCGACGAAGAATTCGACGCCATTGTTGTTGGCACCGTAATAGCCAAAGATCGAAAACACGGTGAAGACGACGCCGCCAACGGCCACCAAGGGCATGATCGGGTTGCCGACGATGAAATGCATCATGCGCCCGAAAGGCGTGCGGCGATAGCCAGCCCTGATCCGCTTTTTCTCACGCTCCAGCCGGGCCGCGCCGATCGTGATCGACAAAAGGAACGCGCCGACAAGGAACAGCGCCATACCGGGAAGAGACGCAAAAAGCCCGTCGGTTTGCACGGCCTCACCACTCAGATAACCGGGGTTCAGGGTCAGCATCGCGCCGGTGAACACGATCATGCCCGCGGGGATGATCAGTAGCGCGCACACCACCCATGGCAGCCGGGCGCGCAGGCCGTCGGATGCGTTGCCGAACAGGCGGCTCATCCGGCCGGTCACGCCGCCCATGACCGGCAGATAGATCAGCGCGACGACAAGTGACGCACACAGGACGAAGATCAGGGTGACCGGCAACATGCCCATGAACTGACCGGGCACACCGGGCCAGAACAGCATGGGTAAAAAGGCGCATAGCGTCGTCGCCGTGGACGAGATGATGGGCCAGAACATGCGCTGCGCCGCCTCGACATAGGCATGCATCGGGCCTGTGCCCTCGCGAATGCGCTTGTCGGCGTATTCGACCACGACGATGGCCCCGTCGACCAGCATCCCCACGGCGAGGATCAGACCGAACATGACGATGTTCGAGATCGTGATGTCCATCACTGCAAGCAGGGCGAAACACAACAGAAACGATGTCGGGATGGCAAAGCCGACCAGCAGGGCAGGGCGTGTTCCCAGCGCCGCCAGCACGACGATCATCACCAACGCGATGGCGGTCAGGACCGACCCTTCCAACTGGCTGACCATCGAAGCCACGTTGCGCGACTGGTCGTTCGACGTGCCGACCTCGATCGCGGCCTGCAATTCGGGCGACCAGCTTTGCCGTTCCTCTTCGACGACTTCTTTCACCAGGGCGCTGGTGTCGATCAGGTTGAAGCCCTTGCGCTTGACCACCTGCAGCGCAACGGTGTTCACGCCGTTGAATCGGGCCGTGCCTGCGCGGTCTTCGAAGGTCAGACGGATCGTGGCGAGGTCGCCCAGCGTGATGACCCGGTCGCCGTTCGTTTTTACCGGCAGGTTGTAGATATCCTGCGCCTCGTCAAAGGATGACGGGATCTTGACGGCGAACGTGCCCTGCGGTGTTTCCACCTCACCGGCGGCGATCAGCAGGTTGTTGTTGGTGACGACGTTGATCAACTCACCGGCGGTGACGTTGTACGCCTCCAGCCGAAGCGGGTCGATCACGACCTCCAGCATTTCGTCACGGGTGCCTGCCAGGCCGGCCTCGAGCACCGCATCCAGACCTTCGATCCGGTCCTGCAGGTCCTTGGCCACGCGGATCAGGGTGCGTTCTGGAACGTCGCCCGTCAGGTTGACGATGATGATCGGGAATTCCGAGAAGTTGATTTCGTTGATCGAATACTGATCGGCACCGGCGGGAAACTGTGCCTCGGCATCGTTCATGGCCGACCGGATATCAGCAAGGATTTTTGTCTTGTCCCAGCCGAATTCGAATTCAAGCGCCACCCCGGCATAGCTTTCGGCGGCTGTCGACGACATGGTCTTCAACCCGTCGAGATCGGACAGCTCCGTTTCCATAGGTCGGACCAGCAGACTTTCGCTATCCTCGGCGGATATGCCGGGGAAGGGGACCGAGACAAAGATCGCGGGGATCTCGATGTCGGGTTCGCCTTCTTTCGGCAGTCCGACATAGGCCAGGCCGCCCGCCAACAGCGACAGGCCGATAAAGGCCATAACCATCCGCGCCCGTGACGCGGCCCAGTCGACGATACCAGTCATCCTTTTGCCTCCGCAAAGGTCGGGGCGACGCGCACGCCGTCGGTGACGAATTCCTGGCCGACAGTTATGATATCGACCTCATCAGGCAGATCGGTGACCCAGACACCTTCGGCGGTATCGCGTAGCAGGGTCACCGGCATGAAAGCGGCCGTGTTGTTTGCGTCGATCGTCCGGACGCCAAGCACGCCGTCATCGTCCAGCGTGAGGCTGGATTGAGCGATCAGATGCGCGGTGCGCCCGTCCGATGCGATCACAATTTCGGCGGTCTGCCCATCGCTGATCGCCATATCGGCATTTGCGACGGTGACCTCGACCTGGAAAGTGCGCGTGGTTTCATCTGCGCTGCGCGACAGGAACGTCACGGTGCCCTGTACTTCGTCGCCGTTGGTCAGACGGGCACCGGCGACGGCGCCGACGCTGACCTTGTGCACATCGATTTCGGGAACAAAGCCGACCAGCTTGATCGGATCAAGCTGAATGATCGTTGCGCATGGCGTGCCGGGCTGCATCAGGCTGCCAAGCTCGGCCGTATCGGTTTCAAGCAGGCCGGCAAAGGGCGCTTCGATCGTCAAGCGTTCGATTTCACGCTCGGCGGCAGCGACGGCGGCTTGCGCCGCTTCAATCCCGGCTTCGGCTGATTTGATGCCCGAATTTGCTCGCTGCACACCGGCCTGTGCGCCATCCATGGCGGCCTGCGCGCTGACTAACGTTGTTTCGGACGCAAAGCCGTCCTGCGACAGGCGAGAGGCGGCGTTAAGGTTAATCTCGGCCTCGCGGACGCGGGCGTTGGCCTCTGCGACGGCGGCCTGCGCCTCGGGGACACGCCCTTCCGCTTCGGTCAGGCGGGCACGCGCCTCGGCTAGCGACGCTTCGCGCGTTCCGGGATCAAGGCGGCACATTTCCTGTCCAGCTTCGACCGTCGCGCCCTTGCGCAACGGTTCCGAGATGACGAGACCGGATGTTTCAGCTGCAACGGTCACCTGACGCGCAGCCTCGGTCCGGCCCCGCAGGATCACCGCGCTGTCGATGGTCTGCGCGACCGAACGAATGGCCACGACGCCGACACCTTGGGCAGGCGCTTCGTTTTCTTCGGCCAGCGTTTCTTCCGCAGCGGCGTCGGTTTCGGGGTCAGCGGCGTCCGTCGTGGTCACGCCGGCGAACTCCATCAGGCGATCACGCTCCAACACGGCGAAGTAGAGGGCGGCAAGCACAACGACCGCTGAAATGACCGGAATGATCTTCATGATTTTGCCTTTCGCATGACGTCACGGCAATGTGATGACGCTTTACATAGATATTCAGGATTACGATGCAACCACTAACGCGGATCACTTTTCGAACTAAACCATTCAGTTCACTTTACAGGTTTGGCAAGGGTCACGCAAGGTCACTTTTCTGCGCTGCCGCATGATGCTGGCATTTGTGCAATCACAGGCCCCTTGTCCCTGCCATGGGCTTCACGATAAGAACGCGCAAATGATTGATCGCCCAAAGCGATGAACGAGGCCTGAATGAGCAACCCTGACAGTTTCATTGATGAAGTCACCGAAGAAATGCGGCGGGACAAGCTGTACGGCTACCTGCGCCGCTATGGTTGGATCGCCGTGGCTTTGGTCTTCGTCGTCGTTGGCTGGGCCGCATGGAACGAATACACCAAGGCGCAGGCCCGGGCTGAGGCCGAAGCGACCGGCGATGCCTTGCTGGCCGCAATGCAGTTGGAAGGTTGGGAGGCGCGGGCAACAGCGTTTGCCGAGATCGAGGCGGGTCCGGATTCGGCTGCGGTTGTCGCTTTGCTGACGGCCGGTGTGCAAGAACGGGCCGAAGATTATGCGGCTGCTGCGGAGACGCTTGCCGGCGTTGCCGCCGATGGCGACGCTCCGCAGATTTACCGCGACCTTGCCGTGTTCAAAGCGGCGATTCTGCCCAATGATGATGCAGAGGCCGCGATGCTGGCGCTGGAACAGCAGGCGCAGCCTGGTCAGCCGTTTCGTCTTCTCGCCCTGGAGCAGATCGTCTACCTCCATCTGGAGGCGGGCGACACCGACACGGCGCTGACCAATCTGCGGATGATCATCGAGGATGCGGCTGTACCGCAGGGCTTGCGACAGCGCGCACAAAGCCTGATGGTGGCTCTGGGCGAACCGCTGCCCGAGGAAGAGACAGCGCCGCAAGGCGAATAACCAAGGTGGGATCGGACGTGACAGCCAGCAGATTTTTCGGCGCGACGCTTGCGCTTGCCCTTTTGGCCGCCTGTGGTGAAGAAGACGTGATCCTGCCCGGCGAACGGTTTGACCTCCGGGAACAGCCCGTTCTGGTGAACCGTGCCCTGCCGGTATCCCTTCCGGCGCAACGCGCCAACGTCGATTGGACCCATCGCAATGGCGATGCGGATCATAAAATCACGCATCCCGCGCTTGGTACTGCATTGACGTCGGCCTTTGTCGCCCCGATTGGCGAAGGCAATAGCCGCCGTGCCCGGATCACCGCAGATCCTGTGGTTGCGGGCGGTGTGGTCTATACGCTGGACGCCCGCGGCCTTGTCACCGCGACGACAACCGCAGGTCAGACGGCCTGGACGCGCAGCCTCACGCCGTCGCTTGATAATCGCGAAGATGCCTCGGGCGGTGGTATCTCGGTCGCGGGTGGCGTTGTCTACGTCACGACGGGCTATGGCGAGCTGACCGCGCTTGATGCGGCGTCAGGCGCGATCCGGTGGGTGCAGGACCTTGACGCGCCTGCCATGTCGCCGCCCACGATCGCCGGTAACCTCGTTTATGTCGTGGCCCGCGACAGCACCGCCTGGGCGCTGGACGTGGCGACGGGCCGTATTCAATGGCAGGTCTCAGCCAACCCCTCGACTGCGAATTTCGGCAGCGGGGCGGCGCCCGCCGTCAATGGCGACATCGCCGTCTTCCCATTCCCGTCCGGTGAGGTTGTGGGCACGTTCCCCCAGGGCGGGCTGCGTCGATGGTCGAGCGCGGTGACCGGTGATCGGCTAGGTCGCGTTGCGTCCGTCATCACCGATATCGCCGGTGATCCTGTCATCGTCGGCGATCGCGTCTACGTGGGCAATTTCGGCGGGCGGGTCGTTGCATTGGATACCACGACAGGCGATCGGCTCTGGACGGCCGGTGAGGGAGCGATCAGTCCCGTTTGGCCGGTGGGTAGCGCCATTTATCTGGTCAATGACGTCAACCAGCTTGTGCGATTGAACGCAGCCAGTGGCGATCCGGTATGGCGGGTTGATTTGCCCAATGTCGAAGGCGAACGCCGCCGTCAGCAACGCAGCGTGATCGGCCACTACGGCCCGGTTCTGGCGGGCGGGCGGTTGATCGTCGCGTCCTCCGATGGGCAAATCCGGCAGTTCGATCCGGTCTCGGGCGCGCTGACCGGTGCCGTCGCGCTGCCGGGGGGCGCGGCGTCGCATCCGGTTGTCGCGGGGCAGACGCTCTATGTCGTCAGCGCAGATGGCGTATTGCACGCTTTCCGTTAAACGCAACATGGTGTATGCGCGCCGTCTGAGACGCGCAGGAGCCTTCAGATGACCTTTACCCTCGCCATCGTGGGCCGCCCGAATGTGGGCAAATCCACGTTGTTTAACCGGCTGGTTGGCAAGAAACTGGCGCTGGTCGATGACCAGCCCGGGGTGACGCGCGACCTGCGCGAAGGCGAGGGGCGGATTGCCGATCTGCGGTTCACGGTGATCGATTCCGCAGGTCTTGAAGAGGCGACCGACGACAGCCTGCAAGGGCGCATGCGCCGCCTGACCGAACGCGCCGTCGAGATGGCCGATGTGTGCCTGTTCATGATCGACGCGCGGGCGGGGGTGTTGCCCGCGGACGAGGTTTTCGCCGATATCCTGCGCAAGAAGAACGCGAACGTGATCCTTGCCGCCAATAAGGGCGAGGGGAAAGCGGCGGATGCGTCGATCCTCGAGGCCTATTCCCTTGGCTTGGGCGAGCCGATCCGCATGTCTGCCGAACATGGCGAGGGCATGGGTGAGTTGCTCGATGTCCTGCGCCCGATCGCCGATGCGCGGGCTGAGAGTGCTGCCGCCGACACGCCTGAAACGGATGTCGATGTGGGCGACGATGATGAGGATGGCCCGCGGATGCCGACGCGGGATAAGCCGTTGCAGATTGCTGTTGTGGGTCGTCCCAATGCGGGCAAATCCACATTGATCAACAAGATCATCGGTGAGGAACGGCTGCTGACCGGTCCGGAGGCGGGAATCACCCGTGACGCCATCTCGGTCCAGACAGAATGGGCCGACGTGCCCATGCGTATTTTCGATACGGCGGGCATGCGCAAAAAGGCGAAGGTTCAGGAGAAGATCGAAAAGCTGTCGGTGTCCGACGGCCTCCGCGCCGTGAAATTCGCCGAGGTCGTCGTAGTCCTGCTCGACGTCGAAATCCCGTTCGAACAGCAAGACCTGCGCATCGCCGATCTGGCCGAACGCGAAGGGCGGGCGGTCGTCGTGGCCGTCAATAAATGGGATGCGGAAGAGGCCAAGCAGGATAAGCTGCGCGAGTTACGCCAATCCTTCGAACGGCTCTTGCCGCAACTGCGCGGCGCGCCGCTTGTCACTGTTTCGGCCAAGACGGGCAAGGGTCTTGATCGCCTGCATCAGGCCATCATGCGCGCGCATGAGGTCTGGAACCGCCGCGTGACCACCGCCCAACTGAACCGGTGGCTGACCGGCATGCTGGAACAGCACCCGCCACCCGCGCCGGGCGGCAAGCGGATCAAGATGCGTTATGCCACGCAGGTGAAGACGCGGCCTCCGGCATTTGTGGTCATGACCTCGCATCCGCAGGATGTGCCCGAAAGCTACAAACGCTACCTGGTCAACGGGTTACGGGAGGATTTTGATATGCCTGGTACGCCTGTGCGGCTTTATCTGCGCGATCAGGGGGACAAGAACCCGTACAAGGATAAAAAATCTTCGCAGCCCTCGCGTTTGTCGAAGCACCTCAAGAAGGGACCTTCGCGCTGACCGCTTTGCGCGGCACGGCAAAAGCCAGCAGCGCGACGATCCCCACCGCTGCCAGCGCTGAAACAGTCCACGGATCAGCACCATTCGCGACGATGATCGCCACGAGCGCCCAGACAATCGTCAGCGCATAGGCCAAGGTGTTCGTCAAATACGTCACATAAAGACCGATAACCAAGGCGCCGCTAATCCCAAGATACGCCCAACCGATTTGATCCGTCAGAAGGCTGTATCCTGCCGCTGTGCTGCCAAGCGACACGAATGACGCCGCCGTCAGCCAGCCCGCGTAGATACCGACAGGCACGCGGAAAAACCACTCATCCCGCATCGGTGACCGGATCAAGGCGGCGATCGCGCCAGCTGCCATTACGAAGATCAGGATCGTCGCCCAGACGGCGCTGGCATTCGCGACGGCGAGCCATGGTGTCCCGACAGCAAGACTGATGATCAAGGGCAGTCGGGCGCGGTTCCAATCATCGGCATCCGCGCGTTTCCACAGGCCGAACCCGGCCGAGATGACCAGCCATGCATAAATCAGCCCCCAGATCGTGAAGGCATAGCCTGCAGGTTGCACCGGCGGCTCGATCTGCGGGTTTGGCAACTGATCCGCACGGAAGCCGCTGAACGGGTCAGTGACGATAGGGGACAGCACGAAGGTGAGCGTAAGAATGGTGGTCAGGATCGCTTTTGCATTGGTCATGGAAAAGTAACTATGGCGCGGCGCAATCCGTTCCAGCCCGACAGGTCCGGTTTTGCAGACTTGCCGAAAATCGCCATTTCTGGCACTCTATTTGCATTTAACGAAGGAATTTGAGCATGAAACGCATTGTTATCCTGTGCGATGGCACATGGAATTCGCCAACTATCGAAATCCCAACCAACGTCGTCAAGCTACGCGACGCCTGCCTGAATGACGGCGAAAATCAGGTCGTTATCTACATTCCGGGTGTCGGAGCCAACCCGATCACGAAGGGCCTGATTGGCTTGCTGCATAAGCTGGGCGGTGGGGCCTTTGGCTGGGGGCTCGGACGAAACGTCAAGAAAGCCTACCAGCAGCTGTGTCAGCATTATGAACCGGACGATGAGATTTACATCTTCGGCTTTTCGCGCGGGGCCTATACCGCGCGGTCGCTGGGTGGGATGATCCGCAAATGCGGGATCGTGCCCGCGAACCGGATCAAAAGCCCGTTCACGCTCAACCGCGCATGGCAGCTGTATAAGCGGCAAGCGCCCGAGATCGACAAGGGCCCACTGTGGATCCAGCGTCAGGCGCTGTCGCCACATATCGCGACGTCCGAGGATGACTGGAGAGCGCGGGGTGAGACCGGAAGTATCGTCGATGTCAAATATATCGGCGTCTGGGACACTGTGGGCGCGATGGGGCTGCCGGTGTCATTGCTTGGCCCCGTCGCCAAAGTTTTCAACCGGCGCTACCAATTCTACGACATGAAGCTGTCGGGCATGGTCAAAAACGCCCGTCACGCGCTGGCGCTCGATGAACAGCGTAGACTGTTCGAGCCAACGGGTTGGGACAATCTCGATCGTCGCAACGGTGGTCGGACCGACGCTGATCGCCCCTATCAGCAGCTTTGGTTCATCGGGGACCACGGCACCATTGGCGGCAGCAAAAGCACGCGCGAACTGGTGTCATTCCCGTTGGAATGGGTGGTGCGCGGAGCGGTCAATCTGGGCTTGCAGTTGGAAGAAAAAATTAAGCTACCAGATGTGCCGGGAAATGCCCGTGCGGACTCTCCCCATCTGGCCCATCGCGATGGGCCGCTCTATGCGTGGCGCCTTGGGCCAACCGACCCAACACAATACCATGCCTCTGTGGCGGAGCGGATGCAGTTATTGGGTGACAGCTACAACCCCAGATCAGCCCATGGCGTGCGACAGGCGCTGCTATCGACGACAGCGCCTGTACGTGTGGCCTAGACCAGCGCGCCGTCTGGCGTAATCCGCGTTTTGCCGCGCAGATAAGGATGCAGGACGGTGGGCAGATCGACCGACCCGTCCTCTTGCTGCCCGTTTTCCACGACCGCGATCAGCGTGCGGCCAACGGCAAGGCCCGAGCCGTTGAGCGTGTGCACGAATTGCGGCTTACCCCCGCCTTCGGGCTTGTACCGCGCGTTCATGCGGCGGGCCTGATAATCGCCGGCGGTCGAAATAGAGGCGATCTCGCGGTATTTGTTCTGCCCCGGCAACCAGACCTCGATATCGTGCGTCTTGCGCATGCCCGCGCCCAGATCACCCGTACAGAGGATCACGGTCCGGTAGGGCAGCCCCAGCTTTTCCAGCACGGCCTCGGCGCATTTGGTCATGCGCTCATGCTCGGCCGCACTGCTCTCGGGGGTCGTGACGCTGACCATTTCGACCTTTTCGAACTGGTGCTGGCGCAGCATGCCCGACGTGTCGCGGCCCGCGCTCCCGGCTTCGGACCGGAAGCATTGGGTATGGGCCACATAGCGGCGTGGGAGGTAATTTTCGTCTATCGTCAGTCCATTAACGATGTTTGTTAATGTGACCTCCGCCGTCGGGATCAGCCACCAGCCGTTGGTCGTTTGATAGCTATCCTCCCCAAACTTGGGCAACTGCCCGGTGCCATACATCATTTCCTCGCGGACGAGGACGGGGGTGATCGTCTCGGTCAGGCCATGCTCTTCTACATGCAAATCAAGCATGAATTGCGCGAGCGCGCGGTGCAGGCGGGCGACGGCGCCGGACATCAGGACAAAGCGGCTGCCCGACAGTTTGGCTGCGGTTTCAAAGTCCATGCCGGGGTGGATGCCGGGGATGTCGTAGTGTTCCACCGGGTCGAAGCTGAAGTTGGGAACGTTGCCGAAACGGTGGATTTCGACATTGTCGTCCTCATCCGCACCTTCGGGTACGTCTTCGGCCGGTAGGTTGGGGATACCCATCAGCAGGTCATTCAGACGGGTATCCTCGGCCTTGGCCTGATCGTTCAGCTTGGCGATTTCCGCTTTCTTTTCAGCGACCAAGGCGCGCAGCCGTTCGAACTCGGCCTCATCCCCGCGGCCCTTTGCAGCCCCGACCTCTTTGGCAGCCTTGTTCGCTTCGGCCTGCGCGGTCTCGGCGGCAAGGATCGCGCTGCGCCGTGCTTCGTCTATGGCTAGGATTTTGGATGACATCGCGTCCATCCCACGGCGAGACAAGGCTGCATCAAAAGCAGCGGGATTGTCGCGGATGGTACGGATATCATGCATTGGTCCGATCCTTTGATTGATTTCAAGTGGCGCTGATATGCCCGATCCGGGGGGCGGGGTGAACCGGAAAAATGCAGTCGGCAAAGCGTCGGCTTTTCTTCGGGCACAGGGGGCTGTCGGGTGATGCGATATTGGGAAATTATGGGATGGGGACGGTGTGCACATATTGCGGTATTCACGCATCAGTTGCAGTTTTGTGGTCGATCGACCTTGTAAATTCCACATTCAGCGCTCAACGACGCGGCATGCACGAAAGGAAGTTATCATGTTGAAATATTTTTTGTCTGCAAGCGCGCTCGCCATTTGTGGCACCGGTGCTGCCGCACAGAATTTGGAGTACGCACGGCTGAGCTATGATCTGAACAGTTTCACGTTCGATGACAGTGATTTCATCACTGGTATTTTCCAAGGTGAGGCCGAGATGTCGTTCGACCAGATTTTCTTGGGCGCTGGGGTGCGTAATTTCAGCACCGACCTAACGGACGATGGCGATGTGGAAAATTTCACGTTTTATGACGTTTGGGCTGGATACGGTGCCCGCCCCGGCATCTTATTCGGTGCGGGGCTGACCGGATTGTCAGCGGAAGACGTTGACCGGAATGGTTACGAGGTTTTCGGTCAGTATGTCGACGACCAGTTTGAGGCTAGCGTTACCTTGCTCAAATTGGATTTTGACGAAGATAACCTGCGCACGATCGTGAATGGTGCTTACGGCATCAATCCGGCAGTAACGCTCTCTGCGACGCTCATCCGTGACAGCGAATTTGATGGCGCTCAGTATTATCTTGCCGCAGATTACGATCAAAGAAACATCGCTGGGCGCGTGTATTATCGCGGCGACACCGAGTTCGATGACACCATCTTTGGCGCACGTGGGACGTATGATTTTGGCAACGCATTCCGTGCCAATGCTGCGTACGAAACGCTGACAACAGATGGTGGTGCTGACTTTAGCGTTTTGGCAGTTGGCGGCGGCTACGAAGTTGTCGACGGTGCGTGGATAGATCTGGACGTCGGCAGCTATAATGCGGATGGGGATGATGCGGTTCGCGTTCAGGCAACCATCAGCTTTGAAACCGGCTCTCGCATCCGTGTGGATAGCGCATTCGAACAGGATCGTTTTGATGACAGGAATGAGGGTGTCGACTCGTTTTTCTAGGGCGTTGGCGTAATGGAAGCAAAGGGCCCGCACATGCGGGCCCTTTTGCGTTATTCATTTCGTCATTGAGAATTGTCGCGACAGGCCCCATATGGCCTCAAAGCCGTGTTGCCATTGGAAAGCGCGGGACATAATGTGCCGCGACTTTGGCGACGGCCCAAACAATATAGGGATGGATGATGAGACCTGCCGATCTGATTTTATTGCTTGTGATCTTCGGGATCATGTATTTCCTGCTGATCCGGCCACAACAGAAGAAGATCAAGGATCATCAGACTATGCTGTCCGCATTGCGTCGGGGGGATCAGATCATCACCCAAGGCGGTGTGAAAGGCAAGATCGTCAAGGTCAAGGATGACGAAAACGAGGTTGAGGTCGAGATTGCCAAAGGCGTCAACATCCGCGTCGTGAAATCCACCATCGCTACCGTCGTCAACAAAACCGAACCGGCGAAAACCTGATCTGATGCTCAACATTTCGCTGCCCAAGCAAATCATGATTTGGCTGACCGTTTTGGTCGGCCTGACATTTGCGATGCCCAACGGTTTTTATGGCCGGGTCGAGACGCATAACGATGCGATGGTCTTGATCGAAAGCGGTCAGACCAACGCGGAATTGGAAGCGGATGCCGCCCTGTGGCCGGATTTTCTGCCGTCGAACCTTGTCAATCTCGGCCTTGACCTGCGGGGCGGGGCGCATTTGCTGGTCGAGGTGCAGGTCTCGGACGTGCACGCCTCATTCCTGGAAGGGTTTTGGCCCAGCGTGCGGGATGCTCTCGCGGCGGAGCGGGATACGATCGGGTTCGTCACGCGCGAGGAAGACGGACCTGAAACGGAACTGCGCGTGCGGATTTCGAACCCCGAAGGCGCGAACCGCGCGTTTGAACTGGTCCGCGGGCTGGGACGTCCGGTGCAGACCTTTACCGGTGCCGCGTCGAGCAATATCGACGTCCGCCTGAACGGCACGCTGCTGACGATCACGCTGAGCGAGGCCGAAATGCTGGCCATGAACGAACGGACCATGGCGCAGTCGCTTGAAATCATTCGCCGCCGGATCGATGAGGTCGGCACGCGCGAACCAACGATCCAACGCCAGGGGGCGGAGCGTATTCTGGTGCAGGTGCCGGGTGTCGGGTCCGCAGACGAGATTATCTCGCTTCTGGGCACGACGGCGCAACTGACATTCAACCCCGTGCGTGGGGTGGCCGGTGGTCCGGATGAACAGGCGGGAACCGGTAATATCATTGTCCCGTCCCGCGATGGAACCGACCAGTTTTACATCCTCGAACGCCGTCCGGTGGTGACGGGCGAGGATCTGGAGAATGCCCAGCTGGATTTCGACCAGAACGGCCGCCCCGCGGTGGCGTTTCGGTTCAACACGTCCGCTGCGCGCACGTTCGGTGATTACACGCTGTCGAATATCGGGTCGCCCTTCGCCATCGTGCTGGATGACGAGGTGATCTCGGCCCCCACGATCCAAAGCCATATTCCAGGCGGGTCGGGGATCATCACAGGCAACTTCACCGTCGAAGAGGCGACCGAACTCGCGGTGTTGCTGCGCTCGGGTGCTTTGCCGGCTGAACTGACCTTCCTAGAGGAACGGACGATTGGCCCGGAACTGGGGCAGGATTCGATCGAAGCGGGGCAGATCGCCTGTATCGTCGCGGGGATTGCGATCCTGCTTTACATGTTCCTGAGCTATGGCCTGTTCGGCATTTTTGCGAACATCGCGCTGATCGTGAATGTTGGGCTGATTTTCGGGTTGCTCAGCATTGTGGGCGCGACCCTGACCCTTCCGGGGATCGCCGGGATCGTGCTGACCATCGGGATGGCGGTTGACGCCAATGTGATCGTGTTCGAGCGCATCCGCGAAGAGCTGAAAACGGCCAAGGGTCCGGCGCGCGCGATCGAATTGGGCTATGAAAAGGCGTTGTCATCAATCATCGATGCCAATATCACGACGTTCATTACGGCTGTGATCCTGTTCACCATGGGATCCGGCCCGGTCAGTGGGTTTGCCGTGACGCTGGGCTTTGGGATCGTCACCTCCGTTTTCACCGCGATTTTCGTCACCCGGTCGCTGATCGTGATCTGGTTCTCGCGCACCCGCCCCAAGACAATCGAGGTTTGATATGCGTCTGAGACTGGTCAAACAGGGTACGAACATCGACTTTTTCGCCAAGGCGCGGCTGTGGCTGGGTATCTCGATGGTGGCGATGGTCGTGGCCTTCGGGTTCTTCTTGGTGCAGGGCCTGAATTTCGGGATCGATTTTCAGGGTGGGACGAGCGTCCGGACCCAATCGGAACAGCCCGTGGATGTTGCCGCCTATCGGTCGACTTTAGAGCCATTGGGTTTGGGCGATATCTCGATCACGGAGGTGTTCGATCCGAATTTCGACGAAAACCAGAACGTCGCGATGGTCCGTGTGCAGGCGCAGGAAGGCGATGAGCGGATCGCGTCGGAGACGATCCAAGCTATTCAGTTCGCTTTGGCAGAGATGTTAGAGAGTCAGACCTTCTTGGAAGTTGATCTTGAAACAGGATCGTCGGATGCAGTCCTGAATGCGGCGCAATCTGCTTTATCGTCAGTATCACTCGTCGACAATACGGGAGACGTCACTTTGGCAGTTCCCGCAGGCACGACGTTGGAACAAATCGAGCAGATCGAAAGGGCCATCACGGCATCGAATACAGTTACCTCAATCGGCCGTTCGTTCGACAATATCTCTTTTCCCTCCGTTGAGTCGGTCGGCCCGAAAGTCTCTGGCGAGTTGATCCAGACGGCGGCCATCGCTGTCGCCCTCGCGGTTCTGGCGATCCTGGCCTATATCTGGCTGCGCTTCGAATGGCAGTTCGCCGTGGGCGCGGTGCTGGCCCTGACTCACGACGTGATCCTGACGATCGGGATTTTCTCGGAATTGCAGATCAAGTTCGACCTGGCCATTATCGCCGCTCTGCTGACCATCGTGGGCTATTCGATCAACGACACGGTGATCGTGTTCGACCGCGTGCGCGAGAACCTGCGTAAGTACAAGAAAAAGGACCTCAAGGAGGTGCTGAACCTGTCGATCAACGAAACGCTCAGCCGGACCTTGATGACCTCGGTCACCACCTTGCTGGCGTTGATTTCGCTTTTCGTGTTGGGTGGTGACGTTATCCGCGGCTTTGTCTTCGCGATGATCTGGGGTGTGATCATCGGGACCTATTCGTCGATCTTCGTGGCTTCGGCGCTCTTGCTGGTGCTGGGGGTCAAGCGCGACTGGTCGAAAAAGGATCCCTCCGCAGGTGGCCGTTATGCCGAGGTCGAGGCGCAGGCGAAATCGACTGACTGATGCGCCTCAACGAGATCGCATATGATGATAGCGTGCCGATTGACGGCTATGGGCCGGGGTTCTTTCGGATCGGCGGCGAGAAGGTTGAAGGGCCTGTGATGGTGTCACCTGCTGGTGTCACCACGTGGGGTGGGTTCTCGGATACGGAAACCATTATTGATCAGGTCGCCGATCTTGACGTCGTCTTTGTGGGCACCGGGGCGGAAATCGCGCATTTGCCAACCGATTTTCGCACGATATGCGAGGCGGCGGGGATCGGGGTGGAGCCGATGGCCTCTCCCGCCGCATGCCGCACCTACAACATCCTGCTCTCTGAGGGGCGGCGTGTGGCCGTGGCCCTGATCCCTGTTTGAATGCTGACAGTGTCCAACCTGACATGCGCACGCGGCGGGATGCCGGTGTTAAGCGGGGTCGGGTTTGAGGTCAGCGCAGGTCAGGCGCTGATCTTGCGCGGCCCGAATGGCGTGGGCAAGACGACATTGTTGCGGACATTGGCGGGGTTGCAGCCTTCGTTGCATGGGCTGGTCGAATACCCGGAAGAGCAGGGCGCCTATGCCAGCCACGCGGACGGGATCAAGGCCGCGCTGAGCGTGACGGAGAACCTGGCATTTTGGGGTAACGTGTATGGCAGCGCGTGGGTTTCACCCACCTTATCGGACGTACTGCGGGCGTTTGACCTGGCCGATCTGAAGGACCGTTTGGGGGGCACCTTGTCGGCTGGTCAGAAACGCCGCCTTGGCCTTGCCCGTCTGGCGGTGATAGGGCGAAAGGTTCTTTTTCTGGATGAGCCGACCGTGTCGCTCGACCGTTTTTCGGTCAAGCTGTTCGCTGATTGGCTGCGTGGACATCTGGCTGATGGCGGCATCGCCGTAATCGCGACCCATATCGACCTTGATCTTGATGCGCCGGAGCTTGACCTGACTCCGTTCAAGGCCGCCCCGTATGTGGGCGGCGGGTCGGACGAGGCATTTCTGTGATCGCGCTCTTGATGCGTGACCTGCGGTTGGCGATCCGCGCGGGCGGCGGCTTTGGGCTGGGTCTCGCGTTTTTCCTTATTGTTGTTGTGCTGGTGCCGTTTGGCGTTGGGCCGGATGCGGAGCTGTTGGGCCGGATCGCGCCGGGCATCCTCTGGGTGGCGGCATTGCTGGCGGCCTTACTTTCTCTCGACCGGATTTTTGCGCTGGATTATGAGGACGGATCGCTGGCCCTGCTGGCCACTGCGCCGCTGCCGCTGGAAGGTGTCGCGCTGATCAAGGCGCTGGCGCATTGGGTCACCACCGGGCTGCCCCTGACGCTGGCGGCCCCTGTGCTGGGGTTTTTGCTGAACCTCGCGCCCTCGGCTTACCTTTACCTTCTGGTCTCGCTGTTGATCGGTACGCCAGCGTTGTCGATGATCGGCACGTTTGGCGCGGCATTGACGATTGGCTTGCGGCGCGGGGGGCTGCTGTTGTCGCTCCTTGTCCTGCCGCTTTATGTGCCGACCCTGATCTTTGGGGCCGAGGCGACGCGGCGTGGTGCGGATGCGCTGGACCCGACCGGTGCTCTGATCTTGCTTGGCGGGATCACTGCAGGCACATTCGCGATCATGCCCTTCGCCGCTGCGGCTGTGTTACGCATCAATTTACGATGAGGGCCATTGATGCCCCGGGCAGGGAGGTTAGATAGCGAGCATGTCGATGTGGGAATATGCAAACCCAAAAAAGTTCATGGAATGGACGCGGCCTGTCTTGCCGTGGACATTCGGGCTGGCCGGGTTGTGCCTGGGCGTTGGTCTGATCTGGGGGTTCTTCTTTACGCCGGATGATTTCCGCCAAGGATCGACCGTCAAGATCATCTACCTGCACGTGCCCGCCGCCCTGATGGCGATCAATGCGTGGATCATGATGCTGGTCGCCTCGCTGATCTGGGTCGTGCGACGGCATCATGTGTCGGCCCTTGCCGCGCGGGCCGCAGCACCGGTGGGCGTGACGATGACGCTGATCGCACTGTTCACAGGCGCCGTCTGGGGCCAACCAATGTGGGGGACATGGTGGGCGTGGGATCCGCGCCTGACGTCGTTCCTGATCCTGTTCCTGTTCTATCTGGGCTACATGGCGTTGTGGGAAGCGATCGAAGACCCGGATACGGCCGCCGACCTGACCAGCGTGCTGTGCATGGTTGGGTCGATCTTTGCTGTGTTATCCCGTTATGCCGTCTTGTTCTGGAACCAAGGACTGCATCAGGGGGCGTCCCTGTCGCTGGACGCAGAGGAGAATGTAGCGGATGTGTTCTGGATACCTTTGCTGGTCTGCATCGCGGGGTTTGTTTTGCTGTTTGTCGCCTTGGTCCTGATGCGGACACGGACCGAGATACGCGCCCGCCGCATGCGCGCGCTGGAGATGAGGATGCAGCATGCCTGATTTGGGGGAATACGCTGTCGAGGTCCTGTTGGCCTATGCGGGCAGTCTCGCGCTCTTGTTGGCCATCGTGGGCCTGAGTTGGCGGCGCTATGTCCGTGTCCGCGCGGCGTTGGAGAGGGTGGAGAAGCATGGCTAAGGTCTCGCCCCTGATGATCCTGCCGCCTGCGATCTTCGCGGCCTTTGCCGGGCTCGCGCTGGCGGGGATGATGCGGGACAATCCGGATGAGCTGCCTTCGACCTTTGTCGGCCAACAAGCGCCAGCCGTGCCTGTCGAGGCGGTCGAAGGGACGGTGCAGTTGACCGATGACGACCTGCGGTCGGGCGAGATCACCATTGTCAATTTCTGGGCCAGCTGGTGCCCGCCCTGCCGGGCGGAGCATCCGAACCTTTTAGACCTTGAGGCGCAGGGCTATCGCGTGGCTGGCATGAATTTTCGAGACGCGCAGGATCAGGCATCAAGCTATCTGGCGGATTATGAGGACCCCTTCTTTGCCACCGGGTTTGATCTGCGGGGCAGGGTAGCGATTGACTGGGGCGTGACTGCGCCGCCAGAAACATTCATCGTGGATGGGGACGGGACGGTGCTGTTTCGGTACGTCGGCCCGCTGGTCGGGTCGGATTACGAGCAGCGGTTTTTGCCGGAATTGGCCAAGGCAGTGGAGTAGAGATGGTGTGCTCAGCCGACAAGTATCACAGTAAGATTGTTTTTAGCCCACATTTTACATGACATATCGCGCCAATTAATTTAATGTATACGTTGATAGGTAATGGCAAAAGTGTGGTTGTGCACAACATAGGTTCAAACGAACAATTTCAGGCGAATGACGGCATTTGTCCACGTTGTCAGACAGAGCATGGTCGGCGTTTCGGTGCCTTCAACTGCCAAAGTTGCGGCTATCGGGTCCACCCATCCCAGCTAGAGCGCAACATGCAGGGTGTCTCGAAAGTCCGGGCGATCTTAGGGGGACCGTTATTTTCCGCTGTTTTGATCGGCTTAGGCGTTTTTGTCGATCCAATCCTTAAGCAGTTTGGGATCGGGCGGTGATAACGTGCGACCTTGCATTATCGTTTTTCCCACTCGCTTAGAAAATACTCCAGATCGGCATCACCCGGGTACTTTTGAAGCCCCTCAGACAACAAGCTATCTATCTCTTCCGTTTGATCGCTGTTCCAGAGACCAACGAGTGTCACGAAGTACAACCGTGCGTTTATGTCTTTCGTGCCCAAACCCCGACGTGCCACACGCGCCGCCTCAGCCGGCTTGTTCATTTGATTGAGCGACAATGACCAAAAGTACCATGCGTCCTGCATGACGCTTTCACGTAGTTCTTGGTCAGCGTCTGGGTCTTGATTGACCCGCTCTTCGACTTGCATGCAGTCGCTGACGGCCAGGCTGTAGCGCCCTAAATCAGTGCGGACCGCACAGCGCGAGAGCCAGCCTTGCCAATGATCATCTTGTTCAAGAATACTGGTATACGAGGCCTCTGCCCTTTCGGATCTTCCCTGTTCACGATAAGTCCAAGCAAGCATCCGAAGTGTCGCGGTATTATCGGGCTCTATTTTGAGATATTGTTCAAAATCTGCGATGCTGCCTTCCATATCGCCTGCTTGTCGCTTGGCGATGCCGCGCCGATGTAAGCCGAACAAGAGCAAATCTTGGTCGCCGCCTTTTTCATCAATCAAGGCGGTGCAGGCGGTTATCGTCTCGGGCGGATTGGTAACGGGGTCTGCATCGAAACATGAAAGGTCCGATGTCTCTTGAGCAAAAGCGCTGCCCGAAATCAACAACGCAGCGACAACAATGCTTATCCGCACGGCAGTTTCCAGAACGATGCTGTGAATGGGCGGAAAGGGTCGCCCATTCGTTTGTTTAAGCGCGTCTGCAATCAAGCCGCCTTCGCCAAATTCTGCAGCACGTAATGCAGCACGCCGCCGGACTTGATGTAGTCGATCTCCACCGCTGTATCAATCCGGCATTTCAGCGTTATGTCCTTGGTCGATCCATCCGCGAAGGTGATGTTCGCCGTCACCTCTTGCAGTGGCTTCACGTCGGCCAGCCCTTTGATCGTCACCGTTTCCTCGCCCGTCAGGCCGAGTGATTTGCGGGTGTCGCCGCCGGTGAATTCGAAGGGCACCACGCCCATGCCGACGAGGTTCGAGCGGTGGATACGTTCGAAGTTTTCGGCGATGACCGCTTTCACACCCAACAGCGACGTGCCCTTGGCCGCCCAGTCGCGGGATGATCCGGCGCCGTATTGTTCGCCGCCGAAGACGACCAGCGGAGTGCCGTTGGCCTGGTGCGCCATCGCGGCCTCGAAGATGGACGTCTGGTTGCCGTCCGGTCCTTTGGTGTAGCCGCCTTCGACGCCGTCCAGCATCTCGTTCTTGATACGGATATTGGCGAATGTACCGCGCATCATGACCTCGTGGTTGCCGCGGCGCGATCCGTAGGAGTTGAACTCGCGCACCGGCACCTGCCGTTCGATCAGGTATTTGCCGGCTGGCGTTGTGTCCTTGAACGACCCGGCGGGGCTGATGTGGTCGGTCGTGACCATGTCGCCGAGAACGGCAAGGACCTTGGCATCGACCACATCGTTGATCTCGCCCGGATCCTTGGACATGCCCTGGAAGTAGGGCGGGTTCTGCACATAGGTTGACGATGCGGGCCAATCGTAGGTTTCCCCGTCGGAGGTTTCGACAGCCTGCCACTTTTCGTCGCCCTTGAACACGTCGGCGTATTTCGACTGGAACGCCTCTCGCGTGACCGTTTTCTCGACCAGCGCATTGATTTCGGCCGACGATGGCCAGATGTCTTTCAGGTAGACGTCATTGCCGTCCTTGTCCTGTCCGATAGGGTCGTTGGCGATGTCCACGTTCATGTCACCGACCAGCGCATAGGCCACGACGAGCGGGGGCGAGGCGAGGTAGTTGGCGCGCACGTCCGGGCTGATCCGCCCTTCGAAGTTGCGGTTACCGGACAGAACCGATGTGGCGATCAGGTCGTAATCGTTGATGGCTTTGCTGATCGGTTCTTCCAGCGGGCCGGAATTGCCGATGCAGGTCGTGCAGCCATAACCAACAAGGTTGAAGCCGATCGCGTCCAGGTCGTCCTGCAGGCCCGCGGCCTCCAAGTATTCGCTGACCACCTGCGATCCGGGCGCGAGCGATGTCTTCACCCATGGTTTCCGGTTCAGCCCCAATTCGCGTGCCTTCCGTGCGACAAGACCGGCGCCGATCATCACGTAGGGGTTCGACGTGTTGGTGCAGGACGTGATGGAGGCGATGACGATGGACCCGTCATGCAGCTGATAATTGCCATCCTCGGTAGCGACATAGCCCCGCTTGTGATGCCCTTCATCACCGGGGATATCCTGCGGCTCTGGCTGGCCGCCTTCACCTTCCCAACGGATTTCGGCATTGGCGCTGGCGTCTTTGCCGTCGCGGATCCCTTTTACATATTTGCCGAATTCGGTGGCTGCCACGTCGAGCGCGATGTGATCCTGCGGACGTTTCGGGCCCGAGATTGCGGGCACCACGGTGCTCATATCAAGGCTGAGCGTGTCGGAATAGATCGGCTTGTAATTCTCATCGCGCCAAAAGCCGTTTTCCTTGGCATAGGCTTCGACCAGTGCGATCCGGTCTTCGTCGCGACCTGTGTTGCGCAGGTAACGCAGGGTTTCGCCGTCGATCGGGAAGAAGCCGCAGGTCGCGCCGTATTCAGGGGCCATGTTGGCGATGGTGGCGCGGTCGGCGAGCGGCAAACGGTCCAAGCCTTCGCCGTAGAATTCGACGAATTTGCCGACGACGCCGAGTTCGCGCAGCATTTCGACAACTTTCAGGACGAGGTCGGTGCCGGTGGTGCCTTCGACCATTTCGCCAGTCAGTTCAAAGCCCACGACCTCTGGGATCAGCATCGACACAGGCTGGCCCAGCATCGCGGCCTCAGCCTCGATCCCGCCGACGCCCCAGCCAAGGACGGCGAGGCCGTTGACCATCGTCGTGTGCGAGTCAGTGCCGACCAGCGTGTCGGGATAGGCGACCTCTTCACCGTTCTGGTCCTTGTCTGTCCAGACAGTCTGGGCGAGGTATTCCAGGTTCACCTGGTGGCAGATGCCGGTGCCCGGGGGGACGACGCGGAAATTGTTGAACGCGCCCTGGCCCCATTTCAGGAACTGGTAGCGCTCCATATTGCGTTCATATTCGCGATCCACGTTCATCTGGAAGGCGCGCGGGTTGCCGAATTCGTCGATCATGACCGAGTGGTCGATGACAAGGTCGACAGGGTTCAGCGGGTTGATCTGTTGGGCGTCACCACCCAAAGCGACGATGCCGTCACGCATGGCGGCAAGGTCGACCACGGCAGGCACGCCGGTGAAATCCTGCATCAGCACACGGGCAGGGCGATAGGCGATCTCGCGCGGGTTCTTCCCACCTTTTTCCGCCCATTCGCCGAAGGCTTTGATGTCGTCAACCGAGACCGAAAACCCGTCATCCTCGAACCGTAAAAGGTTCTCCAGCACCACCTTCAACGCGGCGGGCAGTTTGGTGAAATCGCCCAATCCCGCCGCTTGCGCGGCGGGGATGGAATAATAGGCGACCGACTGGTCGCCGACGGTCAGTGTTTTACGGGTTTTGGCTGTGTCTTTGCCGACGGTGATAGGCATGGGAATCCCTTTCCTGGCGGAGGCTATGAAGGTATTTGACGCGCTTGTGCCCTAACGGCGCGCGGCGTTCAAGTGGAGATTGTATGCGATTGTATGCAAATCGTGGTGGGAGGTCCAGTGAAACAAAACTAACATGTTTCTCGCAATTCATTGATTGGATTTTTGCCTGCATGCGCAATAGACCGAAATGCAATTCGTTGACGAGGGATCGATATGCGCGCACTTCTGGCCGCTATGGCTTTGACAGGGATGTTCACCACGACACAGGCTGTGGCCGACAGTCCGGTCGTGGTCGAACTTTATACGTCGCAGGGGTGTTCGTCCTGCCCGCCGGCAGATGCGTTTTTGCACGAGTTGGCAAAGCGCGACGATGTCATCGCACTGGCGTTGCATGTCGACTACTGGGATTACATCGGTTGGAAAGACAGCTTTGCGACGCCGGAATATACCGCACGCCAGCATGCCTATGCGCAGTCGTTCAATGCAGCGGTCGTCTATACCCCGCAAATGGTGATCAACGGTAAGGAACACGTTGTGGGGTCGCGTACCGTGCAGGTGATGGACGGGATCATGCGGCATCAGGCGGCGGCGTCCTCTGTGGATGTGTCGGTCACACGATCCGGTGGTGCCGTGGAAATAAGCGCCGATGCGGACGAGGAAGGGGATTACCTTGTCCAGCTTGTTCGCTATACCCCGCAGGAAACGATAGCCATTCGCCGGGGCGAAAATGCTGGGCGCGAACTGAGTTACGCCAATGTCGTGCGGAAATGGGACGTGGTCGGACGTTGGGACGGGTCCAGCGCCCTCAACCTGCGTGCGGCCGCTGAAGGGGACGAGCCTGTGGTGGTGCTGATCCAGCAGGCCGGTCACGGCGCGATCGTCGGCGCGGCCCAGTTGCGCTAGCGTTTTTTCCAACGTCTGTGGACCCAGAACCACTGGGACGGATGGCGCGCGATCTGCGCTTCGAGCCGTTGTGTTGCGTTGATCATCATCTCTTCGGCCGAGCCGGGCGGGACCGGCGCCTCGACCTCGACCGCGAAGGACAGACCGTCGGGTTGGCGTATGCCGAAATAGGGGATCATCAGCGCGTCCATCTTCAACGCGATCTCGGCAGCCGATAGCGCCGTATGTGCCGGATGCCCAAGGAAAGGGACGGCCGGTCCCTTGGCGGAGACATCGAACAAAAGCGTGCCCATCCCGCCCGATTTCAAATGCCGGGCAAAGCCCATGGTGCCGCGTCGTCCCTGCGCGAAGACCGGGCCGCCCCATGACGTCATGGTCTTGGCATAGTGCGCATTGAAGAACGGATTCTGTGTCGGGCGATATAGGCCGCCGATAACATGACCCATCGCGGTCAGCACCTGACGCGGTGCTTCGTGATTACCGAAATGTGCAGTGACAAAGATGACCGGGCGATTGTCTGTCGCTGCCTGTGACAAGGCGGTCAGCCCTTCCCCGGTGGGGACTGTTCCTTTCAGCCGCTGGCCGAATTCCGTCCACGCATAATTTTCGATAAGCGTCCGCCCGAAATTGTCACAACAGGCTGCTGCGATCGCGCGCCGCTTGGCCTGGGGCATGTCGGGGTAAATCATGGCCAGGTTATCCTCGGCGCGCTTGCGATAGCCGACCAGCGGCCCGATTCCTCGGCGTAGGATCGCCCCCATCAGCGGCACGCGCCGCTCGTGTGGCAGGCGCAAAAGCGCGCTGATCAGCCCGCGCAAGACCTTGTCGGCCAGCCAATCGGCTGTTGACCCATCAGGGGGCTCTGTCTCATCCGTTGTCGTCATTGTGCCGGTTGCCTAACCGGCAGTGCCGTTCCGGACAAGCGCGTCGGGTGATTTCGGCAGGCCGGTCCCGATCATGCTGTCGCGGGTGACCAACTGGGCAAGGTCGGTTTCGGACCATCCGTCGGTGCCGGTGGGTCGGGCGGGGATCACGATATAGCGCATGTCGGCGGTGCTGTCGTGGACCCGAACTGTTGTGGTGTCGGGCAGAATGACGCCGAATTCGGCCAGCACTTTGCGTGGTTCTTTGACCGTGCGGGACCGGTAGGCGCGGGATTTGTACCAGTCCGGCGGCAGACCTAGCAGGTTGCGTGGGTAGCAGGAACATAAGGTGCAGACGATGACGTTATGGACATCGTCCGTATTCTCAACGGCGATCAGTCTCAGCGGGCCGATATCGAACCCCATGGCGGCGCTCGCCGCGCTTGCATCTTGCAAAAGGTCATCGCGAAACCCCGGATCGATCCAGGCGCGTGCCACGACGGCGGCACCGTTCGCCGGGCTGCGCGCATCCATCGTGCCGATCTGGGCGTTGATCGCCGCAGGCGTCGTCACGCCCTTTTCGATCAGGATTTCGCGGATCGCGATTTCCATCTGCTGCCAGTAGGTCAGCGGCGTGTCGTCGTCGGGGCGGTAGGGGTGACCGGAGGGTGAAAGATGATCATGCGGCATCGGGTGCCTCCGCCTGTTCAAGCCAATGGGCATAGATTTCGGCATCCAGCGTATCATTGGGCGTTTCGGCCCTGTCACCCCATAGCTCGGCCATGGTGAAGCGGACGCGCAGCAGCTTTGTCGGCTGCCCGTCATGGCCATAGGCCAGTTCTTCGGGGTTGGAAAAGGCCCCCAGCGTTCGTTCGATCCAACCGGTTTTGCCGCGCAGATAGGCCGGCGTGCGTACATGGCCCGGCGGCATCGATGCCTTGACGCGGACCCAGTCAGCCATTCGCGGCCTCGCCATACGTCGTGCCGCGCCTTGCCACGACGTCCATCCGCTCGGCAAGCTCGGCGATGGTGTAGACACCCGCCTCGATCAGGTTCTGGTTCACCGACGCGATCCAGCGTTCGTAATACGACATCGTCTCGAACGCCTCTTCGCCCATGTCTTCAAGCGCTCGGCGCAGGCCATCGACGGTGAAATAGCCTTTACCAGAGGCGATGATCATCAGCGCGTCGACACGCTTTTCCCATAGAGCGAAGTCGTGATCATCATGCGGGACCGGGCCTGCGGCATCACCGCCCATGTCATGCCAGCGCCGGCCATCGAAATCCGTCATGTCATTTGTCATGACGCAAAGGTAGGCGTCCGACCGCGGCTTGTCACCCGGCGAATTCAGCCGTCCGCTGTTTCCGCATCGGGGTCGATCAATATGATATCCCCGCGATCCGCGAGATCCCGGATCGCGGTCGTGACGGCGTTCATCGCCTTTTCGGCATCCGCCTTCTTGATCGTTCCCTTCTCGCTGGCATCTTCGCGCAACTGATCCGCCATCCGCTGCGACATATTCGACAGGATGAACTCTGCCGCCTGCACCGTGTCCTCACCACCGGCGAGCGCGGCGGCGATGGCGGTGATCATCATATCGCCGTCGACAGGCCGGATGCAGTTGGGCACATCCAAAGGTTGGATCCGGTGCGGGATGTCTTTGAACGTAAAGATCGCCTTGCGTACATCACTGGCAAAGTCCGGGTCCGTTTCGCCCAAGGCAGCCAGCAAATCCTCGCGTGTGTCGTTGGCCGTCGAATTGAGGATCGCGCCAAGCCGCTGCACGGGGGCTTTGTCAAAGGCCGTGATACGTGGCCGGCCATAATCCGTCGCGAGCGTCTTGCCGATTCGGCGCACGACATCGGGTGAAACATCGGCCGTCTGGGACATCGCGAAAGTGATGCGGCGGGCGCGACTGCCTTCGGTCGATTGCAGAACCTCGGCCGCCTTGGCGACCGGTAGCTTGGACAGAAGGATGGCGCAGATTTCGGTGCTTTCGGCGGTCATGATTTGGGCGATCCGATCCACGGACAGATCCAGCACGACAGGCCAGTGATCACCGTTGCGCGCGCTTTCCGTCCGGGCACGCAAACGGTCCGCCAAAGGCGCGCTGAGGTGGTCCGCCAATGCGGTGATCGCAGCATCGCGCGATATCGGTGCGGTGAGTCCGACGGATTCCAACTCGGCCGCGAATTCGGCGGCGACGGCGTTGACGGTGTCGCGGTCGATCAGTCGGATATCACCCAATTCATCCGCAAGAACCTCTTGCAATGATTCGGGCAGAGAGGAGAGCGCCAGCTGGCCACCATCATTCAGCAACATCTGAACGACAACCGCCGCTTTCCGGCGGCGTGTAAGCGGTTTTTCGCGTGTGGTTTGATCGGCTTGCGTCATGCCCACTGACTAACCGCAGGCCGTAAAGGAAAGGTTAGGCGAAGCTAAGAACCGGGATGTGTCACCATGATCGACATGTTGCGCAGTTGCTGGATCGTCTCGGGGTCAAGCTGTGCCTGATCCTCGGTCCCATCGTGAAGAAGGTTGAATGCCACGTGGATCTTTTCGACCTCTGCGTCCGTGAAATCTCGATCGCCTCGTGCAAAGCTGCCAATGCTTCTGATGCCATCGGCCTTGTCCTGACGTTCTCTTGCACAAGTTATACCGTAATTGATGCCGAACTCTTTAGCCTGAACCAGCACACCCTGAATGTCCAGATCCTGCAAGTCGCTCCAACGCACGACGCCGACGTTTTCAAAACCCCAACCTAACGTCGGGTCAGTCATCAAAAGACCTTGTTGACCGTAGTGATCAAGCCACGCTTTGGCATAGGTTTGAAACATGAATTTCGGCGTCGTATATTTTATCTGAAGACCGATCGCATAACCAGCTGGAGCAAACTCGCGCATTTCGCCCAATACTTCGCTGATCTCTAACGATGTCGACGACATTAAACTAACACTCGCTTTCAGGTTGCCAAATAGATCGTGACCGCACTACTTTGGCGCAAGGCATTGCGTATCAACATTGTAGGTATAACAGTGCGAAAGCAACAAGGCTTTTGTTAAATGTGGAAGCCTCGAGGTACTTAAATGTCGACTTTGCTCCGTTCGGAGGACATAGAGCAGCTTGCGCCAGCGGGTCACTACATCGCCCTGCGTATCGGTTTCGCGTTTCCGATGGAAGAGACCAACGCGCTGCCGCCTGAATGGGTCGAGCACTATACGGTGCATCGATTTATGCTTTTCGATCCGGTGATTAGATGGGCCTACAGCCATATCGGCACATGCCGCTGGAGCGATCTTTCGCTGGATGATCCAAAGCGTGTGCTTGCACAGGCCAAGACATTCGGGATGCGATACGGCGTGGTCGTTTCGGTGTTCGATTCGAACGGCGACGGGCAGCGGTCGTTTGCATCGTTCGGGCGGGGTGACAGGGAGTACACCGATCTCGAGGTCAAGCTGCTGAAGGCTTTTCTGACACGACGCCACAACGAGACGGCTCCGCCGACGAACCTGACCAATGCCGAACTGGAAGCGTTGAGCATGGTCAAGGACGGCAAGCGTCTTAAGGAAATCGCCCATGAGTTGAGCGTGAGCGAGGGCGCCGTGAAACAAAGGCTTAAGAACGCAAAGCAAAAACTCAGCGCAAAGACAGGAACACAAGCCGCTACGCTCGCCAGTCAGTATGGTTTGATTTAAGCTCTGGGTTGTTTTTGCAACGCCCGGTCGGCGACAGATTTCCACCACATCGTCTTTTTTCTCCGCAATCGGAACAAATCAAGATAACTTGTCGTTGTTAAAGTAAATGACAATCGGCGGGTGTGGCTTGATGTGCCACTCGCCCCGAGGAGACAGAAAGAGGGTTATGGAGAATATTGTCTTTAGTCTGGCGCAGCTACACCAATACGGCGCCGAGTTCTATGATTTCCTGAAGTTGCGTAAGCGGTTCTTCGTGGACCAACTCGGGTGGGAGATACCGCATGACGATGATGTCGAAATGGATCAGTATGATAATCCGACAGCCTATTATTCCTTGATCGTATCCGACGGCGTGGTCGTTGCCGGTACACGGGTGATGCCGACGACGGCGCAATGGGGATCACATACATACATGTTGCGTGACGCCGTTGCCGGTAAGCTGATCGGCATCCCCAAGAATATCCTACCGGCGGCGGAATCCACTGCGAACGTCTGGGAAGTGACCCGTACCGTGATCGCGGACGATATCAATACGCAGGAAGATCGCTCTGTCTGCCTGTCGATGATGCTGGATGGTGCGGTCGATGTCGCGAAATCACGTGGTGCAACCGAATTGCTGTCATTGTCACCTGTGGCGATGTCGCGGACGCTGCGCAAATTGGGATACAAGGCCGAGCGGATAGGGGAGCCCTATCGCAATGCGGAAGACGGACGTCGCTATGCCTGTATCAGCATGCCGACGGTGCGCAGCGATCGGCGGATTGTCGTACCGACAAAGGTAACGACGGCCGAATCATCAGCAGGGTCGCGTGTGGCAAAACACCCTCCGGCTCACGCTGTGGCGACGCTCTGATGAAAAATCTGTGACCGGCCGGGGTGGGACAGACGGCCGGTCACCATATGACGATCACTCACCAAAAACCCGGGCGAAAATCGTATCGACATGTTTCGTGTGATAGCCCAGATCGAATTTTTCCGCGATTTCATCCGCTGACAGCGCTGCCGTGACATCGGCATCGCCTAACAGTTCGGTTTTGAAATCGGCCCCATCCTCCCAGACTTTCATCGCATTCCGCTGCACAAGGCGATAGGCGTCTTCGCGACTGACGCCTTCCTGGGTCAGCGCAAGAAGGACACGTTGCGACATCACAAGCCCGCGGAATTTGTTCATGTTGGCCAGCATGTTATCGGGATAGATGACCAGCTTTTCGATCACGCCCGCCAGCCGGTTCAACGCGAAATCAAGCGTGACTGTCGTATCCGGCCCGATGGCGCGTTCAACGGATGAATGGCTGATATCGCGTTCGTGCCAAAGTGCGACATTCTCCATCGCGGGGATCACCGACATGCGCACCAGCCGGGCGAGACCGGTCAGGTTTTCGGTCAGGACGGGGTTGCGTTTGTGGGGCATGGCGGATGAACCCTTCTGTCCCTTGGAAAAGAATTCCTCAGCCTCCAGCACTTCGGTCCGCTGCATGTGCCGGATTTCGGTGGCGATGTTTTCGATGCTGCTGGCGATCACGCCGAGGGTGGCAAAGAACATTGCGTGACGGTCGCGGGGGATGACCTGCGTGCTGATCGGTTCGGGCGTCAGGCCCATCTGGGCGCAGACATGTTCCTCGACCGCCGGGTCGATATTGGCGAAGGTGCCGACCGCGCCCGATATCGCGCCGGTCGCGATCTCCTCGCGAGCAGCGACGAGGCGTTTGCACCCACGATCCATTTCGGCGTAGAAGCGCGCGAAGGTCAGGCCCATCGTCGTCGGTTCTGCGTGGATGCCGTGACTGCGCCCGATGCGGACGGTGTCCTTGTGCTCAATGGCGCGGGTTTTCAGCGCGGCAAGCACCCGGTCCATATCCGCGACCAGGATGTCCGCGGCACGGACAAGCTGGACATTCAGAGTCGTGTCCAGCACGTCCGACGATGTCATGCCCTGGTGAACGAACCTGGCCTCGTCATTGCCGATGATCTCGGCCAGATGGGTGAGAAAGGCAATGACGTCGTGCTTCGTCACGGCCTCGATCTCATCAATCCGGGCCACGTCGAAATCTACATCGCGGGCTTTCCAGACGGCGGCTGCGTTTTCTTTCGGGATCACCCCCAAATCGGCCTGCGCGTCGCAGGCATGCGCCTCGATCTCATACCAGATGCGGAACTTGGTCGCGGGGTCCCAGATGGCGGTCATTTCGGGGCGGGAATAGCGGGGGATCATCAAGGCACCTCTGATATGGGCTGGGCAGCGATTTCGGCTTGGGTCATAAAGGTGGTGGCGACGGGCCTCAAGAGAGGCATGTCATAATCTGAGGGCCGGATGCTGAAGATCACTGATTTCGAAGGAACCTGGCAAATCAGCCGGGTGATCACTGACCGGTTGGCGGGACAGACAGGGCAGTTGGATGGTGTGGCGACGTTCACGCGGACCGACGGAAATACGTTGGCCTATGTCGAGGAGGGGACGCTGCAGCTGGCTGATGGTCCGAAACTGCAGGCGACCCGACCCTATCGCTGGCACTTCGGTGACGATGTGGTCGCAATGACCTTTGCGGATGGCAGCGCATTCCACAGTTTTGTGCCCGAGGGTTACGTGGAGGGGACCGAGCATGATTGTGGCGACGACACGTATGCGGTGCGCTATGATTTCATCCCCTGGCCGCGTTGGAGGGCGGTTTGGGTCGTGAGCGGGCCGCGCAAAGATTACACATCGGTCACCGAATTCACCCGATAGGGTGGGTCGAGACCCACCTTACGTCGGACCGCCGTTAACGCTATCCGCCTTGCGCGGCACTGCAGCATCGGGCACAACACGCGACAAGGACACTAACAGGGGAGAGCGGCACATGGCCCTCGCGTTGAATGACAAAGTTCTGACCGAAGCGTTCGGTCCATCCGAAGGCACCGCTTTGCGGATCAAGCAGGCGGTCATGGTCGTGCTGGGGGTCGCGGCACTGGCCATTGCTGCGAAAATCAGATTTCCGATGTGGCCTGTGCCGGCGACCATGCAGACCTTCGTCGTGCTGGCGATCGGCGCGTCCTATGGTCTGCGGCTGAGCTCGCTGACGCTGGGCGGTTACCTGTTGGTGGGCCTTCTTGGCTACGATGTTTTCACCGGTTCGTCCGCCGAGAGTTTTGGTTGGGCTTACATGACCGGCGCCACCGGGGGCTATTTGGTTGGTTTCTTCATCGCTGCCGTTGCAATGGCATCGCTTGCCCGGGCCGGTTGGGATCGGTCGGTCGTGAAAATGGCCGGGGCAATGCTTATCGGTAACATCATCATTTACGCTTTCGGATTGCCCTGGATGGCCTATCTTTTCCTCGAGGCAAAAGGAATTGAATGGGTGATGCAGTGGGGCTTGACGAATTTCATTGTTTTTGACGCTTTGAAACTGGGTCTCGCGGCACTTCTCTTTCCTGCACTATGGAAACTGATTGGCGACGCACGTCGCTAAGATCAATGATCTCAATAAAAAAGGCGCTGCCGCAGCAGCGCCTTTTTTCGTCAAGTAGGTCATTTTAGACCGGCGGCTTGCCCCGCACAGCGCGCGAGATCAGCGCGATGGCGAACAGAACCAGGAACACAAAGAACAGAATTTGTGCGATCCCGGCCGATGCGCCGGCGATACCGCCGAAACCGAACAGGGCCGCGATCAGTGCGATTGCCAAAAAAGTCAGTGCCCAACCAAGCATTGGATTCATCCTTTCGTTGTTTCGTTTGTGGCACTTCTGTGCCTCGGTGAAAGAACACACCGCCCCGCGAATTGGTTCCGCCTTTTTTCAGACCAGTTCGGTGGCGATCGTCGAGCTGCGCTCCAACGTCTTGTGAACGGGGCATTTGTCGGCGATTTCCAGCAGCCGATCACGCTGCTCCGGGCTAAGATCACCCTCCAGGCTGATACGTCGTTCGAAATGATCGACCTTGGCCCCGGGATCGGCGGCATCATGGGCGTGTTCCTTGGCATGGGCGATGTCGACGCTGATACCGGTCAACGGCCACCCCTTGCGCCGGGCATACATCCGGATGGTCATCGATGTGCACGCCCCAAGACCCGCCGACACCAAACCATATGGGGTCAGCCCCTTGTTCGTCCCGCCGAATTTCGCCGGTTCATCGGCGGCCAGATGGTGGGGGCCCGACTGGATATCCTGCAGGAAACCGTTCGGGTCAGCCTCTGTCACGCGCAAGACACCTTCCGGTGCGGCGACCTTTGGTGTCGGCGGGGTCAGGTTCAGATAACGTTTGGACCACGCGGTGATCACGTCGGCTGCGTATTCGGCATCGGCGGGTCGGGTGATCAGGTGATCGGCATCGTCCAGCGTGACGAAACTTTTGGGGTGCTTTGCGGTCAAAAATATCTGCGAGGCGTTTTCGATGCCGACCGTTTCATCGCGGGGCGCGTGAAGCACCAAAAGCGCGGCACCCAGTTTCGATACGGACTCGGTCAGCGCGACCTGCGATATGTCATCGACAAAGCCCTTGCCGATCCGGAACGGGCGCCCGCCCAGATTGACCTCGGCCACGCCCTGACCCGTAATTTCATCAAGGGCGGATGCGAAATTATGGGTCACATGACCCGGGTCGAACGGGGCGCCGATGGTCACCACCGCCTTGACCGAGGGCATTTGCGGCGCGGCCTTCAACACTGCCGCACCGCCAAGCGAATGCCCGATCAACAAAGAAGGGGACATGCCGCGCGCATCCAATGCACGACATGCCGCGATCAAATCATCGACATTTGACGAAAAACTCGTGTTCTCGAATTCACCTTCCGAATGGCCAAGTCCGGTGAAATCGAACCGCAAGACGGCGATCCCCATCGCCGACAGGCGGGCGGCGATTCGGCGCGCGGCGGCGATATCTTTGGAGCAGGTGAAACAATGGGCGAACAATGCAGTGGCCAGATGCGGGCCGGCAGGCAGATCGAGACGGGCGGCAAGCTGGTGACCGTCATGGCCCGCAAAGCTGAGTTTTTCGGTTGGCATGGGCTGACCCTTTCCTGTAGCTGCGGTCAGACATGATCAGACAGGCTGCATCACACAACCCCGGTCGCGGCAAGGTGAGAGTTGTTACGCTGCTGTGGTGGCTGGTCGGCTGCGTGATGGCGCTGGCCTGGCTGGCGCTTATGACGGGGTTTCTGGGCCGTTGGTGGCCACTTGCCGATAGCCTGTCGTTGCTACGCCCGCTGCTGGGCGTTTTGTGTTTGCTGGGGGCCTGCCTGCGGTTTGCGAAAGTGACCCGCATCGCCCTGGCTGGAGCCGCTGCCGCTGCGGCCCTGACGATACTGCCGCTTTTCGTGCCCGGTAAGGGGGGCGATTTGCGGATCTATTCCAAGAACATGTGGTATCGAAACGGCGAATTGCTGGCGCTGGCGACCGATATCATCGACAGCGGGGCAGAGGTGGTGATGCTGCAAGAGGTGTCCGACCGGAACGCCATGATCTTGCAGCTTTTGGGGCCACGCTATCCGCATCAGCATGTCTGCCCCTTTGCCGGGTGGAGCCGGATCGCCGTCTTATCGGTTCATCCCATCGCGGAAACCGCGTGTTCGTCGCGGCGGGCGATGGCGGCGGCGCGGATCACCCGGGACGGTCGGGCATTCTGGGCAGCTTCGGTGCATCTGCAATGGCCTTATCCGTATGGGAACAGCGCGACTGCCGACAGCGCGGTTGATCTTTTGCTCGGGCTGGACGGCCCGATCGTGACGGGCGGTGATTTCAACATTTTCCCTTGGGCGGCAAGTGTGCAGCGGATGCGACGGTCGGGCAGGATGCGGTCCGTCACGCCACTGCGCCCGACCTTCCATTTGAAAGGTGTTCCGCTGTTTCTCGACCACGTCTGGGCACCAGGCGGTGGCCATGCCAGCTATCGGTCGCCGCTCGGGTCGGACCATCTGGGGATTCTGGCGGTGGTCGATTTGGACGGGTAGGGTAGCTGATAAGCCATTTTACGGCTGAGCCGTCCTTTCCGTCCGTGCCAACAGCAATGCCGCGGTACCCATCAGACCTGCAGACGCGCGATTGATGACCTGTCGCCTGAGCGGTGTCAGGGCATGCGCGCCCACCAAACTGCCCGCACTGACCCAAAGCAATGCAGCGATGCCCTCGGCGATCAGATAAAGCGCGCCCAGAAGGAAAAGCTGGGGCACAAGCGGCGCGGTGTCGTTGACGAATTGCGGAAGAAAAGCGGTCAGCAGCAGATACGCCTTCGGATTGCCCATCAGCGTCAGGAATTCGCGACGCATCAATGTCGAGACGTCCGGTGCCTTAATTTCATTGGACACATCGGCGGTCCAGAACTGAAAGGCCAGAAATAGCAGGTAGCCGACGCCGACCCATTTGAGCGCGACAAAGGCCATTTCCGACGTGCGCAAAAGAACATCTAATCCCAAAGAGACAAGAACGACCAATACCGCCCAAGCGGCAAGCCGCCCCAAGATGCTTTTGGCGGTCGACAGCCAACCGGCCTTTGTGGCCGAGATGAAGGCTAGCAGGTTGTTTGCGCCGGGCGAGGCCCCGAGAAGCAGCGCCGCCGGCAGGAAAATAATGAGTTGTTGCAACGTCATAATGCGCCTCCACCAGAAGACCTAGCGCGGTGACACTCCGATGACGAGGGACGATGTCCGATCAGAAAGGCATCGCGGCAACCTATGCGCCAAAATGCCCCATTAACGCCGGATCATGGGGATAGGTCGTCAGGTTCTCGAACCCGTCATCGGTCACCAGCACCTGATCTTCCAGCTTTATCGAAAAGTCGCCACCTTCGGGGCTGATCAAGGCCTCGACGCAAAAGACCATGCCCGCCTGCACCTCGTAATCGAACGCGCCTTCGACCCAGCGGTCAGGATAGGCGATCAGCGGCCATTCATCACACAGGCCTACACCATGCATCAGGCAGCCATATTTCAGATTTTGATACTTGTCCGGCAACTGGTGCGTATTGTGGGTCAGGTCGTTGAAGGACACACCCGGTTTCAGCATCTGCATATTCTGGTCGATATGTTCGACGCCGATCCGCATCGCCTCGATCATGTCAGGGCGCGGTTTGCGATCACCGATCCACCACGTCCGGCTGATATCCACGCAAATGCCGTAAGCCCCGACAAGATCGGTGTCGAAGGCCACGATTTCGTTGTTCTGCACGATCCGCGGCCCGCATTCCTGAAACCATGGGTTGGTGCGCGGGCCCGATGTGAGCAGCCGTGTCTCGATCCACTCACCCCCGCGTCGTATGTTTTCGGCGTGCAGAACGGCCCATATGTCATTTTCCGACATGTCGCCGCGTGGCACACCGGTGCGTGCGGCCTCTTCCATGGCGTGGCAAGCGGTTTCGCAGGCATGGCTCGCACAGCGCATCGCCTTGATCTCGTCCGGGCCTTTGATGCTGCGCGCCTTTTCGGTCAGTTCCTCGCCGGGGAAGATGGTAAACCCAACCTCCTCATGCCCGCGCAGACCGTGCAGCATCATCTTGTCCACGCCAAGGCGCATATTGCCCCCGCCATGTTCGGCAATCAGATCGCGGACTTCTTGGGCAAAGACCCGCGCCGCCGGGCCAAGCTGATCACCCCGGTCGAAATAGAACAGGTCCGCCCCCGTCCGCTGTTCGGCGACAAGTGGGTTGAACGTGCTGAGGAACATGCCGTTCTTGTAGTCCCAGATCACCATATAACCGTCGGCGCAGACCAGACAGGCCCGGAACGGATTGTGGGTGTTCCACAGCTGCATATTCGTGCTGTCGGTCGCATAGCGGATATTCAGCGGATCGGTCATCAGGATGCCGCCATAATCGCGCGCGACGACCGCATCGGTCAGGCGCTTGTGACGATAGGCCCGCATGTGGGGAAGATCGGGCAGGTCCAGCCCCGCCGCGGCCCATTCCTCAAAGGCAAGGCACGTTGGCCCGATTTCGACCCGGTCAGGATCATTGGGCGTGCCATCACCCAGCATCAGCCCCCGACTGGGATCGATCTTTCTGTTGTTCCGTTGATGGTTATTCATCGCATAATGCCCTTGTCGGACCATATGCTCACATCATTTTATTGCATGTTCTGGTGCAAACGCGACGTTCAAACCCCGCAGAAAAGTCGCAGAACGGCCTTGACCGGACAAACGATTCCAACCCTTGCCAGATCAAAATCCTGCATCGCGTTGGCTTTGCCCGACGGCCTTGACGGACCTGTCGCTAAATTCAGCGGACCGGCTCAGGCTCCCCCTGGATAACGCCACCACCCTTGGTGGTGATGCTCTCACCCCGTTCGGCGGCGGTGCAACGCGGGGTGCCGTCCCGGTTCAGGCGGGCGGCCATGTAACCTTCGATCCCGTCATCGATGTACCAGTACTGACACCCGTCAGGGCTGACCCAGATTGATGCAACCCCGTCAGCAAGTGGACCACCGTCGATCCCGGCATCGACAGGGTCAATACTGTCGCCACTGCGTCCTTCGCACGCCGCCAAAAGACCGGTCGCACCCATGACCAACACGAATTTTCCCAAAGATGTCATTGGCTGTTTTTCTCCACGTCCCAGGTTTTTTGAATGTCTACGAGATTTGCATCCCACGCACAACAACTTCACCATATTTGGTGACCTTAAGCACAGTTTGTTACGATCCGCTAAAGGCTGATCGGTTCACTGGTGGGCGCCTGGGAACAATCTGCGGTCATCATCTTACCGGGCCCATTATCGACCGCTGTACAGCCGCTATAAACCGCCTTCGACAACGACAAGAGGATCAGTGCAAAGGCCACCGCGCCGAAAAAGGTCAGTCGCGTGACACGTGGTTTTATGCCGCCGACAAAGTTGAAGATGGCCAGCAGCAGACCAACCGGAGGAAAGATCAGGAATGCGGCAAGCGTCTGAAACCACAAGGACCGTTTGAACTGTGCCTCTGTCTTTTTGACGAAAAAGACAGAACGCCGCCCCCAAAAGACATCGGCTATCATCTGCAGCGGCGGATCATCCCGTTCCTTCCCGTGAAGGTCGATCTGCTCTGCCGCGATGCGCAAGGCGGTTGGGTCTTCGTCCAGCAAATCCTGTACGGTGGATGAAAGGCGGCCACGGCGGGTGTTGTTCACAGATGAATCGGTCATCCCGATCGGGTAGGCCCGCCCTGTGGCGACGATAAGGCAAAAAAACACCCCCTTTGCGAAAAGGGGGTGTTTTTCAAGATGGCGGGATTTAGCAGCTATAGTACAGCTTGTACTCCATCGGGTGAGGCGTGTGCTCGTAGGCATAGACCTCTTCCCACTTCAGCTCCATGTAGCCTTCCAGCTGATCCTTGGTGAACACGTCACCGGCCAGCAGGAATTCGTGATCTGCTTCCAGCTCGTCCAGCGCTTCACGAAGCGACGCGCAGACGGTCGGAATTTCGGCCAGCTCTTCCGGCGGCAGATCATAAAGGTCCTTGTCGGACGACGCCCCTGGATCGATCTTGTTCTTGATACCGTCAAGGCCAGCCATCAACAGGGCGGCAAAGCACAGATATGGGTTGGCGGCCGGATCGGGGAAGCGGGCCTCGACACGCTTGGCCTTGGGGCTTTCGGCCCACGGGATCCGGACACAGCCCGACCGGTTACGCGCGGAATAGGCGCGCAGCACGGGGGCCTCAAAGCCGGGGATCAGACGCTTGTAGCTGTTCGTCGACGGGTTGGTGAACGCATTGAGCGCTTTCGCGTGCTTGAGGATACCGCCGATGAAATACAGCGCTTCCTGTGACAGATCGGCATACTTATCGCCCGCGAACAGCGGTTTGCCGTCTTTCCAGATCGACATGTTTACGTGCATGCCGGTGCCGTTGTCACCCGCGATGGGCTTGGGCATGAACGTGGCCGACTTGCCATAGGCCTGGGCCACGTTGTGGATGACATATTTGTATTTCTGCAGCTCATCAGCCTGCTGCGTGAGCGTGCTGAAAATCAGGCCCAGCTCGTGCTGACACGACGCCACCTCGTGGTGGTGCTTGTCGACCTTCATGCCCATCCGCTTCATGGTGGACAACATTTCAGAGCGCATTTCCTGCCCGTCATCGATCGGGTTCACAGGAAAGTAGCCGCCCTTGATGCCGGGGCGATGGCCGGTATTGCCCATCTCGTATTCGGTGTCGGTGTTCCACGCGCCGTCCATCGCATCGACCTGATAAGACACCTTGTTCATCGCCACGCTGAAGCGGACATCATCGAAGACAAAGAATTCCGCCTCAGGGCCGAAATAGGCGGTGTCGCCAATGCCGGTGGACTTCAAATAGGCTTCGGCCTTGACGGCCGTGCCGCGCGGATCGCGTGCATAGGCTTCACCTGTGTCGGGCTCGACCACGTTGCAGTGAATACACACGGTCTTCTCGGCATAGAACGGGTCCAGATATGCGCTGTCCGCCTGCGGCATCAGCTTCATGTCGGATTGGTCGATGGATTTCCAACCGGCGATGGACGAACCGTCGAACATAAAGCCTTCTTCCAGAAAGTCTTCGTCGACCAGATCCGCGACCACCGAAACGTGCTGCAGTTTGCCGCGCGGGTCGGTGAAGCGGATATCGACATATTCGACCTCTTCATCCTTGATCATCTTCAGAACAGCTTTGTTGTCCATACGCAGTTACCTTTCCTTCCGTAGGCTTTTTTTGGTGTCGCCCCGGGCGTGACCCAGGGCGCGGGTGTCTAAAGGGCGTCGTCTCCGGTTTCGCCGGTCCGGATGCGGATCGCCTGTTCGATGGGGGAGACAAAGATCTTGCCATCGCCGATCTTGTCGGTCTTGGCGGCGTCGATGATCGCTTCGATCGCGCCTTCGACCTGATCATCGGCGAGGACGACCTCGATCTTTACCTTGGGCAGGAAATCGACGACATATTCCGCACCGCGGTAAAGTTCTGTATGGCCCTTCTGACGGCCAAAACCCTTTACTTCCACGACGGAAAGACCCTGAACGCCGACCTCTTGGAGCGCCTCTTTCACCTCATCGAGCTTGAACGGCTTGATGATCGCTTCGATCTTTTTCATGTGAACGCGACTCCCCTCATTCGTCTTTGCAAGTGGTCAGATCATTTCTCTTGCATGCGGACAATTCGCAGCCGACCCTGTTGCCGGGCTGTTCTGGGGAAAGCCTAGAGGTTGCCCATTTTTTGTGCAATCCGATTTCAGATTGGGCGTTCTGCAAACTTGAGGTGCTGAAACCATGACCCAACTCCTTACCGCTGCCCAAATGCGCGCCATCGAACAGGCGGCGATCGAGAGCGGAGAAGTGACCGGGCTGGAGCTGATGGAGCGCGCCGGGCAGGGGGTGGTGGACGCGATTTTTGAGGAATGGCCGGAGCTGAAAGCAAAGAACCACCGTGCGGTTGTGTTGTGCGGGCCGGGGAACAATGGCGGAGATGGGTTTGTTATCGCGCGCCGATTGAAAAGTAGGGGGTGGGATGTGGAGGTGTTTTTGTATGGGGAGGCCGACAAACTGCCTCCGGATGCCAAAGTAAATCACGACAAGTGGTGCGAATTGGGAGACATTTATCCACTCGTTCCAGGCGCGCTTACTCAAGCCATCGACAGGTCATTTGAATACTCAGATTTTCTTTACGACCATGCGAATGAGACAGAGATAAACCTTGGCGCGCAGACCATCTACGTTGATGCCTTGTTCGGCACTGGCTTGACCAGAAAGTTTGACGACCCGTTGCTCGACATCTCGGCTGAATGGACCGAAGAATGCTACGCGCATGGCGTGGCAGTTGATATACCTTCCGGGCTGTGCAGCGACTCTGGCCAACCCATCGGCGGTAACTGGCTCTTCAGCAAACTGGTCGTAACGTTTCATGCACCCAAGGTTGGACATTTCTGCCCGCCGACTTGTTATGATATTCGCCGTCTTGCCACCGTGGATTTAGACTTGAGCGGCTTTGGTCCGCGCCGAGATGAAACGGTTGGGCGGATTACGACATACGACATCGAATTGGACCTCACCGGGTTCTTCGGTGATGGCCTGAACAAGACGCTTCAAACGCACAAATATTCCCACGGCCACACCCTCGTCCTTTCTGGCGGCGTCGGCAAAGGCGGCGCGGCGCGCCTTGCGGCGCGGGGCGCTTTGCGGGTTGGGGCGGGGGCCGTGACTGTTGGCTGTCCACCTGCGGCGTTGATTGAGAACGCGGCGCAGTTGAATGCTGTCATGCTGTCCGCCGTGAAGGACGCTGATGCGCTTGTAGAGATGTTGAAAGATGGGCGGATCAATGCGCTATGCCTCGGACCCGGGCTGGGGACGGGAGAGTGGGAGGCTGCCCTTGTCGCCAAAACGCTGGAAAACACCCGTCTCGGGCTTGACCTGGGACCTCGAATATCTGGCAGTGGCCCCGGGGCAAACCACGGGCGGGGTCTCGTGCTGGACGCCGATGCACTGACGCTGTTGTCTCGCGATGAAGCCCTCTTCGCCAAGCTCCACAAGAACTGCGTCCTCACCCCGCATGCAGGCGAATTCGCCCGGCTTTTCCCCGACATTTCTGAAAAGCTGAACGCACCAGCCACCAAAGGCCCCGCCTATTCCAAAGTTGACGCCACCCGCGAGGCGGCCAAACGCGCAGGCTGCGTCGTTCTCTTCAAAGGCCCGGATACGGTCATTGCCGATCCGTCGGGCCGTTGCAGTATCAACGCATCGGTCTATGAACGATCCGCCCCGTGGCTTGCCACGGCAGGGTCGGGGGACGTGCTGGCGGGCTTCATCACAGGGCTTGTCGCCCGAGGTTTCGCGCCAATGCAGGCGGCCGAGACCGGGGCTTGGTTACACACGGAATGTGCGCTCAGCTTCGGCCCCGGTCTGATCGCCGAGGATTTGCCCGAGGAATTGCCCAAGGTGCTCCGAGAACGTGGGTTGTAACAAAGGCCGGGTGGCTCTGTGAACGCGGTTGCGGACTGCATCGCGTGACGGGTCAAGCCGCCTTCAACGCCACCTCGACCCCGTTGGCATAGATGATGTGATCCGCATCGAATTGCAGATCGAATACCTGCATCTGTTGTCGCTTCTGTCGTGACACAAATTCACCATCGGCCAAACGATGCGCCTCGATATTCGCGCTTGGCAGGCCGAACAGAACCTTCGCCCGCCAATCGCGCACATGAATGCGCGTTCCGGGTGTAACGGTCATATCCATCTCGGGCCGGGTATGGCCCAGCGATCCACCCTTGATCATGACCGGGCGCACATCCAGTTGGCGCTGGCCGACATCGCGCAGCACCGCAACACCGCGGTCGCGGGTCACGACGCGATCACCGGCGCGCAGCGCCTCGACCGGTTTGTCCCCGTCCAGGGTCATCACAAGCGTTCCCGCGCACAGGCCGGTTTCCTGGCCTTGTATATCCAATCGCGTTTCAGTCCGGCGGGCCGTCAGGCGCATCATCTTGATCCTCGGCAGTGGCAGCCCGGCCATATGCACCGCCAATCATGGCGGAAAAACGTTGAGGACCTGCTTTTTTTGGGGTGTTTTTCCTCTCGCATCCTCTGAATGTCTTTGCTAGACAGCGCGCAAATCAGGGGCAGGCGCCAGCTTGCCCCATTTTCGATAATGCGGGTGTGGCGGAATTGGTAGACGCACCAGATTTAGGTTCTGGCGCCGCAAGGCGTGGGGGTTCAAGTCCCTTCACCCGCACCAAAACATGTAGAAGGACACAGAAATGCAGGTCACCGAGACCCTGAACGAAGGCCTCAAACGCGGCTATGCGATCACCGTCACTGCCGCCGAACTCGACGCGAAGGTAGAGGAAAAGCTGAAAGAAGCGCAGCCGACGGTTGAGATGAAGGGCTTTCGCAAGGGTAAGGTGCCGATGGCCCTGCTGCGCAAGCAGTTCGGCCAGCGCCTGATCGGGGAATCGATGCAGGAAAGCATCGACGGCGCTCTGACCAAGCATCTGGAAGACTCCGGCGACCGTCCCGCTGCCCAGCCCGAAATGAAGATGACCAACGAGGACTGGAAAGAAGGCGACGACGTCAATGTTGAGGTGTCTTACGAGAAGCTGCCCGAGATTGACGATGTCGATTTCGCGAAGATCAAGCTGGAACGGATGGTGGTCAAGGCCGATGACGACGCGGTCAAGGAAGCCTTGGACAACCTCGCCGACAGCCCGCAGGCGGTGAATTACGAGCCCAAGAAAGGCGCTGCGAAAGACGGCGATCAGGTCATTCTGGATTTCGTCGGCAAGGTCGATGGTGAGCCCTTCGAAGGCGGCGCGGCCGAGGATTATCCGCTGGTGCTGGGCTCGAGTTCCTTCATTCCCGGTTTCGAAGATGGCCTGCTCAAGGTCAAAGCCGGTGATGAAAAAGACGTCGAAGTGACCTTCCCCGAGGATTATCAGGCCGAGAACCTCAAGGGCAAAGCCGCAGTCTTCACTTGCACGATCAAGGAAGTGAAGGGGCCGAAGAAGCCCAAGATCGATGATGAACTGGCAAAGAAATTCGGGGCCGAGGATCTGGACGCGCTGAAGGCGCAGATTTCAGAACGTCTGGAGGCCGAATATACCGGCGCGTCCCGCGCGGTGGCCAAGCGTGCGCTGTTGGATGAGTTGGACAAGAAGGTCAAATTCGACCTGCCGCCATCGCTTGTCGATGCCGAGGCCAAGCAGATCGCGCATCAGCTGTGGCACGAGGAAAATCCCGACGTGCAGGGCCACGATCATCCCGAGATCGAGCCGACCAAAGAACACACTAAACTGGCTGAACGCCGGGTGAAACTTGGCCTGCTGCTTGCCGATATCGGCCAGAAAGCCGAGGTCAAGGTGACCGATCAGGAAATGACGCAAGCGGTGATGAATCAGGCGCGTCAGTATCCCGGTCAGGAACGCCAGTTCTTCGATTTCATCCAGCAGAACGCCCAGATGCGTCAGCAGATCCAGGCGCCGATCTTCGAAGACAAGGTCGTGGACCACATCTTTGAACAGGCCGCGGTGAAGGAAAAAGAGGTCAGCAAAGACGACCTTGAAAAAGCTGTTGAGAAGCTGGAAGAAGAATAAGTTCAACAACTTCGCAGTTGAAAGAGGGCGCCTTTGCGCGCCCCTTTTTGTTTGTATGTTCATCAAATCTTGAAATATCTGCTTAATCCGTTATTTCTGTTAAAACAGAAATAACGGATTAAGCAGATATGCGTGATGATAATCATCCACCTATGAAGCTAAAACTGAAAGAGCCGCGACGATTATGGCTTTGCCTGTTGTTTCTTTTCGGTGGGCCCTTGAATGCCGGTATCCTAATTTTTAGCACGGGGATGATGGACACATTCCTGCTTGGGCGGCCATCGGATTACATAGCAGTATTTGTCATCCCCTCGACGCTGCTTGCGGGCTTAACGGTCTGGCGTTTGTCAAATCATGAAACTTACTTGGCATCAGACGTCGTTGCGATTGTCATACTGGCTTGGTTCTTTGTGGCGTTGACGGCGCCATTGACGATCACTTTGGCGCAAGTTCTCATAAGCCCTGAATTGAACGACGCCACACTGGACGAGATCGGCGCGGTGATCCTGTTCGTCGCTTTTTTTGGTCTCATTACTGGTCTGTGGCCATACACAGCGATCAAGGTGGCCGCTCCGGCGGTGTCGGTCATGCTGCTTCTCATCATTCTTGTTAGCGTCGAAGCAAAGCCATCTGTTTCTAGCGAAACCAATCAGCGAAATTGAGCAATGTTCATTTTCCTTGACTAAGGTATGAACATTGTTCAATACTGACATACAAAAAACCAGATAAAGGAAATTGATGTGCCTAGATTTCTACCGTCAGTTGTCACCGCGGCGTTGCTCACTGCACCGGTCGCCGCCCAGACCATTCAGCTTAACGACGCCCCAACACAAATCACCGAGACCGACATGACCTTGCAACAAGCCCAAGACGCCATGGACCCGCTTTACCTGATTGAAGCCTATACCGTGGACAAGGACGGGCCGCGCAATGAACGCGGCGGATGGGGCGCCCGTGGCAGCAACGTCTATGCGCCCGGTGAGCAGATCGATGCGGTCATCTATCTGGGCAACGTCGGCAAGCAGAACCCAGGGCAGGCGGACAACCCGCAAGAGATGGAGTTGTTCATCAATATCCGCGACAAGGACGGCAACCTGTTGCAACAAATGCGCCCCGTCCACACCTTTCGCGGCGTCCGGCGGATCGATACGCCGCTGCAGGATGATTATTTCAAAGACCGCTTCACCGTCAGCGCCCGGCTCAACGCACCGGGGCGATATGACGTAGGCTTTGTTTTCATCGACAAAACCCGACCTGCAGACAAACAGATGGAACTTGAGGTGCCGCTTGATGTCATTATCGAAAAGCCCGACGCGGCCCTGCGCGATCTGACCGATATGATGATGGCGGGCGAGGCCGATCCGCTTTACAGCACCCAGCGCTGCGCCGCTTACTTCCATGCCAAGACAGAGCTTGTCGGGATCGATAACTTCCCGCAGGCAGAGCGTGAGGCGGTTGACGCACGCATCCGCTACTTCCTTGGTGCGAATGCGATGATCCTGATCGGGCAGGGGACAAATCAAGAGGCCGCGATGGATGACGCGATTGCGGCGATGCGTGAACTATCGTTCCCCTACGCGACCCGGATGAAGCGTAATTATGACGCGGGTGATCATCCTTGGCAAAGTGACCGCATGCTGGTCCGGGATGAGGCCGCCTGCAACGTGATCTATGAGAAGCGTGAGCGTGATTTCTGACGTTCAGACTTTGTTCGGAAAGATCAACGAAGCGTAAAGCCCGCTGCCCTAACCGATCTCGTTTCTGACAAAAAGTCCGATGGAATTCCGATAAAAGTCCGATGGTTTTCCGATACGCGAAATCGCCGATTTTTTAGGCGTTAATTTACGGAATTGCGGGGTGGGGGCCGCTCCGGATTTTGCACCTTTCCAACGAACCCCACCGCGCATTGCCTACATCTCAATCCGGAACTGGGCAAATCCGCTGTCGGAGGTGCCCACAGGTGTAATCGACATACCCTCGACGCTATCTGCGTAGGCCGCCCCTGCGGGGCCTGTCTCAAAGATCATCGACGTCCCTTCCATCGGTTTGAACGACCAGTTGGCATCAGCCTTCGGATCGACGGTGCCCTGATCAACGATATAGCGCACGATCACATCGCGGTTCGTATCCGGTCCTTCAAAGATGATCGTATCGCCAGTGCCAGGGAAATTCCCGCCACCAGTTGCGCGATAATTGTTCGTCGCGATGATGAATTCCTGATCAGGATCAATCGGTTGCCCATCGAATTGCAGGTCGATGATCCGATTGGCATCGGGGTTGATCACCTCGCCCTCGCGGTCGAATTTCGACGGCTGCGACAGGTCGATCTGATAGGTCACCCCGTCGATGACATCGAAATTGTAGCTGGGGAAATCGGGGTTCAGCAGGACGGCATCGGTCGCCCCGGCCTCGACCTGATTGAACATCCCCGCGCTCCGCTCGAGCCAATTCTTGACCTGCGCGCCCGTGACTTTCACCGCGCGAACGGTGTTGGGATAAAGGTAAAGGTCAGCGACATTCTTGATCGCCACATCACCGACAGGCACGTCCGTATAGTATTCCGGGCCGCCACGACCGCCCGCCTTGAAGGGTGCGGCCGCCGACAAAAGCGGCAGATCGGCATATTCGGTTCCCGTTAACTGGTCCTTGATATACCACATCTGCGCGTTCGAGACGATCTGCACCGACGGATCATCAGCCACCAACGCGAAATAGGAATGCAGCGGTGCGGCGGTTTTGCCGACAGCGGTGCGGACGTAATTCAGCGTTTCGTCGTGATCCTGCTGCACGGCGGCCAAGACGGGCGCGTAGTCTTCGACCAGCGGCGTAATGCTGCGGTCTTCCTCCCGGCGCGAGATGGGTCGCGCTTCCGAGGTATGGGACAGGACGCGCCAGCTATTGCGGTCACGCTCGATCAAGAGGTCGACAAGGCCCATATGGCTTCCCCAGAACCCGCCCATGACACCGGGCTTGCCGCCGATCGTGCCTGCGGCGGTATCGACGCCTTTCCATTCGTCGTAATTCGACGAGGGAAAGACGAGGTGGCTGTGCCCGCTCAGGATCGCGTCGATTCCGTCGACGGCGGCCAGCGGTATGGCCGCGTTTTCCATTCCGTCGCTCGCCTTCGCCTCGCCGATGCCTGAATGGCACAAAGCGACAATGATATCAGCGCCTTGTTCTTTCATCTGCGGCACGTAGGCGCGGGCGCTTTCAATGATATCACGGGCCTGCACATTGCCTTCCAGATGGCGGCGGTCCCAGTTCATGATCTGTGGTGGGACAAAGCCGATCAGGCCGATCTTGATCGGATGCGTATCGCCATTGCCGTCGGTGATTTCGCGGTCAAGGATTGCGTAGGGCGGCACGAGGGTCGTGTCTTCGGTCGGCGATCCGGCCATCTCTTTGACAACATTGGCGGAAACGATCGGGAAGGCCGCGCCTGCGACGGATTTCATCAGGAAGGAGACACCGTAGTTAAATTCGTGATTGCCCAGGGTCGAGGCATCGAAGCCAAGCGTATTCATCGCGGTGATGATCGGGTGCATGTCCCCCTCTTTCATGCCGCGCTCATAGGCGATGTAATCGCCCATCGGGTTGCCCTGCAGGAAGTCGCCGTTGTCGAGCAGCAGCGAGTTCGTGGACTCCGCCCGCACCCCTTCGATGATGCTGGCCGTACGGCTCAGGCCCACCGTATCGACTGGTCGGTCGCTGTAATAATCATAAGGAAAAACATGGACATGCAGGTCGGTTGTTTCCATCAGGCGCAGATGGGCCTGATTGCCCGCGGCGCGCGCGGAAAATGGATGCATCGCGATCAGACCGGCAGAGCCAGCAATGAAATGACGACGGTTCAGACGTAGTGACATGATAACCCCCAGTTGGTTTTTCTGATGTTCAGTAGACATCTGAAAGGTCCGTGTCACAAGGGTATGACGCTGGTCTTTTCGCAGCGGCGGCATAGGTCTGGGATATGATTGACCTGCCTGACGTCGCCTTATCCGTCCGCCAGCCTTGGGCGTGGTCGATTGTGGCCGGGTACAAGAAGATCGAGAACCGGTCCGCCGGGTCCATCAAGACGGGCGGCATGACCTGCCGCCGCATCGCCGTTCACGCCGCAACCGGCATGAAACAGGACGAATACGATTGGGGCGCGTGGCGGCTGGACAAGCATGGCGTCCGCTGCCCAAGACCGGACGCATTGGTGCGTGGCGCGATCATCGGAGCCGTGGATGTGGTTGATATCGTGTCCGAATCCGAAAGCGAGTGGTTCGGTGGGCAGATGGGGTTGGTGTTGGAGAATGCCGTTGCATGTGAGCCTATCCCGGCGAAAGGCGAGCTTGGATACTTTCGCTGGGAACGGGAGGAGGATTTCGCGGCCATTAACTCTTGGATGGTGAGGTGGGGCGGTGGCGACGCTGGATTGTTTGGTGATTTGGCGCCATCTTGGAAAGAGGCGCCTAGGAAGCCGTTTGGTGGCACCCGAGAAGATACAAGTTAGACAATGGCGCTCACCAAATAGAGTAAGCCAAAGTTTCGCCGGATTTTTATCCAACAACCGATGGTCTGAGCGCAGCAGAAAGGATCAAAAACTGTCGTACCGCTTTGCAGTCATAGTGGCCTTTCTGACCGCTTTTCTTCCCGGCTCTTCGCTATCAGAAAGTGCGGCGTCCTATTCTTTGACCGATGGTTGGAGTGTCACCCCGCTTGAACGATTTACGGAATGCACAGATTGTCCCGAAATGATCGTCATGCCGCTTGGAAGTTTCCATATGGGTGCGAAATGGGGTGAGTCCCGTAACCCTTTTGATTTCTACGGCGAAAACGCGACCGGAACTGTCCGCGGCCCGAATGAGATCAATATCATCCCGAGTGAACATCCGCGCCACCTCGTCGAAATGGATATCCCTTACGCGATGGCGCGTAATGAAGTCACCCATGCGGAATGGATGGCTTGCGTCGATGATGGCGGGTGTTCGTACGAACCGGACCATACCGTTCTGACGTTTAGGGACGGTTACGTCCCGCTTGGTCCCAATCACCCGGTTGTCAATGTGTCGTATCTGGACGCGCTCGAATATGTTGCTTGGCTGAATGGCGTTGTCGGAGCCAACGTCTATCGATTGCCGAGCGAAGCTGAATGGGAGTATGCGGCCCGGGCCGGAACTACGACAAGATTTGCACAAGGGGACGAACTGACGGCTGATCAAGCGAATTTTTCGCGCAGAGCGTCTGAGAATGTTCGCCAATACGACCGACCAGAAGGGATGCCTGAGCTTGTGGACAGGGAGCGTCCTGTGCCTGTTGAAGACCTTGACGCAGCGAATGCTTGGGGCGTACGGCACATGTCTGGAAATGTGGCGGAAGTTACTATGTCGTGTTGGTCGCAAAAGCATCTGGCATTGGCAACCAGCAGTGCCTATTTGGCGCACGCTCAATCGGAAATTCCGTGTGGCCGGCGTGTCGCGAAAGGCGGAGGATACGGTACGGCAATGGATGGACTTCGATTGGCTCGACGTGTCCGACCGACAGAAGATCGTCGTCGCGAATATCGTGGGTTTCGCGTTATCCGCCAACTTGCCCAAGAACCAATATCGCCGTAACAGCGCTTGCCTTGATGTTCTTGGCGGCCGCTCGCCATATACGAATCTTGATCGGGTCAGAGCCCATGTAATCGAAAAAGGCCGCCCCAGACGGAGCGGCCTGATTTATTTCGCGCTAACAGACGCTTAGTCTTCGTCGCTATCCTCGGCAGGTGCCTCTTCTGGCGTCTCCACACCAGCGGCCTCGGCCAGTTCCTCGTCGTCGGATGCGGCAGAGCCGATATCGTCGAAGAGTTCCTGGATCTCGAATTCGGCGGCGGCTTCTTCTTCCGCGGCGAGTTCCTGGATCGACTTGCCGGAGGCTTGCAATTCAGCCTCTTCCTGAGAGCGGGCGACGTTCAGTGTGATCGTCGCTTGGACCTCGGGGTGCAGGTTGATCGTGACCTCGTGCAAGCCCAATTCCTTGATCGGGCCGGTCAGGACGACCTGTTTCTTGTCGACGCTGAACCCGTTTTCGGTCGCTGCGTCAGCCGCGTCACGGGTGGTGACAGAGCCGTAGAGCGCACCGGCGTCAGACGCCGAGCGAATCACGATGAATTTCTCACCGTCCAGCTTGGCGGCCAGCGACTCCGCCTCTTTCTTGCTCTCGAGGTTGCGGGCTTCCATCTGGGCTTTTTCGGCCTCGAACCGCGCCATATTGGCGTCGTTCGCGCGGAGAGCCTTGCCTTGGGGCAACAGGAAGTTCCGGGCGTAGCCTTCCTTGACGTTCACGACTTCGCCCATCTGGCCCAGCTTGGCCACACGTTCCAGCAGGATGATTTCCATGTCGGTTTCTCCTTACTTGACGGCGTAGGGCAGCAGGGCCAGGAACCGCGCGCGCTTGATGGCCTGGGCCAGTCTACGCTGGTTCTTGGCACCAACTGCGGTGATGCGGGCAGGGACGATCTTGCCGCGCTCAGAGATGTAGCGCTGCAGCAGTTTCGTGTCCTTGTAGTCGATCTTGGGGGCGTTATCGCCCTCAAACGGATCGGACTTGCGACGGCGGAAAAATGGTTTGGTTGCCATGGGTTATTGTCCTTTCCTGATCAACGACGTTCGCGGCGACCGTCGCGGTCATCACGCTTTTGCATCTGGATGGAGGGGCCTTCTTCGTGGGCGTCGACCTTGATGGTCAAAACACGCATCACGTCGTCATGCAGACGCATCAGACGTTCCATTTCCTGCACGGCGGGGGCCGGTGCATCGGTCCGCATGAAGGCATAATGCCCTTTGCGGTTCTTGTTGATCTTGTAGGCCATGGTCTTCACGCCCCAATATTCGTTTTCCAAGAGCTTGCCGCCATTGTCGGCAAGAACGGTTCCGAAATGTTCGATGAGGCCTTCGGCTTGCGTGTTGGACAAGTCCTGACGCGCAATCATGACATGCTCGTATAGCGGCATGCGTTCTCCAGTTCGTTTCTCGGCGCATTTCAAAGGACGGGCGGTTTGGCTTTCTGCATCCCATCCACGAGAGGCTGCGCAGTTCATATCCGTCGCAGAAAGATGGGGCCTTATACCGTTGAGGGTCGCCGTTGCAAGCATTTGTGGCGTGACCCCACGGTAACAATCGCAAATTTCTTAACCCCGCCTTGAGCTTGCCCATTTATGGCCGCGTTTTATCGGCATCAAATAGTTCGAAAGCGGGCAAGGAGCAGTGAGATGAGCGATACGAACGTCTCGGTCCAGGGTGAGCCATATCGGTTTGCGAAAACATCGACCTTTGAGGTGGAAGACACCTATTGGGGCTACATCGTGCGGTCCAAGCGTGGCCCGTCATTGGGTGTCATCGTTTCTCAGGCGGTTTCGTATTTCCTTGGTGCATGTTTTCTGACCGCCTGTTTTGGTATCCTGATGCTGCCGACGATGATGTTCGATGGCGATCTTGGTGTCATGCGCATCGGCGCCGCCACGTTGATGGGGGCGGTCGCTGCCTATCTGTTGTGGTTCGCCAGCCGCGGCACGCGCGCCGAGCTGCATGTCGACAACAGTATCGGCGAAATTCGCGAAGTGATCCGCAATCGCGCCGGTCGCCCGACGACGGTCGGATGCTATGGCTTCGACTCGATCGGTGGCGTTTTCATGGACAATGACGAAGAGACCGGTCTGTCCACCCTCGTGCTGCGATATCGCAATACCGTGCAGACAGTGCCGGTTGCAGAAGGATCAGAGGCACAGCTGATCAGTCTGCGCGATCGGCTGGGTAACGACCTGATGGTGGTGCCACAGACATTGGGTCAGGCGGCCTGACACGACGACTCACGCCAAATCACAGATGTTGAACAGATATTGTTCGGAATTGCAGGATTGCATTGCGCTGAACCACGCTATCTCTAGGGCTGTATAAATTCACCCTTGGGAGATGATGATGAAGAACCTGCTGACCGCTGCGGCAATCGCGGCAACGACATTCGCCGCACCTGCCTTTTCCGCTGCTGAGGATTATGTGCTTGACCCGAGCCATAGCCAGATTTTGTTCAGCTATGACCACCTGGGCTATTCGACCACATGGGGGATGTTCTCGGGCTTTGAAGGGACGATTGCCTTTGATCAGGAGAACCCCGCTGAATCCTCTGTCAACGTGTCCTTCCCGGTGCGTTCCATGTTCACCGGTTGGGAAGCCCGTTTCGACCATTTCATGGCCGAAGACTTTTTTGGCGCGGGCGAAGATGAAATGGTCACGTTTACGTCGACCAGCATCGAGGTCACGGGCGAAGATACCGCAATGATCACCGGTGATCTGACACTGAATGGCATCACGAAACCCGTGGTGCTTGATGCAAAACTGAACCAGACCGGAGAGCACCCGATGGCGGAAAAGCCGTGGGCCGGCTTTGATGCGACCACCACGTTGGTGCGCTCTGATTTTGAGGTTGGCGCATTCGCGCCTTTCGTCAGTGACGAAGTGCAGGTGATGATCTCGGTCGAGGCGTCAAAGGCCGAATAGAAGCACCACTTACAATGCGAAAGGCCGCGCTGTTCTGGCGCGGCTTTTTTTATGTGTCGCTGCGGGTGGCTGTCAGGTTGATTTCGACATCGACGCCAAAGCCCAGATTGCTTTCATCGCCGACGCTTTGGCCGATGCCAAAATCGCGGCGGTCGAGGGAAAGCGTGCCTGCCATCGCCGCCTGATCGTCCGTGATGTCCAAGGTGAATGGCAGGGTCACCGGCACCGCGTTACCTTTGATCGTCAGCGTTCCGGTGGCCAGGTAATCGGATTCGCCCGCCGTTATGTTGGCCTGGAATTCTGCCGTGGGGAAGGCAGCCGCGTCGAAGAAGTCAGCACCCATGGCCTGGCTGGTCACCGAGCCGAGTTGTAACGAACCGATGGCGATCGTTGTTGTCACATCGCCGAGAATTTCTCCGGCGTCGGGATCGAAGTTGATGGCTGCTGTCCAGTCCTCGAACGTGCCGCTGACCGGGCTGCCGAGTTGAGTGATCGTCAGGGCGATCGTTCCGTCCTGCACCGTCCAGTCAGAGGCGACATCGGCGAGCTCTGTGCCTTCTGTTGTCTCTGCGTGGCCCAGAATGCCGGTGGCGGCCCCAGCGCCCGTGGCGAGTGCATAGATGACGATTGCGGCGACGGGTGCGACGCGGCTGCCCGCGTGGCCCGCAGTTTCAGGCAGGTTGGTGCGACCGAACCACATCCGCCCGAACGTGGCGTCCTTGTCGACGAAGGCATGTTTCAGCGCACCGGCGATATGCAGCAGGATCGCGCCCACCATGATTTTGCTCCAGATCCAGTGGAGGCCGGCGAATAGCTCTGACAAGGTTTCATCCTTTGGGATCAGCGGCAGGTCTTGTCCGATGGGCAGGAGAATCGGGGCGAAGCCTGCGGTCGATGCATGGTGGATCCATCCCGTCAGCGGTACGGCGATCAGCGAGATGTAAAGAAGCCAGTGAACGAGGTTGGCGAGAAAAGTTTCGACCGTGCGTTCGGGGTGTAGTTCGCCCGGTTTGGGCTGGGTCATCGCCCAGAGGATGCGCATGAGTGCGACGGCGAAGACCATGACACCAAGTGTTTTGTGGAACGAGAAAAGCTGTGCCTTCAGTGCCAGCTGTGCGTCGGTCTCGAACGGCAATCTGTTGGCGATCGCGCCGAGGGGAATGATCGTCAGGATCAACAATGCAGTGAGCCAGTGGAAGGTTTTGGTGATTGTTCCGTAGGCGTCTGTCGTGTTGGTGATGGGCATCTTGCTTTTCCTTGTTTGTCCGGACGCTAGCATTGCAGGGCAGGTGCGCAAAGGCCCGTTGGCGCACAGCCACCGTGGTATTACGCATGCTTGTGCCTTCCAGATCGGCGCGATAAGCCATGATCAACAACAACAGGACAGGGAGGGCCAGATGCGGGCATTCGTATTTCCGGGCCAGGGGGCGCAAACGATCGGGATGGGCAAGGATCTGGCCGATGCCTATCCGGCCGCAAAAACGGTCTTCGATGAGGTCGATGCGGCCTTGGGCGAGGACCTTTCCGGTCTGATCTGGGCTGGCGATATCGAAACGCTGACCTTGACCCGCAATGCGCAACCCGCGCTGATGGCCACATCCCTTGCCGCGATCCGCGCGCTTGAGGCTGAAGGCGTGTCGATGGCGGCGGCATCGTTTGTCGCCGGGCATTCGCTGGGTGAATATTCCGCCTTGGCTGCCGCGGGCGCGTTGAGCGTTGCGGACACCGCCCGCCTCTTGCGTGTGCGCGGGACCGCCATGCAAGAGGCCGTCGCAGTGGGCGACGGTGCGATGGCGGCGCTGCTGGGCCTTGATTTCGCGACTGTTCAGGATGTGGCTGCAGAAGCGGCCGGTGATGCTGTGTGCGAAGCCGCCAATGACAACGATCCTGCACAGGTTGTCGTGTCGGGTCATAAGGCGGCGGTGGAGCGTGCTGTCGACCTTGCCAAAGAGAGGGGTGCAAAACGGGCGGTTTTGCTGCCGGTCAGCGCCCCGTTTCATTGCAGCCTGATGGCCCCCGCGGCCGAGCGGATGGCCGCGGCCTTGGCCGATGTGACGATCCAAGTGCCGCAGGTGCCGGTGGTGGCCAATGTGCTGGCGTCAGCGGTTGATGACCCCGAACGGATCAAGGCCCTGCTTGTCCAGCAGGTGACGGGCGCTGTCCGCTGGCGTGAAAGCGTGGCCTATATGGTCGGGCAGGGTGTGACGGAGATTTATGAGGTCGGGGCAGGTAAGGCCTTGTCTGGAATGATCCGACGGATCGATCGGTCCGTCGCTGCAACGCCGGTTGGCGGTCCGGACGATGTAAAGGCTGCCGCAGCAGCAATTTTGACTTGAGGAAGGGCCCGCAGATGTTTGATTTGCAAGGAAAGAGTGTTCTGGTGACCGGTGCATCCGGCGGTATCGGCGCGGCGATTGCCCGTGCGTTGCATGGCGCGGGTGCCACGGTTGCGCTGTCCGGTACACGTGTCGCCCCGTTAGAGGAATTGGCTGCGAGCCTTGGTGATCGCGCCCATGTGCTGCCCTGCAATCTGAGTGATGCTGACGCCGTGAACGCCCTGCCAAAACAGGCCGTCGAGGCGATGGGATCAGTCGATGTGCTGGTGAACAATGCGGGGATTACCCGCGACAACATCTTTATGCGCATGTCCGATGATGAATGGGCTTCGGTTCTCGAGGTGAATCTGACAGCCACCATGCGCCTGTGCAAAGGTGTGATCCGTGGCATGATGAAGGCGCGGTGGGGGCGGATTGTGAACATCTCGTCCGTGGTCGGTGCCACAGGCAATCCGGGGCAGGCCAATTATGCTGCGTCCAAGGCCGGTATGGTGGGCATGTCGAAATCCATCGCTTATGAGGTGGCGAGCCGTGGCATTACGGTGAATTGCGTCGCGCCGGGTTTCATCACAACGGCGATGACCGATAAGCTGAATGATGATCAAAAGGCGGGTATTTTGCAGCAGGTTCCTGCCGGGCGCATGGGCGAAGCTGATGAGATTGCGGCAGCGGTTCTGTATCTGGCGAGCCCCGAAGCGGCCTATGTCACCGGCACAACCTTGCATGTGAATGGCGGCATGGCCATGTTCTGACGACCGGTCTGAAACCGTTTGCGTGGCCCGCAATCTCTGCTATAGGCCACGCAGATTTGCTGAAAGGCGCATGTGACGTAACGTCGGATGATCGCGGCGCAGATCGGCAGAGCCTTGGGAACAAGGTGTCAAAGGGGCAAATGCCCTGCGTGAAAATCGGGCAGAGGCCCAGAAAGACATGAGGAATTGATATGAGCGACGTAGCTGACCGCGTGCGCAAGATTGTTGTCGAACAACTTGGTGTAGAAGAAGACAAAGTGACCGAGGGCGCGTCTTTCATTGATGATCTGGGTGCTGACAGCCTGGACACTGTCGAGCTGGTCATGGCGTTTGAAGAAGAGTTCGGTATCGAGATTCCGGACGACGTCGCAGAGACGATCCAGACGTTTGGCGATGCGGTGAACTACATCAAGGGCGCGCAGTAAGCGACGACCTGATATGTTTCGAACGGCGCCCGTTGTGGCGCCGTTTTTTGTTGCGTGGGCTTACTGCAGATAAGCGGGGATCGTGGCTGGTTCGACGAACCGCCCTTGCTCCCTCCCGGTGGGCTGCGGTATCTAAGCTCAAACACGCCAAGAGGTGAGGGCAGAATATGCGTCGTGTCGTGGTCACAGGCTTGGGGCTGGTTACGCCCCTTGCGGATGGGGTCGAGCAATCCTGGAGCCGTATTCTGGACGGTCAGTCCGGTGCAGGCCGTATTGCGGGTTTTGATCCGGAACGTGTCACCACCAAATATGCGTGCGAAGTGCCGCTTGGTGATGGAACAGACGGCACCTTTGACGCCGATACGTATCTTGAGCCCAAAGAACAGCGCAAGGTGGATACGTTCATCCTGTTTGGGATGGCGGCTGCACAACAGGCTATCGAGGATGCCGGGTGGATGCCTGAAGATCGTGAGCTGCAGGAGCGTACGGGCGTCTTGATCGGATCGGGCATCGGGGGTCTGAACTCAATCGCCGAGACGACGCTGCTGATGGCCGAGCGCGGGCCGCGTCGCGTTTCGCCGTTCTTCGTGCCGGGTGCATTGATCAATCTGATTTCTGGTCAGGTGTCGATCAAATACGGGTTTCGCGGCCCGAACCATTCCGTCGTGACGGCCTGTTCGACCGGCGCCCATGCCATTGGTGATGCATCGCGGTTGATCCAATACGGCGACGCGGATGTGATGATTGCCGGTGGTGCAGAGGCCGCCATTTGCGAGATGGGGATCGCCGGATTCAATGCCTGCAAGGCGCTGAGCACGGCCCACAATGATGATCCGGAAAAGGCCAGCCGTCCTTGGGATGAAGACCGTGACGGGTTTGTCATGGGCGAGGGGGCCGGTGTCGTCGTTCTGGAGGAATACGAACATGCCAAGGCCCGCGGTGCCCACATCTATGCAGAGGTGTTGGGTTACGGTTTGAGCGGCGATGCCCATCACATTACAGCCCCCCCGCCGGATCATGAAGGCGCGGAGCGGGCGATGCGCGCGGCGTGCCGTAACGCCAAGATCGAACCACGCCAGATTGATTACGTGAATGCGCATGGCACATCGACCATGGCTGACACCATTGAACTAGGTGCAGTGGAACGGTTGATGGGTGATGCTGCAGGCAATTTGGCGATGTCATCGACGAAATCGATGACAGGGCATCTGCTGGGTGCTGCTGGCGCGATCGAGGCGATCTTTTCGATTCTTGCGATCCGCGATCAGGTCGCACCGCCTACGATCAATCTGGATAAACCTGCGGTTGAAACGCCGATTGATCTTTGTGCGAATGAGAAGCGCCCGAAAGAGATCAATATTGCCCTGTCCAACTCTTTCGGGTTCGGCGGAACGAATGCTTGTGTCATCTTTGGGAAGACTGATTGATGTGGCGCCATATCGCCTCTAACGCGCTGACCTTTTTGATCGTGGCGCTGTTCCTGCTGGTCGGTGCCGTCACCTGGGGTGCCAACCAATACCGCGCCGAGGGACCGCTCGAGGCCGCGATTTGCCTGCAGGTTCCTTCGGGTTCGAATATGAGCAGCGTTGCCGAGGATTTGGTCGACAAAGAAGCAGTGACCTCACCGACGATCTTTCGCATCGGTGCGGATTACGAAGACAAGTCCGGGCTGTTGAAGGCGGGGAGCTTTCGTGTGCCGGAAAATGCGTCGATGGCCGAGATTGTGGAGATCGTCACCCGCGGTGGACGCAATACCTGCGGGACCGAGGTGATTTATCGCATTGGGATCAATCAAACGCTGATCGATGTGCGAGAGTTGAACCCGACCGAGAACCGCTTTGTCGAGATCGTCAGTTTTGATGCCGAGGACATCGAGGTTCCTGCGGAATATGGTGCGGTACGGGAAGCGTCGGACACGACCTATCGCGTGACTGTTGCGGAGGGCGTGACCAGTTGGCAGATTGCCTATTCTCTTGGTGAGATTGACCTTTTGAACGCGGATGTGGCCGAGACGCCGCCGGAGGGGAGCCTTGCCCCGGGCAGCTATGACGTTGAGGTCGGCACGAATGCGTCGACGTTGCTTGCGCAGATGACAGAGCGGCAAGGACGTGTTTTGGAAGAAGCATGGGCAAGTCGCGCCGACGGTTTGCCGATTTCCACGCCGGAAGAGGCGTTGATCCTTGCCAGCATCGTCGAGAAAGAAACCGGTGTTGCAGAGGAGCGCCGTCAAGTGGCGAGTGTGTTCGTAAACCGGTTGAATCAAGGGATGAAGTTACAGACCGACCCGACGGTGATTTACGGGATTACGCAGGGTGAAGGCGTGTTGGGTCGCGGACTGCGCCAGAGTGAGTTGCGGCGGGAAACACCGTGGAACACTTATGTCATCGACGGTCTGCCGCCAACGCCGATCGCCAACCCGGGGCAGGCCAGCATCGAAGCGGCGCTGAACCCCGACGAAACCGAATATATTTTCTTTGTGGCCGACGGCACGGGTGGTCATGCCTTTGCCACCAACCTGGATGATCACAATCGCAATGTCGCGCGCTGGCGTGAGATCGAGGCCGAGCGTGCGAGTGATGGTTAACGCGACCTGAACCCCAGCGCACGATCCGCAACTGCCGATTGATTGACTTTTTTCAGCCGTATGAAGCATCTTTCAACGGCTAGAAGGCGGCTATTTTCAGGGCTTTTGAGCCCTCCCGCCTCTCGACTGTAACGGAAGCACCTTACAGGCGAATAAAGATGAGTGAACCAGACGTACCGGCCGAATTACGGCCCGATAACTCGGCAGAGCGGGTGAAGGAGATGACCCGCCTGTTCCAATTAATGGTCGCCAAGCTCGACCGCATGATTGCTGATTTGAAACCTGCCGACCATGCGTCTGCAGGTGACATCGATTTGAAACTGAAAGAATTGAAGATCGTCCATTTGCGGCTGCGAATGGCCGAGGAGGCCCGTGATGTTACAACTGAAGAAACCACTCACCCCGGCGAATTCGACTTCGATGCCATTCGTGCCCGGGTTCAGAGCCAAATGGATCGCCTCCGCGCGGCAGGACGTATCGGGGGACCTTTTTGCCGGGATGGATTCGAATGACGCTGCCGGTCTGCGTTATCTTTTTGACTATTGGGCCTTGGATCATCAGGTGCCCCCACGCTGCGATTGGCGCAGCTGGGTGATCCTGGGTGGTCGCGGCGCGGGGAAGACCCGCGCCGGAGCCGAATGGGTGCGCCAGATGGTAGAGGGGCCGACGCCACGTGCGCCTGGTCTGGCGCGGCGCGTTGCGCTGGTTGGGGAAACGCTGGATCAGGCGCGTGAGGTGATGGTTTTCGGCGATAGCGGATTACTGGCTGTCTGTCCGCCGGACAGGCGACCCGATTGGTTACCATCGCGCAGGTTGTTGCGTTGGCCCAATGGTGCAACCGCGCAGCTGTTTTCGGCGCATGAACCCGAGGCGTTGCGCGGTCCGCAATTCGATGCGGCCTGGGCGGATGAATTCGGTTGTGCAGCGCTTGACAAAGGTGCGAACCAACCCAACAAGTTTCTCGACCCGAAGTCGTCAGAGTCGCAGTTGCCCTATTTTTCAACGGGAAACCGGGACGACTTCATGCAAATGCAATATCTGCGGGCCGTGACATCGCATTACGCGGATGAGGAAAATAACCCCGTTTCAAACGTTTATGGGGGCGCGATGGTTGCAACGGATCGCATGCACGTTTGGGCATGGGATACGCGACCATATCCTTTCTTTCCAGGTAACCAGGACCTCTGGGCTGACGGCGAAAATTATGGTCGCGGTCATTGGCTGAACGGGCGCGCGACCAATCAATCACTCGCATCGGTCGTCGCCGAGATTTGCGAGCGATCTGGTGTGAAACGCTATGACGTCTCGCGTCTGTACGGCGTGGTCCGGGGCTACTCTGTTCCGCAAAGCGGGTCGGCCCGTGCGGCATTGCAACCTTTGATGCTCACTTTCGGCTTCGATGCGATCGAGCGTGATGGCACCTTGTTTTTCGAAAATCGCGGCGGTCGTACCGTGCATTCCCTGGATCGGAACATCATTGCTGTCGATCCAGAGAACGATCGTGAACTTTCGTTAACCCGGGCGCCAGCTGCAGAAGTCGCTGGGCGTGTTCAACTGGGCTACATCAGCGCTGACGACGATTATGAGATGGTGGCCAGCGAAGCTGTTCATCCAGATGACGTGAACCTTGGTGTGAACAGGTCCGAGGTGTCTTTGGCGATGACCCGTAACGAAGGGCGGCAAGTCGTGTTGAGATGGATCGCGGAAGCCCGCATCGCACGGGATGTCGCGAACTTTGCCCTTCCGCCCTCTCAGCAGCAGATCGCGGCTGGTGATGTCATAGCGCTGGATACCACTGACCACGATGGGATCTATCGTATTGACCGCGTCGAGGAAGACGGTCTGCGCCTGATTGAAGCCACGCGCATCGAACCACAAATTTATACGCAACAAACGACATGCGAAGAACCGGGCGTTGTTCAGCGTTACATCGGACCTGTTCCGGCAGAGGTCTTGTTTCTCGATCTGCCCATACTGACCGGCGATGAGACGCCGACGGCCCCTTATGTCGCAGCCAGTGGTCAGCCATGGCCCGGCAGCATCGCTATTCACAGTTCACCACAAGATGCAGGCTATACACTGCAAAAGGTGATCCGCGATCCGGCGACGATGGGATTGACGCATACACCGCTTTTGCGCGGTTCCAGCGGCATTTGGGATCGACAAGAGGGTTTCGAAGTGACTTTGGTAAGTGGCGCGCTGAGCTCTGCGACGGTTGCGACCGTCCTTGCGGGCGGGAACGTATTCGCGATCGGTGATGGTTCCGCAGATTTGTGGGAAGTCGTTCAATTCACTCATGCAACACCGATCGCCGCCGATCGTTATCGCCTGTCGGGTCTTCTGCGTGGGCAAGCCGGTTCGCGTGGAGTGATCCCGGATATCTGGCCGATTGGGTCGCGGGTCGTGATGCTGGACGGTGTTCCGGATCAGATGGACCTGCCGTCTGCAGCGCGCGGCAATCTGCGCCATTTCCGCTATGGGCCGGCAAAAAGCCCGATCAGCGCGCCAAGCTACCGTCATGTTTCTCATGCGTTTCAAGGCAATGGCCTACGTCCATACCCGGTCGCGCATTTGCGCGCCAAATCGGTCGAGGGGGGCATCTGCTTCAGTTGGATCAGGTGCAGTCGTATCGATGGCGACATTTGGGCCGATGACGACACTCCATTGGGTGAAGAGACCGAGCGCTACACTGTGCGGGTTGTGCAGAACGGCGAAGTGCGTCGGGACATTCGGGTGGATAACCCGGCCTGGATCTACGGTGATGATGAAATCAGTAGGGAAGTCGGCGCATCACCTTACGCCGTCGAAGTGGCTCAAGTTTCGGCGCGCTTCGGCGCCGGGTCATTCACGCGCATCGTTTTGGGCGCCTGACCATGCGCGCCGTCAGTATTGCCGATATCGAGGTCGTCACCCGCGTGCTTTTGGCGGAGAAACCCGACTTACGCGAGCGCAAGCTCGCGAACATCTGCGAAATGGCATGTAATGGCGATCGATATCGGAAGCGTTTTGGGCGACAGCATGTCTCGTTCGGCAACGGGACGCTGATGTCTGCCGCTTTGCAATTTCAGTTGGCAGCACGATCGAAATCGTGCGGTCCCGAATATCTTGATTGTCTAGCTTTGGTGGTCGACCGGCTTCGGCAATAAGTCATGTATCACCGACGATGATGACGTCGATCACAGGTTTGTTCTTGGCGAAGGCCACTTGTTTGGACTAAATCAAAGGTTCAAGGTGAGGGAGTATCGCCATGGCACAGCCTAAACCATCACTGACCGAGCTTGATCCGGTCTGGCATCGTATCTGCGAAGAGGCGGAGGCCGCGATCGCATCAGAACCGCTGATGGGTGGCCTGATCCACGCCGGTGTGCTGCATCACAAGACCTTCGAGGCGGCGTTGGCCTACCGGATTTCGATGAAGCTGGCATCAGCAGAGATGTCGGAACAGATTCTGCGTGAGATTGCCGATACTGCTCTTTCGCAGGCGTCAGAGCTTGCAAACGCTGCCCGTGCCGATCTTGTCGCGATATATGATCGCGATCCAGCCTGCCACCGGTTCCTGCAGCCGCTACTGTTCTTCAAGGGTTTCCAGGCTGTGCAGGCTTATCGTTTGGGCCACTGGTTGTGGAACAACGACCGCCGCGATCTGGCTTATTTCGTGCAAATGCGCGTCAGTGAGATTTTCGGGATCGACATTCATCCCGCCGCGAAAATAGGGCAGGGCATCATGATCGATCACGCTCATTCGATTGTCATCGGTGAAACGGCGGTTGTCGGTGACAATGTCTCAATGCTGCACTCGGTAACGTTGGGTGGAACCGGAAAGGAAGATGACGACCGGCACCCCAAGATCGGCAACGGCGTTCTGATCGGCGCCGGGGCCAAGGTACTGGGCAACATCAAGGTCGGTCATTGCAGCCGCATCGCCGCCGGGTCGGTCGTATTGGAAGAAGTCCCACCGATGAAAACAGTCGCCGGGGTGCCAGCGAAGATCGTTGGGGAGGCGGGGTGTTCCCAGCCATCCCTGACCATGCACCAGTTGCTGAACGGCGCGATGTAATCGCGCCGCTGCCGCTTCAGGCCAGCATTGTCATCGGGCTCTCAAGGTTGTTCTTGATCGCCTGAAGCAGGTCGGCTCCAAGCGCACCGTCGATGACGCGGTGATCTACCGACAAAGTGACCGACATCATTGTCCCGACCGTCAACTCGTCGTCGTCGCCCACAATCGGCTTTTTCACACCGGCTCCAACCGCGAGGATTGCGGCATGGGGTGGATTGATGATCGCGTCGAAATTATCGATGCCGAACATGCCTAGGTTCGAGATAGCGAAACTCCCACCCTGATATTCGTGGGGCGCCAATTTGCGGTCCCGCGCGCGACTGGCGAGGTCTTTCATCTCCGCCGACAGGGCCGAAAGCGACTTCACGTCAGCGTCTTTCAGAACCGGGGTGAACAAACCGCCTTCGATGGCGACTGCGACGGCCACATCCGATTTTTCGAATTGTAGTGTCCGATCCCCGGCCCAGACGGCATTCGCTTCCGGCACTTCCTGCAGCGCTAGCGCACAGGCCTTGATGATGAAGTCATTTACCGACAACTTCACGCCCCGCGCCTCGAGCTGCTTGTTCAACTGGCTGCGGAACTTCAGCAACGCATCCAGATTGATGTCGCGGCGCAGATAGAAATGTGGCACCGACTGCTTGGCCTCGGTCAGCCGCGCGGCGATGGTCTTGCGCATACCATCCAATTTGACTTCTTCGAATGGACGCCCCTCATAGGTTTTCAACACAACGTCGGTGGAAGGGCCGGTCGCCATTGCGGCAACCGGGGCGTCAGCCTTCGCAGGCGCCTCGGCTTTCGCCGGTTGGGCATCCGGTTTTGCATTTTCCACATCTGCTTTGATGATCCGGCCATGCGGGCCAGTGCCCCTGATTTGACTCAGGTCCAAACCTTTATCCTTAGCGATCCGCCGGGCGAGGGGGGTCGCAAAGATGCGCTCACCATCCTTACCCTTTGGTGCAGCAGGCGCAGGCGTTGCGTCGGTTTTCCCGCGACCATAGCCGGCCTCTGGCGCGGTCTTGTCGCTGGCCTCCGCCGGGGCTGCATGCGATGGCGCAGGTTCCGATTTCGATGGCGTATCCCCAATGTCATCCGCACTTTCGCCATCCTCTAATAGAACGGCGATAACGTCGTTGACCTTCACCCCTTCGGTGCCTTCGGCCACGATGATCTTACCAATGGTGCCCTCATCGACGGCCTCGAACTCCATCGTGGCCTTGTCGGTCTCGATCTCGGCCATGATGTCACCGGATGACACGGTGTCGCCCTCTTTGACCAGCCACTTGGCAAGCGTCCCTTCTTCCATCGTGGGCGACAGGGCGGGCATCAGAATTTCTGTTGGCATCGCGGCGTCTCCTTAACGATAGGTCACTTGCTTGCAGGCATCGACAACCTCGGCGGTTGTCACCAGCGCATGTTTTTCAAGGTTTGCGGCATATGGCATGGGCACGTCCTTACCCGTGCAGTTGATCACGGGGGCATCAAGATAGTCGAACGCCTCTTGCATGATGACCGAACTGATATAGCCCCCCACGCTGCCTTGCGGCCAGCCTTCCTCGACCGTCACACAACGGTTCGTTTTACGGACCGAAGCGAGGATCGTATCGGTATCCATCGGGCGAAGCGTCCGCAGGTTAATCACCTCGGCATTGATCCCGTCTTCGGCCAACTTTTCCGCGGCATCCAGCGCATACGTCATGCCGATGCCGAAACTGACAATCGTCACGTCATCACCGCTACGTTCGATCTTGGCTTTGCCAAATGGGATGGTGAAATCATCCATGACCGGCACGTCGAACGACTTGCCATAGAGAATTTCGTTTTCGAGGAAAATAACCGGGTTCGGGTCCCGGATCGCAGTTTTCATAAGTCCTTTCGCATCTGCGGCAGAGTAAGGCATGCAGACTTTGAGCCCCGGAATCTGCATGTACCAAGCAGCATAATCCTGCGAGTGCTGGGCGGCGACGCGGGCCGCAGCACCATTGGGGCCGCGAAAGACCATGGGCGCACCCATCTGACCACCCGACATGTATAGCGTCTTGGCGGCAGAGTTGATGATCTGGTCGATGGCCTGCATGGCGAAGTTGAAAGTCATGAACTCAACGATTGGCTTAAGACCACCAAAGGCCGCGCCGACACCGATCCCGGCAAAGCCGTGTTCAGTGATCGGCGTATCGATCACGCGCTTTGCCCCAAATTCATCCAGCAAACCTTGGGAAATCTTATATGCCCCCTGATATTCGGCGACCTCTTCACCCATCAAAAATACATCTTCGTCGCGGCGCATTTCCTCTGCCATTGCATCGCGCAGCGCCTCGCGGACCGTGGTCTGCTTTACCTCGACATCCGTATCCCAATCGGGCGTCGCGTCAGGGATTGGCGCCGGATCGGGATGTGACATCGCTGCCGCCGGCGCAGTTTCAGAACTTTGCTCTTTGTCGGCGGGGACAGGTTGTTGTGACTGCGATGTGTCGACCTCGACGCTGTCAGCATCTTCGCCTTCCTCCACAAGGATTGCGATAGGCGTGTTTACCTTGACGCCTTCGGTGCCTTCGCCGATCAGAATTTTACCCACGATCCCTTCATCGACGGCCTCGAATTCCATCGTGGCTTTGTCGGTTTCGATCTCGGCCATGATGTCGCCGGATGATACGGTGTCACCTTCCTTGACCAGCCACTTGGCCAAGGTTCCTTCTTCCATCGTCGGGGACAGGGCGGGCATGAGGATTTCTGTTGCCATGGCTCAAGCCTCCTGCGGAATTTCGGTTGCGTAAATGTCCGTCCACAGCTCTTCCAGCGGTGGCTCGGCGCTTTCTTTCGAGAATTCTGCGGCCTCGTTCACGATGCCTTTGATCTCTTTGTCCACAGCTTTCAGGTCATCCTCCGTCGCGTGTTTGCCTGTCAACAACATGCTACGCACTTGCTCGATCGGGTCACGCTCATCCCGCATCTTCTGTACTTCTTCGCGCGTGCGATACTTGGCCGGGTCGGACATCGAGTGGCCGCGATAACGGTAGGTATTCACCTCCAGAATGTATGGCCCCTTGCCTGCACGGCAGTGCTTGATCGCCTTTTCACCCGCGGCCTTGACGGCAAGCACATCCATGCCATCCACCTCTTCGCCGGGAATGCCATAGGCGGCACCACGTTCCCACAGCGATGGTGACTTGGTCGAACGCTTCACCGACGTGCCCATGGCATACTGGTTGTTCTCGATCACGAAGATGACGGGCAGGTCCCACAACTCGGCCATGTTATACGTCTCATACACCTGCCCTTGGTTCGCCGCGCCGTCACCAAAATAGGTAAATGTCACACGGTCAGTCCCCCGGTATTTGTCGGCAAATGCCAAGCCCGCACCGATCGGGACCTGTGCTGCGACAATCCCGTGACCACCATAAAAGTGTTTCTCTTTCGAGAACATGTGCATAGAGCCACCTTTCCCCTTGGAAAAGCCGCCCTCGCGCCCGGTCAACTCGGCCATGATGCCTTTCGGATCCATCCCGCAGGCGAGCATATGCCCGTGATCACGGTAGGACGTGACGCGCTTGTCACCTTCCTCAGCGGCCGCTTCGAGCCCGACAACAACGGCTTCCTGACCGATATAAAGGTGGCAGAACCCACCAATCAGCCCCATTCCGTATAATTGACCCGCCTTTTCCTCAAATCGTCGGATCAAAAGCATTTCGCGATAATATCCGAGCAATTCCTCGGCAGACACGTTGGGTTTCGCGGCGGCCTTTTTGGGTGGCATAAGCGGTTCTCCGACTGCTGTGTGAATAGTTTAGCATTAAACTATCCGTTAAAGCATATCGTTCCCGAATGCGAGTGGAAAGGCGACGCTGGGGAAACCGCCGGGCGCATAGCCGGTCTGTCTTCAGCGAATGACGATTTCGTCGGCGCGGATCAGGCCCAGCACATCGCGCGCCTGTTCGTCCAGCAGGTCGAGATCCAGATAGGTGTCCGACAGGCGCGTCGTCAGATTCTCCATCCTCGCCACATCTTCCTGCAACAGCGCAAGTTCCGCACGCAGCGCTTCGCTTTCCGCCTTGATCTCAATCCGTTTGAAAAGGCCATAGTCACCCTGCACGGCAGCAAAGGTGAAATAAAGGCCCAGCATCAACGCACCGAAAAAGTAAAAGAGGGCACCCATCGCAGGGCGGTTCCGTCGTAACATGTATCTGCCTCATACACCGCGTCTGATGCGCAGCTTTCAGGCAGATTCGCATATTTAACTCAGCTTGTGAATCCCCAATCTAACCCGCGACGGACGCTGCATAAACGTCATCGATCGTGGTGTTGATCGTCGCGTTGAACGTGTCATCGTCCTGATCTGCCGACAGGCCTTCGGTCAGCGCGCGCGAGAAACTGGCGATAACACCCTTGTTCTGCGCAAGACGACGGTTTGCCTCTTGACGATCATAGCCCCCCGACAAGGCGACGACACGCATCACTTTCGGGTTGTTCACCAGCGGCAGATAGGTGTTCGGCTTTTCCGGCAAGGTCAGTTTCAGCATGATCCGATTGTCGCCGATCCGGTCCAGCTGGTTCAGGATCTCATCGCGCAGCATCTCTTCGGCGTCACCCTTGTTCGCCATCTTGATGTTGATCTCGGGCTCCAGGATCGGCACCAAACCGTGATCCAGCACCTGATTACCCACCTCGAATTGCTGCGCGACATTGGCGGCAATCCCCATTTGTGAGGCTTCGTTGATCACCGACCGCATCTTGGTGCCGAAAATCCCCGCCTCGACAGCACGTGGCAGTAGCGTATCCAGATGATCCATCGGCTTCATCAACTGCACACCGTCAGCATCATCCATCAGACCTTTGTCGATTTTCAGAAATGGCACGACTTTGCGGTCCTCCCACAGATAATGTGCCGACGGCTTGCCGTTGATTTCGCGATCCATCGTCATCTCGAACAGGATCGCGCCCACGATCTTGCCGCCGGTAAAGGCGGGGGCGTTGACGATACGGCTGCGCATCCCATGGATCAGGTTGAACATTTCGGTGTCGTTCGCGTAGGCGTCTTTTGATATACCGTACGCTGCCAGCGCCTTCGGGGTCGAACCTCCGCTTTGATCCAGCGCGGCGATAAACCCATGTCCATCACGCACCTGCGCCGTTTGTTGCTGTCTCGACATCCCAATCCACCTTAATCAATTCTTGCATTTTCCGGGTCTGGCCCGTCAAAATGCTTGTAAACAAGGGGTTTATTGCTTGCAATTCTGGTGGCGCTAACGGTTTGCGAGAAAATGAGGTGCCGCGCGATTATCCGCGAAGCGCACACGATGCCTCGATCATGGACCGAGGCATCGCATCGTCAGTTCGTCACATAGCGTGACGGCAGATCGGCCTCGATCCAGTCGGCGATGGCTTGACGCTGTGCATCTGCGGCAACAGCGTTCCAAGCAGCCGCCACATCTGGCCCCCGCGCGCCAAAGCGGGCCTCAATCTCCTTGCGAACCGAGGTCGCGGCGATATCTCCTGCCGCTTCGGCCAACAGCGCGTAATAATATGCACGGGCATAGGACCTGCTCGAGCCCGACCCCGTGAAGTGCCGCAGCGCCCGCGCGCGCAGCTTGCGTGGATCATTGCCAGAGACCAGCGTGATCGGTGCTGGGCTGTTGGACTGCTCCAGATGGGTCGCCTGTGCCGCAAGAACGTCTTGTGTGGTCATGCGTGCTTCAAGCCGATCAAGCAGGGACACCGCACGATCGATCCCGCCCGCAGATGCGATCAAGGCATAGCCATAGGCGGTTTGTGGATCACTTTCCAAGGTGGCTTGCGCAAGCAGGGCAGCAGCTGATGCCGAGGCATCAGTGTCATCCAACAAAGACAACAGCAGGTCGGGGACCAACGCCTCACCGCGGGGAACGCCGCTGCCGTTCAGCAAAGCCGTGGCAAGTGCGATTCGGCTATCCGGTGTCAAATCATCAGGTGATTCAATCGCTGCCAAATCCGCAACGCTCAAAATCTGTGTCCGGGCCAACGGCGTGCTGCGGGCCTGCAATCCCAGCGCAGCGATCAGCGTTTGTGGCGCTTCATACATGTCGGGCTCGATGACGACACCACTGGGCGGCAAATCGGCCTCAACGGTGATCTCACCGGGATCCGCGACAAAGGCTTCGACCTCGGACATGAGTTCGCCAATAAAGTTTCGCTCCACGGCGCCAAGAGGACGCAGACCGCCTTCGCTCAGAAATTGCGAAACGGCCTCTGTCCCCAATTCACGTATCGTGACGGGATCACGCAGGTTTTCCGGCAGCACCTGAGAAATCGCCTCCCAGCCACCATTGTCTTTCACTGTCGCAACAACGCGCGAGACACGGATCGCCGGGTCACCTGGATAGCCGAATTCGCCAAGTCGGGGCAGGATCGTTCCGCTGGCCGAGTAATTCATTGTTGCAAAGCCGTTGATCGCGATGGTGCTGTCGATGGCCGTTTCGCCCGTCGTATATTGATAGCTGGCGCGGATCTTGAACTGATCAAGCGGCAAGTCGCGGTAACCAGCAGTGCGCAGGGCCAAAGCCACATCGCGCTCAACGCAGGCCAGGCTTGCCCGCGCCCCGATCATGTTCATGTCAAGCTCCGCAGCCAGTTGGAAAGGCTGCGCAAGGTCGCTGCTCAGTGTCGCGCGCTCGATTGTGATCTCGCATTGCCGCGCTTGATCGTAGGGCAAAAGCGGACGCGCGACGATGCCGGAAATCGACACGATCCCGCGCATGGGATCAGCCGAGAGGTGGTCATACTGCAACTCCATCCGGGTCCGAATGGCTGAGATGGCTGAATTGGCGATAGCTGTGGCAATGCGGTCTGGCGCAAAGAATTCGCTAAAGTCGGCGCGCGGGTCCTGCGCATGCGCAGCTAGGGTAGTGGATAGGGCGACTGCTGTGGCTGTCGTGAAAGCAACGTATCTGTTCATCAATTTGTCTCCTTCTACGGATCTGAAATAAATGAACATTGTTCAAAAATCAAGCGTCAACATTTGCTTTCAAACTTAGGAGCACATTCGATTTTTAACCCAGCGCCGCGATACCGGGCAGTGTTTTGCCTTCCATCCACTCGAGGAACGCCCCGCCAGCGGTTGAAATATATGTGAAATCGTCCGCTGCTCCTGCCTTGTTCAAGGCCGCGACGGTATCCCCGCCACCGGCGACCGATATCAATGAACCAGCTTTCGACAGCGCCGCCGCATGGCTGGCAGCCGCATTCGTCGCGGCATCAAAAGGCGCGATCTCAAACGCCCCCAACGGCCCATTCCAGACCAGCGTTTTCGCGGCCTCCATCACTTGATTGATATAGGCGACGGTTTCCGGCCCCGCATCGAGGATCATCGCATCAGCCGGGCAGGCGTCGGGCGCAACCGTCTGACCTTCGGCATGTTCCTTGAACTCCCGCGCGACGACGATGTCACGCGGCAGAACAATCTCACAGCCCGCCGCTTCGGCCTTGGCCAGAATGTCCCGTGCCGTATCTGCCAGATCATGCTCGCAAAGCGATTTCCCCACGTCGATCCCTTGCGCGGCGAGGAACGTGTTCGCCATACCGCCGCCGATCACCAGGTGATCGACCTTGCCGACCAGATTGCCCAGCAGGTCCAGCTTGGTCGACACCTTCGCGCCGCCCACGACAGCCATAACCGGCCGATCCGGCGTCCCAAGCGCCTTTTCCAAAGCGCGCAATTCCTCGGCCATCAACCGACCCGCGCAAGATGGCAGCAAATGCGCAATAGCTTCGGTGCTGGCATGCGCGCGATGTGCGGCGGAAAAGGCATCATTCACATAGATGTCGCCCAGCGAGGCGAGGCGTTTGGCGAAAGCCTCGTCATTCTTCTCCTCTCCCGGATTGAACCGCAGGTTTTCCAGCAGTAGCACCTCATCATCCGTCATCTCCGCAACGGCATCACCGTAATCACTGTTCACCCACGTCACCGGCAGCCCCAGCGCATCGGCCACCGCCGGCGCGATGATCTCCAACGACATTTCAGGCACGACCTGGCCCTTGGGCCGCCCGAAATGAGCCATCAGAATGACCTTGCCACCCTTGGCCCGGATATCCTCGACCGTCGGTATAATCCGATCAATGCGCGTCGTATCGGTGACCTCACCATCCTCGACCGGTACATTGATATCCACCCGGACCAAGGCGCGCTTGCGCGCAAAATCCATATCATCGAGCGTTTTCCAGGGCATCCCCACCTCCTGCAGTCACGTGTTCGTCTCTCTTGCGGCAAGCCCATGCCCGCGTCAACCGGACCGGGTTGGCAATTCCGGCCTTGGGGCATATGAGGGTCCCCAACCTGAGAATAAGGAGCGCCCGATGGCCGAGATCAAAGACCCCGAAAACACGATCATCATGACCCTCAAGGATGGTGACGTGGTTATTGCACTGATGCCCGACGTAGCGCCTGAACACACGGCCCGCATGAAAGAGCTGGCGCGTGCTGGTGCCTATGACAATGTTTGTTTTCACCGGGTGATCGACGGTTTCATGGCACAAACGGGTGATGTGGCCAACGGGAACATGGAGAAAGACTTCAACATCGGACGCGCGGGAACAGGCGGCTCCGATATGCCCGACCTCCCGGCAGAATTTTCCAAGGTTCCTCATGCACGCGGTTCTTTGGGCGCGGCCCGTTCGCAGAACCCGAATTCGGCCAACAGCCAGTTTTTCATCAACTTCAAGGACAACGACTTCCTGAACGGCCAATACACCGTCTACGGGCAGGTCATCTCCGGCATGGAACATGTCGATGCGATCACTCGCGGCGAACCGCCGATGAACCCAGACCGCATGATCAGCGTCAAGGTGGCCGCCGATGTTTAAGTACGCTGCAGCCTTTGCGATCCTTGCCACACCCGCGTTGTCCAACGGTCTCGAAATCGACATCGCGGGTGAGGCGAACGGAACCATCAAAATCGACCTGTTTGAAGAAACGGCCCCGCTACATGCCGCCCAAATCACCGCTATTGCGGAAACCGGCGCTTATGACGGCGTCGTCTTCCACCGGGTGATCGACGGTTTCATGGCGCAGACAGGTGACGTCCAGAACGGCAAACTGGGCAGCGATCTGTCCCGCGCGGGCACCGGAGGTTCTGATCTGCCGGACATCCCGGCCGAATTCACAGACCAACCATTTGAGCGTGGTGTCATCGGCATGGCCCGCGCCCAAAATCCCAATTCGGCCAATAGTCAGTTCTTCATCATGTTCGAACCCGGTTACTTTCTGAATGGACAATATACCGTCGTTGGTGAAGTCACCGAAGGAATGGATATCGTCGATGCGATCAAGCGCGGTACAGGTCCGAATGGTTCTGTTATCGGTGAGCCTGATGTGATGACCGCCGTTCGGGTCACTGAATAAGGTCTAAGTGCCACAAAACGTGCGTTGCACCCGCTCATCATCAGTGGGTGCGCGCGCATATTTGGCGGTGTCGTCCGTCAGCGCCGCGTAAGGCTGCGTGACTGCCCGCAGCAAAGCATGAAACGGTGCGTAGTCACCTTCGCGACCAGCCGTAATCATCGCCTCAACCCGATGATTACGCGGAATGATCTGCGGATTGGCTTGTGCCATCAGTGCCGTATCGGGGTCGCGACGTTGCCACCGCAAGTGCCACACATCAAAAGCGTCACGATCAAGAAACTGATCGCGCGCTTTTTCCGATCCAAGCTGCGCAAAAGTATGCGTGAAATCCGCACCGTCCCGCGCCATCAAATCCAGCAGGTCGTTGATCAGTGATACATCTTTCGCGCTGGGCGCAGCGAGGCCCAACTTCGCGCCAAACCGCTTCAGCCACTCGGCCTCGTGCATATCGGGAAACCGATGAACGGCCTCGGTGAAAGTGGTAATTGCCTCTTCGCGATCCGACATCAGCGGGATCAACGCGGTTGCAAACTGGGCCATGTTCCACGCCCCAATCCCGGGCTGGTTCATGTAAGCATAGCGCCCAAACTGATCGATGGCGCTGAACACTGTCTGCGGGTGAAACACGTCCATGAACGCACATGGCCCATAATCAATCGTCTCACCGGCAATCGAGACATTGTCCGTATTCATCACCCCATGAATAAACCCAAGGCTCATCCATCGCGCAATCAAAGCCGCATAGCGGGCGATCACCTGATCCAGCAAATCGGCAGGGCCAGCGGCATCCGGATAATGCCGCGCAATCACGTGATCGGTCAGCGCTTGCAGTGCTTCAACATCGCCGCGCGCTGCAAAATACTGAAAAGTACCCACCCGGATATGGCTCTGCGCCACGCGGGTGATGATCGCGCCGGGAAACACGTCCTCGCGGTAGACGGGCTCACCCGTCGTCACAGCGGCCAGCGCGCGGGTTGTTGGCACCCCAAGGGCATGCATCGCCTCGCTGACGATATATTCACGCAGCACCGGGCCCAGCCACGCGCGACCATCCCCCTGTCGCGAATATGGGGTTGGGCCGGACCCCTTCAGCTGAATATCGCGGCGGATACCGTCAGTGCCGACGACTTCGCCCAGCATGATCGCACGCCCATCGCCCAGCTGAGGGTTCCAATTCCCGAACTGATGACCCGCATAAACCTGGGCGAGGGGGGCCGCGCCATCTGGCACGGTGTTACCAGCAAAGATGCTAGCGGCTTCCGGGCTGTCGATATCGACACCAAGCAGCGCGGCCAGATCAGCATTCGCAGCGATCAGCGTTGGCGTATCGACCGGTGTCGGCGGCATCGCCGTGAACATCCGAGATGGCAGTTTTGCGTAGCTGTTATCAAAGGCGATCCGCATCACAGCCGCGCCAGACGGTCGGCAAGGAGGGCATAAAACCCTTCCGCGTCAATATCTTTCATGAATGTCGCATTGGCCGGGCGGTCCGTGACACGCCACCAATCCGCAACCGTCATGCCAAGGGTCAACTCGGACTCCGTTTCGATTTCGACGTTGATATGACGGCCCTGAAACAGCTCTGGTTTGATTAGATAAGCGATCGTGCAAGGATCATGCAGTGGTGCACCTTCCGATCCGTATTTCTCCATGTCGAACCGCTCGAAAAAATCGGTCCAGGCGGCAACCATATCACCGACTTTTGTCCCCATGGCGCGGAAGGCATCGACTCGCGGTTTGGTGGTCAGCGCTTTGTGAGTCACATCAAGCGGCATCATCGTGATCCGTACACCCGACCCAAACACGATCTTGGCCGCCTCTGGGTCAACATAAATGTTGAACTCGGCACTTGGGGTGATGTTGCCCACCTCAAAGTAAGCACCGCCCATCAGCACAATCTCTTGCACCCGTTCCACAACGTCCGGCGCCCGTTGAAAGGCCGTTGCGATGTTGGTCATCGGGCCAATGGGGCAAAGGGTGACCGTACCGCTTTCTTCGGTCCGCAATGTTTCAATGATGAAATCAACGCCGTGTTGTTCCTGCAACAGCATCGTCGGGTCATCCATCGGCGGGCCGTCAAGGCCGGTCTTGCCATGCACATGCTCTGCCGTGATCAGCTCGCGTTCAAGGGGTGAGTCGCAGCCCGCGAAAACCCTGGTGTCGGGGCGGCCTGCCAATTCGCAAACGATCCGCGCGTTTTTGGCGGTCAGTGGCAGCGGTACGTTCCCGGCAACCGCTGTAATACCTAGTAAAGTCAAGTCTTCCGGCGATGCGAGAGCAAGGAGGATCGCGACGGCGTCGTCCTGCCCGGGATCGGTATCGATGATGATTTTGCGTGGGGCCATGACTTGTCCTTACAGGTTTATGGCAGAGTGTCCTCTGGGCGCGACGGGGGCAAGGGGGCGTCGGCGCCACATGCTGGCCAGAGAAAACCGGCGTGATTGAGCGCGGCCGGCCAAAATCTGCGCAAAATGCCCAAAATCGTAGGACAAGCACCGCCGATTTGGAAACGTCAGCGCCAATTAGCGCATCATTGTTCCCAAAACGGCGCCAGTGCGCCACTTTTTTGCCATTTTTCAACGGGCTATGGCGGATCGGGACAGTTGCCCCCAAATGTATCGGTGAAGGCAAAAGACCTTCTAACATGTCTCAAAGGAGAACGATAATGACCCTGACTACAAAGCTGCTGACACCTGTTGCTATCCTCGCTCTGGCCGCTCCGGCCTTTGCCCAGGACGCTGCGATCGATGTGAACGGCGATGGGATGTACAGCTTTCCTGAGCTTCAGGCCGTAATGCCTGAAATGACAGAAGACGAGTTCACAGCACTTGATTCCACAGGCGACGGCCTGCTGGACGCTGACGAGATCACCATTGCAACCGAAGCAGGCCTTCTGCCCGCTGCGGAATAAGACAAGGGTGATCCCATAAGTGGGTCCCGTTAGATCAGCCTCTGATCTGACACTCCCCGCGCCCCTCGCACCGCGCCCCAATCGGGTGCGGGGGGTTGCACTAGACGCGCGCCCTTCCTCCCTGGGGCGCGCGTTTTGCGTTCAGGTCTGCGATCCGCGGGACAGGGCAGCGACGCCTGTCCGGGCGATTTCCTGAAGACCAAGCGGCTGCATAAGATCGGCGAAGGCATCGATCTTTTCCGATGTGCCGGTGATCTCAAAAACGAATGATTCCAACGTACTATCGACCACATTTGCCCTAAAGATGTCGGCCAGACGAATGGCCTCGATCCGGTGATCGCCAGTGCCCATGACCTTGAACAGCGCCAATTCCCGTTCCACCGATGGGCCTTCGACAGTCAGGTCATTGACGTTATGCACATCCACGATGCGACCCAGCTGCGCCTTGATCTGCGTGATGATTTGCGGGGTCCCGGTCGTGACGATCGTGATGCGGGAGCGGTGGCCCAGATGGTCCACCTCGGCCACGGTGAGGCTATCGATGTTATAGCCACGGCCCGAAAAAAGGCCGATGACGCGGGCGAGAACGCCGGGTTCGTTTTCGACAAGAATGGCCAGGGTGTGCTGTTCTTCCTTGTCCGAAAAGGTCGGGCGGAGGTTATAGGCCGAGTGGCTGGTGGCGCCTTTTTTGATTTTGAGGGGTGACATGCGATGTCCCTTTTAAGTGGTATTCCGGGTGTGCAGCGGGCGTACACACAGCGTACACACGCTGTGCGCACGTTTGGCGTTCGGTGGTTTCAGAAAACGCTAACGATTTTGAAACCTCATAGGCGTAGGTTCTCGGTAATTGAAACGAAAAACGAAGTTCATTGCGATTTGCGGATTTCGAGTGCGTATCGGGGGCGGTGTTCAGGTTTGGGCCTATATGATGAGAGGTGCAGACTAACGACGTCGTCGCGAACGACGTCAAGGCAATGATTTGTCGTGGTGACCTTGGCTCCCCAACTCGGGTCGTCTGGCAACATTCCGGGGTCACGGACAATCTGATAGCTTCGGCGAAACGGTCCGTCCTGAGCGATTGTTGTGGATTCCACGAAGCCTTCGCATTCATACGCCGCGCAGGCGCAAACTCGGCCACGGTTTTGCGCCGTCGTTGAAGCAATGTAGCCAGTTTCAGTTTCGCTCCATTCACCGTCAAAGAAGCTAACCTCGGCAAGATACGGGTCGGAAACGTATATCCATACGCCGATCGCCATGAATGTCAGGACGATCAGAGTGATAGAAGATAGCAGGACGCGAATTACCCATCGGCTCAAACCAACACCGCCCCGCCAGCCTGAATGGCGTTCGCCGTATCCGCGTCCTCACCCAACAGCATCTCGTTATGGGCCTTGCCGGATGGGATCATCGGGAAGCAGTTTTCGTGCTTTTCCACCAGACAATCGAACAGGACCGGGCCGTCGTAATTGATCATCTCCATGATCGCGTCGTCCAGATCGTCGGGGTTATCGCAGAGGATGCCCTTGGCCCCAAACGCCTCGGCCAGTTTCACGAAATCGGGCAGGGCCTCGGACCAGCTGCTCGAATAGCGCTCGCCATGCAGCAGTTCTTGCCATTGCCGCACCATGCCCAGCCGTTCGTTGTTCAGGATGAACTGCTTCACTGGCAGGCGATACTGCATTGCGGTGCCCAATTCCTGCATGTTCATCAGCCATGATGCCTCGCCCGCGACGTTGATGACCAGCGCGTCGGGATGGCCCATCTGCACGCCGATGGAGGCCGGGAAGCCATAGCCCATCGTGCCCAGACCGCCGGAGGTCATCCAGCGGTTCGGGTCTTCGAACCCCAGATATTGCGCGGCCCACATCTGGTGCTGGCCAACCTCGGTGCAGATGTAACGGTCGTGCTTTTTCGTCAGTTCCTCAAGCCGTTGCAGGGCATATTGCGGTTTGATGACCTTGCCTTCCTGCTTGAACGCCAGGCAATCGACCTTTCTCCAGTCGTTGATCTGATGCCACCATTTCTGGACGGCTTCCTTGTCGGTCTTGCGCCCGCGTGATTTCCAAACCTTCAGCAGGTCTTCCAACACATGCGCCACGTCACCCAGGATCGGGATATCGACATGGATGACCTTGTTGATCGACGACGCATCGATATCGACATGGGCTTTCTTGGATTTCGGGCTGAATGCGTCAAGACGACCAGTGATCCGATCATCGAAACGCGCCCCGATATTGATCATCAGATCGCAATCATGCATGGCCATGTTCGCCTCATAAAGGCCATGCATGCCCAGCATGCCGATCCAGTTTTCGCCCGAGGCGGGGTAGGCACCCAGCCCCATCAGGGTCGAAGTGATGGGAAAACCTGTGGCGGCAACCAGTTCACGCAGTAATTGCGATGCAGCAGGGCCGGAATTGATCACGCCACCGCCGGTGTAGAACACCGGGCGTTTGGCCGTTTCCATCGCGGCGGCGAGTTCGGTGATCATCTCCAGATCGCCTTTGACCGGCGGGTTGTAATGCGTCTCGACCTGACGTGCCTCGGTATAGGTGCCCGTCGCAAACTGAACGTCCTTCGGAATGTCGATGACAACCGGACCGGGACGGCCTGACGTGGCAATATGGAACGCCTCGTGCATCACCGCAGACAGTTTGTCGGTCTCTTTCACCAACCAGTTATGCTTGGTGCAGGGGCGGGTGATGCCGACGGTATCGGCCTCTTGAAACGCATCGGACCCGATCATGAATGTGGGAACCTGACCGGTCAGCACGATGATCGGGATCGAATCCATCAGCGCATCGGTCAGGCCGGTGACGGCGTTGGTCGCACCGGGTCCGGATGTCACCAGTGCTACGCCCGGTTTGCCGGTCGCGCGCGCGTATCCTTCGGCGGCATGTACCGCGCCTTGCTCATGACGCACCAGAACATGCTGGATATGGTTCTGCTGAAAGATCTCGTCATAGATCGGTAGGACGGCGCCACCGGGGTAACCAAAGACGACGTCCACGCCCTGATCGATCAGAGCTTGAACCACCATTTTTGCGCCCGTCATGGCTTTTGTCATTTGTCTCGCGTCCTTCGCGTATCTGGTTTCTATCAGTCACAAAAAAACCCCCGATTGTGTCGGGGGCGCATGGGATCGTTATGGTCTTACCGTTACCGGCCCATGCGCTGTTTTCCTACGATTAGTACGACGTTCTTCATCGGGGTTCCTTCGTGTGCGGGGACATTAGTTGCGCCGCGCGGGGGGGTCAACCGCCTTGCTGCAGAAAATGTCGTTTTCAGGTAGTGTTTCGCAACTTTCTTTCAGATTGCCCCGGTGCGCCGAAATTTGCGGGCGAGGCTCGCATGCGTGTTTCCCATCATCAGGATCAGATGTGCGACAGTGAAGAATGCGGCAAGAACCATCGCGTAGATGGCGAGAATCTGCAGCATGGGGACCTGGAAATTCAACTGCGGCAGGTTGGCGATGATCAGCGGCCCGAACCACGACACGAGCGAGACAATAGAGGCGCTGACGAATAGATGCTGCCGCAGCCGCGTCGTACCTTCCAGCATCGTCCGGCCCACCTGTTCCTGCAGAAACGGCAGGATCGTCTTATGGATGAAGTGGCCATTCACCGTCAGGATCGCGACGATCACCATCTTGGCCCAGACCTTTTCATTCGTCAGTTTGATCGGCTCGTAAAGCCAGTAGTAGATCAGGAACCCGATCCCGGTGACCCAAAGGAGTTTCAGCCCGACGCCAACGACCTCGGCGCAGAAGGCGAAGACATCGGTGGCGTGTTGCGTCAACACCTTCCCCAGGAAGAACCGCACGATCATCATATCCAGCAGCAATGCCGACCCAAGCCCAAGGGCGAGACCGATGAAATGAAATATCCGCAGGATACCGCGGGTCATTTGCTGGGGATCACTGGACAGGGCGGTGAGGGCTTCGGTCAGGTACATTGTCTTCTTCGCGTCTTGCCGATCCGCCCCCGCAAATCGGCATATTCCATGGATGCGATTACGTACCCACTACCTGCGTGTTTTCAACGGCGCTGCGATACTGCAGGCCTATTCGGCGGAAACGCGCCTTTGATGCGCGTCATGCGCCGACCAGAAATAGCTTTCGGGGTCTTCGAACGGATCGGTCAGGTGTTCATCGCGATGATGGTACAGATGCAGGTCGCGATAGCGCCGATGGGGAAACCCGCGCCGATTTCTTTCCGACGTATCACAGGATTATCGAGTTCGGGTTGCGGAATATCTGTCGCGTATCCCCGATGCGACCTACCGGCACGTCATGCGCCATCTCGATACCTGCGGCAGCCCGCCGGTTCGGCGGCCGGGTTCCAGCCGGGTCTTTGGTGAAACGGCGCTTTATGGGTCGAAAATGCGTGGAAGCTGACCGACAACCCATGGATGGGCTGGTGACGCTGACACGACGCTTGCGCTTTTGCTCGCTTTTGGCCCAGATCGGGACAGGGCGCTGGCACGAAAGCACCTGCTGCGCGCCAGAGACGTTCGTGAAGAGGATGTGCAGCCTTTGCTAAGGCTGCTTCAGGACCAGCGTCTAGCTGTCCTCGGTCGGTTTGATCTTGTCCCAGGTCCGGGTGTCGAAATCCGAAGCTGCATGGCGTTCGCGCAGTTGTTCGTTCTCTTCGCCCCATGCACGGTTGACCATCTTGCCGCGTTTGTAGGCAGGGCGTTCGGTGACCAGTTCGGTCCAGCGCTGCATGTTTTTGTAACTGGCAGTGTCAAGAAACGTCGCCGCGTCGTCATAGATCGTGCCTTGCATAAGCGTGCCGTACCAAGGTGCGATCGCCATGTCGGCGATCGTGTATTCATCGCCCGCGATATACTTGCTGTTCGCGAGCTGGCGGTCGAGCACGTCGAGCTGGCGTTTGGCCTCCATCGCGAAGCGGTTGATCGGGTATTCGAATTTTTCCGGCGCATAGGCGTAGAAATGCCCGAAGCCGCCGCCAAGATAAGGGGCAGAGCCCTGCAGCCAGAAGAGCCAGTTCAGCGCCTCGGTCCGCGCTTTGGCATCCTTGGGCAGGAATGCGTCGAATTTTTCCGCAAGATACAGCAGGATCGCACCGCTCTCGAAGACACGGCTGCCGGTGCTGCGATCCATCAGCGCCGGGATTTTCGAGTTGGGGTTCACACCAACAAAGCCGCTGCCGAATTGGTCGCCTTCCTGAATGTTGATCAGCCATGCGTCGTATTCGGCATCATGACCGGCGGTGAGCAGTTCTTCGAGCATGACGGTGACCTTCACCCCGTTGGGTGTGGCCAGTGAATATAGCTGGAGGGGATGGTCGCCGACAGGCAGCTCCTTATCATGTGTCGGGCCCGCGATGGGGCGGTTGATACTGGCGAATTTGCCGCCGCTTTCGGCGTCCCATGTCCAGACTTTGGGTGGGGTGTAGGTGTCATTGTTCGGCATATGAGGCTCCTCTGGTGCCGTACGGTTAGAGATGTCGCCGGACGAAGGAAAGTCACCATATCGCATCAATGGTTCATATGGCGACTAGTCGACATTTTTTATTGGAACACACCAGTTTTCGCGTAATGTGACGCAAGGCAACCGAGGGAGGATCAATTATGAATATAAAAGGCGGTTTTTGCGACATAGGGTTCGGCAAAACGACCCGTTATGCTGTATCAATAATGCTTGGAATGGTTTCGGCGAGTGCGGGCCACGCGCAAGCTCAGTGTTCACAATACAGTGTCGTCCGGGGCGATACGCTGAGTGAGATCGCAGGGCGTGCCGCTGTGCCGGGCGGATTTCAGGTCTTGTTCAACGCGAATACCGATATCCTGACCAGTCCAAATCTGCTGGAGGTCGGTCAGGTTCTGAAAATACCCTGCGCCGATGGTTCGCTTCCCGATGCGGACGGTGCGCAAGTTGCGACCGCCGCGGTTCAGCCGACAGCGCAGGCGGCGGCGACGGCCCAACCCATCCGGTTCCTCACGGCAAGCGGGTATGCGCCGTTCACAGAGGAAGATTTGCCCGAAGGCGGTTTGTTTACGCAAATGGTACGACGGTCGATGGAACTGGGCGGTCCCGATCAGGAATTTCGTATCATTTTCGTCAATGATTGGGGGGCCCATCTGACCGATCTGCTGCCAAGTGGTGCATTCGACATGGGATTTCCGTGGTTTTTGCCCGATTGCACCAAGGTGGACAATCTGTCCCCGGCCAATGCGATGCGCTGCACGGAATTCGATGCGTCGGCACCGTTTTATGATGCTGTCGTGGGTTATTACACGTTGAATGGCAGCGCATATGTCGGTGCGACCGAATATACGGATCTTTATGGCGCGACGCTGTGCCGTCCAGACGGCTGGTTTTCATTCGATCTGGAGGGGGAGGGTCTGATCGATCCCAATGTCGATTTGATTTTCGCCAAAAACGAAGAGGCGTGTTGGGAAATGATGCTCGCCGGGGATGTCGATGTGATCACCTATGATGCCCTGCCTGCCGAGGAAGACTTTGCCGAGCTGGGCATTGCGGATCGGGTCACGACGTTGGACAGTCTCGCATCCAAACAGACGCTGCACGTCTTTGTTCCCAAAGATCATCCCGATGGTGCGGCGTATCTTGCGATGCTGAATGCGGGGCAGGAACAGCTGCGTATTTCGGGTGAATGGTTCGAAATTGTACGCAGCAATATCCAGACCACCGTCGAAAACTGATCGATCCGATCTGGGTCCGGGGCTGACCGCGATACCGGTGGATATCGCGGTCAGATATCGCATGGTCAGCCTTGGGTTTTCGCCCGATGTTCCGTCAGGTGACGGCGCACGATTTCGAACCACTGACCGGTTTCCTTGATCGCGTTCAGGCCCGAATTGAATTCGGCCAGCATTTCCTGCCCCTGCGGATGGTTCTTTGCGATGACCGCATGCAACGTCAGGACCTGGCTCAGGTTTTCGTTATAGCGGACGGCATCTTTCGTGGCCGTTTCGACCATCGCGCCATCAGCCGTATCGACGGCCAGCGCAACGGCGTCATAGGTGCCATTGGCCAGACCCGTGAAGCATTCATTGACGTCGTTCGGACGAGCGAGCGTGATGTTCGGCTCTTTCAGGTCATTTTCTTCCAACTGGAAGGTCGCGTATCCCGCCGGGCGGCAGATCGTTTTGCCCAGCATGTCGGCGTAGGAGGTCAGTGCAGGTTCGCTCGCGCGGTTGTAGTAGCCGAAGACCTGTTCGAACATCGGTTCGGACCAGTCGAAGTTGTTGCACCGGAACTGCGAATCTTCACCCAGGCGGGCAATCTGTTCGCAGTTTGGCTTGAACCAACCGAGGCTGAAGTCATAGGCGTGATCGGTGACCAGCGGGCTCAGATGCGCGCCCCAATCGTTCACGAAGTCGATTTTGTAAGGTGTGCTTTCGGCCGCGTTCGTCATCGCCACGTTGGCGATTTCGGTCAGCATGCCGCCCTGTTCCTGGTCTTCGTCAGAAAACGGGGCCCAGCCGGTGCCCTGGACGATCCGGATCTGGTCAAGATCGGGTGCGGGCAGTTGTTCGACCGTCGGCTCGGGTCGGAATGCGGCGGCGGTGGATTCGGTCACGTCCCCGAGGCACGGAATCTCGAGGGGCATGCCAACGGTGATCAGCCCGGGGTTCGGGCCGATTGTGTTGGAGTTGGCACTGTAGATGATCTGAAAGCTGCCGGGATCGTTGTAGACGGTTGCAGCGATTTTCGACAGCGTGTCGCCGGGTTGGATAAGATAGGTCTGACCACATTGCTGGGCCGCTGCGCTTGTACTGATACAGGCGATCGCACCCACAAGGGCAACGGCACTGACGGATGAACGGATGGGGAAGGGCATGGACAACGGACTGCTCCTGTTTGTGTGTCTTCGCGTTGAAAAAGAACCAGGGCACTGACAAAAAAGTATCAAAACATAGCGTATTCGTACTATTCTGATGAAATAGTGGCCATTTTATGCCGATACGTGAAATGTGGGGCATATTTTTTCACTGCGCCGAAAAAACAGGCAAACAGCTCTGACTGCGATCCATAGATGCATCGTTATCGACACGCCCGGTTTAGATACCCGTGCCCTGCAGGACACCATGTTCCATCGCATAACGGGTCAGGCCGGCTGTCGAACTGATCCCCAGCTTGCGCTTGATGTTGTTGCGATGGGTCTCGACCGTCCGTACAGAGATGTTCAGCCTGTTGGCCACTTCCTTGTTCGAATGACCCTGCGCAAGCTCAAGCAGCACGGTTTGTTCACGGCTGGTGAGCGGCTCGCGCCCATCGCTGGTCTTGGGCTGTAGCGACCCTTGTGCGCCGGTACACAAATATTCCTGCCCGGCCATGACCGTGTCGATCGCTGTGCGGATTTCATCCGTTGGTACGTCTTTCAGGACATAGCCTTTGGCGCCATGACTCAGCGCGGTCGAAATGTATTCGGGGCTGTCATGCATCGACAGGATCAGAATGCGTGTTTCGGGCCTGACCTCAAGGATCATTTCGGTGGCGTTCAGCCCTGAAAGCCCCGGCATGTTGAGGTCCAGAAGCACGACGTCCGGCGCGAGGGTGCTGATCCGGTCAACGGCCTCTTGCCCGTTGTTGAGCGTGCCGACGACGTTGATATCGTCATAGGTTTCCAGAATGGCCTGAATACCGTCGGTCACCATCGGGTGGTCATCGACGATAAGAACGCGGATTGTCATGCGCTTTCCTTCTTGCTTGCGGTCTTTTGCGGGCTGAGCATGTGGGTCAGGGGCACCTGTGCCTCGATCACCGTGCCGGTATTCGAGGACAGCACCCGCAGTGTGCCGCCCAACTGCTCGATCCGTTCCTGCATGTTGCGCAGCCCCAGCCCCTTTGATCGCCGATCCGGTTGCGGCCATACCATACCTTTGCCGTCGTCGACGATTTTCAGCATCGCCCCATTGCGATGTCCCTTGAGCGAGATTTGCACGTTGGTCGCCTCGGCATGGCGTTCTACGTTGGTCAGTGCCTCTTGCGCGATCCGGTAGAGGGCGATCCGCGCCTCTTCGTCCAGCCGGTTGCGGAACACGACGGTTTCGAAATCCGTCGTGATGCCTGTACGTTTGCTGAAATCGTCGGTCAGCGCCTGCAGGGCCGGGCCAAGCCCCAGATCGTCCAGCACGCCGGGCCGCAGATCGCGACTGATGCGCCGTACCTCCTGTATGGCGTGGCCAAGCCCGTCGATCCCTTTTTGCAGCGTGTCGCCGCTGCCCCCCATCTTGCGCCGCGCCAGTTCAAGCGTGTAGCGCACGCCGACCAGCATCTGGCTGATGCCGTCATGCAGTTCGCGCGCGACGCGCCCGCGCTCTTCCTCTTGCGTGTCGATGATGCGTTGGGTCAGGTCCTTCAGCTTAACATCCGCCAGCCGCCGTTCGCGCAGGTTCAGCGACATGCCCGTGGTGAAAACGGCGATGACGGCAGCGACCGCGATGGCGAAAATATAATATGACGTGCGGGTGATCCGCTGTTCGACATCCGCACGGGCGACGGCCACGTTTTCCAGCACGTCGTCGATGAAGATGCCCGTGCCGATGGCCCAACGCCAATCCTGCAGACCGTTGACGTAGACGATCATCCGTTCCGTCGCGCCCGTCGAGGGTTTGGGCCAGTCGAAACTGTGATAGCCGCCCCCCGTGCGGGCGATCCGGATAAGTTCGTCGGTGATGGGCGTACCGTTCCGGTCCGTCAGGCCTGTCCAGTTCTTGCCGATCAGATAAGTCTGCCGGGGGGCGACGATGTTGTTGCCTTCATAGTCGAAGACGAAGAAATAACCGTCTTGCCCATAGAGCATCGCGGCGAATTCGCGGCTGACGGCCAGTTTCGCATCGTCGTCGTCGGGCGCGGCACGGCCATAGGTGTTCACGACCGCTGTCCGCGCGATCGAAAGGTAGTTTTTCAACTCGTCGCGCTTGGCCTCGATCAGTTGCGTTTCGAGCGCTTGGATTTCACGTTCCGCCAGCTTGCGGGACTGGTCGGTGACGACCAAAAAGATCAGGAAGACCGCCACGACAAGCGGAACAGTCGCCAAAAGAAAGACCTTTTGCCCGTAATTCAGGCTGAGCGCGTTCCGAAGATAAGAAAGGGCGGTGTTCATGGTTTTTTCGGATAAGCGGGAATCGGTTGCGAATCAAACGGCGTCGGGGTGTGGTGTCGGCGGTGTTCACAAGTGTTAGCGCAAAACCGGGTCGCGAATTGGTCAGAAAACATGACAATCGCCGGTTTTCTACGCAGTAGTACGTATTTTCCAACAAGGTTGCGCGGGCTAGGGTGCGCGCACGAAATCGATCTGTCCTGATCCAAAAAAGGGTTCAGTGGCACATAAGAACAAGTGGGAGGCTTTTTATGGATCGTCGTTCTTTTCTCAGAAACTCAGCTTTGGGTGGTGGCGCTGCTGCTGCGACGGCGCTGGCCGCACCGGCCATTGCGCAAGGCAACCGGACGCTGACGCTGGTCACGACCTGGGGTCGTGGTCTTGCAGGTGTTCATGATGCGGCACAGCGTGCCGCCGACACCATTACGGCGCTGTCGGGCGGGTCTTTGACCATCGACCTGAAGGCGGCCGGCGAATTGGTCGGCGCGTTCGAGGTGTTCGACGCCGTGACCTCGGGTCAGGCAGACATGTATCACGGCGCTGATTACTACTTTATCAACCAGCACCCGGGTTACGCATACTTCACGTCGGTACCATTCGGTATGACACCGATGGAGATCATGAACTGGTATTACCATGGTGAAGGCCAGGCCTTCCATGATGAGTTGGGCGAGATCTTTGGCCTGAAATCTTTCCTTGCCGGTAACACGGGCCCACAGGCTGGTGGCTGGTTCGCGAAAGAGATCGCTGGCCCCGAGGATTTCCAGGGTCTCAAGTTCCGCATGCCCGGTTTGGGTGGCGAAGCGCTGGGCAAGATGGGCGCATCTGTCCAGAACCTGCCCGGTGCCGAAGTGTATCAGGCGCTGGCATCCGGTGCGATCGACGGGACCGAATGGATCGGTCCGTGGGCCGACGAAAAGGCCGGTTTCCAGGAAATCACCAAGTTCTACTATACCGCCGGTATGCACGAACCCGGTGCGGCGCTGTCGCTGGCCACGAACCTGGATGTCTGGGAAAGCCTGTCGCCAGAGCACCAGAAGATCATCGAGATCGCGTCGGGCGAAGCGCATCAGTGGAACCTGGCGCAGTTCATGAACAATAACGGTGCCGCCTTGCAGCGTCTGCAGGCCGGTGGCGTGAAGGTTCTGGAATTCCCTGACAGCGTTTGGGATGCGATGGGCAGCGCCGCGCGCGAGACGCTCGATCAGTATAACGGCGACGACATCTATGACCGCCTGCGTGCATCCTACAATGCGTCGATGGCTGCATCCTCTGGCTGGATCACACAGTCCGAAGGTGCATATCGTGCGCAGCGCGACCGTGTGATGGGCTAAGCACAGTCATTTCATGATATAGATCAAAGTGTGGGCCCGCCCGTTCTGCAAGGTGGGCCCCACAACGACGCAAGTCGCAGGTCGCGGCCATCGGCCTCTGTGACGTCCGGGGGGAGCAATGGAAGAAGACGTTTGTACTGGGTTTTTTCGCGCAGCTTCTGAAGACACGATCAGTTGTCTTGACGCATTCCAGGCGCAGGGTTGGTGGCAGTTCGTCCTCGGTAACCTTCTGGAGGCCTTCTATAATATTGGTGCCGCCTTGCTTAGTCCGCACCTGTGGCTGGCATGGCTGCCTTACGTTAACGCGCCGATCGATGACCTCGAAATCAAGCAATCATTGATGCGCTTCATCTATTACGGTGCGTCGGTCGAATTCTTTTTCGTCGTCCTTGTCCTGTTCCTGATCGTGACGATCGTCGGGCTGATCAGTAACCGCTTTATGTGGGGCTGCGTCGGCGTGCTCGAGGGGATCGCCAATGGTCTGGGCCGGTTCTTTGCCTGGGCTGGCTTGCTCATGGTGCTGCAACAAATCGTGATCATCTTCATGCAGCGCGTCTTCGCCGTGTCGGAGATCGGCATCGGGATGGGTGCCACGTTCAGCAAGGACGTCAGCTGGTGGGCCGAGGGGCTGAAATTCCACAACGCCCTGATCGTCTGCATGTGCGTCAGTTACACATTCGTGCAGGGCGGACATGTGCGGGTCGACCTTGTCTATTCCGCCGTCGGCTACCGCACCAAACGGATCATCGACATGTTCGGGTCACTTTTCCTGATGGTGCCTGCGGCGATCCTGACCTGGCTTTACGGCTGGTTCTTTCTGTGGCGCCATCTGGTGGTGCCGAACCCGTCAGCTTCGGACGGGCTGGATCGATTGTTGAACCGCGCCCGTGCCTTGCGCTGGAATGTCGAAACCATCGGATTCTCGCCCAACGGCTTCAATGCCTACTTCCTGTTCAAGGTGCTGCTGATCGCCTTCACCGCGCTGGTGTTGCTGCAGGCGGTGGCGTTTTTCTATCGCTCGTACCTCGAACTGAAAGAGGGTCCGGCGAGCGAAGGCAAAAATCTCGATAAAGACCCCATTGGCGATCCGACCGCCGAACTGGTCGCGAAAATTCACTAGGTAAAGGGCGGCCAGATTATGCTTTTCGGATTGGACGGTATCGAAATCGGCATCATCATCGTCTTTTTGACGTTGTTCGCCGGCATCCTCTCGGGGTTCCCCGTCGCCTTTGCCATCAGTGGTTCCGCCGTCATTTCCTTTGCGATCATCGCGGGGCTGGACAGCGCCGGATACCTGATCCACGCGGCTGTCGACACAAGCTCCTCCGACTACGCGGCCCTGATCGCCGAAGGCGTCAGGCCCGATGCGATATCCGTGTTCCGATACCCTGATCTGCCGCGATATGAGGATGCGCTATTCCCCGACGGGTGGGAGGTCGCGCTGGACCGCAATGTCGGCTTCCTCGTCAACCGGATGAACGAACGTGTTTTGGCGGGCCAATCGATTGAAACCCTGCTGGCCGTGTTGATGTTCGTGATGATGGGCATCGTGCTGGAACGGTCGCGGATCGCGGATGAATTGCTGACCACGATGGCCAAGGTCTTTGGCCCGCTGCCCGGTGGTTTGGCCGTGTCGATCGTGATCGTGGGCGCTTTCCTGGCCGCGTCGACCGGGATCGTCGGGGCGACGGTGGTGACCATGGGGCTGTTGGCCCTGCCGACCATGTTGAAGAACGGCTATTCCTCGGAACTATCGACCGGCGTGATCGCTGCGTCGGGCACGCTGGGCCAGATCATCCCACCATCGATCGTGATCGTTCTGTTGGGGACCTTGGCAGGTGATCTGTACTCTGCCGCGCAGGAAGACCGCGCGCGGATGGCGGGTTGCACGGATGCTCTGACCTATCTGGGCGAACCTGCAGTCGTGTCGGTCGGGACATTGTTCCAGGCGGCGCTCTTGCCGGGCATTCTGCTGGCAGCGCTCTATGCGGCCTATGCGTTCGGCTTTGCACTGCTCAACCCGTCCAAGGCGCCGGCGGTGCAGTTGGGCGACGCGAGCGACAAGCAAGCCGCCTCGGCAGGCAATGGTTTGACATGGTTCCTGATCGCGCCGGTCGTTTTGATCGGTCTGACGATCGGCATGGGGCAATTCGGGGTCGTGGGTAGCCAATCCGTCATTGTGGACAGCTTTACCGATGCCGGGCAAACCGCGTCACTGCGCACCCGCGTTGGCGAGGAATGCCAGGCATCCATGATCGAACTGCACGGGGAAGAGGCCTGGGCGCGGGCCGTGGCCGAGCAGACGGCGATCGATGAGGCGGGTGGCGTGGCCCAAGCGCGTGCCCTGAGCGATGAAGAGCGCGCGGCGCTGGTCGAAGAACGGGTGGCCGCCGCTGCACCCATCGGCACCGGTATCGCAGTGACCGCGATGTTGTTGGGGCTGATGCTGATCATCGCCCGCGGGGTCGCCCCATATGCCAACCCTGCACCGCTGTTTCTTGGCGCATTGGGGCTCTTGCTGTTGCTGGCCGTCGATGTCGCGATGATCGGGCCCCTGACGACACCGGGTGCGACCACGTTAATGATCGCGATACCGCTGCTGATCAGTTTTGTCGGTTTGCGAACCGCGGCGGCCTATCTTGCGGGCAATGAGATTTTGCGCGTCGTATTCCCGCCGCTGGTTCTGATCGTGGCGGTGCTGGGCTCCATCCTTGGTGGGATCACCAACCCGACGCCTGCCGCAGCGCTTGGCGCCGGCGGGGCGATCTTGCTGGCGACCTATCGCAAACTGCAGGAACAGGGGCGGTCGGGCCAGCTTGTCCTGCTGACTGCCGGTGCGATTGTTCTGATGCTGGTTCTGGGCGTCAACTTTGACATGCGCATCGGGCAACAGGTCGTCCTGTTCGAGAACAAATTGGCCTATCTGGCGGCTTTCGCCTGTTTCCTCTTCGCGATGTTCGGGCTGGTCTGGTCTTGCGGTGTTCTGCTGAGCGGCGGCGTGCTTGCCCCCGTCGTGCGTGAAACGGCCAAGGTCACCTCTATGGTCTTCACGATTCTCATCGGGTCGCAGTTGTTGAACCTGGTCCTGATCTCGTTCGGGGGTGAACACTATATCCAGCAATTCCTGCGATCGTTTGACAGTGAATTACAGGTTTTCCTGCTGGTGATGCTGGTCCTTTTCATCCTCGGCTTCGTGCTGGATTTCCTTGAGATCATCTACATCGTCATTCCGATCGTCGGGCCGGTCATCTATGGCGGCACGTTCGATCCCAAATGGGTAACGATCATGATCGCCGTGAACCTGCAGACATCTTTCCTGACGCCACCATTCGGTTTCGCTCTGTTTTACTTGCGCGGGGTGGCGCCGAAGACGATCACGACAGGTCAGATCTATCGCGGTGTGATGCCCTTTATCGGGATCCAGGTTTTGGGACTATTGCTGCTATGGATGTTCCCGGCCGTCGTGACGATCGTGCCGAACCTGCTGAACTGACGTCTTGGGCGGGCCGCAGGGCCCGCTGAGACCAAAGTCGTTAAATTACGTCTCAATTCCACTTTCATAGGTCGCCGTTAACCTCTGGCCGTTCATATTCGACCGGATGAAGGAGGTTTCATGCTGCGGATCGTCGCGTGTCTGACACAGGAACATGACTATCGTCTGGTGGTATTGGCGGCGCTCATCTGCGTGACCGGTGCGATACTGACCGTGCGGCTGTTCATGCGCGCGCGTCACGCGACGCGCACGGCAGGCCGATTGCAGATCGGGCTGACGTCGATCGTCGGTGGCGGCATGATCTGGGCCACGCATTTTGTGGCGATGCTGGCTTATGATCCGGCCGTTGCACACGGATATGCACCTGTCCTGACGGCGTTGTCGTTGGTTGTCGGCATCCTCGGCGTGCTGGCCGCACTGATCATCGCCACCTTTCATTCGCATAAGTATTGGATGGAATTGGGTGGTGCCGTCTTCGGATTGACGGTCGCGGCGATGCATTATGTGGGCATGTCCGCCTATTTGATCCCGGGTCGGATCATGTGGGACCCCGCCTTGACCGGTGCGTCGATCTTTCTTGGCATCGCCTTTGGCGCATTGTCGTTCAATCGGATCGGGCGTCCTGTCACCCGCTATTGCTGGCTGGGCAGCGCGGTTGCCATGGTTTTGGCGATTTGCATGATGCATTTCGTCGGGATGAGCGCGATTTCGATCATGCTCGACCCTACGATCGTCGTTCCACCCAATCCGCTGTCGGACAACACGCTGGCCGCTCTTGTCCTTGCCGCGATCGTGTTGATTCTGGTCATGGGACTGTCCGCGTTCATGATCGAGTCGCGATTGACCGAAGAGGCACGTTTTCGTCTGCAGCGGATGAGCGTGACGGACACGTTGACGGGCCTGCCGAACCGGATCGCGTTGCAAGATGAAGTGGATCGGATCGCCGCCGCGATACCGCACCGGCATGGGCAAATCGGTGTGATCAGCGTCGATCTGGATATGTTCAAATACGTCAACGACATGTACGGACCGCTGACGGGCGATGCCGTTCTTGAAATCATCGGTGGTCGGCTTCGCGATTTATGTGGTGATGCAGTTTTCGTCGCGCGGTCGGGGGGCGATGAATTCGTGATTATCGACAAGCGATGTCAGACGTCCGAGGCGCTTATGGCGTTTGCCGGACGCATCCGCGATACCATCACGACGCCGGTTCAGCACAACGACCTTTGCCTGACGCTGGGGGCCAGCATCGGTATCTCGGCCGTGCCGGCGGGCAGCGGGCAGATCACGAAGGTGCTGGAGCAATCGGATGCCGCGATGTCGCATGCGAAAAGGGCTGGCCGTGACCAGATCTGCTGGTTTCAGGCCCATATGCATGACGAGGACCGCGCCCGGACCGCCATTCGGCTGGGTTTGCGCAACGCGCTGGCACATGATCAGTTCGAGCTGCATTATCAGCGGCAGAACGATATCGCCTCCGAGGGCGTTGTCGGTTTTGAGGCGCTGATCCGCTGGCGGCATCCCGAAAAGGGGCTGATCGGGCCCGGTGCGTTCATTCCGGTTGCCGAAGAAACGGGTATGATCTGTGATATCGGCCGGTGGGTGCTGCGTCGCGCCTGCAAAGATGCTGCGACCTGGCCGCATCCTTACCGTGTTGCCGTCAACGTGGCTCCGCAGCAATTACTGCGTGCCGGGTTCGTCGCCGATGTCGCGGATGTCTTGCGTGACACCGGGCTTTGTCCGACCCGCGTGGAACTCGAAATCACCGAGGCGAGCATTATCGGCGATCATCACCGCACGCTGGCGGTGATGCGGGATATCAAGGCGTTGGGCGTGCGCATGGCAATGGACGATTTTGGCACAGGCTATTCATCTCTTGCCACGTTGCAGGCGTTTCCATTCGACAAGATCAAGATCGATCGCAGTTTCGTCACCGACGTCTATCGGGACGAAACACGCGCGGTCATCGTCAGGGCGACCTTGATGATCGCAGAAACGATGAAAATCCCCGTTCTTGCCGAGGGTGTGGAAAACATGGAAGAACTCGCATTTCTTCGGTCCTTGAACTGTCAGGAAGTGCAGGGGTTTTACTTTGGCAAACCGCTCTCACCGCCCGAGATGAACATGACACTGGCGATGCCAGCGCACCGTGTGGGTCTTGCCTCTTGATTTTGGTTGACCTTCAACTGCGCCCATCGGGCAAGTTGATCCGCGCCACTTGTTCGGCGATGGGATCGGTCGACAGGGGGTGGATGTCGGCATCGTATGCGCCCGGATCGCCCAACTGCTGCCATCCGCCATCACGATAGACCTCGAGCCCTTTGAAATTCGCCTTGTATCCCATTTTGGGGCTGCCGGGCACCCAATAGCCCAGATAGACGAACGGCAGGCCAAGGTCTTGGGCGATCGTTACGTGGTCAAGAATGATATACGTCCCAAGCGACAATCGGGCACGTGCCGGGTCAAAGAACGAATAAACCATCGACAGACCATCATCGAGGATATCGGTCAGGCAAACAGCCACCAGATCGTCGCCGTCATGATATTCGATCAGGCGCGACCGGATCGGCGTTTCCTCCACCATGGCGGCGAATTCGAACATGTCCATGTCTGCCATGCCGCCGGTGGCGTGCCGCCCGTCAAGATATTCGCGGAAAAGCGCGTATTGTTCCTCGGTCGCCCATGGCGATGTCGCGCGCCGTTGCAGATCATGCGCCCGGCGCAAAACGCGCCGCTGGCTTTTGCTGGGTGTAAACGCAGACACGGCGATACGCGCGGACATACAGGCGGAACATTCGGCACACGACGGACGATAAAGAACGTTCTGCGATCGGCGAAAGCCTTGTTTGGACAAAGAGTCGTTCAGCTTGGTCGCCGTGTCGCCTTGCAACGCAGTGAACAATTTACGCTCCATCCGCCCGTCAAGATACGGGCACGGCTGTGGAGCCGTCACGTAGAATTGTGGAGCGATCGGTAGCGTGTGGCGCATAGGTTGATCCGTGTGAGTTACAAAACCTTAGCAACCGATTTTGGATGCGCCAAGCCCCTTGATTAATTCGGGGTTAAGGCTGGGGCCTGGCGGTTTTCGTACTGGTGGCGCTGATTGAAGGGCGTCAGCTACCCCATTCGAAATCAACACCTTTCTTCAGGTTCACCTCATTCACGCGCTTGGCCCTTTGGTCCAAAAAGTCGTCGAATTCCGATTTATCCTTGGCCGCCCGCAGCCGTCCGAGGAAGTTTTCGAAGCTGACCTGCTCTTCTTCGAGCCGTTGCAGCGTGTCGTTGCGGTAGGCGTCAAAGCTGGCATTGCCGCTGCTGCGCTGCTTGGCCTCGGGTGCAAGTGGCATGAGGTTTTCGACCGAAGGCATCGTCGGCGCGGGACCCCAGCCGCCTGGCGCAAAGCCACCACGCCAGCCGATGACGGCGGCGACGACGACGCCTGCGACCATTGATTCATTGAATGCGAAAATGATGGCGAGAATGCCGAAAACCCCGAACAGAAGGGTGGATAGCACTTGTACGGCAACAGGCATGGCGGGGCGGGTGTGGTTATTCATGATCTGTCCGTTCACGTCGAGGCTGGTCATCAATACGTCTCCTTTGAATAGAAAGGGCCCCTGAAACAGGGGCCCATTTGCGATCAGGCAGGTTCGGCGTCGTCATTGCCGGATTTCGGCGTGGCCTGTGCCCGGTCATTCATGAACTGGTCGAATTCGGCTTTGTCCTTGGCATCGCGCAGACGCTCGAGGAAATCTTCGAATTTGTCCTGTTCCTCCTCTAACCGGCGCAGCGTTTCGGCCTTGTAGGCGTCGAATGCGCTGTTGCCGGATGATTTGCCCATGTGCCGGGCGCGGCTGCGGGTCATTGCGGTGCAGGATTTGTTGAACATACGCTTGCTCCAGATCATGTAGGCCAGAAGGGCAAGGCCGATGGGCCAGAAAAAGATGAAGCCGACGACCATTGCGGCAATCCACGCGCCCTTGCCGCGCGCATCGAGCCATGCCTCGGCACGGGCGAAAAATCCCGCATTCCGGTGGTCGTCATAAGCCATCGGGGAATGGGTGGTGGCGGTGTTCATTGTCGGGTCCTCTCAGGTTATCGGGTTGATGTGAATGTCTTTCACATTAATGATATCGGATTATGTGGTGCGCTATTCAAGACTTTATGTGAATGTTTTTTACATTGCGCGGAATTACATCGCAAATTCAGCAGGTTGCGCATCAGAAATTTTAAGAAGATGTGTCGGCGCGATAGGAAAGATATGTCGCGGTGTCCCCGCTGCCGCAAAAATCCGGTCGAAATTCAGTAAACGCCGGTCAAAGAAGGCGCGGATCGGATTCAGATGCCCGACCGGTGCGACGCCACCGATGGCGAAACCTGTTTGTTGCCTGATCAGCGCGGCATCGGCTTTGCCCAATGGTTCGCCTGCCAGTGCGCTCGCTTTGGCGTGATCAACGCGATTGCCGCCTGCGGTCACGAACAGGATCGCCTGCCCGGACGCTTCACCGGCAAAAATCACGGATTTGGCGATCTGATCAAGATGACAGCCAGCGGCATCCGCTGCCTGTTGTGCCGTGCGTGTCTCTGCTGGCATTTCAAGCGGGGTGATATCCAGCCCGGTCTGTTCCAATGCGCGGATGACCCGTTTCAGACTTTTGCTCATGTTGGATTCCCGGTTGTGATCGCGTTGACAGATTGACCTTGGATGATCGGGGCCGCAATTTGATTTTATGTCAATCGCCGTTCGCATGTCCCGTTGCCCCACGCCCCACGATACCGAGCGGGGGGCAGAGGCGTTGGCGTTGTGTCCGGATATCGACCCGGCTTTGCATCCCCTGATCAAGGGTGCGGCCGGTTGCAGCCCTTACCTTGCCGGATTGATCCGGACCGAGGCCGAATGGTTGCCCGCCGCGATGGACGACCCGGAAGGTGCGTTCACGGCGCTCTTGGCCGAGATCGATGATCAGGACCTCGCGGCGCTACCAGCCGGATTGCGGCAGGCGAAGCGCCGCATGGCGCTGTTGATCGCTCTGGCCGATCTGGCCGGTGTCTGGCCGTTGGAAACCGTCACGCTGATGCTGACCACCTTTGCCGATACCGCGGTCCGTGCCTGTCTGACCCGTTTGGTGGCCGCCGAGATCGCACGCGGCAAGCTGCCCGGCGATCAGGATTCGGCGACTGGCGGCGGGATGGTGGCATTGGCGATGGGCAAGATGGGGGCGGGTGAGCTGAATTACTCGTCCGATATCGATCTGATCTGCCTTTTCGACGAGCAGCGTTTCGATCCCGATGATTATCACGATGCGCGGGCGAGCTTTGTCCGGGTGACCCGCAAGATGACGGCGATCCTGTCGGATATGACGGCCGGTGGCTATGTCTTCCGCACCGACCTGCGGTTACGGCCCGATGCGTCGGTCACGCCAGTCTGCCTGTCGATGGAGGCGGCGGAACGCTATTACGAAAGCGTCGGGCGGACATGGGAAAGGGCGGCCTATATCAAGGCCCGGCCCTGCGCGGGCGACATCACGGCGGGTGAACGCTTCGTGAAAACCCTGCGCCCGTTTGTTTGGCGGAAACATCTGGACTTTGCAGCGATTCAGGATGCGCATGACATGCGGCTACGCATCCGCGACCACAAGCGGCTGCATGGGCCACTGACCCTCGAAGGGCACAACATGAAACTCGGCCGCGGCGGTATCCGCGAGATCGAGTTTTTCACCCAGACCCGGCAGTTGATCGCCGGTGGTCGCGATGCATCGTTGCGGGTACGCGAAACGCGCGAGGGGCTTGCACGTCTTGCCGCTGCCGATTGGATCCCGCAGGACACGGCGGACAAACTCTATGATCACTATCAATTCCACCGCGAGGTCGAACACCGGTTGCAGATGATCGGCGATGCGCAGACCCATGATCTTCCCACGGACCAGACCGGGTTCGACCGATTGGCCGCTTTCATGGGCCGTGACGTGGCCGGTCTGCGTCAAGAGCTGACCGATCGGCTGGAGGAGGTGCACGCGCTGACCGAAGGGTTCTTTGCCCCGGACGCCGCACCACCCGAAATGTCCGACTGGGGGCATGAGGTCGTCGCACGCTGGCACAGCTATCCCGCCTTGCGGTCGCCCCGCGCGACCGAGATTTTCACCCGCCTGACACCGCAAATCCTGGAAGCGTTGCAAGAGGCCGCCCGCCCGGAAGAGGCGCTGACCCAGTTCGACCAGTTCCTTGCCGGATTGCCTGCGGGTGTGCAGCTGTTTTCGCTGTTCGAGGCCAATCCGCAACTGACGCAGTTGATCGTGGATATCGCCGCCACCGCGCCCGCGCTGTCCCGGTATCTGTCACGCAATTCAGGCGTGCTGGATGCGGTCTTGGGCGGGGCGTTCTTCAGTGATTGGCCGGGCGTCAACGGCTTGGCGCGGTCGCTTGATGCCGCGTTGGCCGAGGCCACCGATTATGAGGCGCAACTGACCGCCGCGCGACGCTGGGCGAAAGAATGGCACTTTCGGATTGGGGTGCATCATCTGCGCGGCCTGATCGATGCCGAGACGAGCGGGCGTCAATATGCCGATTTGGCCGAAGCGGTTCTGACGGCGCTGTGGCCGGTTATCGTCGCCGAATTCGCGCGCAAACACGGGGCACCGCCCGGACGCGGTGCGGTCGTGCTTGCCATGGGTTCGCTGGGGGCAGGGCGGCTGAACGCGACCTCGGATCTTGATCTGATCGTCATTTACGATGCCGCCGGCGTCGATGCCTCGGACGGGCGGCGGCCCCTGGCGACGCGCGCCTATTACGCCCGCCTGACCCAGGCGCTGGTGACCGCGCTTAGCGCACCGATGTCCGAGGGGCGCCTTTACGAGGTCGACATGCGCCTGCGCCCGTCAGGGCGTCAGGGCCCGGTCGCGACGTCACTGGATGCGTTCCGGACCTATCAACAAGATGAAGCCTGGACATGGGAACATCTGGCATTGACCCGTGCACGGGCCATCGCTGGCGAAATGACGATCGGGGAAGAGATCGAGGCATTTCGCGAACCCTTGCTCGCCCACAAGGGGCAGGGTGCGACGGTCCTTCAGGATGTGGCCGATATGCGTGCGCGGATCGCGGAAGAAAAGGCCCCGCAAGGGAACTGGGATGCCAAGATCGGCCCCGGTCGGTTGCAGGATACTGAGCTTTTTTCGCAAAGTGTCGCGCTGCGCGCCGGTTGTGCCGCCCGCGATCCGGCAGCGCAGTTGGACGCCGGGGTCGCGCATGGCTGGATATCCGCCGCCGACGCAGATGCGGTTCGGCGGGCAGGGCGGCTGTTTTGGAGGGTGCAGGCCGCAGCGCGGCTGTTGACCGGTGGGCCGGTCGATCCCGACGCGCTTGGTGAAGGTGGACGCCGTTTTTTATTGCGCGAGACGGGGTTTGAGACGATGGATGCGCTATTGGCCGCGATGCAAGAGGTGGCGCAGGCGGCACAGGCCGTGATTGCCGAAAGACTGAAGGGGACGTCATGACAAAGACCCATGACCCAAAGGGGCTGGTCCGCGAAGCCTACCGGATCGAGGGGATCACCGCGGGCGAATGCCGGACGATCTTTCTTGATTGGGCGTTGGGGTTGCCGGATGGCACCGAGGCCAAGCAAGCAGTACATGCGCTCTTGGTCGCATATGCAGACCAACCGGCGGATCACCCCATGACGCAAACGCTGGTCGCGGCCTTAAAGGACGCACCCGCGCCGCGCAGACGTGGCGGGCGAACCGCACGGCTTGGGTAGGGTGGCGGGAAAGCAAGTAGGAACCTCTCATCCTTACGTTTGGTTGCCACCTACGACACCGCGCCTAAGTGTCTCGTCCGTTTTTCGGTAGTCTCTTGCCCACGCGGCCAGCGCACGAAGATGATTGTTTCCCCGAGAATTTCATTTTCCATCAGCGTCTTCGGCAAATCCCCAAGCGTACAGTCAAGCAGGACTTCACCCCTCCGTTGCGCCTTGGAGGCAATTTGCACTTCGAACTGAACGTTTGGATGCCGCGTGCTTAGACGTTGAACAATCCGCCCCGCCGCACCGACCGCCATGTAAAGGGCCACGCAGGTTCCGGGGCGGATTTTGGCGATGGCATCGGGGATCGCGTAGCCATCCGTACGGTGTCCGGTCGTCAGGACCAGCGTGTCGATGCCTTCGCGATCCGTTAAGCTCTGCCCTGCACTTGCCGCAGCCGCGCAGGCGGCGGTGACGCCTGGGACGATCTCGACGGGAATATCCGCACGCTTCAGCGCGTCGACTTCTTCAGTGCCGCGCCCGAAAATACCCGGATCACCGCATTTGAGCCTGACAACACGTTGGCCGCGCCGTGCTGCCGACACCAGCGTTTGGGTGATCTTTTCCTGTGGCCACGAATGACAGCCCGGCGCCTTGCCGACATGAATACGCTCCGCGTCGCGGCGGGCCAGTTCTAGGATCTCGGGGTCGAGCAGTCGGTCGTAGTAGATCACGTCTGCCTCTTGCAGGCGTTGCACGCCGCGTAGCGTGATGAGGTCTTTGGCACCGGGACCGGCGCCCACGAGGCTGACGCTGCCACTGTCTGTTGTGCCAAATTCAGCTGTCTCGATGGCCGTCTTGATAATTTTTGCCGTTTCTCTTTCGGCCCCGCTTGCGAACAGGCGGCGCGGGGTGTCGTTGAACACCCAGCGCCACAGATCGCGCCGCGCGCGCGGGGCAAGCCGGGCCGCTGCGGTGGAGCGCATCCGGCCAGCGAGGGCGGCAAGATCACCCAGCCGAGGCTCAAGGGTTTCTTCCAGTTTTGTCTTGATCTGACGGGCCAGAACGGGGGCTGTGCCCTCGGTGCCAATGGCAACAACAACCGGATCACGATCAACGATGGATGGCGTGATCGCATCGCACAGGTCCGGCTGGTCGACGACGTTGACCGTCCCACTTGCCGCCTTGGCCAGTGCGTGCAGGGCCATATCCATCGCCGGGCAGCCTGTTGCCACGAAAACGAGCGCGGTGTCCGCAAAAACATGCGGCGTGATCGGGCCACTGCGATGGGTGACACGGCCAGCGGCGGCCAGATCAGCCAGTTCCGGGTCAAGGGTCTGTGCCAGAACCTCGATCCGTGCCCGCGTTTTCAGCATCAGGCGCGTCTTCTGGGCGGCCTGTTCGCCGCCGCCGACGATCACAACGCGGCGATCCGACATTTGCAGGAACATGGGAAAGGTTTTCATGCGGTCAGGCTTTCCGGTTGGTGGCGTGTATCCCAAAGGGCATGGGCGAGGGTGTCGGCGTCAGCAATGGTTGGCGCGGCTTTCAGCGCAAACAGCGCAAGGGCAGCGGTGCCGGTGACCGTCGCCACGGCAAAATCGTCTTTGATCGCGCCGAACCAGAGGCCGTGCAGATCGATGTCATCGCCTGTCTCGTGGAGCCGGCGGGTGTTGCCGGTCAGGGCATGGGCAGGCGTCTGGAAGTGGGTGCCGTCACGCAGGCCGAAGACAGTGATATCCTTGGACGGATGACGCTCAAACTCTCCGCCGCCGCCTTTGATGATCGCAAGGTCGCACTGCCCAAGGAGGTCTGCCGCACGGGCCTGCAACCCGCGATAGGACGGATGAAACACGCCCTGTACGCTAACAGGGGCCTGCGATGGGTTCCACATGCGCAGCACGGTGTTGATGCACGACCGCAAGCCGAAGGTATCGCGCAGGTTCAACAGCTTGAACGCCGCGGGACTCAGTGTTTCGAGAGGTGTATAGGTGACACCCGTCCCGGCGAGATCGAGGGATTCGCGCACCGAAGCGCTGGCCGCCTGATGGGAATTCCAGCCGTGCAGCGACACGCGGTAACCGGCCTGCGCAACCAGTCGGGCGGCCAGCAAGAACAGCGCCGCGCCGCGGCTGCGCCCTGCGGCATAGGACGGCCAATCAAGATCGGATGTGGGCAGTTTGCCAGACACATGGGTTCGCAACGCGGCGGTGAAGCCTGCGATTTCGTCGGGTGTTTCACCCCGCAGCCGCAGCACCATCAAAAGGGCACCAACGGCTTCCGGCGCGGCCCTGCCTTGCAGGATCAACGACATCGCGCCTTGCGCTTCCTCCATAGTCAAAGGCCGCGCTCGGCCCGCACCGCGCGCCACGATCCGCACGAAAGGTGCAAGGCTCATTCTGCCGCCATCGGGAGTGATGCCTCCGCGATTAGGGTTTTCAGTTCAGGTTTGCACGACCCGCAATTGGTGCCCGCACAGGTCGCAGCACCAAGTGTGCTGACCGAACGCGCCCCCGCCGCGATGGCGGAAAGCAGCGTGTTGCGCCCGACGTTGAAACAGGCGCACACGGTCGCGCCCGGATCGGGCAAATCGGCCGCCCCGCGGCCGGCGAGGGCCTCAAGGGGCGACGTGTCGGTGCCGATCAATGCGCAAACGGCACTGCGCGCTACAACAACCGGACGCGGCGCGATAAACAAAAGCGCCTCGACCACGCCGCCCCTATGCAGGGCCACGCGGGTCGTGCCACTGGCCCGATCCGTCTGAGTCGACACGTGCGCATCCATCACACCCGCGAGCAGCTGCGCCTCGGTGCTCCAGTCCTCAATGGTCTGATCCGAGGCCAGTTCCACTTGCCACCCCGTCGACGTGCGCGCGATGGCGGCATAAGGCATGCGAGGCACGGGCTGCGTTCGGCACGCGAGGAAACCATACCACGTTGCCGGATAAACCTGCGCGGTCACAGCACCTGCCTTCAACGACGGCTGACCTGAAATGGGATCAACCACTGGGGCCGTGATGCTATTGATCGTGCCGCTTGTGCTGCGCTGCCGCGTCCAGTGCATTGGCGCGAACAACTGGCCTTGGGGGATGCGGTCTGTAATCAGCGCCCGCAGCAGGCTGCGGCCATAGATAGTCTCGACCGTTATGATCGACCCCGCTACAGCGCCCAGTTCGGCGGCGTCGGCGGGGTGGAGCTCCACGTAAGGCTCCGCCAGATGCGCGCCCAGCCGCGCGGATTTTCCGGTGCGCGTCATGGTGTGCCATTGGTCGCGATTGCGGCCCGTGTTCAAGGCAAATCGGGGTTTGGAGAGGGTTGGCGCGGTGACAGGGATCAAGCGAGCTTTGCCATCTGGGTGGTAGAACCGCCCGTCCGCGAAAAAGCGTTCGCCGTCTTGCGGCCATTGCGTCGGGATCAGGGTGGCATAGTCTGCGTCGGCAAACACGCTCAGGTCCAGATCGCGCGGGAAGGGGGACAGCGCTGCGTCCAATGCCACATATTCCGCAAAGATGTCGGCGGGTTTTTGGTAGGCAAAGGCGTCAGAAAATCCCATGCGCGCGGCCACATCGGAGATGATACGCCAGTCAGCGCGCGCCTCGCCAGGTGTCCTCAGAAACGCCCGCTGGCGCGAGATGCGGCGCTCGGAATTGGTGACGGTGCCGTCTTTTTCCCCCCAGCCTGCGGCGGGAAGCAGCACATGAGCGAGGTCATTGGTGTCAGTCGCCTCGATCATGTCTGACGTCACGACGAAGGGGATATTGGCAATCGCCGACGCCACGCCGTCACTGTCCGGCAAGGACACGGCAGGGTTCGTGGACATGATCCAGAGCGCCTTGATCTTGCCGTCTGCGCAGGCCTGAAACAGATCGACCGCCTTGAGGCCGGCCGTGGTGCAGATCGTTGGGCTGTTCCAGAACCTCTGTACCGCGGTGCGGTGATCCGAATTGTCGATCTCCAGATGATTGGCGAGCATATTGGCCAGCCCGCCAACCTCGCGCCCGCCCATGGCGTTGGGTTGGCCGGTGACAGAGAACGGCCCGCAACCGGGTTTGCCGATCCGCCCCGTGACCAAGTGGCAGTTCAGGATCGCGTTGACCTTATCAGTGCCGCTTTGCGACTGGTTCACACCTTGGGAATAGACGGTGACGACCTTATCAGTTTCGGCCCAAAGCTGGAAGAATGCGGCGAGGTCTTGTGCCGACAGCCCTGTATCGGCGAGGTCTGATTCGTGCGCTGTTTCGATCGATTCCGCCAGTCCGTTTACATGCACGGATGTATAGGTGTCGTCGATCCGATCTGTCTTTGCCAGATGCGCCAGCAGCCCGTTGAACAGCGCAACATCCCCGTCGGGCGCGATGGAAAGATGCAGGTCCGCAAGATCACTTGAGGCGGTGCGGCGCGGGTCGATGTTGACGATCCGCATGTTTGGCCGCGCCTCTTTCGCCGCCGCGATGCGTTGATACAGCACCGGATGGCACCACGCGAGGTTTGAGCCGACCAAGACGATAAGGTCGGCCCGTTCGAGGTCTTCGTAGGTGCCGGGCACAGTATCGGTGCCGAATGCGCGTTTGTGGCCCGCAACGCTGGAGGCCATACACAGGCGCGAGTTGGTGTCGATGTTGGCTGACCCGATAAAGCCTTTCATCAGCTTGTTGGCGACGTAGTAATCCTCGGTCAAAAGCTGACCAGAGGCGTAGAAGGCAACACTGTCAGGGCCGTATTCGGCAATGGCTTCGCTGAATTTTGAGGCCACAAGGTCCAGCGCGTGGTCCCAATCCACGCGCTCGCCGTTCACCTTTGGGTGCAGCAACCGCCCGTTCAGATCAATCGTCTCGCCCAGGGCCGCACCCTTGGAACACAGCCGCCCGAAGTTCGCGGGATGCTCAGGATCGCCCTTGATCGTGCCATCAGCCCCCACCAGCACGCCGCAACCCACGCCGCAATAGGGACAGGTTGTGCGGGTCAGGGTCATGCGGCCACTCGCGCTTTCAGGAACGCGCGATCCAGCAGGATGCGCCCACCCTCGACACGCGCCGGATAGGTCGCCACGCGTCCCTCATCCGCGCCTTGCGCTTCGCCGGTTTCCAGCGAAATCACCCAGTTGTGCAGCGGGCAGGTCACCGCCTTGCCGTGCACGATCCCCTCGGCCAGCGGCCCCGCTTTGTGCGGGCAGGCATTGTCGAGCGCATAGACCTGATCGTCAGCGGTGCGAAACACCGCGACACACCCGAGTGCGGTCTTGATCATCCGTGCACCGCGCGCTGGCACGTCTTCGAGGGGCGCAATATCAATCCAGTCGGTCATTCGGCGGCCTCCAGCGATAGGTTGGCAAGGGGCTGGTAGCGCTTGGCCTGCTTGGCCGCATGCTCGGCCCAAGGATCATGGCGGTAGATCGTCTGGCTGAGCTCGAACCGTTCGACCAGCGCGTCGCGCTCCGCCTCAACCCGCTCCTTGATCCAATCGAGCCCGACCTTGGCCATCCATTTGTAAATCCGGTCGAGGTATTTGGCATTTTCACGGTAAAGCTGCGTGACGGCCTTGATGGTCAGAATTGCGTCGTCTTCGGTGTCGACCTGCATCAGCAGCTCAGTTTCCTTGACGTCCATGCCAGCGGCCCCACCGATGCTGATCTGATAGCCACTGTCTACACAGACCACCCCAATGTCCTTGCACGTCGCCTCCGCACAGTTGCGCGGGCAGCCCGACACACCGAGTTTCAGTTTATGAGGGGTCCACGCGCCGTGCAGCGTCTGTTCCAGCTTGATGCCAAGGCCGGTGCTGTCTTGCGTGCCGAAGCGGCAATGATCGGTGCCCACACAGGTCTTCACTGTGCGAAGGCCTTTGGAATAGGCGTATCCCGACACCATGCCCGCGTCGTTCAGGTCTTTCCAGATCGCAGGCAGGTCCTCGCCACGCACGCCCAGCAGGTCGATGCGCTGACCGCCGGTCACCTTGACCGTTGGCACCATAAATTTGTCCGCCGCATCCGCGATTGCTCGCAGTTCTTTCGGGGTCGTAATCCCGCCCCACATGCGCGGCACGACAGAGTAGGTCCCGTCCTTCTGGATGTTGGCGTGTTTGCGTTCGTTGATGAAACGGCTTTGCGGGTCGTCTTGGTATTCCAGCGGCCAATCGGCCAGCAGGTAGAAGTTCAACGCAGGGCGGCACACATGGCAGCCATCGGGCGTTTTCCAGCCACATTCCTGCCAGACGGCGGGCATCGAGGTGAGTTTTTGGCTTTTGATCATGCGCCGCACGTCTTCGTGGGTCATATCGCAGCAGCCGCAAATGGACGCAGCGGCGGGGATGACGAAATCGTCGCCCAGCGTGACCGCCAGCACCTGTTCCACCAGCCCGGTGCAGGTGCCACAAGACGCACTTGCCTTGGTCGTGGCTTTGATCGCGCCCAGATCAGAGGCGCCCGCCGCGATGGCGTCTTCGATTTGCCCTTTGCAGATCCCGTTGCAGCCACAGATCTCCGCATCACGCGGTAAGGCTGCAACAGCTGCTAAAGGGTCCAGGGGGGTCCCCCCTTGGTAGGCGGGGCCAAAGATCAACGTTTCGCGCATCTCTGAAATGTCGGTCTTGTCGCGGATCAGGCCGAAGAACCAGTTGCTGTCAGCGGTGTCGCCATACATCACCGCGCCGATGATGGCATTGTCTTGGATGACCAATCGGCGATAGACACCCCGCGCGGGATCGCGGAACACGATGTCCTCGCGCCCCTCACCATCGGCAAAGTCACCCGCGCTGAACAGGTCGCAGCCTGTGACTTTCAGCTTGGTGGATAGCTCTTTTTGCACAAAGGCATCGGCCTCTCCGATGAGTGTCTTGGCGGCGACTTTAGCTTGATCGTAGAGCGGTGCGACCAGCCCGAAGATTGCGCCGTTGTGTTCGACACATTCGCCGACGGCGAGGACATCGGCGTCCGACGTGACCATCTGGTCATCCACATGAATGCCCTTGCCGACGGCGAGGCCAGCGTCCTGCGCCAGTTTCACGTTGGGACGGATGCCCACGGCCATGACGAGCAGATCGCAGGGCAGTTCGGTTCCGTCATCCAGCAGCAGTGCACGGACGCGACCGTCTTTACCCAAAATTTCCTTGGAGTTGGCCGAACATTTGACAGTGATGCCCTTGTCGATCAGCGCCTTGCGCAGCAGATAACCCGCCGCTTCGTCCAGCTGCCGCTCCATCAGGTGGCCCATGATATGTACGACCGTGACGTTCACGCCCCGTGCGGCCATGCCTGCGGCGGCTTCCAGGCCCAGCAGACCGCCGCCGATCACGACACAGCGGTTGTCGGGGCCAAGGTCCATCATCTTCTGGGTGTCTTCTAGATCGCGGTAGGCGATGACGCCGTCAAGATCGTGGCCCGGAAGGGGGATCATGAAGGGATTGGACCCTGTGCCGAACACGAGCTTGTCATAGGCCAGCGCTTCGCCTGTGGTCAGCGTCACAGTTTTGGCAGCGCGGTCCACAGTGTCCACGAAACAGCCGAACCGGGCGGCGATGCCTTGACTGGCGTACCAAGCGTCATCGTGCGTCACGATCTCTTCGTACGTCTTTTCGCCCGACAGTACCGGCGAGAGCATGATGCGGTTGTAGTTGCCGCGTGGCTCACCATTGATCAGCGTGATGTGGTAATCTGCGTTCGCCTCGACCAGCGCCTCAAGCATTCGGCCTGTGGCCATGCCTGCGCCGATGACGATCAGTTTCTGGGTCATCTCGGTCACTCCGCTGCGATGGCTTTGGGTTTCGGTGTGCTGCCGTGCTCGTATTCCTCTAGGAAATCGAGGACTTCTTGCCGGTAGGCGTAGTAGTCTGGGTGTTCGAGCAGCGCCTTGCGGGTGCGGGGACGCGGCAGGTTCACATCGGTAATCTTGCCAATCGTCGCCTGCGGGCCGTTGGTCATCATCACGACACGGTCGGCCAGCAGGATCGCCTCGTCCACGTCATGGGTCACACAGATCGCGGTGACCTTGGTGCGCGACCAGACTTCCATGAGAACCTCCTGCAGTTCCCATCGGGTCAGGCTGTCGAGCATCCCGAAGGGTTCATCCAGCAGCAGCAGTTTGGGCGACAGGGCAAAGGCGCGGGCAATGCCAACGCGTTGCTTCATCCCGTTCGACAGGCTTGCCGCGTTTTTGTCCATGCTGTCAGCGAGATCGACGCGTTCGAGGTAGTATTCGACGACATCCTGCCGTTCGGCCTGCGACGCTTTGGGGTAGACCTTGTCGACGCCGATCGCGACGTTTTCCTTGGCGGTGAGCCAGGGAAAGAGGTTGGGCGACTGGAATACGACGGCGCGCTCGGGATCGGCCCCTTCGACATTCCAACCATCGAGCCGGATCGCGCCTTTGGAGATCGGATTCAGCCCCGCAGCCATGGTCAGCACAGTAGATTTGCCGCAGCCCGAATGCCCGATCAGCGAGATGAATTCACCCTTGTTGACCTTCAGATCGAAGTTCTCGACCACAGTCAGTGGGCCTTTCGGGGTCGGGTACACCTTGTCAAGCTGCGAGAAGTTGAGGAATTTCTCTTCGATCGCACCCTCTTGCGCCTTCGCGACCGCCGCAGGCACCGAATGGATCGGCGTGACATTGGGCAGAAGGCGGGTGTCTTCGACTTTGGCGGCGATGCCGACGTCCATCAGGTAGGTCGTGACCTGGGCACGCAGGGACTTGAAGGTTGCGTCATTGTTCATCGCCACGCGGTCGCGGGGGCGAGGGATATCGACCTTGAATTCATCGCCCAAGGTGCCATCGGGGTTCAGCGCGATGATGCGGTCGGCCAGAATGATCGCCTCGTCTACGTCGTTGGTGATGAGAATGCAAGTCTTCTTGTCAGCATCCCAGATCGCTTCAATCTCATCCGCCAGATTGGCCCGGGTCAGCGCGTCAAGCGCTGAGAGAGGTTCATCTAGCAGCAACATCTCAGGGTCCATCGCCAGTGCGCGGGCCACGTTGACGCGCTGGCGCATACCACCGGACAGTTCAGCCGGGCGGCGCGTGGCCGCGTGCCTGAGACCCACCATCCCGACGTAGTGATCGACTTTGGCAGCGCGGTCGGCCTTGGACATGTCCGGAAACATCGTGTCTACAGCCAGCGCCACATTGCCCTGCACCGTCAACCACGGCATCAGTGAATAGCTTTGAAAAATCACGCCCCGTTCTCGACCTGGTTCGGTGATGGGCACGCCCTTGTATGTCACCGACCCGCTGGTGGGCCTCTCAAGGCCCGCCATAAGGTTGATCAGCGTGGTTTTGCCCGTGCCGGAAAACCCGAGGAGGACAACAAACTCACCTTCCGCCACGTCCAGCTTGATGTCTTTTAGAACCGGCGTTTCACCGTAGCTTTTCGAGACGTTCTTGAATGAAAGAAAGCTCATCTGGATCACCGATTATTGCTGAATGTGAACATGGATTGCAGCGCATACATCACCCGATCCAGCAGGAAGCCGATGATGCCAATGGTGAACACCGCGACCATGATCCGAGCGAGTGATTGGGAGCTGCCGTTCTGGAATTCATCCCAGACGAACTTGCCAAGGCCAGGGTTCTGGGCGAGCATTTCTGCCGCGATCAGCACCATCCAGCCGACGCCAAGCGACAGGCGCAGACCGGTAAAGATCAGCGGCAGGGCGGAGGGCAGCACCAGTTTGGTGATCTTGGTGTGGGTGTTCATTTTCAGCACGCGGCTGACGCTGATGAGGTCCTTGTCAATGCTGGACACACCCAGGGCGGTGTTGATCAACGTGGGCCACAGCGAGCAGAGCGTCACCGTGATGGCTGAAATCAGGAAGGACTTTGAGAACATCCCGTCATTCGTCGTATAGGCGGCAGACACGATCATCGTGACAATCGGCAGCCACGCCAACGGAGAGACGGGTTTGAAAATCTGAATGAGCGGGTTCAGGGCCGCGTTCGCCGTGGCCGACAGACCTGCGGCAATGCCCAGCGGGATCGCCACGATAGAGGCGATCAGAAACCCGAAGAAGACCGTTTTGATCGAGGTCCAGATTTGATCGTAATACGTCGGCTTGCCGGTATAGACGCGGTTGCGCACCGCGTCGGGGTCGCCATTCGCGATGGCTTCGGCGTTGCGGGCATCCTGGCGTTCGTAAAACGCGGCCTCGCGTTCGCCCTCGCGGACCGCGTCGGCGCGCAACTCACCCACTTGTTCCCATACCTGCGCGGGGCCCGGCACGGCGCCAAGCGAAGTTTGAACCTGCGGTGCCAGCGCGGCCCAAAGCCCCACGAATACGGCGATCGCCAGCAACGGCACGCCCAAGAGACGCCAGATTTCCTTGGCCTGTCCCCGAGGATTGTCTCCTGCGACGGCTTTCAGAATAGGCGTCATCCAGGATAGGCCCAAAACGCGGAACCATGCGTCGGCCTTGTTGATGCGGGAAAACCGGCGTTGGCGGCGGGCCTCTGTGTCGAGTGTGGTGGGGTCAATCGCGGTCATATCGGATGTCCAACTGCTGCATTTGAAAAAGAGGAGGGAGCAGCCGCCCGCGCCGCTATGGGCAGAATGGGCGGCCTGTGATTAGCCTTGGACTTCGCCGTCGATGACGGTTTGGCCGGATTTCAGCCCGATCGGCAGGCTGTCGATGTAGGCGTTGGGGGCGCGGCCGTCGTAAGGAATGGCGTCGATGATGTCAGAGGCCGGTGTGGGCTCTTTGAACCCGTCGCTGTCCCATGGGAAATCCGCCTCGTTTGCCAGGCCGTCGTCGACAAGCAGGCGTGCGGCCTCCAAATAGATGTCTGGGCGATAGACGTCAGCGGCGGTTTCAAAATACCACTCGTCGGACATGGTCTCGGTGATTTGCCCCCAACGGCGCATCTGCGTCAGATACCAGATAGCATCCGAATAGAACGGGTAGGTCGCGTTGTAGCGGAAGAACACGTTAAAATCGGGCGCAGGGCGCACGTCGCCCTTTTCGAATTCAAAGAAGCCGGTCATGGAATTGGCGATGACTTCGGCGTCTGCACCGACGTATTCGGGGCGCGACAGCATCTGCACCGCCTCTTCGCGGTTTGCGTTGTCGTTTTCATCAAGCCAGATCGCGGCGCGGATCAGCGCCTTGGTCAGGGCCAGCGTCGTATTGGGGTACTCTTCCGCAAATTCAGCCGTGATCCCGAACACCTTCTCGGGGTTGTTGTTCCACATGTCATAGTCTGTGATGACCGGCACGCCGATGTCCTTAAACACGGCCTGCTGGTTCCATGGCTCGCCCACGGCGTAGCCAAAGATCGTGCCGGCCTCCATCGTGGCGGGCATTTGCGGTGGGGGCGTAACGGACAAGAGCACATCTGCGCCGATCTGGCCGGAAATATCCTGGTCGCTGTAGTACCCAGGCTCAAGCCCGCCTGCGGCCAGCCAATAGCGGATTTCGTAGTTGTGGGTGGACACGGGGAAGACCATGCCCATGTTGAACGGCTCGCCGCGATCGAGATAATCCTCGACCACGGGGGCCAGCGCGCTGGCGCTGATCGGGTGCTGCGGGCGGCCATCGTCCATCAGCGGCACGTTGGGGCGCATCTCTTCCCAAATTTCATTGGACACGGTGATCGCGTTGCCGTTCAGGTCCATGGAAAAGGGCGTGATGATGTGTGCTTCGGTGCCATAGCCGATGGTCGCGGCCAAAGGCTGACCGGCCAGCATGTGCGCGCCGTCCAACTCTCCGCTGATGACGCCGTCGAGAAGCACTTTCCAGTTCGCCTGCGCTTCAAGCGTGACAAACAGGCCCTCGTCTTCGAAATAGCCCAGCTCATAGGCGACGGCCAAAGGTGCCATGTCGGTCAATTTGATGAAGCCCAGTGTAAGGTCTTCTTTTTCGAGGTCCAAAGACTGAGCAACGGCAGAGGTTGCCAAGAGGCTGGATGTCGCCAGCAACATCGCAAGAGTGTTTTTCATAATCATGTCCTTTCATCGCCCCAGAGGGGCAAAAACAAAAAAGCCGCACGTAAAGATCACGGGGGAGGAGGTCCGTGGTCCCTACGAGCGGCGTTGCTCATGGATGGTGCGCGACCCGCATCGGTCGGCGCGGGTTAGCGGGCGTCGTTGCCCATTAAAAACACGATGCGTCCCCTTAAACGTCCTTTGCAATGAAAATGCTGCATTGCCGCAAAGTTTCTTTCTGCGGTGCAGAAGTTGCCCAAGATTTCATCAGTTTGCCGGAGGGAAATCGAAGGTTCTGCTGTCAAAGAAAGCATCTTGTGCAAGAATCATATGCCCATTGGTGGAGGCCACAGCGGTTTCAAACCGCAGCGCGCCTTCTACTTTCTCAGAGGCACCTGGCATGTCGGCGCCTATCCCGCTCAGGTTTTGACGATATAGATCAGATCGGAAACAGGCCTTTGCCTTTTGGATGCCTGCCGCGTTCGCGCCCAACTGCCCTGCGATCCATGCCGCCTGAGAGCGCCACGGAAAGGATGCAGCATGTCTGTGAAACTGCATGAAACGCGCCACGGGCTTTGGCCCGTCATTCAATCGCGACGTAATGTGGCCCGACAGGGCGGGATCAATCAGATCAGGCGACATGCTGAGGTGTTCACTGCGGGCCAGAATCTCAACAGCGAGCGTGCGGTTGGTGCGCTCATCCAGCCATGCCGAGGCGCGATAGACTGCACGCATCAGCCTGCGGGTTGTGTCCTCGTTGGTTTCAACCCAGTCATGACGGACGGCGAGAACCTTTTCAGGCGCAAATTTCCAGACGTCCTGGCCTGTCATCATCAACTGCCCTACGTTCTGTTGAACCGCGACGCTGCCCCATGGCTCACCGACCCAGAACGCATCGACAAACCCGTCCGCAACCGCATCGGCCATGCGCGGCGGCGGAACTACGATCTCTTCCGTCTTCAGGCCCTCCACCGATGAGGTCCAATACGACAGCAAAAGTCGGTGCATAGAATAATGAAACGGAACGCCGATCCTCAGCGGGCCGGACCTGCGCGTGGCAAGGGCCGCCAATAGCCCCCGTGCGTCGCCAAACGGCACCTCGCCCAGGTCTGCCGCAACAGCGTTGGAAACCCCGAACACCGTACCGTTCACCGACAGGATCATCAGCGCGTCAACCCGCGCAGGCAATCCACCCAGTCCGATCGACATGGCAACCGGCATCGGGGACAGCATATGTGCGGCGTCCAGATGACCCAGCGCGAGCATATCGCGCAACGCCGACCAGGACGGTTGCGCCACAAGATTAAGCGCAAGCCCTTCTTCCGCTGCAAAGCCGAGGTCCTTTGCAATCACCAAGGGCGCGCAATCCACCAGCGGGACGTAACCGCAATTCAGGACAATATCGCTCATGACAACAAATCCGCCGCCGTCACCAGTGCGTGGGCCACATCGATCACCTTGCGGTTCTGCCCCATCGCCGTCTTGCGCAGCAACGTGTAGGCGTCATCTTCGGAGATATTGCGCTGGCGCATCAGGATGCCTTTGGCGCGATCGATGGTTTTGCGATCCTCTAGCGCCTGTTTCGCGGCATCCAGCTCCGACCGCATCTGTCGCATGATTTTGAACCGTGCAATGGCGGTTTCAAGGACTGATTTGATCCGTTCCATCTTGAGGCCGTCGACCACATAGGCACTGACCCCAGCGTTCAGTGCCGCCTGCGTCAGGGCGTCATCGGTCTGATCTACGAACAGCGCAACAGGGCGCTTGCTGGTCTGCGTCGCAAATGAAATATGTTCAAGCGTGTCACGGTCCGGATTGGTCAGATCAATCAAGACGATGTCGGGCGTGAATTCCCTGACCGAACGGTCCAGTCCCGAAATCTGCGCGAGAGCCTTCACATCCGACCACCCTGCGTCCGTCAGAGCAGCGATGATGCCACGCACGCGCTCTGGGTCAGGCTCGACGACTAAAATTCGCAAATCACGGTTCATGATGCCGTCATTTTAGCCGGTCGTGAGAACGTCAATGGCGTGCGAGACACTTACCCGCGCAAACGACTTACCCGCAGCCAAATTGAGCATTCGTTGTTTGGTTGCCCATCTATTCTACAAATTGAGAGCCGCGGTAATGGATATGTAGGATAGGTCCGTACTTCTTCCGATTGAACCTTACCTCAGTCAGATTGATGACCAACAAGCCAATGCCAAAAGTAGATGCGCAAAAAACGTAGCAAAAAGTTGCTGGCCTTTGGTAAACCAACAGCAGCTTCGCTTTGCGTCTTTCGTACGGCCAGAGCGTGCCGCGAAAGCTTGGTTTTGGTTCACGCGCAATCTGCCGCTGTGAATGACCGGTTCGGCGACATTTGCCGCAACAAAGAGATTGACGTGCCGCGCCCGCGAACAACTGCTGCGTCAGCAAAGCGGAGAAATCCTAGGTCCGGTTTGTCCGCACACCAGACCTGCGTCGTTGAGGGCGGTCGTGTCCTGACTGATTGATGACACGCCTCTGTAGGTGCAGGTGCCGGTCGGCAACACGTCCGTTTGGGTCTGTTCAGAGCCCCGGCCAAGGGAAGGTTTATGACCAAGCCCGCCGTCAAATGGCAATGTCCAGACATACCATCGAATACCGCGTGCACTTTATCTTGGGAGAGGGCTGACGATGACAGGTCTTTTCGAGAAATTCCGTAGTGGTTTGATCACGGTTCGTCCGCCGGACGCATTCGGCGCTGCGTGATCGGCGCGGATCGTTGACGTGGCCTTAAGCTCTCGGTCCTAGCCCGATTCCGAAAGGTAAATGAAATCTGCCGGCGCCGCGCGGCGGAGTCATATGAAAGTCCGATGAAAGTCCGACGTTTTTCCGATGCTGGGAAATCGGTTAAAAATAAATAAATTCAGTGTCTTACGTGAAAACTAATCGCAAGAAGTGTTTTTTCACCCAAAATGCCGCAAAAAATAACGATCTGTTAAGGATTGCCCCGAAAACGGCGGGGTCCCGGTTCGTTTATCGGGGCAGCGCGGCGGCCTCTTTCGCGAGCGCCGTGACCCCGGCCCAATCGCCTGCGGTCACCTTGTCTTTCGGTGCGACCCACGAGCCGCCGACACAGAGCGTGTTGCCAAGCGACAAATAATCGTTCGCGTTCTTCAGGCTGACACCCCCGGTCGGACAGAATTTGACCTGCGGGATCGGCGCGCCGATGGCCTTGAGCGCCCGCGCGCCGCCATTAGCTTCGGCCGGAAAGAACTTCTGGACGCTGTAACCCCGTTCAAGCAGGTGCATCGCCTCGGATGCGGTGGCCGCACCGGGCAGCAGCGGCAGGTCATTCGCCTCGCATGCGTCCAGCAGTATGTCCGTGGCGCCTGGCGCGACACCGAAGGTGGCGCCCGCGGCTTTGGCCGCTTCGACATCCTTTGGTGTCAGCAAAGTGCCCGCGCCGACAACGCCGCCATCAATCTTGGCCATTTCGCGGATCGCATCCAACGCCGCAGGGGTGCGCAAGGTGATTTCCAAAGCCGGAAGGCCACCGGCGACAAGTGCTTTGGCCAGCTGCGCGGCGCTGCTGGCGTCATCGATGACCAGAACCGGGATAACAGGGGCAAGCCTGCAGACCTTTGCTGCGGCGATGGAAGCGTCTTGAGGTGTCATGATATTCTCATTTGTAATTTAGACGACAACGCCCGCGCCATGCGCGGCGAGGCCAACGTTTTGGCGGAAAACCTCGAACAATTCGCGGCCCACGCCGGTCCCGTTGCCGGTCAGATCGGCGGTGGCCGGTGTGCGATTGGTCAGGTCGACATCGAGGACTTCCAGCGTGCCTTTCGTGGCGTCCAGCCGGATGACATCACCGTCCTGGATCAGGCTGATCGGGCCGTTATCGGCGGCCTCTGGGCAGACATGGATGGCCGACGGCGCCTTGCCCGATGCGCCGGACATGCGACCATCGGTTACCAGCGCTACCTTCAATCCGCGATCCTGCAGCACGGACAGTGTCGGGGTCAGGCTATGAAGTTCCGGCATACCGTTGGATTTCGGTCCCTGGAAGCGGACGACGATAACCGTGTCTTCGGTGATCTCATTCGCTTTGAATGCGTCTTTCACCGCCTCTTGCGTGTGGAAGATGCGGGCAGGGGCCTCGATGATATGGCGCTCTTCGGCGACGGCAGAGGTCTTGATCACGCCACGCCCCAGATTGCCGGATAGTTGCGTCAGACCACCATGCGCATGGAACGGGTTCGATGCGGGGCGCAGGATCTTGTCGTTTTGCGAGGTCTTGGTGCCCGGCTGATAGTCGATCCGCCCATCCTTCAGCTTCGGCTCTTGGGTGTAGAGTTCCAGCCCGTCACCCGCCACTGTCCGCGTATCGTCGTGGAGCAGTCCCGCGTTAAGTAGCTCGCCGATCATGAAGCCAAGCCCGCCTGCGGCGTGGAAATGGTTCACGTCGGCCAAACCGTTCGGATAGACCTTGGCCATCAGGGGCGTGACTTCGGAAAGATCACCGAAATCTTCGAGATCGAGGATGATTCCGGCGGCTTTGGCCATGGCGGGCAGGTGGATGATCAGGTTGGTCGATCCGCCCGTCGCCATCAGCCCGACCATCCCATTGACGAATGCGCGTTCGTCGAGGACGTCATAAACCGGTGTAAATTCGTTGCCCAGGGCGGTGATCGCGAGCGCGCGTTCAGTGCCTGCTGTGGTCAGCGCATCCCGCAGGGGTGTGCCGGGGTTGACGAAGGACGCGCCGGGCAGGTGGAGGCCCATGAATTCCATCAGCATCTGGTTGGAATTGGCCGTGCCGTAAAAGGTACAGGTGCCCGGGCCGTGGTAAGAGGCCATTTCTGCCTCCATCAGCTTGTCCCGGCCGACTTCGCCAGCGGCGAATTGCTGGCGCACCTTGGCCTTTTCATCGTTGGGCAGGCCGGATGTCATCGGGCCAGCGGGCATGAAGATAGACGGGATATAGCCGAAGGTCGCCGCAGACATGACGAGGCCCGGCACGATCTTGTCGCAGACGCCCAGATAGATCGCGGCGTCGAAGGTGTTGTGGGACAGGCCGACACCTGCGGCCAAGGCAATGACGTCGCGAGAAAAGAGCGACAGTTCCATCCCCGTCTGCCCTTGGGTGACACCGTCGCACATGGCGGGCACGCCGCCCGCGACCTGTGCCGTCCCTCCGGCGGCACGGGCCGCGGTGCGGATCAGATCGGGGTAACGCTCGAACGGTTGGTGGGCGGACAGCATGTCGTTATAGGCGGTGATGACCCCGATATTCGGGCTTGGCCCGTCGACCAGCGCATCCTTGTCGTCGCCCATCGCAGCATAGGCATGTGCCTGATTTCCGCAGCTGAGATGCGCGCGCCGCGGCCCTTCGGCGGCGGCATTGATCATCGTGTCCATATATTTGCGTCGCGTGTCCTCGGACCGGGTGCGGATGCGGTCGGTGACCGCGGCGATTGTGGGGTGAAGTGGCATCGGGCTTCCTCTGATCGCTTTAAAACCATACTACCACGCCCCGTTAGCGCTAACAAGCGGCGCATTCTTGCCCTGAAGTCATCTGAATTGTTGACGAATTCGCCATAAAAGCGCCCTGAACATCAGGTTAACCACAGCCAAGCAATGAGACTTGTAGAGGATATTCGACATGATTTTGAGGCTGTTTGCCCTGTGTCTCGCTTTGGTGATGCTGACGGCTTGCTCGGTCCAGCAGACCGGTGTGCAGTCAAGCGGTCCGGCTGATGTTCAGCGGTCGTATTCATTGGCGGGTAACACGTTTTCGACCGTGCCCGGGCTGGATGTGTCTGAAGCCGAGGGATACTACCCCTTCGCCGACATCGTTTGGCGCGGCGACCCACGCGGTGATCGTATCGCACAAATCGCAGCGATGTTCGAAACCGCGTTCGATCGCAATCGTGGGGTGCTTGATGGTGACCAGCCGGTTGTCGTCGATGTCCAACTGGTCCGGTTCCATGGCGTTACCAATCAGACGCGCTATACCGTCGGTGGCGTTTACAACATCGTCTTCAACATGACTGTGCGCGATGCACGTACCGGCACTGTGATCGAACCTGCACGGCGGGTGAGGGCCAATCTCGATGCGCCTGGGGGTGAGGTCGCTGTGCGGCTGGAGGAAAGCGGGCAAACCCAGAAGGTGCGGGTGGTCGATTTCCTGACGGGCGTTCTGCGGGGCGAGTTGCGCTAAGCCCGCTTTCCCCCCGTAAGGAATACGATTAGGAGGGCGGGCATGAGTTATGATCAAAGCCCGCGCCTGCCTGTTGTCCGCCTGTCCCCGAAAGCCGAAGTGCGTGCCATTCGCCACGGTTTTCCCTGGGTCTATGCAAATGAATTGGTGACGGATCGGCGGACCCGCGCGCTGACACCGGGAACAGTCGCGGTATTGGAGGATGCAGACCGCAAACCGTTGGGCGTGGCTGGCGTCAATCCGACCTCAAAGATCATTTGCCGGATGCTGGATCGTGATCCGTCTGCGACGATCGATCAGGACTGGTTCGCGTTACGTCTCAGCCGGGCATTGGCGCACCGCGTCCGGCTTTATCCTGATCCGTTTTATCGTCTTGTCCATGCAGAGGCGGACGGGCTGCCGGGGGTAATCATAGATCGCTTTGGCGACCTGGCTGTGGTACAGCCCAACGCCGCATGGGCCGATCGACTGGTTTCGCAGCTGGTCGCAGCGTTGGTTGGAGTGACCGATGTGAAAACCGTTATCGTGAACGGAACAGGGCGCGCACGCGGCCTTGAAGGGTTGCCGGAGACGATGGAAGTCGCGCATGGAACAGCCCCGACAGGACCGATCCCGGTGCCGATGAATGGGGCCACGTACCTCGCAGATGTGATGGGTGGGCAAAAGACGGGGTTGTTCTATGACCAGCGCCCCAATCATGCCTTTGCCGCCGGTTTGGCAAAGGATGCAAAGGTGCTGGATGTCTTTTCCCATGTCGGCGGATTCGGTTTGGCGGCTTTGGCCAATGGCGCGACCGAGGTATTGGCTGTCGATGGCTCTGCCGATGCGTTGGCCCTGGCAGAGCAAGGTGCGGCGTCGATGGGGCAGGGTGCGCACTTCACGACGCGCAAAGGGGATGCCTTCGATGTGCTTGCCGCACTTGGGGTGGAGACGGCGAAATATGATCTGGTGATCTGCGATCCCCCAGCCTTTGCACCGGCACGTCAGGCCCTGGATGCGGGATTGCGGGCTTATGAGCGAATTGCGCGTCTGGCCGCACCGCTGGTCGCTGAGGGCGGCTATTTGTGCCTGTGTTCCTGTTCCCACGCGGCGGACCTGACAAAGTTCCGCAATGCCTGTTCACGCGGGATCGGGCGGGCCGGGCGCCGGGGGCAGATCATCCATACCGGCTTTGCCGGGCCGGACCATCCGTTGATGCCGCATCTGGCGGAAAGCGGGTATCTCAAGGTGTTGTTCTATCGTCTATGAGGGTGCTGATCGACACTTGCGTTCTGTATCCCACCGTGATGCGCGAAGTCGTTCTTGGCTGTGCGGCCGAAGGGCTGTTCGAGGTGCGTTGGTCAAGTCGTATCTTGGAGGAATGGCAGCGGGCGGTGGTGAAACTGGGGCCAGCGCAGGTGGTGATCGCTGAAGGGGAAATCGCGGCGCTTGGGGCGGCTTTCCCCGATGCGGTCGTGCCTGAACATGCAGGGCTGGAACAGCGGCTTTGGTTGCCGGACCCGAACGATATTCATGTGCTGGCGTCGGCTGTTGGCGGGTCTTGCGATGCGATCATGACCATCAACGCGAAGGATTTTCCGGGGAATGTGCTGGCCGAAGAGGGGCTATTTCGCGTTGATCCGGATGCGTTTCTGAGGGGGCTTCTGGAAGAGGTACCGGATCAGGTCCGGGGTGTGGCGGAGCGGGTTTTGGCGCAGGCGAACGCGATTTCGGACAGGCCTTGGGAGATGCGGGCGCTGATGAAGAAGGCGCGTCTGCCACGCTTGGGCAAGGCGCTTAGCTAGCGGCCCATTTCGCTTCGTTCGCCTCGATCGCCGCGATCCGTTTGTCCGTCTTGGGATGGCTGAGCAGCCATGCGGGTGCGGCGGCACCGCGCGCGCCGGTCAGCTTTTCCAGTTTTGTAAACAGGGTCTTTTGCGGCTCTGTCCCGATGCCCGCTTTGACCAGCAGTGCGGAGGCATAGGCGTCGGCCTCGAATTCGTCGTTGCGGGATAGCCGTGCGGCGACCAGCGACATCAGCATTCCAGCGATCCACGGGCCGATGCCCGGCAGGAAGCGGTTCAGCACCATCGCCAAGGCCGTGCGCATGGCGTTCTGGCCCGAAAAGTCGATCATCCGCCTGCGTGAATGGCCCAGGGCGACGTGCCCCAATTCGTGGGCGATGACGCTGGCCATTTCGCCGGAGGTCACTTCGCCCTGCCGGTATTTGTTGAAGAACCCGCGCGTGATGAAGATGCGCCCGTCGGGCGCGGCAAGGCCGTTCACCGGCTCGATTTCATAGATATGCACCTTGATCCGGTCGATATCCAGCGCCTGGGCCATCTGATCGGTCATCTGCTTGAGGATCGGATCGGCGAGTTCGGTGGATTTTTCATCCAGCTCCCGCTTGGTCCGCCAGATGGAGAAACGGTACATGACGAGACCGTAAAGAACGGCAAGGAGGATGGGTGCGAATTTTATCATGCTTTGAATATGGGCGTGGAACAGGTCGATTTCAAAGTGCCGATTGACGCGGTGACGCTATTTTATGCGCCGGTGGCAAGGCGTTCTTTCGCCAGATCATGCAGTTTGTAATGTGCGGGGACGTGCAGGGCGCGTTTCAGGAACGCCTTGTCAGCGAAACGGGCCAGATAGGCCTGCATATTCTCGACAAGTGTGATCCGGTCGCCGGGATAGGCATCATAGGTGACCTTCATGCCTGCCTGCACCTCACCATGTTGCAGGACCCGTACATAGGCACCGGGGCGTTCGGCGGCGTAGAATTGCTTGATCGCCTGACCGGACCGGACATGCGCCGCATAGGTCGCGCAGGGAATGCGGGGGCTGGTGATTTGCAGAATGACATCGCCCATTCGCAGGATATCACCAATGGCGAGTTGCGCGCTTTCGATGTCGGAGATCAGGAGGTTTTCGCCGAAATAGCCGGGTGGCAGGTCTTGACCCAGCGCGCCCGACCACCAGACCCGGTCGGGTTCGCCGAATATGTAGACGGCCTGATCGACGCCGCCGTGATTGTCGAGATCACAGATGGTGTCGCCTTCGAGGCCCAGCTTTTTGATGTGGACGGGCCCGGTGACGGGTTTCTTGAAATGCCCGGTAAGGCCCGCTTTGGCGGGGGTCGGCTCTGGTTTGCCGATTTGGATTGAGAGGAGAGTGTGAGATGTCATAGGTCTGAATATGCAGACATGATCGATGTGGGCAATGTTTGATGTGATGGTGTGGGAAGGTGTAGTTTGCGGGACGGAGCGGCTAGTTGAAGTGGCAGTATCAAAGCCGTCTTTGAGAAACGGCTAATGTTGATATCGGTTTTATGGGCTAGTTGTCGTTTGAACTGTCATGCCTTTTGCATCCGTCACTGCGAATAACAAGGCGCCGCCCTCGGCGAAACGCGGTACATTGCTTTCGATTTCACGCTCTAGATCCTGGGCCGAGAACAAAAGCTGAGCGGCGAGCTCTGTTGGTTTGGTCAGAAACAAGCTTTCATGATAACCGTCGTCACGCAGGTCGATCACGTCACTTCGACTGGCGTATTGGTCCTCCCAGATTGTCGCGCGATCAGCCACGGCTTTCCAGCTTACTTCCACTTTTGCATCTTCCGCATATGGATCAATGCCCCACACTTCGCACGACCGGGGCCCGCGGGAAATGCTGTCTACAACTGTGACGCGCCCGGCATCTGTTTCAATGTGACCAACATAAAGATGCCCACCCGCTGTCTCCTCTGTCAGCCGCCAAGCCACATCAGGTAATGTCGCTTGGACAATGGCGAAAACGCATAATTCAAACACTTGTTCCAACTGCATATGTCACATCCCTTTAGAATGATATTCCACTTTTCATCGAGAGATGATCCAGCTGCAGGCCTTGCGACTACTTTTGCTGTCTTAAGTCGGCTGAAACCGGATCGCTACGCAGCATCGGTTACGTCAGCTCTTTGCAGACCTTCGCTTAGTCAAATCACCGCCCCAGCGCCTTCATCCCCGCCTCGATCCCCGCGAGCGTCATGGGCACCATACGGTCCGCCCCGAAGATCTGTTGGATCATCTGGATCGACTGCGTGTAGGGCCAGTAACGTTCGTCCAGCGGGTTGATCCAGAGGTGGTCGGGCCATTGGTCGCGGGCGCGGGACAGCCAGACCTCGCCAGCCTCTTCGTTCCAGTGTTCGTTCGCGCCGCCTTTGAAGGCGATTTCGTAGGGTGACATGCTGGCGTCCCCCACGAAGATGCATTTGTAGTCGGGGCCGTAGGTGCGCAAGACCTCCCATGTGGGGGTTTGTTGGTCCCAGCGCCGCCGGTTGTCCTTCCAGACGCCTTCGTAAAGGCAGTTGTGGAAGTAGAAATATTCGAAATGCTTGAATTCGGATTTGGCGGCGCTGAAGAGTTCCTCGACCACCTTGATATGCGGGTCCATGGAGCCGCCGATATCGAGGAAAAGGAGAACCTTGACCGCATTGCGCCGCTCGGGCCGGGTTTGCACGTCCAGATAGCCGTGTTCGGCAGTGGCCCGGATCGTGCCGTTCAGGTCCAGTTCTTCCGCAGCGCCGTCGCGCGCCCAACGACGTAGCCGTTTCAGCGCGACCTTGATGTTGCGCGTGCCGAGTTCGACCGTGTCGTCGAGATTGCGAAACTCGCGCTTGTCCCAGACTTTGACCGCGCGCTGGTGGCGGCTTTCCTTTTGGCCGATGCGCACGCCTTCGGGGTTGTAGCCATAGGCCCCAAAGGGAGAGATACCCGCCGTGCCGATCCATTTGTTGCCGCCCTGATGACGGTCTTTTTGTTCTTCCAGCCGCTTTTTCAGCGTTTCCATGAGTGTGTCGAAGCCGCCCATAGCCTTGATCTCGGCCTTTTCTTCGTCGCTCAGGTGCTTTTCGGCCAGCTTTTCCAGCCAGTCGGCGGGGATGTCGACGGCGTTCAGTACCGCCTCTGCCGGGATCTGGTCCAGCCCTTCGAATGTCGCGGTGAATGCACGGTCGAATTTGTCGAGATGGCGTTCATCCTTGACCATGACAGTGCGGGCGAGAAAGTAGAAGGCTTCGACATCATAGGTCGCCAGTCCAGCCTTCATCCCTTCGAGAAACGACAGGAATTCGCGTAAAGAGACGGGCACCCCGGCGCCGCGTAGATTGTCGAAGAACGGCAGGAACATGGGCCTAGACGTAGCTGCGTTCGATGAAGATCAACACGAACAATCCGATCAGGCCGAAGATGATCGCGAACACGGCCCCCCATTGCAGAAGGTCGAACGCCTTGCCGCCGCGCATTTTGGCGCGAACGGCACCCAGTACAGCCCCGAATACCAGACCAGCCAGGGGATAGATCATGGGGTTGTTCCTTCTAGCTTGGTGCCGGGGCAGGCGGCAGAGCGGCGATCTCGTTCAGGCGGTCGATCACCTCGTCTCGGCTTCCAAAGCCGTACCGCGCCCAGCCAAGGCTGTCCAGCCGGACCTTCATTCCCGCTTCGCGATCGCCTTTTTGATCGAGCGCCTCGGCTTTGAACATCATCAGAAGCGCCATCAGGGCCGCGTTCTGATGCTGCCGCGCGATCGGGATGGCCTCATCAGTGATTTCTATCGTCGTGTCGGGATCACCCGAGATCAACGTGAAGGCTGCCAACTGCACGGCGATATGCGCGGCGTGAATGTTGGTGACCGCGCTTTGGCGGTAGGCCCGACCGGCGGCGTTGAAGGCGGCAAGTGCAACCGTCGAGTCGTTGCCAAGTTGCAGCCGCCCGTAGGCATAGTTGGCGAAGCCCTCGCGCGGGCCGGTCCATCCCAGACTGCGCCCGATTTCGATCGCCTGGAGCGCAGCGCGCCGGCGGCGCCGATCCGACGTATTGCCGCTGAGCGCGGATTCCATCGCGTCGATCCATTCGCGCGATGTCGCGCTGGGTATCTGGCCGCCACGCCGTTGTCCCCGCGGGTTGATCCGGGCAAGGATGCGCGGCAGACGTTCGGCGACCTGTTCCTGCGTCATGCCGCTGCGCAGATCGGGTGCGTAGAATGTACGCAGGATCAGCATGTCGAACCCTGTCAGAACCGCGTGAAAGTTATCGTCGTTGAACACAGAGTCCGGCAGGCGGTACAGATCGTTGAGCGGGCCGAGCGCCTGGGCGAGTTCCTCGTGCAGGCAGTCGCGGATTTCTTGCGGGGCGGCGTCGGCGGGCAGAAAGATGGCCGCCTTGTCCCGTTGCGTGACCGTGGCCCAATCGATCCTGCTGGTGCCGCGGGCCGCGCGCAGCTCGCTCCAGCTTTGTACACGCGGCACGACGAAACAGGCAGCGTTCGGTGCGACCCGTTGCAACTGCCGCGATGGAATCGCCTCGATCACGATGTTTGCGTCGGCTGCGTTGGTCACGCTGATATCGATCCGCGCCTCCCGGCGCAGGCGGTCCAGCAGGCCGTTCAGATCGTTCGTCATCGACTGATTGACAGGCCCGGCCATTCGGATCGTGATCGGGCCTTCGAACCGTGCCAGAACCGGCAAGATGCGTCCACTTTCCATCCGAAAGGCAAGGTCGACGAAATCCAGCGCGATCTCGGAATTGGGGCGCGTCGCCGGGCCCGGGCTGCGCGCGGCAAAACTACGCATTTCCGGAAAGGTCAACCGGATCGGGTCGGGTGCCGGCGTTTGCGGGGCGCAAGCGGCGAGCCATGTGATGGCAAGAACGGCGACATATCTCATGTGGCGTGACGCTTTTCATCGACACGCGAAACGAATGCGGCGCATTGCCTCTTATCCCGCAGGCGGGGGCGGATCATCGTTTCATGGGTTGAGTTCATCGACTGCTCTGCTTGGCGTTTCGTGCGAACATATCGTGCTTTGCGCAGGTGACCAGTCAAATCGCCGTGGGTGGCGTGCAAAGGTATGAAATGTGGTAATGGCGGGTATGAGGTGCCTTGCCTTACAACCGCAGCATCCCGCGAATACATAAGCCGTCTGATACGACGGAGGCAGAAATGCAGAACATCACATACGAACCGGCCCGCAAGTGGTCCGATGACTTGAGCCTGATCCTGATTTACGCGCTGGTTCTTGGCGCGATGGGCTACTTGACGGCGGTTGCCAGTATTCCGGATCGCGCCGCTACGGCGTCGGTCATCACCGAGGCAACCTAACCGCCGCGCCTTGCCATGAAGGCGAGCCGCTCGAACAGGTGCACATCCTGCTCGTTTTTGAGCAAGGCGCCGTGCAGTTTCGGTAACGCATTCGCGCCATTCCGCTTCAGGTCGGACGGATCGAGGTCCTCGGCAAGCAGCAATTTCAGCCAGTCCAATACTTCGGAGGTCGATGGCTTTTTCTTCAGACCGGCCGTTTCACGCACCTCGTAGAATTGGGCCAGCGCAGTGGTCAGCAGTGCCTCTTTGATGCCGGGGTGATGCACCTCGACGATCTGGCGCATGGTGTCGATATCGGGGAACCGAATGTAGTGGAAAAAGCAGCGGCGCAGGAATGCGTCAGGCAATTCCTTTTCGTTGTTCGACGTGATGATCACGACAGGGCGGTGCCGTGCCTTGATCGTTTCGCCGGTCTCGTAGACGTGGAACTCCATCCGGTCGAGCTCTTGCAGCAGGTCATTGGGAAACTCGATATCCGCCTTGTCGATTTCGTCGATCAGAAGCACGACCTTGCCGTCGGCGGCAAAGGCCTGCCACAGCTTGCCGCGTTTGATGTAATTGGCGACATCATGCACACGTTCATCGCCGAGCTGGCTGTCACGCAGGCGGCTGACCGCGTCATATTCATACAAGCCCTGCTGTGCCTTGGTCGTCGATTTGATGTGCCATTCGATCATCGGTAACCCCAGCGCGGCGCTGACCTGACGGGCCAATTCGGTCTTGCCGGTTCCAGGCTCGCCTTTAACGAGCAATGGCCGCTCGAGAGTCACCGCAGCGTTCACCGCCATGGTCAGATCGTCGGTCGCGACATAAGTGTCGGTGCCTGTGAATCGCATGTTTTTCAGCCCCTTATCCTTTGGCGCAACCTAGCAGCCCGTCACGGATCATCAACACCTCGCCAGCAACGGAAATGAGGGGGTGACAGCCGTCCGGCAAGGGAGTAAACCCGCCACAAAATCAGGAGCGTGTCACGGGTTGGGTGGTCCGAAGGCGCGTAGGAGATAAAGGGTATGACGATGAAGGCCGAAGTTTTTCTTCCAGAAGATTATCGCCCCGCCGAGAGCGAACCATTCATGAACGATCGGCAGACAGAGTATTTTCGACGTAAATTATTGAACTGGAAATCCGAAATTCTCGAAGACAGCCGCGACACCGTCGCCGGCATGAAAGATCAGACGCGCAATATCCCCGATGTGGCCGACCGCGCCTCGGAAGAGACGGATCGGGCGCTGGAATTGCGCACCCGTGACCGCCAGCGCAAGCTGGTCAGCAAGATCGATGCGGCCCTGCGCCGGATCGACGAAGGCGAATATGGTTACTGTGAAATGACGGGTGAGCCGATTTCGCTGAAACGTCTGGATGCACGCCCCATCGCCACGATGAGCCTCGAGGCGCAGGAACGCCACGAGCGCCGCGAAAAAGTGCACCGCGACGATTGATGTCCCACAATGGCGGCCGCAACATCGCGATTATCGGTGGCGGTATCGGCGGCCTGACGGCGGCACTGTCATTCGCTCGGCAGCGGGCCAACGTCACTGTATATGAACAAGCGCCCGCCCTGACGGAGGTCGGTGCCGGTATTCAGATCACCCCCAATGCAATGCGTGTGCTGACCCGCCTGGACCTTGCCGGCGCGATGGCCGCATCATGCCTGCGCGCCGAAGCGGTTGAGCCTGTTGACGGACTGACGGGCAAACCGCTGGCGCGGTTTGATCTGTCCGATCAGGCCGCACCTTACTATTTTTGCCACCGGGCTGCCCTGATCGACTTGCTTGGTCGGGCGTGCGAGGCGATCGGCGTTCGGATCAAACTGGATAGCCGGATCGAAGATTTTGCCGATGACGGCTCTTTCCAGACCTCGGATGGCCGGGTTCAGCCGGATGTCACGATTGGTGCCGATGGTATTCGGTCCGTCACGCGCAAGCAGGTGATCGTACCAGAGCAACCGTTTTTCACGGGGCAGGTCGCCTGGCGCGCGGTCATTCGCAAAGCCGATTTGCCGCCGGTCGCCCGCATCTGGATGCTGCCCCGCCGCCATGTGGTAACCTATCCGTTGTCGAAAGGTCGTGTGAACATGGTCGCCGTGCAGGCACGCAGCCAATGGGCCGACGAAGGCTGGCACCATCAGGACGACCCCGGCAATTTAAGGGCCGCTTTCAGCGATGCAGGCTGGGAACTGAAGGGCATGTTGGGCGAGGTCGAAACGACACATCTGTGGGGTCTCTTCCGCCATAACGTCGCCAAAAGCTGGTATAAGGGGCGGTTCGTCATTTTGGGTGACGCGGCCCATCCGACGCTGCCGTTTCTGGCGCAAGGGGCAAACCTTGCGATTGAGGATGCATATGTGCTGGCAAGTTGCTGCGACGCGCGTGAGGACCTACCATTGGCCTTCGGGGAGTATCAGGTCAAGCGTCATGCCAGGGTCAGCCGGGCTATCGCCGCCGCAAACACCAATGCCCGTAACTATCATCTCACGGGCTTGCGGCGTGATGTGGCGCATAGCGGCCTGCGCCTGATGGGCCGGTTCGCGCCGGGGGCCTTTCTGCGCCGGTTGGACTGGCTATACGATCATGATGTGACGGCCTGAAGGTTCACCACCGCCGCCAGTTACGGCTGGCCTTGTGGGTGACCTGTTCCAATACCTCATGGGTGCGCCAGTCCACGCGATAGATCTCGCGTTCGATCTGCATATATACCCATCCGTCACCCGCGCTTGGCAGCCCGTAGTAACGGGCGTTCATCAACATGGAATATTGTCCGCGTTCCAGCATATCACCAACCGCAACGGGGGCCGGGCGGGGTTTTTGCGGAACGGCGACGCAGACCGTTCCGGCAATCGCATTTCGACACCCGGGCGCGGCAATACTTGTTGCGGCTGATGTTGGCGTTGGTGCTGCTGCTGGTTCCGGAGTTACTTCGGGCGTCGGTGCTTCGACTGGCGTCGACAGCGCTGCAAGTGATTGTTCGTCAGACGATTTGATACATGCCGTGCCCGGCACGGATATCGTACATTGTGCCTGCGTTACCGCGGGCAAAGCCGTCGCAAACGATGCCGCTGTGATCAATCTGCCGAACATGGTCAACCCTCCATGCACCCGTAACACAGTTTTATAATGATCGTTCCACAAAAAGTGATCGGATCAGGCCGCCAGATCAACCCAGACCGGAACATGATCCGATGGCTTTTCCCGTCCGCGAACGTCGGATTCGATCCAGCAGTTATTCAAAAGATCGGCGCATTGTGGCGTCAGTAGGAAGTGATCGATGCGAATCCCATCGTTTTTATCCCATGCCCCGGCCTGGTAATCCCAGAAGGAATAATGCCCGGTGCCGGTTTGGCGGACGCGGAATGCTTCGGTAAAACCAAGGTTCTGGATACGGCGCCAGGCGTCGCGGCTTTCCAACCGGAACAACGCATCGTCGCGCCATGCATCGGGGCGGGCGGCATCTTCGGCCTGTGGTATGATGTTATAGTCGCCCGCCATAAGCGCCGGTTCTTCTTGCGTTAGCAATTCCTGCGCGCGGGCGTGGAGCCGTTCCATCCAGGCGAGCTTATAGTCGTATTTCGGACCGGGGGCGGGGTTGCCGTTGGGTAGATACAAGCCGCAGATTCGGATAGCTGTGTCACCAACAACCGTCGCCTCGATCCAGCGCGCCTGTTCGTCGCTGTCATCGCCCGGCAGGCCGCAGGTGACGTCCTCAAGGGGCAGCTTGGACAGGATCGCAACGCCGTTAAAGCCCTTTTGCCCATGGGTTTCGACGTTGTACCCCTTGTCCTCGAATACCTCGCGCGGGAAGCCTTCATCAACCGATTTGATCTCTTGCAGGATCGCGACATCGGGCGCAGCTTCGTCAATCCAGTCGGTCAGCGCGCCGATTCGGGCCTTGATGCCATTGATGTTGAAAGTCGCGATTTTCATGTCTGCCCCCATTGGTCGGGGCAGTTTTGGCGGAACGGTGATACGTTCACAAGGTGTTTATGCGCTCTTGGCCGCTTTCAGCTGCGTCCGCTTGGGGACGTCGGAAAGAGCTGCCGTCAAACCGCGAAAGGGCTGCCGTTCATCGGCTTGCACAACGTCCCTGCGCAGTGACATGCATGTATATGCAGTGTGGACCAGCGCGATACCGGCCAGCCCCAGCAACACCCATTCACCGGATGTAATCGTCATCATTTCTTGCATCAAATTGCCCCGGTTCCTTGATCAAACTTGCCTATACTCGCAAAACTGCCTGCACATTTCCTAGCATATTACTTGAGCCCTTGCAAAAGCGCCCGAAAGTTTTCGTAGTTTGCCTTTTGCACGCGCAGGCCCGATATCTTGCGGAAGGCGCGTTTGCGCATGAACGTCACCGCCGCCGATCCAATGCCCAGCACACTCAGAAGGATGGCTGACGTCATTGCATCGCTCTCTCCCAGAAATAGGGTCACGCCCGTGCCCAATACAAGACCCACCAGGCTGCTTAGTGCCAGACGACTGGGGATCAGGTCGCTTTCCATGCGTGAAATATCTTCGCCAAGATCCCGGATTTCATCGGAAAAACTCTGCGACATGACCTCGATAATGTCCGTCAGTGTAACCTTGTTGCTGTCCCGTGCGCCGACAAGCAGCCGGTCGCGCAGATCCAGCCGGGATGAACCGTCTTGCAAGGCGGCTTGCAGCAATGCGACGAATTCGGTCTCTTCCACGGCCAGTCGATGTTCGCCGCTGATCTGATCCAGAATCAGCGCGGCCAGCCGCTCATTATCCTGCATTACATTGAAAACGACGTGCCGCAACCGCAGGACGATGTGGCATTGGGATTGTTGATGACAAAGCGCGCACCGATCAGTTCTTCGCTGAAGTCAATCACGGCATCGGCCAAAAAGGGCAGGGAAACGCTGTCGATCACGACTGTTTCCCCCTTATCGGACAGGACCAGATCGTCATCCTTGGGTTCGTCCAGGTCGATTTCATACTGAAAGCCGGAACACCCGCCGCCTTCGACAGCCACACGCAGCGCCTTGCCCTGTTCGGATGCACCGATTTCGGCAAGCCTTTCAAAGGCACGGTCAGTCACTTTGGGTGGGATCGTCAGCATAATGCAACCTATCGGTCTGTTCTCACTTGCAATATAGGAGTGGCAGGCAAAACGGACAAGACAGGCAAACAAGATGGCCGCACCTTATGCGACCGACCCGGCAAATGCGCGCGGGCGGCTTTATGCCGAGGAAGAAAGCACCTTTCGTTCGCCTTTTCAGCGGGATCGGGACCGGATCATCCATGCCAGCGCCTTTCGCAGGCTCAAGCACAAGACGCAGGTGTTCATCGAACATGAGGGCGATTATTTCCGTACCCGCCTGACCCATTCGATCGAGGTCGCGCAAGTGGCGCGGACGGTGGCGGCGGCGTTGGACCTGAATGTGGAACTGACCGAGGCCGTCGCGCTGGCCCATGATTTGGGCCATACGCCGTTCGGGCATACGGGGGAAGAGGCGCTGGATGCGCTGATGCAGCCTTATGGCGGGTTCGATCACAATGCGCAGGCGCTGCATATCGTGACCAATCTGGAACGCCACTATGCCGAATGGGACGGGCTGAACCTGACCTGGGAAGCACTGGAGGGGATCGCCAAACATAACGGGCCGGTCAAAGGGGATATCCCGTGGGCCTTGGCCGCCTACAATGCCCGGCACGATCTGGAATTGCAGACCCATGCCAGCGCCGAGGCGCAGGCGGCTGCGCTTGCCGACGATATCGCATACAACAACCACGATCTGCATGACGGCCTGCGGGCAGAGCTTTTCAGCACCGATGATCTGGCTGAACTGCCCATCCTGAGCGATTGTTTTGCTCGGGTGGACGCCAAATATCCGGGCCTGAACTATTATCGCCGCCGTCACGAGGCGCTGCGCCGCTTTTTCGGGGTTTTGGTCGAAGATGTGATCACCGTCAGCCGCCGCAACCTGACAGAACTTGCCCCGGCCACGGTCCATGATGTGCGCCACGCCGGTCGGATGATGGTGCAATTTTCCCCGGAACTCTGGACCGACCTGAAGGTTATCCGTCAGTTTCTGTTCGAAAAGATGTATCGTGCCCCGGCGGTCGTCGAAATGCGTGGGGTTGTGACGAAAATGATCAACGAACTGTTTCCTTTCTTCATGGAAAACACTGATGAACTGCCAAAGCAATGGCGCAAGGACGTGGCCGATGTGCCGGATCGGACCACTTTGGCGCGCATCGTGTCCGATTATATCGCCGGCATGACCGACAGATTTGCCATTCAGCAGCATAAGCGTTTGATTGGCGGGGCGGATGTGCCGGTGGGGGTGATCGATGGCAGTTGAAACTGAAGCCGGGGCAATGGCCCCCGTGATGGCGTTCGCGCTTGTCGGTGCGCTGGGCGTGGGTTCCCAATGGCTGGCTTGGCGGCTGCGGATGCCCGCCATCGTGCTGATGCTGGTGGCCGGGATTTTGATTGGGCCGGTGACGGGCGTTTTCGACCCGGACCGTGATATCGGGATGCTGGTCGGCCCGATGATATCGATCGCCGTCGCCATCATCCTGTTCGAGGGCGGGCTGACCCTGAACTTTCACAGGCTGAGTGGCGCTGACAAAGGCGTCAGGCGGCTTGTTTTTGTCGGAGCCCCGTTGGGATGGCTGACCTCGGCGATGGCGTTACATTATGCGGCAGGTCTGAGCTGGGAAAGCTCTGCGGTCTTTGGCGGCATCATGATCGTGACAGGCCCAACCGTGATCGCACCGCTTTTGCGAACGGCAAGATTGTCGAAGCGGCCCGCGGCGCTGCTGCAATGGGAGGCCATCGTCAATGACCCCATCGGCGCGCTGGCGGCCGTGCTGGCGTTCGAGGTCGTTCTGGTCCTGAATACCGCGACGACAGTGGGTGGCGCGGTCTGGGATCTGACGGTGGGGATCGGCATCGCTACGATCCTCGGCATTGCAGGCGGCTTTGGCATTGCCCGGGCTTTCAAGCAAGGCTGGGTGCCCGAATATATGAAGGTGCCGGTGCTGTTCGCGTCGCTTTTGGCGATCTTTGGTGTTTCGGATTATGTCCTGCACGAAAGCGGACTGCTGGCCGTGACGATCATGGGCATCTACATCGCCAACGCGAACCTGCCCAGCTACGAAGAGCTTCGCCGGTTCAAGGAACATGCGACGGTCCTGTTGGTGTCGGGTGTGTTCATCCTGTTGGCGGCAGGTCTTGATTTCGCGGCGCTCGGCCGGTTGGACTGGCGCGCGGTTCTGTTCGTTCTGCTTGTCGTTTTTGTCGCGCGCCCGCTGACCGTTCTGGTGTCTTTGATTGGGTCGGGCATCCCTTATCGCGAACAATTACTGGTCGCGCTGACCGGTCCACGCGGCGTTGTCTTGATTGCTGTCGCCGGGCTTTTCGGCGACAGGCTGCTGGACCTTGGTCTGGAAGATGCGGCGTCCATCGGCCCTTTGGCATTTGTCCTGGTCGCCACGACGGTGGTGGTTCACGGTTTCACGCTTGCGCCTTTTGCCAAGCTCTTGGGTTTGACCGGCACGGACAAGCCCGGTGTCGTCATCATTGGTGGATCGCCATGGACAACCGCCTTTGCCGAGGCCTTGCAGAAAGCCGAGGTGCCCGTCCTGATGACCGATCCAAATTTCGGGCATCTGCGCGGCGCGCGCAGCGCGGGCATTCCGACCTTTTCGGGTGATATCCTGTCGGAAGCGGCGGAACAAAGGCTGGAACTGGCGGGTTATTCCATGCTTGTCGCCGCGACGGATAACGATGCCTACAACACGTTGGTCGCGACGGACCTGGCACCGGAATATGGTCGTGACAATGTCTTTCAGGTGCGCCGGGAAAAGCGCGACAGCGCCCGCCACCAACTGCCATCGACATTGGGCGGACGGGCATTGGGCGCCGATGAAACGCATGCCGGACTGGACAAGCTGATCTGGGAAGGCTGGACCTTTCGCGTCACACGTCTGACCGAGGAATTCGGTTTTGAAGAATGGCGTGCGAAAAGGCCAGAAGCATATGTTTTTGCCCGTATATCACCGGGCGGTGAGATCACGCTGACCAACAATGACGATCAAGTAAGGCCCGCGCCGGACGTGCGTATCATCACGTTACGCCCGCCCGACAAGGTCGCCGACGAACAACCGCCGTCTGATACCTAGGCAGCGTCCAGCTGGCGCAAGACGTCTTTGATGTATTTGGTTGCTGAACGGTAATGGCTGGGGCCGGAGGCTTCGGCGAACCGGCCCGTCGTCCACTTGCCATTGCCACCTTTCATCGAACCACCATACAGCGCCTCGTCCGTCTGGTCGTGCATGAATTTCAGCAATTCTTCCGCCTTTTCGGTCAGCAGCACGCGCGCATCCTCCCACGTCAGATCGGCCTGCTTTTGGCGCAAGTCGGCGTTATAGCGCTTGAGTTCGTTCCACTTGTACCCTTTCGCCGGAATGTGAACGTCCTTGCCCGTCCGACCATCATGATACCAACCGAGAAACAAAGCGATCCAGTGCGCCCGGTGCCCGACCGTGTCCTTGATCGACATGTCGTCAACTTTTGTGAGTGCGATATCCGGGCTGACAGTGTCGAGCGTTTTCGTCAGCTTCGCCCATTCCTTTTCGGTGATCGCAATCAGATCGGCTTTGTTGGTCGCGGCCATTTGGTTCTCCGGCATATGTGTTTCCCGCATTGTGACGCTTTGGCCTTGCCCTTCCTTGATTTCCGTCAATGATTGACGCGCCCGTCCGCAGTGGTACATGTCGCGCACCGCTGAATGGCTTATCCGAAAGACCGTTATGAACCTTTTCGCCGATATTCGCGCCCGCGTGCTGGGTTGCCTTGATCAACTGGTGGCCGAGGGCACGTTGCCTGACGGGCTATCCACCGCTGCGATCACGGTCGAGCCGCCACGAGATGCTGCGCATGGCGATATGGCAACGAATGCGGCCATGGTGTTGGCGAAACCCGCCAAGATGAACCCGCGCGCGATTGCCGAAGCCTTGGCGGCGAAGCTGCTGGAAGACCCGCAGATCGCTGTGGCCGAGGTCGCTGGCCCCGGTTTCCTGAACATGCGGCTTGAGCCACAAGTGTGGCATGGCGTGATCCAGGCCGCGCTGACCGATCCGGGCTTTGGCCGGTCGTCGATGGGGCAGGGGCAAAAGACGATGGTCGAATATGTCTCGGCCAACCCGACAGGTCCGCTTCACGTAGGGCATACGCGGGGTGCGGTTTTTGGTGACGCTTTGGCATCGCTACTGGACTATGCCGGGTATGACGTGACCCGCGAATATTACATCAACGATGGCGGCGCGCAGGTCGATGTGCTCGCGCGGTCGGTCTACCTGCGGTATCTGGAGGCCCACGGGAAAGAGGTCGCGTTCGAGGATGGAACCTATCCCGGCGACTACTTGATCGCGGTCGGGCAAAGGCTGAAAGACAAGGTCGGCGACGACTATGTCGACAAGGGCGAGCAGTTCTGGCTGGAAGACGTTCGGGAATTCGCGACCGAGGCGATGATGGGCCTGATCCGCGAGGATCTGGCCGTTCTTGGCATTGAAATGGATACGTTTTTTTCCGAGAAATCCCTCTATGGCTCGGGCCGGATCGAGGATGCGATCCAGACGCTTGATCAGATGGGCCTGATCTATCGGGGTGTGCTGGAGCCACCCAAGGGCAAAGTGCCCGAGGATTGGGAACCGCGCGAACAGACCTTGTTCAAATCGACCGAGCATGGTGACGACGTTGACCGGCCCGTGCAGAAATCGGACGGGTCCTGGACTTATTTCGCGCCGGACATTGCCTATCACTATGACAAGATCGAACGCGGTTTCGATCAGCTGATCGATGTTTTCGGCGCTGATCACGGTGGCTATGTCAAGCGGATGAAGGCGGCGGTGTCCGCGCTGTCCGAAGGCAAGGTGCCCTTGGACGTGAAGCTGACGCAGCTGGTAAAGCTCTACAAAAATGGTGAACCATTCAAGATGTCCAAGCGGGCAGGGACCTTTGTGACCTTGCGCGATGTGGTTGATCAGGTCGGGCCGGACGTGACGCGGTTCCACATGCTGACGCGGAAGAACGACGCACCGTTGGATTTCGACTTTGACAAGGTGCTGGAGCAGTCGAAGGACAATCCGGTTTTCTACATCAACTACGCATATGCTCGCGTGAACTCAGCGACAGCGAAAGCCAAGAAGTTTGTGGCTGTAGAGGATGATACCCTGTCGAAGGCTGATCTTTCGGTTCTGTCGCACGAAGCCGAAATCGGAGTGATCAAGAAGCTGGGTGAATGGCCGCGACTAATCGAGATCGCGGCGAAAGGTCATGAGCCTCATCGGATCGCTTTCTACCTGTATGATCTCGCGTCGGAATTTAACTCGCTCTACAGCAGAAACAAAGAATCTGATCGTTTCAATTTTGTTATCGAGGGTGACCCAGATACCACACAGGCGAAAATAGCCCTTGGTCGGGCCGTAGCGATTGTTATTTCGCAAGGTCTTGGTATTCTTGGCGTGACTCCGGCGGAAGAGATGTAACAATACACCATCGCCGGATCGAGCAAGTTCAAGAGACCCCGAAAGCCGCAAAGGCATGGGGCGGTGAGGCGAGAGATGGCAGTTTACGACGACGGGTTTGCGCCCGCTGCAGGCGGTTCACGCACAGGTGTTTACGCAAATTATGCCGGGGCGGCGATGTCACTGGCACTGATTATCGGCGTGGCGTTCTGGGGCTACAAGCTGATCATGCGCGATGTCAGCGGCATCCCTGTTGTGCGTGCGATGGAAGGCGAGATGCGCGTTCTGCCGGACAACCCAGGTGGTGACGTCGCGCGGCATACCGGCCTTTCCGTCAACGAGGTCGCAGCCGTGGGTGAGGCTGGCGGCCCCGAAGATCGACTGGTACTGGCCCCGCGGACGACCGGCCTGGCTGAGGCTGATTTGGCCGTGCAACCCACCGCAGAGGCCGATGAGATCGTACCCGCGGAAACCGAACAGGTCTCGCAGGCGGCATTGCGTCAGAATGTCGACGTGCAGCAAACGGATATCAGCACCGACGATATCCTTGCGTTGGCCGATCAGATCGCTTCAGAAGCCACACAAGACGACCAGCCTGACGTCGAGATCATTGCACGGTCCGTTCCAGGCGTTGCCGTATCGCAGCGCCCGACAATCCGGCCTGCCAGCCTGCAAATCCTCGCCGCAGCCGAAGCGCCCGCAACGGCCCCCCAACAGGCGGCCCCGGCGGAGGAAGTCGCCATCAGCACGACAGCTTTCGAACCCGGTACACCGCTGGTGCAGCTGGGCGCGTTCAGATCGCCCACATTGGCCGCGTCCGAATGGGAACGTCTGCAGCGCCGCTTTGGTGAATTGCTGACTGACCGCGAACGTGTGATTCAGGTCAGCAACCAAAGCAGCGGGACGTGGTATCGGTTGCGCACGGCTGGCTTTGATGACCTCGCCGCCGCCCGTCGTTTCTGTGCAGCGCTTTCGGCCGAAGGGGCCTCCTGCAACGCGCTTTTGGTCAACTAGGTGACGCTGAACGCGACGATTTTCGGCCCGGACGGGCAGGTCGTCACGGATTGGGAGCGGGCGTTCTTTCGCGACACCCAGCCGCTTGGTTTCATTCTGTTTGCCCGAAACATCGCTGATCCCGATCAACTGCGTCGCCTGACGGGCGAATTGCGCGAAACGGTGGGGCGCGATGCACCAATCCTGATCGATCAGGAAGGCGGTCGTGTGCAGCGCATGCGCGCACCGCATTGGCGCGAATATCCGCCAGCGCTGGATCAGATGGATCGCGCCAGCGACCCGATGCGTTCGCAATGGGTCCGCAACCGGCTGATCGCGGCGGAGCTGTATGCCGTCGGCATCGACGTGAATTGTGCGCCGCTGGCTGACCTGGTCGAGGATGCGACGCATCCGGTCCTGTGGAACAGGCTTTATGGCGGTGATAAAGAGACGGTGGTGAAGGCCGCGCGCATCTGTGCCGAGGCACATCTGGCGGGGGGCGTGCTGCCGGTTCTCAAGCATATTCCGGGCTATGGGCGGGCATCGGTGGATAGCCACAAAGATCTGCCCAGGGTTGACGTTCCGCATGCGGAACTTACCGCCCGCGACTTCGCCCCGTTCAAGGCTTTGAACGATATCGCAATGGGCATGACGGCCCATATCGTATTTTCCGACATTGATCCCTCGGCACCCGCGACGACCTCAGCAAAGATGATGCGGATCATTAGGGAAGAAATCGGTTTCGACGGGCTGATCATGACCGATGATCTGTCCATGGAGGCCTTGTCTGGCACGCCAGCAGAACGGGCAAAGGCATCCATTTCCGCCGGTTGCGACATCGTTCTGCATTGCAACGGTGACGCGGACGAAATGGTGCAAGTGGCCGACGCGGCCGGGCAGATGTCCGGCGCTGCGCAGACCCGCGCGGATCGTGCCTTGGCCCAGCGGAAATCCCCCGAAAACATTGACATCCCAGCCCTGGAAGCCGAATTTGCAGCGCTACTAGGCTGAGGGCAGATGCAGGGCGACGAGTTTCAGGAAGACACGATCAGTGTGACCGAGCGCATGGCCGCCGAAGCGTTGATTGTCGATGTCGGCGCCTTCGAAGGGCCGCTTGATCTGTTACTGACGCTGTCGCGGACGCAAAAGGTGGATCTGCGGCAGATTTCCATCCTGGCGCTGGCCGAGCAGTACCTTGCCTTCGTCGAGAAGGCCAAGCAACTGCGGCTGGAACTCGCGGCAGATTATCTGGTGATGGCTGCGTGGCTGGCCTTTTTGAAGTCCCGGCTGTTGTTGCCACCAGACCCATCGGAAGAGGGACCCACGGGCGAGGAACTGGCGGCGCATCTCGCTTTCCAGCTCGAGCGGTTGGAGGCCATGCGCAACGCGGCAGCCAAGCTGATGGCGCGCGACCAACTGGGCCGTGATTTCTTCGCCCGCGGCATCACCGAAGACGTCCAACGGGTTCGCAAAGTGACGTACACGGCGACACTGCTCGACCTGATGCAAGGCTATGCCCGCATCCGCACCAAGGATGATTTCCGCCCGTTCGTCATGGACCGCCAACATGTCATGACGATGGAGCAGGCGCTGGATCGGATGCGCAAACTGATCGGATTTGCGGGGGAATGGACGGATATTTCCACCTATCTGCCAGATGGCTGGGATGGTGACCCGCAGCGCGTTCGGTCCACGACAGCGGCGACCTTTGCCGCGTCGTTGGAGCTCGCCAAGGAAGGCAAGATCGAAATCAGGCAGGGCGACACATTCTCCCCTATCCAAATCCGCAGGAAAGATCAGCGTGATGAGTGAACCGGAAAACGACAGCCTGTTCGAGGCGCCACCTATGGGTGAACAGGAACGTATGGTCGAGGCGATCCTGTTCGCCACCGCTGATCCGGTGACGGTGAAAGAGCTGACAGGTCGTATGCCCCATGGATGCGATCCGGCAGAGGCTTTGGTGCATCTGCGTAAACGGTATGAGGGGCGGGGTGTTCAGGTCGTCAGGATCGACAATGCCTGGGCGATCCGCACCGCGCCGGACCTGGGTTTTCTGATGCAGAAGGAAACGGTCGAGACGCGGAAACTGTCGCGCGCCGCGATCGAGACGCTGGCGATCGTCGCATATCACCAACCTGTCACACGGGCCGAGATCGAGGAAATCCGCGGTGTCAGCGTCAGCCGTGGTACGATCGATCAGCTGATCGAGATGGAGTGGATCCGGCTGGGTCGTCGGCGGATGACGCCCGGAAGGCCAGTGACGTTTGTCGTCACGCAAGGGTTTCTTGATCATTTCGGGTTAGAGAATGCGCGCGACCTCCCCGGACTCAAGGAATTGCGGTCGGCGGGTCTGTTGGAAAACCGGCCCCCGCCGGGTGCGACCGAACTGGGTGAACCGGGGGATGATGCCGATGAGGACGAAGATCAAAGCGAACTCTTTGAAGAATAGATAGAAGCGCCTACCTTAAGGCTGCGGCGATGGAGAATGTCAGATGAACATGAACCGACTGATCAATATGGGGATGCGGATGCTGATGCGGCGCGGGATGAACGCAGGCATCGACATGGCGGCGCGTCGCGGGAAGCGGCCTGAAGATATGACGCCGGAAGAGCGGCAGACCGCGCAGCAGGCCCGGCAAAACACACAACAGGCCCGGCGTGGTTTGAATGTCATGCGGCGGTTTATGCGATAACTGCCGCGCAGTCCCGGACCTGATCCCGGATTGCGTGGAAATTTACATCCGAAAATGTTTCGACAGTTTCAACCCTTGCCCCTGATAATTCGATTTGATCTCGCGTCCATAAAGCGCATCGGGCATCGCGGCCATGTTTTCATAGACGAGGCGCCCGACGATTTGGCCGTGTTCAAGCACAAACGGGGCTTCGTGACAGCGCACCTCCAGCACGCCGCGTGAACCTGCGCCGCCCGCCTCGGCATAGCCAAAGCCGGGGTCGAAGAAACCGGCATAGTGAACACGGAATTCACCGACCATCGCCAAATATGGTGCCATTTCAGCGGCTTGCATTGGCGGAATGCTGATCGCCTCACGGCTGACGAGGATATAGAAAGCGCCGGGATCAAGGATGATCCAGCCGTCATTGGTATGGACAGGTTCCCAATATTCTGCAGGGTCGTAGTGGTTCAGTTTTGACAGGTCAATGACGCCCGTATGCGGTTTGGCGCGATAGCCAACGAGGTTGCCATCCACCGGTTTCAAGTCAACGGAAAAACCAAGACCATCTGAGATGACCGGATCGCTCGACACGATCGGCGTTCGCGCATGCAGGGCCGTCAGATCATCGTCAGACAGGAACGTCTTTCCATGGCGGAAAATGATCTGGTTCAGCATCTGACCCGGTTGCGCGACGACAGAGAATGAACGCGGGCAGATCTCGACGTAAAGCGGACCTGTGTAACCAAGCGGGACGCGGTCGAACTCTACCCCGTGATCGGTGATGATCCGCGTCAGCAGGTCAAGCCGCCCGATCGAGGATTTTGCGCTGGCCGCAGCGCTCATTCCTTGGGGCAGGGCGAGGCTTTCCAAAAGCGGCACGACATAAACGCAGCCCTTTTCCAGAACGGCCCCGCCACCAAGCTGAACCTCGTGCATCGTGAAATCGGCGAGCCGTTCCCGCACGGTCCGTGTGCGTCCCGCAAGAAAAGACGCCCGGACGCGATAAGCCACTGAACCCAAACGTAAATCAAGAGAGGCGGGTTGTATCTGACTGGATTCTATAATTTCCCCGGCGGTGATCTGCCCCGCGCCGATCATATCCCGGATCTGATGATCGGCCAGTACGCCGTTTGTCATGTCGGCCCTCGTCCCCGTATCAAAACGCCCGCTGCGCGGACACGCAAGCGGGCGGTTGTGATTGGTCGGGCTAGCAGGACTTGAACCTGCGACCTTCCGTCCCCCAGACGGACGCGCTACCAGGCTGCGCCATAGCCCGACGTTGGACTTTCATAACGAATATGCGTTTGGGGGCAAGCCCGAAAAGCATTGCCAAGACGTCAGGTCTGCCGCATCCGGTTGCGCAGCGCGTGCAGGCGGGCAACCAGCGGCGTAAGTTGTGCAGCATTTCGACCCGATCCATCCGCCGAGATGACACCGAACGACCGGGCCGGCAGGTTGTCGATCTCGTCCGGGAACGCGGGCCAATCGATCTGTGGCGTATCGGGGACCTGATGATCGTCGAAAGGGAGCGTGTCCTGCTCCGGTGTGGGCGCCGCGGCTTTCTTTGGCGGTGCAGGTTTTGGTTCGGGTATAGGTTTCTCGGCTGGTGGTAGGGCGGGTTCCGGCACTGTCATCGACAGGCCAAGGCTGGCCACATGCTTGACACCCTTTTCGCGCAGCAGCTTTTGCGTGCCCTTGATCGTCATGCCCTGTTCATGCAGCAAGTATTTGATTCCGCCCAATAAATCCATATCGGTCGGGCGGTAATAGCGGCGGCCACCGGCGCCCTTCACCGGCTTGATCTGGCTGAATTTGCTTTCCCAGAACCGCAACACGTGGGTCGGCGTTTCAAGCCATTCGGCGACTTCGCTGATGGTTCGAAAGGCGTCTTTGGCCTTTGCCATGGCTTACGATTTATTGCCCGCGGCCACCCGATCCTTCATCAAGTGCGAAGGACGGAAGGTCAGCACGCGGCGCGGGTGAATGGGAACCTCTTCCCCGGTTTTCGGGTTGCGACCCACGCGGGCGGCCTTTTCCCGGACGGAAAATGTGCCGAATGAAGAAATTTTCACCGTCTCCCCGGATACGAGCGCATCCGAAATGTGACCCAGCACACTTTCGACAAGATCGGCACTGTCGTTGCGCGATAATCCGACTTCGCTATGAACTGCGTCTGCCAAATCCATGCGGGTTAACGTTTTTCCGGTCATCAAAACCCCCTTAAGTATTCCAAGAAACATACGCGCGGCGCAAAATAAGAGTCAATAACAAGGACTTGGCAATCGGCCTTGACAGTATGTTTCTGCTTACCAGCGCAGAACCACCGCACCCCAGGCAAGGCCGCCGCCAATCGCCTCGGTCACGATCAGGTCACCCTGTTTGATCTGCCCATTGGCCACACCGACCGAAAGGGCCAGCGGGATCGACGCGGCGGATGTGTTGCCGTGGTCCTGAACGGTCACCACAACACGGTCCATTTCGACGCCCAGTTTCTTGGCCGTGGATTGGATGATCCGGATATTGGCCTGATGCGGCACCACCCAGGTCACGTCATCGGGGCCAAGCCCGACCTTGTCCAGGGCAGTATGCGCGGTCTGGGCCAGTTTTTCCACGGCGTGGCGGAAGACCTCTTTGCCCTCCATCCGCAGCATGCCGGTGTTTTGGGTCGACACGCCGCCATCGACGTAAAGCAGGTCCTTGTAGCGTCCGTCCGAGTTAAGGTCGGTCGACAGGATCCCGCGGTCGGCGGATGTGCCATCGCCGCCCTCTGCCGCGAGGATGACGGCACCAGCCCCGTCACCGAACAGCACGCAGGTTGACCTGTCCGACCAGTCCATGATGCGGCTGAATGTTTCCGCGCCAATCACCATCACACGGTCTGCTTGGCCGGATGTGATGAGCGCGTTGGCATTCGAAAGCGCATAAACGAAACCGGCGCAAACCGCTTGGACGTCAAAGGCATAGCCGGTGGTATTGCCGATCGCGTGCTGTACCATTGTGGCGGCGGAGGGGAAGGTCAGATCGGCAGTCGAGGTTGCAAGGACAATGGCGTCGATGTCGTTGCCATCCATACCGGCCATCTTCAACGCGGCCTTGGCGGCGTGGGTCGCCAGGTCTGACGTCGTTTCACCGGGGGCCGCGAAATGACGGCGTTCGATGCCGGATCGGGTCTTGATCCAGGTATCGCTGGTCTCTAGCGTCTTTTCGAATTCTGAATTCGGAACGACACGTTCCGGCAGATAATGCCCAACCCCTTTGACGACTGCGCGACGTGTCATGCTGCTCTAGCTTGCCTCGGTGTCGGGTTCTTCCGCTTCACCTTCTTGACCGGTATCTTGGGCAAGGGCGGCTGCGGATGCAACCCGTGCGGCGAGTTTGTCCGAAAATCCGCTTTGCGCCAGCCGGTAGGCAAGATGCAGCGCGGCGGCCATTCCTGTGGCGTCGGCTGATCCATGGCTCTTGACCACCGTTTGATTGAGGCCAAGGAACACGCCACCATTCACCCGCCGTGGATCGATCCGCTTGCGCAACCGTTGCAGCGAACCCCGGGCAAGGATCGCGGCCAGCATGGCAAGCGGTGTTTTCATAAATGCGGCGCGCAGGAATTCACTGATCAGGCTGGCCGTGCCCTCACCGGTTTTGAGTGCGACATTGCCGGTAAAGCCGTCAGTGACGATCACGTCGATTTTGTCGGATGGCAGATCGCCACCTTCGATAAAACCGACATAGTCGAAATCACCTATTTCTGCAGCAGTCGCAATAAGTTCGTGGGCGACCTTCAACTCGGCCCGGCCTTTGTGTTCCTCGGTCCCGACGTTCAAAAGGCCGACACGCGGGCGGTCGATATCCATCCCGTTGCGCGCGTACGACGCCCCCATCAGCGCATATTTCAGCAGGTCGTCCTGATCGGCGCGGATATCCGCACCAGCGTCCAACATAACGTTGAAACCCGTCGGGTTGCGCGAGGGCCAGAGGCACGCAATCGCGGGTCTGTTGACCCCGTCGGTCTTGCGCAGCCGGATGGTCGACATCAGCATCAGCGCGCCGGTATTGCCGCAACTGACGCAAACGGCGGCCTCACCCTTGCTGACGGCCTCGATCGTCGACCACATCGATGTTTTCGCGCCCTTGCGATACGCAGCCTTGGGCTCGTCCGTCATCCGCACGACGTCTTTGGCGTCGCGGATCACAACACGATCTTGGATCTTATGCTTTATCACCAAAGGTTTGAGTTCGGATTCTGGTCCATGCAGGATCACTGTCGCCAGTGAGGCCTTGCCCAAAAACTTTGACAGGCCCGCAACAACCGTTGCAGGCCCGTTGTCGCCACCCATGGCGTCGACTGAAATAACGTTGGCCGGGTTCGGCGCGCTGTCCGTCATGCCCCGTAACCCCGATGTGCGCGTCTAGGCCGCGTCGTCTTCGAGATCGATTTCCGTGGTGTCAGCAATGACTTCGCGGGTCGCATAATGCCCGCAAGAAGGGCAGATGTGATGCGGGCGTTTCAGTTCACCGCAGTTTTCGCATTCATTGGGGTTCGCAGCGACCAGAGAGTCGTGCGCGCGCCGGTTGTTCCGGCGTGATTTGGATACTTTGTTCTGCTGGACAGCCATGTCTCAACCCTATCATGTTAGGGCCACAGCCCTGATTTCCTTCGCTCTCGGCGGGTCCTACGCCATCGTGACGGCCCTGTCGAGACTCGATGTAAAAGAGGCCGCGAACATACTGCGATTCCGTGTTTGTGCAAGCCTTTTTCCAACCACCGTCACGTGGCGTTATTCCTCTTTCTTTTCAAAGCGCTCGCGGAAACTGGCGAGTTCCGCAAAGGGTTTGGCATCGTCGTCTGACATGGGCGTTATGCCATCTTCGGTGAATACGGCGTCACCCAGCGTAGCACCTTCGGCTTTGGGGTATTGCGGCAGGGCAAGTGAAAGGGCCTCGATCATCACCGCCGCAAGATCGAGCGCCGCGGGCAGCGGATCGATCGTGTCGTCCTGCGGCATCTCGATTTCGCCTGTGGTGACCTGGGGCAAGTCGGTCATGTAGCGCCGATTGACGCCCTCATCGATCCGGGTCGTGACGGGGATAAGCGAGATGACGCAGGCCTGTACAACAGTGGCGCCCAATACCGCATCAAGCGCCCAGTCGGATTTGCCGACAGGTTCTAACTGACCGGAAAAGCTGAGTTTTTTGACCCCTGCGATCCCCAGCGCGTCCGCGATTGCCTTGCGTTCATCCGCCGTCGGGACAAGCGAAAAGGGTGTCGCGCCGCGCGTTGTCAGATCGCTTAAACGCAACTGTGATCGTGGCAATTTCGCCAAAACGCCATCCATTCTTGAATTCGGTGCGGGATGTCATGTACTAGGGCAAAAGGCATGAAATGCCAAGGCAAGAGGACTGAAATGAGCGGCAAGACAGGCAATATGATCACGTGGCGGCGCGCCACGGCCCTGACGCTTGTTTTGGCGATGTCGGCCGGTTGCACACCGATGAACCGTTTTCACGGTTTCACCCCGACGGATGCCGAATTGGCCAGTGTTCAAGTCGGCCAAAGCACCCGCGAAAGCGTGATCGAAAGTTTCGGTCCACCGACCACGAATGCCGTCTTTGAAAACGACGCTTTATTCTATGTTTCCAGCCAATTCCGCCATTTCGGCGCGTTGGCCCCCGAGGAGGTGAGCCGCGAGATTCTGGCCATTTCCTTCACCCCTGAAGGTGTTGTGCGGAACATAGAACGCTTCACGCTCGAGGATGGCCGCGTCGTCTCTCTCGATCGTCGTGTGACGGATGATGGCATCAATGATGTGACCGTGCTGAGCCAGCTTTTGGGCAGCTTGGGCCGGATCGATGCAGGGACGTTGCTGGGTGAAAGCCCGGACGATATCTGACTTTGCATCTCTGTTAACACAGCCAAATCGCCGATCGGAATTCTATCGGATTTTCATCGGAATTCCATCGGACCGCCGCGTACGGACGAAGGCCGGTTAACGCAACGCGCGTTGCCCGCGCAAATTGATACACTATTGATATAATGTTCATTGACCGCTAGCGTCATACTGTTCTCAGGGCGGGGTGGAATTCCCCACCGGCGGTATGGGGTGCGTCCCCAAGCCCGCGAGCGCCTTTGGTTGTCCAAAGGGTCAGCAGATCAGGTGAGAGGCCTGAGCCGACGGTCACAGTCCGGATGGAAGAGAGCGGGTAAGCCCGGGTGCTTTTGCGCCCGGTCTGTCCTGTTTGCCTTGGGTCATGCGCAAGGAGAAAGGACAGATGCGATGATCCAGATGGAAATGAAAACCGGGGCCGTGATGGGCCCTTTGTATTTTGTCACTGCGGGCGCGTTGTTTGCCGGTGCCAATACGGCCGTTCAGGGGGCAGGGATGCTGTATGGCGTGGCGTCGCCGACGATCGCGTTCTGGCAATATGCGCTGGCGTGCGTCGCTGCCTTGCCGTTGGTCTGGTTTGCCCCGTGGCGTACGGGGCGGCCCGGATTGCATATGCTAAGGGTGATTTTGGCCGCTGTCGGCGTGCAGCTATGGGTCGCGGGTTTGGCTTATGTGCCGATCTGGCAGGCCGTCGCGCTGATCCTGACATCACCATTGTTCGTGACATTGGGGGCGGGTTTGATCTTGCGCGAGCGGCTGACACGGTCGCGTGTTCTGGCGGTCTTGCTAGGTGGTTTCGGCGGTGTGCTGATCTTGGCACCGTGGGAGGAGGCGTTTACGTGGGTCGCTCTGTTACCGGTAGGCGCGGCTGCGTTCTGGGCGGGTTCGTCGCTTGTCACCAAGCGCCTCACCACGACCGAGGATGCGGGGACGTTGACGCTGGCGCTTCTGGTGCTGTTGGTGCCGGTGAACGGGATCGCCGCTTTGGGGTCCGGGTTCGCCGTGGCGGCAGAGGCGCTGTGGCTGGTGGCGTTGTCCGGGTTGCTGATCGCGGGGGCGCAGTATTTGCTGGTGCGTGCCTATGTGGTGGCGGATGCGGCGTATCTGCAGCCGTTCGATCATTTGAAGTTGCCGCTGAACGTGTTGTTGGGGTTGGTGTTTTTCGGGTTTGCACCACCGGGGTTGATGTGGGTCGGTGCGGTGGTGATTTTGGTGGCAGGGGCTTGGGTGATGCGGGAGGAGGCGTAGCGTATGCGTTGAAATGGCAGCATCACTTACCTATGTTGGTGCTAAGAGGATAGGAGTATTACATGAATTGTGTTACCGCCATGACTTTCAGCAGCTTGTTTCTGGTTTTGATGCCAGAAAACACTTATGCGGATACGAGAATAGTTGAAGAAGGCTTTGGAAACCGGTTCTATGGTCAATATACGCCCATTGAAAACCACCCCAACTGTTCGGCACGAGACCGCATTGCATTCAAGGTGCCGTTACGTGCCGAAATACTCAGCTACCAAATTCATGATCCAGGTTTGAATGCGTCGGGTTTGATCACCCGTGAGGGTGGGGTCAGTGACAGCAAATGCTATGTCAACGAGGGCTTTGGTCGTGATGCTCGCCACCGTCAAATACCCTGCGGGGATAATTTCGAGTCCGATCTTGCCGAGAGAATCTCAGGGCTGGATGCGGTATTGGAATTGGACGGATACGTCTCAATATGTCTCTCACCTATGGGGTTCGAGTTGCTCGATAGCAAATGGGACATCACCGTAAAGCATGATGGCCGCGAGAAGGTTCTTTACGGCGAAGGCGTGGTGCATGAGTTCACGAGGGAAGAGCGTCAGGCAATACTGCAGGAATACGTCGTTGGTGCTGATTTCGACTTTGGTGGAAAAGAATTTTGTAGAGGCGCATGGTCCAGAGGTGATTGGGCGAACCGCTTTGCAAGGGATATGGAGCAGACCAACGTGGTACAAGCTACGATGGTTTGTATTCCGATTGATCAAGGCCCCAACCGGACACTTTTCGCGGGATTTATCGCTTGGTTCGCCCTTGTCGATGAACCCGTAAGTATATGCACTGGTGAAGATTGCCCATCTACCGAGGTGTCAGACGAATGGCTGCGCCCTAGCCTCGCTGACGAATGTTATTTGCGATGATTGCGGACAGAAGACTGAGATCTTCACTGACAAGCACTAATTCTGGGACGTGATTTGGGAAACTTACCCATCCTCCGGCTCAAACGCCAACGCGACCCCATTAATACAATACCTTAACCCAGTCGGCTGAGGTCCATCGGGGAACACGTGCCCCAGATGCGCGTCGCAGCGGTTGCAGTGCACCTCGGTCCGTTTCATGAAGAAACTCCGGTCCACGCTTTCGCCGACCATCTCGGGGTCGACGGGTTGGTAGAAGGACGGCCAGCCGGTGCCGCTGTCGAATTTGTGTGCCTGGTCGAAGACCGGCGCGCCGCAGCAGACGCACATGTAGGTGCCGGGGCCTTTGGGGAAGTTTTCGTGGGTGCCCGCCCGCTCGGTCCCGTGTTTGCGGGTAACCTTGTAGGCGAGTTCGCTGAGTTGTTCGCGCCATTCCCCGTCTGATTTGATGACTTTATCCATTGCTTTCCGTCTTCCTTTTCCGTCGCTGGCGCTTAACGTAGGACTGGGTAACCGGTTCGCCAAGGTGAGGTAAAATGACAATTCCGTTGTGCAAGGGCGCCTATGTGGCGCGGATGGCCGGGGGGGCGGATGATCTTCTGGCCTGTCAGCGCTTGCGCCACCGTTGTTTTTTCGGGGGCGCCGGTGTTGACAAAGACCGGTTCGACGCACTGTCGCAGCATGTCATGGTCGAGACGGAGGCGGGCCGTCTGGTCGCGACGTTGCGGGTGGCGTTGTGGCCCGACGGTACGGCGATGTTGGGCGGCTATGCCGCGCAGTTCTATGATCTGACACGCCTTTCGAAAGCCACGGGACCCTTTGCCGAGTTGGGCCGATTTTGCGTGGACCCTGCGGTGCTGGATGTTGATGTCTTGCGCATTGTCTGGGGCGCGGTGACCCGGCTGGTGGATGCGGCTGGCGCGCGCTATTTGACTGGCTGTACGAGCTTTTCCGGCGTTGATCCAACGCCTTATGGGCCGACATTCGCATTTCTGCGGTCACGTTTTGGTGCGCCTGATGATTTGCGTCCGGGTCAAAAGGCGCCAGAGGTTGTCACGTTTGACCGCGCGCGTACTACAGGGGGGATGCGTCGCATGCCGCCGCTGTTGCGGACCTATCTGGCGATGGGTGGCTGGGTGAGCGATCACGCGGTGGTGGACCGCGATCTGGGGACCTTGCATGTGTTCACCTGCGTGCCCGTCGCCGCCATTCCCGCGGCCCGTGCGAAGGCCCTGCGCGCTGTCGCTGGTTGACCCTTTCCGCTTGCCGCAATAGCAGGCGGGGATGGCACATGCTCCTTTGCTTCAACTTTCCGATATTGCGCTGACCTTCGGCGGCGATCCTGTGTTTTCCGACCTGTCGCTGGTGGTGCAGCCGGGGGACAGGGTGGCCCTGGTTGGCCGCAACGGGTCGGGTAAATCGACGCTGATGAAGGTCATGGCCGGACTGGTCGAGGCCGACAGCGGTAGCCGCGTTTTGTCGCCCGGTGTGACCGCGGGTTACATGGAACAAGAGCCTTCGATGGCGGGCTGCGCGACACTTGGTGATTATGCGGCCAGCGGGCTGGCACCGGAGGATTCCTATAAGGTCGAGATGGTGGCCGAGGGGTTGAAGTTTGACCCTGCGGGCGATGTCTCCACCGCATCGGGCGGGGAACGCCGCCGCGCGGCCTTGGCCAAGCTGATGGCCGAGGCGCCGGAATTGATGCTGTTGGACGAGCCGACCAACCATCTGGATATCGAGGCGATTGCGTGGGTGGAGCAGGAGCTGAAGCAGACGCGGGCGGCGTTTGTATTGATTTCCCACGACCGGGCGTTTTTGCGGGCATTGACCCGCGCGACCCTATGGATCGATCGCGGGCAGGTGCGCCGGGCCGAGCAGGGTTTTGATCGGTTTGAAGAATGGCGCGACAAGATCTGGGAGGAAGAGGACCAGCAGCGCCACAAGCTGAACCGCAAGATCAAGGCAGAGGCGCGATGGGCTGTCGAAGGGATCAGCGCCCGGCGCAAGCGTAATCAGGGCCGCGTGCGCGCCTTGCAGGAATTGCGGGCCGAGAGAGCGAGCCAGATCAAGCGGCAGGGTACGGCGGCGATGGCATTTGACGGTGGGCCAACCTCGGGCCGCAAGGTGATCGAGGCCGTGGGTCTGGCGAAGGCGTTTGACGGCAAGTCGATCGTGAAGGGCTTTGATCTGACGGTACAGCGTGGGGATAGGATCGCTTTCGTTGGGCCGAACGGTGTTGGAAAAACCACGCTAATCAAGATGTTGCTGGGTCAAATTAAACCTGACGAGGGACGGGTGAAGCTTGGTACCAATCTGGATGTCGCGGTGTTCGATCAGACCCGCGCGGCGTTGCAGGCGGACATGTCGCTGTGGGAAAATCTGGCGAATGACCCTGAATTGGGCGTGTCGGGCAAATCGGATCAGATCATGGTACGTGGCGCGCCAAAGCATGTGGTCGGGTATCTCAAAGAGTTTCTGTTTGACGAGGCGCAGGCCCGTGCGCCTGTCCGGTCGTTGTCGGGGGGCGAGAAGGCACGGCTGCTGTTGGCCCGTCTGATGGCGCGCGAAAGCAATCTGCTGGTGTTGGATGAGCCGACGAATGATCTGGATGTCGAGACGCTGGATCTGTTGCAGGATATCTTGGGTGAATATGACGGGACCGTCCTGCTGGTGAGCCACGACCGTGATTTTCTGGACCGTGTGGCGACGACGACGGTGGCGATGGAAGGGAACGGGCAAGCGGTCGTTTATGCCGGAGGCTGGACCGACTATCGGACGCAACGGGGTGGCGACTTTGCCGAGGCGCCGGCCGCGCCGAAGGCCGGTGGCAAAAAAGAAAAAGTTGCGGAGAGGAAGGCACCGTCCGGCCTATCCTTTACAGAAAAGCACCGGTTGGAAGAGTTGCCAGCGTTGATCGACCGGTTGACGGCCGAGATCGGCAAACTGGAAGGATTGCTGGCCGACCCGGATTTATTCACCCGTGAACCGGTGAAGTTTCAAAAGGCGATGGACGCTTTGGTCGAACGGCAAGGCGCGCTGGCTGCGGCGGAGGACGAGTGGTTGATGTTGGAAGAGAAGGCAGCGGGATAGGTGCGGTCGCCTTTATCTGGATGATGCCGATCATCAGTTGGTCGCGTATCTGCCGGAAAACGGGAAATGTAACCGTATTCTTGATCGGGACATGCGGAAGAACCGGCGCGATTAGCATCGCGACCCTGAAGGTTCCAAACATGTTTTGGATGATCAAAGACAAGCGTGCAGTGGAAATCGAGCAGGAAACAGCCTTGGCTTTCCGCTATGAATGCCGCACCCGCAAGGTACCGTCGAAATTCCCGCCGCTGGCCCAACTGAACAGGCAGGGATCGGTGATGCTGAGATACGGGTTCAGTTCGATCAATGTCATGGTTAGTGCACCACGCGCCTGTGGGATGAGTTCGATATCGACAACGACGTCTGGCATGTGCAGCGCCTGACCGATTTGCGGGGCAATGACGAATATGGCTGCGGCGAGTTCCTGTTTGCGGCTGACCATATCGGGATAGACGCGGCTGTGATGATATTGTGAGGCCCCGACCATCCGCCCGCCCTTGTAGAACAGCCGGAATTCGCTGGAGGCCGCAACGTCGCGCCAAGGGCTGATGATCAGCGCCGTCGGTGCCTTGGACGCGATCCGGTTTTGCACGAATTGGCCGATGCGTCCGTCGGGCCATCGCAGCAGCGCCAGCGCCTCGTCCACGTTATGGACCGGGCAGTGTGTCAGAATTCGATTTTCATCGCGTTGTCCAGATCACCCGGCAGGTTCCAGCGCGGGGCGGTGTCGCCGGACAGGTCTTCGATGAACCCTTGGAAATCGTTGCCCAGAACGCCGACGGGGTAGGGGCCGTCATCTTCGACCTCCCATTCATTTGCCAGGTTACGCCACCAGTACAGCACGCGACCGTCAGAGCCCAGGCCAATGATGCTGGATGTCGTGTCGTATCCGATGGCGATCATGTAATCCCGCCATGGCTGCGTTTGTGTGTTCGTTTGTTGGAACGTGTTCCAGTCGAACAGGATATCGACGCCGGACTCCGCCGGAATGTCCAGCATGTCGGCGGCGTCCTCGTTGATCGTGATTTCGAATTCCAGCGGATAGATCGCCCCGCCATTGTAGCGCAGCATGAATGCGCGATAGGCCTCGGGCAGGGTGATGTTGGCGGCCTCCCAACCGGCTATGGTGTCGGGTTGTGGTGCGGCGGGCCAAGGGTCACCAGCGGAATTGGGCATGTGTTTGAGATAGATGGTCATGTCAGAATTCTCTTCCCGTGCTGCGATCTGCGAAAGGCGCTTGGCCACCGGCGTGGCCAGCATTGTTGTTCACGGCACTTGGCACCAGCAGCCGTCTTCAAGGCATGCGCAGCGCCCCATCCAGCCGGATCGTCGTTCCATTCAAGTAGTCGCATTCCACGATGAACCGTGCCAGGGCGGCGAACTCTGCCGGGTCGCCGAGCCGTTGTGGGTAGGTGACGTCGGCGGCGAGAGTGTCCATGACCTCTTGCCCCAGCCCTTCGAGCATCGGGGTGCGGAAGATACCCGGGGCGATGGCCATGACCCTAATGCCGTTGCGGGCGAGGTCACGCGCCATTGGTAGGCTCAGCCCGGTGATCCCGGCTTTGGACGCCGCGTAGGCGGCTTGCCCTTTTTGCCCGTCGAAGGCAGCGATCGAGGCGGTGTTGATGATCACGCCACCGTCGGTCATCCGCGCGGCGGCGAGACGTGCGATGTTGAAACTGCCGTTCAGATTGATGTCGATGGTGCGTTTGAAGCTGGCCTGCGTATGCGGGCCGTCGCGCCCCAGCGTCTTTTCCGTCGTCGCGATTCCGGCGCAGTTGATCGCCGTGTTCAACCCGCCCATCGCATCAACTGCGTTTTCCAACCCTTTGGAAACGCTGCCTTCGTTCGTTACGTCAACTTGTGCGAAGTAAGCGCCCATATCGGCGGCAAAGCTGGCCCCGCGTGGATCTTGATCAAAGATCGTGACCAGTGCGCCCGCGTCGATCAGGCCCCTGGCGGCGGCGGCCCCAAGGCCAGAGGCACCGCCGGTGACGATGGCGCGGGCTGCAGTGATATCCATGATGATCCTCCCGTTTGCGGGGAGGGTGCATCAGTGTTTGGGGAAATGGAATAGGCCGCGTTCGATATGAAACGCGACCTGCCGGGTTACTACTGTGTTGCGATGATCGCACCACCGCCGACATAGCGGATCGTGTCGCCGTCACCGTCGGTGCCGGTGACATCAATCGCAGCAAGTCCACCAAGTTCAGCGGCATCCGGCCCGTAGAAGACGCCTGCGAGTTGGGAGTCCGAGGTGCAGGTCAGGCCCGTCGTGCAGTCGGCCACGGTCAGATCGGTCGAAAAGCCGTTGCCCGAGATGTCGGCACCTTCAAAGGCCAGATCGACATTAAGCACCGTGTCCGGGATACCAACGGTGATGTCAGAGTTGCCGCTGACCGTTCCATTGGCGAAATCCGCTGTGATCGTCGTTATCCCGGACAACAGAACGGCATTGGTAAGCTCTTCCCCACCATTGCGGATCAGGGTGCCGGAGCCACCAAGCGTGCCTCCATATATGATTTCACCGCTGGGTGTCAAAGCTGCGATATCGTCAGGGTTGGTTTCGAAACCGGTGATCAGGAAACCTTCGGTGTTTTCCCCTGCATCCAGACCACCGGCATCGACAGAGCTGAAAATTGAAAAGGCTTGTGCGAAATCGCCGGCCGTCCCCCGGCGCACATCGACTGTGGCGCCATCGCCGCGCGTGCCGATCCCATCACTGAAGGTGATTGTTTCGCCGCCGAAGGTCGCGGTGTAGTTTTCATCGTCCAGATCGTCGGCCTGAAAGGTCTCGGCGCTGACCTGGATCGTGGTTGCCCCGGTTTCTTGATCCGTCACGAAACGGACAAGCCGGACAGTGGCGTTCTGACCTTCGACGTCGCGAATGTCGGACGTCGCGGTGGCGAAATCCAGTCCGTTTGCCGAAGTGCTTGAATCCGTCGTTCCGAAAAAGAGTGCGGTGGCCCGTGATGAATTATGGTTGCCGTCGCTGTCACCTCCACTTGAACAGGCGGACGTGACGATAACGGCGCAAATGGATGTGGTTTGGATAAATCGATTGATCATATTATACCGTTTTCAACTATTTGTTGTGTTTCTATGCTCGTGGCATCCGATATCTTGTCGGCATGCCGCGGGACACTAGCCTGATTGCCCTTCGGCGATAAGCCGTAATTCGGACACAATCTGTTCTTGGACAGGTATGCGGCATTTTGGCCGCAAAAAAAAGGGCGCGTCACCTTTCGGTGCGCGCCCCCGTTCGTGGTGAGTGGTCCTTGATCCTACATCATGTCGAAAGTGAAGTTCGCATCATCGTTCAGCATCATTTCATCAAGGTTCCCGCCATTCGTCTGGAACCCGAAGGTCACCGATTGCCCGTCTGCGATCGTCCCGTTCCAGCCAGCATCGGCGGCGCTGAACCGTTCCATACCCGCGTCGCTGATCTGGGCGTTCCATGCATTGGCGATATCGACGGAAAGGTTGAAATCCACATCCCAATCGTTGATCGCTGCGCCGGAATTATTGGTGATCGTCATTTCGATCACCGCGCCGCTGCCCCAATCATCCTTGACGTCGAGATAGGCGGACAGGGCACCGTCAGGCATGCCCGTATCGGGCATCGGATCGACCGGATCGGGGTTGCCCCCGCCCATATCGCCACCGCCTTGATCACCACCATGGTTGCCGCCGCCCATATCGCCACCGTCGGATGACCCGATCGGGGTGCCGGTATAGTCGGGCTGGCTGTGATAGGGTGCCCGGTCCACAAGACCCGCCATGGGTACGCTTTTGCCGCTGTAGATGTTTTCGTAGCTGAACCCATCGATCACATCTGACAATCCCATGCGCCCGGCGACGTTGTCTTCGATCTGGTTGGCGCGCCATTCGAAATGGTCGCTGGTCAGATCGCTGAGTTTGGTGTCGCGCAGCGTCAGGCTCTGATTGGTGAGCGGGCTGAAGAACCGGACACCGTCCGCCGTTTCTTCGACAGCGAAGTTCAGTTTTTGGTCACCCCGAACGCTGAGGTAGAACATGCTGACCATGTCGGTTGCGGGATCGAAATCCACGACTTCGTTCAGGCCAGCCTCGTGCGAGCGGACGTAGATCGTGTTTTCGCGCACGAGCCCGGTGCCGTTTTCGAAGGCGAGCGATGCGCTCAGGTCCTGTTGCAGGTGCGCGTCGGCGATGGGTGCAAAGTTCGCTGCCGTCAGGTCCTTCAAATACACGCCTTCCAGCAGCGTGGATTTGTTGCTGTCGAACATGTGGATCATGGCAAAGCCATCAGCCGTGTCGACACCGATCTGGTTGTGGATCGAGTCGGTGCCGAGGTCGAACACATCAACCGCTGGGTCAAAGTCGGTGACCACGTCGATTGTGCCGGCTTTGTAGGTCGTGCCTGTTCCGCCGGTGTCGCCGCCGTCATTACCGCCGCCCATATCACCGCCGTCACCCATGTCCATGCCGCCATCGCCGCCCATGTCCATATCGCCACCGCCAGACGTATCTTCGACATCGTTGTCGTAGATGATGCCCGTCGCCACCAGATCACCGGTGATGTTTTCGCCCGAGACCCGGAAGGTGAATGTCTCCGTCAACTCGACAAGTGTGTCGGGATGAACGGCTACCGAGACCGTCTTGGTCTGTTCGCCGGGGGCGAAGACGAGCGTTCCGGTGGTTTCATGATAGTCCCACGCCATATCGTTGGTCGTGTCGGCGACGGCCAGGCCGTCAGCCGTGGCATAGGTGAGGGTGACCGTATCCGCGGCTGGCTCTTCCAGCACCACTTCGAAGATGATGTAGCGATGACCGTCATCGTGAACGTGGGATGTGCCGTCGTCGTGCATGTGCGTCATGCCCGGATCGCTTTCGGTCACAGAGCCGCCGGTGACGTTCACGACGATTGGCATATCGCCACCGCCCATATCGCCACCGCCCATGTCACCGCCGCCCGTGTCACCGCCGGTATTCCCGCCGTCTGACCCACCGATCGGCGTGCCGGTATAGTCGGGCTGGCTGTGATAGGGGGCCCGGTCCACAAGGCCCGCCATGGGGACACTTTTGCCGCTATAGATGTTTTCGTAGGTGAACCCGTCGATCTTGTCGGCCAGTCCCATGCGGCCCGCGACATTATCCTCGAGCTGGTTGGCCCGCCATTCGAAATGGTCGCTGGTCAGGTCGCTGAGTTTCGTGTCGCGCAGCGTGATGCTTTGGTTCGTGAGCGGGCTGAAGAACCGCACGCCTTGCGCCGTTTCCTCGACCGAGAAGTTCAGTTCCTGGTCGCCCCGGACACTAAGGTAGAACATGCTGACAGTGTCGGTCGCGGGATCGAAATCGACGACCTCGTTCAGGCCGGCCTCGTGCGAGCGGACGTAGATCGTATTGTCGCGTACCAGACCGGTGCCGTTTTCGAATGCCAATGCGGCGCTGAGGTCTTGCTGCAGGTGCGCGTCCGCGATCGGGGTGAAGTTGGCTGCGACCAGATCCTTGAGATAGACGCCTTCGAGCAGCGTGGACTTGCCGCTGTTGAACATATGCAGCATGGCAAAGCCGTCCGCCGTGTCGACGCCGATCTGGTTGTGGATCGAGTCAGAGCCAAGGTCGAGTTTGTCTTTCGTGGGATCAAAGCCTGTGATCACCGCGACCGTGCCGACATTGTAGGTCTGTCCGCCGCCGACGTAATCACCGCCGGTGTCGCCGCCGCCAGTGTCGCCACCACCATCGGTATCGCCGCCAGTGTCACCACCGCCCATGTCCGGATCGGGGTCCGTCATAGCGTCATCGTCATTAATGATGGTGCCGATCGCTGTCAGGTCGCCTGTCACGTCGCCGCTGAGGGCCACGGTGAACATCTCATCGGGCTCTACAGCGTCATCGCCGAGCACCTCGACCTTGATCGTTTTGGTCGTCTCGCCAGGTGCGAATGTCAACGTGCCGGCCGTTGCCACATAATCCTGCCCGGCCTGTGCCGTGCCGTCCTGCGTCGTGTAGTTGACGGTGACCTCTTCGGTCGCCGGCGCATCCAACGTGACATCGAACGTGATATATGTTGGTGCCCCCCCATCTGTGGGTTCGGACCCTGAGGGCGCCCCGTCCAGCAGCGGTGCAAGCAGTTCGAACACATCGGCCCGGGGTGTCATCCAGTCGTCTTCGACCACGCCGCCGGTATCGCCGGAATTCGGATTCCACGCCCACCAGCCAAAGCCGATACCGGGATCACCGGCGGGCAGATCATTCGTGCCATCACCGTCGAAATCGCCGGAAAGATAGCCGATGATCGCGTCGGCCCATGCTTTGTCGAGGTCCGTTTCAAGCCGCGACCCAAGCTCGCCCAGCCAGACGGGTGCGATATCCTCTTCGTGGATAAAGCCCCAGTGGTCGCGGAACACCTCGTGCAGGTCAGAGCCGTCCTTGAACCATGGCCGGGGATAGACGGATTCAGGGTAATCATGCGGTGAGTAGACGACCTTGTTCGGTTGGTCGAGTTCGATGGGTCGGTCGCGGACGCCCTGAAGGTTCCCGCCCCACCAGTATTCATCGCCCTGATAATTGGCGACGCCTTCCACGACGATCAGCCAGTCGGGGGCGATTTCATGCACGGCGTTGCCACCGCGTTCGGCTGCCGCCGCCCAGTCAGTCGCCGGGTCGCCATTACCCCATTTGGAGGCATTACCCGGTTCGTTGTGCAGATCGGCACCGATGACGGCGGGGCTGTCTTTGTACCGCTCGGCAAGCGTTTGCCACGCCTCGATCCATTTGTCCTCTCCGAATTCATCGGTGTACCACAGACCGGTCAGGTTCGCGCCAGAGCCAGCATCGCTGCGATGATGCTCGAAGATGATCTTGAGACCGAGGTTGTCGGCGGTGTCGGCGATGTAATCCCAGACCTCGAGCAGTGTTTTGCCTTCAAGGAAACTGTCGGGCCAATAGTCTTGCGCACCGGTGACGGGGTTGTTCAGAACTTGCTCGGTCGAGAATGCAAGTCGGATCGTGTTGAACCCGAGATCGACCATCTGCTCCATCATCTCGGCGATGGGCCTTGTCCAGACACCGCCCGGCACCGACAGGTCCGCCTTTTCCGATCCGAACCAGTTCACGCCACGCAGGTTGACCGGGTTGCCGTCGCTATCGACGATGAATCGCCCCTGGGTCGAAAGCGGACCCGCAGCGATGGCGCCGTGCCCGGCGGCCGTATCGCCGTAGGATGTCGGTGTGTAGCTGGCAGAGCCCCCTTCCTGTACGGATGCATCCGCAATGGAAATGACGGGTTTGGGTGCCGGATCGACCGGATCAGGATCGACCGGGCCGGTATAGCCGTCATCGTCTCGGATCGTGGCGGTTGCGGTCACCGGGCCGTTTGCGCCACCTTCAACGATGATGTTGAAGGTTTCGGTGGGTTCCGCGACATCGTCGGGAAGAAGCGTGATGTCGATTGTCTTGGACGTTTCGCCGGGTGCGAATGTCACGCTGCCGCTGGCGGCTTCGTAATCCTCCCCAGCGGTCGCTGTGCCGTCCTCGGTCCGGTAGGTGAGCGTGACGGTCTCATCTGAGGCTTCGTCGAGCGTGATCGTCACGCTGGTCGTCGGGTTGGGGGCAGGAACCTCAACCGGGGTGCCGCCATCGCCCGTGTCGTTGGCAAGCAGCGGTTCGAGAAGGCCCACGGCCTCTTTCCGGATGGTTGTCCAGTCGTCGTTCAGGATGCCGCCCGTATCGCCGGAATTCGGGTTCCAGGACCACCACGCAAAGCTCATCCCGGCGTCACCTTCGGGGATGTCGATGGTGCCGTCGGCGTTCAGGTCGCCGTTGAGATATTTGACAATGGCCTCGGCCCACGCCCGATCGACGTCGGTTTCCAGTTTGGAGCCGAATTCGCCCAAGAGGATCGGTGCGATCCCCTCTTCGTAGATGTAGCCCCAGCTTTCGCGGAAGACCTCGGTCAGGTCGGAGCCGTCGAAGAACCATGGTTGGGCAAAGACCGAAGCGGGGTAGTCGTGGGGTGAGTAGACCAGCTTGTCGTTCACGTTCAGTTCGACCGGATGGTCGCGCACGGCCTGCAGGTTGCCGCCCCACCAGTAGCTGTCGCCCTGGTAGTTTTCGATCCCTTCAACGACGATCAGCCAGTCAGGGTTGATTTCGAGGACGGCGTTGCCAGCGGCTTCGGCCGCGCGCCCCCAATCGGTCGGGCCGCCGTCGCCCCAGGTCGCTGACCCGTGGGGTTCGTTGTGCAGGTCGGCCCCGAAAACGGCGGGGCTGTCGCCATAACGGTCCGCCATGATCTGCCAGACACCGATCCAGTCGGCCTCGGTATAGCCGCCTTCGCCGTACCAAAGGCCGTTGTCGGTGGCGCTGTTGCCCGCGATACCGCGGTGGTGGTCCAGCATCACGCGCAAGCCGATTTCGTCGGCGTAATCGATGATCTTGTCGAACACCTCGAGCGAGGTGAGACCCACGAGGTCTGGGTTTTCGGCGGTGTTGATGCCCCCTGGCATCGGGTTGTTCAGCACCATGTCGGACGAGAAGGGCAGGCGGATGGCGTTAAAGCCCGTATCGACCATCTGGTCCATCATGTCCTGCCAGTTGCGCGCCCACAGCCCGTGTGGCGCGCCAACATCGGTTTCCGCACCGAACCAGTTGACGGCGCGGATTTCGACGTTGTTCCCGGCGCTGTCGATGATCTGGTTGCCCTGGGTCGAGAGCGGACCACGCGCGATCACGCCGCTGCCCGTGCCGCCACCGCCGACGGTTATTGTGCCGGGATCACCTTCGTTGACGGTGATGTCGGAGACGCTGACATTCGGGGCGGTCGCACCACCTGTATCGCCGCCGCCAGTGTCGCCTCCGGTATCTCCACCTGTATCACCGCCAGTGTCGCCACCCGTGTCCCCGCCGGTGCCGCCGCCTGTATCAACGGGTGCGCCGTTCACCATGATATCGCTGATCGTGTTGTCTGACCCGGCGGCCTGGAAGCCGAATGATACCTCTTGTCCCGCGTTCAGGTTCGCGTTGTAGGGTGCGTTTTTGATCGTGTAGACGCCGTTTTCATAGCTGACGATCTCGGCGTTCCAGATGTTCGTGATATCAGCGGAGGACGCGAAGGAGAGCGTCCAGCCGTTCACGGCGCTATCAGGCGTGAACGAGCCTTGGGCGACAAAGCCGTCGGCCCAGCTGTTGCTTGTGTCGATCGATGCTGCGGCGGATGCAGATCCGCCGCCGGTGTCGCCGCCACCCATATCCATACCACCGCCGTGATCATGGTCACCGTGATCGTGACCACCGCCCATATCGGGGTTCATGTCGCCGCCGCCCATGTCGGGATCGGGGTCGACCGGTGCCGGATCGACAGGATCGACCGGATCGGGATTGTCGACGCCTGTCGTCCCGGATGTGATACCATCGCCCAACGGATCACTAAGCAGAACCATAGCCTGGAAGTAGTTCGCAACATCGGCCTCTGGCACATCAAGCGCGGGCCATTGCGGATAATCGAACGTGTCGTTCATGAAGGGCTGCATCTGGTCGTGGCTGAGCACCGTCAGGTGGTTCACATCATGCGCTGTGGCACCGTCCAGTCCTAGCCGTCCGTGCGTGACGCCGTGCATCCATCCGCCGTAATGTGGCTCCATCTTCATGGTGTTGACGAAGGTGTCCACCAGCCCGGACGCGCGCAGATAGGCGGCGTAACCGTCAAGCCCGACCTCTTCGACCATTGCCATGACGTTTTCGACCGTGCCAAGCCGCGCTTCGCGCTGAATATCGGCAAGGATCTGGGGATCAAAGGCATCGTCACGGATCCAGCCGACCTTGGCGCCCTGCATGCCGTAGTAGAGCCCGACACCCTTGACGGTTTGCCCATACGGATTGGGGTCGTTGGTCATCTGGTTGGCATAGGCCCAATCGCCGATATGATCCAGCGTGGTCGGTTCGACACCAAGGAAAGCACGCAACCCGTTGTAGGACACCAATGCCTCTGTCGTTATGGCGGTCCGTCCGCCTTCAAGACTGTCATGGTGGGTATGGCTGCTTGTCCCGTGGAAGGTGCCAAAAGCGGTGATGTCGGTATAGCCCGATCCGCCGTTGCCCGTGTGGTGATCGTGGCCCATATGCATATCGCTGTTATCCATCTGTATCCCTCTTTGGATGCTCGCCCCGGGCACGATCTTGTTCGCCATGGGCCTGATTGCGTTTTGCTTCGTCTATTTTATTCGGTGCGCCGTCATCCGGTGTGACGTCGGCGGGGTATTCTGGTCGCGATGGGTCCGCGCCGTCGAAATCCGGTGATCGCGGATACGGGTTTCCCGGTTTGTCTTGCATGTGGCATGTCGCAGCTGTCCCGATCGCCTGAATTCGACCTGCGAATCCGCCGGTCTAAATCGTGTTAGCAAGTCGACATCTGAACGGGCAACTGCGTATACATTGCCAAAGCGAAACCCTGCCGAGGCGATTTGCGACAATCCGCCGACACAAAAGTGGCGTGTTTCCAATAGGTTATGGAAAGGGGGTTTTTTGAGGAAAATGTTGCTGAAGTGTGGCCAATACAAGAGGCCAAGCCGCGATCGATATGGACTGGTATACTAGACCGCGGTGGAGTTTGCGCGCGATGCGCGCGAGAGATTGCCGGCGGCTGCTGGCATCAGGCAGGTTATCGCGTTTTTGTTCGCTTTTTGGGTTTTTTTGCCGCCATCGTATCGATCCGATGGCGGCGCCGTCGTTTTATTACTTCAGAACCAGAACATCACGCCCAAATCGGCACCGAAACTCTCGAAATCTTCCTCACCGACGCCGTCCGCGAAGACCTTGCCCGAGACGGACCAGCTATTGGCGCTGAAGAGCTCGACCCCAAGATCGACACGTCCGCGCAGGTCGCGCGGGACCTGGCTGTCGGCATCTTCGCCGAACGCCCAGATGCCCGTCGCACCCGCGACGATGTTGCCGTCCGTACCGCCCGCCTGGAAAGGTATCAGAAAGCTGGACCCGATGTCGGCCTGGCCGTAGGCGATGCGCTTGTCTTCCACATCGCTGGCGCCAAGCGTATAGGCGTCGGTGTCATCGACGAGATAGCCCAACGCGACCCGCGGTACGAAAAGCGTGCCGTTGTCGAATTCCCGCTGGCTGGAGATCTGCAGATTGGCCAGCCAACGGGTGCTGTCCACGCCGTCGGCGGTGTCGGTTCCGTCGGTGATATCGGTTTGCGCCTGACCGGCGAGGATACGACCGTCGAACGTGAAGTCCGTGATTTGGTAGATCCCGTAGACACCTGCCATATATCCGGTCGAGTCGAAGTCCAGGCCATCGGCTCCGTCCTGTTCGGCGGTATCACCCTGCAACATGACACCGAATATCGCCACATCGTTCGCCCACACATCCGCGCCGAATGTGGCAGCCAGCGTGTCAAGACCGGTTCCTTCGAGCTCGGATGTGGTGCCGGTCAGGGCGGACCAGATCGGGCCACCATATCCACCGTTATCCTCTTTGCTGAAACTGCGGGCCTTGGACACGATTTCTTCGCGTTCGTCCGGGGTCACGCCTGCCGCTTGAAGCGTGGACAGGGACACGAAACGTGAAGGTCTGACGACAGGTGAACCGCCGCCGCCACCGCCGGGGAAGTCACCAATATCAGGGAACGAAGGTGGGATCTGCCCCTGAAGCGGCGGTGGATCGGGTTCGTCGGGCTCTTCCTGAGCGATGGCGATATCCGCCCAAAACAGACCGAAAACAATAAGAAGCGATGCTTTGAAAAGCATTGAAAGGCGTGTCATACGCAGAAAATCCCCCAAGATAATCCAGTAATATCTTCGATACCTGCTCTTTACCGGGATAGAAAGGGGGTTGCTTTGGTCGGTTCGCGAAGGCGGCAAATTGCCATGCCGCCCCGATTTTTCCCGTCGGGCCGATCAGAACCAGATCATGACCCCAAGATCGGCACCGGCGCTGACATAATCTTCGTCGCCGAACCCGTCGGCAAAGACCTTGCCCGACACAGACCATGTTTCACTGCCGAAAAGCTCTAGCCCAAGATCGACGCGGCCGCGCAGATCGGGTGGCACCTGACTGTCGGCGTCTTCACCGAAGGCAAAGATGCCGCTGGCCCCAAGGATAACGTTTCCATCTGTACCGCCGAAATTCACCGGAACAAGGACGTTCGCCCCGATATCGGCCTGACCGTATGACACGATCTGTTCTTCGATATCATCGGTGCCGATCGTGTAGGCATCCATCGTATCTTCGAGCCAGCCAAGTGACACGCGGGGCAGGAACCACGTGCCGCCCGCAAGTTCCCGTTGGCTGGAAATCTGGAGCGTCGCCAGCCAGCGCGTGCTTTCCACACCGTCAGTCCGGTCGCCCCCGTCGATGACATCATTTTCGGATTGGCCGGCCATGATCCGACCATCGAAGGTGAAGTCCGTGACCTGATAGATCCCATAGATACCGGCCATGTAACCGGTCGCTTCGAAACTGTTGGTGGTCACACCGTCCTGTTCGGCCGTGTCACCCTGCAACATGATACCGATGATGGTGCTGTCGTTGCTCCAGACATCGCCGCCGATGCTGACGGTCGCGGTGTCGAGCGTGTTGTCGTTCAGTTCGGCGCGACGTCCCGAGATGTTGGCCCAGATCGGACCGCCAAAACCGCCGTCATCGGTGCCGCCCTGTGTGGCGAGGTCACCGACATTGCGCATGTCGCGCCGCGTCAGAAGGTCGGGTTGATCGCCCAGAATGGCCGCGGCGCGTCCGCTTTGCAGACAAACCGATGATGCTGCGGGGCGCGCCAGGGCTGCGCTTGCGATACCGGTGTCGCCATCGCCATCGTCGATGATGATCACGGGGTCCTGTTCATCCGGCGCACATTGTGCAACCGCGATCGCGGGAAAAAATGACAGGCCAGCCAGAGTCAGGCTGGTGAAAATGCTGAAATTCAACAGAAATCTCATAATGGAAGCCTTTCGAAAATATCGGAAAACGGATCGTCGGTCGATGTGAGTCCACACCGATCTGACGCAAGGGTAAGCCAAAGCCGGGCGGTTGTCAGGTCGCGTCGTGGGAAACGTTCCGTGCCCGTTTCTTTTCTGCCACTTTGATCTGATCCCAAAGCGCGTCCATCTCGGCCAGATCGCTGTCGGTTGGGGTTTTGCCGCGGGCGGCAAGCGCATCTTCGATCTGTTCGAACCGGCGGGTGAATTTGCCGTTGGCGGCGCGCAATGCCTCTTCTGGGTCGATCTTGAGATGCCGGGCGAGGTTGGCCATGACGAACAGAAGATCGCCGAATTCCTCGTTGCGTTCCGCTGGGCCGAGTGTGTCGCGTGCTTCGACCAGTTCGCCGGCCTCTTCGACGATCTTGTCGATGACATGGGTCGTATCGGGCCAGTCAAAGCCGACCCGCGCGGCCCGTTTTTGCAGTTTGACGGCACGGGTCAGGGCCGGAAGACCGATGGCCACGCCGTCCAGCGTGCGTTTCTGCGCCTTGCCCGCCCGTTCCGCCGCCTTGATCTTTTCCCAATCGGCGACCTGCTGTTCGGCGGACTTGTCGCGGGATTCGTTTCCGAAGACATGCGGGTGCCGTGCGACCATCTTGTCGGCGATGTTTTTGACGATGCTGTCGAAGGTGAAATGCCCCGCCTCTTGCCCCATTTGGGCATGATAGACGGTTTGGAGGAGGAGATCGCCCAGTTCACCCTCCAATTCAGCCCAATCCTGGCGAGCGATCGCATCGGCCACTTCATAGGCCTCTTCGATCGTGTAGGGGGCGATGCTGTCGAAATCCTGTTCGATGTCCCAGGGGCAACCGGTGTCGGGGTCGCGCAGGCGGCGCATGATTTCCAGGAGGCGGGGCATACCGCCCTGCGGGTCGTGGATGCGTGGATCGTCGGTCATGCGGTCCCCCTTTGCCGCGACGCTAGCGAAAGGGTGGCGGGGGGCCAAGGGGCGGTGTGCAGGTCGTTGTTGCATTTCACAAAAAAACCGCGCCCGTTTGTGGCGCGGCTTTGTCGTGGTGATTTCAAGTCGGCTTAGAACTTGAAAGAACCGCGGATCGAGAAAGTGTCGATGTCGAAATCCGTTTCGATACCGTCGATGTCGTCGTCGAACGTTGTCCGGCGGGCCAGATACTCAGCGCCGACCAGGAAGCTGGGGTTGATCGCATAGTCAACGCCAACACCGAAGTTGAAGCCAGTTGCGTCGTCATCAACGCGCGAGATGCCCGCAACAGCGTAAGGCAGGAATTCACCGGCATCGAAGCCAACGCGACCTTTCAGGTCGAACAGGTCAATGTCGCCGGAAACACTGTCACCGTCGATGACAAATTCGACGTCAGTCGCTGTCGAGAAAGCGATTTCACCGCCGTAGACGATCTGGTTGCTTTGCGCCAGGAAGCCACCGAAGAAACCGATTGTGTTGCTGTCTTCCGCTTCGAATGTTTCGCTGTCTGTCCCGTTGTCCAGCGTGAATTCATTCGTGAGGTTGGGGCCGAACGAAAGGCCGGAGTAACCGCCGGTCCAGTCGGCCAGTGCTGCTGTTGGCAGCAGGAAAGTCGTGGCAAGTGCAACGCTTTTCAAAGTTGTCATATTCATAAGTCCTATTTTCGAGTCGTTGAGCGGAAACGCGCTCATGCGGTGCTATTCACCCGGTGATTGTGGCGAGTCCATGACCGTCGATCGGAAATTTATTGTTGTCTTTGAAAGCGTTGCATTTCTGCAATGCTGCACCGCAGAATGCCAGAGGAGGATCGGTTGCACTCGGCCTGACCGTTGCCGAGTTAGAGGTGTAAAGACGCCCTTAACCCCATGCATCCGCACCGACGCCGTGATCGCGGTATGTCATAGCAGACGGAATGTTTGCTGACATTTCGTGGTTGCCGTCAGGGCAGCCAAAGGTCATGATTTCGATGATAATTTCTGAACCGGACAGGACCCTCGGATGCCCATCATCAACCGCATCGCTGATTTCTCGGACGACATGACGGCGTGGCGTCGTCATCTGCATGCCCATCCAGAATTGCAGTTCGATTGCCATGAGACGGCCGCGTTCGTTGTCGACAGATTACGGGCGTTTGGGGTCGATGAAATCCACGAGGGGATCGCCACCTCTGGCATTGTCGCCATTATCAAAGGGCAGGGTGAGGGCCCGACGATTGGTCTGCGTGCGGATATGGACGCGCTGCCGATGGACGAGATTACCGGCCTCGATCATGCCTCGACAATTCCCGGGAAAATGCATGCCTGTGGTCATGACGGTCATACGACGATGCTGCTGGGCGCGGCCCGTTATCTGGCCGAGACGCGGAACTTTGCGGGTCGTGTCGCGCTGATCTTTCAGCCTGCAGAGGAAGGTGGTGGTGGGGCCGACGTGATGGTGCGCGACGGCGTTATGGATCGGTTCGACATAAAGGAAATCTATGCCCTGCATAACGCGCCCGGTCGTCCCGCTGGGTCGTTTCATACGGCACCGGGGCCGATCATGGCCGCGGTTGACACGTTCGATATCCGGATCACCGGTATCGGCGGTCACGGTGCGATGCCGCATGAGACCGCCGATCCGATCGTTGCAGCGGCCGGCATCGTCAATGCGATCCAAACTATCGTGAGCCGCAATCATTATGCACAGGATGAACTGGTCATCTCGGTCACGCAGATTCATACCGGATCGGCTGATAACATCATTCCCGCGACGGCCTACATCAACGGGACCGTCCGCACCTTCAAATCAGAGGTACAGGGCATGGTCATGGCACGGCTGGAGGAGATCGTCGAGGGGCACGCAAAAGCCTATCGCGTGACCGGCGATCTGGATTATCAGGTGGGCTATCCCGCGACGGTCAACGATACCGGGCGCACGGCCTTTGCCGCTGACGTCGCGCGCGAGATCGCGGCTGATGTCGTCGACGATGCAGGCCCCGAGATGGGGGCCGAGGATTTTGCCTATATGCTGCAAGAGCGTCCGGGCGCCTACCTGTTTGTCGGCAATGGTGACAGCGCAGGGCTGCATCATCCGGGTTATGATTTCAATGATGAGATCGCCGCTGTGGGTGCGTCGTTTTTCGCGCGGCTGGTCGAGCGGGCGTTGCCGGCGGAGCGTGCGGCATGACGCTGGATAAGGCCCGTGATGTGGTCGATACCGCGTTCACGCGGACGGAAAAGCGGGGCCTGTCATACGAGAATGCCTTTGGCGGGGCGACATCGTTCATGCGGCGGACCTATACCAAGGATTTGGGTGGGTTCGACCTTGCCGTCACCGGCGTCCCCTTCGATCAGGCGGTGACCCACAGGCCCGGCACGCGGTTCGGGCCCCGCGCCATTCGCGAAGCCTCTACCCTTCAGACATTCGATCCGCCTTATGGGTGGGATGGGTTCGACCCGCTGGGCGAATGCGCCATCGCCGATTATGGTGACATGCCGTTCGACTACGCCGATGTCCGGGCTGTACCCGGGCAGTTGCAGGCCCATATCGCTGGCATCCTGGCGCAAGGTTGCGGGGCGATCACTTTGGGCGGTGATCATTTCATCACGCTGCCGATCTTGCGGGCCCATGCCGACACATATGGCCCGATGTCCGTCATCCAATTCGACGCCCATTCCGATCTATGGCCCGATCAGGATATGGACCGGATCGATCACGGCACGATGATGTACAAGGCGGTCAAGCTGGGGGTCGTGGATGTAACGCGGTCCATCCAGATCGGCATTCGGACCGAATGCGACGATTATGTGGGGATGCCCTACATTGATGCGCGCACCTGTCACGAGAAAGGGACCGATTGGGTCGTGGGCCGGATCAAGGATCGGGTGGGGGACCATCCGGCCTATGTGACCTTTGATATCGACGCGCTCGATCCGGCCTTTGCCCCCGGAACGGGCACGCCGGTCTGGGGTGGGCTGGCATCATGGCAAGCGGCTGCGATGCTGCGTGATCTGGCCGGGATCAACATGGTCGGCGGTGATGTGGTCGAGGTGTCGCCACCCTACGATACTACCGGGGCGACGGCGATTGCGGGCGCGCATGTGGCGATGGAGCTTTGCTGCCTCGCCCTCTGGAACAAACGCAATGGTTGAGTGACCCGACGTTTGCGATAATCGGGACTGGCGGAAATCCGCCGATCGCTGTATGGCTCTCACAGGGCTGAATTTGGGTGTGGGCGACATGCGTTGGTTACTGGTTTTGTGTGCTGGTTTTGTTGTGGCCGGGCTGCTTTTCGTGCGGTTCGCGCCGGCGCATATCGCCAGCGTGCATCGTCCGCCGCAGGTGGAAATGCCGGGTGACTATCCCCACGACGGCGGTGTTCTGGTCGTCCGCAAGATCACGACGACACCGGACCGCCTGCTGCATGTGCTGGACGATGTGATCCGCAGGACGCCGCGCACCGATCTGATCGCGGGAGGCATCGCGGAGCAGATCATGACCTATCAGACACGATCACCCTGGATGGGCTTGCCCGATTATACGACGGTGCAGATCGTGACGCCCGACGGTGACGATGCGCCGATCCTGATGATCGACGGACGTCCGCGTTTTGGCCGATCGGACCATGGTACGAATGCCAGCCGGATCGGGCGTTGGCTGGACGAACTCGGGCTGTTGATCATCAAGGCCTGATCGGGCAGACCGGGCCTGTCCCGATACTCGAGAGGCTTCACCTGATGCGTATTCTGGCGATCTTTGCTGTCGTGTTCATTGTCTTGATGGCGTATATCAGGCTGGCGCCAAACAAGGCGGATACTTGGCATCAACCGAGCATGTTGACAGGTCCTGGCGATTATCCCGAAGAGGGCGGTTTTCGGGTGGAGCGCCGGATTGCGGCCCCAGCAGATGATGTATTGTCCAGATTGCGGAGTATCGCGCTGGCCACCCCGCGCACAGACATTTTGGCCGGATCAGTTGAAAGCGGTTTGATCACATTCATCACGCGGTCGCGGATCATGGGTTTTCCTGACTACACGACCGCCTCCATATACGAGGATACACTCAGCATTTATGGGCGTTTGCGTTTTGGCCGTTCCGATTTGGGCGTCAATCAGGCCCGGGTTCAGGCGTGGCTGGCGCAGTTGGATGGCATGATCGAAGCCTCTTGACCAGGCTATCCTGATCGGCCAAGCGGAACGTCATGATTGCAGCAGACAAGATCGAACAGCTCATCGACCGTTTCCAGTTTTTGGAAGCGAAGATGGCGGAGGGAAGCACCGGTGCGGATATCGCGGCGTTGGGCAAGGAATATGCGGAACTCCGCCCGGTGGTCGAAACGGTGACCGCCTACAAGGATCTTGTCAGCCAGATCGCACAGGCCGAGGAAATGCTGACCGACCCCGAGATGAAGGAACTGGCCGAGGCGGAATTGCCCGAGTTGAAGGCGCAGTTGGCCGCGTCCGAACACGACGTCCAGCTTGCGCTGCTGCCCAAGGATGCCGCCGATGGCCGCCCTGCGCTGATCGAGATCAGGCCGGGGACCGGCGGTGATGAGGCATCGCTTTTCGCCGGTGATCTTTTGCGGATGTACCAACGCTATGCCGAGGGGCAGGGCTGGAAATTCGAGATTTTGGAGGAAAGCCAGACCGAGTTGGGCGGCATTAAAGAGGTGGTCGCGCGGATCGCGGGGGATGGCGTCTTTGCCAAGATGAAGTTCGAAAGCGGTGTGCACCGCGTGCAGCGCGTCCCCGAGACGGAAAGTGGCGGGCGCATCCATACCTCAGCCGCGACGGTGGCCGTTCTGCCCGAGGCGGCGGATGTGGACATCGACATCAACCCGGCCGATATCCGCATCGATACCATGCGGGCCTCCGGGTCAGGCGGACAGCACGTGAACACGACGGATTCGGCGGTGCGTATTCTGCATGAACCGACGGGTATCATCGTGGTCAGCTCCGAAAAGTCGCAGCACCGCAACCGCGAGATTGCGATGCAGGTGCTCAAGACCCGGCTGTTTGATCTGGAACGGCAGAAGGCCGCGGATGAACGTTCCGCCGACCGCAAGGCGCAGGTGGGGTCGGGGGACCGGTCAGAGCGGATCCGGACCTATAATTTTCCGCAGGGGCGGATGACCGACCACAGGATCAACCTGACGCTTTATTCTCTGGGGCAGGTGATGCAGGGCGATCTGGATGAGGTGATCAGCGCGCTGCAGGCCGATGCGCAGGCCACATTGCTGGCGGAGATGGGGGGGTGACCACCGTTCAGGACGCGTTGCGGCAGGCGAACCTAGTTTTGGCCGAGGTTGGCATTGCTGGAGCGCCGCATGATGCGCGGCGTCTGATGGCGGCGACGTTGGACGTGGGGCCGGATCGGGTGACGCTACATAGCCAGGATGCTTTGGACGACATCCAAGAGGCCGCGTTCTTTGCGTCGGTCTATGCGCGCGCAGAGGGGACGCCGGTTTCGCATCTGGTGGGTGGACGGGAGTTCTTTGGCCGCTGGTTTGTCGTGACCGAAGATGTGCTGGACCCGCGTCCGGAGACGGAAATCCTGGTGCAAGAGGCGTTGTCAGAGACTTTTCTAGATGTGCTTGATTTGGGAACTGGGTCCGGGGCGATCCTTGCGTCGCTCTTGGCAGAACGACCGGTGGCTATTGGCGTGGGCAGCGATATCTCAGAGCCCGCGCTGTGCGTGGCGATACGGAATGCCACTGCACATGAGGTTGATACGCGCGTGCATTTTGAAGTGTCGGATTGGTATGGGTCGATTGGTGGGCAATATGACCTCATCGTCTCAAACCCACCCTACATCGCGGCAGATGAAATGGAGGACCTTCAGCCAGAGGTGCGTCTTTATGAACCCCGCATCGCCCTCACGGACGAAGCGGACGGCCTGACCGCCTATCGCAAGATCACCGCGGGTGCGCCGGATCATCTGAACCCGGGTGGCCGCTTGATCGTCGAGATCGGGCCGACGCAGGCCATTGCCGTGTCGAATATGATGCAAGCTGCGGGTTTGACAGGTATCGAGGTGCGACAGGACCTTGACGGTCGCGATCGCGTTGTTTTGGGCCGAAAGCCGCTTTGATCGCGCGAAAGCTGGCGAAAACCGCGAGAATGCGTAATTTGGGCTTGTTTTGCGCGCATTCACATGTTTAATCACATGCATCGGTTGGTTTGATCGCCTTTTGGCCTCACCCCGATCAGTCGCCAATACATCGCAAGGCCATATCGAATGCGCACATCAGGTGCGAAGGTCAGCGAAACGACAGCCAAGGGCTTGAAAGCACATTTATGAGATCATCGAAGTCACGGTCGCGGAACAAGAACCGCAATAACCGACCCTCGGGCGGGAACATCATCAACCGGGTATTTGACAGCTCGGGTCCCGACGGGAAGGTCCGCGGTACGCCGCAACAGATCATCGACAAGTACAATCAGCTGCACCGCGATGCCGTGCTGGCCGGTGACCGTGTGGATGCGGAAAACTATGCCCAGCATGGCGAGCACTACACCCGCATGCTGGCCGAGGCGCAGCGCGAGGTCGAGGCCCGCCGCGAAGAGCAGGAAGAGCAGAACCGTCAACGCCAGGCCGAACGCGATCGCGAACGGCAAGAGCGGCTGAAGGCGCAGGAAGCGGCGTCGAATGATCCCGGGGCGATGGACCAACCTGACCTCGGTGGTTCTGCGGACGAGGGGGATACCGGGCTGGTCGAGACACCGGAAGAAAAACCCAAGCGTCCGCCGCGTAAACCGCGGCAACGCAAGCCACGTCCCGAGCCGGATGGCGGCGGCGATACAGCCCCAGAGGCGGCAGAGTGAAAGATCAGCCCTCCGATTTCGGGGGGCTTTCTTTTTCGCGGATTGTTGTTGTGGGTGCAAATGGCGCCGGGAAGACGTGGCTCGCCCAGCGACTTGGTTTGCCGGTGATCTCCAAAGATGCCCTGGCTTTGACGACCGGATGGCAGCAGCGGCCCTATGATACGATTCAGGTTGATATAGCCCGCCTGATCAACGCGAAACGCTGGGTGCTGGAAGGCGGCCCATCGATTCTTTCAATGCCCGTCCTGGCAAGGGCCGAATTGGTCGTCTGGCTGGATTTGCCCGCTTTCCTGCGATTTCGCAGGGTTGTTTGGCGCAGCATACGGTATGCCGGTCGCACGCGGCCCGAGCATCCGCCGGGCAATCGCGATTGGCCGGGGCCGCGGCAATGGCGGTTCGCATGGCGGGCCTTTACGGGTGGCAAAGGCTTTCGGGCGGCGATCACGCGGGCCTTGCACGGCACGGAGGTGCCGGTCGTCAGGTTACAATCCGTTGCAGAGGTTGACCTTTGGTTGCGGTCCGCGCGAGAGGTTGCGGGTCAGGCCGGAGACGGATGAGCTCGAAACCCGCCCGCGACATCCGATCCGAGGTCCGGGATCACGTCCGGGCCAGCGATCTTGCGAGCGCACAGAATGCCTCCAGCCCGACTTGTTCCGCGCGTTCGGTCGGCGCGATACCCACGGTCTGCAAATGACCTTCGATATCGGGACTAACCGACTTCAAAGCTGACCGCAGCATTTTCCGTCGTTGGTTAAAGGCCGCCGCGACAACCCGGTTCAGGATATCCGCATCCGCAGGATAACGCGGGGCGGGCAGGGCGGTCAGATGCACGACGGCAGAGTTCACCTTGGGCGGGGGGCTGAACGCCTCGGGCGGCAATTCCATGACGATCCGCGCATCGGTGCGCCATTGCGCGAGTAGGGCGAGCCGTCCATAGGCCTTGCTGCCGGGCGTGGCGACGATCCGCTGTGCGACTTCGCGTTGAAACATAAGCGTCAAGCTGTCCCAGAAGGGCGGCCATGTGGGTGGGGTCAGCCAGCGAACAAGCAATTCGGTACCCACATTGTAAGGCAGGTTGGCCGCGACCTTGATCGGGCTTTGCAGATGGGCGCGCGGATCGACGTCCAGCGCATCGCCCTGGATCGCCTCGAGCCGTCTAGGATAGGCCGCGCCGATTTCGACCAATGCGGGCATGCAGCGTGGGTCTTTTTCGATGGCGAGGACCTTGCGTGCGCCTTCGGCCAAGAGGCCTCGGGTCAACCCGCCGGGTCCGGGGCCAATCTCCAGAACATCCGACTGCGTCAGATCGCCCGCCATCCGCGCGATCTTGGCGGTGAGGTTGAGGTCGAGGAGAAAGTTCTGCCCCAGTGACTTCTTTGCGGCAAGCCTGTGCTGCGCGATTACATCGCGCAGGGGCGGCAGGTCGTCGATCCCGCTCATCCGCGCGCGCGGGCCATATCCGCCGCCATGCGCAGCGCATTTATCATGGATGTGGCATCGGCGATGCCCTGACCGGCGATATCGAAGGCCGTGCCGTGATCCGGCGAGGTACGGATGAACGGCAGCCCCAGCGTGACGTTGACCCCACCGGCGAAATCCAGGGTCTTGATCGGGACAAGGGCCTGATCGTGATACATGCAGATCGCCACGTCGTAACGCGCACGGGCACCGTCGTGGAACATCGTGTCGGCGGGCAAAGGGCCGACGATGTCGAAACCTTCGGTGCGCAGGTTCGTCAGCGTGGGTATGATCATGTCGATCTCTTCCCGGCCCATCTTGCCCAACTCGCCGGCATGTGGGTTCAGGCCGGCGACTGCGATCCGCGGGGCCACGATGCCAAAGTCTTTTTGCAAGGCATCATGCGTGATCCGGATCGTGTCCGAGAGCAGGTCGGTCGTCAGATGTTGCGGCACCTCTGCAAGGGGGATGTGGATCGTCGTCGGCACCACTCGCAAGGCGTTGCAGGCCAGCATCATCACGACCCGTTCCACCCCCGCCAATGCGGCGAGGTATTCGGTATGGCCGGGATAGACGAAATGCGCACCATCGTGCAGCGCAGCCTTGTTGATGGGGGCGGTGCAAAGGGCGCTCGCCTCGCCGCGTGTAGTCAGTTTTACACCTGTCGCGATCGCGTCGATGACGCCCTGCGCATGCGCTGCCTGCGCAATTCCGGGTGTCGCAGGGCCGCCGAAATCTCGTACGATGACGGGCATCGCGTGCGGGCAGATCTTGCTGGCATCGGCCACGTCCGAGATAGGTTGAAAGGTGGTGCCGTCAGGCAAATGTCGCGGATCGCCGATCCAGAGGGTCGGGATATCATCGCGTGTCGCTGCCCAGGCCGCCGCGGCGATTTCGGGGCCGATCCCCGCCGGTTCGCCGCAGCTGATGGCGATGGGTTTCATCGCTACCTGATCACCGCAGAGGCGCGCAGATCGGACAAGAGCGCGTCGGCGAAAGCGGCAAGCCGTTGGCTGCGGATCTGGTTGCGCACCGCATCGGGGTCAGCCTCTTCCTGACCGGCAGCGGTACGGCTGCACAGCATCAACAACATGGTGGTCTGGCCGTTGTTCCGGACGAGGTTGGTCGAGATCTCGCCCGGGTCCAGCCGGGCCAGTTCCAGCGCCACATCGCGCGGAATTTCAGCTGGCGCCACGTCTTGCCTGTCCAGCACTTCGGGTGGCTGGTTGCGGGCGATGCCGTAAAGATCGTCGCAGGTGTCGACGCGGGCCGCGACTTGCCCGGCGGTACCTTGATCGCCAGTGATATAATAGGCGGCATAGTCGATGCTGCTGGGGGCCGCGACGGACTGTGCGACCTCGCGCACGCCGCGCATCTGGAACAATGCGATGCCATTGGTGATAGGCAGGGGATCGGTGACTTCGCCGGGTTTCAGATCAAGCAGGATTGCACGGATTTGCGGTGGATAGTTGGTAATCGGCAGCCATCCCAACCGTCCGCCTTGGTCACGGGACGGCAGGGCGGATACTTCGCGCGCAGCGGATTCGAATGCGCCGAAAGAACGGAAATTTGAGATACGCTCGGCCGCGGCCTGCGCCTGACGCGCGCGATCAGGCGGGGCGGGGATGATGATCTCGGACAAGAGCACCTGGATCGCCGTGCTGCGCCCCCCACGTTGTGCGATCGCGCGTTCGATATCCGCATCGGTGATCGTCACCTGCCGCCCGAAACGGGCGCGCACATAGTCACGCCAGCTGACGCCGACCTTCACGAAGTCGCGAAGGGTGGCCTGATCGATCCCGTTTTGCTGCAGGACCCGTGTGAATTGTTCAAGGTTCAGATTGGCGCGACCGGCGAATTCTTCCATGGCGTTTTGCAAGGCCTCATCGGACAATGTGACGCCGGCACGGGTCAGTTCCTGTTGTCTGAGCCTGTCCTCGATCAGTCCTTCGCGTGCCTGTTCATCCAAATCCCCGGGCGTGCGGAACACCTCGAGCAGGCGCTTGCGCTGGTCGAGCTCGAAGCGGGTGATCACACTGTCGTTGACGGTAATCGCTGGGCTGAACTGGCCCTGTGCGCTGCCGATCGTGGCGGTGGCGAAAGCCAGCATCATGGCGATGAGCGTGACGATGGAGAGACGTGCGCGCATGCGGTTCCTCTTGTTTTGCGTCATTGTCGGCAAGCGGTTGCTTTTCCGCCGCCCGAGCGTCCTGCGGAAAAGCCGCTAAGCGACCCGCTGAGCCCGTATGTTGTTGTCGGATCGACCGTATCGGAAGATGTGTAGCGGCGCGAGGCGGAAACGTCGATGGTCACGCATTCGTTCTGCCAGGTCAGGCCCACCCCACCGCGTACGGGCCGGTCCTCGGCCACGTTGTAGCGCGCATCGAAGTTGGCCGACCACTGGTCGTTCAGTTTGAACCGGCCGTCCACGGTCCATTCCGAAAGGGTGTCCAGCCGGTTTTCCAACGGGTCTTTCAGTTCCCAGATATAGGCGGCGGAGAGGGACACATCGTTGTTCTGCCAGACGATCAGACCCGCACCGCGTGTCACCTCGCCTTCATCGTCGAACAAGGCGCGGGCGTCGAAGACGAAACCGGTGGGGATGCGTAATTGTCCGGCCAGCAGCCAATCGGACTGGTCGGTGTCAAGGCCCGAGGACGGGGTGAAATCGTCCAGCACAGTGTCGCGATAGACCCGCCCGAATGTCAGGGTCGATGTGATCCCGCGCGCACCAAGCCGGGTCCAGCTCCCGCCGACGGCGATGCGATTGCCTGTCTCGACCGCATCATCGCCGGAAAAGCGCGAAACATCGAAAAGGTTGCCCTGGTCGAATTCGTTGCGCGTGCTGTCTTCGTTGGGTGGCGTATCACCGATGGCCCGCGATGTGGCGACATGCAGGGCAGGTTCAATCAGATGAGACGTGCCGCCGCCAGTGGTCATCGACAGGGGCCATCGCAATGCGACGGCTGCATGCGGCACGACACGGGTTTCGCTGCGTGCGAAACGGCCGTCATCCTGAATGTCATAGGCATCGGCGCGCAGGCCCGTTTCGATCTCGGCCAGAATACCGCTGTCGAAGGTCAGATCGTCGCGCCACCGCGCGGCGACGCCAAGCCGGGTGACGTCCCGCCCCGCATCGCCGTTCGTATCGCTATAGCGGTAGGCGGTATCAAGAGACGCGGACATGTTCAGCATACCGCCAAAGCGCGGCCGCCGTCGGATTTCATAGCTGACATCGGCCACGATCGGTAGGAGCGATGAGTTGACCTCGTCATCGCGCAGGGTCTGATAGTAGGTAAGTTGCGCCTGTGTGAGCGTGTCGGCGGTGACCTCGGTCAGGCTGATCGCGCTGTCGAGCCTGTCTTTGTCGGAATAGCCATAATCCAGCAGATACGCCTTGTCGCTGGTCGCTTCGATATCGAAGTCGAGGATGTATGCGTCATTCAGGCGGAACCGTCCTTCCGCGAAAAGGTATGACCGATTTTCGTCGACAAGGCTGTCATTGCTGTAGGCTCCGTCGATGCGCAGGTCGCCATTTGCGAAAGCCTGTCGATAGATCAGTTCAAGCGTGCGCGTTTCAGGAGCGAGATAAGGCGTCAGCGTCAGGTCCCTGTGATCGCCCAATGTGATGAAATAGGGAAATTTGATGCCGAAACCCAGTTGCGTCGTGTTGCGCTGTTGCGGAATCAACAGACCCGTCGCGCGTTCCAGCGTGGGATCAGGCAATCGCATGCGCGGGACCCAGAAGACCGGCACATCGCGGATCAGAAATGTGGCGCTGTCGAAATAGAGCTGCCGTTCCAGTTCGTCGTGAACGACACGTTCGGCCCGGATGCTCCAGAGCGGGGCGCGTCCGGCGCAGACATTGCAGGATGTCGCTGCGGTTTTGTAAAGCTGGGAATAACGACCGTCCTGCCTGTCGATCTGGTTCGCCGCCAGTTGCAGTTGCTGATCCAGCACCAGCCGCGCGCCTTGCAGCATCCCATTTTCTAGTTGTGCGTCGATATTGGCGCGGTCGGCGGTCAGGATCGTGCCGTCTGGTGTCTGAATGACGATCGGGCCGTTTATGATCAGCCGGTCGCTGGGCTGATCATAGATGATCTGGGTGGCCCGCAATGTCGTGCCTTCGTAAAGCACCTCGATATTGCCGCTTGCGATCAGCTGATCCTGATCATTCAGCGTGACTCTATCGGCGACAAGTGTGGCGGCCCCTTGCGTAAGCCCGAGGGTTGGCCAGAACAGACAGAGCAGCAGAAGAACATGCCGCATCAGCCGTCCTCGTTATGCAGCAGAAAGCCAAGCGATATCCCCATGGCCGCCAACGGCGGGGCCCACGCCGCGAGGATCGCCGGAAGCTGCCCGTTTTCACCCAGGACCTGCGCCAGATTGCGGATGAAATAGATGACGAAGGCCAGGAGGATCGCGAACATCACCATCAACCCCGTCCGCCCACCGCGTTGATGCCGCAAGGTGAAGCTGGCACCGATCATGACCATGGACATCAGAAAGGCGGGCAGGGCGAGTTCTCCGTGGAACCAGACAAGGTGACGCTGCGCGGAAAATCCGGCCGTGCGCAGCCGGTCGATGAAGGTCGGCAGCTCCCAGATCGGGATCGATGATGGCGTGCCGAAACTGTTGCGGATTTGATCTGCCGTCAGATTGGACGCGATTTGCAGAACCTCTTGTTGCGTTGCGGCGGCCTCGGGCGTTTGCGCGCCTTGGAGGTCCCATATCTTTGCATCCTGCAACGTCCAGCCATCCGACACGAGGAAGGCCCGACCCGCATCCACCCGTTGTGCGGGGCCGCCGCCGGGCGCGAAGGTGATGAAGGTCACGTTGTTCAGCGCCGTACCGTCCAGATTGGCGCTTTCGGCGCGGATGACGGTTTGTCCGTCGGCATCCCCCTGCCGCAGCCAAAGACCGGACGACCCGATCGTCAGGACCGAGCTTTCCCCTTTCAGTGCGTTGCTGCGGGCCTCGAACTGTTTGGAGGTCCCCGCGACGATGGGGTTGAGGATCGCCACGCAGATCAGGCCGATGAACAGGGCCACCGCCAACGGCGCAAGAAGGGCGCGCAGGGCAGAACGCCCTGCTGCGCGGGTCACGACCATCTCTGACGATCGGGCCAGGCTGAGGAACAATGCGATTGACGAAAGGATCATGATCAGCGGCATGATCCGATACAGCCCCTGTGGGACATTGAACAAGGTCAGGACGAACACGTCCAGGAAACCTGCGTTTTCGCGCGTATAGCGTCGAAGTTGTTCAACGAAATCGACGAATAACAGGATCAGAAAGAAGATCGCGAGAATACCCATAAACGTGGTCAGAAATCGACGTGCAAAGTATCGATGCAGTATCATGTTGGGGCTGCCCCTGCATCCGGGTGCCGTTTGAATAGATAGGGCCGAGCCGCGGCGAAAAGCAGGCACCAAACCATGACGAACCCGACCAGGCCGGGAATGTAGACGGCGAACCAAAGCCGCGGGTCGTTGCGCGCGAGGTTCAGCGCGCCGGTTTCGATGCCTTTGACGATGATGATCAGAAAAATCGCGACGACGATTTGTCGCCACACGCCGAACCGGCTGAACCCGCCGACAAGAAGCGATGCAAAACCCAAAAGCGCCGCGACGACGCCCAGAATGGACTGAGCGAAACGGTCATGCGCACGGGACAATAGCTTTGACGCGGAGTCGCCGGTTTCCTCTTGCAATGTGGCTGTCGGGTTCAGCAATTCCCACGTCGGCACATGCGATGCCCTGCGCCCGCTGCGCTGCGTCCGGTTGACCAGCGTGCCGATGTTGTAGACGAAATCATCGAAAGATGTGGTGAACAGCCGTTGATCCTCGGTCAGGAGTGTCTGCGCCATCCCGTCGATCATGACCAACTGCGTTTCGCCCGAGTCACGCACCAGATAGGCCTGCGCGGCCGTATAGGTGATTTGTTCGTCCGGGTTGCGCGTGTCCGACAGGAAGATGTCCAAAAGCTCGCCGGCCGGCGTGACCTCACGCACGTAGAAGGTGACGTTCGCGACCGGCTCCATGAACTGGCCGGGCGTCAGCAGCCGTGCGGTGACGTTCTGCGCGATATCACGTTCGCGCTGGTCCAGCCGCGCCGAACTGGCCGGCACCAGAAGGTGCATCAGGATCGACATGATCACAAAGACGATCAACCCGAAATAAAAGACTGGGCGCGCAAGACGATATGCCGAATATCCCGTCGCCTGCACGACGACCAATTCGGATTCCGTCGTCATGCGGTTCGTGACATAAATCGCCGCTGCAAAAGCCGCCAGCGGCAGGGCCAACCGGATCACGGTGGGTAGGGTAAGCGCCGTGAATTCCAGGAAAACAAAGGCGGATTGTCCATCCGCGATCAGTTGATCGAACAGGATCACGGCCCTGTTGATCCAATAGATCAGCACAAGGACAAGGCTGAAGAACCCGAACAGCATCATCAACTGCGACAGCATGTATCTGTCAAATCGTCCCAATGCGCGTTCCTTGCCGCTTGCCTGCCTGATTTTCGGCAAACTAGCCCATTCGCCGCGGGGATTGAACAGCTATCTGGCCTTTGCGAGGGGGGCAGGCTACCTATGGCGGACACGCAACCAAAAGGAGCCAGCATGACCATACCACCCGAGATTCACTTCAAGGATGTCGATCTGGATGCCATTGCAGCGGCGAAGGGCAAGATCGCGGTTTTTATCGGTGCGGATGGTAAGCTGGATGCAGGGGCCCGGCGGGTCAATCGCTTGACGCGCAAGGCGCTGACCCGCCTGACCGAAAGCGACGCTTTCGGCAAGATGGACGGGGGCGATATAAAAACGCTGGCCTATCCGATGGGGCTGGCCGCCGATGCCGTGCTCGTGGTCAAACTGGCCCGGCGCCCCGATATGACGGCCGCCCGAAAGGCGGGTGCGCAGCTGGCCAAGGCCATGGGTGATACGGATTTGCTGGTCGTGGCGGGCAGGATCCGCCGCGCCGATGAAATCGCGTTGGGGCTGGCCTTGCGGTCATACAAATTCGACGATCATAAAACCGGCGACAACGCCGATCGGGGTGCCGTGACCTTCATGGTGTCGAAAGCCGAAGAGGTGGCGAAATCCGCCGGTCCCATGGGCGCGATCGCCGAAGGTGTTTTCTTTACCCGTGATCTGACGAACGAACCGGCCAACATCCTGACCACAGACGATTTCGCGGCGCGGCTTGCGGCGATGCAGGAACTGGGGCTCGATGTCGAAATCCTGGAAGAGGGCGACCTTGAAAAGCTGGGGATGCGGACGCTTCTGAGCGTGGGGCAGGGCTCGGCCAGCCCGTCGAAAGTCGTCGTGATGTCATGGAACGGCGGCGGGGATGAGGCGCCTTTCGCGCTGGTCGGTAAGGGTGTGGTGTTCGACACAGGCGGGATCAGTTTGAAACCGGCGGCCGGCATGGAAGACATGACCATGGATATGGGCGGCGCGGGCGTCGTCGCGGGCGTGATGCGCACCCTCGCCCTGCGCAAGGCGAAGGCCAACGTAGTCGGTTTGGTCGGCTTGGTTGAAAACATGCCATCCGGCACCGCCACGCGGCCCGGCGATGTCGTCCGCTCGATGAAGGGCGACACGGTCGAAATCATCAACACCGACGCCGAGGGCCGTTTGGTTCTGGCGGATGTGCTGTGGTACGCACAGGACCGGTTCAAACCGGCGGGGATGATCAACCTGGCGACATTGACCGGGGCGATGGTCGTAGCGTTGGGGCACGAAAACGCCGGGGTCTTCTCCAATTCAGACGATCTGGCGGGCGCGTTCCTGAAGGCTGCAGATGTCGAAGGCGAAGGCGCGTGGCGCATGCCGATGGGCAAGGCCTATGACGCGCTGCTGAAATCTCGGATTGCAGATATGAAGAATGTGGGCGGACGGGCCGCTGGGTCGATCACCGCCGCACAGTTCCTGCAGCGGTTTGTGCGGGAGGAAACCCCCTGGTGCCATCTCGATATCGCCGGTGTGGCCAGCGTGAAGAAAGAGACGGCCTTTGCCCCCGCTGGCGCGACCGGCTGGGGTGTCATGGCGCTCAACCGGCTGATCGCCGACAGGTACGAGGCTTGATTGGGCGCCGTATTCTTTTACCACCTGACCGATAGCCCGCTTGAGGCCACCTTGCCGATGCTGATCGGCAAGGCGCGCGGGGCGGGGTGGCGCGTACTGGTGCGCAGCCTTGATGCCGCGCTGACCAAGCGGCTGGATGACGTCCTGTGGCTGGGCCCGGAGGAGGCGTTCCTGCCGCATGGCGTTGCCGGAGGTCCGCACGACGCGGATCAGCCGGTGCTGCTGGGGGACGCGACAAGCGACGGGTTCGGCTGCCTGATGAGCGTCGGCGGCGCAGAGGTGAGCGCGGCAGAGGTCGGCACGCTGGAACGCACGTGCATTCTATTCGACGGCCACGACGGCGACGCGCTGCAACATGCGCGCGGTCAGTGGAAAACGCTCACGGATGCTGGCTGCGCGGCGCAATACTGGGCGCAGGAGGGTGGGCGCTGGGTGATGAAGGCTGAGAAAGGCGGGGTGGGTTGATGCGAAGCGGACTTGCTTCTTATCGTGTCCGGGGTGTTGTTAGATGGCGGGAACGGAGGCTTGAATGCGAAGCACGCCAATGTTGATGGTCGAGAACGTTCCGGCATCGGCGCGCTGGTATTGCGAACTCTTGGGAGCCGACAATGACCACGAGCGCGACGACTTCGATCAGATTGTTTCGGGGTCGAATGTTCTGGTCATGCTTCATTGCATTAGTGAAGGAGAGCACGGTTTGATGGTGCCGCGAGAAGGCGAGCGCCGGGGCGTCGGCTGCGCGCTATGGTTCTCGACTGATGATTTGCCGGCGGTCTATCGTCGGGCCAAGAACTTGGGCGCGGACATCTTGGTCGAACCATGGGACAACCCTCGTGCGGGATGGGAGGAGTTCTCGGTCCAGGACCCGGACGGCTATATAATCAATCTGCATTCGTAGTCCCGCCACGGTCCCACAAAACGGCAGCGTCGTTCTTATTGTTAGTGGAACCTATTCCTCCCCCAACAACAACCCCGGCAAGCTTCTCAACAAATCAGAGTCGTTGTCCGCCCAGGCCATCGTCCAGGCTCCTTCCAAGGAGAGGAGCAGCCGCTGCGCATGATGCCGTGCCTCATCATCCGATTGACCGAACCGCATGCCGTGGTGGGTCAACCGTGCGATCCATGCGGCGAAAATCTTGCTCAGCGCTTGGCGGAAAGCGGCGTTGTCGGGACCGCCAAGCAGGGTGGCCGAGACCGGGCAACCGATCTTGCCCTCGTGGATGTCGAAATACTTTGCCAGCTTGTGGCAAAAGCTCGTCAGCCCATGCCGATAATCCGGTGCGGTGTCGAATGAGGCGTCGATGATCCGCAGAACCTCGGTCGAGGCGATGTCGGCGGCGGCCAGCGCGAGGTCGGCCTTGCCGTTCGGATAATGGTGGTAGAGTGAGCCCTTGGGAACGCCTGCCTTCGCCAGGATCTCGGACAGGCCGACGCCGTGATAGCCCTTTTGCTGGAAAAGATACCCGGCTTCGATCGCCAATGTGTCGCGCGTCGTTGTCATGAACATCCCTATTGCACGAATAGACCGAATGGTCTATTCCGAATATAGACCGACCGGTCTACTCGCGAAGGGGATCATCATGAACATGCATGTGGGTATCGGATACGAGGATCGTTATTTCTACTCGGGCGGCCACAAGTTGCGTGCCCGGTTGTTCCTGACCGCCGAGACACCGCGCGCTGTCGCCGTTTTGCACCCGGCAACCGGCGTTCCCCAACGCTATTACGCGGACTTCGCCCGGTGGCTGGCGCAAGATCGGAACATCGCGTGCCTCACCTACGATTACCGCGATTTTGGCGCATCGGCCCGCGTACACATGCGCGAAAGCCGGGCGAACATGTCCGATTGGGGCGTGCATGATCAGCAGGCGGCGCGCGATCACCTGGCCGCGACGTTTCCCGGTGCGCCGCTTTGGGTCATAGGGCATTCGCTGGGTGGTTTTCTGTTGCCATTTCAGAAAGACCTGCACCGGATCGATCGCGTGATCACCGTTGCCAGCGGGCCTGTCCATCTCAGCGACCATCCATTCCCGTATCGTTTTGTCGCCGCCGCTTACTGGTATCTGGTCGGGCCTCCGGCTACCGCGCTGGCCGGATACATGCCCGGGCGGCGTGTCGGCATGGGCACGGACATCCCAGCCGGCGTCTTTTGGCAATGGCGGCGGTGGTGTACGTCCCGCGGGTTCTTCGCTGCTGATATCGGGCATAAACTGCCGATGCCGGATTGGGACGGGGTGAAGGCACCGACAAAGATCGTCGCGATCAAGGATGATCAGATGGTGCCTCCAGCCGCTGTATGGCGGTTGATGTCATTCTATCCCACGGCACCCAAACAGCAGCTTGTCGTGGGCCCGTCGAAGTACGGGTTGGAGCGTATCGGCCATATCGGACCGTTCGCTGCCCGAAACGCCGCAATCTGGCCCGATTTGATCGCCTAGCGTGGCAGAAAGAACGCGAACGTCGAGTCGAAGTCTTCGGGCAATTCGCTTGGCGTCGGGGCGCATCCAGCGATGAAAAATACCACAACCAACAGACCCCTCATCGGATCAGAACCAGGCGGCCATCGGCAATCTCGATCCGGTCATAAAGGCCCAGATAGGTCATCCCAAGCAGGGACTCATCCATCTGTCCGTCATTGACCACGGCCGGCACGTCCAGGTCGACGATATCGCCCAGCGCCACCTCTTCCAGCCAGACCGGTGCGGTGCGGACGATGCCGTTGGCAGTGCTGGCCTGGCCGATGAAGTTCAGATCGGCCGGGTTGAAACCGATCCGCCGCGCATCCTCAGCGCTAAGCACGACTTGACTGGCCCCGGTATCGACCACGAACCTGACAGGTGTATCGTCGATCTGCAGGGTCAGATAGTAATGCCCGTCGCGGCTGCGGGGCACTTCGACCCTTTCCCCATCAACGACGCTTTGGCGGCTGATCATATCGTTCGAGATATCGCCCCAAAGCCCGTAGGCCCCGACAACGCCGACGAAAATCAGCCCCCAGATCGCCGCATATTGCGCCGTTTGGCCCATATTGCCGCGTTGGGAAACGAGGTATGATCCTGCGATCGCCGTCCCAAGCAGGACGAGATAGATCATTTGCATATACTGGTCTGTGCTCATGATGCTGATATAGGGGCTAGCCGCCGATCCCGAAACCCCTGAGCCCATCCAGCACAAACTGTACGGCGAGGGCGGCCAACAGCATACCAAGAACGCGGGTGACGATGTTCAGCCCGGTCTTGCCCAAGGCGCGTTCGATGGAGGGGGCGGCGAGGAAGGCGAGGAAGACGATCAGCAGGACGGTCATCAGAACGCCCGCGATGGCTCCGAAGTCGGCGGCGCCCTCGGCCTGACCGGCGAGCAGGATGATTGTGGTGATCGCGCCGGGCCCGACGATCAGCGGCAGGGCGAGTGGAAAGACAGACGGGTCGTCGTGATGTTCCGCCTGACCCTCCGCCGCGCTATCCTCGCGCCGGGCCTGACGGCGCTGGAACAGCATGTCAAGTGCGGTGAGGAACAGAAGGATGCCACCGGCGATACGGAAAGCATCCATGGAGATGCCGATGAAGCCGAGGACAGCTTCTCCAAGGAACAGGAAAACGATCATCAACACGGCGGACACGACACAAGCCCGGACCGCGATGGCGCGGCGTTGTGCTGGAGTCATGCCTTGGGTGAGGGCAATGAATACAGGCGCTAGACCCGGTGGGTCGATGATGATGAACATCGTTGTGAGAGCGGTGATGAGGGCGGGGAGTTCGGTCATAAAACGTGCTGATATCTATCTATGCTATGTGATATTTCAGAGTTTTTCGCTTAGCTTCATAATTGCTTTTCAGCTTTCGCCCGTATCATCTTGATAAGGTCTGCCCCAAGTTGACGTGTGTTTTTTGTGCCAGAGTTACTGTTAAGCAGATCAATACCAATCTGGGCAGCGATGGCGCGCAAATGGGGTTTTGCGACCTGTTGAACACTGCCCTCAATAAGCACTTGTATGGTCCCGTTTTCGAACTGTCTAATCGAATAGCTTTTCCATTGCGCCTCATTTGAAACTTGCAAGTTCTCTAAGGACTTCTTTGGCCGAGTATTTGTTGACAAGGCAAATACGTATTTTCCGTTGTTTTTGATCTGGCCATGATTTTCCAGAAAATCGACCGATGAACAATCAAGGAGGATCTCAACAGAAACTCCGTCTTCTTCGTCAATGTTGACCCTTAGCACGATTACCCTGTCAACTTGGTCGAAGGTGCTCGGGTTGAAGGATACGTGATTGCTTGAGGTGACGGTTTTTACTGAGATGCGTTCGTTTTCGGCGCTGATGACATCATAACCGCGTTGATTTGTTTCCAGCGCCATCTGCCCGCGTGTTATCATGGCAGCGTACAATTCACCGATGCGGCCAGTGAGATGATTGAGCTCTCCGGGTGATACGCCCCAGCCCAGTTCTTTTTCGAACCAAGCAAGACCTTCGGCCAGTGATTGAATAATTTGCGTTTGGGTCAGCGACATCTGTGCTTTAACTCTCCGCCTTCTCCAGTTTCTCCAGCGCGGCCATCCACAGCCCCTCGGCCCGCTCAAGCCCGTCCATGACTTCGGCGTATTTCTTATTCCACGTCTCCAACTCGCCCGCCTTCCCGTCTTCGTAGAGCGCCGGGTCGGCGAGTTTTTTGGCGAGTTTGTCGCGCATGTCGTTGATTTTGTTCACACGTTCTTCGCTTTTGCGCACCTCTGCTCGAAGCGCCATGATCGCATCGCGGCTGGGTTTGGTCGCCTTGACGGGTTTGGGTTTCTCCGTCGGTTTGTCGGGCGTCAGCAGCATCTTGCGATAGGCCTGCAGGTCGTCCTCGTAGGGTTTCACCCGTCCGCCTTTCACCAGCCAGAGCCGGTCGGCGACCATGGAAAGCAGGTGCATGTCGTGGCTGACGAGGATGACGGCGCCGGAATAGGCCGTCAGCGCCTCGACCAGCGCCTCGCGGGATTCGATGTCGAGGTGGTTCGTCGGTTCGTCGAGGATCAACAGATGTGGCGCGGGCAGGGTGGCCAGCAGCAGCGACAGCCGCGCCTTTTGGCCACCGGAGAGACGTCCGACCTCGGTATCGGCTTGGTCGGCGCCGAGTCCGAAACCCGCAAGGCGGGCGCGGAGTTTGGATTGTTGTTCTTCAGGCCGCTCCCGTTGGAGGTGCTGGAGGGGTGTTTCCTCGATGCGGAGTTCGTCGACCTGATGCTGGGCAAAGAAGCCGATGCGCAGCTTGTTGGACCGGACCATCTTGCCGCGGGCTGTGGGCAGCCGGTCGGAGAGCATTTTTGAGAGGGTTGATTTGCCCTCGCCGTTCCGCCCCAGAAGCGCGATCCGGTCGTCCTGATCAATCCGCAGGTCCAGATCGTGGAGGACGATGTGGTTGCCGTAACCGACGGCGACGCCTTCGGTGGCGATGATGGGGGGCGAGAGTTCTTCGGGTTCCGGAAAGGTGAAGACGGTGCGCGCGGCGTCCTCGGGGGCGCGGATCGTCTCCATCCGCTCCAGCATCTTGACCCGCGATTGGGCCTGTTTGGCCTTGGAGGCCTTGGCCTTGAACCGGTCCACGAACGCCTGCAGGTGCGCGCGCTGGGCGTCCTGTTTTTTCGCCGCTGCTGCTTGCACGGCGCGCTTGGCCACGCGCTGTTTGGCGAAGCTGTCATAGGTGCCGGTGTAATAGGTCAGCCCCTTGTCTTCCAGATGCAGGATGCCGCCGACGGAGCGGTTGAGAAGTTCCCGGTCATGGCTCACGATCAGAACGGTGTGAGGATAGCGGACCAGATAAGCCTCGAGCCACAACGCGCCTTCGAGGTCCAGATAGTTGGTCGGTTCATCCAGCAGCAGGAGGTCGGGTTCACTGAACAGGACAGCCGCCAGCGCGACGCGCATCCGCCAACCGCCCGAAAAGGCAGAGCAAGGCATCCTTTGTTCGTCATTGGTAAAGCCGAGGCCGCGCAGGATGGTGGCCGCCCGTGCCTCTGCCGACCAGGCATCGATATCGGCGAGGCGGGTCTGGACCTCGGCGATGCGTTGGGGGTCGGTGGCGGTTTCGGCCTCGGCCAATAGCGCCGCACGTTCGGTATCCGCGGCGAGTACGGTGTCGATCAGCGACACCTCATTGCCTGGCACTTCCTGACTGACGCCGCCGATTTGCCAGCCTTTGGGGATGCTGACTGTGCCTGTATCCAGCACCATCTCCCCGCGGATCACCCGGAAGAGCGTTGTCTTTCCCGAGCCATTGCGCCCGACCAGCCCCACCTTGTGTCCGGTCGGGATCGTGACGGTCGCGTTTTCGACCAGCGTGCGGCCTTCGACGGAATAGGTGATGTCGGAAATCTTCAGCATGGGGCGGGCTATGCTTGATCGCGGCGGTGGGGTCAATCAGCCTTGCGTTGGCCAGACGTGGTGTTCGTCGTCGATTATCAACGCATGTGCATGGCTGCGTCCGTGGGCCTGCACATGGGGGTGATCCGGCGGCAGGTCGGGGTGACTGTGCAGGATCACTTCGGGATCGCCCGAGGGCCACAGGCGCAGGGCAAGGGCGACACCCACCGCACCGATCACACCGAACACGCCCAAAGTGACGTGCGCGCCATAAGTCGTCATCAGACCGCCTGCCAACGGGTAAAGGAACAACCAGCAGGCATGGGATAGCGCGAATTGGGCGGTAAAGACAGCCGGGCGGTCCTCATTATGGGCCGACCGGCGCAAAAGCCGCCCTTGCGGCGTCAGCGTGGTGGCATAGCCGATGCCGGTCGCGCCCCAAAGCAACAGGAATGCGATCCAGCCGGGATAGATCACGGACTGCACCGCCATGATCACACACAGTAAAACCGCACCGCCGATCATGACGGGGCGGTCCCCGCGTTTCTTCAACAGCCGGGGTAATGTTAGTGCGGCGGCCATTGATCCGGCGCCAAAGGCGGCAAGGGCGATCGCGACATCTCCGTCGGTTCCGCCAAGGGTGTCGCGGACCAACACCACTGTATTGACGATGACAAAGGCGCTCGCTGCTGCGGCGGTCAGCGTCAGGGCCAAAAGCCCGCGCAACCGCGGGGTGGCCAGATAGATCCGCAAACCTCGGGTCAGGCGGTCGCGAAACGGGCGATCTTTATCGTCTGTGCGTTGCGGCAGCCGGGTGCCGACGATCAGCAGCGCCGACAACGCGAAACCGATGACCGTTCCACCGAACAGCCAGTGATAGGTGATGATCAACAACAACAGTCCGGCCAGTGCGGGGCTGACCAGGTTTTCCAGATCATAGGCAAGACGGGACAGGGACAGACCTTTGGCATAGTCGTCGTCATCCTTCAAAATATCGGGGATCGTGGCCTGAAAGGTCGGTGTGAAAGTCGCGGAAGCGGTCTGTAGCAAAAAGATCGCCAGATAAATCTGCCAGATTTCATTGATGAAGGGCAGGGTAAGCGCAACAAGCGCACGGACGATATCCGCCCCGATCAAGACCCGCTTACGGGGCATCTTCGCGACAAGCGCTCCGGCAATGGGGGCGAGGCCCACATAAGCGACCATTTTGATCGCATAGGCCGTACCCAGAACCCTGCTGGCCGCCGAGCCAGCCAGGTCATAGGCCAAAAGGCCAAGGGCAACGGTCAATAGCCCCGTGCCGACCAACGCGACCACCTGTGCGGCGAACAGCCTGCCGAAGACGGGATGGACCAAAAGCTGCAACATACCAAAACACTAACCCGATGAGGGTGCCTGTCGCCAGTTCGGCGCAGATCATCCCTTTTCCGCTGGAAAAAGCCGTGATACGGACCGCCCGAAACACATCATCCCGATAGAGGAATACCATGGCCATTCAGCGCACCTTTTCCATCATCAAGCCCGACGCGACCAAACGGAACCTGACGGGTCAGATCACCGCCAAATTCGAAGAGGCCGGATTGCGGGTCGTCGCATCCAAGCGCATCCAGCTGACGCTTGCACAGGCACAGCAATTCTATGGCGTTCACAAGGATCGCCCGTTCTTCGGTGAGTTGTGCGAATTCATGATTTCGGAACCGATCGTCGTGCAGGTGCTGGAAGGCGAAGACGCCATCGCGAAGAACCGCGAAGTCATGGGCGCAACCAACCCCGAAGACGCGGCCCCCGGAACGATCCGTAAGGAATTCGCGCTGTCGATCGGCGAAAATTCGGTTCATGGGTCCGACGCCCCCGAAACCGCCGCGGAAGAGATCGCGTTTTTCTTCTCGGGCCTCGAATTGGTCGGTTAAGCCGCGCGATCTGAATGCGTAGAAGGTGCCGCCTCATGCACCTTTTTCTTTTCCAGATCCTGCTGCAACAGCGCAACGTTCTTCTTGTTAGCCTTGTGACCGATATCGAAGATATCGCCGACCAAGGGAATACTGCCGATAAGTGCGTCAATAAATGTGTTCCAAACCATCCGCCTCAGCACCGGTTTCGAGGCACCCATGCGATGACTGCGATGGATGATCAAGGCGGCCGGCGCCAGGGAGACCACATCGCCGACACCTGGGATCAAGCCAAGGATTGAGTCAAGGCCGACCCTGACGCGCGTGCCCGGTATACGGACCAGGTTATCCATCTGGTCTGCCAGCCACTCCAGCTGCGTCAAGGCGGCGTCGTCAGGCATGCGATGGCTTGTCGCGTGCGATGATGTAGACGGCATGGACGATACCCGGAACATACCCAAGAAGCGTCAGAAGGATGTTCAGCCAGAAATGCTTGCCCAAACCGACCTGAAGAAAAGTACCAAGAGGGGGCAGGATGACGGCGAAAATGATGCGGATCAGGTCCATGATATGTCCTTTCATTCATGACTGACGATTGAAATTATAATGCGGACAGGCCGGGTTTCGTTCCCGATCAAACGGCTTTGATGCAGCCCATCGATGGTCTGTGTACCGGTTTTGCCATGGCGCTACGCTTATTCAGATCACGCATCAGCGCCCGATAATTCCTGATATTCGCGTTGTAAACGGCATCGAAAATGTCACCAACGATCGGGATCGTCCCTATCGCAAAGTCGATCACCGTATTGGTGATCATATAGGCCAACGTACCGGGACGCGCGCCAAGGCGTCGCGCCCGATGGATCATCCAGACGCCTGGCATCATCGCGGCAACGTCACCGACGACCGGAACGAGACCGACGATATTGTCCAGCCCCAGCGAGACATTCGTGCCCGGAATAAGAAACAGCGCATCCATGCGCAAAGCGACCTTGCGCATCCGCTCAAGTTCAAAATCAATGTCTTGTTCAATGTTCATACCTTTTACATAGGTATGAACATATCAAATGTGAAGGGTATTCACTTAAAAATTTACCGTTGATCTTGAGGCGCTTATGACAAAACGGAGGGCAAAAAAGACAATCATTCCGGTGAGCGGAATAAAGATGAGGAATATGATCAGGCCAATGAAAGAGGGTTCGTACAAATGCCCGTCTTGATAGTAGATTTGAGGTGTACTACCGATTGTCGGTCGAATGCTGGAACTGTGTTGACTGGGTCTTGTGATCATATCCCCGTTCATGTCGGTGAACCGGAGTATCGCGCGATGCATGAGCAGGTTGTCCTCATCCGTCTCGCTTTCATAATCGACGATCGTCGCTTGAAAGTCGGGATAGCTCAGCCGCGCATAAGTGTCCGATATCAAAAGATAGCTCAATACGCCGAAAAAAGTCCCAGATAGCGTGACGACCAACACGATGCAGAGCGCCTCGGACCGTGACGTAGACTGTCGATACCTGATCGTGAGAATAGCAAGACCAAATGCCGCAAGGCCACTGAAACAAAAGACGATGAACATCAGCGACATGAATTGAGGTTACCGTTCAAATGTCCCCACGCCGATCTGGTTCAGCATCCGTTCGAACGCGGACCGGTCCTCATCGAAAGACTGCGCTTTGATCTCGTCAAACCGCTTGCGCAGGGCTTTCTTTTCTTCGCCTTTGCAATCATTCCAAGGGCGACCTTGCAGGGCCATGTGCAGGACATAATAGCCGATGAAATGCGGCCTCGACCCGTTTTCAAGCAATTTGGTATAGGCGGTATCGGCACCCATCTCACGCAATTCTTCCGCCGTATTGATCCCCGCAGCGATCAGGGATTCCTCAAAGGCGGGTCCGATATTACGGATGGTCGTCAATTTGGCCATGTCGGGATATTATCAGCCCGACCGCCAAGGGCCAGTGGAACCACGCTGCGACGGGGGAGGACCATCGCATCTTGATCGGGCCCACTGGCCTGATTGGCTGCACGCGCACATCGCGCGGCAGGAATTCGTCAACCTCAGATACTCGCGAAATCCGTGAAAACGGTCGTCGGCGGTTTCTTGGGGCTTTCCGGGCGCGGCTTTCTTGGTTTCGGTGCCGCGGCTTGGTTCTGCTCTTTTGGTTTGTTCGAGGCCATGTTCCTGGTCCTTATCTGTGACACAAAAAACAACTCACTATGGTTGAAGTGTATCCATGATACGCCGGATCAGACCAGTCAGGTTTGCCCTACTCGGGGTTGTGAAGTGACAAATATGTGACCCATACCCTTGTTTTTGGGGGGGGTTGGCAGGGTCCCATCTTAGTTTTGCGGTGGAAGTGATTGAGATTTATGGATTTTATCCACAGGCTAATACCCGCCAGTTGCAAAGGCATTGGAATGGGAAACACTCTGTTCGCATATGCGTGAAGCCTGCCAGTGCAACAGAACTGTAACGCGGCGTGTGAAATCTGCGCGGAATTCGGTCGTCGCATTGGCAGCAAAAAGATTTTCGATATCTCGGTGGCCACTCGGAACCGACTACTGATGGTCCGGCTGGTTGTCGGGGCGCATGTCGATCTGCACCTCATTCCGTAAACAGTCCCACGGTTCGGTATGAAAGCAGCCTTTCAACAACAGTGTGGCGATCAGCAACGCAGCACAGCCCGGGAAAAACCAATGACGCGCAAGTTCAAAGTGAACAGGGACTGGAGCGATGGCAAATGCCAACGGGGCGATGAACAAAATCGGCATAAACCAATATGGAACAAGAATGAGGATCGTACTGCAGATTTTTTGCCCGGCAGCACAATCCGCTTCTTGATAAGAAAAGTGGCCGTTGGTCGCCCCGTCTATCCACAGCAAGATGAATATGCCGACCAACCAACCGGCGCGGTTTCAATCCAGAGTTGATAACCGATAAGCGAACCTATCGTGTAACACGTCTTGGCGCTGCCGGTTTGTTGTCGGCTGCGGGTGAGGAATCGTCGACGTCCAGCCCGTCAAGATCCCAGGGCGCTGGCACGGCTTTGGGTTTGGGCTTGTCGGATTTCGCCTTTGCCGCCTCTTCGGCCGCCTTCGCTGCTGCCGCCGCTTTGGCTTTCGCCTCGGCTTCGGCCTGCGCTTTCGCTTCCGCCTCGGCGCGGGCACGCGCTTTGGCCTCTTCAAAGGTTTTCGTGGCCGAGATTTCCTCGGGTGCAGACGTTTCTTCGGTCACCTCGGTGACGACCTCTTCCGTGGTGGTTTCGACGATCTCCGCATCTTCCAGCACGTCCTGTGACGGGAGCGCGGGCTTTGGTGATAGTTTGAATCCCTTGGCCTTGCGCGCGGCCAGCAATTCACGCGCGCGGGCCTCGGCCCGGCGAACGCGGATGGCGGTATTGTACGTTTCTTGCAGGATTTGCGAAGAGGCGCCAAGCACCTCCCCGACCTGATCGACAATAGCGATATCACCCGACGCCGCCTGATCCGCGAGCGCGAGATCGGCGAGTTCATTGGCGACTTTGTCGAGGTAGGATTGAGCCATTGCTATCTCGTGTTTTCGGTGAGTCGCCGCCGAACATAGGTCTTAACTGTGTCAATCATGGGGTCCATATGCGGATCTTCGAAGAAATGTCCGGCGCCGTCCATCTCGGTATGGGTGATGGTGATGCCCTTTTGTTCGTGCAGCTTGTTGACGAGGCTGACCGTGTCCCGCGGCGGGGCGACGCGGTCATTCGTGCCGTTGATGATCAGGCCGGATGACGGGCAGGGGGCGAGGAAGCTGAAATCGTACATGTTGGCTGGGGGCGAGACAGAGATGAAGCCAGTAATCTCGGGCCGCCGCATCAAAAGCTGCATGCCGATCCAGGCACCAAAGCTGAAACCCGCCACCCAGCAATGCTTGGAATTGTTGTTCATCGATTGCAGATAATCGAGCGCGGAGGCCGCATCGCTGAGCTCACCGACACCCTGATCGTATTCCCCCTGGCTGCGCCCCACGCCACGGAAATTGAACCGCAAGACGGTAAAGCCCATCTGGTGGAAAGCGTAGTGAAGGTTATAGACCACCCGATTGTTCATCGTGCCCCCGAATTGCGGATGCGGATGAAGGATGATGGCGATCGGCGCGTCGCGGTCCTTTTGCGGGTGATAGCGCCCTTCGAGGCGTCCTTCTGGTCCGGGGAAGATGACTTCGGGCATGTATGTTCCGTTATTTGTCGGCCCGTTTGCATTGTTGACGACAACGCAAGGGCACCTTAGAAAGATTCTAAACTTGTACTGTTCCAAGCCGCTGGTTGCACGGCAATTAATGTCGTGGGCCTGTATCGTCAATGGAATTGCACGGATCGGGGGGCTGGCCGCATGAAATTGAGCACCAAGGGACGCTATGCGATGGTAGCCCTTGCCGATCTGGCGCTGCAAGAGGGTGATGATCTGGTGAACCTGACGGAGATATCGAAGCGCCAGGATGTCTCGCTGCCCTATCTGGAGCAGTTGTTCGTGAAATTGCGCCGGGCAGGTCTGGTGGAGTCGGTCCGTGGACCGGGGGGCGGCTATCGGTTGGCACGTCCCGCGTCGGATATCCGCGTGTCCGAGATTTTGGGTGCCGTCGATGAGACGGTTTCGGCAATGCACAAGGGGGCAGGGGCGACGGGCGCCGCTTCAGGCAGTCGCGCGCAATCGATGACCAACCGGCTATGGGAAGGGTTGAGTGCGCATGTCTATGTGTTCCTGCACCAGGCCAGATTGTCCGACGTGGTCGGAAATGAATTGGCGCCCTGTCCGGCCGTGCCGGCATTGTTCGAGGTCGTGGATGATGCGTAATCAAACGGAGCGGCTGCGCAGCAAGAGATGTTTTGTGGGGGCGCTGCCCCCGGCCTGCGGCCTCCCCCGCGGTATTTTTGAACAAAAGAAGCGATGAGAATCTATCTGGATCATAACGCGACGGCGCCGCTGCGGTCGGAGGCGCGGGAGGCGATGCTGGCGGCGATGGATGTGGTCGGCAATCCGTCGTCGGTGCATGCCGAGGGGCGTGCGGCAAAGGCGATTGTCGAGCGCGCGCGGGCGCAGGTGGCTCAGGCTGTCGGAGCGTCTGGCGCGGATGTGGTGTTTACTTCCGGGGCGACCGAGGCGGCGGCTTTGGCACTGGCCGGCCGCGCGTTGAAGGCGGCACCTATCGAGCATGACGCGGTGCATGCGTGGACAGATCCATCCTTGCCGGTCGTGAGCGGCTTTGTGCAGGTGGATGATCCGGCGGGATCCACTCTGCAGCTGGCCAATTCGGAGACCGGGATCGTGCAGGACCTGCCGCAGGGTCTGGCCGTGTCGGACATCACGCAGGGCTTTGGCCGTCTGCCATTTGCCGTTGGCTGGTCGGGGATCGGCATGGTTTTTCTGTCCGCCCACAAGTTCGGCGGGCCCAAAGGCGTTGGCGCCCTGGTCTTTCCGCAAGGAACGGATGTGGCCGCGCAGATCAAGGGCGGCGGGCAGGAGATGGGCCGCCGGTCGGGCACCGAAAATGTGGTTGCGATTGCAGGCATGGGCGCTGCCGCCGCAGCTGCGCAGGACGATTTGGCGGCCGGAAAGTGGGACCGTGTCGCAAAACTTAGAAATATTCTAGAAAGTGCTATTGAGGCCACCGAAAACGAGACTATTTTTGTCGGGAAAGGTTTGCATCGTTTGCCCAACACGTCGTGTTTCGTCACGCCGGGATGGAAAGGCGAGACGCAGGTGATGACGATGGACCTTGCCGGATTTGCCGTATCGGCCGGGTCGGCCTGTTCGAGCGGCAAGGTCAAGGTCAGCCGGGTTTTGAAGGCATTGGGCCTGAATGATGATCAAGCCGCCAGCGCGCTGCGCGTATCGCTGGGGCTGGACACGACAGAGGATGAGGTCATGCGTTTCGTGCAGGCCTGGACGGAAAAGCGGGCGCGGCGCAAGGCCGCCTGAGAGGGAAAGAAGATGAACGCTATGGATCAAATAGACGTCAAGGAAGGTGTCGATCAGAAAACGGTCGATGCGGTCAAGGAACTCTCGGGCACGTACAAGCATGGTTGGAATACCGAGATCGAGATGGAGTATGCGCCCAAGGGCGTGAACCCTGATATCGTGCGGCTGATCTCGTCCAAGAACAAGGAACCGGAATGGATGACCGACTGGCGTTTGTCGGCCTTTGAACGCTGGGAAAAGATCGAAGAGCCGACCTGGGCGATGGTCAGCTACCCGGACATCGATTTTCAGGACATCTACTATTATGCCCGCCCGAAAAGCATGGAGGAAAAACCGAAATCTTTGGACGAGGTCGATCCCAAATTGCTGGCGACTTACGAAAAACTGGGTATCCCACTGAAGGAACAGATGATCCTGGCCGGTGTCGAAGGGGCCGAAGACGCCCCGGCAGAAGGTCGCAAGGTCGCCGTGGATGCGGTCTTCGACTCCGTATCTGTCGGAACGACGTTCCAGAAGGAATTGGAGAAGGCCGGCGTTATCTTCTGTTCGATTTCCGAAGCGATCGAGAAGCATCCGGAACTGGTGAAAAAGTATCTTGGATCGGTCGTACCGCCGTCGGATAACTTCTATGCGACATTGAATTCGGCAGTGTTTTCCGACGGGTCGTTTGTTTATGTCCCACCGGGCGTGCGCTGCCCGATGGAACTGAGTACCTATTTCCGCATCAATGCCGAAAATACCGGCCAGTTCGAGCGGACGCTGATCATCGCCGACAAGGGATCTTACGTGTCCTATCTCGAAGGCTGTACTGCGCCCAAGCGTGATACGGCCCAGCTGCACGCTGCCGTCGTCGAGATTATCGTCGAGGAAGATGCCGAGGTGAAGTATTCCACCGTCCAGAACTGGTATCCCGGCGATGAGGAAGGCAATGGCGGTATCTACAATTTTGTCACCAAACGCGCCGATTGCCGCGGAGACCGGGCCAAGGTGATGTGGACGCAGGTGGAAACCGGTTCGGCGGTCACGTGGAAATATCCAAGCTGCATCTTGCGCGGCAACGACAGCCAGGGCGAGTTTTACTCGATCGCCATCGCCAACAACATGCAGCAGGCCGATACCGGCACGAAAATGGTGCATCTGGGCAAGAATACGAAGTCGCGGATCGTGTCCAAGGGGATCAGCGCGGGCAAGGCACAGAACACCTATCGCGGCCTCGTATCGATGCACCCTAAGGCAAAGGATTCACGCAACTATACCCAGTGTGACTCACTGCTGATCGGCGACAAATGTGGGGCGCACACCGTGCCCTATATCGAGGTGAAGAATAATTCCTCGCGGGTAGAGCATGAGGCGACCACATCCAAGGTGGACGACGACCAGCTTTTCTATTGCCGCAGCCGCGGCATGGATGAGGAAGAGGCCGTGGCCCTTGTCGTGAACGGATTCTGCAAGGAAGTGCTGCAGGAATTGCCGATGGAATTCGCGATGGAGGCGCAGGCGCTGGTGGCGATTTCGCTGGAAGGTTCGGTCGGTTAAATCCGCGGCGGGGACGGGCGATGTGGAAAACGATCCTGATATCAGCCAGCCTGACGGGCTGCTTCTGCGCCATTTTCGCGCTGGCGGTGACTGCGTTGGGAACTTTGGTGACGTTCGTTCCGGGCATGATCATCGCCTTCGTATCGGGCTTTTGCGGTTCGCTTTTCGCGGCGTTGGTCCTGCGCCGATCGCGGGATGAAGGGTGAGGATTCTATCATGACACATCCCATCGATTATTCCCGAAAGGGTCATCGCGCCGTCATGTCGCGGCCCCGTTTCCGCCCCGATTGCGTGAAAGTGTTCGCACAACCAGAGAGTGGTGGAGCACGGCGATATGGCGAATTTGGGGCAATCGGATTTCAATGCGCGGATCAAGCGGATCAAGAATCCGCTCAACAAATCGTACTACGATCCCGAATTGAACATGGACGTGCCCAAGCACACCTCTCACGAGACTATTCGCAAGGATGCGAAGCGTCGCAAGATGTCGTTCGGCAAGATAACTGTCTCGCTGCTGATCGGCGCGCTGGCCATGGTGATCGCGCAGGCGTTGCGCGTGCGGTATCTGGGCCTGTCGGACGTGTCGCACATGACGCTGGTGACCGATCTTTTGCTGGGTGCATTCTTTCTACTGCTGATGTCCGCGATGATGCGTCACCGCAAGTTTCTATTGCGCGCGTCACAGATGATCGGGGCCGCAGCGATGCTGGTGGCCGGTCACAACCTGATGTGGGCCTACCCGCAGGAACTTGCCGTTATCTATTCGACGGAATACGTCCAGACCGTCCGTGCCCGGACCGCACCGATGTCGTTGCAACTGCACGACACCACGATCGGTCTCTGATCCATCCCACCATGGGGGCCTTTTCCCCATGGCTGTAAAGACGATTTCCCGACCCGAACTGACACTCCCCGAAGGTGAAGCGGCGTGGATCACTGACGCTTATCACAAGGCGGACGTCATCCTGGAGTATGGCTCTGGCGGGTCGACGGTCCTTGCGTCCGAAATGCCGGGCAAGACGGTGTTTTCCGTCGAAAGCGACAGTGCCTGGTCGGACAACCTGCAGGCCTATCTGGATCAGACAAAGCCTGCCTCGATGCCGGTATTGCACCCGGTCAACATCGGGCCCGTCGGAAAATGGGGGCGCCCGGTCGATGACAGTCGGTGGCGCAATTATCATAGCTATCCGCTAAGTGTATGGGATCGCGCTGATTTCGTACAGCCGGACGTGGTACTGATCGACGGTCGGTTTCGCGCGGCATGTTTTCTGACGGCGGTCTTTCGCACGCAGAAACCGATCACGATCTACTTTGACGATTATGTCGGACGACGCCGTTACCATGTGGCCGAAGACTATGGCGGTGCGCCGGACATTTGCGGGCGCATGGCCCGATTTGAGGTCGAACCGCAGGCGATCGATCCCATGCAGCTGAGCCGGATGATGTCGGTATTCACCGTACCTTTCTAATGAATGAAACAACACGCGGTGTCCGGGAACAGACGACCCCACCGCGATTTGAAGGAGAAAAAGATGCTGGAAATCAAAGGCCTGGCCGTTCAACTGGAAGAAGAAGACAAACAGATCCTCAAAGGTGTCGATCTGAAGATCGAGCCGGGATCGGTGCACGCGATCATGGGCCCGAATGGTTCGGGGAAATCGACATTGGCCTACGTTCTGTCCGGCAAGGATGGCTATGAAGTGACGGCGGGATCAGCAGCGCTCGAGGGCGCGAACCTGCTGGATATGGAGCCAGACGAACGGGCCGCCTTGGGGCTGTTCCTCGCCTTTCAGTACCCGGTGGAAATTCCTGGTGTCGGTAACATGACCTTCCTGCGGACCGCCGTGAACGCGCAGCGCAAAGCGCGCGGCGAGGAAGAGCTTTCGGCGGCGGATTTCCTGAAAGAGGTGCGCGCCAAGGCGAAGACCTTGAAGATCGACGCCGACATGCTCAAGCGCCCGGTCAACGTCGGTTTCTCCGGTGGTGAGAAAAAGCGCAACGAAATACTGCAGATGGCGATGCTGGAACCGAAAATGTGCGTGCTGGACGAAACCGATTCGGGCCTCGACGTCGATGCGATGAAACTGGTGGCCGAAGGCGTGAATGCCCTGCGCTCCGAAGGGCGGTCGTTCCTCGTGATCACCCATTATCAGCGCCTGCTGGACCATATCAAACCGGATGTCGTGCACATCATGGCGGACGGAAAGATCGTGAAATCCGGCGGGCCCGAACTGGCGCTCGAAGTGGAAAACAACGGCTACAGCGATATTCTGGCAGAGGTGGCCTGATGGCACTGGCACAAATGAAAACCGATCTGACCGAGGCGCGTCTGGCAGGGGTGACCCTGCCGGACGGCGCCGCCTGGGCGCAAAAGGCGCGGCAGGATGCGCTGGCGCGCGTGCGCAGGATGGGGCTTCCGACGAAGCGGGATGAGTATTGGAAATACACCGATCCGACCTCGCTGACCGACATATCCGCGCCAAAGGCAGCCCTGTTTCACAACGACGAAGGCCCGCTGTTCGACGATGTCGACCGTGTGCGGATCGTGTTCGTGGATGGTGTTTTCGATGCCGCGATGTCGGATGATCTGCAGGCCGGTGGTGTTGAAATCGAACGTCTGGCCGATGCGATGCAGACCGACATTCACTGGGTCAAGGATGTCTACGGCATGCTCGAGGCACGGGGGCAGGACCCGGTAGAACGACCTCTGGCCGCGCTGAATACGGCGATGGCCACGGACGGTGTTGTCATTCGTGCGACCGGCAAGGCGGAAAAGCCGATCAATTTCATCTATTTGCACAATGATGTTAACTCGGATGCCATCCTGCACAACGTGGTAAAGATCGAAGACGGGGCCGAGGTCACGATCCTCGAAACCGGCCCGGCTGCGGCCCGGTTTTCTAAACAACTCGAGGTCGATGTCGCCGACGGCGGCACGTTCCATCATGTCCGCGCGCAAGGCCGCGATCACGAACGGCGCGCGATCACGCATTGCTTTGCCCGGATCGGGAAGGAGGCGACGTTTAAGTCCTTCACACTGACCTTCAACGGGCGACTGACCCGGAACGAATGTGTGATCGAGATCGTCGGAGACGAGGCCGTGGCCCATGTCGCTGGTGTTTGCGTGGGCGATGGCAACGACTTTCATCACGACGACACGGTTTTCATCACCCATGATGCAGTGAATTGCGAAAGCCGTCAGGTGTTCAAGAAGGTCCTGCGCAACGGCGCGACGGGCGTATTCCAGGGCAAAATTCTTGTGAAGGAAGGTGCACAAAAGACAGATGGCTACCAGATCAGCCAGTCGCTTCTGTTGGATGAGGACAGCCAGTTCCTCGCCAAACCCGAGCTGGAAATCTACGCCGATGATGTGGCCTGTTCGCATGGGTCCACTTCAGGCGCGATCGATGAGGATGCGCTGTTTTACCTTCGTTCGCGCGGGGTGCCGGAAAACACGGCGACGAATATGCTGACCCTGGCCTTCCTTGCCGAAGCATTGGAGGAAATCGACAATGACGTGCTGGCCGATGCGCTGCGCGACCGGCTGGACGGTTGGCTTTTGCGTCGCGTAGATTAATGCCGGTCACTTCCGACATCGTGCGTACATGGCGCGCGCCACGGGAAGTGGCGCGTGATTTGCTGAACCGTGGCAAACGTGAGGATCGCGCGATCGCCTTCGTCATGATCGCCTGTTTCCTGATTTTCGTCGCGCAATGGCCACGGCTGTCGCGGATCTCTAGCGGGTTCGAACCGTCACCCTGGCCAGAGGATGTGAATATGGAAGGGATGATGACATATACCTTCTATGCTGTCGTGATCATGCTGCCGCTGGCCTTGTATGGGCTGGCGGCCCTGACCCGGATCATCGGTCGCGCCGTCGGTGCGAGCGTCAGCTGGTACGCCGCCCGTCTGGTCTTCTTCTGGACACTTCTTGCAACAACGCCTCTGCTGCTGTTGCATGGATTGGTTCGTGGCTTTATCGGTCCGGGGTTCGAGGCCAATCTGGTCGGGGCGTTGTGGCTGCTGGCCTTTGCACTGATCTGGTTTCTGTCATTCAAAGAGGCGGCACGAGGTTGATGCAGATAACCTTTCAGGGGTGGATGCGCGCGGTCTGGCTAAGCCTGATCGAGCCCGCGGATATCGCGCGGGAAACGCTGAAACAAAGCTATCCAACGCAGGCGCTGTGGCTGGCGATCGCATTGATCGCCGTATTGCATGTGCTGATGTTCGCGGCGGTGCAGGCGCTTGTTCCGGCGCCCGAGGGTGCGGCCGCGGTGTCGATGTCACCATTCGGGTTGGCCGGTCTGATCGGGATGTCACTCGCCCTGATGATCTATGCCTTGTTCTATTCCGGGCGCGCCCTGGATGGCGACGGTGATCTACATGGCACGCTGACGCTGATGGTGTGGTTCCACGCCGTCAGCCTGACCGTCGAAGCGATCCAGATCCCGCTTGTCCTGATCAGCCCCTATATGGCAGCGCTTTACAGCATGATTGCATTGGGTGGCCTGTTGTGGTGCATCCTGAACTTCATCAACGTGCTGCACGGTTTCAAAAGCATCGCAAAATCGCTGGTGGTACTGGTCATGGCGCTTGTCGGGATGGGTCTGATCGGCGGTTTGGTTCTGGCTGTTTTGGGCGTCAATCCCGGAGGGGCGACATGACTTACGATGTGGCGAAAATTCGTGCCGATTTCCCGATCCTGTCGCGCGAGGTGAACGGCAAACCGCTGGTCTATCTCGACAACGGGGCCTCGGCCCAGAAACCGCAGGTCGTGATCGATGCGGTAACCCGTGGCTACGCCGAGGAATACGCCAACGTGCATCGCGGGTTGCACTACCTCAGCAACCTGTCGACCGAGCGGTATGAGGGCGTGCGGGGCATCATCGCCAAATTCCTGAATGCCCCGTCCGAAAACGACATCATCATGAATTCCGGCACGACCGAGGGGATCAACATGGTCGCTTATGGCTGGGCCATGCCCCGGTTTGAAGCGGGGGATGAGATCGTGCTGTCGATCATGGAGCATCACGCCAATATCGTGCCGTGGCATTTCATGCGGGAACGGCAAGGCGTGGTGATCAAATGGGTCGATGTGGATGCCAATGGCGATCTGGACCCACAAAAGGTGATCGACGCGATAGGCCCGAAAACCAAGCTGGTCGCCGTCACCCATATGTCCAACGTTCTGGGCACGGTCGTCGATGTAAAGGCGATCACCGAAGGCGCCCGTGCCAAGGGCGTGCCCGTGCTGGTCGACGGATCGCAGGCCGCCGTCCACATGCCGGTGGACGTGCAGGATATCGGCTGCGATTTCTACGCGATCACGGGGCATAAGCTCTATGGCCCATCCGGGTCCGGCGCGATCTACGTTCACCCCGATCAGATGGCCCAGATGCGTCCGTTTATCGGCGGCGGCGACATGATCCGGGACGTGACCCGCGATACGGTCACATGGAACGATCCACCGATGAAGTTCGAGGCAGGAACGCCCGGGATTGTCCAGATGATCGGCCTTGGCGTGGCACTGGAATACATGATGGGTCACGGGATGGAGGCGATCGCCGCCCACGAACGCGGCCTCCGTGACTATGCCCGCGACCGTCTGGACGGGCTGAACTGGATCAACGTTCAGGGCCGGTCGGAAACGAAGGGCGCGATCTTTTCACTGACCCTCGATGGGGCGGCCCACGCCCACGACATCTCGACCGTGCTGGACAAGAAAGGCGTCGCCGTGCGCGCCGGAACCCATTGCGCGATGCCGCTGATGGAACATATGGGCGTCGGCGCCACCTGCCGGGCGTCATTCGCGATGTACAACACCAGGGAAGAGGTCGACGTGCTCGTCGATGCGCTTGAGCTGTGCCATGACCTGTTCGGCTAGGTGCTGACCCTACATCATGGCCATCACGCGCTTGACCAGGTCCTGTTCCCCGAACGGCTTGCCTATGATCGACGCCCCTTGAAACGCCTCACCCAGATCAGAGCTGTCCATCTGACCACTCAGAATCAGAAACGGTATCGAAAGATCGGATAGCTGTGTCGCGACGGCATCGGTCGTTTCCTGCCCAAGGTTCACATCCAGCAACGCAACGTCAGGCGCATCTCGCAATGCTTGCAGCGCAGTTGCGACGGTGGTGAAGGGGCCGACCACCGTCGCACCGCGTGACCCGAATATCTCGGCGATATCCATTCCGATGATCGGATCGTCTTCGACGACCATGACCCGCCACCCGGCGAAAGAACCGTCCGGATCGACTGGTTGACCGTCCGGCAAGGCGGTGGACGGGGGCACGACCGCGTCCGGTATCTCGCGTTGAAAGCTGTGATTGACGGTGACGTCACAAATCAGGCCGCTGGTGTCGTAGTCAAGGTTTACACTGCCTTCGTCGCGCAGGGCATTTTGCAGGATCGTCGATCCAATACCAGTGCGCCGCGCGGGCGCGATGGGTGGGCCACCGGTTTCAGCCCACTTGATCAGAACCTGTCGTGAGGGACCGGTATCGATGGTCACGGCAACGTGCCCGGTCGGTACAGATAGCGCCCCGTGCTTGACCGCGTTGGTCAGCAATTCATGAAAGATCATGGCAAGCGCTTCCGACGCCTCCCCGGAAAACCAGACCAATGTGTCTCCGGTGATGGAAATCCGCGTGCGCCAGCCGGCAAACGCCTCCAGCTCCATGTCAAGGATGTCGTGAAGGCTTGACCGCTCCGCTTCCTCTGCCACCAGAACCCTGTTGGCCCGGGATAACGCGCCCAGTCGTTCCATCAAGGTTTCTGCAAAGTCTTCGACCGTCGTCGTGTTTTTCGCCGCATGACGGATCATCGAATTCATGATCGTAAACGTGTTCGCGACACGGTGGTTAAGTTCCTTGGAAAGCAGTTTCAGCCGATCTTCGTTCTGCTTGGTTTCCGTGATGTCGATCACGTGGCCGATAAGTTTCGTCACGTCCCCGCTATCCGAAAACTTGGGCATACCTTTCGCGCTGATCCAGCGATCGACCCCGTCCGCGCGGCGGATGCGGGTTTCAAACGACCATGGCTGTCCATCATTCAAGGATTTGGTCAGCAGGGTGCCCACCCGTTCGCGATCCTCTTCGAAGACATAGCCCAGGAAGATGTCCGCACTCCATTCGTCCAGCAGGGTGTCGTGCCCGAAAATCTGGTCATGGCGAAGATTGCGCGACGCCGTACCGGTGGCCGCGTCCAGTTCCCAAATTCCGATTTCCGACGTGGCAAGGATAAGATCAAGATGGTCACCACCGCCATCCAAGTAGGGGAATTCGTTCATTTTTCCTGTTCCGAAGACTCATCAAAATTATACACGAGTGATCTGCCACTGCAAAGCGCAGACGTGCCTGACGACAGGTTCAGTGCCAGAAACAGACGGCGGTCACAGATGCAGCAAGTGTCCGCTGCACGCAAACCGGACCTGCAGCGCCAGAGCAAGCCAAAGGTCGCCAGCACAGCTGGTTCTAGGCCCGCTTTGTGGGACTTTGCGGACACTCATGTCTTTGAGACGAGAGTCTTCGTTTGCAGACTAGCGACAACACTGAAATATTTGGCCTAAGCGGTGCTGACACCCCACATTTTCCTCAGACGGGTCTAATCAGAGAGTCTCCGGCTGAGCAGAACAGTGCGGCGCGATATCTTGATTAGCTGTTGAGCAGCCAGTCCAGTGAAACCCGGCCTTCAAGCGGGAATATCCAATTGGTCGGCCCAAACGGGCTCCACGCTTCTTTGGTCAGGTCTACACTGGCGTCGGTAAATTGCTGCATCGGGCGCCCGTTCAGCGAAACACGAATATCTGCGTAGACGCTAACACCCGGATACCCATCCGCAGCCCATATTCTTTCCAGCTGTTGTGCATACATCCACACGATGTCGGGCCTGGCGAGCACATTGCGGGCCTGCCTGCGGGCCATGTGGTCATAGGGGTCGATCGTCCATATTACGTTTCTCTCAGCCGAGACAATGCGAAAGACTCCCTCGCGCTGTCGGCTGTAGATGCGCATGCGCCAGGAAAACCGATGCCCATCACCCGTCCAAGCGACATTGTTGTTGAACAAGAGCTGCCGCTCGGGCAGGTAGACTTGCACCGTAAACCAAATGACCAGCCCGACGGTCACCGCGCGGCTCAGCTTGAAGCTGACGTTGGGCAAGGGTGGTATATCCGGCGCTGCACCCGCAAACCGAAAAGCGCGATAAACAAGTCGCTGCGGCCAGTCCGGCGCGAAGAAGACGGTGGTCAATGCGAGGGTGATCCAGGGAAAAATCCCGATATTGAAAAGCTGCGCGTTGGACCAGTGGAAAAATGCATAGACCAAGAACACCGCCAATCGGGTCCTGTGCCACAAGAGCAAAGGCGCACCCAATATGTGCAGCAATACTGTACCCCATGCGGCTACGACGAAGAGGACATCGTATTGAAACAGAAAGCCGTAGAAAATCTTGTCACCGTCGTCCTGTAGCCACATCCGTAGAGGTTCGCCTCTAAGCCAGTCATCGGCGATTTTTACCCAGCCAGCGTAGATCAGGATGATTTCGGTCTGCAATTTGATGGCCGAAACGGGCCAACGCGGTATCACGTAGGTGCGGACATGAGGAAATATGATTGCATCCAAGGAATAGGCGCGCCCCGCAGGCATGAAACACAAAAGCGTGCCGTAAAGTATCACCATGTAGTTGTGATTGAGATATTGCGCCCGGTCGAGCAGGAAGAAATACGCAAAGATCACTGTCAGAGCGACAACGGAAAAGCGATAGAACAACCCAACCGCCACCATGATGCCAAACAGACCAACCCCACCCCAGACGATGTAAATATACGGTTCGGGAAGCGGGTGGATGAAAGGTAGAAACGGAAACAGCATGTCCGGTTCGACGTAGTACCGGTAGATCCGGTCGTAGTGGATATATCGCCAGCAGTCCCACGCAAGGATCAGACCAAAGGCAACACGAACGACGACCAGCGACTGGATGCTGATCGGCGTTTCGAGATGAGATTTTAGGGAGCCGAACACTCGATAAAACACTTTTGACCTTGGTTACTTTGGAATTAGATTTCTGGTTTCGCCCGGTCTCTGGAACACTGTGCGAATTTGTGATATCAGCCACTTAGTTTTGACTGATGGCGAGATTGTGGAAAGCTGTTGGTCCTAAAATGACGTCCCATACAAAACTTAGCGTCATCTATGACGGCCAATGTCCGTTTTGCACGGCATACGTGAAAATGGTGCGCCTGCGTGACGCCGTTGGTGTTGTTGAACTGATCGATGCGCGCGGGGATCATCCCATTTTGGGGACTATCCGAGAGCAGGGATTTGATCTTGATGAAGGTATGGTGGTTGCGATGGATGGTGAATTTCACCATGGCGATGCGGCGATGACACGACTGGCCGCAATGACCACCCGTTCAGGTCTGTTTAACCGGCTTGTACGTCTTGGCTTTGGCAACAGGACTGTTTCGAAACTGTTGTATCCGCCGCTTGTCCTTGGCAGAAAACTCACTCTTCGCCTTCTCGGGCGACGCCCCATTGATGCACCGTAGAGCTTTTGCAAGTGAGGGAATTGCGCGCTGTCGGTGGCTGTCTTCGTCACGTTTGGGTTTGGAGACGGTTTCCTAAAAGGAGACATTGGCTGGCTTGCAGAAAATGTGAAAGGTAGGCTCTTTCCTGCCATCCTTGGCCTGTTGCATCAACGGTCGCTTTAATCGACTTTGCCACGTTTGTCGTCCAATCTTTGGCGCGCCGATCCGGGTTCCGATCGATGTGGTATGGAATTCCGATCGGTCTTGCTTTTTTTCGGCCATTCCGCAAGGCGGCGGCGGGCGAACACCGACAAGACCCATTCCTGACTTACCTGAGCACCACATCCGACAACAGGACATCCGCGCGCGGGGCGTTTACCTTTTCTCAGCTTATGTAGTGAAAAACTGCAAAGGTTAACGAAATTGGTCGCGACCGCGCGCCGGGGTCCGATGGAATTCATATGGAATTCCGATGCTTTTCCGATCGCCCATTTTCAGGAATTACATCAAAAAATCAAACGGTTACAAGGTTTCGTCAAAAAACTGCCGGTTTGCACCGGTTCACTCACCTACAGGTTGTAAGTTGGTCACCCCAACCGCCGCGGCGCGCGCCAGATCGGGGTCGAGCGACATCGGAATATACTCTCCCCGCCGCCACAACTCGCCCAGATTGTCGTAATAGCGCGACAAGGGATGCCCTGATTGCCCCGTGGCGATGATAAAGACCGAACTGTCGGGGTCGGCGAAGTCATAGACGCCACGATAGCCGGCGGCGTGCACATTCCGGAACGGATTTTCACCGGTCCCAGCGGTCCGCCCGCGCTGCAACGTGTTGTCCCCGCCGCTCGTCGATTGGTGAATATTGACCACCCAATTCAGCAGTGGCACCGCGCCCAGAACCTCGTGATCGTGGGTCGCCACGTGGGCATCACCCCAACGAATGGTCTCGATCGCGCCATCGTGGTTTTCGGTGATCCAGATCAGCGCGTCGTCCAACGCCTGCCGGGCGATGTCGGTGCAGGTTTCGATCGGCGCGGATTGGATGACATCGCACCAGATACCGGCTCCGTCGATATCGCGGAACACCCGCTCGATGAAGATCGGGTCGGGGTGCGTGAATTGGGGGGCAAGCGGGCCAAGTTCGTCGCGGATGAGGCGATTGTGAAACTCACGGACCCAGGCTGCATAGATCAGCGGTTCGGGCATGTGTTCGTTCATCTCACCGTTCCACGCCGACAACAGGTCCAGCGCCACCTGCCTGCGCCGCTCTGGCGTACCTTCGGGGGCGGCATCGCCGGTAAACCACAGGTCGGCCCCCATCAGAGTCAGCAACGTTTGCGCGGTGAAGCTGACGGTGTCCTGCTGTGCCTCGATGAAACTGTCGCGCGTATGCACATTGCGTGCCTGCATCAGGCGCCGCCACCGATAGATCCGTTGGCTGTCGCCCCACCGGTGCGACACATGCTGCGGAAACGGGCGGTCGATCGTCTTGTTGTTCGTGTTCCCGATGATTCCGCCATCGGGGTTCAGAAATTCGGGATTGTCGGCATAGGGAAAGCGACCCTGCCAGCGGTTTTCGGGCAGATAGCCGAAAGACGGATAACGCCCCTGACTCTGATGTCTTGGGTCACGGGCCGGTATCGCCCCCACGGTTTTCATCGCGATCCGGTTGCGATCGGCCAGCATCAGGTTCTGGGCGGGCGCAATGTGATCCTGCCCTGCCGTGATGCCCTCGGTCACAGATCGGGCCTGCATCAGCCGGATCGCGGCGGACATCGTCGTGTCCCGGTCCGACGATCCGCTCCAGGCCAGTGCGGTCACGTGGCCCGGCGGCGTGATTTTGCCAAGATCAAGATTGTCGCCGGGGATCACCGGGCCATTGGCTGTCCAGCGCAAGGTGATCGTCTGCGCGGGCGCGTCCTTGACGCGGATGATGCTGTCGCGGGTCCGGAACGGCACCCAGCCGGATACATCGCGGTATTGGCGGCTATTGTCCGGATTGAGCTCTTCCAAGAGGACATCCTGATCGTCCACATAGGCTGTCGTGACGCCCCAGCCCAGTTCGGCATTCCGCCCGCTCAGGATCGCCGGCACGCCGGGGATCGTTCCACCGATCACGCCGCCCGCCGAAAGCTCCAACCGCGCCAGATACCAGATCGTCGGCGCGGTCAGACCCAGATGCGGATCGTTCGCCAGCAAAGTCGCCCCCGAGGCCGAGCGGCTGCCATTTGCGGCCCAGGCGTTCGAGGCCCCGCTTAATTCCGGCGGTTTTACAGGGAAAAGCGGGCTGTACGCGACCTGCGCAAAGGCGCGTTCGCCTGACATCCCGGGAACAAGGCTTGCATATTCGGGCAGTGCCGCGATGCCCCCTGTCGGATCGTCGGGCAGCAGGTCGCGCAGCCGGTCATCATCAAGAACGAATGATGCACGAGCGCGCAGAACCTCGCTTTTCATATGCCCGCTCAGTTGCAGGGCCATGACCTTGAGGATCGCAATCGAATCCGCTGGCTCCCACGGGGCGACGGGATGGCTGAAAATCCACATCTCGGGCGCGCCGCGCCCGCGCGCGCCCGCGTTCACCTCGTTCAGCCACGCATTGACCCCCGCGGAATAGGCGCGCAATGCTGTCTTGGTCTGGTCGTCCTGTGCGGCGACAGACGACACGGCGAGATTGTAGATGTCCAAGCGCCGCAGGAACTTGTCATCGCCGATGGTCCGTTCCCCGAAAAGCTCTGACAGCCGTCCTTGCGCGGCACGGCGCAGCATCGTCATCTGCCATAGCCTGTCCTGCGCATGGGCATAGCCAAGGGCAAAGAACACATCCTGATCCGTCTCACCAAAGATATGCGGCACATTGGCGTTGTTGCGCACGATCTCGACCGGGGCGCCGATGCCTGCGACCTGCAGCGTGGTATTATATTCGGGTAGCGACCGGGCCGCAAAATAATAGATCAGGGCCAATCCGGCGACGGTCAGCACGATTACCCCCGTCGTGATCTGTACCAGCAATCTGATGGTCCGCAGCATTGCGTCTCCGCGTCGTCGTGAAAGCCCCGTTTTAACAGGGCATCGGTCAAGGGCAACCTACCGTTCGGGGATGAGACCCCGGGGGCTGAAGCGCAGCACGAGCAGCAGGATCAGCCCCATGGTCAACAGGCGCATATGCGCCGCCCCGTCGATCAGGGTATCCCGCAATGCGCTGCCATCGGGCAGGCCGCTGGCGAGGAAATTCATCAGCGCGAGGCCCAGCGGCTCGACCTGCACCCACAGGAACCAGATCAGCATGCCGCCAAGGACGGCGCCGAAATTGTTGCCTGACCCGCCGACGATCACCATGACCCAGACAAGGAACGTAAACCGCAGCGGCTGATAAGTGCCGGGGGTCAACTGTCCATCCAGCGTCGTCATCATCGCGCCAGCGATGCCGCAGACGGCCGAACCAAGGATGAAGATTTGCAGATGCCGGGCTGTGACGTCTTTGCCCATCGCCTCGGCTGCGACTTCATTGTCGCGGATCGCGCGCATCATCCGGCCCCACGGGCTGTGCAGCGCGCGTTGGGCGAGCCAAAGGAGGATCAGCAGGACGATGGCGAAGAGGATGCCGTAGGCGACCTTCACATAAAGCGTTGAGGCCGTGACCGGGTCCAGCCCAAGGCTTGCCGCCCGCTCGACGAAACCGGCATCCTGTTGCAGGTCGACTTCAAAAGGGACGGGGCGGGGCAGGCCGATGACGTTCTTGACGCCGCGGCCCAGCCAGTCTTCGTTCTTCATGATCGCGATGATGATCTCGGCGATGCCGAGGGTGGCGATGGCCAGATAATCCGATCGCAGACCAAGGGCCGTCTTGCCGATAACCCACGCGGCCCCTGCGGCCAGCAAACCACCCACGGGCCATGCCAGAACCACAGGCAGACCAAGCCCGCCCAGATATCCGGTCGCGGCCGGATTGACCGCCTCGATCGCGGCGACGCCAGGATCGAAAACGGCCCGGTAGACAAAGAAGCCGACGATCAGAACGCCCAGCGTGATCAATGTTTTGGCGCGCCCCTGAAACTGTTTCTGGGCAAAGAAGGCGGCGGCGATGGTGGCAGCCCCGGCGATCAAACCAAGGATCACCTGCAGGCCACCTGCCGCCCAAGCCTCGCCCACCGGCGGCATGGAGATGAGGACGGTGGCGAGGCCTCCCAAGGCCACAAAGCCCATTACTCCGATATTGAACAGCCCCGCAAAGCCCCATTGCAGGTTCACGCCCAGCGACATGATGGCCGAGATGAGCCCCATGTTCAGGATCAGCAAAGCAGTGTTCCAGCCTTGAATGATCCCTGTTCCAAGGATCAGGACACCAACGACCGAGAAAAGCAGTGTGTTTTTCAACGTGGGGTTCATACGGATTGCCCCTTGAACAGGCCGGTCGGGCGGAACAGCAGCACGATGATCAGGATGCCGAAACTGACCGCGAATTTATAGTCGGTTGACAGCAGTTGTACGAGGCCGTCGGGCTCCAGACTTTCCGGCATCAGGTAGGTCAGCACCTTTTTCCAGGCATAGGTGATCGTCACCTCGCTGAAGGCGATCACGAAGCCTCCGGCGATGGCACCCAGTGGGTTGCCAAGGCCCCCGACGATGGCGGCGGCGAAGATCGGCAGGAGCAGCTGGAAATAGGTGAAGGCTTTGAACGATTTGTCGAGGCCGTAGAGGACACCCGCTGTCGTGGCGAGCGCCGCCACGATCAGCCAGGTGACCTTGACCACCCGGTCGGGGTTGATCCCCGACAGCAGCGCAAGGTCTTCGTTGTCCGAAAACGCCCGCATCGACTTGCCCGTGCGGGTCTTGTTGAGGAACCAGAAGAGAAGGGCGACGACGATGATCGCGACCACGACGGTCAGCGCTTGGGTCGTCTTGATCGCAAGGCCTTCGCGCAGGCCGGTCATGTCGCGGAATTCGCGAGCGGTGATGATGAAACGCTCGCCATCGGCAAAGCGGATGTCGTCGACCCCGATGATAAAGCGAACGATCCCATTCATGACGAACATCACGCCCATGGAGACGATGACGAGGATCACGGGCGAGGCCTTTTGATCGCGGTAGAATTGATAGACCAGCCAGTCGATGGCGATGACCAGAAGTGCGGTCGCAATGATCCCGAGGGGCAGGGCGAGCAGAGCGGTGGGCAGTGGCCCGAATGTGATCCCAAGGGCGAGGAGGGCGTTGGTCGCGATGATCGTCATCGCGGTGCCGAAGGCCATCGTGTCGCCATGAGCGAAGTTCGAAAAGCGGAGGATGCCGTAGATCAGCGTGACGCCAAGGGCGCCGATGGCCAGCTGCGCGCCATAGGCGAGGCCGGGGACAAAGACGAAATTCGCAAAGGCGACGAGGGCGTTGAGGATGTCCATTAGTATTCAGACCAACAATTTTTTAGTGGTAAGGCGTAGGGTCCATTCCCTGATCTTGCTCGGTCTTGCTGACCGTTAAAGGTTTGATCAATATTCACACTCAAACCTCGCACGCTGAAGCCCCTCAATCTCATTATCGGTCAACTGATCAAAGTACCTGCCATCTTTGTCATACTGGAAGGTGCCCTCGACTAGCCGCTCTCCCATCGGCCTGCCTAATGGGACGGTCAGTAGGACGCCAAGTCGTTCCTCCGACCTGAAGATAGCAACCTGCTTCTCATACGTCCTACCATCGATCCGCAATCCGCGCATGGTGTCTCCCACAGACATCCGAAATGGCGCACCGGTGGCGAAGGTTTTTGAGTCCGCTTCAGCACTTAGTTCAACACTATCGAGCAGTTTGCATTGGTAGAGTATCGCAAATGCTGCGGACACATCTGCCGGAAAGCTGAACAATAGTGACGCAACGACGACACTTCTCATCCCCCCAAAAAACTCCGTCTCACTTCCGCGTCCGCCAGAAGTTCTTTCCCCGTTCCCGTATGCGCATTGCGGCCCTGCACCAGCACATAGGCTTTGTCGGCGATCTCAAGCGCTTGGCGGGCGTTTTGTTCGACCATCAGGATCGGGATGCCGGTGCGGGCGACTTCGATGATGCGGTCGAAAAGCTCGTCCATGACGATGGGCGATACGCCTGCGGTCGGCTCGTCCAGCATCAGCACCTTCGGTTGCGTCATCAGCGCGCGGCCCACGGCGACTTGCTGGCGTTGGCCGCCCGACAGTTCTCCCGCCGCTTGCTTGCGCTTCTCCTTCAAAATCGGGAACAGGTCATAGACTTGCGCCATCGTATCGCTGAAATCATCGCGACGGATGAAGGCGCCCATTTCGAGGTTTTCCTCGACACTCATCGACGTGAAGATGTTCGAGGTCTGCGGCACAAATCCCATGCCATGCACCACACGCTCCTGTGGCGACAGATGGGTAATGTCCACGCCGTCCAGCCGCACGACCCCTTCATTGAGGCTCAGCATCCCGAACACGGCCTTCATCGCCGTCGATTTGCCCGCGCCATTGGGGCCGACGATGACGGCGATCTCACCCTTTTCAGCAGCGATTGTGCAGGAATGCAGAATGTCGGGCCCTTTGCCATACCCCCCGGTCATGGCGTCGCCGATCAGGAACGGGTCGCTCACTGATTGATGTACTCTTCCAGGAAGGGCAGGTAGCCGGTCAGCGTGTCGCGCATCAGCGCCTGTTCGGAGGGGTCCGCGTGATTGCTGTAGATATAGTAAAATGTCGCGGCCGAGCCGATGATGGCCCCAAGCAGGATGGTCAACAGGAATTTCATAGTGCAGCTACCTTGTCTTTGTTCTTCAATCCGGTGCCGAGATAGGCCTCGATCACCTGTTCATTGGCCTTGATTTCGGCCAGCGTTCCTTCGGCCAGTACGTGCCCCTCTGCCATGCAGATGACGGGGTCGCAGAGGCGGCCAATGAAATCCATATCGTGTTCGATCACGACGAATGTATAGTTTCGTTCCTTGTTGAGGCTGATGATCGCGTCACCAATCGTATTGAGCAGCGTGCGGTTCACGCCCGCGCCGACCTCATCAAGGAACACGATCCGCGCATCGACCATCATCGTCCGTCCGAGTTCGAGCAATTTCTTCTGCCCGCCCGACAGGTTGCCTGCCTTTTCCTCTTTCAGATGATCGATGGTGAGGAATTCGATGACCTCATCGGCCTTGGCCTGCAGCGCACGCTCTTCATCCGCGATCCGCTTGCGTCCAAACCATGTGTTCCACAGCGTTTCGCCCGATTGACCCGCGGGCACCATCATCAGGTTCTCGCGGACGGTCATGGAGGAGAATTCATGCGCGATCTGGAACGTCCGCAAGAGACCCTTGTGGAACAGATCATGCGGGGGGAGGCCGGTGATGTCCTCACCCATCATGGTCACGCGACCCGACGTTGGCTTAAGAACGCCTGCGATCACGTTGAAAAGTGTGGTTTTTCCGGCGCCATTCGGACCAATCAGCCCGGTGATCGTGCCTTCGCCAATCGTCAGGGACGCATTATCAACGGCCCGAAAACCGCCAAAGGTTTTCACCAGGTTGTCTACGACGATCATGCTGTCCCTTGCCGCGTCTTCTTTATGCAAACGGCGCGGGGTGGTGCCCCCGCGCCGATCACAAAGCGTTTAGCGATAGCCGATGGTCGAGTAAACACCGTCGGCAAATTCGACTTCCTGATAGTTGCCGGCAGATTCACCGGGCCCGATCAGTTCGACGGCGGAGGCGCCGACATAGTCGATCTCTTCACCAGCGGCCAAGAGTTCCAGACCTTTCTGAAGTTCGCCGGGGAAGATCTCGGTGCCGGGGGCATTGGCCACATCCATCACGTGATCCTTGAAGTCGGCCGAGGCGGTCGACTCGGCCGCTTGCATGGCCAACATGATCAGCGCGGCGGCGTCATAGCTTTCGGGGCTGAACGCGCCTGTTCCGTCAAAGCCCGCCGCTTCGGCCATTTCGATATAGGCGGCTGCACCGGGGCTGTCGGTGCCCGGGTAGGCGCCGAAGGAACCGTTGAGTTCTTCGCCGAAGTTTTCGTTCAGCTTGGCGCCGACCATGCCGTCAGGAACGTAGAACGTGTCGAACGCTCCGGAATCCAACGCCGAGCGGATGATGCCGGAGCCGCCTTGGTCTACATAACCGGCAACGACCAGCACTTCACCACCGGCAGAGGCCAGCGCGCCGACTTCGGCAGAGTAGTCCGCCTTGCCGTCTTCGTGGGCCGCAGAGATGGTGACGCTGCCGCCAGCCTCTTCGAATGCGGCCTGGAAGGAGTCTGCTAGACCCTTGCCGTAGTCGTTGTTGGTATAGGTCAGAGCGACTTCGCTGATGCCGCGATCCTGCAGGATCTCGGTCATGATCACACCCTGGCGTGCGTCTGACGGTGCCGTGCGGAAGAACAGACCGTCATCTTCTGCCGTGGACAGGCCCGGCGAGGTGGCCGAGGGTGAGATCATCACGACCCCGTTGGGGCGCGCGACGTTCTGGAGGATCGCGCCGGTTACGCCCGAACAATCCGCACCCATGATGGCGTTGACGTTGTCGGATGTCACCAGACGCTCAGCCGCCGTGGCCGCAGCGCCCGCGTCGATGCAGGTACTGTCTGCACGAACGGATGTGACGGTGGCGCCGCCCAGAAGGGCACCGGATTCGGTAACTTCCTGCATGGCCAGTTCGGCGCCGGCGCCCATGGCGGGCGTGATCGATTCCAGCGGACCGGTAAACCCGAGGATCACCCCGATCTTGACCTCGTCCGCGTGACCATCGGCGAAAGCGCCTGCGCCAAGGACAGCCAGCGCGCTTGTTGCCAAAAGTAGTTTTTTCATTGTTTTCTCCCAGTTGGATGTCTTTATCCTGCCGCGCAGATTAGCAGTCTGTTTCCAAAAGGAAAGCGGGAAGGCAGCGGGGTTATGCCGGTTAGACAGAAAGCCGCGCGGCGTGGCTGCCGCGTTCGCGGTAAGGTGTTGTGTCGTAGTGCGACCGGTAGCATTTGGAGAAGTGGGATGGTGAAGCAAAGCCGCAGGCGAGCGCCACGTTGATGACCGTCATATCGGTCTGCATCAAAAGGTTGCGCGCCTTTTGCAGGCGTAACTCCATGTAGTAGCGCTTGGGGCTGCGGGACAGATAGCGCCGGAAAAGCCGTTCCAGTTGCCGCGTCGACATGCCGACATCGCGGGCGAGGATCGCGGGACTGATGGGTTCCTCGATGTTCTGTTCCATCATCTGGATGACAAGGCTGAGTTTCGGGTGGCGGACACCGATCCGGGTCGGGATCGACAGCCTTTGGGTATCCTGATCGGTCCGAATGGCGGAATAGATCAGGATATCGGCCACCGCATTGGCGAGATCTTCGCCATGATCATCGGCGATGATCTTGAGCATCAGGTCGATGGAGGCGGTGCCGCCTGCGGTCGTGATCCGGTTGCCATCGACGACAAAGACCGACTTGGTCAGCTCAACCTCATCGAATTCCTCGGTGAAACTGTCCTGATTTTCCCAATGGATCGTTGCGCGCTTTCCGTCCAGCAGACCGGCCTTGGCCATGGTGTAACCCGCCGTACAGAGCCCGGCGACAACGACGCCGCGCCGCGCCTCGCGCCGGATCCAGTTCAGCGTTTTCTTGGTCGTCGCCTGTTGCACGTCGACGCCGCCGCACAGCATGACGGTATCGTCCCGGTCAAGTTCGGTCAGGTCATCCTCGAGCCGGAAGGTGCAGCCATTGGAGCATGTGGCTGCTTCCCCGCCTTCGCCGATGATCTTCCAGGTGTAGAGGGTCTTTCCCGCCGTCCGGTTCGCGATCCGCAGGCTTTCCAGTGCGCTGGCAAAGCACAGCATGGTGAAATTATGCATCAACACAAAGACGAAGCGGCGCGGTTTGCCGCTGTGATCAACATCGACGATATGTGGTTCGGTCGTCATATCGGGGTCCAAAACGCAAATATTCGCCGGACCTCATCAGGTTTGCGGAGTGCTTTCAAGGATAAAGCGTCAGGTCATTACCGAGAGAGGTGATTTCCCATTGGACCTAAGCGATCCGCGCGCTATACGGGCCCGCGCAAGGTGAAAGCGACCCGTGACCAACCTGATATGGAGCAAGACGATGAGCGATTGGATGAAATCTGACTGGCGCAGCAAGCCCCGGGTTCAGATGCCCGATTATCCTGACGCAGCCGCGCTGAACGCTGTCGAAGGTCGTCTTGCCAGCTATCCCCCTTTGGTTTTTGCAGGCGAGGCGCGTCGTTTGAAGGCCGAGCTCGCCGCCGTTTCGCGGGGCGAGGCGTTTTTGCTGCAGGGCGGTGATTGTGCCGAGAGCTTTGCTGAATTTGGTGCCGACGGTATCCGCGATACGTTCAAGGTCATGCTGCAGATGGCGATGGTTCTGACTTATGGCGCGAAGGTGCCGGTGGTAAAGGTTGGCCGGATGGCAGGGCAGATGGCCAAGCCACGCTCTGCCCCCACCGAGACGGTGGATGGTGTGGAACTGCCCAGCTATCGCGGTGACATCATCAACGGGTTTGATTTCACCTCTGACAGCCGCGTGCCGGACCCGGAGCGGATGTTGCAGGCTTACTTGCAGGCCGCCGCGACGCTGAACCTGTTGCGCGCGTTTTCGACCGGTGGTTTCGCGAATGTGCATGAAGTACATAAATGGACCCTTGGCTTCACCGACGCCAACGAGGTCAAGAAATACAGTGATATGGCCGAGCGGATCAGCGACACGCTGGATTTCATGGAAGCCGCGGGTCTGACGACCGACACGAACCATGAATTGCAGACCGTGGATTTCTACACGAGCCATGAGGCGCTGTTGTTGGAGTATGAAGAGGCGTTGTGCCGTCTTGATTCCACGTCTGGCGACTGGCTGGCGGGGTCCGGCCATATGATCTGGATCGGTGATCGCACGCGGCAGCCCGATGGCGCGCATGTCGAATTTGCCAAGGGCGTGCAGAACCCGATCGGGTTGAAGTGCGGGCCCAGCATGACATCCGGCCACCTCAAATCGCTGATGGCAACGCTGAACCCCAAGAATGAGGCCGGGCGTCTGACGCTGATCGCGCGTTTCGGTGCCGGAGCTGTAGGCGAGCATCTGCCGCGTCTGATCAAGGCGGTGCAGGAAGAGGGCGCAAATGTCGTCTGGACCTGTGACGCGATGCACGGCAACACGATCAAGTCGTCGACGGGTTACAAAACCCGGCCTTTCGACAGCGTGCTGCGTGAGGTGAAAGAGTTTTTCGCTGTTCACAACGCCGAAGGGACGATCCCCGGCGGTGTGCATTTCGAGATGACCGGCAAGGACGTGACCGAATGCACGGGCGGTGTCCGCGCAGTGACCGATGAGGATCTGTCCGACCGGTATCATACCGCCTGCGATCCGCGCCTGAATGCTTCGCAGTCGTTGGAATTGGCGTTCCTCGTCGCCGAGGAATTGTCTGCCCGTCGGAACAAGATCCAGCAGGCCAAAGCCGGTTAAGCGTTATCGACGACCAACCTAAGGGCCGGGCGCCCAGCGTCCGGCTTTTTCAGCTCGGAGCGTTGGAAAAGCGGCGTGACGCTCGCCAACCGTGGGCCAATGCTGTCATGACGGATGGGGACGTTGTCTGCGATCGTGAACCGGCGGGCTTTCCGCCCGATATCGCCTTCGGTCACGACAGCGCCAAGAATCCGCGAAGTCGCACCGGTATGGTCACGCAGGGGTAGCAACAGCATCGTGCCAGTCACCGCTGCGCGGCCAAAACTGCCGGGTATGTAAAGCGGTATGCTGATGATCGCCGGGTCGCGGAATGCGGCCTCGACCAGTTTGGCAAGCCGATCGCGCGCCTCTGGCGCGAAAAAGCTGCTGATCGGCATGCCGCGGGCATCCATCTTGATCAGATCATGAAGACGCTGCCCCGCGACCCTGATCCGCCCGATGCCGGGCGCGACACGCTGCAGGATGAACGCATGCGGGATCGCGTCATCGATCAACCGCGGTTCGATATCGTTGCGCGACGGAACACGTTGCGCGTGGCGCAGCGTTTGCCAGTAACCTTCGAGGTTGGTCAGAATGTCCTGCCCATTTTGCGGCTCGTCGGAACGGCGGCGCTGCGGATGTTTGTCGATAATATGCATCTTGGGTCGGCTTTCATTTCGTTCAGGGTCGTCCGTGATTGCCATAAGATTTAACAAAAATTGCAGCTAAATTCACTCAATATCCTAACGCTTGGTTAACGCCGCCCGTCGTGGATCGCTTGCCACGGTCGCGCGTTTGCCTTTAGGTGCCGGGGATTACCAACGTGCAGGACCCGCCCCATGATCCATTCGATGACCGCTTTTGCCAGCCGGACCGGGCAGTTGGATCAGGTTTCATGGAGCTGGGAGATGCGGGGTGTAAATGCGCGCGGCCTCGATCTGCGACTGCGGTTGCCAGACGGGATCGACGGGCTGGAAGCGGCTGTGCGCAGTGCCGTGGGCAAGGCCCTTGCACGTGGCAATATCACGATCAACTTGCGGCTGACGCGCGAAGAGAATGGCGCGGGTATCGCCGTTATCGACCCGGTGCAGTTGGATGCCGTCCTGCGGGCGCTCGAACACGTGCAGCAGCGCGCCTGCGATATCGGTGTCACGCTTGCCCAGCCAAGTGCGGCGGACGTTATTGTGCAGCGCGGCGTGCTGGTTGCGGCGAAAGGCGATGATATGGCCGGGCAACTACAGGAAGCCCTGATTGCGGATATCGCGCCGCTGCTCGCCGATTTTGTGGCCATGCGGCGAAACGAAGGTGAGGCGCTGAAAGCGGTGTTGCTTGACCAGATCGCGCGGATCGATGCCCTTGTCAGGCAGGCGTCCGACGCCGCAGTCGCGCGGCAGCCGCAGATGGCGGACAATCTGAAGACGGCGCTGCGCCGGGTCGTCGATGATGTAGCCGAGGTCGAAGAGGCGCGGGTGGCCCAGGAACTCGCGCTTTTGGCCGTCAAGGCGGACGTGACCGAAGAGATCGACCGTTTGAAGGCCCATGTCACTGCCGCGCGCGATCTTCTGGCGGCGGATCAGCCGATCGGCCGAAAACTTGATTTTCTTGCACAGGAATTTAACCGGGAGGCGAATACGCTGTGCTCCAAGGCGCAGGCAAAAGATCTGACGGCCATCGGCCTTGACCTCAAAGCGGTGATCGACCAGATGCGCGAACAAGTGCAGAATGTGGAGTAGCGTGATGTCCCGACGTGGTTTGTTAATCATTCTGTCGTCGCCGTCGGGGGCAGGCAAATCCACGTTGGCGGGGCGTTTGCGTGAATGGGACGCCAGCTTGCGCTTTTCAGTTTCTGCCACCACGCGCCACCCACGCGAGGGCGAAGTGGACGGGCAGGATTATTATTTCGTCGATGTCGCCGGGTTTCAAAGGCAGGTGGCCGATGGTGAGATGCTGGAACATGCGCAGGTTTTCGGGAACTATTACGGGTCGCCCAAAAGCCCGGTGCAGCAGGCGATCGAGGCCGGGCGCGATGTGTTGTTTGACATCGATTGGCAAGGGGCGCAGCAGATCAGCAACTCGGCATTGCAGGAACACGTGCTGTCCATCTTTATCCTACCGCCCTCCATCACCGAATTGCACGCGCGGCTGATCAAGCGTGGAAAGGACACACCCGACGTCATCGAAAAGCGGATGCTGAAAAGCTGGGATGAAATCAGCCACTGGGACGGGTACGACTATGTCCTGATCAATGATGATCTGGCCGAGACCGAGGAACGGCTGAAGACGATCATCAGCGCGGAACGGCTTCGCCGGTCGCAGCAACCCGACCTGGTCGATCATGTCCGCGCCCTGCAGACCCAATTTGGAGAACATGTATGAGCCTGTACGTCCTTGGCGATGTATCGCCCGATATCGCCGATGATGCCTGGGTCGCACCCGGCTGTCATTTGATCGGCAAGGTCGTATTGGGCGCAGGCGCATCTGTCTGGTTCGGCAGCACGCTGCGCGGCGACAATGAGTCCATCATCATCGGCGCGGGCAGTAATGTGCAGGAAAATACCGTCATGCACACCGATATGGGCTTTCCATTGACGGTTGGGGCGGGTTGCACGATCGGGCACAAGGCAATGCTGCATGGCTGCGTGATCGGCGAAAATACCTTGGTCGGCATGGGTGCTACGATCCTGAATGGGGCGATCGTCGGGGCGAATTGCCTGATCGGGGCCGGTGCGCTGATCACGGAGGGCAAGACGATTCCTGACGGATCGCTGGTGATGGGAGTTCCGGGCAAGGTCGTTCGGAATCTGGACGACGCTGCGATAAACGGCTTGAAAGCCTCGGCTTTACATTATCAAGAAAATGCCAAGCGGTTTCGTGATCGGCTAAGACCTGTTTAGGTTTTACCGCCGGTCGGCATCAAAAGCAGGTCGAAATCCAACTGCGGCGCGAAACTGCGGACCTCTTGCCGGATCAGGGCGGCATCGGGCATATCATTGGCGATAACGCGATAACGTCCCCGAAACTGCAATTTGATTAACTTGATCGCGACATCGACGGCGTCGAAGCCATCCGCGACAAGCGGTGACAGAATGATGTCAGGCTGCGAGCCATCTTTGAAAATAGCGTCAAGGTCAGCGATGTCGATGAATTGGAAACCGTCAAGTGGTGGGATATCGCGCCCCTGCGCTTTCCATCGCGCCATGTCACCGATGACGACTGCCTTGCTGTCCATCCCGTTCAATGTCGCAGCGAGCGGCATTGCTTGATCCGGATCGTTTTGATCTGACATATGGGGGGGGTCCGGTCTGTTCATTGGGGTCGAGACGTACCTAGATAACCTCAGCTCGGTTTGGAATATTCCGAATGGTTAAAACTTAGCCCCCTCGACCTTAATGAGTGTTAAGAAATGATAAGTGAGCAGACAATGCAAGGTATGGTTGTGACGTCTCATTCTCTTTCCGCTTTGATCGACGCCTTGCCTTTACCCGTCATCGTCATCGGTTCCGATAATCGGGTGGTCGCCGCCAACCCGCCGATCGACGCGGTTTTGGGGCCCGATCTGCGTGGTCGTCACTATATAACTGCATTGCGACAGCCTGCCTTGCTCGATTCAGTGGTGGCAGCGCAAGCCGAAGGGACGCCGCAGGTCACCCGCTTTGTCGGGCGCGATGGGGCGTCCGATACGCATTATCGTGTTGTTTTGTCGCCAGCCGACGGCAACATCGTACTGACTTTCGAAGATCAGACCGCGGCGGAAGAGGTGGGCCAGATGCGGCGGGATTTCGTCGCGAATGTCAGTCATGAATTGCGAACCCCTCTGACGGCGCTTTTGGGCTTTATCGAGACACTAGGTGGTGCCGCGCGGAATGATGCCGCGGCGCGGGATCGATTTCTGGCGATCATGGAGCACGAGGCCAGTCGCATGACGCGGTTGGTCGACGACCTGCTGTCGCTCAGCCGTGTGGAAGAGGATGAGCGGGTCAGGCCGCGCGAGCATGTGGATATGGCGGCGCTTTTGTCTTCCGTGATCAAGGGGTTGGAGCCTCAACTTGAAGCGGCCAGCGTCAAGGTGTTACTGCAGTCTGACGGCGATGGAGAGATGGTGCCAGGTGATGCCGGACAGCTTGTGCAGGTGTTTACCAACCTGATCGAGAACGGGATTAAATATGGCGCGGCGGGCGGCGTCGTGTCTGTGACACTTCACCCCAAGGCATTTCACCAGCGTTTGCGCGGTGAGGGGGTGCAGATCGTCGTCGCGGACAAGGGCGAGGGCATTCCATCCCATCACATCGCGCGCCTCACCGAGCGCTTTTATCGCGTCGACAGTCACCGGTCGCGCGAGGTGGGCGGAACAGGACTTGGCCTGGCCATCGTCAAACATATCGTCAACCGCCATCGCGGCAGGCTTGTGATCGAAAGTGAGGAGGGGCAGGGCACATCAGTATCGGTTTTTCTGCCATCGCGTTGACTGTCACATAACTTTTACAAAACCGTCACAAAAGGTTTTTGCGCGCCTTCTACGCGGGCGGTAATGGTGCTACGGCTCGCGTGGTGCCTGGTTTGACTGACAGGAGTGATTTGATGTCGATCATGAAACTGACTGCGACAACCGCAGCCATTGCCCTTACCACAACATCGGCCGTCGCCCGCGACAATGTACAGGTCGCTGGGTCTTCGACGGTGCTGCCATATGCATCGATCGTCGCAGAAGCGTTCGGCGAAAACTTTGATTTCCCCACACCTGTCGTCGAGTCTGGCGGCTCTTCTGCCGGTCTGAAGCGGTTTTGTGAGGGCGTTGGCGAAAATACCATCGATATCGCCAACTCGTCCCGTCCAATCCGCGAAAGCGATTTGGAATTGTGCAACGAAAATGGTGTGACCGACATCATCGAAGTGCGCATCGGCTATGATGGCATCGTCTTCGCATCGCAGATCGACGGCCCGGAATTCACCGCTTTCGAAGCATCGGACATCTTCAACGCTTTGGGCGCCAAGGTTCTGGTCGATGGCGAAATCGTCGACAACCCGCATACGCAATGGGCTGACTTCAACGCCGATCTGCCTGCCGCCGACATCCTGGCCTTTATCCCAGGCACCAAGCACGGCACACGCGAAGTGTTCGAGGACAAGGTTCTGCTGCAGGGTTGCGAAGACACCGGCGCGATGGAAGCCATGATTGCAGGCGGCATGTCCGAAGATGATGCCGAAGATGCCTGTATCGAAGTGCGCGGCAACGGTATCACCGTTGATATCGACGGCGACTATACCGAGACGCTGGCGCGTGTGGACTCGAACCCGAACGGTATCGGCGTGTTTGGTCTAGCTTTCTACGAAAACAACACGGACTCGCTGAAAGTGGCGACGATCGGTGGCGTCGAGCCCAAGACCGAAACGATCGCATCCGGTGAATACCCTGTGTCGCGCCCGCTGTTCTTTTTCATCAAGAAGGCGCATATCGGCGTCATTCCCGGCCTGAAGGAATTCGCGGAGTTCTTTATCTCGAACGAGATTGCAGGCCCCGATGGTCCGCTGTCGGCATATGGTCTGGTCTCTGATCCAGAGCTGTCGGTTACGCAAGAAGCCGTGGCCAGCGAAGAAACGCTTTGATGGCCGAATATGCCAACCTCATCTGAGGTTGTATAGACAATCGTACCACGCTGCTGCTAGGCGGCGTGGTATCGTACCAAAGATGTCGGGGGACATCGCGAATGCCTGCAACATGGATTTTCTTGCTGCTGATGGCCATGGCGACGGTCGGCTATTTCGCTGCGCAAGCCCGGGCGATTGCATCCGCTGGCGGCGATGGCCGCAAACTGCATTCGCTCCCATCATATTATGGTGTCAACACGGCCCTTGCCGCTGCTGTGCCCGCCCTTGCCTTGCTGGCCATTTGGATGGTCGCGCAGCCAATCGTATTGAACGGTGTCGTCAGTGCCGATCTGCCGCCCGAAATCGCGACCGATAGTGGTCGGAGATCGTTGGCCTTGGCCGATGTGCGCCGTGTCGCCGACGGGTTGGATCTTGCGGTCGCCGAAGGCGCGATTACGGCACAGGAAGCCGACAATATCGGCTCAGACATCGCGGCTGTGCGCGATGGGCTGGCTGCCGTCGGCGTGGTCCTTGGGTCTGGTGTCGATGAAACGACCCTGCAAGTGGCGCAGCGCTATCGTGATTTGTCCGGCACGGGCAACATCTTGCGCCTGATTGCGGTGCTGCTGGTCGGATTTGGCAGCGCGGCAATCGCATATCGTATGACACACCGCGATTTTCGCGCCCGCAACTATGTCGAAACGGCGATCCTTATGGTGCTGATCGCGGCGGCGTGCGTGGCCATTCTGACGACGCTGGGGATTGTGTTGTCGCTTATCTTCAACACGGTCGATTTTCTGGGGCGATATCCGATTCAGGATTTCCTGTTCGGCACGCGGTGGGAGCCGAGCTTTTCCGGGCGTGGCGGGCAATCCGACCTTGGATTCCTTCCGCTGATCTGGGGGACGCTTTACATCTCGATCATCGCGTTGCTGGTGGCCGTGCCGATCGGCCTGTTCGCCGCGATCTATTTATCCGAATACGCGACGAAAGCCGTACGATCGATCGCGAAACCATTGCTGGAGGTGCTGGCCGGTATTCCGACCATCGTTTACGGGCTTTTTGCGCTGTTGACCGTCGGGCCGCTGTTGCTCGAGGCTTTCGGATCACGGGGCTGGCTGGGCCTTGGCTGGATGTCGGGCGGGACGGCGGCAATGACGGCGGGGCTGGTCATGGGGATCATGCTGATCCCTTTCGTCAGTTCACTGTCGGACGATATCATCAATTCGGTACCACAGGCGATGCGCGACGGATCGTTGGGCCTTGGTGCCACGCATTCCGAGACGATCAGGCAGGTGATCCTGCCCGCTGCCTTGCCGGGGATCGTGGGCGCGATCCTTTTGGCGGCCAGCCGCGCCATCGGCGAGACGATGATCGTCGTGCTGGGGGCGGGGGCCGCGGCGTCGCTGTCGATGAACCCGTTCGAGGCGATGACGACGGTGACCGCCAAGATCGTGTCGCAGTTGACAGGGGATGGTGAGTTCAACAGCCCCGAGACGCTGGTTGCCTTCGCCCTTGGCATCACGCTGTTCATCATCACGCTGGGGCTGAACGTGCTGGCCCTTTACATCGTCCGCAAATATCGGGAGCAGTACGAATGAGCGACGCAGCTATTCCGGTCTCCAAACCAAAGGGCAAATCCCTGCTTGAGGTCGATACCCGCACCCGCAAGCGGAACGCGGCCGAGAAGCGTTTTCAGGCCTATGGGATCGCCGCGATTTCGGTCGGTCTGCTGTTTCTGGTCGCGCTACTTTGGGCGATTGTCCAGAACGGTATTCCGGCCTTTACCCAGACGTTCGTGAACCTCGAGGTCGAATTGGTCGAGGAAAAGCTGGACCCAAACGGTAATCGCGACCCCGCGGATATCAAGAAAGTATCGACCTTCGGATATAATCCGCTGATCAAAGAGGCGCTGATCGCGAAGACGGCCGATATCCCGACAGAAGTGGAAGAGGGTGATCTGACCAAGATCCTGTCAGCATCGGCCGCCGCGATCGTTCGGGACTATGTGATCGAAAACCCTGATGAGATCGGGAATACCGTCACGTTTCGACTGCTGACGTCGTCGCGCGTCGATGGATACCTCAAAGGGCGCGTGCAGCGCGAAGATTTGGCGCGAGACAAAAACCTGGATGCGGCGCATCTGGACCTGATCGATGTGATGGTCGAGGCAGGGTCGGTAGAGCGGGTGTTCAACTGGGATTTCATCACCGGTGCCGATGCCTCGGAAAGTCGCCCGGAACAGGCGGGCATTGGGGTGTCCATGATCGGGTCGTTCTTCATGATGCTGGTGGTGCTGTTCCTTGCGCTGCCCATCGGGGTAGCGGCGTCGATCTATCTTGAAGAGTTCGCGCCGCAGAATAAGTTTACCGACCTGATCGAGGTGAATATCTCGAACCTTGCCGCGGTACCATCGATTGTCTTCGGTATCCTTGGCCTTGCCGTGTTCATTCAATTCGCGCATCTGCCGCAGTCGGCCCCGATTGTCGGGGGGCTGACACTGACATTGATGACGCTGCCGACCATCGTCATTTCGACACGGGCGTCGCTGAAGGCGGTGCCGCCATCGATACGGGATGCCGCGTTGGGCGTTGGGGCATCGAAGATGCAATCGGTGTTCCACCACGTGTTGCCACTGGCCATGCCCGGTATCTTGACCGGGACGATCATCGGTCTGGCGCAGGCGCTTGGCGAAACGGCACCGCTGCTCTTGATCGGGATGGTCGGTTTCATCGCGTCGAACTATCCTGACGGGGTCGCGGCGGGCTTTCTTGACCCGAACTCCGCCATGCCCGCGCAAATCTATGAATGGGCAAAACGTGCCGACCCCGCCTATTACGAACGTGCCTGGGGCGGCATCATCGTTTTGCTGCTGTTCCTGCTGACCATGAACATCATCGCGATCATTTTGCGCCGCCGCTTTGAACGCCGCTGGTAGGAGAGATAGTATGGAAGATATGTACCACGCAGATCGGGCTGTCAGCACAATGCAAGATGTCAAGATTTCCGCCAAGGACGTACAGGTCTATTATGGCGACAACCATGCGATCAAGGACGTCAGCGTCGAGATCGAGGACAAGACCGTCACGGCCTTCATCGGCCCGTCGGGCTGTGGGAAGTCGACGTTTTTGCGCTGCATCAACCGGATGAACGACACGATCGATATTTGTCGGGTCGAAGGGGATATCTTGATCGATCACGAAGATATCTACGACTCAAAGGTCGACCCGGTACAGTTGCGGGCCAAGGTGGGGATGGTGTTTCAGAAGCCGAACCCGTTCCCCAAGTCGATCTATGACAACGTCGCCTACGGCCCCAAGATTCATGGCCTTGCCAGGAACAAAGCCGAGCTGGACGAAATCGTCGAAAGGGCCCTGCGACGCGGCGCGATCTGGGACGAGGTCAAGGACCGCCTGAACGCGCCCGGCACCGGCCTTTCGGGTGGTCAGCAGCAGCGTTTGTGCATCGCGCGCGCGGTCGCGACAGAGCCCGAGGTGCTGTTGATGGACGAACCCTGTTCGGCGCTAGACCCGATTGCGACGGCGCAGGTCGAAGAACTGATCGATGAATTGCGCCAGAACTATTCGGTGGTGATCGTCACCCACTCGATGCAGCAGGCCGCACGGGTCAGCCAGAAAACCGCGTTTTTCCACCTGGGCAACCTTGTCGAATATGGCGAAACCGACAAGATTTTCACCAATCCCGAAGATGACCGGACCGAGAGCTATATCTCGGGCCGTATCGGGTAAGGAGCACATGACGATGAACGAACATATCTCATCGGCCTATGACCGCGACCTCGAGGCGATCACGACGCTGATCATGAAGATGGGCGGGCTGGTCGAAGATGCGATCATCAAGTCGGCGAAATCGCTGTCGGACCGCGATGTCGAACTCGCGGAAGAGGTTCGCAAGGGCGACAAGGCGATCGACGCGCTGGAAGAGCAGATCAACGAAGAGGCCGCGCGCGTCATCGCGCTGCGCGCGCCCGTATCGAAAGACTTGCGAACCATCCTGACCGTTTTGCGCCTGGCCGCGTCGCTGGAACGCATCGGTGATTATGCGAAAAACATCGCCAAGCGAACCAGCGTGCTGGTCGAGATGGGGTCGGTCAATGGATCTGATGTTTCGCTGCGCCGGATGGCGCGTGAGGTGCAGGTAATGATGAAGGAAACCCTGGACGCCTATGTGCGTGGTGATGCCGATCTGGCCGAGGATGTGCGCCAGCGCGACCAGGAGGTGGACCAGATGTATAACGGTTTGTTTCGCGAATTCCTCACGTTCATGATGGAAGATCCGCGCAACATCACGGCCTGCATGCATCTGCATTTCATCGCAAAGAATATCGAACGGATGGGTGATCTGACGACCAACATGGCCGAACAGGTCATCTATCTCGTCACGGGCAGCATGCCGGATGAGGCGCGTCCGAAGGGCGACAAAACATCCTTTGTCACTGACCCGCATTGACGCAATGGCCCAACAGCCCCACGTTCTGATCGTCGAAGACGAAGCTGCACAACGCGAAGTGCTGGCCTACAACCTCGAGGCAGAGGGATTTCGGGTGACGCGCGCCGAGAACGGGGAAGAAGGGCTGTTATGCGTCGAGGAAGACACGCCCGACGTTATCGTGCTGGATTGGATGATGCCGCATCTGTCGGGGATCGAAGTGTGTCGGCGGATCAAGATCAGGCCCGAAACGCGCACCATCCCGATCATCATGCTCTCGGCGCGGTCCGAAGAGGTCGATAAGGTTCGCGGTTTGGAAACCGGGGCCGACGACTATGTCGTCAAGCCGTACTCCGTGTCGGAGTTGATGGCGCGTGTTCGCACCCAGCTGCGACGTGTACGTCCGGCGACCGTGGGCCAGGTGCTGGTTTTCGACGATATCGTCCTGGATGCCGAAACCCACCGTGTGACGCGCGCCGATAACCAGCTGAAGCTCGGCCCGACCGAGTTTCGTCTATTGACGACCTTCATGGAAAAACCGGGCAGGGTCTGGTCGCGTGATATGCTGCTGGATCGTGTGTGGGGGCGCGACATCTATGTGGATACGCGAACCGTCGATGTGCATGTCGGGCGGCTCCGCAAGGTGCTGACACAGCATGGCGGTGCCGACCCGGTCCGCACCGTCCGCGGTGCGGGATACGCTTTGGGCTAGTCCGAAGAATCGTTTATTGTGTTCACCGCCAGAAAGGCGAGCAGAACACCAACAACGATGTAGGTTGCATTTAACGAAGACGTTTGCGCGGCTTCGGTTTCGAATCCGCCGAAATCGGGTGGCGTCATCGCTTCGGATTTCGCTTCATCCGCCGACGCGGCGCTGCCGGATAGGATCAATGCGCCGATTGCCACGATACGTGTGATCATCTGTCTGCCCTCATTCCTCTTTCGCGGAAAGCTATCAGACCGATATGGTTATGCAATCGGATAAGGCGCGTTCCGTGATCGATTAACCTTCCCACGGCCCATGCTGATCGGTTCTGCCGTCGAACCGGGCAAAGCCGTGGGCACCAAAGAAATCCCGCTGTCCCTGGATCATATTTGCTGTCCCGCGCGCGGTACGCATGGTGTCGAAATAGGCGAGGGCCGCGGACAACGCCGGCACGGCAAGCCCGTGCGTGGTCGACACGGCAACGACCTCTCGCAACGCGGTGTGGGTGTTCTTGAGGACCGAAGCGAAATGCGGCGCGAACATCAGATTGCGATCTGCATCGTCAGCCAGCGAAGAGGCCATATCGTCCAGCATGGCCGATCGAATGATGCAGCCGGCGCGCCAGACCTTGGCGATTTCTGGCAGGGGCAGCGCCCAGCCGAATTGATCCGATGCGGCATGGATCATGCCGAAACCCTGCGCATAGCAGATGATCTTACCCGCGATCAGCGCGCTTTCCAGGGTGTCGTGCGGCAGCATGCCATCATGCAGCCGTTTCGGGGCGCTGCCGAACAGGTCTTCGCCTTTGGCGCGGGCTTCTCTCTGCGATGACAGGTTACGCGCGGCGACCGCGGCCTCGATCACCGGCACCGGCGCGGCCAGATGCTGCGCCTCGATCGCCGTCCAGCGCCCGGTACCCTTTTGACCCGCAGCATCGACGATCACATCGAGCATTGGATAACCCGTTTCCGGGTCGATCGCAGCGGCGACTTTGGCAGAGATTTCGATAAGGTACGATTTCAGCGGGCCGTCATCCCATTTGGCAAAGGTTTTAGCGATACCAGGATGATCCATGCCGTGTCCGTCCCGCATGACTCCATAGATTTCCGCGATCATCTGCATATCGGCATATTCGATGCCGTTATGCACCGCCTTGACGAAATGCCCCGCGCCCTCATCGCCCATCCATGTCGCGCAGGGCGTGCCGTCGTGTTCGGCCGCGATCGCGGTTAGAATATGCGCGACCCGATCCCAGTGTTCGCGCTTACCGCCACCCATGATCGATGGGCCGAAACGCGCCCCTTCCTCACCGCCCGAAACACCGATTCCCAGGAATGGCAGTTCGCCTGCTGCTTGTGCCCGACGGTTGGTGTCATGAAAATTCGCGTTACCAGCATCGATGATCATGTCATCATCTTCCAAAAGGGGGCGCAGAGCGGCGATCTGATCATCGACTGGATCACCGGCAGGCACCATCAGGATGATTGCGCGTGGCTTTGCGATCGCAGCGACCAGCTCATCGAGCTTTTCGGTCGGTATGATGCGATCCGACAGATCGCTCGCATCTTCATGAAATCGTGTCGTTTTTTTCGTGGTTCGGTTCCAGACCGCGATCTTGAAACCGTTATCCGCGATGTTCAGCGCAAGTGCTGCGCCCATCGTTCCCAAGCCGATCAGGCCGATTTCCGCGTCGCTCATCCGCTGTCCTCCGAGGCAGTTCAGCGGTTGTATAGGGTGGATCACCAGGATTGAAAACGCCGCGGCACTTGCAATTTTCAAAAACGTGATCAATGTTCAAGTTTGAGATTGGAGATACCGATGCAAATCTGCGGAGCAGGATCATACCTACCGGGCAAGCCGCGCCTTTCCGCGGATCTGGATTCCATCCATGGGTTGGACCCCGGCACCGTCAGGCATCTGACCGGCGTGGAAAGCCGTCATTTTTGCGGTGACCAGGATGATCAGATTTCCATGGGGGTGGCGGCGGCGCGGCGGGCAATGAAAGAGGCGGAGGTCGACCATACCGATATCGATCTGATCATCAGTGCGGCCGCAGTCCCGTATCAGCCGATTCCGTCGACGGCACCGCTTTACCAGCGTGCTCTTGGGATCGCGGACGGTACCGCTTATGCCTTTGACATCAACAGCACCTGTCTGAGCTTTGTAACGGCGCTGGATGTCTGTGAAGGTTTGTTCGCGGGTCAGCGGTACAAAACCGCGCTGATCATCTCGTCCGAGGTCGCATCGCGGGCCTTGCCATGGAAGACCCACCCCGGTGTTGCGGGTCTGTTTGGAGATGGTGCCGCGGCAGTGGTCGTACGTAAAGGCGGGCGTGCTCTGACGACACTGACCCGCACCTATCCCAGTGCATATGAAAGCTGTGGTATCGGCGCCGGGGGCACCCGGTTCGACTTTCATCGAGATGAACCGACCTTTGCCGCACATGCCCTGTTCGACATGGAAGGGAAGGACCTGTTTCGGGTTACGGCCCGATATTTCACTGGTTTCGTCGATGACCTGATCGCGCGGTCCGGTTGGCATCGGGACGCGATCGATCTGGTCGTCCCTCATCAGGCAAGCCCCCGGGCGCTGTCTAGGATGATCCGGCAATGCGGATTTGCCGAAAGTCAGGTTTTGAATATCAGCGCGACGGTCGGCAATCAGGTTGCGGCGTCGATCCCCTTTGGTCTTTGCCAAGCGCGGTCACATCTGGCCGCAGGCAGTAACGTCTTGCTACTTGGCACGTCGGCCGGCGTGTCCTTCGGCGGCGTGGCGTTGATCCTCTGATGGCGGTTCTTGTCACCGGCGCGACGGGGTTTCTGGGGTCGCACGTCGCACTATCCTTGCAGCGCGGCGGGCGGCAGGTTGTTGCAACTGGCCGCAATCGCGCGCGGCTGAACGAACTTGGCTCTGCGGGCCTGCACACGATCGCGCTGGATCTCTCACAACCGATGACAGATGACGCGATGGACCACCTTTCGTCGGTGCAGACTGTCGTGCACTGTGCTGGACTGTCCTCGCCATGGGGACGCGACGCGGATTTCTTCACGCATAATGTCACCGCCACGCGGCATCTGATCGCCATAGCTCAACAGGTCGGCGTGAAGCGTTTTGTCCTGATCTCGACCGCGAGCGTCTATTTTCGTTTCGCCGATCAGTCCGATGTGTCCGAGGATCAGTTGCCCGACCGTTTTGTCAACGCCTATGCACGGACCAAGCGCGCAGCAGAGCGGCAGGTGTTATCGCACGCGGATATCGGCCCGATCGTGCTGCGACCACGCGGCATATATGGTGCGGGGGATACCGCGCTGCTACCGCGTCTTTTGCGCGTGGCCCGTCGCCGCCCGTTACCCCGTTTCGCCCAAGGCGGCGCGACGGACATAACTCATGTGCACGATGTTGTCAGGGCCGTCCATATGGCGCTTGCCGCACCGCTGGAACTGAACGCCGAGGTTTTCAACATCTCGGGCGGCGTGGGGATACCATTAGCCGACATCATCGAAAGCGCCTGCGCGCGGGTAGGGGTCGTGCCGCGCTGGCGGCGCGTGCCGTTCCCGGCTGCATTGGTCGGTGCGCGCGTACTGGAAACGGCAGCGAAGCTGTTGCCGGGGCGACCCGAGCCACCGGTGACCGCCTACAGCCTCGGCATTCTACGATACCGTCAAACCATGGACATCACGAAAGCAGGGGCACGCCTTGGATGGCACCCGATGGTGTCGTTCGAGGAAGGTCTGACGCGGACCTTCCAGAAAAGCGTGCAGCAAAAGGGTATGATATGATCCGCCCCGTCTTTGCAAACACGGCCTGGATCACCACGCGACGTGGTTTGATCCTGCGCGGCGGTGGGATGGCGCGCGTGCGGCTGAAAGTACGGGTCGGGCTGATCGAACATCCCCGGTGGGGTCCGGTGTTGATCGATGCCGGCTATGGTCCGCAAGTGTCACAGGCCCCGGGCCGATCGCTTGCGCTGCGCATCTATGCGAGGCTTTTGCGTTTTAAAATCAACCCGTTGGAGAGCCCGCTGGCCCTGCTTGCCGATCACGGGTACCTGCCGGATGATGTACGTGTGGTTCTTTTGACCCATCTGCATGCGGATCATATCGCCTATCTGAACGATCTGCCGAACGCGACCTTCGTGATCCATGACCATGTGCACGGCGACCTCCGGCAGGGCGTCTTCAACGAATTGTTGCCCGCCGACTTCGCCGGGCGGTGCAGGATGCTGCAGGAACATCCGACGCAGATATTGCCGTTCGATCTGGGTGAGGGGTTCGATGTCTTGGGCGACGGAAGCGTTTTGGGTGTGCCGCTGCCGGGTCATGCGCCGGGGCATTACGGGCTGTGTTTCCCTGGCGGGCGTCCGCTGCTTTACGGCGCCGACCTGCAATGGCTATGTGCGGCGGTTATCGAGGGGCGCACACCGGGTTTTCCTGCGTCATGGATCGGCGAAGGGCGTGCCAGGACCGCTGAAAGTGTCGATTTCGCCCAACGTTTCGTGCGCGGCGGTGGTGATCTGGTTCTATGTCATGATCCCACGCCGACGGCATATGACTGGGCACCACGCTATGTTTGAAATGCGACACGCGATAACCGCCTATTGGCGCGCGCGGCGTTTGCGCACGAAGGCCGATCTCAAGCACAGACAGCGCATCAGCTTGCATCACTGGCTGCATAATTCTGTGCCGCGCGTACCGCGATATGCAGGGTTTCGTGGTAAGCTGGATGATTTGCCCATGATGGACAAGGTCGCGCTGATGGCGGATTTCGGCAGTTTCAACACCGCGGGGATCGATGCCGATGCCGGGTGGGCCGCGTTTGCGGGTGACAAGCGTATTGGCGACTACATCATCGGGGCCAGCACTGGAACAAGCGGGAACCGTGGTCTGTTCGTCATCTCGCAGGCCGAGCGATATCGCTGGTTGGGCACGATCCTTGCCAAGGCGCTGCCCGGTTTCTGGCGGCAGAGGCATCGGATTGCGGTCATCCTGCCGCTCAACACGCCGCTTTACGACAGCGCCAACCGGACCAAGGCCTTGCGGCTGAAGTTCTTTGATTTGGCTGAGGACTGGACAAAGGCGTTGATCAATTTCGATCCTACCGTGATCATCGCGCCACCGAAAATACTGGTTCATCTGGCGCAGCAGCGAACACCCATATCACCAAAACACATCTTTTCCGGTGCGGAGCAGCTGGATCTGCTTGATCGCCATCTGATCGCCGAATATTTCACCACGACTATTCGCGAGATATATATGGCCACCGAAGGTCTTTTCGCCGTCTCATGCCCGCTTGGAACACTGCATCTGTGCGAAGACACGATGCATTTCGAATTGCCACCTGTAGGAGACGACCCAAACCTGCGCGAGGTCATCATCAGCGACTTCAGCCGGACGACGCAGATCATGGCGCGGTATCGAATGAACGACCTGGTCCGACTGGCAGCACAACCATGCCCTTGCGGATCGCCGCTGATGGCGATTTCCGAAGTTGTCGGACGGCGTGATGATTGCTTTCGTCTTGGTGCGCACCGCGTCTTGATCACGCCCGATCTGATCCGCAATGCAATCGTCGATAGCGATCGACGGATTACTGATTTTCGGGTCACACAGACAGGGCCGAACCAGGTTGTGTTGCAGACGGACGTGGCAGGTCACGTTGCGCTTGACGGATTGATCAGCCTGTTTCGCAAGAAGGGGGCCAACGTCAACGTCTTGCTCTCGCACGAACCGATGATCGCGCCGAAGGGCCGCAAATTGCGCCGGGTCAAGAATGCCTGCGCGTCCTGAGCGTGTATTGATCACCGGAGCCCGAGCACCGGTGGCCTTGCATATGGCACGTCTGTTGTCGGCCGCGGGATGCCACGTGGTGATGGCCGACAGCCTGCGCCATGCATTGGGCTTTGCTTCGGGTGTGCATCAGGGGACGGTGCGTTTGCCGCCGTTCAACGCGGATCCGCCTGTTCTGGCCCACGTCATGCAAGCGGTAATCGACGATCATGCCATCACGCATGTCCTTCCGACATGTGAAGAGGTTATCTATCTCGCCCGACTGTGGGAGGTGCATCGCATGAACGCGACTCTGATCGCCCCCGATGCGGCGACATTGCTGTCCGCCCACAACAAGTATCAATTCATCGAAATGGCGCGCGCTGCCGGTGTAGCGGTTCCACGCACATGGCTGATGCAAAGCGGGGATGATCCGGACGAACCGAATTTGCCCAGCACAGCGCTGGTCTACAAACCCGTTTGGTCCCGGTTCGGTGAGCGTGTTTTGATCCGGCCCCGCCGGATCACATTCCGACCCAGCACGCAATCGCCATGGGTGGCGCAGGAATACCTGCATGGCGATCTGTGCTGTGCCTATGCGGTTGCGGATGCGGGCAAGATATCCGCTTGTGCCATCTATCATCCGCTTTATCCGGCCGGGCAGGGCGGTGGCACGGCATTTGCGCCATTGGATGCGCCCGACATCGCCGATGCCGTCGCGGCCTTCGCGGCGTATCACCGCTGGACCGGTCAGTTGTCTTTCGATGTCATCCGCACGGAAACAGGGCCGTTTTTCATTGAATGCAATCCGCGTGCGACGAGCGGTCTGCATCTGTTCGAAAACGGTGTGTCATTCGCCGATGCGCTATTCGGACAGGGGCAGGCGATGCCGGTGACGGTCGGGCTTTATGGGGTCAGACTCGCAATGGCATTATATGGGGTGCGATGGGGCCGACTACGTGCACTTTGGCACGACCTCCGGCGTGCGCAGGATGTTATCGCGTGGCAAGGGGACAGGGTGTCGGCTTCACGGCAGCTACGCGCCTTCGCCGAGATCGCTGGTATCGCCGTCCGGCATCGGATTAGCCTGCAGACGGCCAGCACATACGATATCGCCTGGAATGGGTCAGAGGCCGAAACGCCGTAGCAGGGGCACGCCGATCCAGTCCAGCAGTGACCTGACCGTCGCGGTCGCGATACGCTGACGCCAGCCACGATGGCGCACATAAACGGCGGTGTATTCGATCATCGGTTCGGCATTGCGATAGCGTTTGAAACGGGCAGCACCTGCGCTCATGTTGTAAAAACGACCCGTCTCGATCGCCTCGGCCTGTGCATGGGCGTTCAACATGCGATAGAGGCCCCATTTCTGGGGTTTTGACGTGTCATAGCCCAGGATGGGTACGGTCATGGTGTTCCCGCGCGTAAACATTCCCACCACACCATCGAGGATTTGATCCGCACCTCGCAGACCGACAATCCGAAGCAGACCGATCCGGTGGGCCTGCGTCAGAAACGCAGCCGTATAAGTCGGGTTCAGGGGCGTGTATTTTTCCAGATACAACATCGCATAAAGGTCGGCGGCACGATTGAAATCCGCATCCGTGAAATCATCCGCAGGCACAATGTCATACGGTCCTGTGGCAAGCAGGGCAGCATCGCGTTTCATATCGATGGTCGGTTTGGGCCGTTTCCGGGTGTCATAGGCGTAGATTTGACGCGCGGGCAGCAGCGCAAAGCCCGCGCTTTTCAGCGCGTTGATCGTGCTTGCATCCGTCATTTCGTTTATTGACCGGATGACGATGGCCCGGTCCGGGTAGGTTTCGGTCAGATCATCGCGTAAGGCTTTGGCCTGATCGGGCGTCAGATCGGGAACAGGGTTGGTCGAGAAAAGCCAGTTGTTGGGCTGGACCTGCCGGTCAAGACCTGTCGCCTGCATTATCGGGCGGCAAAGTCGCAGCAGCAGCCTGATGGCGGTTTTCAGCGAAGGTCGGGCATTGAAATGCCGTGTTTCCTCCAGCGCATAGTCGACATAGGCGACAGTCGGGCTGCAAATATAGCAGTCGGGCGGATCGCTGAGTGTCATGGGTAAGGTCAGATCATCCAATTCATAGCGTTGAACCTTGGCAAGCAGATTGGTGATCGGTCGGTCGGGGGCGTCGTCTTCGAACATTGCTGCAAGTTTTGCCAACAATGCGGCGTCGTCCGCGTTGGCGGCGCTCAAGATGTTTTCTCGATGATCGTCACGGCGCGATAACCCGGGATAAGGTCGGGTGCGATCACGAACGGGATGTCACGTTCGCGGATCAAATGCATCAGTGGGGCGGTATCGGTGCTGCTGGTGCTTGCGACATAGACCATATGCGGTCGTCTGCGCAGGACAGCGCGGGTCGCCTCGGCAAGGCTGGGTTTGATCCGGTTCAGGTTCGTGATGCCATGTTTGTCGCGCAATGCGGCGATGGTCCTATCGACCCTGGTACGGCGCAGGTGGCGCGTCCGGTCACCGAGCGGTTGGCAGGTCGGCTTAGAGAAATCGAAAAGTGCCGTGATCTTGTCGACGAAATCCCGGCTGACATCATGCCCGGCCAAATGGTCGAGCGTTGAACAGCCGTGATAGCCGCCGTTTGTCTTGATTGCTTCGTTTAGCAAAGTACGGCTGACAAGCCCCGAGATTACGCCGCCCAGAATACCCGACGGGATCAACCAATCTTCGTCCGTGGGGGCCATCCAGGCGAACCCCCCGATATCCCCCAGCGTCGCCAGCCGAGGTGTGGGGATACCGCAGGCGGGTGCGGCTTTGGTCAGCTCTCCGGCGATTGCACCTTTCCCGGTCCATCCATCGACGAACACGACCGACCGGGCGGGGTGCCGCGCCAGGATGTGTTTCATCGCCACCGCATCCAACCCACGATCGCGAATGATCGAGATGCCGTAGTGGTGGCAGTCCCGCCCCATCCGTATTAGGGCACGTTTAAGAAGAACGCCAACGGGCAACCCGGCACGGGCGAGACTGACAAGGACGATGTCACCGTCGATCTGTTGGGCAAGACCCTTGGCCAGAGAAACCACAGCGTCCGCCATCCGCTGACCATTCGCTACAAGCGCTTGTTCATAGATCGCCATGTAGTCGGCACTTGGCGGATGTTCCGGTGCGAGAATTTCGGAGTAATGAAGCGCGCCGCTTTGGATCAACCGTTCTTTCTCTGCGACATCGGTGAGGGCCATGTCGATCGGTTGCAAAAGGAGCGTGACGTCGTCCGGATCGTAAGAGCCTGAAAATATCATAGCGTTTGTGCGATCTGGCTGCGGGATGGGATCATCATCACATCGGTTGCGCGCATAAAGTCGAGATCACTAAGGCTGTCACCAAAGCCGAGCGTCGGGCGGGCGCCATCCGCGTTCAGCCCGGCATGAAGGTAGTTGACAGCCGCCGCCTTACCCGAACCGGGCGGGATGAGCGCAAGCGTCTCGGTATTGAAATGCCGGGTCCAGCCGGTGCAGTCGACGGGAAGAGCCTTCAAAGCGCTGATGCTGTCTGGCGTGATGACGTTCAACTTGAAAACGACATAGGTGGCCAGATCACCTTCTGTCACGATCCATGATCTGACATCGATACTCGCGTTCGTCGCAGCACTGCGGCCCTCATCCAGCAGGGCATTCATCCGATCCTGCAAGGGCAAGAGACGCATGTTCATCTGTTGCTGCCAAGGAATGTTGGTTGCACCACCCGGCTCCAGAATGACGGCCCCATTCGAAACGATGGCCCAGGAGCTAAACGGCAGGTCCACCCGCGAGAAGGCATCGCCGGATCGGGCGGTCACCGGTATCAGTTCGGTCGTCGTGTTCAGCCAATCGAAAAGGGTCGCTTGCCGGGCGGTCATGAACGAGGCTTTGCGCGGATCGCCATTGCCCGCCACGGCTGCCGGGCGGGCGATCTGGTCTTCCGTCATCTTGCGCCGCGACTGGAACAGCGTGTCGTCGAGGTCGGCAAAGACCAGAGGTCTTGGGTCAGGCATGGATGCTCAGCACTTCGGGCTTCAGCGCATCGATCAAAACGGGATCAATGCTGTCGGGCGGTGTTTCGACACACAGGATGATCCGGTCATATGCTGCGGGATCGACGTTGTAGAGGTAGTTCGGTACGCCCAACCCGTAATTGTCGCGGCAGCGGATCAGATCGGTGATCATCAGCCCTTTGAAGATGGGGGACCGTCCGACGGCGGCGAATTTGACCTGCTCACCCTGCCGGGCCAGGTCCTCGGCCAAAAGGAACGGTTGCCAGACGAATTCCGACGTTCCCAGGACAAGCGTTCGCCGTGCTGGCCGCGCTTTGGCGTTGAGCATGCGGACGTTCTTCGTAATACCCAGACGCCCCCAATCCATGTTCGTGGCCAGATCATAGCTGCCGCGTTCGGCGATATCGGCGGGTAGGGAATGCGTGGCGACGTTGTTGCTGGGGGTCCAGCTGTAGCTGCCCTTCGCAAGGGCGATGCTGCGCACGCGCGCCTGCGGAAAAACGCGCGCGACAGCTGCAGCGGCTTTGCCAGCGGACCAATCAGTCAGGAAAGTGCAGATGATGTTTTGTGGCGATATGTCCTGCGCATGCAGCGCGGTGGCAAGATTATATAGTGTCCTGCCGGTCGTCGCCTCGTCATCGACAAGGATCAGCGTCTGTGCGTTCATCAGCATATCCCGGTGCGCCGGATCGGCAGGCATATGGATCAGTTGATGGGTGGCGTGGCTGTGCTCTTCCTTGAAATGGGCCAGCATGTCGTCCTTCAGTGGGTGCCGGGTCGTGGGCAGATAAAGCGCATCATTCCGACCAAGGGCATCATGCACACCAGCACCCATGCCGATGGCGGTTTCGGCCATACCGACCACCAGAACGGGGCCGGGAAGATCCGCAGGCATTTGCGCGGCAAGATCAGTGTATGTCTGTCGCATCACAAGCGGGCAGACGGGCACATAACGACCCAGGACTTTGCTGACGAAGATGAATGCGCGCTTGGGATTGCGCCGCTCGGCGAAACCGAACAGGTCTTCGGGCGGCAGGAGGCTGTCAAAGACTTCCACGGCAGCACTGCCTGTTGTCATGTCAGCCGTCAATTTCATCCGCGCCCTCCGCAATATGGTGTTTTAAAAAGAAGAACGCGACCCGGGTTTCCGGATCGCGTGTGCAGGGGGCGCAATGCCCCGACAGCTATTAGCCGATATTTACACCATGGCTTGATGCCAAAGCACCCAGGCCGCCAGAGAAACCCTGACCCACCGCCTTGAATTTCCATTCGTCGTTGTGGCGATAGAGTTCGCCAAAGATCATCGCCGTTTCGGTCGAATAATCCTCGGACAGATCAAAGCGTACGATTTCCGCGTCGCCTGCATTGTTGACCACACGCACAAAAGCGTTCGAGACCTGTCCAAAGTTCTGGCCGCGGCTGTCGGCATCGTGGATCGTCACGCCGATCACCAGCTTTTTCACCTCGGCAGGGACCTGCGGCAACTCGACCTTGATTTGTTCGTCATCGCCGTCGCCTTCGCCCGTGCGGTTGTCGCCCATATGCTCGACGCCGGACCCCGTCTTGTTGTTGTAGAAAATGAAGTCGGCGTCAGACCGCACTTTTCCGTCTTCGCCGGTGATGAACATCACAGCGTCAAGGTCAAAATCGGCACCATCGGTGGCGCGCACATCCCAGCCCAGCCCGATCATGGCCGAGGTAAGGCCCGGGGCCTCTTTGGACAGAGAAACGTTACCACCTTTGGAGAGGGATACACCCATGTTGAATTCCTTCTTTTGATTGTTGATGGCGTTAAGCCATTGAAGTTACTGCACATGACGTAATCATGATTGCGCGGACTTTTAGGGGGAAAAATCGGCGATTTGCGTCACCCGATATTCACACCGAACTGACTGCACATCGCACCAAGGCCACCGGCATAGCCCTGACCAACGGCCTTGAACTTCCATTCGCCGTCGTTGCGATAAAGCTCACCAAAGACCATGGCGGTTTCGGTCGAGTAATCCTCGGTCAGGTCAAAGCGCACGACTTCGTTGCCCGAGTCTTCGTTCACGATCCGGATGAAGGCGTTCACCACTTGTCCGAAATTCTGGCTCCGACTTTCGGCATCATGGATAGTGACGGTGATTGCGATCTTGTCCACATCGGAGGCCATTTTTGTCAGATCGACCTTGATCTGTTCATCATCGCCGTCACCTTCCCCGGTCCGGTTGTCGCCGGTATGAGTGACCGAACCTTCGGCACTGACCATCTGGTTGTAGAAGATGAAATCATGGTCGCCGCGCACCTTGCCAGTTGCGTTCAGCAGGAACGCCGATGCGTCGAGATCGAAATCGGCCCCGTCCGTCCCCCGTTCATCCCAGCCGAGGCCGACAACCATGCGCTGCAGGCTCGGGTCGGTTTTGGTCAGGCTCAGGTTGCCACCTTTTTGCAGTGAAAGTCCCATTTGGTCCTCCTTCGTTTAGTTTGCCATTGCCGGCACAAGATATTGCGCTGCGACGAAAGCGACGTAAGCCGCCACCATCGCATAGCCCAGGGTTTTGGTGATTTTGCCGACGGTCAGCATCCAGACGGCAAAGCCGACCGATACCGCCACGGTCGCCCACATCTGCACACCGGTCAGGACCGACACGACATCGAGCGGTTTGATGATCGCGGTCAGCGCGACGATCGACAGGATGTTGAACGTGTTCGAGCCGATGATGTTGCCAAGGATCAGGCCGAGCGATTGCCGCCGCGCAGCCGCGATACAGGTCGACAATTCCGGCAAGGATGTCCCGAACGCCACGACGGTCAAGCCGATGATCGCCTCGGGCACACCGATGATCGTCCCGGTCACGACCGCGCCACGCACCAACATCTCGGACCCGATGGCCAGCGCCACAAGACCACCGATCAGGAAAAAGACGGCTGTCTGCATCGTTTCGATTCCGCCTTCCTCGTCATCGTCGTCCTCTTCGAGTTCGAGCGTATTGGTGAAATACTGATACGCGACAAAGGCCACCAGGATCGCGAACATGATCAGGCCAAGCAGCATACCGAACTGCCCCGACATCATCCCGTAAACCAGGATGGCTGTGGCGAGCAGCATCATGAACAAGTCTTTCATCAGGTCCTTGGCCTTGCCTTCGACCTGCAGGATCGTCGCTGTAGCCCCCAACACCAGCAGAATATTCGCGATATTCGATCCCAGCACGTTACCCAGCGAGATACCTGGGAAGCCGGACAAGTTGGCGTTCACCGACGTGAAAAGTTCGGGAACGGACGTCCCGAACGAGATGATCGTCGCCCCGATAAAGAGGGGCGACAGGCCCGTTTTCTCTGCCACGAAAACGGCGGCATCGATCGTCCAGTCGCCGCCCTTGATCAGCAGGTAGAGGCCGAACATGACGGCCCCGGCGGCGAGCACGAAAAGCTCGTAATTTGAAAGCTCCAACTGGATAATCCTGATTACAGATCGAATTCAGAGGGCGACAGGCCAAGCTCGGTGCAGATATCTGCCACGACCTTACGCTCATCCGCGTCGAAATCACCGTCGGCCGCGCCAATCGCGCAACAGACCCGGACCATTGTGCGTGCGGCCTCATCCTTGCCCCGCAAGCGGGTGATTTTCTTCATCGCTTCGATCTTGCCGATGGCGGCGTCGAATTCGAAACCTTCGACGATCTTGTTGAACGCTTCGATCACCTTGGTCATGTCGAATACGCTGAGTTCCTCGGAGCGGTTGATGAACGCCGCCATCTTCTGCTTTTCCTCGGAACTGATGTCGCCGTCCGCAGCCGCCACAAGGGCACAGCCCGCCACCACAGCCTCCATAAAGTCGGCATTCTTGTATTTCGCCACCTCGGTCTTCATCTTTTCCCGCGCGGCGGTCGCATTGGTTTTCAGCCAATTCAGCATGATCTTTCCTTTCTTACTTGCGGCCGGCACGCCATTGCAGCGGATACCGGTAATGTTCACTCATTTGAGGATGGGCGGGGAAGTATTGCACCTGCCGTGAAAACTTGATCCCGCCATTGTCGTTGGTGATCTCGGCGATGGCACACATACCCAGATTACTGGCCTCGTCCAGCTTGACCTCGACCGGGCCACTATCGGGGATATAGATGGTAATGGTCCCATCGGCAGAGGCCCAGTTCGGCACGCCTTCATAAATGAATGCGTAGACAAGGACGCGGCGCAGGTTATGCCATTGACTGCCGTTGATGCGCATCCATTCACCGCCGGACACCGCACCGGTACGGTCGTCGCCGGCCAGTTCGATGAAGGGCGGCTGTTCATAGCTGCCGAACGTGTTGCCCAGAGCTTGCACGGCACCGACTTGGCCATTCGACATCTCGAAGAAACAGCCAAGATCGAGGTCAATCGCCTTACCTTTGAGTCCGAAGATGCCCTTTTTCTGGCCACCCGTCTGGGTCCAGTTCAGGTTGATCTCGATCTGACCAAAGCCTTCGGATTTCTTCGCCAGACTGACCGATGGTTTGTCCTTGGTCAGCGTGACCTTGGACAAGTTGACCGATGGAGGGGCAGGGGGCTCTGGTGTCGGATTATTCGTGGGAGGGGGCGGAGGTGGTACGCCTGGTCCAGGGGGCGGTGGTGGTGACGGAGCTGCCGGTTCGTCGATGACCACGCCGTAATTCGTCGCCAGCGGTCCGAGGCCACCGTTGAAGCCCTGCGCCACAGCGCGGAATTTCCACTGACCATTGCGCAGGTACAGCTCACCCAAGATGAGGGCGGCCTCGGATGCATCACCTGTCGCGATGTCAAACTCGACCGCCTCACCGCTATCCGGGGCAGCGACGACTTTAAGCCGCTCAAGCGAACTGACCGGTCCGCTGGCCGTCGTTCCAACGATGGCAAGAGATGTGACGTCACCTGCCAGTTTTGACAAATCCATGTCAAAGACCGTCTTGCGCCCATCAGCATCCACCGTTGCCAGATCCTTGATCTGAACCGACCCGTCATTGGCCTGTCGTTGACCGTAAAAGATCATATCGGCATCGCTGCGAACTTTTTTTGCATCGGTCAGCAAAAAACAGGAGACGTCCAGCTCTTCGGCGTTCGGATTGCGGTCTTTCCACGCGACTGTCACCTGCAGAGACGTGGAACCAAGCGGTGCGTTACCGCCTTTCGTCAGGCTTGCCATATCAACCCCTCCGGTTGTCGGGATCAGATATGGGCCAGCGCGTCCGGCACCAGTTGGTCGGCCGTACGTCCGACGCCGGGCATGCCGATCGCTTTCAGCTGCCAGTCACCGCCATTACGCGACAGGACCGCCATGACGACACCGGTATGCGCACCTTGTTCGGTCAGGGTGAAACGGCAGAGTTCCTTTTGCGTGTCGTCGTCCAGCACGCGGCAAAAGGCGTTGTCGACCTCGTTAAAGGTCTGGCCTTGATAGGAATTCACAAAGAAAACAAGGGTTTCGACATTGGTTGGCAGGCGTTCGAGGTCAACCTTGATCGACTCGTCGTCGCCTTCGCCCTCACCTGTCAGGTTGTCGCCGGTATGCAAAATCGCGCCATCGGGCGACTGCAACTGGCCAAAATAGACAATTCCCGTCGGCTCTTTCGCGCTGTCGAAGGTGATGACCGAAGCGTCGAGGTCGATATCCTTTGGGCCCGTCAGCTTTGCAAAGAAACCTTTTGGCGCGACGGGATCCCAACCAAGGCCCATATGCACCCGTTTCAGCCCCGATGACTCTTTCTTCAAGCTGATGGTTTGCCCTTTAGACAGTGAAATGGCCATGAATGTCTCCCAGTTGTTTGTTGTGGTTAGATGTAGGTGATGATGTTGTGATTTAAAGTGTCATTTTGATGACTTGACAGGGGGTTAGGGTGCCGAAACGACGCTTTGGGTCAGTTGGACATGAAGCAATCGTCCGCCATGCGCCGGATCGAGCAAAATTTGCGCACCATCGTCCAAAATAGTATTTCCACCAATCGGGATCGGGGCGTCATTCGTGATATCTTTCATCCCGCTTAATCCTTCATTCACGATGAACCATTGGTCATCGTGCCGCCGAAAATACGCCAGTCTGGTTCGGTCGGCGGGAAGGAGCCGTTCATTCGGCGATTTGAACCGATTGGCATGCCATGCATAAAGTCCGATCCCGTCGTAAACGGTAACGCGATGATTGTCGGGCCGGAAGGGACCGTCGGAGCGCGAGGAATAAAGGTTCAGAACGGGGACCTCCTGACCATAATCGGTCGCGCAAAACGGGCAGGTCGGTTTGGTGCTGTTGTCGAAAACAAACCACTTGCCCGTGCATCGCTTGTCGACGCAAGGCAGCATCATATCAGCGGTGCGGACAAGCGCCAGTTCCCAATCATCTGCACGGGGACGCTGGGCGGGATCGTGCAGACCGTTGATAAAGGCCCTTTGGAACAAATCGGTGATTAGTGGCCCACAAAACGACATCGGCATCTTGTCGGTATCGGCCCAGGGTAGCTCGCTCTCGCGCACATGGGCGGTGTTGATCCGGTTGGATGGGTCATCCGGATGTTCGACGAACAATGCCTGTCGACCCATCGACAGCATATCGTCCCGTGCACTGTCTGCGGTATCGTGAATCTTGCGGCCTTTAAGGGGGTGGCGCAACGTCAGGTACATATAGATCAGAACCGCCAAGGCGTGCAGGTCGGTCTGCATATTCGGCAGTTTGCGGCGTGGATCGGTGATAGGCAGATGCTGGGTGGCCACGACTTCGGGCGCGACGAAATCGGGCGTGCCAACCACCTCGGGCGGGAACTTGTCGGGGACGACCAGCCCATCGATGTCGATGATGCAGGCGTCGCCCGTCAGCGGATCGACCAGAACATTCTTGTAACTCAGGTCCGAATGCGCGAGGCCAGAGGCATGCAGCCGCCGCACAGCCCGTGCCAACCGGATGCAGATTTTCAGATAGCCCAGCCAGTCGCCGCCTTCGCGCGGATCGAGAAACGTATGCCGGTTATGGGCCGACGCGAACCACTTGCCTTCCTTTTCCTTTCCCTTGATCCGCAAACGGTCGTTGTCGAAAGAACCGTGATCGAAAAAGAATTGACCATCGAAAACCGGGACGACCACGCCAATCGTGCCATTCCATTCCACCAACGCCTCGGGCCAGCGAAAGAGTTTCGCGAGCGTTTCGCCACCGGCGCCTTCGAGAATGGATTTGCGATGCGGCCCGACGATGGCCTGCAACCGCTCCATTCCCTGCGGGTCGGGTCTGTTTCGGTAGAATCCGACAACTGCGCGCCGTCCTTCGACCCAATGCACGTTCTTCATGCCGCCTTGGGCAAAATGATCCGGCTCGAACGCGATGGGCTGTCCGTCCGTCGTTTGAATGCGGATCATTTCGTGCCTCGATCAGGATAAAGGATCGCAATGGTCCGATCATCATGTTCGCCCTTGACCCTGAAGTTCAACCAATCCAACAGCGCGCTGTGGGCCTCTGGATTATGCGGGTGCACGCCGGCGCTTTCCAAACGGGCCATCAGGTCGGCCCATGCCGCCGGATCGGCGGCTGCCGATTGTGAGGTGAACATCGGATCGGAAACGCCGTCGGTCATGGCAATGAGGGCGGTAAAGTCGGGGACGATCCGTGTGTGTACGCGGTCGGGGTCGATCGTGTCGTGCCGCAGAAACGTTGTCTGACCGGCGAAGTCACCGTGATCCACCGTCATCATGAGGGGCGGCTGGTTTTGGGCGACGACCCCGATCAAGCCATCGCCGACAGACATGCTGGCCAGAAACCACCCCCCGGGTATTTCCTTTGCAATCGCCACGAGGAGCGTCGTGTTAAGCGTATTGAGGGCATGGCCGTTTTTCTGGGCGAAAGCGTCAAGCCCTTCTGCCGCTGCGTGCATGGCGTCGGTCATGCTCTGTCTCAGGGTGACCTTGTCATGTGGATCATTCGGCAATGACGTGGTCAGGTGCGCGCGCGCTTGTTCCACCGCGATTTGCGACCCGCGCCGTGAATAGGCGGCGCTGCCCGCGCCATCGGCCACCAACAAAAAGTGCCAGCCGCTCACGGCGTCGAAGGCGATGCGCAGTTCGTCATCGCGCGGCATCCCCTTGTGCGCATGCGATCGACCGCGGCGGCTTGCGCCGATCATGACATGGTCCTCGACCAGCCGCCTGCTGTTGGTGTCTTCCTTGGGATAGGGCAGGGTATCCCAATCAACGGGAAGATCTTTCCACATCGACCAGGGATCGGGGCTGACGGGCAGACGCAGATTGACGGTCGTCTTCTTGCCTTTGATCAGTCCCCGCAAGGTGAATTCATGGAGCTTGGCGGTTTGTACCATCCCGCTAAGCATCCATGTCCCATCCTTCGTCTGCTCGAACGTCAGGTCGACGTCATCCGGCCAATCGACGTCAAGATCGGTAAGGCCATCCGGCTCCACCAATTTCGCCACGAAATACTCGCCCGCGGTCGCCGCCCGGCTCAGCCGTCCTTCCAACTCCCCCACCTAGCCCAACCCGCGATTGACGTTGAAGCCCGGGTCATCCGGCGACGAGGCACCATATGTGCCCGCTCCGCCGCACCACGGGCAAACGGCCTGTTTCGTGCGCAGATCAAGGCAATGGACACCGCCGCATTTGCCGCAATGGGCCATCGTGATTTCGTTTGGGCAATGCGGGCATGATGCGCCACCCAACAGGTTGCGCACATTCATTTCCTGCATCGCGCCACCATCGGCGCACATTTCGAAGTACTGGTTGCTGACGCCTTGCGAGGCGCGGAATTCGTAAACGCCATCCTGTCTGCGCGATTTTTCGTATTTCAGAAGATAAGGCAGTTCATTCGTTTCGCATTTCCCGACGACGACGGCATAACGGTCATCGGGCTGACCCGCGCTGATCCCGTCATCTTCTGACAGCTCATCAGGCAGGGCCTTCGATAGGTTTACGCCATCATCCTTCGCACCGATGCCGACACTTTGGCTTTGAATCGTGATCGACTGCGTGACCCACGTGATCAGATTAGTGAATGCCTGATCCGAAATATCATTCAGGATCATCGTTTTGTCCGAGATATCACGCAGGCCTTTCAGATCGGCACGCCCCCCGACCGAAATCGAAACAAGGCTGGCTTTGCGGGCATACTTCTCTTTCCACCGCACCATAGCAGGGGCCGGGTTGTCAGTGGGAACGCCATCGGTCAGCAGGAACACGATGGGCTTCCAATCACCCTTACGGTCAGGTGTCGTGGGCCGGACGTCGCGGTCGATCCGCTCCATCAGCTTATCAAGCGCCGCGCCCAGCGATGTCCCGCCCCCAATCGGCAAACGCGGCGGATAGAAATTCGCTACCTCGACCATCGGGGCGATCACTTTGGGTTTTCCGGCAAATGCGATGATCGAAATCTGCGCGGTTTCAAGGGCTTCCGGGATGGTCTTCAATGTATCCGACAGTTTGGCCAACCCTTCGTCCAACTGGCGCATCGTGTCCCCGATCATGGATTCCGACACATCGACGACAAAGTAAACCGGCAGCATCCGCATCGTGAGGCTCCTTAAATGACGATATTGATCTCGCTCGGGGGCGGTGGGAGTTGGGTCGTGTCAGCGGATTTCGCCTCGGGCGACCTGCCGCTATCCGTGATGACGTCCGAAACCCATTTGAAGAATTGTTCGAACCCGGGCCCGTCAAGCGTGTCAAGCATCGCCACCGAGGTACAAAAGCGCTGCAGCGCTGTCACATCTGCCGACGGGCCTGCGCCACAGCCCACGATCGATGCAAATCCGGCCGATTTGATCGCGCTCACCTCTTCGTTGAAGGTCATCGTGTCGGATGGTTTGCCGTCGGTCATGATGAACAAGAGCGGTGCCCAATCCGCCTCTTCACCGCGCTTGACCTCGGATGCGACCTTGCCACGCACGACCCGCAGGGCCTCACCCAAGAACGTCGGGCCACTATTGGGTGTCGTCAGTTCGATCGTCGGAAACGCATCAAGAGGCGTCAACTCCTGCATGACCCGCGCATCCAGGTCGAAGGTGATCACGCCGATATGGACCGTTTCCAGCGCATGCGGGTCTTGTCGGAGGGTCGAAATCAGGATTTGCAGCGCATTGTTTACGGCGTGAATCGGTTCACCCCGCATCGATCCGCTGGTGTCGAGGAGAATGTAGACGGGCAGGCGGCGCATGGGTGGTCTTTCGATCTGTTCGCGTCAGGAGTGCAGACCCAATCGGGCAGAAATTTGACGATTAAATTGCAAGTTTAGGACAGGTTAGACTTCTGCCGGGGCGGTGACAACGGGTCAGTCGACGGGTAGCCCGCTGGGCACGCTTTCGGGCCGCCCCAGCGGCCGGTCAAGCGCGCTTTCGCCGGTCAGTGCGTTCAGAAACGCCACCAGATCGGTGATATCATCGTCCGACAGGTTGATCGGGCGCATCCGGATGGCCGCGTTCTGGCGTTTCATCTCGGCCGCGTCTGCGTGAATGGCGGCATCGATCGCGGCCAGCCACGGAACGTCGGGTAGGCCGGCATCTGAAAGGTTCCATCCCGCGCGCGTCAGGATCGGGTGCGCATGATGCCGGATCATCGCCTCCAGCGTCGGATAGGCCCCGTTGTGACCATAGGGACCGGTCAGCGCCACGTTCCTCAGCGAGGGTGTGCGGAACTTGTAGGCATCCGCCAGCAGGTCCGTTTCACCCATCCGCCCCACATCGCGGGGGATCGGATCAAACCGCCGGGTCCGGCCGGGGCCAAAGGCGGGCAGGCCAAGCGCATGAAAGCCCTGATCGGTAAAAAGCGGCCCGGAATGGCAGGATGCGCAGCGATTGTTAAAGAAAAGCTGACGGCCGCGTTCGGCGTCATCGGGTAGCGGCGTGCCTGCTAGCCATTTGTCGTATGGGCTGTCATAGCTTTGCCATTCGCTGGCAACGAAGGCGCCAAGCGCGTTGCCGACTTCGACGATGGTCACATCGCCGGGTTCTTCAATATGATCAAAGGCTTGCACGAACATTTGCCCATATTCGGGGATTGTCCGCACGCGCTTGGCGATGATCGGCCACCCCCTGTCTATCCGGTTGTTCACTGCACCGATAACGTCGTTTTCGCCAAGGTTTCCGGCCATCTCGAATTGCGCTGCAAGGGGGAACAAAGCCTGCGCGGCCAAGAGGTTATCCAGACCCTTGGGTAGCCATTCTTCGGCGGGCGAGTCGAAGCCATTGCCGTATAGGTTCGATCGGGTCAGTCGGCCATCATGGAACAGGACATCGATGGAATTATGCCCCAGATTCCAAAGGCTTGGCGCATTGCGGGGAATGCGCTTGCGGATGCGGTCGGCGCCCGTGCCGGGGGTGCGGTCGGGGCCGACGCCGACGCCGCCTTCGCCGATGCCGAGCGACAGGCCGTCCGTCCCGGCATGATCGTGGTGATGACAGGTCCCGCATGAGATATTTCTGTTACCTGACAGTACCTTATCGTAGAAAAGCAACTGCCCGATCCGTGCTTGTGCTGGATCGATGGCGATGTAATCATCGGCGGAAATGCCCTGTGCGGCGGCCATTCCGGCACCGCAAACCAGCCCGAGGAGAGACGTATGCATCGCGTACACACAGCGTACACACACTGTGCGCACGTTTGTGCAGCCATCCTGTTTTTCGCCGCTCCGGCGCAGGCCGATATGGAAACGGCGCGCGATCTGATGGAGGCGGGGCAGTTCGAAGAAGCGCGCGAAATGTTCGAAGTATACGCGCGGTCGGGCAATGCGGATGCCGAGGAACTGATCGGCGTCATGTACGCCATGGGCCTTGGCGTCGCCCGCGATGATGAACGGGCCTTTGACTGGTATCTGCGGGCGTCGATGAAGGGGCATCCGGGGGCGCAATCGGGACTGGGTTGGTACTATGAAATTGGCCGGGGCCTGCCCGCGCCTGATCTGGTCAGAGCCTATCTGTGGTACGCGCTATCGGCAATAGGCGGGGACCCTGACGCGCTGGACTCGCTTGAAGAGATCACGCCCCGGCTGACGGCAGAAGAGCGGGCGCGCGCGGAGGTGCTGGTGGATGACTATCGGGTGTGGATGTATCCGTTTCGGTGATGTGGACCGTTTGCGTCACGCTCTATTGGAACGGGACATTTCATATTGCGTACAGCTTGAACGATCGTATCCTCCTGTGGACGTTGTAGTACACGTTATCGAGTTTGCGTTGGAAGTATTTCTTCTTTTTGTCGGGTTGGGGGTGATCGTGCTTTTACGGCGAAAACGTCGGCGCCGTGGACAGCGCATTCGTGTCTCGACACCAGGGGTTCAATTACCGCGTCGTCCTGTCCGCCGCACGATCAGTGCCGTTGATAACCGTCCGAAACCGCCCGTCTCTAACGACAGAGAACCGCCACAAGAGAAGGTGCTTCTGGGCCGTGCATACGTCACTGACGGTGATGGTCTGCGTATCAAGGGTCAGGAAATCCGCTTGTTTGGTATTGATGCACCCGAATTCGAACATCCTTACGGAAAAAAGGCGAAATGGGCTTTGCACGGATTGTGCAAGGGGCGCGATGTTATGGCCGTTTCCGCAGACATTGACGATTATGGTCGTCTCGTCGCACGTTGCTATTTGTCGGACGGGAGCGATCTATCGGCTGAAATGGTGAAGCTGGGTCTTGCGCTTGATTGGCCGAAGTTTTCGGGTGGGATTTACAGCCATTTGGAAACCGCAGATGCGCGTCGGAAACTGTGGTTGGCTGATGCGCGACAGAAAGGCCGGATGGATGTCTGGGAGAAGTATGAAGCGAAGCGGGCTGCGAGCGGTCAGAATGTGAGTCCTGGCCTGGATTGACGATCGCTTGGGCAAAGCGGACCTTGTTGGCCGCATTCTGTCGTCTTCTTATTCCGACCGATGGGCAATCCTGACAGCCTGAACGGCGACTTTTGCCGTCGTAAGTCCACTTTCATTTTTGCAAAGACCGCCTGTTCATTCTGGTATTCCGTTGGCGCTTCGCATTGCATAGTCATGGGGCGGATGATGGGCATCATGATGGTCTCCTTGTTGAGCGATGACCCAGACCTATGCGCGGTGGGTCGTGCTGTTCAGCCGCCAAAACCGGATGTGGACTTTCGCAAATGAAAACGGATTGGAATGATCTCGCCTACTTTGCCGCCATTGCCCGGGCAGGGGGGCTGGCCCGCGCGGCGCATGCTTTGGGGGTTTCTCAGGCGACGCTGAGCAGGCGGATGAAGGCGTTCGAGGCGGCGCTTGGTCGCCGCTTGTTTCAGCATGGCGCCGAGGGTTATGCGCTGACAGCCGATGGTGCGGCGTTGGCGCAGAAGACGCTGCACATGGAGGATGCCGCGCGGCGGATCGATCAATGGCGCGATGCCGCCCAAGGGCCGGTCTGCGTGCGTATTTCGGCGGGCACATGGACAGCGCTTGATTTGGCAGAGCGTGTTTTGGAGTATTGGACCCCGGATGCGTCTTGGTTGCCGGAATTCGTCTATTGCGATCATGATCTGGATATCGCCCGGCGCGAGGTGGATATCGGGCTGCGTAACCGCTGCCCGGAACAGCCATGGGTCGCGCGCAAACGGGTCGCGATAGTGGATTTCGCCGAATATGCGGCCAGTCGCGACGTTACCGGATGGATCGGGTCGGCGTGGGGTGCCACGATGACGCCATCGGCCTTGTGGGTGAAAGAGCACTATGGCGACCGGGTTGTGACAAAGGCCAACAGCCCGCATCTGGCTTGTGCGCTGGCCAAGGCTGGGCTGGGCCGTGTTGTCCTGCCGATGTTTATTGGCGAGTCGATGGAGGGGTTGAGCCGTCTGTCTGACCCCATCGCGGAGTTGCAGAGCGAACAATGGATCGTGTCGCATCACGATGCGCGGAATGAGCCGCCGATCCGGGCCGCTTTGGATGCGATTGCGTCTTATATGACCCGCCGGTCATAAGCGTTGTGCATTGACCTGACGGGTTTGGGATGGTCCGATCATCTGATGATCGGTGCCATTCTTAAGACAATCATTTTTCTCGTGACGCTGCTGGCGCTGACGGCTTGCGTGCAACATATCCGCAATTCGGGCAGTTCTGCTTTGCCTTCGCGTGTAGCGGATACGCTGCGCATCGCGACTTACAACGTCCATTACATCTGGCTGGGCCGCGCGACGGGACCGTGGTCTGTGGGCGATTGGGAGCGCCGCAAGGGACCGCTTGATCAGGCATTCAAGGCGCTTGATGCGGATGTCGTGGCGTTTCAGGAGATGGAGAGTTTTGCGCGTGGCAGTGACGGGTCGGTGAACCTGACGTTGGATTGGTTGCTGGAGAATAATCCGGGATACGGCGCAGCGGCTGTTGGTGATTGGGAAGTGTTTCCTTCGACCCAGCCGATTTTCTACCGTGCTGACCGGTTGAGTGCGGTTGATCAGGGCTGGTTCTTTTTCTCGGACACGCCGGATGTGATTTATTCGCGGACGTTTAATGGGTCTTTTCCGGCTTTTGCGTCCTGGGCTGCATTCGTGCGGGCGGATGGGCGGCGTTTTCGCGTGGTGAATGTGCATTTTGAGTATTCGAGCGGGTCGAACAGGTTGCTTTCGGCGGAGTTGGTGGCGGATCGGATTGGCCCGTGGGTCGCGGACGGTGAGACAGTGTTTCTGGTCGGTGATCTGAATGCGCGGCTGGGGGCGCCGACGGTTGAGATATTGGAGGGGGCGGGGCTGACATTCGCGCCCGTGCAGGGGTCCACCTATCATTTCAATCGCGGGATCAATCTATTTGGGGCGATTGATCATATTGCGGTGACAGAGGGGGCGGACTTGGCCCGGGCGCCCGTTGTGCTGCGCGAAAAGTTTGCCGGAGAATGGCCGACGGATCATTATCCGGTCATTGCAGATTATCGTTTGCCCTGAGCGGTTTAGAGAATTTGGCCGCCGTTGTTGATCAGTTTCCCGCCTACCATGCCGGTGAGCGTGACCGTTGCCCCGGCTTCGACGGTGATGGTTCCACCAATCATGCCGCTGATCGTGACGGATATGTTTGCTGGCACAGTGGCATTGCCGCCAATCATGCCGTCAAAGCTCTCGTTGTCTGTAAAGGTGTGATTTCCCTTGATCATGGGTTTGGGATTGAGCGCCATCCTGTCCGGTCCTTGTTCTATCCGGCATCCTATCATCCGGGTATGGCATTCGTCCTTCGCAAACGAAAAGAGCCGCCCGAGCGGGCGACCCTGTCTGTATTGGCGATCGTTACTTAGTTCAAATCGCTCTCGTAAGCGGCGTTGATTTCACCCACGGCGGCGTCAACGGCTGTTATCAGCGCATCAAGGATTTCGCCGCCGCGGTCCACGTTTTCACGGAACCAGCCTTGGACGGGCTCTGCTGCTTCGGCGAATGCGGCTTTTTCTTCTGGTGTGGGCACGTAAAGGTCACCGCCACCGGCGACGAAGGCCTCGTAGGCTTCGATGGATTTGCGCTTGGGTGACGCGAAGGTCGCCTGCTGCAGTTCGGCGAAGCCGTCAACCACCACGCGCCGCAGGTCTTCTGGCATTGCCATGAAGTTTTCGTTCGACATCCACCAGAGCGCGCCCATATAGGCGTGGCCGTCCAGCGTCATGTATTGCAGGCCCGCATCCGGGAATTTCATGCCCATGATGTCGGTGATCCCGTTTTTGGAGCCTTCGACAACGCCCGTCTGGAACGACGTGAAAAGCTCTGGCCATGGGATCGGTGTCGGCGATGCGCCAAGCGCGCGGACCAGTTCCTGTGGCAGGTCGGCGACCACCGTGCGGATCTTGAGGCCTTCCATGTCGGATGGTGCGGCGATCCGGCGTTGCGTGTTTGCGAAGTTGCGCCAGCCACCCGTGTTCCCGATCGTCATCAGGCGGATCGTGTTGTCGCTGTCCTCCAGCGCCATGTCGCGCATCGTGCGGACAAAGTCTGAGGTCAGCACGTGCTCGGCGATCCGGTCATTGGCCATCAGGTAGGGCAGGTCGAGCACCTGCACATAGGGGAAGATGCCTGCCGCGCCGCCGGACGTGGAAATGTAGACGTCAATGGAACCCTCAGATACGCCTTCGAGGCATTCGGCGCCGGTCGAGCAAAGCTGTGTGCCGATGAAGAGCTCCACGCCGATCCGACCGTTCGAGGCGCTTTCGACATAGTTCTTGAAGACGATCAGACCGTCATAGTCTTCGTCATTTTCGTTCGAGTTCGCGGTGGCCCGGATCGTGAATTCCTGGTGTCCGTCGGCCCAGGCGGCGAATGGTGTCGCCAGAAGCGTCGCCATTGCGGCCACTTTGGTGAAGGTTTTCAGCATTTTCTACTCCCTGTTGATGCTGTCAGTTTGGTATCGGCGCGGGGCTGATACAAGCGTTGAAACCGACATCCGGGGCGCAGCCCAGAAAACCGGTCAGATATGGCACCGTCATGGAAATGGCGGGGACATAGGTGATGAGGAAAATCACGAGGATCTCGACCGCGAGGAAGGGCAGGATCGCCTTGGCGATGGTTTCGACCTTTTCGCGGGACACGGTACTGGCGACGAAGAGGACGAGCCCCATGGGCGGCGTCGCGAGACCGACGGTCAGGTTGACGCTCATGATGATGGCGAAATGGACGGGGTGAACGCCGATCTCGACAAAGATCGGTCCAAGGATCGGGCCGAGGATGATAATCGCAGGACCTGCATCAAGGAACATGCCGACGATGAACAGCAGCAAGTTGATCAGGAACAGCAGGATCAGCGGGTTTTCGGACATGCCGAGGATGATGTCGGCCATGGTTGTGGCCGCACCCGATGTAGCGACGACGGTTTTGAAAGCGACGGCCGCGCCGACCAGTAAGAGAACGGCGGCAGAGGCGAGGGCAGAGCGTGAGAGGACATCGAAGAAATCATTGAGCGTCATCGATCGCAGGATGAAGACGCTGACGAGCAGAGCGTAGGCGACGGCGACGGTAGAGGCCTCGGTCGGGGTCATCACGCCGATCAGGATGCCGCCGAGGATGATGATAGGTGTCTGGAGGGGCGCGATGGCCTTTTTGCAGACGATGCGGAAATCGTGACTTACTCGCGCTTTGATCGCTTGTGTGATTGCGTGGGCGATGGGCAGGGCGATCAAGAAGATCAGCCAGTTATTGACCTCTTGCGGGATGAATTGGGTGATGATCCCGGAGAATGCATAGAGCAGGGCCGCGATATTGACCCGGATCAGGATGAAGCTGACGACGCTTTCCAGCGATGTGATGCTCTGGTCCTTTTGCACGATCCGCTCGGCCTTGGGCAGATCGTACCGGTCGGCGAGCAGGCGGACGACCAACATCAGCCCGATACCGACCATCACGCCCGGCACGATCCCGGCAAGGAACAAGGCGGCCACGCTTTCGCCCATCACGTAGGCATAGATGATCATGATGCCCGACGGCGGGATGATGGGGCCGATGACAGAGGATGCGGCAGTGACGGCCGCGGCGAATTTGCGGCTGTAGCCGTTCTTTTCCATCGCCGGAATCAGGGTCGAGCCAAGGGCGGAGGTATCGGCCACCGCAGAGCCGGACAGGCCAGCGAACAGGATCGACGACAGGATGTTTACGTGCGCCAGGCCCCCGCGCAGGTGGCCCATGAAGGCTTGGGAAAACTCGACAAGGCGGGTGGTGATCCCGCCACGGTTCATGATCTCACCCGCCAGCATAAAGAACGGCAGGGCCATCAGCGGAAAGCTGTCGATGCCGGTATAGATGTTGCGGTAAAGGATCGCGAGGTCGCGTTCATTGCCGCTGAACCAGGTCATGAAACCGGGGGCGAAAAGAAGGGCGAAAACAACCGGCACGCCGATCATCAGGATCAGCAGGAAGAGCGGGAGAAAAAAGATCAGCATCAGGAAGCGCTCACCGTTTCGTCGGCCTCACCCAGACGGGTCAGCCGGTCACCTTGCCCCAGAAGCGTGATAATCTGGCGCAGGATCAATTCGACATTGACGGCGATCAACAGGTTCACGCCCACCCACAGGGCGGCGTATTGGTAGTAGTTCGAGAATTTCGCGCCGCATTTCCCGATCTCGAAACCGAACGGCCAGCGCAGCGTGGATGAACAACCGCGCCCAGAGATGCTGTCGACATGATTATTCAGCCCTTTGTCCCACATGACGATCAGAACGAAAAAGGACATGATCAGAATGCCGAGGATCAGAATGGCGGCCAGCATGCGGGGCAGGGCGCGTTCGAGCATGTCGATCGCGACGAAGCCGCCCTGACGATAGGCGATGGGGGCCATCAGGCCAGTCATCCAAAGCATGCCGAACCGCGCACCTTCTTCGGTCCAGTTGGGCGCGTCGTTCATGACATAACGGAAAAAGACCTGCCCGAGGATCAGGCAGACCATGATGGCAAGGGCGGCAACGGCGATTATCCGGCCAATGGCAAGAACGCCTGCGTTCAAACGCTCCAGCGGCCAAAGCAGACCAAACAACACCGACATTGCGGCTTCTCCCCCCTTATGCAGGCATGTCTTTTTAGCTGCCTGTCATTTTCATCATCCAGTGGACGTCTTGCGCCAATGCTCTCCCCGGATTGGCGGTGGTGTCAACCGATCAGATGCCGAGATTTTTTGTGATTTTGTAGATCGGGTCACCGTATCTGCTGCGACCTGAACCATAGCCCCCCGAAACTTGCGTTATGCATGGGTACCATGCCGAAGCGAGTGGCACAATAGTGTATCAATTTGTCTGAGCCGATGAAATGGGACGATATTCCTATGAGGTGTGGTCGTCGAAGGTCGACGCCTTCTGGGCGCGATCACCAAGATTTGTGTCAGTTTGCGGCAGCGCAGAAATCGCCTCTGATCAAAACATACGTCATCTCTGTGCTGGGGCCGTCATTGCGGACGAAGGTGCCTTTCCACATGTATGACCGATGACAGCCTTCGATTGGCTGCATGCAAGGCGAAAAGCACATGGCGAGAAAGCGGACCGTCCTTGCAGTTACATATAGCGGCTTGCAAAGCCACGTGCTGAGAGCGCGATTTCAGAAAAAGCCGCGGCCGCACCTCTTTCAAGAATGACTGAACTGTAAAAATACCCGGAATGTATAGCGTTGGGATGGTTCTGAAAGAAACGACCTTTGGGATCGATCATCAGATATGTTTGCAACATATCGATATTGTCTTCGACACGCATGACAGATCGAAACTGTGAGTGTAATTCGACAAAGTGCGCGAATTGTTCATCGGACACTATTCCTGTACCTGTTACCATCGGAAGGACACGCAACACCTTCCACTTTTCGGGTCGCAACGTATCGAGCATCTGGGTCAGGTCAGTTTCAAAATTGGCGTCGCTGACCACGGTGTTGATTTTGAGCTTCATCGATGGAGACAGCATATGTGCGCGATCAATCGCGGCTGACAGGGCGTACATGTCTAGAAGTTGACCGCGGCGATCAACACGCCCAATCGCCTGATTTGTTTGCGCATCAATGGCATCGATACTCAAACCCAACCACTCAAGATGGGGAGCCATCGCGCAAAGAGTTTCTTGATCCAGCTTGCTGCCATTTGTGATGATCGACACCTGAAAACCAAGGTCATGCGCCGTACGGATCGCATGAAGAACGGAGGGAACATTTAGCAAGGGCTCGCCCCCCGCAAAATTCAATCGAACACGTTTCCAGTTCAGGGTCGCTTTTAGAGGGTTGGAATAGTTAGAGGGTGCAAAAAACGCCCACAATTCCCGTAGTAAAGCCTCGGTTGCTTTGGTGTCGCGAACCAAATCGCGTGTGGCTTTCTGATCGCTCCACTTTGCATAGCAGTAAGCGCACCGATAGTTACATGCCTCATTGACATGCCAGTTAATGACCAACTGGTCGATTTCGACGGGAATAGTGGTAGACTTTGCGCCCAACTGATCGGACTTCGTTGAATGATCTAACAACATCTTTTACTGATTACCTTGACCATAAGCTGCGCTTTGAGTTGAAATTTTTCCGCCTTCGCTACTTAAACGGGCATACTTTCTATGCAATACCGCCACTGGAAACAGTCTGTTTTAGGGATGAATAGCGCCGCTACAGCAAATTGACGGCCAGGATTATGGGGGCCGGCACTACGTGAACCGAAGTGCCGGAACTTATGTCCGTTTACCTTACCCTCGGCGTTCCTACCTTACTCGCTGTCATCCAGTCCGGCCAACCGATGAAACGCTCGATCGCGAACAACAGCAGGCACGCTGCGATCACGCCGAAGGCGAGCTTTACCCGCCCCTCCGAGGGCGGATTTTGCGCCCAGCGTTTCATGCGTAAGAGCCAGCGGGCGTTCATGCCGGATCGTCCACGAACCGCACTTTCCCGATGAACGGCAGGTTCCGGTTGCGTTGCGCATAGTCGATCCCGTAGCCAACGACGAATTCATCGGGAATCTCGAAGCCGGTCCAGTCAGCCTTGAAATCGACCTCTCGCCGGGCGGGTTTGTCCAAGAGCGCAATAGTGCGCAGCCGACCGGGGTGCCGTGTCGACAGGTAGTCGCTGACGTGGCTGAGCGTGTGTCCGGTATCGACGATATCCTCGACGACCAGCACGTCGCGCCCTTCGATCTTGCCGCGTAAGTCCTTGAGAATACGGACTTCGCGGCTGGACTCCATTCCGTCGCCATAGGACGAGGCCTCGAGAAAATCTACCTCGACCGGCAAATCCAGTTCCCGGACCAGATCGGCGATGAACACGAAAGATCCGCGCAACAGGCCCACGACGACCAGCTTGTCGGTATCGGCGAACTCGGCCCGGATATCCTTGGCCAGCCCCTCGACCCGAGCGGCGATCGCCTTGGCGCTGATCATTTCGTCGATAACATAGGGTTTCTGCGGCATATGGGCCTCTGACTGGTGCGAAAACTTGATTTTTCAGACAGAGTTTACGACATCACCCAGTGAAGTCACCCGTGAAAGACTGTTATGCCGACCCATTCCGAGACCAAGACGCTGCCTTACACAGCGCAGCAAATGTATGATCTGGTGGCGGATGTCGCGAACTACCCGAAATTCCTGCCCTGGACCGCGGCTGCCCGCATCCGTTCTGTCGATGATAAGGGCGACAGGCAGGTGATGCTGGCCGACCTCGTGATTTCGTTCAAGGTATTTCGCGAACGATTCGGCAGCCGCGTGGTGCTGTGGCCTGATGAGATGAAGATCGACACGGAATATCTGGACGGCCCGTTTCGGCATATGGAAAGCACCTGGAGCTTTCGGGATGTCGAGGGTGGTTGCGACGTGTCTTTCTTTGTCGATTTCGAATTCCGAAACCGGCTACTGCAAGGGGCTGCCACGATGTTTTTCAACGAGGCGATGCAGCGCGTTGTCCGTGCATTTGAACGGCGCGCAGCCACGCTTTATGGCTGAGAGCGTCGAACAGCAACTTGCGCGGTTTGCGACCGCGACCGTACTGGACGACGATGCCCGTGCGATGATGCGTCTGTCGCTTTACGACTGGACCGTTTGTGCGCTGGCGGGGCAGAGGGAAGCGGTTGCTGAAATCCTGATCCGCAAGGGTGAGATGGAAGGCGGCGCGCCGCAGGCGACGGTCATCGGGGGCGTAAGGCTGCCCGCGCCCCGTGCCGCCTTGATCAACGGCGCGATCAGCCATGCGCTGGACTACGACGACACCCATTTCGATCATATCGGCCATACCAGCGTCGCCGTGATCCCTGCGGCTTTGACCATGGCGCAGGCGCAGGGTCGGACGATGGCGGAATTCATCGATGCCGCGTTGATCGGGTCCGAGGCCGCGATCCGCATCGGCACATGGCTGGGCCGCGCGCACTATCAGGTCGGATTTCACCAGACCGCGACATCCGGCGCGTTCGGTGCCGCCTTGGCCGGCCTGCGACTGATCGAGACGACGCGCCCAAAGATCATTGCGGGCCTTGGTCTTGCCGCGTCACGCGCGTCCGGTCTGAAATGCCAGTTCGGCACGATGGGCAAACCGCTGAATGCCGGGCTGGCGGCTGAGGCGGGGGTCGAGGCCGCGTTGTGGGCGCAGGCGGGGCTGAGCGCGGCGGAACGGGGTGTATCGGGACCGTTGGGATTTGCTGCAACCTACCACGGAGAGAACATAGGAAGTGCGTTCGATGGCATGGGTGCCGATTGGCGGATGAAGGCCGTCAGCCACAAGTTCCACGCCTGCTGCCACGGCCTGCATGCGATGTTGGAAGCGCTTGGGTCGCTGAACCTGACTGCGGATGAGGTCGCGTCGGTGAAGATTGCAACCCATCCCCGCTGGATGTCCGTGTGCAACAATCCCGCGCCCCGGACAGGTCTGGAGGCGAAGTTCAGCTACAAACAGGCTGCGTCGATGGCGCTGATGGGGATCGCCACAGGGCGGGTTGCGGCCTTTGATGATGCGGTGGCGTTGCATCCGTCGGTGAGCGCCGTGGCAGAGAAGGTCACGGTTGTGACCGATGATAGCCTTACGGAAATGCAGGCGCGTGTTACTGTGACGCTGAAAGACGGTCGCGTGAAAGATGCCTTTCACGACCTATCCACGACTCTGCCGCATGACGTTCTGGCCCGCAAACTGCGTGACAAGGGCCGGATGCTGATCGGAGACGCGGCAGAGCAGGTCTGGGACGCGGTGCAGGGAAACAGCCTGCGCAGCTATGTGGATGTGCTGAGCGAAACCCCGTCTACCGGTTGGGAAGACGGCGTCGACCTGATCATGGAGGTGTTGGATTACTTCGATGTCTGAGACACGGCGCGGCTCAACAAAGTGAGCGCATAGGCAGTCGCCTTTTTCCGCACGACATTGCGGCCTAATGGCCCGAAATCGACCGTTTCGGTCGTCACACCGTCCGGTGTTACAAGCCCAAAGCAAACGCGCCCTTCGGGTTTGAACTCTGACCCACCGGGACCTGCGATCCCCGTGATCGCCACCGCGATATCCGCGTCGGAATTGTCCCGCGCCCCCGTCGCCATTTCTGCGGCGACCTCTTCCGAAACCGCGCCGTAGGCGTCCAAAGTTGCCGCGGCGACACCCAGCATCCGCGTTTTGGCTGCATTGGTGTAGGTCACGAACCCCCGGTCGAACACTGCCGAGCTGCCCGCCACATCCGTGATGGCCGCGCTGACCATACCGCCGGTGCAGCTTTCGGCCGTGGCGATCATCAGGCCCTTCGCCTCGGCCGCGTCCAACAGATCGGATGCCAGCGTCACAGCAGATGGGCGATGGCGGCAAGGATCATGACACCGATTGCCGCAAAGATACCCGCGATCACGTCATCCAGCATCACGCCCGTCGGCCCTTTCATCCGGTCAGCCCAGCCGATCGGACCCCATTTGGTGATGTCGAAGAGACGGAACAGAACAAAGGCCGCGATCCAGCCGGGCCAGAGGGCGAGGATATTGCTGGCGGCGAACCATGCGCCGAAAGCCACTGGCAGCAACGCGATCCACTGCCCGCAGACCTCGTCGATGACGATCTCGGACGGGTCGTGGTCATCCTTGCCGCGCGTTTCGACCTCGGTCGCCCAGACGCCGATGAAATACGATGCGACTGCGCCGATCAGCAGGCCCCATGGTCCGGCGATCACATAGATCACCCAAGCGGCGGGCAGGGCGGCGAGTGATCCCCATGTGCCGGGGGCAGGGCGCAAATGGCCCGCGTAGAAGAATGTCGCGATCAGGTGGGTCATAATTTCACCAATGTGACGGTGGCAAGGGCCGCGATGCCTTCTTCGCGCCCGGTGAAGCCCAGCCGCTCGGACGTTGTGGCCTTTACGCTGATCCGATCCGCGTCCATCCCCATGATCCCAGCCATGGCGGCGCGCATGGCTGGTTGGTGCGGCCCGATCTTGGGATATTCGCAGACCAGCGTGCAATCGGCATTGCCGATCCGGTAGCCGCGTTCGGCGGCAAGCGCGACAGCGTGTTCGAGGAAAATGTGGCTCGCTGCCCCTTTCCACTGTGGATCAGAGGGCGGGAAATGCTGGCCGATATCGCCAGCGCCCAACGCGCCATAGATCGCGTCGGTCACCGCATGCATGCCGACATCGGCATCGGAATGCCCCTGCAGGCTGCGCGTATGCGGCACCTGAACGCCGCAGAGCCACACGTGATCACCCGGCCCGAACCGGTGCACGTCATAGCCATTGCCGCATCTGATATCCAAATCCTGCCCCATCAATCGTTCTGCCCGCGCAAAATCACCCGGTGTGGTGATTTTGATATTGTTTTCATCCCCATCGACAATCGCGACCGCAATCCCCGCGGCACGTGCGACGGCGACGTCGTCGGTGGCATCCTCTGTCATCGCGTGATGGGCCGCAAGCAGAGCAGCAAGGTGAAAGCCTTGCGGGGTTTGGGCGCGAAAGAGGCCGTTGCGGTCGGTGACCCCCTGCACCTGATCGTCCGCACCCCGCCATAGCGTATCCGTGACCGGCACGGCGGGGGCAGCGCCCTGATGCGTATCAAGCGCCGCCAGTACCCGGTCGATCAGCGCCGTACTCACAAGGGGCCGCGCCGCATCGTGGATCAGGACCTTGTCAACGCTGTCCAACGCCTCGAGCCCCGCGAGGACAGAGGCCTGTCGTGTGGCGCCGCCGATCACCGCCGTTACGCCGGCGATTTCGCACAAATCGGCATCATCGGGGTGAAGCACAACGACAACGGATTCGATCGCGGGGTGAAGCAGGAAAGGTGCGGCGGCACGGGCCACAACGCTTTTTCCGCCAAGCATTTGCCATTGCTTGGGGATTTCGCCCCCCGCACGGGTGCCGCGCCCGGCGGCGACGATAATGGCGGCGATGGTCATAAAGGTCTCATACCCTGTTTTCCCTTGTTTAGGTCTGCTGTCGGTTGTCTGCAATCATGCCGTATTGCTTAAAATTTATGCAGTTGCTGTTTTTTGCACATTTGTTGGCGCGGCTTACGTTGTCGCCCTCCGGGATTCGCCCTAATTCTGTTGCAACGCCACCTTCTTGAGCGAATGACTGATCCTTTGGCACCTGATGCACCAATACAATTCGACGATGTGATCCTCGACCCGCCCGTCGCGCTTGCGCCGCTGGCCGGGATCACCGATCTGCCGTTTCGGCAGCTGGTGGCGTCGTTTGGTGCGGGGTGGGTCGTCAGCGAAATGGTAGCGAGCCAGGAAATGGTGCAGGCCAAACCCGGTGTGCGCGAAAGGGCCGAGCTGGGCTTTGATGAGGCCAACACAGCCGTCCAGATTGCGGGCCGCGAGGCCTATTGGATGGCCGAGGCCGCGCGGCTCATCGAGGCCAACGGCGCCACCATGATCGACATCAATATGGGCTGCCCCGCCAAGAAGGTCACGAATGGATATGCCGGTTCCGCCCTTCTGCGCACGCCCGATCACGCGCTCAGCCTGATTGAGGCTGTCGTGGATGCCGTTGATATTCCCGTGACGCTGAAAACCCGGCTGGGCTGGGATGATGACTGCCTGAACGCCGCCGATGTGGCGAAGCGGGCGGAGGATGCGGGCATTCGTATGGTCACCATCCACGGGCGTACCCGGTGTCAGTTTTACAAAGGGCACGCCGATTGGGATGCGATCGGCGCGGTGAAAGAGGCCGTGACGATCCCGGTCATCGCCAACGGTGATATCACGGACACAGCCACCGCGCACGCTGCACTACACAAATCCGGTGCGGACGGCGTGATGATCGGGCGCGGCGCGCAGGGGCGGCCCTGGCAACTTGCTCAGGTGGCCGCCGATCTGGACGGGCGCGACGCGCCGAAGATTCCGCAAGGAGCCGATCTAGTCCGTATGATTTGCGACCACTACACAGCGATGCTGTCATTCTATGGCAGCACCCTTGGCAACAAGGTCGCGCGCAAACATCTGGGGTGGTACATGGATGGCGCCGGAACACCGCCCGACCTGCGTCGCGCGATCCTGACTTGCGCCGATCCCGACCAAGTGCTGCGCCTTCTGCCGGATGCGTTGACCGAAAAGGTGGCGGCATGATCATCGATACCGCCCTTTGGTCGTCGCTGCCCGCGCCGGCGCTGTTGCTGGATGGGGACGACACGATCATCGCCACCAACCCGGCGGCCGAGACGTTTTTGAACCTGTCGGCCAAGGCCCTTCTGGGCCAGAAGATCTGGGAAAAGGTGATGATCGATGCGCCGCTCGAGGCGCCATTCGCACGGGCGCGCACCAACAAGACATCGCTATTCGTCAACGATGTCGATGTGGGCAGCGGCGAACGGGCGCCGATGTTGTGCAACCTGCAATTCGCCCCGCTGCAAGGCACTGACGACACGATGATCGTCATGATCAGCCCGCGTGAGATCGCAAGCCGGATCAATCAGCATCATTCATCCGAAAAAGCCGCCAAATCGGCGATCGGTATGGCCGAAATGCTGGCCCACGAAATTAAAAACCCGCTCGCCGGGATCACCGGGGCGGCACAGCTTTTGTCCATGGGACTGAAGCCTGATGATCAGGAAATGACCGATCTGATCGTCGAGGAAAGCCGCCGGATCGTGAAGTTGCTGGAACAGGTCGAACAATTCGGAAACCTGCGTCCGCCGGTTGCCAAACCCCTGAACATCCATGACGTGCTGGACCGTGCCCGACAATCCGCCGCTGTCGGTTTCGGCGCGCATATGCTGTTCATCGAGGACTACGATCCGTCACTGCCGCAAACGATGGCGGATGCGGATCAGTTGCTGCAGGTCTTTCAGAACCTTCTCAAGAATGCGTCCGAGGCCAGCAAAGAAGGCGGTTCGATCCGGCTGCGGACCTTCTACGATGCGTCATTGCGCGTGCATCGGTCGGACGGCACGCAGGCGCGGCTGCCGTTGCAGATCGAAATCATCGATGACGGGCCGGGCCTGCCGCGCGATATCGCCGATGACGTGTTCGAACCCTTTGTGTCGGGCCGTGAAAACGGCACCGGGCTGGGCCTCGCGTTGGTGTCGAAACTGATTGGTGACGTGGGCGGCTGGATCACCGTTGACAGCGTGCCGGGACGCACCGTCTTTCGGATATCGCTGCCGCTGGCACCGAAAGAAGTTGATACAGGAGAGAGTTGATGGACGGAACCGTACTTGTCGCCGATGATGATCGCACCATTCGGACGGTTTTGACCCAGGCGCTGACGCGGGCGGGATGCAAGGTGCATGCCACCTCGTCGCTGGTGACGCTGATGCGGTGGGTTGATGAAGGCAAGGGCGATCTGGTGATATCCGACGTCGTCATGCCCGATGGCAACGGTCTTGAACAACTCCCCCAAATCTCTGCGGCCCGACCCGGTCTGCCGGTCATCGTCATTTCCGCGCAGAACACGATCATGACGGCCATTCAGGCGGCTGAAGCCGACGCCTATGATTACCTGCCCAAACCCTTCGATCTACCCGATCTGATGAAACGCGCTGCCCGCGCGCTCGAGGTCAAGCGGCGCGCGCCGGTGCAGCGGATCAATGGGGCCGACCCCGATGAGAGGGAGGGCGAACTGCCGCTTGTCGGGCGTACCGCTGCGATGCAGGCGCTGTATCGTTTGGTCGCCCGGGTGATGAACACGCAACTGCCTGTGCTGATCACCGGAGAAAGCGGGACGGGTAAGTCGTTGATTGCGCGTGCTATTCACGATTTTTCCGATCGGCGCAGCCTGCCATTCGCCACCGTGTCCGCCGCTGATCTTGAGGGGATGGATGGTCCGTCGACCGTGCTTAGCCGCGCCAAGGGCGGGTCGATCCTGTTCGATGAGGTCGGCGATTTGTCGGACGAGGCACAGGGCCGGATCGTGCGGATGCTGGACAGTTTAGGCGACAATGCCCCCCGGATCATGGCCACATCGCAGACCCACCTGATGAGCCGGATGGAAGAGGGGCGCTTTCGCGAGGACCTGTTCTATCGTTTGAGCGGGGTGACGATCGACGTGCCGTCCTTGCGTGAACGGGTCGATGATATCCCGCTTTTGGCAGATCATTTCCTCGCCCGGGCCGAACGCGAAGGCGCGCCCGCCCGCCGTTTCGGCGATGCGGCGCTGGAACTGGTGCGCGCCTATAGCTGGCCCGGCAATGTGCGACAGCTGGAAAACGCGGTGCGGCGGCTGGTGTTCACCGCGGCTGAGGAAGAGATCACGCGCAGCGAAGTCGAACATGTCCTTGGTAACCAACCGGCCATCGAACCATTGCGATCGGGGGATCAGGGTGAGAAACTTTCCGCCAGCGTTGCCAAGCATTTACGCCGCTATTTTGATCTGCATGGCGGGGTGCTGCCCCCCCCGGGCCTGTATAACCGCATCCTGAAAGAGGTCGAGGCGCCGCTGATCGAAATCGCGCTGGATGCCACAGGCGGCAATCAGGCCAAATGCGCCGACCTTCTGGGCATCAACCGGAATACGCTGCGAAAGAAGATCACCGACCTCGATATCCGCGTGACACGCCGTCGCAAATTGATGTAAAAGCGCAACAGAACCGTGGCGGCGCTGCGTCAGCGTAGCGTAAAGACCACAGATTTGGCGGTATGTGGGTTTGCCCACAGCAATACAGGGCGTGGCACGTGCGGCGGACCCTCTTGGGACTGGATCTAACCCGGCTTAGCCGTTGGCAGCGCCAGCGGCATGTGCGCAGCGCGTTCACGACCATCGTCGTTCTGCTAGGCCCGATTCTTGCTGCACTGACCTATGTCGTGGTCGGCCCACTGGGGAAAGGTGCGGGGTCGACGACCCTGCGCGGGATCCTGTTGATCGACCTGATCTATATCCTTGTCGTCATGGCGCTGGTCATGGGGCAGGTGGTTCGGATGGTGGCCGCACGCCGCGCAAAATCGGCCGGGTCGCGGCTGCATTTGCGGTTGACCGGTGTGTTCGCGCTGGCCGCGCTCGTGCCAACCGTGCTGGTCGCGGTGTTCTCGGTCCTGTTGATTTCGGTCGCGCTGGAGGGGTTGTTTTCCGAGCCCGTCGGCAACGTTCTGCGGACGTCGCTGACCACCGCAAAGGCCTATGAGGAAGAACACCGGCAAGAGCTTAGCCGCGATGGGCGCGCGCTGGCCGCCTATCTGAACCGCGAACGGCAGGCAAACTTGTTCATGGATGATGGCGAGGTGCGCCGCGCCCTTGGCGACGTGCAGCCGCAAATCGAACGCGGCCTGACCGAGGCTTTCGTGATCGACGGTGCGGGCAATATCACTGCGCGTGGCGCCCGATCCTACGAATTCGCCTTTGAGCGGCCTGACGATACAGTCTTCAATGATGCCCAGGAAAACGGTCTGGCCATCATTGAAGACGCCCGCAGCAACGAATTCCGCGCTCTGATCCCACTTAGCGCGTTTCGTGATCGTTATCTGTATGTCACGCGCGAGGTCGATGGCAACGTGCTGTCCCTGCTCGACGATACGACCGAAACCGTCGAACAATACGAAGATCTGGCCAATGAACGCGGCCAGCTCTTGTTTCAGTTCGGCCTGCTGTATCTCGGCTTTGCGCTGGTCCTGATCCTGGGGGCGATCTGGGGTGGGCTGTGGTTTGCTGAACGGCTGTCGCGGCCAGTCGGGCGCTTGGTATCCGCATCCCAGCGGGTCGGGTCCGGTGATCTGGATGTGCGCGTGATCGAGGACGACGGCGACGACGAAATCAGCCAACTGGGCCACTACTTCAACCAGATGACCGGCCGTCTGAAAGGGCAGCGCGAGGAATTGCTGGAAACCAACCGGATCTCCGAACGGCGGCGGCGGCTGTTCGATTCCGTGCTCAGCTCGGTCACATCGGGCGTCGTGGGGCTAGACCCGGATGGGCGGATTGCCTTCGTAAACCCGTCGGCCAAGCGTCTGCTGTCGGTCGGGCCGGATCAGGCGGATACGGCGCTGTCGGTGGCGATCCCGGAATTCGGGCCGCTTTTCGATCAGGTGCGCAGCGCGCATAGCGACGGTGTACAGGAACAGGTGACTTTGGTCCGCGGCGGCGTGCATGAAACCCTGCTGGTGCGCATGTCGCCGCGGCGCAACGCCGATGGCGCGCTGGAAGGATACGTCGTGGCCTTCGACGACGTCACCGATCTGGTCAGTGCGCAGCGCATGGCGGCCTGGGGTGACGTGGCGCGGCGGATCGCGCACGAAATCAAGAACCCGTTGACCCCGATCCAGCTTTCGGCGGAACGGATCAAGCGCAAGTTCCACCGCAAGGTCGGCGAAGAGGCGGATAAGCTGGACCAGATGACCGACGTCATCGTACGGCAAACGAACGACCTGCGGCGCATCGTCGATGAATTCTCGAAATTCGCGCGGATGCCCGAGCCAAAACTGGCGATCTGCGACCTGACCAAACTGGTCCGTGATGCCGTCACCTTGCAACGGGCGGGCCAGCCGGGCGTCAAGATCAAGGCCAAACTACCGAAAGAAGGGATATTGGCCGATGTCGACGGCACGATGATCTCACAGGCGCTTTTGAATCTGATCAAGAATGCGGCCGAAGCGACCGAAACCTATCTCGAAACCAAGGCGGTCGATGGCTATCAGCCCGAAATTCGGGTGTCCGTCCTGCGCGACGACGATGCGGTGACCATCACGATCGCCGATAACGGGGTCGGCCTGCCCGAAGATCGCAGCCGCCTATTCGAACCGTACGTGACGACCCGCGATCGCGGCACCGGGCTGGGCCTGCCGATCGTCAAGAAAATCATCGAAGAACACGGCGGCACGTTGATCCTGACCGATGCCGACACGTTCGAAGGCAACGGCCACAGCGGTGCCTGCGCCACGATCCAGCTACCGATGGCGCCAATGCGCACGCAAACAACAAAAATACCGGCATGAGGAAAGATATGGGCGATATTCTTATCACAGACGACGAACGCGACATTCGGGAGCTGATCTCGGAAATCCTGCTGGACGAGGGGTTCACGACCCGGCTGGCGGGCACGTCAGACGAATGCATGAACCAGATCGCGCAAGAACCGCCGGCCCTTATGATCCTGGATATCTGGCTGAAAGACAGCAACATGGACGGAATCGACATCCTCAAGGCGGTCAAGCGTGATCACCCGGATATCCCCATCGTGATCATCTCGGGCCACGGTAATATCGAAATCGCCGTCGCCGCGATCAAGCAGGGGGCATATGATTTTATTGAAAAGCCATTCAATATCGACCAGCTGATGGTCGTGATCCGGCGTGCGATGGAAACATCCCGCCTGCGCCGCGAGAATCTTGAATTGAAACGCGGCGATGTCGTCGGTTCCGAGATGCTGGGCGACAGTGCTGCATTCCGCAATCTGAAATCGCAACTCGACAAGGTCACGAAATCAAATGGCCGCGTCATGTTGACCGGCCCCGCAGGTGCGGGCAAGGAAATCGCCGCGCGATACATCCATACCAATTCCAACCGATCCTCTGCCCCTTTCATCACCGTCAATTCCGCCTCGATCCAGCCTGAACGGATGGAAGAGGTGCTGTTCGGCCGCGAAGACAGCGGGCGCGGGATCGAACCGGGGTTGTTGGAAGAGGCCAATGGCGGTGTCCTCTATTTCGACGAAATCGCCGATATGCCGTTGGGCACACAGTCCAAAATTTTGCGCGTGCTTGTCGAACAGCGGTTCCAACGGGTGGGTGGCAGCGACAAGGTGCAGGTCGATCTGCGCGTGATTTCCAGCACCAATCGCGAACTGCCGCTCGAGATCGAAGCGGGGCGGTTCCGGGAAGAGTTGTATCATCGGCTGAACGTCGTCCCTATCGCCGTGCCGTCGCTTGAAGAGCGGCGCGAGGATATCCCGCTATTGGCCGAACACTTTATCGAAACCTTCAATCAGGCTCAGGGTCTACCTCTGCGCAAGCTGGCTGACGATGCGCGCGCGCTTTTGCAGACCATGCTTTGGCCCGGCAATGTGCGTCAGTTGAAGAACGTCGTCGAACGTGTTCTGATCCTTGGAGAAAACACGGACGAAATTACAGCAAAGGAACTGCCCGGTACTGAAGAGGCCAGCAGCGATGAAGGCCGGATCGTTCTGGCCGGTAGCCTGGCCACGCTCCCACTGCGTGAGGCGCGCGAACTGTTCGAACGGGAATATTTGCTGACCCAGATCAATCGCTTTGGCGGGAACATAAGCCGCACCGCATCGTTTGTTGGCATGGAACGTTCGGCTTTGCATCGTAAACTGAAATCACTGGGTGTGGTGACGACCAACAAGGCGGGCGGCCGCGTCGCCTATGTCGAAGGCGAAGCCTGATGAAAGTCATCATTTGCGGCGCCGGTCAGGTCGGTTGGCAGATCGCCCGACATTTGTCGGGTGAAAACAACGACGTGACGGTCGTCGACAATAACCCAGAACTGGTGCGCCGCGCCACCGATACGCTGGATGTACAGGGGATCGCGGGCTTTGCGAGCTACCCCGATATCCTCGACCGGGCGGGCGCGAGCGATGCCGACATGATCATCGCCGCCACCCATTCGGACGAGGTGAACATGGTCACCTGTCAGGTGGCGCATTCCGTCTTTGCCATCCAGCGCAAGATCGCCCGGCTGCGGGCACAAAGCTATCTGGATGCGATCTATTCCGACCTTTACCGGCGCGATCACCTGCCCATCGACGTCGTCATCTCACCCGAGAAAGAGGTGGCCGAGGCTGCCCTGCAACGGCTTGCCGCCCCTGCCGCGTTCGATACGGAAAGTTTTCTTGAGGGGCGGGGTCAGCTTCTTGGCATCATCATCGACGAGGATTGCCCCGTCATCAACACGCCGCTGCGCCAGCTGACCGACCTGTTTTCGACCCTGCGGGCCATCGTCGTGGGCATCCGGCGCGATGGCGCGTTGTTCGTGCCATCCCCGGGTGATCAGATATTCCCCGATGACGATTGCTATATCTTCACCGATACCGAGGATATGACGCGCACGCTGGAAATCTTTGGCAAAACCCATTCGAAACAGGAACGGATCGTCATCGTCGGTGGTGGCAATGTCGGTCTTGGCGTCGCGCAGGCGCTCGAGGCGCGCACCGACCGTGTTCGCGTCAAAATCATCGAGAAAAACCGCGAATGCGCCGAACGGGCGGCCGATGCGCTGGACCGGACCATCGTGCTGCATGGGGATGGCCTCGAGGCGGGGTTGCTGGAAGAAGCCAACATCGCCAATGCCGATGCGGTGCTGGCGGTGACCGATGATGACAAAACCAACCTTCTCGCCTCGGTCCGGGCCAAGGAAATGGGCTGCCCGATGGCGATCACGCTGATCAACGATCCCACGCTGGTGCCGCTGATGGGACCACTGGACATCGACGCCTATATCAATCCACGCGCCACCACGGTCAGTTCGATCCTGCGCCATATCCGGCACGGGCGGGTGCGTGGCGTCTATTCCATCGGCGACGCCGAGGCCGAGGTGATCGAGGCGCAGGTGCTGGGTACATCGCCCATCGCCGGACAAAAGATCAAGGATGTGGCCTTTCCCGAAGGTACGATCGTCGGTGGCCTGATCAAAGGCGGGAAAGTCGTCAAACCAACTGGCGACACCCGCATCGAAGAGGCAGATCTGATCGCCATCTTCGCCATGGCCGATGATGTGCCGGAGGTCGAACGGCTCTTACAGGTTTCGATCGACTTTTTCTGATGAGCGCGCTCAAACGCCTTCCTTTTTTCGTGATCCTGATGGGTTTTGGGGCAGCAGCGATGCTGGTGCCCGCCGCCCACGGCGCGATCATGGAGGATTTCATGACGATGCGCGTCTTTTTCTACGGGTTCATCCTGTTTTCGATCCTGACGCTGCTGATCGGGTTGGCCACAGCCGGTTACGCCCCGCAAAGTGTCGCGCGGTCTCAACTGGTTGCACTGCTCGCCGCGTTCACGGTGCTGCCGTTCATGTTCGCGGTTCCCTTCGCCGAGGCAGTACAGAACACGACGTACCTGCATGCGTGGTTCGAAATGGTGTCCAGTTTCACCACGACAGGGGCCACCCTTTACGAAAATGCAGGGCGGTTGACACCTTCACTGCACCTGTGGCGGGCCCTTGTCGGCTGGCTGGGTGGTTTGCTGATCTGGATCACGGCGGTCTCGATCTTTGCACCAATGAATCTTGGCGGATTTGAGGTGCGGGCGGCGGTCGCAAGCGGGCGGGGCACGGTGCGGTCATTTGCCCAGATCGGCGCCATCGCCGACCCGACCGAGCGTTTGCTGCGTTATTCGCTTGCCCTTGCGCCAATCTATACCGGTTTGACCTTTGCGTTGTGGGTCGGCCTCGTGATCTTGGGCGAATTTCCCTATATCGCGCTCTGCCATGCCATGTCGGTTATGTCGACATCGGGGATTTCACCGATCAACGGGCTCTATTTTGCCGCGTCCAAGTTCTGGGGCGAGTTGCTGATCTTCGGTTTTTTCGCATTCGCTTTGTCGCGCCTGACCTTCAGCCGCGGTCTCACCGGCGAGGGCGAGGGCGGGTTGCGGCGCGATCCGGAATTTCTGACCGCACTCGTTCTGATTGGCACCGTCACCGGTCTTCTGTTCCTGCGCCACTTTCTTGGCGCGTCGGAAAGCGAAACGGGCGATAGCTTGCAAGAGGCGCTTGCGGCGCTTTGGGGCGCACTATTCACCGTGACCTCTTTCCTGACGACGACGGGGTTCGAATCCCATTATTGGAACGGGGCCGCCGATTGGTCGGGGCTTGAGACGCCGGGCATGTTCCTGATCGGCATGGCGCTGATGGGCGGTGGGGTCGCCACGACCGCAGGCGGGGTCAAGCTGTTGCGTATCTACGCGCTTTATCGTCATGGCGAGCGGGAACAGGAACGGCTGCTGCATCCCTCGTCCGTCGGTGGCGGCGGGAAGGAGGCGCGGCGCATCCGTAAGCAAGGTGCCTATATTTCGTGGCTGTTTTTCATGCTGTTCGCGCTGAGTATCGCTGCGATCATGTTGATGCTGTCACTGACCGGTGTGCAATTTGAAACGGCAATGGTTTTGGCGGTGGCGGCCCTGTCCACGACGGGACCGTTGGCGACCTTCGCCGCCGAAACCCCCATCGCCTATTCCGGCATCCCCGACGGAGCCAAGGTCATTCTGGCGGCGGCGATGGTGCTGGGGCGGCTGGAAACACTGGCGATCATCGCACTGTTCAATCCTGAAATCTGGCGACGCTAATCCTTGTAAAGATTGACGTTTTTGGGGGTGGAAACTCTGATGAACGCGCGACATACTGCAGGTTGAACGAGGGGGGCCGTCTGTGGCCGCAATAACAAAAAATGGGTGACTGAATGGCCGCCGACAAAGCCAACTTGCAAGATGCATTCCTGAATCACGTCCGCAAAACAAAAGTGCCGGTGACCATATTCCTGGTGAACGGCGTGAAATTGCAGGGCGTCATTACATGGTTCGACAGCTTTTGCGTGCTGCTGCGCCGCGACGGACAATCGCAGCTTGTCTACAAAAGCGCGATTTCGACGATCATGCCCGCCCAGCCGATCAGCCTGTATGAAGGTGAAGAATAGGCTTGCAGACACATGATCGGCCCTTAACCCGGGCCTGGGTCCTGCACCCCGATATCAAGACGAATTCTGACCGGCGCCTGCCGGAACCGGCACTGCAAGAGGCCATTTCGCTGGCCGCAGCTTTGCCCGACCTACAGGTGATCGGCGCAGATATCGTGCGCCTGCCCAAGGTGCATCCGGGGATGCTGTTTGGGTCGGGTAAGATCGACGAACTGAAAGCGGTCCTGAAAACAAACGATATCGAACTCGTCCTGATCGACGGCCCCGTCACGCCCGTGCAGCAACGCAATCTGGAAAAGGCCTGGGGCGTCAAACTTCTGGACCGGACCGGCCTGATCCTCGAGATTTTCAGCGATCGCGCCCGCACCTCCGAAGGTGTGCTGCAGGTCGAAATGGCGGCCCTTTCATACCAACGTACGCGCCTTGTCCGTGCCTGGACCCACCTTGAACGGCAGCGCGGCGGGCTGGGCTTTGTCGGCGGACCGGGGGAAACCCAGATTGAGGCGGACCGGCGTGCCATCGATGAACAACTGGGTCGCTTGCGCCGCCAACTCGCGAAGGTCGTCAAAACCCGCGAACTGCACCGTGCCGCCCGCGCCAAGGTGCCGTTCCCCATCGTGGCTCTTGTCGGCTACACCAACGCGGGCAAGTCTACGTTGTTCAACCGGCTGACGGGGGCAGAGGTTTTTGCCAAAGACATGCTCTTCGCCACACTCGACCCGACGATGCGCAAGATCATCCTGCCCGCGGGCGACGAAATCATCATGTCCGATACGGTGGGGTTCATCAGCAGCCTGCCCACCGAACTGGTCGCCGCTTTCCGGGCCACATTGGAAGAGGTGCTGGATGCCGACCTGATCGTGCATGTGCGCGACATCAGCCATGAACAGACCGAAGAACAGGCAGCTGACGTTCACGCCATCCTCGAAAGCCTCGGAGTCGCGGAAGAGGCCCCGATGATCGAGGTCTGGAACAAGGTCGATCTGGTGCCAGAGGACGACCGCGCGCCGCTCATGACACAGGCCGAACGGCGCGCGGACCTGTTCGTCATTTCTGCCTTGGACGGGCAGGGGGTCGATCCGCTGCTTGCCGCTATCCCGGAAAAGCTAAAGGCGCCGCGCAGCGAAGAGGTGCTGACGCTCGGTTTTGCCGATGGGAAAAAGCGGGCCTGGCTGTTCGAACAGGGGGTCGTGACCGACGACACGACCACCGATGAGGGGCACGCGATGACGGTGTATTGGACCACGCTTCAGAAAGAGCGTTTCGGACGGCTATAGCGTCGTTTACTTATTGAAATCGCTATGCTTTCTAGTCGACAAGTTGCATGACTTAACCAAATCCGGCGGCATCTCGCCGGATTTCACGAAACCGTGAGCGCATTTCGGCCATGAAAACGAAGCTGGAAAATTCACATTTTGAAACGCTGCCGCGACCCCTCTAGGCGTTGATTAATGGATGCGTTGTTTCCGACGCATCTCATGAATGACAGTGAGGGACAGTCATGAAGCAACACGATCACCATTCGCATTACTCGGGCGCAACCGATCATCACGGCAGCACGAATTTCAAAACACTCTACGACGAAATCGAGGCCGCGACCGGTTTCAGCATGAAGAAAGAGCTGAACGCCCTGATCACCGAAATCTATCTGTCGGGCAAATACGGCAACAACCAGATCGAAAAATCGGCGGCGCTAACGGTCGGGATGCAGAAGATCTCGAAATATCTGTACGATGTGACGATGACCGACATGATCGCCAGCGATGACGCGGCGATGCACGAACTGGCCCTGCATGCGCTGACCGTGTCGTTCCACAAACCCAATATGCATGGTGGGCGCGGACATAGCGGGGAACAGGATATGGGCAGCTATGCCCTCATGCATGTCCTGAACCCCCGGAAGGAAACCGACAATGTCCGCGAATATTTCTTAGACGACAACGTGCTTAGCAAAGCCGAGGGCGCAGAACTGCGCGAGATGTTCAAGAACGGTGTCACGTTCGCCGACATGTTCGGCGAAAACGGTGGCCATTCCGCCGATGGCATGCTGGGTGAATCATTGCACCCCAAAAGCCTGCGTAACCTGGCCGAATGGTCCGGCGTAAACTTGCCCCGTTGGGCTGAAGTGGATTCGCATCGTGTCAGCCTGCAATTCGTGGGCTTCGACAGCGACAATTCGGGCGGCGTGTTCCTGGGCATCGGCAAGAAAGGCCATGGCGGCAGCGACAAAAGCCATGGTGAAGGGCGTGCGAAGTTCGAAAAGACGATGGAGTACGGGCCTGTCGCGAACAAACTCGATTTTACCCCCGGTGAGGCCAGCGGCACATCGCAAAGCCCGTCACCGGTCACGCCCATGCCCGATCATGATCATGGCGGTGGTCATCAGGATGGTGGTCACGGTGGCGACCAAGTGGATAACGGCGCGCCGCATGACGCCCCGACGGTCATCGATGACACCGCTCAGACGGCCCAGAACCGCACGATCTATGTGGACGTTCTGGCCAACGACAAGGACGGGCACGGCAACAAACCGCAGCTTGTCGATGTATCCTATGACGGCAACACATCGCTGGTGTCGATCGTGGGCGACAAGATCAAGGTCAATCCGCTCAGCGCGCACCGCGACGACCGGACCGAGGAAATCATCTACACGGTCAAGGACGATCACGGGCAGACCTCCACCGGCACGCTGCGGGTCGATATCGGCAAGGGCGGCGGACAGCCCGCCCCCAAGCCACCATTGCCTGTCGATGATCCGGATCCGCTGGAATTCTACTTCGTCAATACCGCGACCGACAAGGTCATCGGCAAGATCGAAAATGGCGGCCAGGTCAGCGCCGCTGATCTGAATGGCCCGGTTTCGATCTTCGCGATGGATGTCGAGGGCGACGGCGTGGATGTCGGGGCTGTCCGGCTTTCCTATGAAGATCACACGCATCTTGAACGGGTCGAACCCTATGCGCTTTTCGGCAATTACGGCCATAACTACCTTGGCGGCACCGATTTCGAACGTGGATCACATACGGTCGACATCGATGTGCTTGGCGCGAACCGGCAGTTGATCGAAAGTTTCGACCTGATGTTCGAAGTCGTCTGACGTTACAACGACCCTGCCGATCATCGGCGGGGTCGTTCTCCTACCGCACCACGACCTTTGCAATCGCCGTGCCGATCATATAGCCCGACACGGCAAACAACATGCCAGCCAAACCACTCACCAATGCGCGATCATGATCGACGATCGATGATCCATCAATGAACTGATCGATCCCATATTGCGGAAAGATGCCGTTCGCTTTCAGCCATGAAAATACCGGGTTCCGCCACATTGTGAAATAAGCAAAAAATAGCGGCACAGCGACGATCGCCGTCACCGTGTTGACGACAGGCTTGCGTTCGCGTTTGCGGGCGGCGGTGTCGGATGGATTTTGGTACATAAGACGCATTGGCCATTATCCGCAGCGATGGGTCAACGGACAGCATGTGCAACGGACAGACCTGTTGTTTCCGGCACACATCGATTTCCGCTTTGACATCACGCGATCTTTCCGCTGAAACTCGCCGCGGCAACAGGGGCATCTGCGTCATGCGGATTGAGAAGCACCCTTCGAACCTGACCCGGCTCATACCGGCGGAGGAAGTTGCGGGTGGTGCGTCGCGTCAGATCACCGCCCCGCATTTCTCCGACCTGACAAGGAGGAATGACAATGACGACAGACAGCTTCACCCAAACCCTCTGGTCCGACACGGCGGACTTGCAAGAGGGTATTCGCATGATGCCTTTCAACGCCGAGCTGGCAGAAGGCACGCTCCCACCCGGGACATTCCGTGAATATATCATCCAGGATGCGCATTACCTCGAAGGGTTTGCCCGCGCGCTGGCGCTTGGCGCATCAAAGGCACCCGATGCGGACAGCATCGCGCAACTGGCGGGTGCGGCGAACGGTGCGATCGCGGTCGAACGGCAGCTGCATGCGGACTATATGGTGATGTACGGCGTCTCCCCCGCAGATTTTGCGGCCACACCCCCATCGCGCGCCTGCGATCACTATATCGGCTTTCTGATCCGGTCCGCCACGGTCGATCCGTTCCCGGTCGCCGTCGCAGCGCTATTGCCGTGTTTCTGGATATACCAGCGGGTCGGTGCATCGATCCATGCCAAAGCCGCGCAAGATCATCCTTACCGCGCCTGGATCGACACGTATGCAAGCGACGATTTCGCCACCGCAGTACAAGCCATGCTAGACCTCACCGACAGACTGGCGGCAGTCGCGGATGCACAGATGCGGGGCGCCATGCAGACGGCGTTCCGCCGATCATCCTGGCACGAATGGATGTTCTGGGACAGCGCCCATCGGCGGGCGGGATGGGACAAGGCGGTGACGCGCGCAGGGTAAAGCGACCGGTATTCAAACCGCTCCCGATGCTGGCGGCGGGGTCATGCCTTGATGCAAACAACTTCAATTTTCGCCATACAGGACTGCGACAAAAGCCCTAAAATCGAGCGATGTAGGGCACAGAGCTGCCTAAAAACTCAGTTAGAATTTGCGATGCCCGAAGCGGGCTTTGTTCGCGGAAAAAACGGCGTAACCCGATGTGCCAAGAGTGTCGGTCTGTTCGCTGTGGCATCGACGGCCTTCATATTGAGCGGCTAAGGCGATGTCGTTTAAGGTATAAGTGACGTTATCAACAGTATCTCGGTACGGATGTATCCCCGGCCAAAGGGGCTGGGGCCGGATGATCTCCGGCCCCGTCGGTTTATCCGCAAAGCAGGTCTTCGCGGAACTTCACGTCGTCGCGATGCTTTTCGACGAACGCCATGATGTTGGCCATCGTGCAATGCTTTCCAAAGCCTTTCCACGGCTTGAAATCAGGCAGATGCAGCACGCTTTCATAGTCGTGCTTCAGCAGGTTGACCAAGACCGAGGCCACGATCTTGCCGCCGACACCGGATAGCTTTTTCTTACCACTTTCTTCCGCTTCTTGCAGGCAATAGAACCACAGCGGTGTCTTGGTCACGTGATGGTCGGTAAGCGCCTTGGGGGCGGGCAGGGGGGGCAGCCCCAGATGCCGCGCCATCTGCTGACCCGATGGCAGTTGCATCGCCGTACGATCCCGCAGGATGTTGCGCAGGGCGAGCTTTTTTGCCTTTGCGACCGGGATCTGCAGGTTGCCCCACTCAAGCCCGCTGCCGACGATATTGTCGGGCAATTCGAACAACGTCTTGGCCATCTTGATGCCCACCGGCAGCGCCTTTTGCGCGTGCTTGCCGAAGAACTGGTCCATCTCGATGGTGGCACCTGCGTCACGCGGTTGGAAACCACGCAGTGCAAAAAGATCGAGCGGTGCCTCGCCTTTGCGCAGCGTGTAGGACGGCTGCACGGTGGCGTGTCCGAACCGGTATGCGGCGACCGAAAACTCGGCTGGCATGATCGGCGCACATGGAAAGATATCGTGCGCAAGCGCGTGATCGATATCCGTCTGATCGACGAAGCTGGGCAGGAATTCATGCAGGATGATCCAGTGATAGTGGAGCCTGATGAATCGCCGCACCTCTTCGAAACCGCTGAGTTCGGGTTTGATATGGTTGTGCCAGGCATCGCTGCGCACGCCCATGGCGGCGCAGTTCGTGATGTCGTGCGCAGTATCATCGCCCTTCTTCACCGCATCCATCAGAATGTTGTGCAGGCAAATGAAAGCACCTTGAATCTGGCTGACGATGATATTTTCGTCGTTGCGGAAATCGCCGATCAGCGCGCGACCCTTACAGTTGCGCGGCAAATCATAGGGATTGTCCTTGCGCCCGAAGAGCAGGTATTCGTGCGCGTCACCTGACCCGTAAAGGTATGGCGATGCCTCGGGCCCGTCGCCATAAACGCAATCAAGATCAAGTTCCGGCGTTCGGATATTGCGGATCGACCGGGGGTCGATTTTCGTGCCGATGGCGCTGGTCGCATCCAGTGTGATGTCGTGGTCGACGAACTGACCCAGGAAGGTCATCCCGGCATCGGCAGGCCCATCCCCGACCTCATCGGTGCGCATCGTTTCCACCAAGGCATCGAAGGCATCGACGATTTTTTCACGCGACAGATTTCCGGTGACAGGGTTCGCCCCGAGTAAATAACCAAAGATCTGCGGAAGCGGTGTGTCGTCGTTGAGGGCGTGCTTGCACAGACATTCATGAATCAACTGATCAAGGCGGGACATCCCGTGTGCGGGCTTGCTCATAATACATCTCCAAAAATAAGTTACTTAAAAATGATCGTCTAAAAAGTGATTATATCGTATCACGAAACCCGATTTTCGCAAGTCGGGTTTGCCAGACCCCGTGGTTTGGCCATTGCGAGGCGGGAAACGGAATGCTATGGCGCAAATCAGGCACCCGTAGCTCAGCTGGATAGAGCGCTGCCCTCCGAAGGCAGAGGCCAGAGGTTCGAATCCTCTCGGGTGCGCCACTAAAACCTGGTTATCTACATCATCCGAAAAAGCCATCGCCACGATTGGTTGACCCGGTCCGTGGCCACAGGTATTCAACGCCAAACCAGTGAACCGGTTCGCTATATGCGTACCTTGCCAAGAGGATGTCGCGTTGGAAGAAATGTTGTCCAACTACCTGCCCATCATGATTTTTCTGGGGCTGGCCATTACTTTGGGTCTGGTTTTCATACTCGCCGCTGCTGTCATTGCCGTGCGCAACCCCGATCCGGAAAAGGTGTCGGCGTATGAATGCGGGTTCAATGCTTTTGACGATGCGCGGATGAAATTCGACGTTCGGTTCTACCTCGTGTCGATCCTTTTCATTATCTTCGATCTTGAGGTCGCGTTCCTGTTCCCATGGGCCGTCGCATTTCAAGAGGTCAGCATGGTTGGCTTCTGGTCGATGATGGTCTTCTTGGCGGTTTTGACGGTCGGCTTCGCCTATGAATGGAAAAAGGGCGCGCTTGAGTGGGAATGAGCTGGTTCGCGCCACCTGACAATTCATTTCCTCGGCAAATATCGCGTTGATGATGCAAGGGGCCGCGACGCCGGATCGCGTTGACGCCCCTCGGCCCTGCAGCTACATGGTTGATAGCCAAGGGCAGCCATCCTGCCAGAGAAGGGAGCCACCATGGGTGTGATGACAGGCACCGCCGTCGGGGCCGATAAGGAACACGGCGCGCAGCTGATCAACAGCGAACTGCAGGACAAGGGGTTCCTTGTCACGTCAACCGCCGACATCGTGAATTGGGCGCGGACGGGGTCTTTGCACTGGATGACGTTCGGACTGGCCTGTTGCGCGGTCGAGATGATGCACACGTCCATGCCACGCTATGATCTGGAACGGTTCGGGACCGCGCCACGTGCCTCTCCGCGTCAGTCTGACCTGATGATCGTGGCAGGCACGCTGACCAACAAGATGGCGCCAGCTTTGCGCAAGGTCTACGATCAGATGCCAGAACCGCGTTACGTGATTTCCATGGGGTCCTGCGCAAATGGTGGTGGCTATTACCACTACAGCTATTCCGTGGTGCGCGGGTGTGATCGGATCGTGCCGGTGGATGTCTACGTGCCGGGTTGCCCGCCGACGGCAGAGGCGTTGCTGTATGGCATCCTGCAGTTGCAGCGGAAAATGCGGCGGACGGGGACCATTGTAAGATGACCGAAGCGTTACAAGAACTCGGGACCCATCTGGAAGTGAAACGCACAGATTGTGTGCTATCCTGGGAAGTGGCCAATGATGAGCTGACGGTGACGGTGGCTCCGTCGTCGCTGGTCAGCTTTGTCGAATTTCTCAAGACGGACGGCGCCTGCCAGTTTTCGACCCTGATCGACATTACCGCCGTGGACTATCCCAACCGGGCCAAGCGGTTTGACGTCGTCTATCACTTCCTCAGCATGTATCAGAACCACCGCATCCGTTTGCGGGTTCAGATCCGGGAAGAGGACATGATGCCGTCGATCATCTCGGTTCATCCATCGGCCAACTGGTTCGAGCGGGAAGTGTTCGACATGTTCGGCATCCTGTTCAGCGGCCACCCGGATTTGCGCCGCATCCTGACCGATTATGGGTTCCGTGGTCATCCATTGCGCAAGGATTTCCCTACGACGGGCTATACCGAGGTGCGGTACGACGAGGTGCAAAAGCGCGTTGTCTACGAGCCGGTGAACCTTGTGCAGGAATATCGCCAGTTCGACTTCATGTCACCTTGGGAAGGGGCCGAATACATTCTGCCCGGTGATGAAAAGACGGACGAAAAGGCTGGCTGATGCCTGAATTGCGCGGCAAATGCATGTGCGGCGCCGTGCAGTTTACAGCTTTTCCACCTGCCCTCGAGGCCGGTGTTTGCCATTGTGGGCAATGTAGCCAATGGTCGGGTGGCATGTTCGTGAATGTCTATTGCGCCGATACGATCATCTTCGATGAGAGCGCGCCCGTTGGGTCCTACAAAGCAAGCGAGTGGGGTGAGCGGTTGTTTTGCAGCAAATGCGGGTCATCGCTCATCTGGCAGACACAAGACGGCCAGCATCAAAGCGCATCGGTCCATTGCTTTGACAACCCTTCGCAATTCACGCTGACCACTCAGATTTTCATTGATCGCAAACCGGACTGCTATGCCTTGGCCAACAAAACCGAGAACATGACCGAGGCTGAGGTCTTTGCGAAATATGCACCAGATGGTGCCTGATCATTCCGTTCTCTACTGCGTCGGCGCCACCAAAGCCGGAACATCCTGGCTTTACCGCTATCTCCACGATCACACCGATTGTGCGGTGCCTGCGGTCAAAGAGGCGCATTATTGGGATACGTTTGATCCTGACATGTGCGCCAAGCAGGTCACCAACTTCCGCGTCCGCCTCCGCGAGATGCGCAATTTGAAGGATGAGGCCGAAGAGGCCGGGCGCGGGTGGCAGGTGGAGAACGCAAAGCGTCGGATCAACGATATGAAGCGTTTGATCGCCGTGCTTGAGGGCGACCGTGCGGGGGATACGCGATATCTGGACTGGCTGACCGGGCGCGGGACGGAGCCCCGACTGTTTGCCGACATGACACCGAATTACGCGACGTTGCCGGACGAGGTTTTGGCACGGATGCTGGACGCCACCCCGCAATCCAAGGTGATTTTCCTGATCCGCGACCCGCTGGATCGCCTTTGGTCGCACATCCGTATGCAGGCCCGCCGACAGCGGCAGACGCATGAGGTCTATGAAAAGAAGGCCAACAACATCCTCTACCGCATCCTGAACCGGGGGCAGGAGACGCATATTCTCGAACGTGGCGATTATCCGAACATCATCCGCAAGCTGCGTCGCCTGGTACCGAAGGACAGGCTGTTGGTTGCGTTCACGGAAAACATGGTGAGGCACGATGGCATCTCGCATATCACTTCGTTCCTTGGTATCAGCAACCAAACACCCGATGTCGCAGCGCCGGTGCATGAAGGCCCGCCCGTTGTGATGTTGGACAAGCTGCGCCCCCGGGCGCTGGGATTATTGAACGAACACTATGATTGGGTCGCCCGCAATGTCGGCCCACTGCCGGACAGATGGCAGGAAAACCGCGCGAGGATGATAGCATGATGGACGGCGATATTCGTGTGAACACCTATGATGACGGCTCGAAAGATGCTGTTACAGGTGAGCAGAAGATCCGCAACTTCAACATCAATTTCGGTCCGCAACACCCTGCTGCACATGGTGTTTTGCGGCTCGTGCTTGAATTGGACGGTGAGATTGTCGAGCGTTGTGATCCGCATATCGGCCTACTGCATCGTGGCACCGAAAAGCTGATGGAATCGCGGACCTATCTGCAGAACCTGCCATATTTCGACCGGCTCGATTACGTGGCCCCGATGAACCAGGAACATGCGTGGTGTCTGGCCATCGAGAAACTGACGAAAACCGAAGTGCCGCGCCGCGCATCGCTGATCCGGGTACTGTATTCCGAAATCGGGCGCGTTCTGAATCACCTGTTGAACGTCACCACGCAGGCGATGGATGTCGGTGCGCTGACGCCTCCGTTATGGGGTTTTGAAGAGCGTGAGAAGCTGATGGTGTTTTATGAGCGCGCTTGCGGTGCCCGTTTGCACGCCGCTTATTTCCGCCCCGGTGGGGTGCATCAGGACCTGCCGCCCGAACTGATCGAAGACATCGATCAATGGGCGGTGGAATTCCCGAAATTTCTGGAGGATATCGATGGTCTGCTGACGGAGAACCGCATCTTCAAGCAACGCAACGTCGATATCGGCGTCGTGACCGAGGATGATATCCTGGAATGGGGTTTTTCGGGCGTGATGGTCCGCGGCTCGGGCCTTGCCTGGGATCTGCGCCGTGCGCAGCCCTATGAATGCTATGATGAGTTCGAATTCCAGGTGCCCGTAGGCAAAAATGGCGATTGCTATGATCGTTATCTGTGCCGCATGGAGGAGATGCGCCAATCAACGCATATCATCCGGCAGGCCTGCGAAAAGCTGCGCAAAGAGCTTGGCGATGTGATGGCGCGCGGAAAGCTGACGCCGCCCACAAGGAGTGAAATGAAGACGTCGATGGAGGCGCTGATCCATCACTTCAAGCTTTATACCGAGGGGTTCCACGTCCCGGCCGGTGAAGTGTACGCCGCCGTCGAAGCGCCGAAAGGGGAGTTCGGGGTGTATCTGGTGGCAGACGGTACCAACCAGCCATACCGGGCCAAACTGCGCGCGCCGGGCTACCTGCATTTGCAGGCCATGGATCACGTAGCGACGGGCCATCAGCTGGCGGACGTGGCGGCGATTATCGGTACGATGGATGTCGTGTTCGGTGAGATCGATCGTTGATGCGATATGCGCCGCTGGCGTTGGTTTTCACTGCGGCTTGCAGCCATTCACCGGACGATGAGGAGCGGTTGTTTCTGATGGCATTGGCACAAGAGGGATGCGTTGTCGACAATGATGCAACGGCGGCGCGCATCGAGGCCAAGACAGGTTTTTCCAAAGAGGTTTTGCGTGATCTTGTCGTCGACCTGATGCAGCGTCGTGTTCTTGTCGACAGCGATACCGGTGGTGTGCGGTCCGTGGTTGACGAGTGTGCTGAAAGGGCCTGAATACGGATGACGATTTCCTTGGATATTTGGTTGTTGCTTGGCGGTGCCTTTGCGGGCGCTGTGGCGGTCGCAGTTGCCCGGGGCCGTAACCGGATCGCGAAAGGCGCGATCATCGGGGCAGTTATCGTATTTTTGTTGGATATCGCGCGCAGCTTGTTGTGAGTGCGCGAGAAAGCCCCGATTATGCGGCTGTCATCTGGTCAATAGCGTGAGCGCTGGATAGGTTGTTCGCAAAAGTTCGATTGCAGGAGGCCCGTCATGAACCGTTACCTTCCCGTCCTTGTCCTGGCCACATTGGCAGGTTGCGCCACACCCATCGCCGTGCGTGTGCCGACACCGCCGCCACCTGCGCCGGTTCTTCCACCACCGTCGCCCGAGATCATTCCCGGATCGGCGAAAGAGCGTTTCCTGCGGGCGGCGGCAGAGAATGGTTGCGAAGTGAATGCGCAGACATCCGATGCAATCCTGGCCTCGGCCACATTGTCGCGGGATGATTTGGCGCGCGTCGTACAGGAATTGCGCAACGAGGGCGGGGCCGAGGTCTTGCCCGGTGGAATTCGTGTGACATCCGGTGCCTGTGCATGATGATCGTTGGTGTCGTCCCCGGTCTGCTGCTGTTCGGCGGACTGGGATCGACGGTTGTGCCGAATGTGATCTTCGGCGCGGTGACCCTCGGTGCATTACTGGTTGGTGTTTGATCCAAAATACGATGTGATGCCGTTGTCAAACTGAGCGGTCATGTGTAGGTCGGACCCGACACTTCGCCGGGCATTGTCACCCCACTGATCTACCGAGGTTCACCCATGTTGCGCCGCCTTCATCCTGACCAGCCTGACAGTTTCGCGTTTACGCCGGAAAACCGGACATGGGCCGAAGCCCAGATGAAGAAGTTCCCCGAAGGTCGTCAGGCCTCGGCGATCATTCCGATTTTGTGGCGCGCGCAGGAACAAGAGGGTTGGCTGACCCGTCCAGCGATCGAGCATGTCGCGGGCATGCTTGATATGGCGTTTATTCGCGCGCTCGAGGTGGCATCGTTCTATTTCATGTTTCAGCTGCAACCCGTGGGATCGGTCGCCCATGTGCAGGTCTGCGGCACCTTGTCTTGCATGATCTGCGGGGCAGAGGACCTGATCGGCGTCTGCAAGGACAAGATCGCGGATGAGCCGCATATGTTGTCCGCCGACGGCAAGTTTTCCTGGGAAGAGGTGGAGTGTCTGGGATCTTGCGCGAACGCACCGATGGTGCAGATCGGTAAGGATTATTACGAGGACCTGACCGCTGAACGCCTGCGCGAAATCATCGACGAGATGGCTGCGGGCAACGTGCCTGTGCCCGGGCCGCAAAATGGCCGCTACGGGGCCGAGCCATTGAAGGGGCTCACGACGCTGAAGGATCACGAAAGCGGCAAGACCCAGTACAATGCATCCGTTCAGGCTGCCGTGGATATCGGCGATACGATCAAGCGCATCGATGGCACCGAAGTGCCTTTGATCACACCCTGGATCGACGACGGCGAGACGAAAGTTGCACCGAAGACAAAGCCCAAGAAGGCGAAAGAGCCGAAACCGGCTGCAGACAAACCTGCTGACGAGACGGGTATCACGAAACAGGAGGCAACCGCTGACTCTGCCGCCAAGCCACAAGGCAAGTCCAACCCTGAATCGGCTGCAGATGTCGTGGAAGCGAAGCCTGAAACCTTGGACGGCCCTCGTGGCGGCGATGCCGACGACCTGAAAAAGATCAGCGGTGTCGGCCCCAAGCTGGAGGGCGTGCTGAACGAGCTGGGGTTCTGGCATTTCGATCAGATCGCCGCTTGGACCGATGCCGAAATCGCCTGGGTCGATAACCGGTTGAAGTTCAAGGGCCGGATCGTGCGCGACAGCTGGATCGCGCAAGCCGCCAAGCTGGCGAAGTCGGACGGATAGATTTCGCCTAAGCTGCGCTGATCACACAAAATCTTTACGCTTCGGCCCGGTTTCGGTTAGACCTGTGGGGTGACCTGCGCGCATGGCTGCATGCGGCGGTCAGAATAGGCCGCGCTCACGGCCTCCTGTGGGGAGAGAATGCACGATGAAAGATACCGCACCTAAAAGTTTGGGGATTATCGCCGTTTCCGCATTGTTCGGGATTATCGCGGCGGGTGTTGCTTATGTCCTTTACGAATTTGGTTTTTCCGCCGGTCTGGGGATCGGCCTGTTGGTCGCCTTGATCACGGCGGTTGTTCTGATGCTGGGCTGGCGCGAGCCTGCTCCGCGCGAGGTAGCGCCCACGGGAACACCGCGATCCGCAAGCGCTGCACCTGCCGCAACGCCTGCACCCGCTGCAGCGCCAGCCGCTGCCGCCGCACCAGAGCTGGCCAAAGTGGCGGAGCCTGAAGAACCTGCGGCACCGACGCCTGTGTCCGAACCCGAGCCGACCGGTGCGCCGGCCCCTGCGCCGATGGAGGCCGAGGCACCCGTTGTGCAGTCCTCCAAGCCCCTGCCGGGTGAGGCCGAACTGGACGCCAAGAAAGGTGAGTGGAAATATGACGGCCCTGGATCCGAGCAGGACGCTGCACCCGCCGCGGCGGGCGAAGCGGAGAAACCGCAGTTTTTGAGCGAAGCCCGCGAAGGTGGCCCTGACGATCTGAAACAGATCAGAGGTGTCGGCAAGAAACTGGAAGAAACCCTGCACGGTATGGGCATTTTTCACTTTGACCAGATCGCCGCCTGGGGCCCGAATGAGCAAGCCTGGATGGATGACAACCTGAAGGGGTTCAAGGGCCGGGCCTCTCGCGACAAATGGGTCGAACAGGCGAAAATTCTGGCTGCTGGGGGCGCAACCGAGTTTTCGGACAAGGTGAAAGACGGCGACGTTTACTAGGCAATGTCCAAGCATGGAGACACCGCACAGGCCAAGGCTGGACAACGGGTCGCGTTGATCTTGGCCGGTGTCGGTGTTTTCTGGATACTGACCACGCTGATCGGTGCCGAATATGGCTGGTCGAACCGGCTGCGCGCGCTTTTTGACCTTGCGGCTTTGGCCGGTTTCGGGTTTGCGCTATGGCAGACATACAGGCTCTGGCGGGCGCGTCAGGATGAGAAGGGCGATGAGTAATGCTCACAGATGAGAACCGGATTTTCACGAACCTTTACGGGATGCATGACCGCACGCTGAATGGCGCGCAGGCGCGTGGCCATTGGGATGGCACTGCGGATATCATCAAGAAGGGGCGTGACTGGATCGTCAACGAGATGAAGACATCCGGCCTGCGTGGTCGTGGCGGCGCGGGCTTTCCGACCGGGTTGAAATGGTCGTTCATGCCCAAGGAAAGCGATGGCCGTCCGGCATATCTGGTTGTCAACGCCGACGAATCCGAGCCGGGCACCTGTAAAGACCGCGAAATCATGCGCCATGATCCGCATACATTGGTTGAGGGCTGCCTGATTGCGTCGTTCGCGATGAATGCGCATGCCTGTTACATCTACATCCGCGGCGAATACATCCGCGAGAAAGAGGCGTTGCAGGCCGCCATTGATGAGGCTTACGAGGCCGGTCTTGTGGGCAAGAACGCGGCCAAGTCCGGTTGGGATTTCGATATCTATCTGACGCATGGGGCTGGCGCCTATATCTGCGGCGAAGAGACATCGCTGCTTGAAAGCCTCGAAGGCAAAAAGGGCATGCCGCGGATGAAGCCGCCGTTTCCGGCTGGGGCAGGGCTTTATGGCTGTCCGACGACGGTGAACAACGTCGAATCAATCGCTGTGGTCCCGACGATCCTGCGGCGCGGGGGCGAATGGTTCGCCTCAATGGGTCGCCCGAACAATGCGGGGACGAAGCTGTTCGCGATTTCGGGCCATGTGAACAATCCGTGCGTGGTCGAGGAAGAGATGTCGATCCCGTTCGAAGAACTGATCGAAAAGCATTGCGGCGGCATTCGCGGCGGCTGGGACAATCTCAAGGCGGTGATTCCCGGGGGGTCTTCCGTTCCGTGTGTCCGCGGTGAAAACATGCGTGACGCGATCATGGATTTCGACGCGCTGAAAGAGAAGGGATCGTCCCTTGGCACCGCGGCAGTGATCGTGATGGATCAGTCCACCGATATGATCAAGGCGATCTGGCGTTTGTCGAAATTCTACAAACATGAAAGCTGCGGACAGTGTACGCCCTGTCGCGAAGGGACCGGCTGGATGATGCGCGTCATGGCCCGCCTTGTGAAGGGCGACGCGCGGCCCGAAGAGATCGATATGCTGCTTGACGTGACAAAGCAGGTCGAGGGTCATACGATCTGTGCACTCGGAGATGCGGCCGCATGGCCGATCCAGGGGTTGATCAAGAATTTCCGGGACGAGATCGAGGACCGGATCAAAGACAAACGTGTAGCGGGGATGGCAGCGGAATGATGATGCGTGGATTGATGGTTGGGGCGGCTTTGACCTTGGCGGCCTGTGCAGATGGACCGCAGGCGGCGCGGTCATTCGATGATCCGGCGGTGCAGAAACTGTTCGCCATGCCGACCCCGCAATATTACGCGACACTGCAGCTGGCCAATCAGGTCGCGCAAAGCTGCGCGCGGTATCGCTACGATTCGGTTCTGGATGCTCAGATCAACGAACGTCGCAACGAGTTTGGTCGCGGGTCGCTGTCCGCGGCGGGCCTGACAAGCCAGATCGAGCTTGAATCCGACGTGGCCAAGCGTAGCTTTACGGCGAAACACGGGGTTGAACCCGGGGCCGGTGCAGATTTGTGCCCAGCCGCCGATACCGAGACGCAGGAAGGCGGCGCGTTGTCAGCGATGCTTGTCCCGGTTGCGTAAGGCCTTCTGATGCAAATCTTTTTCGACAGGGCCGCAAGTTTCGTTGCGGCCCTTTTGACATGTGTGGTCTGCGGTGTGCCCGTCTGGGGAACGATCGCCGCCGCGCGATACGGGATCATGCCTCCATGGGCTTACATTCCGGCAGGGTTACTTGCGCTGATCGGGCTTGTCCTGACGCTGGCTTTCGTGCGCAAAGGCCTCGCAGGGATCGCGCCCACGCGGCAGCGGCGCAGGCGCACCGGGTAGATGCATCTGGCAGAATTGAACTTTGGCACTTTGCGCTATCCTTGGGGCGATCCACGCATCGCCGGGTTCGAGAATGCCATCGATCAGGTGAACCGCATCGCTGCGTGTAGCCCCGGCTTTGTCTGGCGCATGTCGGATGACGACATGGATGCGGCACAGAATGATCCAAAGGGACCATTGGCCGATCGACCGAATACGGCCTCCACCCTTTCGGTCTGGACGGGGGCGGCGCCGCTTTTTCGTTTTGTGACCAAGACTTTGCACGCCCGGATCATGGCGGGGGCCGCCGATTGGTTCGTGTACGGCGATAGCGGCTTTCTGGTGTGCTGGTGGGTACCGCAGGGCCATCGCCCGGAGGTCGTTGAAGGTATGACCCGTTGGCGCGCGCTTCAGAGACATGGTCAAACCGGCAATGTCTTTGCAGCCAAGGGCTTACGGGATGCAGCATTGGCGGAAATGCGGGAAAATGTTGGATAGCACGGCGTCGTTATTGAATAGCGCGACCGAAAAGATGATCTGCTGACGATGACGAGTGGTGCAACCAAGTACCGAGCAGGAGATTTGATATGAAACGTTTATCGACAATGATCGCAGCGGTTTCCTTAGCTGCCGTGACCTTTGCGGGCAGCCTGTCGGCGCAAAGTTCGCCCGGCGATCTGCCGCGCGTGCGCGACGGCATCGTCTATGTCGGCATGGCCTACGAAATTTCCGAGAAATGCGGCGCGATCCGCGCACGCACGCTGCGCGGTATCGGATTTTTGCAAGATCTGAAGGCGCATGCGATCAGCCAGGGCTTCACCGACGCGCAGATCGACGAATATGTCGACGACAAGGACGAGCAGCGCCGCTTGGAAGCGCTGGCCCGTGGCCTGCTGGCCGATCTGGGTGTCGTCGAAGGTGACGAATCCACCTACTGCGCGGTTGGCCGGTCACAGATGGATGCCAATACCCGTGTCGGCTGGCTGCTGCGATAAGTCGCTGCCAGACCCTCAGAAAGTGAACGGTTTTTTCCCGATCAGACTGGCATCGCCCCCCATGTCACGTTAGAACGCGACAACGCGCAGCCGCTGCCACGCGACATGCTGCGCGATAGGGAACAAAAGGCACAGCCATGTCTGATCTGCGCAAAGTCGTCATTGATGGAAATGAGGTCGAAGTCGACGGGGCCATGACCCTGATTCAGGCCTGTGAAGAGGCCGGGATCGAAATCCCGCGCTTCTGCTATCATGAACGGTTGTCCATCGCGGGTAACTGCCGGATGTGCTTGGTCGAGGTCGTGGGCGGCCCGCCCAAGCCCGCCGCATCCTGCGCTATGCAGGTCAAGGATTTGCGGCCCGGCCCCGAAGGTCAGCCGCCTGTCGTCAAGACGAACAGCCCCATGGTCAAGAAGGCCCGCGAGGGCGTCATGGAATTTCTACTGATCAACCACCCGCTGGATTGCCCGATCTGCGATCAGGGAGGCGAGTGTGATCTGCAGGATCAGGCCATGGCCTATGGCGTCGATTTCAGCCGCTTTCGCGAACCAAAACGTGCTGTCGATGATCTAGATCTTGGCCCACTGGTCGAAACCCACATGACCCGCTGCATTTCCTGCACGCGCTGCGTGCGCTTCACGACCGAGGTCGCGGGTATCAACCAGATGGGCCAGACGGGTCGTGGTGAGGATTCCGAGATTACGTCTTATCTGGGCGAGACTCTGGATTCGAACCTGCAGGGCAACATCATCGACCTCTGCCCGGTTGGGGCGCTCGTCTCGAAGCCCTACGCCTTCACAGCCCGCCCGTGGGAGCTGACCAAGACCGAAAGCATCGACGTGATGGATGCGTTGGGGTCGAACATTCGCGTTGACACCAAAGGCCGCGAAGTCATGCGCTTTCTGCCGCGCAATCATGACGGCGTGAATGAGGAATGGATTTCCGACAAAACCCGCTTTGTCTGGGATGGGCTGCGCAAACAGCGTCTGGATCGGCCTTACATCCGCGAAAACGGCAAGCTGCGCCCGGCCACATGGCCAGAGGCTTTGTCGGCTGCAGCTGGCGCGATGAAGGGCAAGAAGATCGCCGGGCTGGTCGGTGATCTGGCCCCGGTTGAGGCCGCATATGCGCTCAAGCAACTGATCGAAGGGCAGGGCGGTCATGTCGAATGCCGCACCGATGGCGCAAAGCTGCCCGCAGGCAATCGCTCTGGTTATGTCGGCAACGCGACCGTCGAGGATATCGATGATGCCGAGATGATCTTGCTGGTCGGCACCAACCCGCGCGATGAGGCGCCGGTGCTGAACGCCCGCATCCGCAAGGCATGGCTGAAAGGCGCGAAAGTTGCCCGGATCGGTGAGCCGGTTGATCTGACGTATGATGTTGTCGAGCTTGGCACGGATCGTGCGGCGCTGGAAAAGCTGGCGGCGATGGATCATTCCGACAAACGCGGCACGCGCGGTGTCATGATCGTGGGGCAGGGCGCACTGAACGAGGCCGATGGCGGGGCTGTTTTGTCGCAAGCGATGAAGGCGGCTGAGGCTGCGCAATCCAGATTTATGGTCCTGCACACCGCAGCGGGGCGCGTTGGCGCCATGGATGTCGATGCTGTGACCGACGGTGGCCTGAATGCGGCGCTCGACGGGGCCGAGGTGGTCTACAATCTCGGCGCCGATGAAGTCGAAATCGCGCAGGGCGCCTTTGTCGTCTACCAAGGCAGCCACGGCGACCGGGGTGCGCATCGGGCCGATGTGATCCTTCCATCGGCGGCCTATACCGAGGAAAACGGCCTTTTCGTAAACACCGAAGGTCGCCCGCAACTGGCCCTGCGGGCCAGCTTCCCACCTGGCGAGGCCAAGGAAAACTGGGCGATCCTGCGGGCGCTGTCCGCAGAGTTGGACGCCACGTTGCCCTTCGACAGCATGGCGCAGTTGCGTCAGTCCATCGTCGTTGCGCATCCGCATCTGGGTCAGGTCGATGACGTGGCCGAGAATGATTGGCAGGCCATACCGGCAGGCAAACTGGGTGATGCCGATTTCCACTATGCCGTCCAGGATTTTTACCTGACGAACCCGATTGCGCGCGCCTCCAGCCTGATGGCGGAACTCAGCGCCGCTGCGAAGACCCGCCAGACACCCAAGATGGCGGCGGAGTAAAGGACGATCACGATGGTTGAGTTTTTCACCACCACGAATACCGGCATCGTTCTGGTCATTCTGGCCCAGTGTCTGCTGCTGCTTGTCCCGATCCTGCTGGCGCTGGCCTTTCTGATGTATGCCGACCGCAAGGTCTGGGCAGCCGTGCAGATGCGCAAGGGGCCGAACGTGGTGGGGCCATTCGGGCTGCTGCAATCTTTCGCGGACTTCCTGAAGTATATCGTCAAAGAAATCGTCGTTCCTGCAGGCGCAGATAAATTCGTTTTCTTCCTCGCCCCGATGATCGCCTTCGTACTGGCGGTGATCTCTTGGGCGGTGATTCCATTCGATGAAGGCTGGGTACTTGCCGATATCAACGTCGCGATCCTCTACATCTTCGCCATCGGATCGCTCGAGGTCTACGGCGTGATCATGGGCGGCTGGGCGTCGAACTCCAAGTATCCGTTCCTTGGGTCGTTGCGGTCAGCGGCGCAGATGATCTCTTACGAGGTGTCCATTGGCCTCATCATCATCGGTGTGATCATCTCGGCAGGCTCCATGAATTTCGGGGATATCGTGGCCGCGCAAGACGGTGCGGGCGGCATCTTCAGCTGGTTCTGGGTCGCCCATTTCCCGATGCTATTCCTGTTTTTCGTCAGTGCGCTGGCCGAGACGAACCGTCCGCCCTTCGATCTGCCCGAAGCGGAATCCGAACTGGTGGCGGGCTATCAGGTGGAATACTCTTCGACCCCGTTTCTGCTGTTCATGATCGGCGAATTGATGGCCGTGGTGCTGATGTGCGCACTGGTCTCTCTTCTCTTCTTCGGCGGTTGGCTGTCCCCGATCCCCGGCGTCAGCGACGTGCCCATCCTCGGTGATGGCGCGCATTGGATGGCGCTGAAAATGGTCGCGTGTTTCTTCGTCTTCGCGATGATCAAGGCGATCACGCCGCGCTATCGCTATGACCAGTTGATGCGGATCGGCTGGAAAGTGTTCCTGCCACTGTCGCTCGGCTGGGTGGTGATCGTATCGTTCCTTGCGAAATTCGAAGTCATGGGCGGCTTCTGGGCGCGTTGGGTGGGGGCGTGATCATGCAGCGCGGTGTCATCCCAATCATTCTGCTTGGCGCATGTGTGCAGGCCGACGAGGTATCTGTTGCGCAAGACAAACAGGTATTCCCCGGTTGGATTACCGGATGCTCAGCCGGTCCGTTTGGAAGCGAGAATTGTCCGGCGGCGCGGGCTGGTGAAGTGATGGCCAACATGCCGATCGGCATGTTGGAACGCGATCTGCCAAGTGCCACGTTTGAAACATTCGCGCTCGAAGACGCCATGCGGCGGTCAGGCGCGGCCGTGCAGCGGAAGGCAACGACGGGCAGCTGCGCGGGCATGACCGAGGTGATGCAGGCGGCGGAAACGATGCGCGTCAAAGTGCCCGCAAACCCCGGACTAAGCGGCAATGAAGCCGCGTTGTTCAATCACCTGACAAACATCGTCGAAAACGCTGGCACTTACGTTGGAGAGGGCTGTTGACATGACCCAGATCGACTACAATCGCGCGGCAAAATACTTTCTGCTTCAGGACGTCTTTCAGGGCTTCAAACTCGGGTTGAAGTACTTCTTCTCGCCGAAAGCCACGCTGAACTACCCACATGAGAAAGGGCCGCTATCCCCCCGTTTCCGTGGCGAACATGCCTTGCGTCGCTATCCAAACGGCGAAGAACGCTGCATTGCCTGCAAACTCTGCGAGGCGATATGCCCGGCGCAGGCGATCACCATCGACGCCGAACCACGTGATGACGGCTCTCGTCGGACCACCCGTTATGACATCGACATGACGAAATGCATCTACTGCGGCTTCTGCCAAGAGGCCTGTCCGGTCGATGCCATCGTCGAAGGTCCGAATTTCGAATTCAGCACCGAGACGCGGGAAGAATTGTACTACGACAAGCAGAAGCTGCTTGAAAACGGCGACCGTTGGGAGACCGAGATTGCGCGCAATCTCGAAATCGACGCGCCGTATCGGTAAGAAGGACGACGAAAATGGGCGCTTGGGGTATGGGATCGTTGGAAAACGACAGCAGTCTGGATTGGCTGGCGGATTTCGAGGATCTGGGCCCGGAGGCGGCCGTCGAAATTCTGGACGCGACCGATCACAGCCTGTCCGAAGGCTATATCGACGTGGATGTCGGTGGCGGCGTCATCGTGCTGGCCGAGATTCTTGCAGCGTCCCGCGGCAAGCCGAATCCCGCCCTGCAAGAACAGCTTTCCGGACCGCTGGGGCAACACAGATCGGCGCTGTTGGCGGTCGATGATTTGCGGCCACGGACACTCAAGGCGCTGGATGCGGTGCTGTCAGGGGCAGAGTCGTCAGAGCTTTATGATCTGTGGGAAGAGGCCGGCGCAGTGGACGCATGGGCCGAACAGGTTCGCGAAGTGAAATCGCGATTGGCGGCGGCATGACCGATCAAAACCCTTTCGACGCCATGATGAAGATGGGCCAGGACTGGGCCAAGGCAATGAACCCGGCACTGGAATCATTCACGCCCAAGGGGTTTGAGACCCTTTTCCCGACCATGCCCAAGGACATGATGGAAGCCTTCATGGGCAAAGGGATCAGCCCCGATGGGCTGGATGCCAAGACCCGCCTGCTTTTGACCCTCGCTGCGCTCACCATTCTGGGTGCGCAGGCCGAGGCGCAGATCAGGATGACAGTCCGCCATCTGATCGAGGCCGGTGCGACCAAGCAGGAGGTCGCCGAAACCATCGCCCAGATGGGCATGTTCGGCGGCGTGCCTGCCATGACCAAGGCCATGGAACTGGCCAATGACGTATTGGAAAAGGACGAGACATGACAGTCTTCGCGTTTACCTTTTATCTCTTTGCGGTCACGACCGTGGTCGGCGGCCTGTTCACAGTGGTCAGCCGGAACCCGGTGCATTCGGTCCTGTGGCTGATCCTGGCCTTCCTGTCGTCAGCGGGTTTGTTCGTCACCCTCGGGGCGGAATTCGTCGCGATGCTGCTGATCATCGTCTATGTGGGCGCGGTTGCAGTGCTTTTCCTGTTCGTCGTCATGATGCTGGACGTGGACTTTGCCGAGTTGAAGGCGGAAATGGCGCGATACATGCCGCTCGCCCTGCTGATCGGCGTGGTCATCCTGATGCAGTTGGCCATCGCTTTCGGCGCTTGGGAGTTCTCGGAAGGATATCAGACACGGATCACTAACCCCGTGGGTGAGCTCGACAATACCGCGGCCCTCGGTCTGCTGCTCTATGACAGATATATCCTGCTTTTCCAGCTTGCCGGGCTGATCCTGCTGGTTGCGATGATCGGGGCGATCGTCCTGACTTTGCGCCACCGCGTTGATATCAAGCGGCAGAACGTGCTTGCGCAGATGTACCGCGACCCGGCAAAGGCGATGGAGTTGCGCGATGTGAAGCCGGGGCAGGGGCTTTGATGAAACCAGCCGCAGCGTTGCTGTTTTTTGCGGGCATTGGTCAGTCGGCCATGGCATGCCAGGTTGCGGGGCCACCACCGGGCGGATGGGTCGACGAGCCGATGTCGCACTTTCGCGATGGTGGCTTTAGTCAATCTGTCCAACATATGATTTATGAGGGTCGCGCACCGGTTGATCTTATTGGCGGCTTCGTTGGTCAGCGTTTGATTTATGATACGAGTTGCGGCGCAAGCGAGGTGCTGTTGTTTCTCGATTGTCGCACAGCCGAGGCAGCGATTGTCGATGGGCTTTCCCACGAGGGTGGCGACCTGGCTTTGTTTCCTGGCTCATCGATTGACCTGATCCAGAAACCGCAGGGTGCGCTCGACCTCAGAGTAATCGGCTCGGTGGACGAACTTGTGCAGATTTCTCAGAGCAATGACTATCCCGCCAGCCTCGATATCATGCGAAGCGACATAGTGGCGACCTCGCTCGCTTACGGTTTCGAGCCATATATGGGCTGCAAAATACACTATCCCGAATCCGTTGGGGCGCAGCAATGAGACACGTCAGCGTGATGACATTGATAGCGATGCTCTTTGGCGGTCATGCTCAGGCCCTCACCCTCACTGAATGCACGCGCACCACACATATCAGCCACGGGGGTGAGGCGGATCACGCAGACCTCGGCGAAGGCCGTGTGATGTGGCGCGATTGGTGGTCGCAGGAAGGAACCATGACGTCTTTTTCCATTGTCGATTGCGCGCCGGGTCAGGCGCTGCGGTTTCGCACGGCCGAGGATAACATGTCGGTCGAACGGTCAGCCTTTGACAGGACCAAAGATGCGCTGGACGTGATTGATCGCCATCAATCGGGGTCGCGCATTTTTGCAACTTTTGATCGGATCGCCGAAGATTTGCGCTTTATCGCCCGCGATATCGAGGTGACGACGTTGGCTATGGAAACATGCGCCTGCGCGGCCGCTTATCCGGAATTGCGTGGCGACAAGAAAGAGTTCGCGCTGGCCGGTTGAAGGCCGCCGCACAGAGGGCTAAGAGGTCCCGGATCACGTCTGGGACCGCGACATGAAAGATCGGGGCCAGGTGCTTCGGAGGGAAAAAATGAACGGGACAGCAAAGACCGATTGCACGACGCAACCGTCGCGCCATCCGAACGGGCTGAATACAGGGCGCTTTCTGTTTGCACTGATCATTTTTGCGCTGGCCTTTGGGCATCTGACAGGCACAGATGCGGTTTCAGCCGTGCATGGGAACCCGAACCTTGGCGGCCCCGCTATCTACGGCGTTGCCAAGCCCAACCTGCCCGGAGGCGTTTACTGATGATCGGACTTGAACATTACCTGACCGTGGCGGCGGCCCTCTTCGTCATCGGGATTTTCGGCCTGTTCCTGAATCGCAAGAACGTGATCATCCTGTTGATGAGCATCGAGTTGATGCTGCTGGCCGTGAACATCAACCTCGTCGCCTTCTCCAGCTATCTGGGCGACCTGGTGGGGCAGGTCTTTACCCTGTTTGTGCTGACCGTCGCCGCCGCCGAGGCCGCGATTGGTCTGGCCATCCTCGTCTGTTTCTTCCGCAACCGCGGGACCATCGACGTTGAAGACGTCAACGTGATGAAGGGGTAGCAGATTGTCTGTCGAATCCATGTCAATCTGTGTTGTGTTGGTGTTGACGCTGCTGGCTGTCTCGACGAGCGAGGGCAATGCGGATGAGAAGCGACTCGAACGCATGGTCGAAGCCGTGAATGCTCCGTATTGCATTGAAGACGTTGCATCCTTCCCATCAAAAGCGTGCCACGAACTGGGTCACGACCTGTACCTCATTCAAGTGACGCTTCCGTTTCGTATTTTAACATTTAGCGACTCATTCGTCGATTGCCGCTCTTTAGAGCGCGTCAGAATGGGCAAGAGCACCAGTCATGTCGAGCGCGACCGTTTTGCAGCGGCGGCTCGTCGCTTGGCCGCAACCGGCGCAGAGGATGCGGTCTTGCAGATGGCGACAAATTACAACAGCGGTGCGTCGCGGACCGCTATTGGCAGTGTCAGCCCCACCGACTGTAGCGCTCTCCGAGGGGATCAGTAATTATGGAAACCATCATCCTCTTCGCCCCGTTGGTCGGTGCCATCCTGTGCGGGTTCGGCTGGAAGCTGATTGGTGAGACTGCGGCCCAGTGGGTCTCAACCAGCCTCCTGTTCCTCGCCGCCATCCTGTCTTGGGTCGTGTTCCTGACATTCGACCCCAGCGCCCATCCAAATGGCGGCTACACCGTCACCATCCTGCGCTGGATCGAAAGTGGCACGCTCAGCACTGATTGGGCCATCCGCATGGACCGCCTCACCGCGATCATGCTGGTCGTGATCACGACCGTGTCGGCGCTCGTTCACCTCTATTCCTTCGGCTACATGGCCCATGACGAGAACTTCAGGGAAGGCGAAAGCTATCGCCCCCGGTTCTTTGCCTACTTGTCGTTCTTCACCTTCGCCATGCTTATGCTGGTGACGGCCGACAACCTCGTCCAGATGTTTTTTGGCTGGGAAGGCGTCGGCGTCGCATCGTACTTGCTCATCGGGTTCTACTATCGCAAGCCAAGCGCCAATGGCGCGGCGATCAAGGCCTTTGTCGTCAACCGGGTGGGAGACTTCGGCTTCGCCCTCGGCATCTTTGCGCTTTACATGGTTACGGACAGCATCCGGTTTGAGGATATCTTCGCCGCGATCCCGGACCTGCAAGGCCAAACGCTGAATTTCCTCGGGATGGAATTCGACACGCTCAACCTCATCGCCGTCCTCCTCTTCATCGGCGCAATGGGTAAATCCGCCCAGCTTTTCCTGCACACATGGCTGCCCGACGCGATGGAAGGCCCGACCCCTGTGTCCGCCCTGATCCACGCCGCAACCATGGTGACCGCGGGGGTGTTCCTTGTCTGCCGCATGTCCCCGTTGATGGAATATGCGCCCGCAGCCACCGCTTTCGTGGTCTTCCTCGGCGCCACCACGGCCTTCTTTGCCGCCACGGTGGGCCTCGTCCAAAACGACATCAAGCGCGTCATCGCCTATTCGACCTGTTCGCAGCTGGGTTACATGTTCGTCGCCGCAGGCCTTGGCGTCTATTCTGTCGCGATGTTCCACCTGCTGACCCACGCCTTCTTCAAGGCGATGCTGTTCCTCGGGGCGGGCTCGGTCATCCATGCCATGCACCATGAGCAGGACATGCGGAACTATGGCGGTTTGCGCCATAAGATCCCCAAGACGTTCTGGATGATGATGATCGGTACGCTGGCGATCACCGGCGTCGGCATTCCGTTGCTTTATGTGGGTTTCCCCATCGGCTTTGCAGGCTTCGTGTCGAAGGATGCGATTATCGAAAGCGCCTACGCAGGCACGGCGGGTGGCTATGCGTTCTGGATGCTGGTCGTGGCCGCCCTGATGACCAGCTTTTACAGCTGGCGCCTGATGTTCCTGACCTTCTACGGCGAACCGCGCGGCGACAAGCATACGCATGATCATGCGCATGAAAGCCCCAATTCGATGCTGATCCCGCTTTATGTACTGGCCATAGGCGCGATCTTCAGCGGCATGGTCTGGTACGGGCAATTCTTCGGATCAAACGACAAGGTCGGCAAATTCTTTGGGGTGCCCTACGCTGAAGCGTCAGAGCATAGCGATGAAAGCCATGGCGAGGACGACGGCCACGGGAAAGCGCACTACAATTTGGTCGGAGAACCCGGTGTCGGTGCCATCCACAACAATCCTGACAACCACGTCCTGAACGATGCGCATGAGGTCCCCGTCTGGGTGAAACTGGCACCATTCGTTGCGATGCTCGCGGGGCTCGCCTTGGCCTATCAGATGTATATCCGTCGCCCGGACCTGCCCGGCAAACTGGCCGAACAGCAGCGGCCCCTGTATAACTTCCTGCTCAACAAATGGTATTTTGACGAAATCTACAATTTCGTCTTCGTCAAACCCGCCTCGGCGCTTGGGCGCATCTTCTGGAAACAGGGCGACACCAACACGATCGACGGCGGCATCAACGGGCTGGCCATGGGGATCATCCCGTTCTTCACCCGCCTCGCAGGCCGGGCGCAGTCGGGCTATGTCTTCACCTACGCCTTTGCCATGGTGCTGGGGATCGCTGTCCTTCTCACATGGATCACGCTGTTTGGGGGCGCAAACTAATGAGCAACCTACTCTCGCTCACCACCTTCATCCCGCTGATCGGCGCGGCGATCCTCGCGCTGTTCCTGCGTGGCGATGACGAGGCCGCGCAGCGTAACGCCAAATGGGTGGCGCTGGTCACGACCGTCACGACCCTCATCGCGTCGATCTTTATCCTGGCCGAATTCGACCCCAACAACACCGACTTCCAGATGGTGGAAGAACGGGAATGGCTCTTGGGCCTGCAATACAAGATGGGCGTTGACGGGATCAGCATCCTCTTCGTGATGCTGACCACCTTCCTTATGCCGCTTGTCATCGCGTCCTGCTGGGACGTGAAAACGCGGGTCAAAGAATACATGGTCGCCTTCCTGATCCTTGAAACGCTGATGCTGGGCGTTTTCATGGCGCTCGATCTGGTCCTGTTCTACCTGTTCTTCGAGGCCGGTCTGATCCCGATGTTCCTGATCATCGGCATCTGGGGGGGCAAGAACCGCATCTATGCGTCGTTCAAGTTCTTCCTTTACACCTTCCTCGGCTCGGTCCTGATGCTGGTGGCCATGGTGGCGATGTTCAGCGATGCGGGCACCACCGATATTCCGACGCTGATGAACCACACCTTTGGGACGGAGGAATTCAGCCTCCTCGGCATCCAGATCATCGGGGGCATGCAGACCCTTCTCTGGCTGGCCTTCTTCGCGAGCTTTGCCGTCAAGATGCCGATGTGGCCGGTCCACACATGGCTGCCCGACGCGCACGTGCAGGCACCCACTGCAGGTTCAGTCGTACTGGCCGCGATCCTTCTGAAGATGGGCGGCTACGGCTTCCTGCGCTTCTCGCTGCCGATGTTCCCCGTCGGGTCAGAGGTCATGGGGCCGCTTGTCCTGTGGCTATCAGCCATCGCCATCGTCTACACCTCGCTGGTGGCGCTGGTGCAGGAGGATATGAAAAAACTGATCGCTTACTCGTCCGTCGCCCATATGGGTTATGTCACGATGGGCATCTTCGCCGTCAACCAGCAAGGGATCGACGGGGCCATCTTCCAGATGATCAGCCATGGCTTTATCTCTGGCGCGCTTTTCCTCTGCGTCGGGGTCATCTATGACCGGATGCACACGCGCGAGATCGACGCCTATGGTGGCCTCGTGAACCGCATGCCCGCCTATGCGCTGATCTTCATGTTCTTCACCATGGCCAATGTCGGTCTGCCCGGCACGTCCGGGTTCATCGGGGAATTCCTCACATTGATGGGCATCTTCCAGGTCAACACATGGATCGCTGTCGTGGCGACGTCGGGTGTGATCCTGTCCGCCGCCTATGCGCTGTGGCTCTATCGCCGGGTCGTCATGGGCGATCTGATCAAGGAAAGCCTCAAGACCATCACCGACATGACCAGGCGCGAGCGGGTGATCTTTGCCCCATTTGTCGCAATGACGCTGCTCTTGGGTGTCTACCCGGCGCTGGTCCTCGATATCATCGGGCCAAGCGTTGCGGCTTTGGTCGGAAATTATGAAACTGCACTCGCCATCCACGAAGGTGGCACGCAGTTCGCTGCAAGGTAAGGAACGGGCGCTCACATGGCCAATGACCTCCAAATCCTGATGCCCGAAATCGTGCTGGCGCTTTACGCCATGATCGCGCTGTTGGGCGCGGTTTACACGACCAAGGACGACACGGCGCCGATGCTGACCTGGGCGACATCGGGTCTGTTTGTGCTGATGGGCGTGTGGATCGCGATCAACGGACGCGGGACGAACATCGCCTTTGACGGCATGTTCATCGATGACGGCTTTGCTCGCTTCGCGAAGGTACTGATCCTGTTCTCGGCTGCCGCCGTGCTGTTGATGTCGGAAAGCTATATGCACCGGCGCGGGCTGTTGCGGTTCGAATATCCGCTATTGGTCGCATTGGCGGTCGTCGGCATGATGGTCATGGTCTCTGCGGGCGATCTGATGGCGCTCTATATGGGCCTCGAGCTGCAATCGCTGGCCCTCTACGTCGTTGCCGCCCTGCGTCGCGACAGCGTGAAATCGACCGAAGCTGGTCTAAAGTATTTCGTGCTCGGTGCGTTATCGTCGGGTCTGCTCCTCTACGGTGCTTCCCTGACCTACGGCTTTGCCGGGACGACGCTGTTCAGCGGCATTGTCGAGGCGACAGCGGATGGTGCATCGCTCGGACTGCTCTTCGGTCTCGTCTTCTTGCTCGCCGGTTTCGCCTTCAAGGTCTCCGCCGCCCCCTTTCACATGTGGACACCGGACGTCTACGAAGGCTCGCCCACACCAGTCACGGCGTTCTTTGCAACCGCGCCCAAGGTCGCCGCGATGGCTTTATTCGCCCGCGTCGTCCATGACGCCTTCGGCGGCATCGTCGGCGACTGGCAGCAGATCGTGGCCTTCCTGTCAGTCGTCTCCATGTTCCTCGGCGCCATCGCGGCCATTGGCCAGACCGATATCAAGCGCCTGATGGCCTATTCCTCCATCGCGCATATGGGCTTTGCGCTGATGGGTCTCGCGGCAGGCACAGCCTTCGGCGTGCAGGCGATGCTGATCTATATGGCGATCTACGTGACGATGAATATCGGCACCTTCGCCTTCATCCTCGGGATGGAACGCGACGGGCGGCCCGTCACGACCATCGAGTCACTACGCATGTACTCAAAGAACCAGCCAACCCGCGCGCTTGCCATGCTGCTCCTCCTCTTCAGCCTCGCAGGCGTTCCTCCACTCGTCGGCTTCTTCGGCAAGTTCTACGTCCTGCGCGCCGCTTATGACGGCGGTCTCGCATGGCTCGCCGTTGCAGGCGTGATCGCTTCCGTCATCGGCGCGTTCTACTACCTGCGCATCGTATACTACATGTATTTTGGTGAAGAGACCGAGGCGCTCGACGGTAAGATGAACCCGATCCTCTGGGGGTTCCTGATGGCTTCGGCGACGATCATGGTCGTCGGCGTCGTGAACCTGTTCGGGATCGAGCCGATGGCAGCTGCGGCGGCGGCGACGCTTGTCCAATAAGGATCACGCCCACGCGCATTGGCCCGAAGGTTACGGGCGGGTGGTGCTGGACAGCGTCGACAGCACTATGGCCGAGGCCGCGCGGCGGGCGAACGACATCACCAAACCCACCTGGATCATGGCGCGCCATCAAACAGCCGCACGCGGACGACGCGGGCGGTCGTGGATCGTGCCCAAGGGTAACCTGAGCGCCACGCTCATCTTCAACCCCGGCGCCACACCCGCCGAGGCCGCCAAGCGATCCTTCCTCGCCGCCAACGCCCTGTACCAAGCGCTTGCCATCTACGTGCCGGCCGAGAAACTCAGTCTCAAATGGCCCAACGACGTGCTGCTCGCTGGCGGCAAGGTCGCCGGTATCCTCCTGGAAAGCAGCGGGCAGGGGCCTTTCGTCGATTGGCTGGCCATCGGCATCGGGGTCAACCTCCGCGAGGTCCCGCAAGGGGTCACCGACGCCGCCTTCGCCCCCACCAGCCTGATGAAGGCTGGCGGCTGGGATGTGGACGCCGAGGACTTCCTTGCCACCCTCGCCGACGCCTACGCCACGCAAGAGGACAAGCTGGAACATTTCGGCTTCAAACGCATCCGCGACGACTGGCTCGCCAACGCGGCCCGCCTGGGTGAGGTCATCACCGCCAGCACCGGGCGCGAGGACATCACGGGTATCTTCGACAGCATCGACAATGACGGCAACCTCGTCCTGATCACCGGCACCGGGCCACGCACCATCGCCGCCGCCGACGTGTTTTTCTAGGGGAGGGCGCCCATGCTTTTGGCCATCGATTGCGGCAACACGAACACCGTGTTTTCGATCTGGGACGGGGAGCAATTCCTCGCCACCTGGCGCACCAGCACCGAATGGCAGCGGACGGCTGACCAGTATTACGTCTGGCTCTCAACGCTTATGCGGTTCCAGAACCTCGACGTGCATATCGACGAGGTGATCGTCAGTTCCACCGTCCCCCGCGTCGTCTTCAACCTGCGCGTCTTTGCAGACCGATACTATAATTGCCGCCCGCTCGTCGTCGGCAAACCCGACTGCCTGCTGCCCGCGCAACCGCGCGTCGATGAAGGCACGCAAGTCGGGCCAGACCGGCTGGTGAATACCGCAGGTGCCTTCGACCGGCACGGCGGAGACCTGATCGTCGTCGATTTCGGCACCGCAACCACCTTCGACGTCGTCGCCACAGACGGCGCTTACGTGGGCGGCGTCATCGCCCCCGGCGTCAACCTCTCGCTCGAGGCGCTGCACAACGCCGCCGCCGCTCTCCCGCACGTGGACATCACCAAACCACAAGCCGTCATCGGCACCAACACCGTCGCCTGCATGCAATCCGGCGTCTTCTGGGGCTATATCGGCCTCGTCCGCGAGATTTGTACCCGGATCAAGGCCGAACGCGGCGTACCGATGCAGGTCATCTCGACCGGTGGCCTCGCACCCCTTTTCCAACAATCCGAACCGCTTTTCGATGCGTTCGAGGACGATCTGACCATGCACGGTCTGATCGTCATCCACCAATACAATAAGGACAATAAATGAGCGATCGCCTGATCTATCTACCTCTCGGAGGCGCCGGAGAGATCGGCATGAATGCCTATGTCTACGGCTATGGACCGCAGGACAAGGAACGGTTGATCGTCGTCGATCTGGGCGTGACCTTCCCCGACATGGACGGCACACCGGGCGTGGACCTGATCCTGCCCGATATCGCCTGGCTGGAAGAGCGGAAGGCGCAGATCGACGGCATCTTCATCACCCACGCGCATGAGGATCACGTGGGCGCCATCGGCCATTACTGGGAACGGCTCGGCGCGCCAGTCTATGCCCGCCGCTTCACAGCCAACATCGCCCGGCGCAAGTTGGATGAACACGGACACCCCGAAAGCGTGGTCAAGGTGGTCGAACCCTATCCGCACATGATCACTTGCGGGCCGTTCAAGGTGTCCTATCTGCCCATCAGCCACTCGATCCCCGAAAGCTCCGGCCTGCTGATCGACACACCCGATGGTCGCGTTTTGCATTCGGGGGATTTCAAGATCGACGAAACGCCTGTTGTCGGTGACCCGTGGAACGAACTCCTCTGGGAAGAGGTGTCCAAAGACGGGGTCAAGGCCCTGGTCTGCGACAGCACCAACGTCTTCACCGACGCGCCCGGACGGTCAGAGGCCTCCATCGGCCCCGCGATCACGGAACTCATGTCCGACGCCAAAGGCATGGTCGTTGCCACCACCTTCGCCTCTAATATCGCTCGCCTGAAAACGCTCGCCTTGGCCGCGCAAGCGGCCGGGCGGTCGGTCTGCCTGCTGGGCCGCGCCATGAGGCGCATGGTCGAGGCCGCGACGGAGGAAGGCATTCTGCACGGCTTCCCCAGCACCGTCACACCCGAAGACGCGCTGAACATCCCGCGCGAGAACCTGATGCTGCTAGTGACAGGCTCCCAAGGCGAACGCCGCGCGGCTTCGGCCCAACTGGCGCAAGGCTCCTATCTGGGTCTGAAACTGAAAGAAGGCGACACCTTTCTGTTTTCCTCAAAAACCATCCCCGGCAATGAACGCGGCGTGATCCGCATCATGAACCAACTCTCTGAATTGGGTGTGGATGTGGTGGACGACGCGGGCGGCAAATACCACGTCTCCGGCCACGCCAACCGGCCTGACCTCGCGCGGCTGCACCAGATCGTCAAACCCCAAACGCTGATCCCCATGCACGGCGAACACCGGCACCTGCGCGAACATGTGAAACTGGGCAACTCCAGCGGGCTGACCGGCATCCTCGCGGTCAACGGCATGATGATCGACCTGTCCGGCAACCAGCCAAAGGTCACGGGCTATGTGGACACAGGCCGCACCTATCTCGACGGATCGGTCCAGGTCGGCGCGCTCGACGGCATCGTCCGCAACCGCATCCGCATGGCGCTGAACGGGCATATGATCATCACACTGATCATCGACGAAAACGACGAACCGCTGGGCGAGCCATGGGTCGAGATCAACGGCCTGCCCGAGATCGGATCGTCCAACGCGCCACTGGTCGAAGTGGTCGAGGAAGACCTCAGCCAATTCCTGAACCGCGCCGAGGACAAGACGCTGGCTGATGACGATAAGCTGGAGAAAGAACTGCGCACCATCGCGCGGCGGACAGCGCAGGCGGAGATCGGGAAGAAGCCGGAAGTGACGGTGATTGTGTCGAGGTTGGGGTAGGCAACAGCGAGAAGCTGAAAGAAAATATAAAATGAGAAGCTGATGCAAGAATGTACCGTGGATGAAGTACTGAGGACTTCAAACCGTTTGCCCTTCAAAGATTCCGATGTGGATACGGTGTTCTTGGTAATGAGGAAACAGAACCAGCGTGGGCTAGAAGTTCACTTTCATCCCAGTTTTGCTACCGCAAGAGAGCAGGCAGTCGCTGGCATGAAAGAAGGCTTCTTTGTACTAAGCTGCCCGCAAATACAGAGTGATTTTATCTTTGTATGCGAGAATGCTGGAAAAGGACTATTTGGAAGACAGAAAAGGTCTTATCGCCTCTTCCTCGGTGATATCGGCAAAGATAACTTTTCAGCGGTAAACTCCTTCAGAGTTTTCACTATCGCGCTGACGTCTATAAACAATGTTTTCCGCCACGAAGGTTGGTTAAAGGGCGCGCTATAAGTGAACTCTTGGAAAAAAGCCTCACAACAAACCTTGAAACTTTAGCGGAACGGTAGGGTGTCGCCCGACCTGGAGGGCGTTGTTACCTTCCTGCTGGGCGCGACATCGCCAATCATCCAACCTCGCGCTTCCCGAAACGTCGCAAAATCGCCCTCCGGGGGGAGGTCGGGCGATGCCCGGCGAGCCGGGCGGGATGGCTTCAAGAAGTCAGTTAAAACATACTATTCTCATTTGCTTACGGTTGTATCCTGATTTGAGAGATATATGTAAGTCATCCAACTTACAGAGATTTGAAAGGTCAGTAATGGGTAAAGGTCAAGGTAACGCTGGCGGGTGGCCAAGCACGACAGGCAATCCGTCGGGCGGCGGTCGATCCAATGGAGGAGCAAAGAGCGGTGGTGGATCCTCCAGTGGCAAGGGATCCTCATCAGGTTCCAAAGGTAAATGAGCTAATCCTGCGAGGGCGTCCTTTGGGCGCCTTCAAAATGCCAGACTTGACGAGAAACCGATGCGCAGCATTCGCTGGATTAACCATCTGTCAGCCAACCCACCTCTAAACTAAATTCGTTAACGCAAAACCCACACGCCGCGCGCAAAGGTCCGATGAAAGTCCGATGGAATTCCGATAGGTTTCCGATTGGCGACGGGCAGAAAAAGACGAGAAAATTCAATGCCCTATGTCAAATTACGCACTGATGCGGGCTTTTTGCACGCCACAACGGCCGAAAATTCATTGTTTGTTAAAGCCTACAAGAAAACACCCCATAGAACGGGCCATCGAACAGTCTAAGCCTTTGCCCACCGAGTCACCGTTTTGAAGCAGACCCTTTCGGGCCAAACACTCACTCGCTACACAACCAGACCGTCCCGCCCACAGCGGTCACGGTCAACGCGCTCGCCGTCATGGCTTGCGGCGACGACAGCGCGAGCGACAGAGCGGTTGAGGCCCCGGTCTCGAGCGTGCGCTGCAATGCCCCACGGCTCGCGGAAAACAGAACAGCCCCGGACGCATGGGCGACGCTTTCGGTATCAGGACTCGGCGCGCGCTCGCCATAAGCGAAATCCGTCACTGTCTGGGTCAGGCGCTGTATCTCGCTCGCTGTGCCTGTCACCCGTTCGCATGTGCTGGTCTTGCAGCGACCGCGGAAATTACGCTCGCCGGGCACCAGAAGAAAGCCGGTGTCATCATCGCCTTCGGCCAGGCAATACCCGTCCGTATTCGGCATCTCGTCCATGCTGGCCAGAAAGCCCAGCGTTACATCACTTGTGCAGGCCGGAATATTCCCGCGCAGACGCGAGAAATTGCGAGACGGCCATGTCAGCAGTTGCTCCCGCCGTGTCGGCGCAGACTGCTCGGCAGCGAATTGGGCAGGATCGACGGGGATGTCGAGCGCATTGACCTTCACGGTGCAAATTTCGGCGCTGGCCGCACTCGCCATCAGACAGAGGGCCGCCGGTACAGCCAAGCGGGTGATATCTGGCCTAAACCTTCGCACGGTCGGCAAAGCTCATCGCGATAAAGGCCGGTGGCTCATCACCCATGCCAACCACCTCAGGATCGCGCCCGCGTCCACGTCCACCGCGCGACCGCTCTTGCCGGGGCTTGTCTTCCCGCTTGGGCTTATCCGCCGGTTTGGTCTCTGGCGTCTCGTCGTCCTTCGTGTGGCGCGTCCGGCTGCGTTTGGGTTTGTCCTGCGACACCTCCTCTTTCGCCGGGGCTCCCTTCATCGGATTGTCCAGACGCGGGATGTTCTGCTTGACCAGCCGTTCCACATCTTCGAGGTTTTTCTCGTCGCGCGGAATGCAGATCATGATCGCCGTACCGGTTCGCCCAGCACGGCCCGTCCGACCGATCCGGTGCACGTAGTCTTCTGCATGGCTGGGCACGTCGAAGTTGAACACATGAGTCACGGCAGGAATGTCGAGGCCGCGGGCGGCAACGTCCGAGGCCACAAGGAACCGCAATTCGTTGTCGCGGAACTTGTCGAGGGTACGGGTCCGGTGCGATTGGTCCAGATCGCCGTGAATCGCAGCGGCGTCATAGCCGTATTTGTTCAATGATTTCGCGACGATATCCACGTCGGATTTGCGATTACAAAAGATGATCGCGTTGGTGCACGCCTCACCCTCGGCATCTATCAAAGCGCGGAGCAGGGCGCGTTTCTCGGACGGTTCCTTGCGCTTTTCCGACCCTTTGAACAGCACGACACCTTGTTTGATGTTCACATTCGTCGTGGCTGCGCGCGCGACTTCGATCTTGGCCGGATTGGACAGGAAGGTGTTCGTGATCCGCTCAATCTCAGGCGCCATCGTCGCTGAAAAGAACAGCGTCTGTCGGGTAAATGGCGTACGTTTGAAGATTTCCTCGATATCCGGGATGAACCCCATGTCGAGCATGCGGTCGGCCTCATCCACAACCATGACCTTGACGTCGGTCAGGATCAGCTTGCCGCGTTCCAGATGGTCGAGCAGGCGACCGGGGGTCGCGATCAGCACGTCGACGCCCTTGTCGATGATCTTGTCCTGATCCTTGAAGCTGGTGCCGCCGATCAGCAGCGCCTTCGTCAGCTTTGTATACTTGGCATAGGTATCGAAATTCTCGGCGACCTGCGCGGCCAGTTCGCGTGTCGGTGCCAGCACCAACGAACGTGGCATCCGGGCACGCGCACGGCCACGGCCCAAAAGGGTGATCATCGGCAGGGTGAAGGCGGCAGTCTTGCCGGTGCCGGTCTGGGCAATGCCCAGCACATCCTTGCCTTCAAGGGCGGGGGCGATGGCACCGGCCTGAATGGGGGTGGGAGTGTCGTAGCCTGTTTCGGCGACGGCTTTGAGAACCTTGGGATCAAGGTTGAGGTCGGTAAACTTCGTCATATACGTCCTGTCACTGCGGGTCGGTCCGCAAAAAATAAAAGGACGCAATGTTCCGAGCGCCCCGGCATCATGGCCATTTCAGGCCGTGGCTGCCGATAACTTATCTCGGGTGGTGGGTCAAGGTTGTGTCCCCGAAGTCCTTTTGTTTCGGGCCTTTTGTGCCTTTTCGCGCATGATCGCCAGTCGGCGAAAAAGTGTGCCGTCATCGGTATCAAGCCGGTTCAGCAGCTCTTGCGCGAGCCGTCCAAGATTGGGGGCTTTTTCCGAGAGCTTCCACAAGGGTGCCAGCAGGTGCGCCTCCAGATCGCCAGAGAGCAGCGAGAAATCCTGCATCCCCATCGGCAGTGGATCCCTGTTACGCTGGCCGAGGGGAAAGTGCTTTTGCGGGGGCACGCCGGAAAAGCTGCGCTCTGCCTCGTAGAGCTTCATCAGCGAGAACAGGATTTTGAGCGATTGGCCAAGAAATCGGTCTTGTTCCGTTTCCCCGTGATCGGCAAAGGTAATGGCTGCGGATATCAGCCAGCGTGTATCGAGATTTTCGAGCAGCCAAGTGTCTTCTTCGCGCCAAAGCCGTCTGAACAGGGCCGGGGCGTGGTCGGGATATGTATGTTTGCGCAAATGCGAAATCAGCAACCCATGCAGCAGGGCGAGTTCGCTTTGCCCCGGAAGCTCCCCCAGAAGGAAATGCCGTTTCTTGGCGACCCGGCTAAGACCGTCAGGTCGTGGATTTTCCTGTTGGGGCAAAGGGATACGCTTCAACGGTTCGAAATCAATATCAAGCGGTGGCAAGTCCTCGCCCTCATCATGGGTCAGAAGCGCACGGCGCTTTTGATACCGGCCAAGAAGGCCCCGGATGCCGCCCGGATAGGTCTGATCAGGTTTGTTCACATCATGCCTGCTATTTGCCCGTGATAATGGGTCCGAAATGATCGACCTACAAGCCCGCAGAGGCGTGAATGACCGGCCTGTAGCCAGACCGCAGGACCGCAACGGTGGGTTTAGGGGTTAGCACCGTGACCCTCCCCTTGGGCGCGTCCCGGGGCGGTTCGTAGCCATCGTGGGTGAAGGGAAACGCTTGGCCGTCGTGGACCAGATGTGCCGTTTCATTGATCAGGACAAAGGCGGCGTTGGGCAGCGTTTCTATCGATGCTTCGTGCCGGATTTGCTGGCGTGTTCGTGTGACCCGGGATTTATGAAGGGTCGTGTCGATCGCCATCCTTTCAGGCTGGGCGTCGGTCGCCTGTGCCCATGCCGATTGAAACGCACGATATGCATCCCGCCTGCAATAGTGGCATGGTCGATGCCCCGCGGTCAGCGCGACGGCTTCGTCAAGGAAGAACAGGGCTGACCACCCGCGATCGGGCATCGGCCCATGATAGACGCCACGCGGATGGGTCAGCGTACAGATCAACCAGTGCTTATGCGACCAGCGGGAGGTGCCTAATGTTCTGTCCTGCCGATGGATGATCCCACGGTTGCCCGTATAAGTGCCGCGCGCCGGGTGGGCGATGATTTCACCGGTTGGCAGGACGCGGTTTTGGAGGGGCATCGCGCTATGCTATTGGGTTGCTATGAACGCGCTTTCGCTTTGATCTATAAAAGCCTGGGTTGGCGTGCCGCCTTCAACGCGGCGGAAGAAGCCGCCAAAATTGCCTCTGACTTCTCCAGGTGGCTGATCGCCCTGCGCCACAAAAAAGTCACCGCCGACGAAAGCCGAGCCGGTCGACCCATAGGATACGTCGCTACCGTTTCGCGAGATTTCACCGTCAAGGTCTGCGGCCAACGCGAATTCATCCGCTGGCACCGTCCGGTCTATGCTGCCATCGGTCAAGTCGAAGTCGCCCGTATAGGTGTTGCTGGCTGAGTCGGTAAAATTGGACACGTCTCCGGTTACCGTGTCTGCCCCAAACGTGACATTCATGGTCAGGTCGCCACTTAAGGTGAGGTTGCCGCCTTCCTCGGCCACCAGGATATCAACGCTGTCCGTATATGTTGCTGCACCGCTTGTCGGAAGCGTCATGGGGTCGATAAATGACATTGATGAGTCGCCGCCACCGCCACCGCATGCAGCCAAAAACGATGCAGACGCTCCGGCCCAGAAATATCCACGACAAAATACTTTCATTGAAACATAACCCCTTCGATACCCTTCCGCATGTTGGCCAACCCGGTCATGGAAAACAAGTTCGGGCTTTGTAAAATATGACGTCGTGCATCGAAAAGAGGGCTCTGGGCCGTTGCGTTCTATCCTGAGAGCGATAATTTGCTCCAAACGCAACCAATGGGCGATAATGCGATGATGGGGAATGAAGTGACGAAGTCTGGCGTAGCGATCCTTTCGCTTGTGCTGATGCTGGGTGCATGCGGGTCGTCTGGTGGTGGTGACGGCGAATTGGTTCCGCTGACCTCGGACGAGCTTGATGAGATCAACGAGGATATGGACCGGTTTGCGGTCAGAGGCGAAACGACTCCTTATCCCGAGATTCCCACGAGCGGGGTCGTTCAGTACGAAGGTGCAAGCTTTATGCGGTGGGAGCTTGACGGTTTTGAAACAGCCAGTATTCGCGGCGCGGTCGAAATCAGTGCTGACTTTGACAACAATCACATCTCTGGGCAGATCAATCGCATCGTCGACAACAATGAAGATGAGTTCCGCCCTTACCAAGGTGTGCTGGAGATCGAAGGACTGCAAGTCGGTGATGCAGCTTCCTACGAAATAGGCACGGGCGTTCAGATTGGCATTGATCCCGGGCCGTTGAACGTTGTCGGTGGCACGGTGACTGGGGTGTTGACTGATGTAGATGGTATCGTCTCAGAGGTCGACGCGACCGTTGATGCAGATTTTCGCGGCGCCAATGCTGAGTATTTGCTTGGGATCATGGACGGAACGGTCGTCACGGACGGCATCGAACGTGATATCCTTGTCGGACAGTTTATGGTGCAGAACGATACGTCGATACTGCCTTAGCAGGTGCTTTTGGCTCTAGCGGTGTGGCTACGGCCGTACGCGATCGACAACATCCATCGAAACGGTTTTGATCGATCAAGGCCTAAATACCTGATGCCACATCTACGGCGGCTTTGACGTCTGTTATGTTCGTGTCGTCCAGCGCGTTGCCCGCTTCGACCGCTTCTTTGAAGATCGAAAAGATGTGTTTGGCCCGCTCGGGCAGGGGGTCCGCGTCGCCGTTTTCGAATTTGGTGAGATCGACGGCAAGTTTCATTAAGTCGATGCGTTGGGTCACGTTCAGCATAGCCGGTCCGTTTCTTGATTTCCGTCTCGCCTGTATAGCCTTTCAACGCTTAATCTTTGCTCCCAATATGCGTGATTTTCCTGCAAATATCCAGCGCGCTGCCAAGTGCCGCGCATGTGGCGGTGCATATTTGAGGAAGAATCATCCACTCTAACGTCCAGGCCGCGCCTGATCTTTCCTGTTCGTGGATCATCGCATGGTGAAGCCCGCTGATTTGCGTTGCGTTGAACCGCCCGAGCGTCACCAAGAGCTCGGCCCTTACGGGGTTGTTTTTGTGGCGCATGACGGAAGAGGTGCCGCCGCCCTCAAGAGCGATTTCGTCGATGCCTTGTTGGGCCATCAGGCAGATGTCCTGTCCCATCTTGGCAAGCGATCCGGTGATTTGCGTCATGACGTTTGCAAAACCGACGAGCGACGCGCGTTGTGTGTGCCAGCTCCCGGTTGGCGTAGTAAGGCCGAGCGTTTCCGCAACATGGTGCGCCAGATCGTCGGCTTTGGCGCCCCAGGTGGCCCGTGTGCCTACCGGGCCACCCAGTTGTACCACACATGCCTGTTCGGTTTTGTCGGCCAGCTCCATTTGGTAATTCTCTAACGGCGCGCGCCATTGGTGCAGCCTATCTGACACGGTGATCGGCAAGGCCGCTTGCATGCGGGTGCGCCCCATCAACGGTTTTTTCCCAAAGCGTTTGTCGAGGTCGGCCAAGGCCTGCACCAGTGTCATCAAGCGCGTGGTGGTCAATGCTGCGACCTCCCGTAAAGAAAGGACCAAAGCGGTGTCGAGCACGTCTTGCGATGTCGCGCCGGTATGGATCGCGGCCGCATGTGGCCCTGCGGCATCGCGTAGCTGTTCGATCAATGCAGGGATCGGCAGCCCGTCCCGCGCTGTTCCAGCCATCAGGGCCGGGATATCGGGTGAGAAGCCCTTGAGCGACTTCACCGCAGCTTGGGACATGTCCAAGGGGACGTTCCCGATGTGGCCAAGACCCCGCGCCAGTGCGGTTTCGAAGGCGATCATATGGCCGAACTGCCGATCGGTTGACCAAATCTGCCTGGTGGTGGCATCGGCGAACAGATCGCCAAACCATGGGTGATCGAATACGCCGATCATGCCGTATGCAGGCCCAGCATTGCGCGCGTTTGCTGCCATGTGGCCACCGGGCGGTCGTATTTTGCGCAGAGGGTGGCTGTCCGCGCGACCAGTGCCGCGTTGGACGGAGCTAACGTGTCCCTGTCCATCCGCACATTGTCCTCGAGCCCGGTCCGTGTGTGGCCACCGCGGGCGATGGCCCATTCGTTGACGATGATCTGGTCACGCCCAATCCCGGCAGCGCACCAAAGCGCATCCGGGGCAAAACGTTCGAGTGTTTCTATGTATATATCCAAAATCCGCTCATCTGCGGGCATCGCGTTTTTCACACCCATCACGAATTGGATATAGAGTGGCCCTTGCAGCCGCCCGTCCGTCACCATCCGGGCGGCTTGCACGATGTGGCTGAGATCGAATGCCTCGATTTCCGGTTTGATGTCGTAAATCGCCATCTGTTTTGCGAGCCAGTCAACCAGATCGGGGCTGTTTTCGTAGACGCGGGTGGGGAAGTTATTCGATCCGACCGTGAGCGAGGCCATGTCGGGCCGCAATGGTAACATACCGCCGCGTTCTCGTCCGGTGCCGGAGCGACCGCCCGTCGAGAGTTGGACGATCATGCCTGGGCAATGCGCGGCGATGCCTTCCATCAACCGCGCAAACCTATCGGGGTCTGATGTGGGAAGACCCGCGTCATCACGGACGTGACAATGCGCGATGCTGGCCCCTGCCTCAAATGCCGCATGTGTGCTTTCGATCTGCTCTGCGATCGAGATGGGCACGGCCGGATTGTCTGCCTTGGTGGGGACTGAACCGGTAACGGCCACACAGATGATGCAGGGCTGAATCATCGGTCAGACATCAAAGAACACAGTTTCGGCATCGCCTTGAAGATGAATATCAAAATGGAACATATCTTCTCTTTGTTTCGCGATGAGCGTCTTGCGCCTGCTTTCTGGCAACGCGGCCAACGCAGCGTCATCGTCGACGGATTCGCTGGGGAAATACATGCGAGTATGAAGGCCAGAATTGATCCCACGTGCGATGATCCACAGCGCGAGATGCGGTGCGGGACCTATTGGGCGGGTGGCGCGGAACGTGAAGCGTCCTGTGTTGGGGTCCGCGACCGCGCGCAGCCATTGATCGGCTCCATTCCAGACCTCAATCAATGCGTCTTTCACCGGTTCGCCTTTGCCGTCCCGAATGGTGCCTGTGACGGTGATGTCGCCTGCATCTACGTGGCCCAGTGCGGATTGCTTTTCCAGTCCTAATCCTGCGTGGTCTGGGGTCAGCCCAATATGCAGATATGGGCCTGCAGTTTGCGATGGTGTTAGTGGCAACCGGTTGTTCATGTGCCCTCCGGCTGGTTTTCGAAATGGGTGGCCTGCCAGCCCCGCAGGACGATGTCGAACCGGTATGCCATTGCGTCGAAGGGCAGGGTGGCCTCCATGTCGAGCGGTGCGATCAGCCGTTCGACCGCGCGTGGGTCGGGGATGGATTGCGCGATGGGGCAGAGGGCGATCAGCGGGTCGCCTTCGAAATACATCTGTGTGATCAGTCGTTGCGCGAAAGCCGTTCCGAATACCGAGAAATGGATGTGGGCCGGGCGCCAGCTGTTGCCGGCGTTGGGCCAGGGATAAGCGCCCGGGCGGATCGTCAGAAATTCATAATGACCGTTTTCATCGGTCAGTGTTCTGCCGCCACCGCCAAAATGCGGGTCGAGCGGCGCAAGATAGGTGTCGGCCATATGCCGATAGCGCCCACCGGCATTGGCTTGCCAGATCTCGATCAACGTTTCGGGGACGGGCCGTGCGTTTTCATCCGTCACCCGTCCATGCACGATGATCCGTGGGCCGATTGGCTCACCTTCCGCCGAGAAGTTACGGGTAAGATCATGGTCAAGCGGCCCGACATCGCCATGCCCGAAAGTGGGCCCCGTCAATTCGGTTTCGGCCGCCGGTAGCGTGACGAAAGGCTGCCGCGGTGCGCGGGCGATGGTTGTTTTGTAGTCCGGTGTCAGGGGTGGCGGGTGCCAATTCTTGGCCCGCGGAATGAGGCGTTTGATCACGTCTGCGCCTCTTTCATATCGGCATAGGTTTGTTTGGCCAACGCGATCGCATGCCGTGCTGTTGGCACGCCCGCATAGATGGCCACATGTTGAAAGACCTCGATCACGTCTTGCTGGCTGGCCCCGGTATTGGCGGTCGCCCGAATATGCATGGGGATTTCCGTAAAATTACCTGTCGCGGCAAGAAGAGCGAGTGTGATCATTGATCGTTCGCGCAAGGAAATGGCATCGCTGGCCCAAACCGTACCCCAGGCGCTTTCGGTGATCAGATCCTGAAAGGGGGCGTCGAAATCTGTTTTTTGTGCCTCGGCTTGGGCGACGTGATCATCCCCCAGAACAGCGCGGCGCATAGCAATGCCCTTGTCGTGTCGATCGTTCATTCGGTCCCCCTTGGCGAACATGCTGCCTTGAAAGCGATAAAAAGAGAACCCGAAAACAAAACGGCCCGCGCGGTGCGGGCCGTTGAGCGATTTCTGTTGTGTGGGATCAGGCCACGAGATCGAAGCGGTCGGCGTTCATCACCTTGGTCCATGCCGCCACGAAATCCTTGGCGAAGCGCGGTTGTGCGTCGGCCTGACCGTAGACTTCCGAAAGGGCGCGCAACTGCGAGTGTGATCCAAAGACAAGATCAACCCGCGTGGCCGTCCATTTGACCTTGCCGGTCGCACGGTCACGACCTTCGAACAGTTCTTCGTCGTCCGAGACGGGAACCCATTCATTGGCCATATCCAGCAAGTTGGTGAAGAAATCGGTGGTCAGTGCATCCGACCTGTCAGTCAGCACGCCGTGTTTGGCGTCGCCTGTATTTGCGCCGAGCATCCGCAAACCGCCAACCAGAACCGTCATCTCGGGCGCGGTGAGGTTGAGAAGCTGTGCACGGTCCAACAGCAGTTTTTCGGCGGGAACGCTGTAGGATTCCTTGCTGTAGTTACGGAAACCGTCGGCTGCGGGTTCGAGGACGCTCACCGACTCCACATCCGTCTGTTCCTGGCTTGCATCCATACGACCCGGCGCGAAAGGCGCGTTTACAGCATGACCGGCGTTCTTGGCCGCCTGTTCAACCGCGGCCGTACCGCCAAGAACGATCAGGTCGGCCATGGACACTTTCTTACCGCCCGATGCCGCGGTGTTGAAATCGGACTGAATGTCTTCCAGCACCTTCAGCACTTTGTTCAGCTTGGCAGGTTCATTCACCTCCCAATCCTTTTGCGGGGCGAGGCGGATGCGGGCACCATTCGCACCGCCCCGCCTATCGGAGCCGCGGAAGGTGGAGGCGGAGGCCCAAGCCGTAGAGACCAGTTCGGAAATCGACAGACCGGAGTCCATAATTTTCGTCTTGAGGTCCGCAATGTCCGCGTCATCGATCAAAGGATGATCGACTTCGGGAATAGGATCTTGCCAGAGCAGTTCCTCCTGCGGAACCTCGTCACCCAGATACAGAACCTTCGGCCCCATATCGCGGTGTGTCAGCTTGTACCACGCACGCGCGAAAGCATCGGCAAATTTGTCCGGGTTGGCGTGATAATCGCGCGAAATCTTCTCGTATGTCGGGTCCATCCGCATGGCCATGTCGGCGGTTGTCATCATCAGCTTGACGGGCTTGTCCGATCCATCGACCTCTGGCGCGTGATCTTCTTCTTTCAGCGCCTTGGCTTCCCAGATATGCGCGCCCGCTGGGCTTTTGGTCAGTTGCCAATCATAGCCGAACAACACGTCGAAATAGCCCATATCCCATTTGGTCGGGTTTGCCGTCCATGGGCCCTCGATCCCGCTGGTCGTCGTGTGAACACCCTTGCCGCTTTCAAATCCGTTGGTCCAGCCAAGGCCCAGTTGGTGCATCGGCGCACCTTCGGGTTCGACGGCAACCTTAAGCGGATCACCGGCCCCGTGGGCCTTGCCGAATGTATGGCCACCAGCGACCAGTGCGACGGTTTCCTCATCGTTCATCGCCATACGCGCGAAGGTTTCACGAATGTCGCGGGCCGAGGCGACCGGGTCTGGGTTGCCATTAGGCCCTTCGGGATTGACGTAGATCAGGCCCATCTGGACGGCTGCAAGCGGGTTCTGCAATTCGCGTTCACCGGAATAGCGGTTGTCGCCGAGCCAAACGTCTTCCTCGCCCCAATAAACGTCTTCCTCGGGTTCCCACACATCGGCCCGGCCACCGGCAAAGCCGAAGGTTTTGAAACCCATGGATTCGAGAGCGACATTTCCCGTCAGGATGAAGAGGTCGGCCCAGGAAATCTGGTTGCCATATTTCTGTTTGATCGGCCACAAAAGGCGGCGTGCTTTGTCGAGGTTACCGTTATCGGGCCAGCTGTTGAGCGGCGCGAAACGCTGCTGCCCGGTCGAACCACCACCGCGGCCATCGGCCGTGCGGTAAGTGCCTGCGCTGTGCCATGCCATGCGGATGAAAAAGGGGCCGTAGTGGCCATAATCGGCCGGCCACCACTCTTGGCTATCCGTCATCAATGCGGTCAGGTCCTGTTTTAAGGCCTTCAGGTCGAGCTTCCTGAATTCGTCTGCATAGTCGAAATCTGGACCCATCGGATCGGATTTGGCCGAATTCTGATGCAGGATGCTGAGGTTCAGCTGGTTCGGCCACCAATCCTTGTTCGATCGTACCGAATGTGTCGTGTTGATCGCCGCGCCGTGCATGACAGGGCATTTGCCGACATCATTTCCGTCCATTTCTCTCTCCGTAGCTGGGTGGTGTTTCTGGCTTGCCGAACGCAGGTTGCTCCGACGTTGTATCGATAGTTTAACAAAGCCCTGTGATTAGTTTAAGTTGAATCTACTGATCGTGACGATAAGCTGGGATTATGAAGAATCTGACGCTCAAGCAATTTCGTTATTTCGAAGCTCTGGCCCAGCATCGCCATTTCGGACATGCGGCAGAGGCCTGTGCGATCTCGCAGCCGGCGCTGTCCATGCAGATCAAGGAACTGGAGCAAACGTTGGGCACGCCGGTATTCGAGCGCAGCGCACGACAGATCAGGTTGACCGCATTTGGCGAGGATTTCGCGGCCCGCGTCCGCGATATACTGCGGGCAGTGGATGAACTGGGCGATCTGGCGCGGGTGGCGGGTCAGGGGCTGTCGGGGCGGTTGCGCCTTGGCGTTATTCCGACGATCGCGCCTTATCTTTTGCCGACGATGATCGGGCATCTTACATACACCTATCCCGACCTTGATTTGCATGTGCGCGAAACACTGACGCCGAAATTGCTGCAGGAATTGTCGGAAGGGCGGCTTGATGCCGCGGTGGTGGCTTTGCCGATCTCAGAGCCTGCATTTGAAGAAGCTCCCTTGTTCACAGAGGAATTCGTATTGGTCCGCCCGCGAGAAGATGCGGCGAAACCAGTGCCAAGCGCGACGCGTCTGCGAGAGATGCGGCTGCTTTTGCTGGAAGAGGGGCATTGTTTCCGCGATCAGGCACTGGCCTTTTGCAATCTCCGGTCGGGATTGCCGCGCGAGGGGTTGGACGGCAGCTCTTTATCGACTTTGGTGCAAATGGTCGGGGCAGGGATCGGTGTGACCCTGATACCGGATATGGCGGTTGATGTGGAAACCAGCGCTGCGAAAGTTGCCGTGTCCCGCTTTGGCAGACCTTGTCCTACGCGGCAAGTTGGTATGATCTGGCGTAAAACGCATCCGCTGGCATCGGACCTGCGGCAGGTAAGCGAGGTTGTTCAACAGGCTGCGCTAAGTCGGATGAAATGAAGTGGTGCCCCCACACGGACTCGAACCGCGGACCTACTGATTACAAATCAGTTGCTCTACCAGCTGAGCTATAGGGGCACTTGCGCGGAATTAGCATTGCCGATCCGAGTTGGCAAGCGGGCTTTGTGGGCTGTTTGGGCAAACGCAGCGTCGGGTTTTAGCCGCGCCAGCTGCGGATCGGACCGCAATCCATATGGACGAAATTCGAACCGGCATAGCGCCCGACACCGCCGGCGCGGCAAGCGATTGCGGCGTTGGCCATCTGGGTGGTCGTCCGTCCTTGCAAACGCAGATCGGCCGCCTGGCCACGCATGTGCAACGAATTACGTGCGACGCCCGAAGAACGGCTGCGCAGCATCGCGTTCGTGCGCGGGGACCGATATCCGGATAGCAGCAGGTAAGGTTCGCGTGTCTCCATCAGGTTCAGCGAGGCGGACATGATGTCGATCGTCCGTAGGTCGATCTGTATGGCCTCGCCGGTGCGCCAGTCGCGCATGAAAACATTGATTTCGCGGATAGCTTCGGGGATGTACTCGCCGTCGATCCAGTAGATCGTGTCGATCCGCTCGCCCGTCCGGCCTGAATGCATCGCGATGCGGCGAATATCGCCCGCGTTGCCGCGCAGGAAGCCCGCCGCATGTCCGAATGTCGGTGCTGCTGTTACTGTTGTCGCTGCGAATGCAGTAAGTATTCCACGTCGGGTAAACCCCGAGGATTTTGTATTTGCCATGTTTATAGCGCCTGTCCCGTCGCCAAATGATCCGCTTTCAAGCGGACTTTTCTGCCCAAATGCCCCCGATGTTAGGAACGTTATGGCATATTTCGATTCGTTCACCAAGAGTTGTTTAACCGCGTTTTGGTTAACTTCAGGGAAATCGGCGGCATCTTGCGCAGAAAACGCGCAGATGTTTTTTCTTTACGCGGCGGCAAGAATGACACACCGGTTGGGTGGAGCGAGGGGGTGCCCGCTTTGTGAATGGACTTGGCGCAAGTAAGGATATTGATACTCTGACAGCGCTCACGTCGGGGGTAGCGTAGGTTGCAAGTGTGAGGATCGTGTTTATGCATATTCACAGCATTCTGTTTCGGTATTCCTTTGTGCGTTTCGTTTTTGCTGCCTTGTTGGCGTGGTTATTCAATGCATCCGCATTGATCGCGCAAACCCAAGTCACGATATTCCAGCAGGCGGTCGCACAGGCCGCCGCCGCGGATGAGGACCTTGTTACATTCTATCGCGCCCGGAATTTTGAGGGGATCTGGAGCGGTCACGCAGGTTGGGCACGTCGTAATGCACTTTTGGCGGCGTTCGAGTCGGCAGATGATCACGGCCTACCACAAGCGCGTTATGACCCCGAAGCATTGCGCGCTTTGCTACAATCGGCCACCACTCCCGAGGCGCAAGGGCAGGTCGAAGTCGAAGTGAGTCGTCTGTTTCTGCGATACGCGCAGGATATTCAAACCGGTGTCATCGTGCCTGCTCAGGCGGACCGGAATATCCGTCGCGAGGTGCCTTATCGTTCGCCGTTGGCGACACTTGAGGGCTTCGCTCAATCCAATCCGGCTGGATTTTTGCGGTCACTGCCGCCGTCTTCGCCCGAATACACCCGTCTGATGCGAGAAAAGCTGGCGATGGAGCGGTTGGTTGCCGTTGGTGGATGGGGCCCTACGGTACCGGGAGGTAAGCTGGAGCGCGGTGATACCGGCGCGCGGGTCGTTGCGCTGCGCAACCGTTTGATCGCGATGGGCTTCCTGCAACGGACGAATGTCCAAAGCTATGATGAAACGATCGTGGCCGCCGTGCAGCGTTTTCAGCAAGCACATGGGTTAGCGACGGATGGCACCGCCGGGCCAGGCACGCTCGCCCAGGTGAATGTTTCGGCAGAGCGTCGTTTGCAATCGATCATTGTTGCCATGGAACGCGAGCGCTGGATCAATCGCCCGCGTGGTGATCGCCATATCTGGGTGAACCTTACCGATTTCACGGCCAAGATCATCGATCATGATATCGTGACCTTCAGCACCCGCTCTGTCATCGGCGCGAACGAACAAGACCGTGTGAGCCCGGAATTTTCAGATGTCATGGAATTCATGGTCATCAATCCAAGCTGGTATGTGCCACGTTCCATCGCGACCAAGGAATATCTGCCGCAGCTTCGCAGGAACCGCTTTGCCCAGAGCCAGCTGATTTTGACAGATCGTCGTGGTCGTCAGATTAACCGTAGTGCGGTTGATTTTTCGCGCTATACGGCGTCGAATTTTCCTTATTCGATGCGTCAGCCGCCCAGTCGAGGCAATGCGTTGGGTTTGGTCAAGTTCATGTTTCCCAACCGTTACAACATCTATTTACACGACACCCCGGCCAAGAGCCTGTTCGGCCGTGAAGTCCGCGCCTTCAGCCATGGTTGTATCCGTCTGAACGATCCGTTCGACTTTGCCTATGCGCTGTTGGCGGTTCAGGAAAGTGACCCGGAAGGGTTTTTTCAAGCGAAGCTGCGTACGGGGCGCGAACAACAGGTGGACCTTGATGAGCCGGTGCCGGTCCACCTGGTTTACCGCACCGCGTTCACGCAAGCGGATGGTCGGATGCAGTATCGCCGCGACGTCTATGGCCGTGATGCGCGGATCTGGAATGCGCTTGCCCGCGAAGGGGTAGCGATCCGAGAGGTTCGCGGCTAAAGCTGTTTCCGACGATGGGTCGGGGGACGTAATGGCGCATTCAATCAAGGATATCGCGGCGGCGTTGGGCGCAGACGCTTATGGCGCCATTGATCTACCGGTCGACGGCGCGGCCGAGCCTGCCGTCGCTGGTCCTGGGGACCTCGCCCTGGCAATGACCCCGGCCTATGGCGATGCGTTGGCCAAGGGCGCTGCCCGGGCGGCGGTGATTTGGCCCGGTGCTGACTGGCAGGCTTTGGGATTGGATGCCGCGATCATTGCGCCGCGCGCGAGGCTGGCCATGGCGGGGCTGACGCAGATGTTGGATCGCCCATTGCCGTCGGGCGGGGTATCGCCGCATGCCGCCATCGATCCGACAGCAAAGCTGGGTGACGGTACGCATGTCGGCGCGTTCGCGGTCATCGGCGCGGATGCAGAGATCGGCAGTGATTGCTGGATCGGAGATCATGTAACCATCGCACCGGGCGTCTTTGTCGGTGCGGGATCGGTGTTGCATGCGGGTGTGCGCCTCCAACGTGGCGTGCGCCTTGGCGCGCGATTGATCCTACATCCGAATGTTGTGATCGGCGGCGATGGGTTTTCTTTTGTCACGGCTGCGCCATCGAATGTGGAGCGTGCGCGCGAGACTCTGGGCGCGGCACCGATCGAAGCCGCCGAGGATCCGACATGGCATCGTATCCATTCCCTTGGCGGTGTCGAGATTGGTGACGATGTCGAGATCGGGGCCAATTCGACGGTCGATGCCGGGACGATCCGCCCGACCCGCGTGGGGCAGGGCACCAAGATCGATAACCTCGTACAAGTGGGCCACAATGTGGTTGTGGGCGACCATTGCCTGCTTTGTGCCCAGGCGGGTATCGCCGGCTCGAGTGTGATCGGTGACCGCGTGGTCGTAGGTGGCAAAGCCGGGGTGGCCGACAATCTGATCGTCGGTGATGATGTCGTGCTGGGTGGCGGGACGGTCGTTTTGTCCAATGTGCCCAAAGGGCGCGTGATGATGGGATACCCTGCTACGAAGATGCAGACGCATGTCGAAAGCTACAAGGCGTTGCGACGATTGCCCCGCATTCTTCAAGGCCTGAAGAAAGGGTAGGGTCGTGACCCAAAGTTCCCGTTTCAAAATCGGTTCGAAATGACTACATCGGCGAAAAGGACAGGGCCACCGCGAGACAGTTAAATGAACACGCAGGAAAAGGTGATCGCCATCATCGCAGAGCAGGCGATGGTCGAGCCGCAGGATGTGAAGCTGGACCACACATTGGAGGATTTGGCGATAGACAGTCTGGGGCTTGTCGAGAGCATCTTCGCGATCGAAGAGACATTTGATATCTCGGTTCCGTTCAACGCCAACAACCCGAGCGAAAGTGATTTCGACATCTCGTCCGTCGCGGCCATTGTCGCCGCAGTCGAACAGCTTAAGGCGCAGCAGGCGAAGTGATGCATCGGGTCGTGATTACCGGGGCGGGAACAATCAATCCGTTGGGGGCGGATGTGCCTGCGACTTTTGCTGCGATGAAGGAAGGCCATTGCGGTATCGGCCCGCTTGACATCGAGAACGTCGATCGGCTGTCGATTCAGATTGGCGGGCAGGTCAAAGACTATGATGAGGCTGCCCATTTCAATCGGCAGCAGATCGCTCTTTATGATCGGTTTACGCAATTCACGTTGTTGGCGGCCCGACAGGCGATTGGGCAATCGGGTTTGAGTTTTTCCGGTGATCTGGCCGACCAATCCGGTGTTGTCCTGGGGACATCGGGCGGAGGATTGAATACGCAGGACGAGAATTACCGCGCGGTCTATGAGGCGGGCAAGAACAGGGTTCATCCGTTCATTGTGCCAAAGCTGATGAACAATGCCGCCGCGAGCCATGTCTCTATGGAATGGAACCTGCGCGGGCCGTCTTTTACCGTGGCGACGGCATGTGCATCGTCGAACCATGCGATGGGTCAGGCTTTCAACATGGTGCGTTGCGGCATGGCCAAGGTCATGGTCACCGGCGGGTCCGAGGCGATGTTGTGTTTCGGCGGGATCAAGGCCTGGGAGGGCCTGCGTGTGATGTCACGTGACGCTTGCCGACCGTTCTCGGCCACGCGCAACGGCATGGTGCAGGGCGAGGGAGCGGGAGTTTTCGTGTTTGAGGAATATGACCACGCAGTGGCCCGCGGGGCAGAGGTGTTATGCGAGGTTGCGGGGTTCGCGATGTCGTCGGATGCCGCCGACATCGTCATGCCGTCCAAGCAGGGCGCGGCCCGCGCGATTGCGGGCGCATTGCGCGATGCGAAGCTGCCCAAAGAAAGCGTGGGGTACATCAATGCCCACGGCACAGGGACCGCAGCCAATGACAAAACCGAAAGCGCTGCTGTTGCCGACGTTTTCGGCCCCCATGCGGATCAGTTGATGATTTCATCGACGAAATCCATGCATGGTCACTTGATCGGTGGGACGGGTGCTGTCGAACTGCTCGCCTGTATCATGGCGCTGCGCGACGGGATCGTGGCGCCGACGATCGGATACGAGGAACCTGATCCGGAATGTGCGTTGGACGTGGTGCCCAATGTCGCGCGCCAGGCAAATGTCAACGTCGCATTGTCGAACGCCTTCGCCTTTGGCGGGTTGAACGCAGTTTTGGCGCTGCGCAAACACTAGGTTCGCGCAGCGAAACCCTTAACGTTCCAGTTCGACGACGCCGTCAAACCCGGCGGTAAAACCGGTCAGCGACATCGTCAGGATGACCTCTTCATCCGGTGCGGCCGCGGGTACAAGCCGCAAGGTGGCAGAGTTTCCGGCTTTGAACTGGTTGATCTCGGCCTGTGTGAAGCCGACGCGCGATACGCAGCCAGCACGGTTGCAGAACGTGAAGGGATAACGCCGCGGCGCACTGCCATCGACCGACAGCGTCAGTTGCTGGGTCAGCAATGTCTCGAGCGGGACGACGATCGTCGCCCCTGCTGCGGCCCGTCCCCCGTCAGGCAAGCGGAACAAATTGACCTCGGCTACCTGATTTCCGTCGTCATCCAAAAGAAGCTGATACAGGTTGCATGGGTCGTTACGCCCCTCTGGCGCCTTTTCGCAGCGCATTTCCCAATCGCCGAACTCTTGCAGCACATATATTTCGCCGACCTTTGGGCCAATCGGTTCGCCCAGATTCAGGTCGCTGGGCGTTCCGTCTTCTGCTTGCTCCTCGGCGGTTGGCTCTTCGGCTTCTTCGGTGGTGGTGTCCTGTGCCCATGCCCCGCTCGCCTGTGTCAAAAGGGCGGCGAGAAAGATAGTTTTCGTGATGCTGCGCATATTGTCGATCCCTCGTGTTCTTTCGTGGCGATTTAGCATGGCATTTCGGAAGTGTCAGCGCAAAAAGCCGTGTGATGAGCAGCGCTCCGCGTAGTGTTTTTCCATAGAAAAAGGGCCCTAAAAGGACCCTTTTCCATTATCTCCCTGTCGGACTTAGCCGACTAATTGGCGTGAAGCTACGCAAAGTGCTGGCAGGCGTCAACCGGAAATCTGATGACATCATAAGCGGTTTTGTTGCGGTGCGCTCGTCGCGGCCCGAACGAAAAAGACCGTGCCCGGGGGCACGGCAGTTCAATAGGGAAAAATGCGCCGAACCCGCGAATTCGCGCGAACAGCGCGTTTAATGTGGCATGGAATGGTTAAGGATGTATTTTGACGACAAAGACGGCACGAGGGGACATTTTCATGACGGATCAAATATTTATCGGCGGCGGTGGGACGGACTATGCGGCCCCGCAGGTTCTGCTTTTGGACAAGGCGAACCGCCATGGTCTTGTGGCGGGCGCGACCGGGACCGGTAAGACCGTGACATTGCAAATCATGACTGAAGGGTTTTCGGCCGCAGGTGTCCCTGTGTTCCTGTCGGATGTGAAAGGTGATTTGTCCGGTTTGGCCAAAGCTGGATCACCCGATTTCAAACTGCATGAGCCGTTCATGAAACGGGCCGAGACGATCGGCCTCGATCTGACCTACGACAGCTTTCCGGTGACATTCTGGGATCTCTTCGGTGAGCAGGGCCATCCAATCCGCGCGACCGTGGCTGAGATGGGTCCGTTGCTGTTGTCGCGCCTGATGGAACTGACGGATGTACAAGAGGGCGTTCTGAATGTGGCTTTTCGGGTGGCCGATGAAGAGGGATTACCGCTTCTGGATTTGAAGGACTTGCAGGCGCTTCTTGTTTGGGTTGGCCAGAATGCGAAAGAGCTGTCGTTACGATACGGGAACGTTGCGACGTCTTCTGTCGGCGCTATTCAACGCCAGTTGCTGATTTTGGAAAACCAGGGTGGCACCGCCCTGTTCGGCGAACCTGCGCTTGATTTGGCGGATATGATGCGGGCGACGGATGGTCGTGGGCAGGTGAACATTCTGGCCGCCGACAAGTTGATGGGCAGCCCCCGCTTATATGCGACGTTTCTGCTTTGGCTTTTGTCCGAGTTGTTTGAGGAACTGCCGGAGGTGGGGAATCCGGACAAACCCAAGTTGGTGTTCTTCTTCGATGAGGCACACCTGCTTTTCGATGATGCGCCAAAGGCATTGGTTGACAAGGTCGAACAGGTTGCGCGGCTGATCCGTTCAAAAGGTGTCGGGGTGTATTTTGTGACCCAGAACCCGGGCGACATCCCTGATGATGTTTTAGGCCAGTTGGGCAACCGGGTGCAGCACGCATTGCGGGCCTTTACGGCAAAGGATCGGAAAGAGTTAAAGACGGCCGCCGAAACGTATCGTGAAAACGCGGCCTTTGATACAGCAACCGCTATTCAGGAAGTGGGGACAGGAGAGGCCGTGGCGTCTTTCCTGAACGAAAAGGGTATCCCGATGGTGGTAGAGCGTACGTTGATCCGGCCGCCATCGTCCCAGCTAGGGCCGATTACCCAGGCAGAGCGTGACGGGATCATGCGAGCCTCGGATATGAGGGGTAAGTATGATGCGCCGCTGGATCGCGAAAGTGCGTTCGAGATGCTGGGCAAGCGCGCGGAGGCGGCCGCCGCTGCCGCTGAGAAAGCGGAGGCGGACGAAGCTGCGCTGGGGGCGAAGGAGCGGGAATTCAAAGCAGCGCGGCGTTACAATGAGGGCCGTTCCTCGCCGCGATCAAAGCGATCGTCTCGGTCATCCGGTGGTGGCTTTGGCGGGGCTTTGGCGTCTGTTGTCGCGAAAGAGTTGAAAGGCACAACCGGACGGCGGCTGGTACGCGGTATTTTGGGCAGCCTATTCAAAGGGCGGTAGGGCGCCGCATCGGCGCCCAAACCAGTTCATTCGCCCAGAGCGATCCCCTCGCGGCGCGGATCGGCACCGCCGCTGAGGTCGTCACTGATGCTGATCGCGTGCAGGCCGGAGTTCAAGCCGCGCACATTAACCTCGTAACCGAGCTCTGTCAGCTGTGCCTCGAAGTCGGCGACCGCACCGGTGCCCTCTTCGATATCATAAGTGCCGAAGCGGTTGACCAGGTGCGGCATGGCGATGGCTTGCTGCACATCCATGCCCCATTCGAGGTGGGCGATGATCGTTTTGGCGACATAACCGATGATCCGACTGCCGCCAGGGCTTCCGATCACCAGTACCGGTTCGCCATCTTCCATGACGATCGTGGGTGACATGGATGATCGCGGCCGTTTACCTGGTTCAATAATGTTCGCTATCGGCAGACCTTCATCATGCGTGGCGAAAGAGAAGTCGGTCAGTTCGTTATTCAGTAAGAACCCTCGCACGAACAGGCGTGATCCGAAGCCGTTTTCGATGGTCGTCGTCATGGACAGCGCATTGCCATAGCTGTCGACGATAGAGATATGCGAGGTCGATGGGAATTCGATACTGACATCATCGCCCCAAAGCCGGGCATGGCTCCATTCAGGGTTGCCCGGTACGACATCTTCCAGCGCGGTGTCGCCGGACAGGAGTTCTGACCGCTCGGCCAGGTATTCGGACGCGACGAGCCCTTCGGTCGGCATCGGCACGTAGTCGCTATCGGCCATATATCGGCCCCGGTCGGCGAAGGCGAGCCTGGAAGCATCGCCAATCAACCGCCATGTGTCGGGGCTGGCCGGGTCAGAAATATCGACATTATCCAGCATGCCAAGGATTTGCCCGACCGTCAGCGCACCGGAGGAGGGTGGGCCCATGCCGCAGACCTCGTATGCCTTGTAGTTCGCACATACAGGGTCGCGTTCAATTATGTTGTAGAGCGCGAGATCAAGAGTGGACAGACGCCCCGGATTGCCCTCGGCATTGCGTACCGTGGCCACAATGTCTTCGGCGATCGGGCCGGTATAGAAAGCGTCGGTGCCATGTTCCGCGATCTGGCCAAGCGTGTCGGCGTACGCTTCGTTTTGCAAAATATCGCCTGCGGCCAGCGCTGTGCCTCCGGGAAAGAAGTATTCTGCCGTGGCCGGGAACCGTTGCAGGCGTTCGCTGTCATTGGCGATGGAGTCGGCCATGCGTGGTGAAACGGCAAAGCCTGTCTCGGCCAGTTGGATCGCGGGTGCGAGGAGGTCGGCCCAGTTCGATTGTCCCCAGCGTCGGTGAGCGTCTTCCATCAATTTTGGTGTACCAGGTGTGCCGACCGACAGACCGCCGACGACGGCATCGAAGAAACCCAACCGTTCGCCGTTTTCGTCTTGAAACATGGTTGGTGTGGCCGCCAGTGGTGCGGTTTCGCGCCCGTCGAGTGTGGTCATCGCGCCGCTTTCCGCATCATACCACACGAGGAAGGCACCACCGCCAAGGCCCGATGATTGCGGCTCGACCAGACCTAGAACAGCCTGGACCGCGACCATGGCATCGGCCGCCGTGCCGCCGCTTGCCAGAACATCAGCGCCTGCTTCGACCGCGAGCGGGTTGGCTGCGGCGACCATCCAATTTTGGGCAGTGACGGGTTCGCCAGCCTCTTTGGCGGCCATCGCAGCAGCGGCAGCCTCGGACAGCCCCGTAACGGCATCGGTCTCGGTGGCTTCTTCAGGTGCCACATCGTCGGTAGCTTGTTGGGCGATGGCCGGAGACAAGAAAAACAAAGTTACTAAGTATGACGGAAACAACACGCGAATAGACATGATCGTCCTCGTTCTATTAGGGATAACTTACAGTTGACCTTGGGGAAGGTGATGGCAAGGGACGATTTTTCACGGAAAGTCCAAGATCCATAAATCTTCTACAAAGATTGTCTAGCGGATGATCGCGATCGGTGCGTTATTGCAGATGACCATCAGGTGCTGACCGTTCGCGACCATTTGAAAACCACATCGCTTAACCTCTGGTTCGAACCCCTTGCGGCGACTTCTTTTTCCAAATCTGTGGTATTGTGCCGGATGACGCGACGGGCCTGCACAGACTGAGCCGGGAAGACATAGCGCATCATGGCCATGCGCAGAATGTGCCGAATTATATGCTAAAGTTCGGTCAAGCGCGGCGTCTTCGACCAGTACGCGCGCGGCCTTCGCCGGGTTTGGCGGGCGCGCGGTTGAATTTGATCCATTCGCCACCCGATGGATCGTTGTTCGTCAAAAAGTTGGCTGCGCGGATGGCTTCCATTTCCTTACCTGCGCGGGCTTTGGTCGAGCCAAGACCAAACAGGGTAACGAAGGTTTCGTCATCCATACCTTCCGGCAGGACGATGCCTGCGGCGGCGACCTCTGCCTTTTTCTCCGCGATTTTCTTTGCGCCGATGGGCAGTGCGATAGGATTCATAATCGCCGATGTCATCCCGGCCGTTATGGCCATAGGCAGGAAGGCGTTGTTGATCCCATGCCTGTTCGGCAAACCAAAGCTGATATTGGACGCGCCGCAGGTTGTGTTGACCCCAAGTTCATCCCGCAAGCGGCGGACGAGTGTGAACACTTGGTGCCCGGCTGTGGCCATCGCTCCGATGGGCATCACAAGAGGATCGACGACGATGTCATGTTCGGGAATACCATAATCAGCAGCCCGTTCGACGATCTTTTTGGCAACGGCGAAGCGGATGTCGGGGTCTTCGCTGATCCCGGTGTCGTCGTTCGAGATGGCCACGACCGGTACGTTGTATTTCTTCACAAGCGGCAAGACGATTTCGAGCCGTTCCTCCTCGCCCGTGACCGAGTTGAGGAGGGGACGACCCTCAGCCGCTGCCAACCCGTTTTCCAAGGCGCCTGGCACCGAACTGTCAATGCAGAGGGGGATGTCAACCACCGCTTGTACCCGTTCGATCAACTCTTTCATGAGCGGCGGCTCGACGAAATTGTTGTCCGCGTACCTTGGGTCTTCGGCCATCTTGTTCGAGAAGACCGCGCCGGAATTCACATCCAGCACATTTGCGCCTGCAGCCGCTTGGGCGATGGCGTCCGCCTCGACCCGGCTGAAATCGCCGCGTTCCAACTCTTCCGAGAGGATCTTGCGCCCGGTCGGATTGATCCGTTCGCCGATGACGCAGAAGGGCTCGTCGAAGCCAATGATTGCTGTTTTCGTTTTGGATTCGACAATGGTGCGGGTCATTGAAGGGTCCTTATTGGGCAGCGGGAACGGCAGAGCCGCCGCCATGGGCCATGGCCCAGTTTGCATTGGTCTTGATCCCGCCAAGCGGGAAGAAATGAACGTTGGTGATGTTGAAATCGGGGGTGGCGGCTTTGTGCTCGGCGAGGTCGGTCAGCACCTCCGTCGGCTCGTAGGGGAGGAGCAACTTGGTCACATCCATCGCCCGTTTCTGCAGCACTTTCAGCGAGGGGCCGACGCCGCAGGCGATCGCAAATTTGATCAGCGTCTGCAATTTCGCGGGACCGGCGACGCCAATATGAATTGGAATTGTAATCCCGGCGTCTTTCAGAGCATTGGCCCAAGCGATGATTGGTTTCGCTTCGAAAGCAAATTGTGTGGCAAGTGCCATCTTGGCATCGGTGGTTTCGCTGAAACGCTGCTTCCAACGCAGTGCGGCCATTATGTTTGCGTCGCTGCCGTCCTTGTCGATGTCGCGGTTTCCCTCGGGGTGGCCGGCCACGTGCAGCCGTTCAAAATCGCTGAAGAGGCCCGTTTCCATCAGGTCCATGGAGCTTTCGAAATCGCCATGTGGTTCAGCCACACCACCCGCCAGCAGCAAGGCCTGATTGACGCCAGCCTCACCCTGATACCGCGCGATCCACTCGGCCAATGTCGCCCTGTCCTTGATGATCCGCGCTGGAAAATGCGGCATAACCGTGTAACCACCCGACGCCAGTCGTTTGGCGGTGGCAACCATGTCGGTGATCGGTGTGCCCTCGATATGCGCAATATAGACACGGGTACCTTCGGGAAGAAGCGTGCGGAAGTCTTCGACCTTTTCCGCTGTCCGTGGCATGACCTCGATCGAGTAATCCTGCAGAAAGGCTTCTAACTGCGGGTTCACAGTTTCTGGCGTCTCTTTTGGTTTGCGGAACGAAAGCAGGGACATGATGACCTCCGAAAGGCGGTTAGGAAGCGGCGGTTTGGTCAAGCCCAACCGTCATTGGTGATGAGTGTCTTGATCCGGTCGTGATCGTATTCGGTGTCGAGGCGGCTGACGGTTGTTTGTGCCGCCTCTGTATCGGTGCCATCGACGGATAAAGGGTCAGCTTTGCGGAAGCCGGCCATGTATTCATCTGATTGCGCCGCCCCCGACTTCATCGCGGCGCGGTCGATCGCCTGTTCAAATCTTTCAGGAAGCGGCATCTTTGTCCCACGCCGCCCGCGCCCCACGATCACTTGGGCTGGAATATCGCGCCAGTAAACGATGGTCACGTCAGGCATGTGATTCCTCATTCCACGTTGCGTCCGGTGTAGCACCGGTTTGTCTCTGCCTAGGTCGAATTTCGACATCGCATATTCTATGAGCGACGACAGAGGCGTATCGCGCCGCCATCGCCGATGCTACCCGACATGGTGATCATAATCTTCATATCCAAGATGCGCGCCGTTCACGAAGTTGATGACAAGGCTTGCACGACAGGCGGCTGGGGCCTAGCTTGAACATAACTCGAAATGGAAGGCGTGAAGATGGCGCCCAAGCGTCCCAAAGGTGCGGGCGCGTTCCCCAAAGCGGTCGAAACCCCCGCGCCAACAACGCCTGATCCGGCGCAGCTATATGCAGCGTTGGATTTGGGCACGAATAGCTGCCGCATGCTGATTGCCCAACCAAAGGGCAGTCAATTCCATGTGGTAGACAGTTTTTCCAAGTCGGTACAGCTTGGTTATGGCCTGGAAAATACGGGCAGGTTGTCGCGTGCGTCGATGAACCGAACCATTTCGGCCATGCGCATTTGTCGTGAGAAACTAAAGCGCCATCGTGTTCAGCACATGCGGCTGGTGGCAACCGAAGCCTGTCGCCGCGCGCTGAATGGCGACAACTTCATCTCGCAGGTCCGTCGCGAGACGGGGCTGGAGCTTGAGATCATCAAGCCCGAGGAAGAGGCGCGTCTGGCTGTCATTTCCTGTGCGCCGTTGGTGAGCGTGAATACAGAGCAGCTGCTCGTGGTGGATATCGGTGGCGGCTCGACCGAACTGGTCTGGATCGATCTGACGCATGTTCCTATGCGCGAACGCCCGCGTGCCATCATGCGCCTGCATGCCGGTTTCAAGTCCGATCCGGGGCCGTTCGCTGCGGCCAAGGTGGTGGATTGGATTTCGGTGCCTCTTGGTGTTGCCACTCTGCGCGATCAGTTTGCGGATGTGGAGGACGATGCTGCCCGCTTTGCCCTGATGAGCTGGTTTTTCGAAGAAAACCTTGAAGCCTTCGCTCCGACGACAGCCGAGCAAGATCGCGAAGGATTTCAGATCATAGGCACAAGCGGGACGGTCACAACCGTTGCAGCCAGTTTCCTGGGGCTCAAGCGATATGATCGCACAAAGGTCGACGGGCTGCGGATGACCTCTGATCAGATTGATCAGGTCATTCGCGACTACTTGGCTCTTGGCCCCGCCGGACGGCGCGCCGATCCCCGCATCGGCAAGGACCGGCAGGCGCTGATCATGTCAGGTTCGGCGATTTTACAGGCGCTCATGCGCCTCTGGCCGACCGACCGTCTGTCTGTCGCGGATCGGGGACTTCGCGAGGGGTTGCTTTATGCCCAGATGTCGGCGGACGGTGTGTTGGAAGACAGGCCTTTTTGATGGCACGGAAAACAAAGAATACATCCGGACGGGGTCAGCGCGATCTGACCGTTAAAGTGCGCACGGCGCGAGGTCGTAAGTTAAGTTCGACCAAGTGGCTGCAGCGCCAGTTGAACGATCCATATGTAAAGCGTGCCAAGGCCGATGGGTATCGGGGCAGGGCGGCCTACAAGATATTGGAGCTGGACGATAAATACCGTTTTCTGGTGCCGGGTGCCCGTGTCGTTGATCTGGGCTGTGCGCCGGGCGGTTGGTGTCAGGTCGCTGTCAAGCGGGTGAATGCGCTTGGTGAGCGGACGAGCAAGGCGCAGGGCCATGTTTTGGGCGTCGATCTGCAAGAGGTGGAACCGATTGCGGGTGCTGAACTGTATCAGTTGGATTTCATGGAGGACGACGCAGATCAGAAGGTTCGCGACTGGATCGGCGGGACAGCGGATGTCGTGATGTCTGATATGGCAGCAGCGGCGTCCGGGCACAAACAGACGGATCACCTGCGGATAATCGCGCTTTGCGAGGCGGCGGCCTACTTCTCCTTCGACGTACTGACCGAGGGTGGGACGTTCGTGGCAAAGGTGTTGGCCGGCGGGGCTGAAGGTGATTTGCAGAAGCTGCTCAAGCAGCGGTTTGCGAAAGTGGTTAATGTAAAACCGCCCGCATCACGCTCGGACAGCTCGGAAAAGTTCGTCGTGGCAATGGGGTTCAAGCGCGGCGATAGCTTCGCCGAATAGTCCAATCGGAACATTTACTGAGTGGTTCGACTGATCGTTTTTGGGGAAAAGACTTTTCGTAACGAAAAGTCTGGCATCAGGATGCTGATGGTGTTTGCCGCTCCCGGTATAGGATTTCGATATTGTGCCCGTCCGTGTCATGGATGAAGGCGGCGTAATAACCAGGTTCATACTCGGGACGGTAGCCAGGTTTGCCGTTGCACGTGCCGCCTGCGGCTATGGCGGAATTATAGCCGGTTTCCACTGCAGTCTTGTCCGCCGCGGCAAAGCAGATATGCATGGGTGGCGTTGTGGCTGGGCCTTCGGTCAGCAGAATGTGCACGATGTCGGGCGTGCCGAAACCGACGCATCTTGTTTCTGCGTCGAAGAAGCATTCCTGCGTCCCGATGGCCTGACAGATCGTGCCGTAAAGCGCTCGTGCTGCATGAATGTTGGTTACCGTGTATTCGACATGGTCGAACATGACGTGCCTTTAGGCTGAGGCCTGTGCTTCTTGGACCGCGTCAAGCGTGGCGTCGAAGGCCAAGAGGATAGAGGCGTGGCGGTTTTTGTAGTCTTTGGCCGGTTGCAGCACTTCCAATTCAATGAACGGCGCTGATGGTGCTGATCCGTCGGATTTGAGCATCGCGTAAAGTTCATCGCGACCTTGCCGGACCTGGCTCAAAGTGCAGCCGACGATGTTGGCGCCGATTACTGATGCTGCAGCCTGCCCGAGAGCGCAGGCTTTCACGTCTTGGCCGTAGTCGGTAATGACGCCCTCTTGAACGGTAATATCCACCGTGACGGTGGACCCGCACAATGGAGACCGCTTCTTGGCGGTCGCGGTCGGGTTGTCCAATCGGGTCGTGCGCTGCATGTCGGCAGCGAGCGCGAGGATGCGCCCGGAATAGAGTCTGATCAGGTCGGTTTCTGCTGACATCGCGTTTGCCCTTTGTCGCCACCCCAATTAGATAGCCACAAGTCACGTCAATGCAAAGGTTTTCCATATGTCCTTCGACCCCGCGAGCCTGACTTATGATGACGCAGGTCTGATACCGGCGATTGCGCAGGATGCATCCTCGGGCGAGGTGCTGATGATGGCATGGATGAATAAGGAGGCCGTGGCGAAGACGCTTGAGACGGGTCAGGTGACGTATTGGTCGCGATCTCGGCAGGAATTCTGGATCAAGGGCGCGACCAGTGGTCATACCCAGACATTGTTGGACTTTCGTGTTGATTGCGACCGGGATTGTCTTTTGCTTGAGGTGGAACAGGTTGGTCCGGCCTGTCATACCGGTCGCCGGACATGCTTTTATACCGCGGTGCAGGACGGGGCCGAGATCGAGGTCGTCAAACTGCCGGAAGACCCACCATCCGCCTGATATCATGGGGGCTTGCGCCCTCATCCCTGTATTTGCGGATCGCGCGGGCGTCGTCCCGCTTGGCCAGTCGTTTGCCCTGGCCGTCGCGGATCAGCTTGTGATGGTGGTACGTGGGTGTGGGCAGATTCAGCAACTTTTGCAAAGCGACGTGGATTTGCGTCGCCTCGAAAAGATCCTCACCTCGGATAACGTGCGTGACGCCTTGCATGGCGTCATCGAGAACGGCGCTGAGGTGATAGGAGGTGCCCATGTCCTTTCGCCCGATGATGATGTCGCCGACCTGCGTTTGCAACTGTTCCAAGGAAAAATGCACATCGCCTTTGGCATCATCGTGAAATTGGAAGGGTGACAGGCCTACAGGGTAAGTCTGAAGATCGAGCCGCAAAACGGCCTCATGTGGTGCGGGTGAAGGATAGTGATCACGATCTTGGTTGCGGTTGCGGCATGTGCCCGGATAGATAGGACCGTCAGGGCCGTAGCTGATGCCCTCTTGCGGCGCAGAGAGAGCGGCGAGGATGTCTGCCCGGGTGCACGTGCATTGGTAAAGCAGTCTGTCCCACCACATCTGATCAATGACCTCGTGATATGCGCTTAATCGCTCGGACTGTCGCATAACGGGTTCCGGCCATGACAGGCCCAGCCAATGGAGGTCTTCGTAGATTTGCGTCTCCCATTCCGGTCGAGCGCGGGTTCGGTCGATGTCTTCAATCCGAAGAAGAAACATGCCGCCTGTCGCCTTGGCCATATCGTGGGCGAGCATGGCGGAATAGGCATGCCCTAGATGCAGCGGCCCTGTGGGCGAAGGTGCAAAGCGTGTGATCACCGGCGGCGCAGGATGATGATGTCAGAGCCCATGTCAACGTCGTCGAGATGGGGCCCGTGCTCGCGGAAAACGACCTCCGCCCGGCCCTTTGCGACCTCGGTGCCAAGCGCGTCGGCATAGCGATTATCGGCAAGCGTGGGGTCGTTGAACGAGAGGGCCAGCAAGTTGCCGGTATCGAGTTTGGCTATGAGTTGTCCAAGCAGATCGGCGGGCGCAGCGCCGAGGCTTATGACACCAGCCGCGACAATGACCGGATAAGCACCGCGCCCGAAACTGAGTTCGCCGGGTTGAGACAGCCAGATTTTGTCGTAAATGCCGCAGGCCTCCGCCTTTTCCAGCATTTCCGCACTGATGTCGGTGCCGTGCAGATTGGTGAGACCTTGCCTTTGGAGGGCCTTGGCTCCGATCCCTGTTCCGCACCCAAAATCAAGAATTTGCGTGTCGGCTTTCATGTGATCTTTCAGGGCCGCAGCTATCCTGTCGGGGGTGTGATAGCCACGTGCGAGCACGTCTTGGTCGTAGGTTTCCGCCCATTCCGCATAGACGGCCATCGTGTCCTCGACGCTGCGCGGCGCCCATAGTTGCGGGCGCATGACCTTCTTATCGGTCATGCCGCGTTTTGCAGGGTGTGTTCCAGCCAAACGGACCAATCGGCCTTGGCACGGTCGGTATAAGCCTTGTAGCGGTCTTTACGGTTCCGCCGCCCACCCTTGATGCCGTCAATCGGCGGGAAGAGCCCGAAATTGACGTTCATTGGCTGGAATGTCTTTGCGTCAGCGCCGCCGGTGATGTGGGTGACGAGTGCGCCCATCGCTGTCGTCGGTGGGACGGGCGCCAGGATTTGTCCCGTCAGTTCGGCGACGGCAAGCCGCCCGGCGAGAAGACCCATCGCGGCACTTTCGACGTAGCCTTCGACCCCGGTGATTTGCCCGGCGAAACGAATATGCGGTTTGGAACGCAAACGCATCTGGTCGTCGAGCAGCATGGGCGAGTTGATGAAGGTGTTGCGATGGATGCCGCCAAGGCGTGCGAACTCGGCGTTCTTCAAGCCGGGAATTGTTTTGAAAACAGCTTTTTGCGCCCCGTATTTCATCTTGGTCTGAAAGCCGACGATGTTGAACAAGGTGCCTAACGCATTATCGCGGCGCAGCTGCACGACCGCATAGGCCTTGGTTGCGGGATCGTGAGCGTTGGTCAGGCCGACAGGTTTCATCGGGCCAAAACGCAATGTCTCGCGACCGCGTTCAGCCATGACCTCGATCGGGAGGCAGCCGTCGAAGTAACCTGCAGTTTCGCCTTCCTTGAACTCGGCTTTCTCGGCGGCGAGGAGCGCGTCGACAAATGCCTCGTACTGGTCCTTTGTCATCGGGCAGTTCAGGTAGGCGGTACGTTCGGCCGCGGTCTCACCCTTGTCGTAGCGTGACTGCATCCAGGCTACGCTCATGTCGATGCTGTCGGCATAAACGATAGGGGCGATGGCATCGAAAAAAGCCAGCGCCTCGGCGCCTGTTTCCTGTTGGATGGCTTCGGCCAGCGCGCCGGAGGTCAATGGGCCGGTCGCAATGATCCAGTGACCTTCGTCGGGTAGGGCGGTGATTTCATCGGATGCGATCGTGATGTTCGGGTGCGCTTTCAGTGCGGCTGTGACGCTTTGCGCAAAAGGATCGCGGTCGACGGCAAGCGCGCCGCCTGCAGGCAACCGATGCTTGTAGGCGGTCTGCATGATGAGGCTATTTGCCTGCATCATCTCCCAATGAAGCAGCCCGACCGCGTTCTGTTCATGGTCATCGGACCGGAACGAGTTAGAGCACACCATCTCGCCCAGATTGCCGGTGCGGTGCGCGAAGGTTTCGACCTTGGGGCGCATTTCGTGAATGACGACCTGGAGGCCCGCATTGGCAGCTTGCCATGCGGCCTCGGACCCGGCCATGCCGCCGCCAATGATGTTGAGTGTGCGTTCCATGTGCCTGATTTAGGCTGATGGTTGTAAAATGAAAAGGCCCGCGCTGGTGACGCGGGCCTTTTGATGATATTGCCGTCAGATTTAGGATTCGAAATCGGAGACCGTGCTTGCAAACAACGCGCCACCCGAATTGAAGTCTTCGCGAAGGTCGCGGGCAAATTTTCGGTCGAGCCTGACGTGATCGCCGGTTTCGAACGATACCGACAAGCTGAGTGTGTCGACGCTCGCTCCGCCATCGACATCGATTTGGCCGATGGATGCGTCGATCCATGCGCCATCGGTGATCTCATACCCAGCCCCGATATTGTAGGCCGTGTAGTCGGCCCCATCACCAGACCCGCTTTCGAAGCCAGCTGTACCGCGAAACTGACCCGCGAACGCATAGGCGCCGCGTACACCGAAAATGTTGGAGTCTGTCTCGCTGTTACCAAATAGGTAGCCTCGCGCGTCGATAGGACCCTGTTCATAGTCGGCAGCAAGAACGTAGGCCGTGCCGCTGTCGTCTTCTCCTGAAGAAATCAAACCCACGCTGATATCAAAGCCGGGAGAGGCCGCAAATTCACCATAGGCAAGATAGGCTGTGTCGTTGGTATCGAGATTCTGGTCGATCCGGATCGCGGCGCCGATTTGACCATTATCGAATTGCGCGAACGCACCCGCGCTTGTCTGATCATCCACGTCGTTGTCGAAGTTCGAAACTGTGCCACCGATCAGGACATCAGGCGTGATAAAGTAGCCGCCACCGATCGAGATTTCACGCGACGTGCCTTCGGCATCATCGGTTTCGGCGGCCCGGTTTTCGATGTTACCGGTAATCAGAAACTGCCCCGTTTGATATTCGATCTCGGCTACGAATTCGTCGATGTCCAGTTCTGCGCCATCGGCGTCATAGCTGTTGCGATCGTAACTGAGTTGGGCGTATTTGACGCCCTCGGCGGCGACTGTCCCAGTGACAAGCGCGACCAGCGCAGTTGTCGTCAGAATGCGTTTCATATTCGGAACCCTTTTCAATTATTCATACCGCCGATCTGCCGGTATGCACCCACCACCACTAAAGGACTTCGCGGAACCTGCGCTATTTGGATAGTGTGCATAGGGAACTTCGCGATTTCTGGCAAAGATTTGCCGACAGATACACGTGACATGACAGGTGTGGAAACAATCTAATCCTTACAAGGGGATCGTGCCGGCCTTGCCCCCTGTGTTGCACAAATTAAACGCCTTTGAATTACCGCATTTTCCCCAGTTCATTTGCCACTATCTGGGGGTGTAACCGATAGCACAAGCTCACTCTTAAAGGAATCGATATGAGTATCCATATGACAGTTGTCGCGTCTCTTTTGGCCTCGGCAGCCTTGCCTGCTTCGGCGCAGACATTCACAGGTGGATCGATCAACGGCGAGTATCGCGAATTCACGGGCGATGACGTCGAGGGCAACAGTTTCACGCTGGATGCCGGTGGCGACATTAGCGTAGGGGCCGACATCGGGTTCGGTGCCAATATCAGCTTTGGACGTAATGACGAGGACCTCGACTACGCCAACGGAACCGTGCACGGCTATTATGTGCTGTCGCCGACCGCTGCTATCGGCTTGTTTGCCGCTGCAGATTCGATCGACGGCGATGATGCAGCGCTTTACGGTGTCGAAGTCGGCGGGCGTTCGCCCCGCGGGCGCTATGAAGTTTTTTACGGCGTCACGGATGTCGAGGATCCGTTCGACGGGGACGATCTGACGATTTTCGGCGCGTCGTTTGAGTTCGCGATTGGCAACGGTTTTGCGCTTGGTTTGCAATATGAATCGTTTACTGGGTTGCCCGGGGTGACCACCGAGGGCGAGATACTGAACGACACGACCTTCTCGGACACCGCCTTGATGGTCCGTTACAACATCACACCAGAGGCGTCGATCTATGCAGAGTACGGTTCGCTGCTGCAAAGCGCCTTTGAAGACGGTGTCAGCTTCAGCAGCGAAGACGATACGAATTACATCGGGATCGGTGCGGAATTCGCACTTGGTGAACGTGGCGGCAATATCTTCGGTGCGCGTAGCTTGGCCGGTTTCGGCTTCTAATTGCCAGGAAGGCCCGCAGAATACTGCGGGCCTTCTTCAATCCTCCGTCTCGTCGCCTTGGTCAGCAATCCAGGCAACACTGACCACCGTCTCATCCTTGCCGGTGTCAAATACTTTTACTCCGCCCGCACCGCGCGACCGGAACGATATACCATCGATCGGTACACGGATGGACTGGCCCGTGGATGTGACCAACATGATCTGGTCAGACAGATCGACTGGGAAGGACGTGACCAACGGCCCACCGCGCATCGCCTTATCCATCGCCGCGACGCCCATGCCGCCGCGACCGCGCACAGGGTAGTCATGGCTAGAGGAGAGTTTGCCAGCGCCCTTGGCTGTGATCGTCAGGATCAGGTTCTCTGCCGCTGACATTTCGACATAGCGTTCCTGACTGATTTGACCCGGAGCCGCCTCTTCGTCGTCGTTTTCCGCCTCATCGGTCAGCCCGGCCATCGCGCGGCGCATCTTGAGATAGGCGGCGCGTTCAGCCGGGTCGGCCTCGAAATGCCGGATGATGGACATGCTGACGACATCGTCATCGCCATTCAGTTTGATCCCGCGGACGCCGACCGAGGCACGGCTGTTGAATATCCGCACATCGGTGGCAGGGAAACGGATGGCGCGGCCGGAACTGGTGACCAGCATCACGTCGTCATCGTTCGAGGCAATGCGGGCATTTATGAGTGTCGTTTCAGCATGTTCGCCTTCGAACTTCATCGCGATCTTGCCGTTGCGCATGACGTTGGTGAAGTCTGACAGCTTGTTGCGCCGCACTGTGCCTGCAGAGGTCGCGAAGACAACTTGCAGGTCGTTCCACTCCTCTTCGGGCCGATCGACCGGCATGATCGCGGCGATAGAGACGCCTTGCGGGATAGGCAGGATGTTCACGATAGCCTTACCGCGCGCGGTGCGATTGCCAAGCGGCAGGCGCCATGTCTTGAGTTTGTAGACCATGCCGTCGGTCGTGAAGAACAAAAGCTGGGTATGCGTGTTGGCGACGAAGAGGGTGGTGACGACGTCCTCGTCCTTTGTCTGCATCGAGGAAAGCCCCTTGCCGCCCCGCCGTTGCGCGCGGAAATCGGCGAGGGCGGTCCGTTTGATATAGCCGCCGGAGGTCACGGTGACGACCATGTCTTCCTGCTCGATCAGGTCCTCGTCTTCCATATCGCCGGACCAATCGACGATTTCGGTGCGGCGGGGAACGGCAAAAAGGTCTTTGACCTCGTTCAACTCGTCCCGGATGATCTGCAGGATCCGTTCGCGGCTGCCAAGAATGTCGAGATATTCGCGGATTTTTCCGGCAAGCTCCTGCAGTTCATCAGTGACTTCCTGCACACCGATCTGCGTCAGGCGCTGCAGGCGGAGTTCAAGGATCGCGCGGGCTTGGGTTTCCGACAAGTTATACGTGCCGTCTTCGTTGGCAGTGTGCGTCGGGTCGTCGATCAGGGCGATATATTCGAGGATCTGTTCAGCGGGCCAGCGGCGGGTCATCAACTTTTCGCGCGCTGTGGCCGCGTCTGCCGAGTTGCGGATGGTCGCCACCACCTCGTCGATATTGGTAACGGCAACGGCGAGGCCGCAAAGTACATGGGCACGTTCGCGTGCCTTGCGGAGTTCGAACGCCGTTCGGCGTGCGACAACATCTTCGCGGAAGTCGATGAAATGGCTCAGGAAACCATGCAGCGTCAGTTGCTCGGGCTTGCCGCCATTCAACGCCAGCATGTTGCAGCCAAAGCTGGTTTGCATCGGCGTAAAGCGGAACAGCTGGTTGAGAACGACCTCGGCTGTAGCGTCGCGTTTGAGTTCGATCACCACACGCACGCCGTGCCGGTCGGATTCGTCTTGGACGTGGGCGATGCCTTCGATCCGCTTGTCGCGGGCGGCCTCGGCGATGCGATCGATCATCGTCGCCTTGTTCACCTGATAGGGAATTTCCTCGATCACGATGGCCCAACGATCTTTGCGGATTTCTTCGACCTTCGTCTTGGCGCGGATGATGACCGAGCCGCGACCTTCGAGATAGGCTTTGCGCGCACCGGACCGGCCCAGGATGATACCGCCGGTGGGAAAATCTGGGCCGGGGATGTATTCAATCAGGCCTTCGGACGATAAATCGGGATTGTCGATCAGTGCGAGCGTAGCGTCGATCACTTCGCCCAAATTATGCGGTGGGATGTTGGTAGCCATGCCGACGGCGATGCCGCCGGCGCCGTTGACCAGCATGTTTGGGAAGCGCGACGGCAGGACGGTCGGTTCGCTTTCCTTCCCGTCGTAATTGTCCATGAAGTCGACCGTGTCCTTGGGCAGGTCCTCGGTCATGTATTGCGCGACTTTGGCCAAACGGCTTTCGGTGTAGCGCATTGCCGCGGCGCCATCGCCGTCCATGGAGCCAAAATTGCCCTGACCGTCGATCAGGGGTAGGGACATCGAGAAATCCTGCGCCATCCGCACGAGCGCGTCGTAGATCGCGGAATCACCATGCGGGTGGTAGGAACCCATGACGTCGCCGACTGATTTGGCCGACTTACGATAGGATTTGTCGGCGGTGATGCCTTTTTCATACATCGAGTAAATGATGCGCCGATGCACAGGTTTTAGGCCGTCGCGCAGATCGGGGATCGCACGGGAGACGATGACGCTCATCGCGTAGTCGAGGTAGCTGTTCTTTAATTCGTGTTCGATCGTGACCGAAGGCCCGTCATATACGGGGCGCTGCGGTGGCAATTCGTCTTCGTTTTCAGGGGTTTCCGGGGTGTCGTTCACGTGGTCCGCCTGTTGTTACTGGCACTGCTATATTTGGTTTTGTGCAACATATCAGACACTTTATATTGCGTGCAATGGAAGATGCACAGATGCTTTGGCAGCCAAGGTTTCGTCATGCTAACAGACTGTTTTTGTTGACAAAGTTTATCGTTTCGCAATCATTTTCGGAAAAGGTCAAGAAAGGCAGGCGCAGCTATGGCATCAGAAACCGAATTGATGATGAAAGGATATGGCCTGACCACGGCCGAGATGTTCTATCACATGCCGGATCATCCGCATGTGCTGAACACGTTTATCTGGCAGGATTACGACCTTGCGCCGGACCATGACCGGTTACTGAAATTCATCGGATTTTGGCAGGAAGAGATCGACGGCCCGCTGCATTCGGTTCGGTTTGTGCATCGCAAACGGATTGCGTCGGGTGAATGGCGGCATGTGACGGGCGAGTTCAAGTATCACTGAAATCGGTGTGCACAGGGCGTACACACAGCGTACACACACTGTGCGCACGTTTGGCATACCTATTGCGGCAGGACGTTATGGCCAAATTGCAGCAGGGCGTGCGGGACATCGACGAAAACCCAGTTTTCGGCCAGCAGTTCGCCTTCGCGTCGCCACCAGTCACAGACGCGGAAGTAGACCCTTTCGTTGGTCGGCTCTTGTCCCAGGAATGGTTTGATGCTGATCCCGGTCAGTGACGGCCAGCCGCCAGAGCAAGTATAGTTGCCCTCACCGAAGCGGGTGAAGTGTTTCGTCAAGCCGTTGCCGGCAGAACCGCCGGACCAGCCGTCGAATTGGCTTTCGAAGGGTACCTGAAAGGATGCGAAGCGGTCTATACCGACAAATGACCCGAAAGCGCCCGGGCCATACCACATCATGTTGTCGTGCCAGTAGGGACGCCAGGCCTCGTCCTTTGTTGCGAGGCCGGCCAGCATGTCGGTGACAATTTGATAGCTTTTTTTGCCCTCAGTCGGTTCAGGTGCGCTGGTCATGATCCCGTCCTGTGTCGCCGGGCCTTGGATCATACCGGTATGCCCACGGTTCAGGCCCGGGCCGATGGCAATGGGCCATTGATTGCAGGCGATCATCAATTCGGGGAGGTCAAGAAAGATGTAGCTTTCGACGGCCCGGTCGTTTTCCATCCTGTGAAATTCGCCATAGCGCAGATAGCTGAGGCGATCCGGCGCTTTGATGCCGATCCAGTTCTGGTGGAAATGGCCGACATAGTAGCCTGTGGCGCTGATCCAATCGCCGTTTTGGAAATGACCCGCCATCACGATGTCGTCGCGGCGATAAAGACCGTCAAAAGCGGCTTTCAATGGGCTAATCACCGTCTCGTGGTATGCCGCAGGCCCGTTGAGATCGTTGAATGGGTGGACGATGTTGATCTTTGCATCGGCGGCGAAGAACGTATTGGCAGCGCTCGTGAAACCGTCAGGATGGCGGTGCGCGGCGCTGTAGGTCAGGTAGGGTTGACGATTGACCGATACTTGTTTCCTGTCTGGTATATCCATCGGCTGCCATCCTCCTAATACACATGAGGTCGCAAATCCGCAGGTGATTTGCACCGAGTCCGTCTATATCTTTTTCATCGGGAAAGTGAGACATTTTTGGGAGTGCGGTGTCGTGAAGGCAGTTCGCATTGGTGTGTTGGTTCTGTCTTTTATGCGCCATGCTACACCGTATTGAATCAGCGAAGCACAGCATCGACGCGGCGGGCCGCATCATCGTTGATCTTGCCAAAGAACGATTGCGGGCCGATTACGACTAAATCTTCGCGGGCCTCGCTGCGAAAATACCGCAGTTTGACGACGGGTATCTTGATGAAATTCGTATGATTGTTGGTCTCTGCATCATCGACCAAGAAATACGACGCCAGGTTGGTTTGTTTGTCTTGATTGTACGACTTGCTGCGGTCTTTATGACTGCAACCGCGCGCAGAATGACATGCCCTATGCGGGCATGTCAAAACGTGAATTAATCTTCGAATTGCTCTGAGACTGGCTCTTCTTCGGAGCCGTTGCAAAGGACCTGCACGCTACCGATATCAAGTTCTTCGTTGTCAGCCTCGTCCATTGCCGATGCCAGCGCGGTCAGAAAGGATTCCTGATCGGAAATTTCCATCGCTTCAAATTCGGCGCATGTCACAGTGAGTGGGTCTGCGTGGGCGTCAGCCGCTGCGATTGTGCAAGTGCCCGCCAGCAAAGCGGCAAGGATTGTGGATTTTGCAAAAATGTTCATTTATCGCTCCATTATCATGGTTGACCGCGTCCGAGGCGGTTAAAGCGATAACCCATTGACGGCGCTTTGGTTCCTCAGATGCTTGCGCCTGCCCGTCGAACCATCCCGAAGAGATCCCGCGGATCATCCGGGTCGGCGATGAGGTCGAAGTCGATATAGAACGGCGTGTTCTTGATCTTTTCGTGGACGTAGCGGAGTGCGCTAAAGTCTTCGATGGCGAAGCCGACGCCGTCGAAGAGCGTGATTTCGGACGCGGATTGCCGCCCCTTTGCGGCGCCTGTGATCACTTGCCACAGTTCCGTGACCGGATGGTCCGGGGCCATCTGCTGGATTTCGCCTTCGATCCGCGTTTGGGGTGGGTATTCGACGAAAACGGTGGACCTTGCGACGATATCGCGGTGCAGTTCGGTCTTGCCGGGGCAGTCGCCGCCGATGGCGTTGATGTGGACGCCATTGCCGACCATGTTGTCGGTCAGGATTGTTTGCATGTCCTTATCGGCCGTGGCGGTCGTGATGATCCCGGCGCCTTCTATGGCGTCCTCGGGCGTGGTGCAGGGGATCAGGGTCAGCCCGGCATTTTCGAGGTTACGGGCGCATTTTTCGGTCGCCGCCGGGTCGATATCATAGAGCCGGATCGTGTCTACGCCATTGACGGCCTTTTGCGCGATGCATTGGAATTCCGATTGGGCGCCGTTGCCGATCATCGCCATGGTTTTGGCATCCGGGCTGGCAAGGTGCTTGGTCGCCACGGCAGACATGGCTGCGGTACGGAGTGCAGTCAGAACCGTCATTTCGGAGAACAGGATCGGGTAGCCGGTGTCGACCTCGGCCAGCACACCGAAGGCGGTGACCGTTTGCAGCCCCTCTTTCATGTTTTTGGGGTGGCCGTTGACGTATTTGAAACCGTAAAGCGTACCGTCGGACGTGGGCATGAGCTCGATCACGCCGACATCGGAGTGGCTGCCGACGCGGGGTGTTTTGTCGAAGAGGTCCCAGCGGGCGAAATCCACCTCGATCTCGTGCGCGAGGTCGGCCATGAATTGCTCGATCCCGATGTGGTGAACGAGCCGCATCATGTTGTCGACGCTGACAAAAGGCACCATGGCCAATTCGGAGGCTTTGAGATTCATGTCTTGCTCCGTGTGGGTCGGTCGAAGATTCGGCGGCCCATGAGGGATGCGGTCAGATCGACCATGAGGTTGGCGGTGCGTCCCCGGTCATCGAGGAACGGGTTGAGTTCGACGAGGTCGAGAGAGGTGACGAGGCCGCTGTCGGACAGGATTTCCATGACAAGGTGTCCTTCGCGCGTGGTCGCGCCGCCAGGCACTGTCGTGCCGACGGCGGGGGCGATGGAAGGGTCGAGGAAATCGACGTCGAGGGAGAGGTGCAGCATGCCGTCGGCCTCTGCCACGCATTTGAGGAAGGCTTGCAGCGGTGCGCTGATCCCTTCTTCGTCGATCCGTCGCATGTCGACCAGTGTGACATCGCCGCCTTCGAGCACTTTGCGTTCGGCCTCATCCACGGAACGCAGGCCGATCATGCAGATATTGGCGGGGTCGACCTGCGCCGGAAGGGGCGGGTAAGCGTCAAAGCCGTCGCGACCGGTTACATAGCCCACAGGTGTGCCGTGCAGATTACCGGTGTCGGTCGTGTCGGGCGTGTGGATGTCGCTATGGGCGTCGAGCCAGAGGGCGAAGAAGGGTTTGCCGACGGATTGCGCATGCGCGGCCATCCCTGCGACGGAGCCTGCAGCCAGGGCGTGATCGCCGCCCATGAAGATGGGCATGCCGCGCGGAGCGGCCTCTTGCGCCGCGGCCATGAGCGTTTGCGTCCAACCAACGTTTTCCGCGAGCGCGTGGACCTTGGGGTTTTGGTGTGCGGGCACGTCGACCTGCGCGGGTGTCAGGTTGCCGAGGTCTTCGACCGAATGCCCGAGTTGCGTCAGCGTTTCCGCTAGGCCAGCGGTACGATAGGCGTCTGGCCCCATGAGACAGCCGCGGCGGCGTTTGCCACAATCGACCGGGGCACCGATAAGAATGCAATGTGTCATGGGGCGGAGTGTTGCGCAGAAAGGTGGCTGGGATAAGCAGACAAATTGTGCAAGGTGAGCGTGTAATATGCGAAGTGAGGGATCGGTTTGGACAGTTTGGATAGTCGCCTGATCGGGGCGCTCAAGCAGAATGGGCGGGCCGCTGTATCTGACCTCGCGGCGATATTGGGGGTGACTCGCAGCACTGTACGCACGCGGTTGGATCGGTTGATCGACAGCGGCGAGATTGCGGGATTCACCGTATTGACCCGGTCAGACATCCGCCCGGATGCTGTGCGAGGTCTGATGATGCTGGAGATTGCGGGCCGTGGCGCGGAACGGGCGATGAAGCGGCTGACCACGATCCCCGAGGTTCAGGTCGTGCATTCGACGAACGGCACATGGGATCTGATCGCCGAGATCGGTGCACAGACGCTCGAGCAGTTCGATGCAGTCCTGTTCACGATCCGCCGGATCGAGGGTGTCACACGGTCCGAGACGAGCCTTTTGTTGTCGACGCGCCGCTGAGGATCACGGCGATGATCCAGCCGAACATCAGGTCGAAAGAAAAGATCGCGTTCCAGCTGGCCATGGAGAGGCTGAGGAATTCCCAGCTGACCTGATCGCACATGACGATCCGGGGGCCTTCGGTTGAGAGGAGGTCGGCACCGCTGAGGCCGTCGAGTCCGCCACCAGAGCAGCTGGCGGGGCCTTCCCACCAGTCACGCTCCACCCCCGTGTGATAGACGCCGATGGCGCCGGTTGTTCCGGCCGCAACGGCACCCAATGCAGGCAGCAGTCGCCCCGGCACTTTCAGCGCGATCAGTCCGATGACGATCGCTGCCGCATGCGGCCAGCGCTGCCAGAGACACATGGCGCAGGGCGGGTAGCCGAGCATCTGAAAGATGTAGGCCCCACCCAGCAGCGCGACGGAGCCGCCGGTGGCCAGAAGGATCATCAGGTTTCGCGTCATAGCAGTCCGATAACTGCGAACCCGCCAATCAGCAAGACGCAGAAGATGATGAAAACAAGGCCCAGGCGCCGTTCGATGAAATCGCGGATTGGCGCGCCGAATTTCCACAACAAGGCCGCCACTATGAAGAACCGTAAACCCCGGGCGATGATGGATGCGATAATGAAGACCGGCAACGACAGCTGGGTGACGCCGGATGCGATGGTGATGACCTTGAAGGGGAAGGGAGTGACGCCCGCGATCAGCACCGCCCATGCACCCCATTCGTTGTAACGGAGCGCGAATTCCTCAAAATATTCGGCCTTTCCGTAGAAATCGACGATGGGCTGACCGACACTCTCCATCAAGGCGAAGCCAATATAATAGCCAAAAAGACCGCCCAATACAGATGCGATGGTGCAGATGCCTGCGATCAGAAAGGCTCGCGAGGGCCGGGCGATGATCATCGGGATCATCAGAACATCGGGTGGGATCGGGAAGAACGACGACTCGACGAATGAGATGATGGCGAGCGCCCAAAGCGCGTAAGGCGATCCCGCGAGGGACATGGTCCAGTTGTAGAGGCCGCGCAGCATGGACCATCCCTATCGAAACTCTTCGCAGCGTTAGGCCATGCTGCGCTGGAGCCGTCAACCTTGTCAGCATGTCGAACCCGGTTAAGGTGGACATACTTAGGGGAGCGTAGCGATGAAATGGCGTGGACGGCGCGGGAGCAGCAATATCGAGGATCGGCGTCGCAGTAGTGCGGGACGCCGTGCTGGTGGGATCGGAGGGATTGCCGGTGTGTTGATCCTGCTGGCGGGGTGGTACTTTGGTGTTGATACCAGCCAGTTCGTTGACCTGGGCGGTGGCGGCAGCGTCGAGCAATCGGCAGAGATCGCCGAGGCCGACGAGCGTGCGGCGCAGTTTGTGTCGGTCACCTTGGCCGATACGGAAGAGGTATGGTCCGACATCTTTGTCCGGCAACTGAACCGCAGCTATGAGCCGCCGGTGTTGGTTCTGTTCAAGGGGCAAACCCGGTCGGCCTGCGGTGGGGCCTCTGCGGCGACCGGGCCGTTCTACTGCCCGCCGGAAAAGAAAGCCTATCTTGACACGGCATTTTTTACCACCATGGAGCGTCGTTTCGGCGCAGGCGGCGATTTCGCAGCTGCTTATGTCGTGGCGCATGAGGTCGCTCATCACGTGCAAAATGAATTGGGGATTCTGGGACAGGTCAATGAAATGCGGGCGCAGATGAGCCAGGCGGATTCCAATGCGATGTCGGTGCGGGTCGAACTTCAGGCGGATTGTTTTTCCGGCATCTGGGCGCGCGCCGCGCAGCAGAAGTTTGGCAGTTTGGAGCGCGGCGATCTTGGCGAGGCGTTGAATGCTGCAAAACAAATCGGCGATGACGCAATGCAGCGTAATGCGGGGCAGGTGGTGCGACCGCATACCTTTACCCACGGTTCGAGTGCGCAGCGTCAACGCTGGTTTTCGCGCGGCTGGGAAAGCGGCGATTTAAGCGCATGCGATACGTTTTCAACGAACCAGCTTTAGCGATTGACGATAAGGTTCGGCAGCTTTAGGACATCGCACCGAGGCCGATGTGGCGGAATGGTAGACGCAGGGGATTCAAAATCCCCCGATGGCAACATCGTGAGAGTTCGAGTCTCTCCATCGGCACCAAATGCATCCCAACTCACGATACGATTCTTGTAAGAACGGGCTCACCGTTTCGTAAATGTGCAAAGATGTGCCATACGGCACAGATTGTAAGGCGATATGGTGCTTTTAAGCTTAAAATTGTGATCAGGGCTTGGCGTTTTCATTAACCTAGTGTTAATTCTTATATAGGCGAATAACTGCCGATCTGGTCATGGCGTCGCCCAAGGTTTTCCGCTTGCCGCGCCCCGCCGCGTGGTCGGTACATTTTAACGGCGGGCTGTTGTTTTCACGTTGGTGGGTAAATTTACATGAACAAATACTTTTCTGATCACAGTCGGCCTATCACGCCGCGCAACGATACCAAGATCGTGCCCTGCTTTACGCCAGGAACGCGGATAGCGACGCCTAAAGGTGAGCGCTTGGCTGAAAGCCTGACGGTCGGTGACCGCATCCTGACAAGGGACAATGGTATTCAGACAATCGCCTGGGCTGGTTGGCGTCCGATGTCCGGGCAGGAACTGCGTGACAATCCCGCCCTGCGTCCGATCCTGATCCCGGCGGGCAGTTTGGGCACCGATTTGCCGGAGCGGGATATGCTTGTGTCGCCGCAGCATCGCATGTTGGTCGTGTCGGATATCGCACGCGCGCATTTTGGTGAGGCGGAAGTGCTGGTGCCCGCGAAAGACCTGACCAAATTACCGGGCATAAAGGTGGTCAACGTTCAGCAGACGGCCTATGTCCATTTCATGTGCGAAAAACACCAGATCGTACTTGCGGATGGCACTTGGACCGAAAGTTTTCAACCGAATGATTATGCGCTGAAAGGTGTCGTTGCCGCGCAGCGGGAGGAATTGCTGCGTTTGCATCCGGCCTTGGCGAATGTCGAAGGTCGCAGTGCGGTAGGCACGGCCCGACGGGCGCTGCGCAAGCTCGAATCTTACGTTCTGTTCAAGTAGATTTTCGCCAGGCCGCCCATTCTTCGGGTGTGTCGAGGTCGAACCGCGCACGGTCATTGCCGAAACGTGTCAGGTGGGTGCGGTCGCGCAGGGGATGGACCAGCTGTTCGCCGCCGCCGTCGCCCGTCAGTTTGTCGAATTCTGGCCGTAAACTGCTGTCGAAGATAACTGGATGGCCAAGTTTGCCCGTCGTCGTCGCGCCACGCCAGATCAGATGTTCCGGATGAGCTTCGCGCGCGGCGAAGATCGTGTTCATGTCTGCCGTGGTGATCGCGACCAGATCACCCAGCAGCATCATGAAGGCCGGGCAGGGCGGAAGTTGGCGGATCGCGCCACGCATGGTGCCCGACATGCCTTCGGATGCTTCGGGCACGTCGAGCGCGGTGACCGCGAGCCCCTTCAAAGCGGTGTGTCGTGAATGGTCGTTGTCAGGAAGCGCGACGTAGACGTTATGATCTGTCGCGAGGGCCCGTTTCGTCAGAACGCGCAAGAGCGGCTCGCCATCGACTTCTTCCAGCAATTTGTCCCTGCCGCGCATCCGGCTGGATGACCCTGCAGCGAGGATCAGAATCGGGATCATCCGCGCATGGCCGTCATGTCTGGGTCGAACAGGTGTTCGGTGACGCGGGTGGCCTTGTGCCGTTTGCCCATGATCTCAATCTCAGCGACGAGGCCGTTGACCGCATGTTCGCGCGGTACGAGGGCCATGGCGATGGATTTGTCGGCGTGATGGGAATAGCCGCCCGAGGTGCAGAAGCCCGCGACCTGATCATTGATGAAGACAGGTTCGTAGGCCACGACATCGGCGTCGTCTGCGTCGACCTCAAAACTGACCAGCGTGCGGGCAGGGGGATTGGCCCGTTCTGCCTCTGCCGCGGCGCGCCCGATGAAATCGGTATTTTTCTTGAAGCTGATGAAACGGTCCATGCCGGTTTCAGCCGCAGTGTAGTCGGGCGAGAATTCGCGTTGCCAGGACCCGAAGAACCGGTCGAGCCGCAGTGACATCATCGCGCGCATCCCGAACGGGGTGATCCCCATCGGTTGCCCGGCTTCCCAGAGCGTTTGCCAGAGTTGCCGCTGATCCATCGGGTCGCAGAAAATTTCGAATCCCAGATCGCCGGTGTAACTGACCCGCTGGACGATGCAGGCGACCTGCCCGATTGTCATATGGCGGACGTCGAGAAACTTGATGCTGTCGACATCGTTTCGGGTGCAGGCTTTGAGCAGGTCACGCGCTTTGGGGCCGGCGATCTGGAAGCCGGTTCGTCTGTTCGAGATGTTTTCGACGGTGCAGTCGTCACTTGCATTCTGCTGGAACCAGCGGTGATGGATATCTTGTGCGCCATAGCTGGCGGTCAGTTGGAATTCTTCTTCGGACAGGCACGAGACGGTAAAATCGCCCCAAAGCCGCCCTTTTGGTGACAGCATCGGCGTCAGCGACATGCGCCCTGGCTGTGGAATACGCCCGGCCATGATCCGGTCGAGCCAAGCACGCGCGCCGGGGCCGGTGACGCGGAATTTACCGAAGTTCTGGACCTCGTTGATGCCGACCCCGTTGCGCACCGCCTGCACCTCGCGCTTGGTCGCGTTCCAGGCATCGGAACGGCGGAAGGTCGGTGTTTCATAGGTCGGGTCACCGTCCTTGGCGAAGTAATTGACGACCTCGAGTCCGAATTGGTGGCCCCAGACTGCGCCGAGCGCGGTGAATGTGTCGTACATTGGGGTTGTCCGATGCGGGCGTGCTGCGGGAAGTTCTTCGTTCGGGTAGCTGACCGAGAAACGTGTCTGGTAGTTTTCGATCACCTTGGGCCGCGTATAGCCCGGCGTGATCCAAGACCCATAGCGGGCGACGTCAAGCGCGGTCACATCGCGTTCGCATTCGCCTTCGATCATCCATTGCGCCAGCATCAGGCCGACCCCGCCGCCCTGACTGAAACCGGCCATGACCCCGCAAGCGGACCAGTAGTTGCGCACGCCGGGCACGGGGCCAACCAGCGGGTTGCCGTCGGGGGCAAAGGTGAAGGGGCCGTGGATGACGGATTTGACGCCAGCTGTGGCGAGGACGGGGAACCGTTCATAGGCGAATGCGATGGAATCCTCGATCTTGTCGAAATCATCGGGCAGAAGTTCATGCCCGAAGTCCCATGGCGTGCCGTCAACGCCCCAAGGCCTGCAGGGTTTTTCGTAGAACCCGATACAAAGCCCGCGCCCTTCCTGCCGCAGATAGCTTTCACCGCCGGGATCGATGACGTGGGGATGTTCGCTGTCGCGGTTGTAGATTTCGGGAATGTCGTCTGTGACGATGTATTGATGCTCCATCGGGTGCAGGGGGGCGTAAATGCCTGCCATGGCCGCGACTTCGCGCGCCCAAAGGCCGCCCGCGTTCACTACATGTTCGGCATGGATCGTGCCTTTTTCGGTGACTACATCCCATGTGCCGTCAGGCCGTTGATTGGTTTCGGTCACTTTGCAGTGTGTTTCGATCGTGGCACCATCCATCCGCGCAGCCTTGGCATAGGCATGGGTGGTGCCGGATGGGTCAAGATGCCCGTCGAGCGGGTCGTAAAGCCCACCGACAATGCCGTCGAGATTGGTGATTGGGGCGAGTTTACCGATTTCGGCGGGGCCGAGGATTTCGGTGTCGAGGCCCATGTAACGATGCTTGGCCCGTTCGGCGACGAGCATGTCGAACCTGTCCTGATTGTCGGCCAAAGTGATCCCGCCGGAATGGTGCAGGCCGCATGACATGCCGGTGATGTCCTCCAGTTCCTTATAGAGCTTAATCGTATAACCCTGCAGCGCCGCCATGTTGGTGTCGCCGTTGAGCGTGTGAAATCCGCCAGCCGCATGCCATGTGGAGCCAGACGTAAGTTCGGACCGTTCGATCAGCATGACATCCGACCAGCCCAGTTTGGTCAGGTGATAAAGGACCGAACATCCGACGACCCCGCCCCCGATGATAGCGACACGTGTGCTAGACTTCATATGCTGCGTTCCCTCGTTTACGCTTACACCATGATGCACGCCGCGGGCGGAACGATTATCCACCTGCGACGGTTTGTGTCGCATATGAACCGCGACTTTGATGGAGCTGCCCAAGACATGAAAATTACCAGGCTTGGCGCGGCCCTGATCACATTCGGGCGCAGAATAAGGGCCGCTTCACGCAATTTGTGGACGCGGGTTCTGTTGATCTCGGTTCTGAGTTTATTCGCTGTCTTGATTGCCAAACTGACCGGAGGGTTGATCCCGTCCGGTTTCGCCGAAGCGGTGGGTGCGGAATCGGTCACTGAATTACTGACCATCATCGCCAACGCGATGTTGGCCGTGACCACGTTTTCGCTGAGCGTCATGGTCACCATCCATCGCGCCGTAGCAGGGCAGTGGACACCGCGTGCGCATCAGATGCTGTTGCGCGATGCGCCGATGCAGACGATTCTCGCCACGTTCGTCGGAGCCTACATCTATGCGCTGACATCGTTGATTTTACTGTCGACGCCATTTTTTGGCGAAGCCGAAATCGTCGTTCTGTTCGGCGTTACCCTTGTTGTCATCGCCTTGATCGTCGCCATGATCCTGCGCTGGATCATGCATCTGCAGACCTGGGGCAGTCTGGAACAGATCGCGTCGACGATCGAAAGCGCGGCCCGACGGGCCTTGGCCGAACGCGACGATCGCCCTTGCCATGGCGCAAATCCATTGACGCCCGATACGATCGTGCCCGCGGATGCGGTCGATCTGTTGGCGAAAGAGACAGGATATGTACAGTCCATCCTTTTCGAAAAGGTTGCCGCCGATGCAGAAGAGATTGGCGCACAGATCTATTTTCTCGCACCGATCGGGCGATTTGTGCATCGTGGCGACGTTATTGGGCATATGGCGGCTGGTAATCCCGCTCTTTCGGATCGGATCGGCGACTGGATCACGATCGGACCATCACGCACCCCCGATCAGGATCCCAGGTTATGTCTGATCATGCTGAGCGAGGTGGGGTCGAAGGCTTTGTCCGCGGGTATCAATGACCCTGGTACGGCGATCGACGTGATTGGGCGTATCGTCCGCCTGATCGCGGGTTTCGCGCCGGAGGTCGATCGTAGGTCGGTTCCCGACTATCCGAATGTCTGGGTTCCTGTTCTTGATCCCGGCGATCTGGTGATCGAAGCGCTTGCGCCGTTGGTTCGAGACGGTGCGTCGCTGGTCGAAGTGCAGATCGTTTTGCAAAAGCGGCTTGCCGGTCTTGCGCGCCATGCGTCAGCCCCCATCGCAAAGGCCGCCACCGCACTTGCGCAGGATGCATTGGCGCAGGCAAATGACGCCATCACCGGGGAAGGTGACAGATCACGTCTGGCCGCTGTGGTGAAGGGCGATCTTTAGGGAATGATCCGCGTGTATTTGATACCCTCGAGTGTCGCGCCGAGACGCAGACCCGTTTGCGCGAAATTCACCGCGATGACAGGGGATAGTGACGTCGTTGTTTCCGCCCGCAATCCGTCGCCCTGATCGCTGACGGCATATTCGACATCTGCACCGGCGGCCCAACCGGGAGATTGGCGGAATTCCAGCAATGCGTCTTGTGTCATGAAAAACAGGACAGAGCTGAATTGCTGCGCACCGATCTGCAGGCCGGCGCTTCCGGATGTGGCGGAGTAGTAATCAACTGTCGACGGCCCCACCTTCAGCGCGCCGCGCCCGAAACCGCCGCCGAGCCCCAAACCGGCCTCTGTGATAAGTGGCATGACCAACATCCCTGCCGCCCGGTTCGCCAGATCGCGTGTGCCGGGATATGTTTCGTACATGAAGTTCAGAGTGCTTTCGACGCGGGCGTCGATCACTTCTGCCCCGCTGCCGCCAATCCCGTTGCTGCATGCCGCCAATGCTGTGGATGCGAAGATGCCAAACGCAAAGTTGCGCCGTGAAAAACTGCTCATTGTCGTGTCCGCCTTATGTGCCTGTTGGGCGTTTCCCGCCTTTTCTGGTTATGATTATAGGTGAAGTGCGGCGGGGTGTCACGTGGAAGGTTTGCCGGTCAAGGGCGAAGCATTGCAGGCTTTGCCACGACTTTTCCAAAGCATATAAGCATGTATGTGATGATTACGGACATCGAAGATTATTTCATCAAGGGCTGCGGTCGCTGCGACCGGTTCGACACGCCGGATTGTTCCACGACACGATGGATGCAGGGTCTATCTGACCTGCGGACCCTGTGTCTGGATGTCGGGTTGGACGAAACGGTGAAGTGGGGCCATCCGTGCTATATGCATGCAGGCAGGAATATCGCAATCGTCGGTTTGTTCCGCGGGGATTTTCGGATCAGTTTCTTTGATGCGGCCCTGATGAAGGACCCCGAAGGTGTGCTGGAGAAGCAGGGGCCCAATACCCAGCACGCGGATATGATCCGGTTCACTGACAACGTGCAGGTAATGAAGCGCGCGTCGGTGATCCAGGCATATCTGCAAGAGGCGATGGGCTATGCGCGCGACGGGATCAGGGCGCCGAAGAATACGGACGTGCCGGAGTTGCCAGAGGAATTGGTTACGGCGTTAGATGCTGATGCAAAATTGGCCGAAGCATTTCAGGCGCTGACACCGGGGCGGCAAAAAAGCTATGTCATCAATCTGGGTGGTGCCAAGAAAGCCGAGACCCGCATCGCGCGCATTGTAAAGTTTCGCGACAAGATCATCGCCGGGAAAGGCGCGATGGAGCGCTAGAAAACGCTCCATCTTTTGATCAGTTGATCGGTGACAGGAGGTCGGGGTTGGTGACGAGATTTCGAACCCCGTGGGCGTGATCTTCTTCAAAGACATTGTTTTGAAGCCATGTCCCGATGGTGTTGATGTCTACCTTCACGATGTCGGGCCGTACATTCCAGGTCACCTGAAAAGGCGACCCCTTTTCGTTGTAACCTGGGCCGGTGGTAGAGCCCGCATAGGTGACGGGCGTCCCGGTATCATCGGGAATGTTGACCGCCTGATACAGACCGTCGACCTCTGCGACAGCAGCCAATTCCAAAAAATCTGCTGCAGTTTCATCATTTACCAATACCATCACTTGCGCTTCGACCCGTAGTTGTGGGTTGCCGATCGCTTCGCTGAGGCATGACGCCAACGTAGGTCCGGGTGCGATGTTGGCGGTTGAATAGACATAGTGAACCTCAATCGTGTCGCCGGATTGGAGAGAGCCGTAGTGGCCTTGGCCCAGCGGCGCAGCGATGGGTGTAAGTTCGGCCTCGGTCAGGTCGCCGTCATAGGCGAAGCCTGTGCCCGCGCCCTCACCATTTCCGTTGCCGGCAAAGCGCGTGAACCGCCCGCCGCGATGTTCGGCGTTTTCATGGAAGTGGATGTTGCAAAGGTTCATGGATGTCGATGGTGGTGCTGCTCCGAATACTCGCTTGTTCGCACCGTCTGCGCTGTCGATGTCGCGCGGCGATTGCGGGCCAAAGCCGGCACCAGCGGTCGCTGCCGCCAAAGCGGCCCGCTGTGCTGCGATTATGTCATCGCCGACTGTTTTGCTGAGGGTTTCGGCAAGTGCCGGATTGCCGAGAGATAATACGAAAATGGATACCGTACCTGCAAAGTGACCGAGATGCATTGTCATTCCCCCATCAGAATTGATACTCCGCATGCATTAACGCATGCGTTGATTAATGGATAACAGGCAGCGATTGGCCTGTCGTGAAAAAACGGGAACAGTTTTTACTGGTTAGCGATTATTCGCGCAGCGGATGGTGCAAAATAGGTCAAAATGCCGTCACAGCCGGCGCGTTTGAACGCAAGCAGGCTTTCCAGCATCACCTTTTCACCGTCAAGCCAGCCATTCTGCACAGCGGCCTGGATCATCGCGTATTCGCCGCTGACCTGATAAGCATAGGTCGGCACGCCAAAGGCATCTTTAACCCGGCGGCAGATGTCCAGATAGGGCATGCCGGGTTTGACCATGATCATGTCGGCCCCTTCGCTAAGATCACGTTCAACGAGGCGCAGCGCTTCATCCGAATTTCCTGGATCCATCTGGTAGGTCTTTTTGTCGCCGGTCAACGCCGATGAGGCCCCGACCGCGTCGCGAAACGGGCCATAGAAAGCAGAGGCATATTTGGCGGTGTAGCTGAGGATCGTCACATTGTGATGCCCTTCAGCCTCCAGCGCCTGACGCAGCGCGCCGATCCGCCCGTCCATCATGTCGGATGGCCCGAGAATGTCGGCGCCAGCCGCGGCTTGGGCGAGACCCATCTTGACCAATGCTTCGACCGTCCGATCATTCACGATCTCGCCGTTTTCGACAAATCCGTCATGGCCGTTGATATTGTAGGGATCCAGCGCGATGTCGGTCATGACTGCGATGTCTGGTGCTGCATCTTTTATTGCCCGGATCGCCTGATTGGTCAGGTTTTCGGGATCCCACGCCATGGCGCAGTCTTCCGTGCGCGCCTCCATTCCGGTATAGGGAAAGATACAGATGGCCGGAATGCCAAGGGCCTGTGCCTCGACCGCGGCTTTGGCGATCCTATCGACGGTGCGCCGCACAACGCCGGGCATGGATGCCACCGGTGTTTCGTCATCTTTGCCGTCCATCACAAAAACCGGCCAGATCAGATCATTAACGGTCAGCATGTTTTGCCGCGAAAGTGCGCGCAAGGCTGGGCTTTGCCGTAACCGGCGCAAGCGAGCGGCAGGGAAGTGGGCCACGGTCGGTTTCATCGGATTGCCCTTTGTTTTGACACGCATTCTTGGTCGCATGTAATTTCCGGCGCGACAAGTCTGGGCATTGCGTGATGGTGCGGCTAGGGTCGTCGGACAGGCAGGAAAGGGTAGTAATGGTGTGAGTTGGAACGAGGCGATTTTTCAGGTGATCAGCACACGGACTTTTTCCAGCATCTGGTATTGGCTTGCCGTTGCCGTCAGTTGGTCCGTTGCCAGCCATTGGATTTTGGGTGTGCCCTTTGACATGATCCATCGTGCCCGCCGCCATGGTGGAGAGGCGTTGGATGATCTTGAACAACTTGTCGCGATCAATGTGAGACGCTTGACGGGGATCACCGAGGTCGCGGGCCTGTGGATCGTCGGTTTCGTGACTTTCTTGCTCAGCGGGCTTGTCATGGCCGGTTTTTACTATGGGTTCGAACTTGCGCAGGGGATGTTCTGTCTTGCGCTGCCTCTGACCTTGACAGGTTACCTGAGTTTTCGCCTCAGCCGTCGTTTTTCCGACGGGCAACCGACAGGTGAACAGTTGACGACCGCTCTTTTGCGAACACGGTTCTGGTTTCAGATGATCGCGGTGGTGTCGATTTTTTTCACTGCCATGTACGGTATGTATCATATTCTTTCGCTACCCGTCGGCTTCTGATCGGGGCGGTTGACACCACCGCTGGCTGCCGTAGGTGAGCGCGCATGTCCGATCCCAAACACATGACAGTCAGTGGCGCGCCTGAAGGTTTTGACGCGCAGCTGATCTTGAAAGAGGTCGCCAAGAGTGGCCCGGTTTTGCATGTCGCACGCGACGACAAACGGCTTGCGGCGATGCAGGCGGCGTTGGCCTTTCTTGGACCCGATATGCCGGTGTTCACGTTCCCGGCCTGGGATTGCCTGCCTTATGATCGTGTCTCGCCCAACGCCGATATCTCGGCGGCGCGGATGGCGACGCTGGCCGCCTTGGTGCACGGGATGCCGGAACGGTTTGTTTTGCTGACATCGCTTGCCGCGGCGACGCAGCGGGTTCCTGCGCGTGGGATTTTGCGCGAGGCGGCGTTCACCGCGGTGGTCGGGAACCGGATCGACGAAGAGGCATTGCGCACCTTTTTGGTGCGCATGGGCTTTACCCAAAGCCCGACGGTGATGGAGCCGGGTGATTACGCCGTGCGCGGTGGCATCATCGACATCTTTCCACCCGGCCAAAGCGGCCCGGTTCGGTTGGATCTGTTCGGCGATGTGCTGGACGGCGCGCGGCGGTTCGATCCGGCGACGCAACGCACGACGGAGAAGTTGCGTGACATCGAACTCGCACCGGTTTCGGAAGTGATCCTGGATGAGTCGGCAATCACCCGGTTTCGCCAAAACTATCGGATCGAATTTGGCGCGGCGGGCACGGATGACCCGCTGTATGAGGCCGTATCCGCCGGACGCAAACATGCTGGGGTCGAACATTGGCTGGGATTTTTCCAGGATGATCTGGAAACGCTGTTCGATTATCTGCCCAGGGCAACGGTGACGCTGGATGATCAGATGACGCCGATGCGGCTTGCGCGGTGGGAGACGATTGCGGATCAGTACGGCACCCGGATGCATGCGCTGAACCAGAAAAGCCGAGTGGATACGGTCTATAAACCGGCACCGCCGCAGTTACTTTACCTGGATGATGATGCCTGGTCGGCAGCGGTTGCCGACCGCCGCGTGCTGCAGTTCTCGCCGTTGAAACAGGCGACGGGGCCAGGCGTGATCGATGCCGGTGGACGCATTGGACGCGACTTTGCGCCCGAGCGCCAGCAGGAAAGTATCAGTCTTTTTGGTGCGTTGGCGGATCACATTAAGACCCGGATGGCCGAGGGGCCGGTTGTTGTTGCTTCGTATTCCGAGGGCGCACGCGAGCGTCTGGAAGGTCTGATCGAGGATGAGGGGATCGCGGAGGCGATTCCCGTCACGGATTTCTCTCGCGTCGGTAAACGGGGTTTGCATCTGGCGGTTTGGGCGCTGGATCACGGGTTCGAGGCATCGGGTCTGACCGTCATTTCAGAACAGGATGTCTTGGGCGATCGTTTGATCCGTCAAACCAAACGGAAACGCCGTGCAGAGAATTTCCTGAGCGAAGCCAACAGTTTGTCGCCCGGTGATCTTGTCGTTCACGTGGATCACGGGGTGGGCCGGTTCAAAGGGATGGAAGTCGTGACAGCCCTTGGCGCGGCGCATGAATGCCTGCTGTTGGAATATGCCGAAGAGTCAAAGCTGTACCTGCCGGTCGAAAATATCGAGCTTTTGTCGAAATATGGTCATGAGACCGGTCTGTTGGACAAGCTGGGCGGTGGCGCATGGCAGGCGAAGAAGGCCAAGCTGAAAGAGCGTATCCGGCAGATTGCCGAACGGCTGATCCGCGTCGCGGCTGAACGGGAATTGCGGACGGCGCCGGTGTTGGATCCGCCAGAGGGCCTTTGGGATCAGTTCTTGGCCCGTTTTCCTTATGCGGAGACCGATGATCAGCTCGCGGCCATCGAGGATGTTCTGATGGATATGTCGGCGGGCAAGCCGATGGATCGGTTGATCTGTGGCGATGTGGGTTTCGGCAAGACCGAGGTTGCAATCCGGGCGGCGTTTGTGGCCGCCCTGTCCGGTGTGCAGGTGGCGATTATTGCACCTACGACGCTGCTCGCCCGGCAACACTATCAGAACTTTGCGGAGCGCTTTCGCGGTTTCCCTGTGAATGTCGCGCCACTGTCGCGCTTTGTCAGTGCAGGCGATGCTGCGAAGACGCGGGACGGGATTAGTCGCGGCACCGTCGACATTGTTGTTGGCACCCATGCGCTTTTGGCAAAGGGTGTGCGCTTCAAGAACCTCGGCCTGCTTGTCATTGATGAAGAACAGAAATTCGGCGTTCAACATAAGGAGCGCCTGAAGCAACTACGCACGGATGTGCATGTGCTGACACTGACTGCGACCCCAATTCCGCGCACCCTGCAGCTGTCGCTGTCGGGCGTTCGTGATTTGTCGATCATCGGAACGCCGCCTATCGACCGGTTGGCGATCCGCACTTATGTCAGCGAATTCGATACGATCACGATCCGCGAGGCGCTGCTGCGCGAACATTATCGTGGTGGGCAGTCCTTTTTTGTCGTGCCGCGTATCAGCGACATGCCGGAGATGGAGGCGTTTCTGAAAGAGCAGGTGCCGGAAGTGTCTTATATCACCGCCACTGGCCAGATGGCGGCGGGTGAGCTGGATGACCGGATGAACGCCTTCTATGATGGGAAATACGATGTTCTACTGGCGACGACGATCGTGGAATCAGGGCTCGATATTCCGACGGCGAATACGATGATCGTTTGGCGCGCCGATATGTTCGGCCTGTCGCAGCTTTATCAGATCCGAGGGCGGGTGGGGCGGTCAAAGACCCGCGCCTATGCTTACCTGACTACGAAACCGCGCGCCAAGCTGACGGATACTGCGCAGAAGCGGCTGCGGGTGCTGGGGTCGATTGACACGCTTGGTGCGGGGTTTACCCTGGCGTCGCAAGATCTGGACATTCGTGGCGCGGGCAATCTGCTGGGAGAAGAACAATCCGGGCAGATGCGCGAAGTGGGGTATGAATTGTACCAGCAGATGCTGGAAGAGCAGATCTCGGCCATCAAATCAGGCGCTGCCGAAGGGATCGTGGATGACGGTCAATGGGCCCCGCAGATCAATCTGGGTGTGCCGGTGCTGATCCCCGAAGACTACGTGCCCGATCTGGATGTGCGGTTGGGGCTTTATCGGCGGCTGTCGGAGCTGTCGACGAAGGTGGAACTCGAAGGCTTTGCCGCAGAAATGATCGACCGGTTCGGGAAACTGCCGAAGGAAGTGAACACGTTGATGCTGGTCGTCCGGATCAAGGCCATGTGTAAACGCGCCGGGATCGCAGCGCTGGACGCGGGGCCGAAGGGCGCAACGATCCGATTCCACAACGACAAATTCGCGTCGCCGCAGGGATTGGTCGAATTCATCGATGCCCAGCGTGGACTGGCGAAGGTGAAAGATAACAAGATCGTCGTGCGGCGGGACTGGACGAAAGAGCGGGACAAGATTCAGGGCGCGTTCAACATCGCCCGCGATCTGGCGCAGAAGTTGAAGGATGAGAACAAAAAAGCCAAAACTTGAGTGGCGGCAGTCGGCCATAAATTGGTCATATCGTATGGGTAAACGCCGTCCATTCAGGCAAAGACAAATAAAGGCCGGAATCTGATGACGGACATACCAGCCAATAAAGATGCAGGCAGGTTCCTAGGCTACTTCGCCGTGGGGATCATGGCGCTACCCGTTGTCTTTATCACGATCTTCGCCGCGGCCGACGGGTTTGGCCATCATCATATTTCGATCAGATTGACCATTCTGGTCGGGTTCAGTCTTTTGACCGTCGTTCTGGCTCGGCGCTATTTCGCGGGCTCTGTATTTGCCGCTCTCCCGCTGCGAAGCTGGATCATGATCGGTATCTTGTTTGCCATTGCGGTGTCCAGACTGTCGCTGGCTGATGCCAACTTTCAGCTGACGATCGAACGGACGGCGATGTGGTTGGTGTACTTAATACTTGGCTTGGTCTTTCTTTGTGTGTTTCGACAGGCCTCGCCCAATGGCGTTCTTTTCACCGTGCTAGCAGCGCTAGCTGGAGCGAGCGCATTGTATGCTTGCCTGATGGCGGCATGGTTTATGTACAACGGCCCACCAAGCGGGCCACTGTGCACAAATAGCATGCCCGGTTTCAAGAACGTGCGTTACACCGTCTATTTCTCGGGGCCCGCCTTGAGCTTAGCGGTAGCGATCGCTGCAATGGGCCGTGCGTCTCTTGCAATGCGCTTTCTTGCTGGTGTGATTGCGATCATCCTGTGGCTTTACATCGAATATACCGGAGCGCGCGGCGCGGCGGTTGCAATCGGCGCGGCCGGGTTGCTGCTGCTTTTGATTGCACCCATCCCAGTTTCAACACGTGTCGTTGCCGCAGTAGTGGTGACCGTGATCATCACGTTCGGCATTTCGCAGATCGTGCCCCCTGCCGATTGTACGTCGTTTGGCATGTTCCATCGTTTTCAGGGCACCGTCGAAAGTCAGAGCCCAGACACCGGTCGTATTGAGATCTGGCTGATGACATGGGAGCTGATCAAAGAACGCCCTTGGCTGGGTTACGGAGAAATCCGTTTGTTCAATTTCTTTGATACACATGTCACCCAACCCCACAACGGCCTATTGCAATTAATATTGACCTGGGGTTTTGTCGGCGCGGCAGTTTTTCTTGCTTTGATCGGCGAGCTGCTGATCCGCTTAGCAATGGCTTCGCGTCAAGCGCCATGGCAAGCATGGCCGATCATCTTTTCGATAGTGACATTCCTCATTTACAGTCAAATCAGCGGTGCGTTGTATCACGCTTTCCCGCTGCTCTTTGCGACGATCCTGTCTGCCGCCGCCGCCGCTATGCTCTTTCGTTCTAACGTTCACCAGGACGTTTGATCATCGTCGTCAGCCACAGCGCAAAGCCCGCGCAGATGAATACGCCGATGGCCATCGGCAGCGGGGTGCCGTCGAACAAAATCGCGACGGGCGCGGCGATAAAGACCGCCCCGATCGTAGCAACCGCTGCGATGATAGAGGCGGCAAGACCGGCGATGTGGCCCATTTCTTCCATGGCAAGCGCGTTGAGGTTACCGATGGTCAGGCCCGCCTGGAAGAAGTTTGTGGCGACCCAAAAGACGTACATCCCGAAGGCCAGCCAATAGGGCCCGCCGGACAGGGTGATGATGATCATCAGCGTCGTCACCCCGATCTGGACGCTATACATGGTTTTGATGATCGCCCGCATGCCCAATTGGACGACGAAACGCGCGTTGATCAGGCTGGATGTCGCCGCGACCACGGCGATGCCGCCAAACCATAGGTGAAAGCTGTCGCCCTGGCCAAAGGTGACGTCAAACACCTGCTGGGTGGATGACAGGATGGTGAACAGCATCCCGAAGGTCAGTGTCTGGACAAAGATCGACAGGCGTGCCGTGGGATGGGCGAACATTTCGGCCACGGCACTCAGGAGGGCCGAGATGCTCAATGGGCGCCGATTGGCGGGCGCCAGGGTCTCTGGCTGGCGGATCAGCAACCAAAGCAAGGAGATCACCGAGAACATGATGAATGTGGCGAATATCCCGCGCCAGCCAAAGGCACCGATGATGTAGTAGCCCATGGTCGGCGCCAAGGCCGGCACAAGGGAAAAGACGACCATCACGAACGAGATGATCCGCGCCATTTGCGGACCGGCATAAAGGTCGCGGACCAGCGCCATCGCCACAACGCGGGGGCCTGCGGCGCCCAGACCTTGCACCAGACGCGCGGCCAACATGACTTCGAGCGATTGTGCAGCCCAGGCGGCGGCGGAGGCGGCGATATAGACAATGGCACCGCCAACCATGACCGGTTTGCGTCCGAAAGCGTCGGAGAGCGGGCCGGTAAAAAGAGTGCCGATCCCCATGCCGAGCACGAAGCTGGTGATGATCAACTGGGCTTGGTTGAGGTCGGTGGGCGATAGGTCCTCACCGATCTCTGGTAAGGCTGGCAACATCGCATCGATGGAAAATGCAACGGTTGCTGCCAGCATGGCCATCAGCGCAATGAACTCGGTCTGGGGCAGCCGCCTGATAGCCGGTGTATCTGCAGCGATTGTCATTCCGTTGTCGCGATCTGGTCCATGATCTCCTTGATCACTTTCACCCACATTTCGGCTGGTTGCGCGCCGGGCACGGCGTGCTGACCGGCGACGATGAATGTCGGTACGGAATTCACGCCCATCTTGCGACTATGCGCATCGCGGGCGCGGATATCGTCGGTATCAGCGTCCGAGGCGAGCAATTTCGCGACCATGGCCGCATCCATCTCGGCCGTGTCTGCGATATCCGACAGAACCTCTTGATCGCCGATATCGCGACCGTCGACAAAGTAGGCTTTGAATAGAAGGTCGACGACAAAGGTCTGCCGATGCTCGATCCCGGCCCAATGGATCAACCGATGCGCGTTGATCGTGTTGGGTGTCCTTTGGATCGCGTCGAAATTGATCAGCGCGCCGGATTTCTCAGCATGTTCGACCACCGGTGCATAAGCCTTTACAGCGCCTTCCTTGCCACCGAATTTGGTCTCGAGGTAAGTTCGCCTGTCCATCCCCCCGGCCGGCATTTCGGGGTTCAGCTGAAACGGATGCCATTCGATAGCCAGCGGGTGATCGGGGATCTGCGCCAGCGCCTTGTCCAAATTCGCTTTGCCGATATAGCACCACGGGCAGATCGGGTCGGAGATGATATCAAGTTTGACCATGTTCGGCCTCCCATTCGGTGCGCAGCACGCGGCGCAGCAATTTGTTGTTGGCCCCGCGGGGCAGGGTGTCTTTGGCGATATAGACCCGGGGACATTTATAGCCAGCGAGGCGGGCAGCGACGAAATCGTGCAGATCACCGTCGTCTATCATGTCTGTCGTCACGTAAAAGGCCGCAATGATCGTGGTCCCTTTGCGCACCTGCACGCCACAGGCCGCAGCCTCGGCGATAGCGGGATGGGCGGTCAGGACGTTTTCAACCTCGATAGGGCTGACACGGTAGCCGCCCGCGTTCATCATATCGTCGGCACGGCCAGCATAGGTAATGGCCCCCTGATCATCCATGATCCCGATATCACCGGTGAGAAACCAGTCGCCCTGAAATCGTGCGGCGGTGTCTTCGGGTGCATCAAGGTAGCCGATCATCAGGCCCGGGTCGGATTTGTGAATGGCGATGGTCCCTGGCTGCCCATGTTCGACCGGCCCGTCGGAGCCCAATATTGCAACCATACGGCCAGGTTGCGGAAAGCCCGACGTTCCCGCGGGGGCCGGTTTTGTCGGACTGCCCGAGATGAAGGTAGAGCATTCGGACATGCCGAATGCCTCGTGGATGGTCGTGCCGGTTTTTGTCCGCCAAACGGTTCGGTAATCTTCGGCCAGTTTTTCGCCGGCGGACAGCCCATGGCGCAGGTAGGGTAGGGCGGGGATGTTGGCGCGGAGAAGTCTGCGATAGATACCAGGCGCGGCGGCGAAGATCGTGGCCTGGTGTTCGGCCAGCAGCGCTGGCAGCTGATCGGGCGTCACCGTCTCGTCCGGTATCAGGGCGGTCGCGCCGATGGACCAAGGGTCCATTAGTCCCGTGCCAAGCGTGTAGGTCCAGTTGAACGCACCCGCGTGCAGCATCCGGTCATCTTCACGCAACCCATACCAGCCATCCCACATCATCTGCCTTGCCCAGATGGCCCGGTGTGCATGAACAACGGCGCGCGGTTTGCCCGATGTGCCGGATGTATAGATGATATAGGCAGGTCGATCAGGATCGCCCATGGTATATTCCGCCGGAGGTAGTGCCCAGAACGCGCGCAGCGCCTCTGCACCGAGGACAGGTTCGGGCCCTTCTGCCATGCCGTCAGCGCGGATGGTAAGGGCCGGTTTTATCTCTGCCACGATGTTGCGAATTTCATGGACCGTCAGCTGCGAAGATACGGGCACAGGAATAATCCCGGCCGTGATGGCACCCAGATAGGTGATCGGGCATTCCGCGCGGTTACCGAGTTGCAAGAGCAAACGATCACCCGGTATCAGCCCGTGCTGCAAGAGGCCTGTCGCAGTGCCGCGGATCGCCTTTGCGAGTTGTGAATAGGTGAATGTCTGTGCCCGCAGCCCGATAATGGAAAGCGCTGTTTTGTCCTCAAGTCGTTCCACATGCTGCAGCACATGCGCGGCCATGTTGAAAGACATCGGAGGTGCCGGAAACGGTGCGGGATCGGTAACGGACAGCATGCCGCATCGCTATCCCCGCCTTGGGTCAGTTGCAAGAAGAGGGGCGGCGCAGTAGACACACGCAATGTCAGACATCGATCCGAAAAACCTGATCCGCATCGCCCATGAGAATGGTGAAACCGCGGTGGCACAGCCCTTGGACCTTGGTGCAAGGGTGCGCGAATTGCGCAAGGCGCGCGATTGGACGCTCGAGCAAGCGGCGCAGCAGGCCGGGCTGGCACGGTCGACGCTGTCGAAGATCGAGAACGGGCAGATGTCGCCGACCTACGATGCGTTGAAAAAGCTGGCGGTCGGGTTAGAAATTTCGGTGCCGCAGTTGTTTACGCCGCCATCAAAGGGGCAGGTGAATGGACGGATGGCAGTTACCCGGACCGGTGAAGAAACAGAGCAGATCACGACGACGTACGAGCATGCGTTGCTTGCATCATCGCTGACATCGAAGAAGATGCTGCCCTATCGGGCACGGGTGCGGGCGCGGAAATTGGAGGATTTCGATGGGTGGGTGCGCCATGATGGCGAAGAGTTTCTGTATGTCCTGACCGGTCAGGTGCGGCTCTACACCGAATTCTATGAACCGGTCGAATTGCGCCGCGGCGAAAGTGCCTATTATGACGCGGCGATGGGCCATAATGTCGTGTCGATCAGTCAGGAAGACGCCACCATTTTGTGGGTGACGTCTCTGGTTTGATTCAGCTGGCCCTGGCTATCGGGGGTTCTTCGGTGTTGTCATCGCCAAAGCGGCGATCATCGTTCGATGGGACTTCGCCCGCCGGAATGCTCTGTGCTGATGCTTTGATACGCGCGTTATCGCGGGTCGGATCCATGACGGCGTCGGCGGGTTCTTCCCCCATCAGCCAGTCGGCAAGTTCCATTTGCGCAGTCACAGGATCATCTCTTTTGGCCGCTGAAAGATAATTAATGAACCGGTCCTGATCGCCGTCGATCGCCAGAACATCGTTTTCTTCGAGCATCGGCCAGCGGGTCAGAATACGCGGTGTGAAGGCTGTCCAGTTCTGCGCGATGTCTTTCCATTGCATATCTGTCTCCTTTTTCGTTGCTTGGATGAACAACACGAAGACGTGGCGCTTAGTTCCGGAAAAGACGAGGCAGGATCAGGGCGGCGACACCGACGCCGATGATCTGCATCAGGATGAACATCGGGATATGCGCCGGGTTGATGCCTGCGAATGTGTCGCTGAAACCGCGTGCAATGGTAACGGCTGGGTTGGCAAAGCTGGTGGAGGACGTGAACCAATATGCGCCCGTGATGTAGAGTGCGACGAGGGTCGGCACCGCATCGCGGTTCGCGTAAATCCCGCCGAAGATCACAAAAAGCAGGCCGAAAGTGGCGAGGATTTCGGAAAACCACTGGCTGATCCCGGTCCGATCAGTCGTCGAGAACTGCAGGATATCGAGGTCGAACATCACGTGGCAAGCCCAGACACCAAGAATGCCGCCGATGATCTGTGCGACCACGAACGCACCGGCGAGGATGGGTGTGATTTCTTTGCGGATCAGAAAGGCAAGCGTGACCGCCGGATTGAAATGCGCGCCGGAAATCGGACCAAGGACGGTGATGATGAAATAAAGCGTGCACCCTGTGGCGATCGCGTTCGCCAGAAGCGCGATGGCGACATTGCCGTCTGCCAACGCCTCGCCCATGATCCCCGAACCGACGACACCGATCAGCAGGAAGGCCGTGCCGATGAATTCGGCCAGCAATTTCTGGTTATGCATGACCGATCCTGTCGAGTTCGGCTTGGAGGTCGTCCTTGTTCATATCTTCGAAGGGCAGGGCAAGCAGTTGCTGCGCGCGCGCCGTTAGCAGGCGGAAGGCGGTGGCGAATGCCGCCGGCTGATCTGCTGGTTCGGCGGCTGCGGGGTCTTCAACGCCCCAATGTGCGCGAAGGGGTGCGCCGGGCCAGTAAGGGCATTCTTCGCCAGCGGCAGATCCGCAGACTGTGATCACTGCATCCATCACGGGCGCGTCGTCCTTGGCGTAATCATCCCAACTTTGCGATGTCAGCCCTTCGATGGGGAAACCTTTTTCTGCCAGTAATTTGATGGATTGCGGATGCACCTTTCCGGCGGGCTTTGACCCGGCGGACCACGCCTTGATACGCGCGTCTGAGCGGTGCGTGAGGATCGACTCAAGGAGGATGGAGCGCGCCGAGTTGCCTGTGCAGAGGACAAGGATATTCATGGCAGCCTTTGGTGTTTCGGCCCCGCCTATGAAACTGGTGTAACAGTTCCATGACAGGCGGGGCGTCGTCGGCTATTCCTCGTACCACCAGACATCGGGCTGCCAGCCAGGCCAGTCGCCCCAGACGGGGATCACCTCTGGATACTTCAGCTCTTTCGCGTGGGCGATGCGGCTGATGTTCCATTGATAGATCGGAATGACATAACGGCCGGTTGTCAGGACGCGGTCCAAAGCCTTTACGGCTGCGACGAAATCATCCTGGCTTTCTGATGTTAGAAGCCGCCCGATCGTGGTATCAACCGCCTCTGATTTGACGCCCATCAGGTTGCGTCCGCCGGGTGTGTCGGCCTGTTCGGAGCCATAGTAGTTGTATTGCTCATTCCCCGGCGACAGCGACACCCCGCGACGGTAATACGTCATATCGAATTCATAGGCATCGGTGCGCTCTTTGAACTGCGCACTGTCCGCGACCATGATGGTCGGTGTAACGCCGATGCGGGCGAGCGATTCCACGAACATGTCGATGATCGCCTGGTTCTCGGACGCGCCCTGATCGAGCAGTATTTCAAAGGTGAAGGGTTCGCCGGCTTCGTTGGACATGACGCCGTTTTGCACTGTCCAACCGGCGGCCTCCATCATCTCAAGCGCCTTGGCGGTGCCGGCCCGATTGCGTTCGGTGCCATCGCCGACGGGCAGGGAATAGCCCTCCAAAGCGCCGGGCAGCAATTCATCTGCGAAAGGTTGAAGGAATTCCGCCACACGCCCCTCAGCCGGGCCGTCGGACATGCCGAGTGGCGAGTTGGACCAGTAGGACGTGATGCGCGGTTGCTGACCGCCTGTCATGGCATCGTTGATGAACTCGAAATTGAAGACATGCAGCATCGCATCCCGCACCCGCCAATCACTGAACTGATCACGGCGCGTGTTCATCACGAAACCCGTCATCCCTGATGGACGACCGTGGGGCAGGACGGACAGGACAACATCGCCGTTCTGTATGGCGGGAAAGTTGTATTGACTGTCCCAGCGGGCCACGTTGAATTCGCGGTTTGAATTGACTTCACCCACTTTGAATGCCTCAAAAGCAGCGGTTTCATCGCCGAAGAATTCCAAACGCACTTCGTCGATATTGTTGGTGCCGACGCGGAACGGCACATCATTGCCCCAGTAATCCGGGTTACGTTTGAGCGACACGAACCGGCCCGGTTCGAAGTCATCGATCATATAGGGGGCAGAGGTGATCGGCACGATTTCGGTCGTGCTTTCCGCGAAGTCGACGCCATCCCATTGCGCTTTCTTCAGGATCGGGCGCATGCCAGCGAGCAATGCGAGCTCTCGGTCGTCTTCGCTGAAGGTGAAGCGTATCTTGCGGTCTCCGGTCTGTTCCATGCTTTCGACCTTTTCCCAAAAGCCGAGATAGCGGGGGTGGCCGATCGTGCCCAAGGTTTCATACGACCACATGACGTCTTCGATGGTGACCGGGCTTCCATCAGAGAAGGTGGCGCCTTCGCGCAGGGTGAATTCAACCCATTCGCGATTCGGTCCGGTCTCAATGGATTCGGCGAGAACGCCGTAAAGCGAGAACGGTTCATCCAGCGACCGCCCCATGAAGCTCTCGCCCAGGAAGAACCGTAACTGCCATGGCACCGATCCTTTGCGGATGAATGGGTTGAGGCTGTCGAAGCTGCCGACCTCGGCCGTGACGATCTGACCACCGGTTGGCGCATCGGGGTTGGCATAGGGCAGGGACACAAAATCAGGTGGAAGGGCGGGATCGCCATACATAGCTATGCCATGCTGGGGTTCCGCAACGGCAAGTTGGCCGATGCCCCAAAGCGCTGCGCCCAGCGCGAAACTGCGTATTGTCGATCTCATTTTGTGAGGCCCCCTGCTGCTGATTTGATTGTTTCCCCGGATGGTAAAGAGGGTTTTCAGCCTTTTCAAACTTTTAGCTTGGACCCGTGCAAGTGATTGCTTATAAAGAGGTTACTGCTCGATAGGTTTCTTGCCTGTATGAAACCTGCCTCAATAACTTTACGCCCGCCTCGTGCGGGCGTTTTTTTATGGGCTCTCGGGATCGTTTGGTGGCATTCGCAGTTGCAGCATATAGACTGAATCACAACGCAAAGAATCGGAGCCAACATCATGTCACTCGAAGGAAAAACCGCGGTCATCACCGGGTCGAACTCTGGCATCGGCTTGGGTGTCGCCCGGGAAATGGCCAAGGCGGGCGCGAATGTGGTGCTGAATTCCTTCACCGACAACGAGGAAGACCACGCGCTGGCCGCCGAGATCGCCAAAGTGACGGGGGTCGAGGCGAAATATGTGCAGGCCGATATGTCCAAGGCCGACGATTGCCGCCGCTTGATCGTTGCCGCAGGGGGCTGCGATATCCTGATCAACAATGCGGGCATTCAGCATGTCGCCCCCATTCAGGAATTTCCGACCGCGAAATGGGACGCGATCATCGCGATCAACCTGTCGTCGGCGTTTCACACCATCGCCGCTGCCGTGACCGGAATGCGCGAAAAAGGGTGGGGCCGCATCATTAATATTGCCTCGGCCCATGGCCTGACCGCGTCGCCATACAAATCTGCCTATGTGTCTGCGAAACATGGGATAATCGGCCTGACCAGGACGATTGGGCTGGAAACGGCGCAAGAGCCGATCACCTGTAATGCGATCTGCCCAGGCTATGTGCTGACCCCGTTGGTCGAAAGCCAAATCCCCGGCACGATGAAGGAATACAACATGTCCCGCGAGGACGTGATCAAGAACGTCATGCTGGAACGCCAGCCATCCAAAGAGTTCGCGACGGTAGAACAACTCGGTGGCACTGCCGTATATCTCTGCTCTGACGCTGCCGCACAGGTCACCGGCACCACGATCAGCGTGGATGGCGGTTGGACCGCGCTATGAAGCGCATCAATCTCGGCTTGCAGGGCGGTGGTGCTCATGGCGCGTTTACGTGGGGCGTGTTGTGCCGTCTTTTACATGAAGAAGACATCGAAATCGCGGCGATATCAGGAACTTCGGCAGGGGCCTTGAATGCGGCGGCGTTGAAATCCGGGTGGGTCGAGAACGGACGCGAAGGGGCGATCCACAACCTTGAGTGGCTGTGGGGTCAGGTCGGCGCGATCACGAACCCGCATTTTTCGGAATGGATGTCATCACTGGCGCCAACGGCCCATCTTTGGGCCAAAGCGATGGAGTATTCGCCGGCTTATGCCGCCTTTGACATGACCACGCGCATGTTCTCGCCTTATGTTTACGGCCCGACGTTGCGGAATCCGCTGACACAGATTGTCGAAAGATTTCATTATGATGCGGTTTGCGCCAACGAGGGGCCAGAGCTGCATGTCTGCGCCACCAATGTGCGTTCGGGGAAGATCAGGGTGTTTTCGGGTGACGAAATTATGCCGGACGTCATCCTGGCCTCGGCGTGTTTGCCGAGCCTGTTTCAGGCGGTCGAATTCACGGACCCGAAAACCGGCCAGACCGGGGCATTTTGGGATGGCGGCTATACCGGCAACCCGGCGCTGTTTCCGCTGTTTCGGGATGATCTGCCGGATGACGTGCTGATCGTGAACATCAATCCACTGCAGCGGGATGATTTGCCCGTCGATAGTCAGGGTATTCAGAATCGCATCAACGAAATTAGCTTCAACACATCTCTCTTACGCGAATTGCGCGCGATCGAGTTCGTCAAACGCCTAATTGCCGACGGGTCGATAAAGCGCGGTACGATGAAAGATGTCCTTGTCCATATGATCGCCGATGACGGGCTGATGAACGAGTTGAACGTGGCGACCAAGACGATTCCGAATGCGGTCGTGCTTGCGCGGTTGAAAGAGGCCGGCGAGAATGCTGCAGATGCGTTTTTGAGGTCGCACAAAAAGGATCTGGGCAAGCAAAGTTCGGTCGATCTGGCGGCGATGTTCAGCTAAGCAGCTTGATCGCAAGAGCCCACATGACAAGTCCGATGATAATATCGAGTATCCGCCAGGCACGGGTGGATTGCATGACGGGGGCAAGCAGGCGCGCGCCGTAGCCAAGGCTGAAAAAGAACACGAAGGATGATGTGACTGCACCGATACCGAAAGCGGTTTTGCGCGCGGTATCTTCATAGTCCGTCGAGATCGCCCCGATCAGCGCCAGCGTATCAAGGTATACATGTGGGTTGAGCCAGGTGAATGCCGCACCGGTTGCCAAGGTAGCCCAGAGGCCTGCAGATTGGCCGCTCAACTGCATCGCATATTCGCCCTTGCGCGCAGCCAGAAATCGCATTGCGCCGTAAACCAGCAGAAATGCCGCGCCGCCCCATGCCATGATCTGCGGCATCATAGGATAGAGATCAACGATGTAGCCGAAGCCCAGAACGCCTGCGGTGATCAGCAAAGCGTCGGATGCGGCACAGAGCAGGCACAGCCAGAACACATGCAACTTCGCCAGCCCTTGTCGCAGGACAAAGGCGTTTTGTGCACCGATCGCCAGGATCAGCGCAAAAGCGGTGGTGAATCCATGAAGCGCCGGCGCGAGAAGCAATTATTCAGCAGCGTGGGGCAGTGGTGTTATCTGATCGCCGTTCGGGTAGACCAGGCCAGCCGAAATCACGAGCTTGGCCGCGTCTTCGACTGACATATCAAGTACTTTCACCTCGCTTCGCGGCAGGAACAGCAGGAAGCCAGACGTGGGATTGGGTGTCGTCGGTAGAAAGACCGTTACGATTGGTTCGCCATCCGACAGCTTTGCGTCGATCTCACCCTTTGCATTGGTCGAGATGAATGCGATGGCCCAGATGCCCTTGCGTGGATATTCGACCATACAGGCCTTGTCGAACGATGTGTCGCGTTGCGAAAATACCGTTTCGGCGATCTGTTTGGCGGCGTTGTAGATTGAGCGAACGACTGGCATGCGATCGACCAGCCGTTCGCCGATGCCCAGAAATGATCGCCCGATAAGACCTTTACCAACCCAGCCAACCAGCACCGTGAAGACCAGAAAAATAACGACCCCCACACCGCGTACATTGATATCGATCTGATCCTCGCCCTGTAACCCAAGAAACCGGTTCACCAGCGCTGTCGGGTGGTAGGAATCAGGGATGAAGGGCCAAACCCAGCCGTCGACCCACCCCACGACTGTCCAGATCAGCCAGATCGTCAGACCGATCGGAGCGACGATGATCAGACCCGCCAAGAAATTGCCGCGCAGCCGGGCAATAAAGCTGGGGCGGCTGCGGCGTTTGATGTCTTCGTGGTTGGGGTCGATCATGATCAGGGTCCGGTCTACAGTCCGCTTATAGGTAGTGTGTGGCAGGCCACCCCACAAGCGCTGTCAGCTATATGCATGCGTCATGTGCGTAAAGCGATGGCAATTTGTGCGGCAAGCCGGGCGTTATTGCGGACAAGAGCGATATTTGCGGTCAATGAACGGCCCTTGGTCAACGCGAAGATGCGATCCAGCAGGAACGGCGTAACCTCTTTCGCGGTGATTTTCTGCGCTTCGGCTTCGGCGAGCGCCTTGGTGATGATCGGGGCAAGTTCACCGGAGGGAATTTCATCTGCAGCCGGGATTGGGTTTGTCACAAGTTGCCCACCTTTGAGACCCATCGCTGCGCGCATTCGGTGTGCTTTGGCGATGTCTGACGCGCTGTCCATCCGTAGTGGCGCGGGCATATCCGACGTTGCAGACCAGAAGGCAGGAAGGACGTCTTGCCCGTATGCAATGACAGGCACGCCGAGCGTTTCCAACACTTCGAACGTTTTGGGCAGATCCAGGATCGCTTTCGCCCCGGCGGCCACGACCGTGACGGGTGTTTGCGCAAGCTCCTGCAAGTCTGCGGAAATGTCAAAAGTCGTCTCTGCGCCTTTGTGGACGCCGCCAATGCCACCGGTGGCAAAAACCGGGATGTCAGCCAGATGTGCCGCAATCATCGTGGCTGCCACGGTCGTCGCACCGGTGCCCCCGGTTGCGATGCAGGCCGCGATATCGGCACGCGACAGTTTTGCGACATCCTGCGCCTGACCCAGAGCGTCGAGTTGATCGGCTTCGAGCCCGATATGTAGTTGACCATCCATCACGGCAATCGTGGCAGGTATTGCGCCTGCTTGTTGGATGTCATCCTCGACCATCCGTGCAGTTTTCACGTTTTGTGGAAAGGGCATGCCGTGGGTGATGATCGTGCTTTCCAGCGCTACGATGGGTTTGCCAGCGGTTCGTGCTGCAGCGACTTCGGTGCTGTACGCGATGGGGGTCATAATGGTGTTTCTCCGGAAACGTAGATCGCCGCGGCGTTCAAGGCGCGGGCGAGGGCGGCGGCACGGTCCATCCCTTGCGCCTCGGATGCGATATGGGCGGCCATGAAAGTGTCGCCGGCGCCGGTCACGCGGGTCACCATGACGGCGGGTGGTGTCTGGGTAATGATATCGCCTTCGGTTCCTTCGGAAGCGGATTTTCCGCCATCCGTCACCAGCACACGATGCGCGCCGCGATGGATCAGGGCGACTGCTGCAGTTTCAGAGTCGGGGAAGGTCGTTTGGCAAAGCAATCCTGCCTCTTCAAGATTTACGTAGAGCGTTGCCGACGCATGCCCCAAAAGCGCAAGCAAGCGTTCTGCCTTGCCGGGTGAGGCGGGGGCGACGCGCAAATCGGCTTGGGCAAAGAGCACTGAGCGGGCGATCTCTTGCAGCAGGTCCTCTGTCAGGTTGCCATCGAGGGCGACCGGGCCCGCAAACGGTGCTTCGGATGAGCCAAGTGCGCCACTGGCCAAAGGGCGTAGGATTTTGTCACCTGCCGTCTCAAGGGAATGCGCATCAGCGACCGCGGCGATTAGACCGTTAGCGCCCTCGATAGCCATATAGACATCTGTCGGCAGGTCTTCGGACCGATAGATATGATCACAGATCATTCCCATCCGGGCCGCCTCTGCCACGAGTTCATCGCCTTCGGCATCTTTGCCGATGGTTGTCAGCAGGGCAGGGGTCATGCCGAAACGGCGCAGGGTCATGGCGATGTTCATGGCCACACCGCCGGGCAGGCGGGTGATGCGGCCAGGTACGTCCGACCCGACGCGCATATGCGACGCTGCGCGCCCGATCACGTCCCACAGGACCGAACCGATGCACAGAATGTCGGGTTGTGTGGTCACCAGTAGCCTATTCCGGCACCGCGAAGGTCAGGTTTGCCCACATCGTTTCCCAAACACCACGGGTCTCGGTTGCAAGGCGCTCACTGGGTTCGCGCAGGTAGACCGCATCGACCATATATGCATGACCGGGTTTGACATCGAAAGTCCCGATTCCGTCGCTATCGGTCCGATGCAATGTGATCTCGACCTGCCCATCAGGGGCCTTCTCGAAAACTTCGATCTGTTCGTCCCCACGCACGTCATTGCGATAATAGAGCTGCACACGCATGCCGTCGGACATGTCATCTGTATAAGGGTTCGTCAGCGCGACCAGCTCGGTCTCCATCCCGACCCGCCGGTCGCCGCCCGCTGCGTCGCCAACGCCGATTAGGGACTTTGAATACCGTGTGTAGACCTCAAGAAAGTCCTCTTCCGGCAAACCACGTTCGTTGTGGATCGGTCGCAGATCACCTAGATCCTTGTGGTCGATAAACTTCTGAAACTTCTCCCAATTTGGGTAATTCACGGTGGATGGGTTTGTTTGGTAGGCCACGATATGCAGCCCGTCACCAAGGGACGACCGGTCCAGTGCGGGGCGGTCGCCCAGTCGGCTGTCAACGCGCACGGTCTGGTCGTTGGCGAACATAACGAAATTCTGGATATCGCGGGGCAAAAAAGCGAGATTTGTGCCTTCAAATTCCTCGCCATTGACAATATGCGCTGCAATATTACCGTCCGCTCCGACCTGGTAGGCCAGCGGCTCAATCCATAATTCGTGCGCTGCCACCGGTGCAGCGGCCAAAGCAAAAAGTAGAGGCAAGATGCGCATCACGAAATTCCCATTTTCATTCGTCAAACTGTCGGTCCTGCGCCTGTTGTCAAGCGTGGTTTTACTATGGGCCCTGCTGATCGGGACCGCGCAGGCGCATGAGATCGTGCCTGCCATCGTCGATATGACGCGCGTCGATGACCGCCTTGTTTTCGAAATGGAGGCGAATCTGGAAAGTTTCGTCGCCGGGATCGACTTGAGCACGGTCAGCGACACCGATGAAGCACCGCGTGCGGCCACATATGATGAATTGCGTGCGCTTGAACCGGTCGTGATGGAGTCACGCTTTCGCGCGTTTTGGCCAAACATGGTCGACGCGATGACCCTTATGGCGGATGGTGAGCCGTTGCGGGTTCAGCTTGATACGGTCGAGATCGGACCGGTTGGCAACATCGAAGCCGTGCGCCCGTCCAGCATTCAGTTCAGTGCGCCACTGCCTGCCGGTGCTGAAACGGTGACCTTTGGCTGGGCACAGGAATACGGTGCGCTGGTACTGCGCCAGATGGACGTGCCGGAACCTTATGACGGGTATCTGGATCAAGGTGCTTTGAGCGATCCGATCAATCTGGCCGGGGGCAACCAGGCCAGCGGATGGGAGACATTCGTCGACTACATTCCTGTCGGTTTTGATCACATCGTGCCCAAGGGGCTTGATCACATTCTGTTCGTCCTGGGCTTGTTCTTTCTTGCTGCGCGGCTGCGTCCATTGATCCTGCAGGTGTCGCTGTTTACCGTTGCGCACACGATTACGCTTGCATTGGCTGCATTGGGATACACTCGGTCGATCGAAGACGCATTTTTGAACACATTCAATTTTGAGTTCATCACCGCCGTCGAGGTTCTAATCGCGCTGTCGATTGTCTATGTCGCTGTCGAAAATATCTTTTTCAGTCGCATCAGCCCCTGGCGGCCGATCGTGATCTTTGTCTTTGGCCTTTTGCACGGCCTTGGTTTTGCGTCGGTCCTTGCAGAGTTCGGTCTGCCGGACAGCAGTTTTGTCCCGGCTCTGATCGGCTTTAACGTTGGTGTCGAGGTTGGTCAGCTATTCGTCATTGCGGTCATGTTCCTGTGCGTCTGGCAGGCGCTGCGGATCGACCGCGGGGCAAACGAGGTCAATCAAGGCTTTGCGGTCTATGCCGTTTTGTTGATCATCGCTTTGGCGCTGATGGCGCTTGAGCCTGCGGCGCTTGTCACGATCCTTGAAAATCCCGTTTGGCTGTTCGCTGGACCGCTTGCCGCGGTGTTCATCCTATGCATCGCCAGCATCCAGTTCCGCGACCGTTTGGACGCATATCGTCAGTTTGTTGCAATCCCCGCTTCGATCGCGATCGCTTTTGTCGGGGCGTATTGGGTGTACGAGCGGATTTTCCTGTAAACGCTGACCAAAAAGGGCTTGCGGCATGGCGGTACCGTGTCTATACGGCGCGCACTTAATCCCGCAGGCGGGGGCGGGTCGGTTGGGGAGACATCCCAGACGATCCATCGGTTGTCCCGGACTTGATCCGGGATCTTTCCCCCGCTGAGGCTTGAAACCGGAAAAGGAAAACGGACATGGCTCTTCCCGAGTTCACCATGCGTCAGTTGTTGGAAGCTGGCGTTCACTTTGGTCACCAGACCGCGCGCTGGAACCCCAAGATGTCGCAGTACATTTATGGTTCGCGCAACGGCATCCACATCATGGACCTGACACAGACTGTTCCCATGCTGGACCAGGCATTGCAGGTGATCCGTGACACCGTCGCCAAAGGCGGTCGTGTGCTGTTCGTCGGTACCAAGCGGCAAGCCCAAAAGCCGATCCTGGATGCGGCCGAAAAATCCGCGCAGTTTTACATGAACCACCGCTGGCTGGGCGGTACGCTGACCAACTGGCAGACGGTATCGCAGTCCATCAACCGCCTGAAAGCGATCGATGAAGCCGCGACGACCGGTTTCGCTGGCCTGACCAAGAAAGAGCGTCTGGGCATGGAACGCGAGCAGGGCAAATTGCAAGCGTCGCTGGGCGGTATTCGCGAAATGGGCGGTACGCCTGACCTCTTGTTCGTTATCGACGTGAACAAAGAAGACCTGGCCATCGCCGAAGCGAAGAAGCTGGGTATCCCTGTCGTAGCAGTGGTTGACACAAACTGTTCGCCCGAAGGCGTCGATTACATCATTCCCGGGAATGATGACGCCGCCCGCGCGATCGCGCTTTATACCGATCTTGCTGCCCGTGCCGCCCTTGACGGTATGACTGCCCAACTGGGTGCCGCTGGTGTCGATATGGGCGCGATGGAAGAACTGGCCGAAGAAGTGGTTGCTGAAGAAGCTGCCGCCGAAGAAGCCACGACAGAAGAAGCCGCCGCTTCCTGACGTCAGTCATAAAACGTTCGGGCAGGGGGGTTACCCCCGCCCGCAGGTAAATTCACCGCTAAGGAGACATAAGATGGCAATCACCGCTGCAATGGTGAAAGAGCTGCGTGACAGTACAGGCGCAGGCATGATGGATGCCAAAAAGGCGCTGACCGAGAATGATGGCGACATCGAAGCCGCTGTTGACTGGCTGCGCACCAAGGGTTTGGCGAAGGCTGCCAAAAAGTCTGGCCGTACTGCTGCCGAAGGTCTGGTCGCCGTTGCTGTTGATGGTGGCAAAGGTGTCGCGGTCGAGGTGAACTCCGAAACCGACTTTGTCGCGAAAAACGCCGACTTTCAAAAGATGGTTGCCGGTATTGCGCAGGCGGCGTTGACTGTATCCGACGTGGACGCACTGAAAGCTGCCGACATGGGTGGCAAGAATGTCGAGCAGACCGTCACCGACGCGGTCGCCGTGATCGGTGAAAACATGTCCGTTCGCCGTATGGCGGCAATCGAAGGTCAGACCGTTGTGAACTATGTCCACAATGCTGCGGCTGACGGCATGGGGAATATCGGTGTGCTGGTCGCGATGAATGGCGACAATGCGGCGTTTGGCCGTCAGGTTGCGATGCATATCGCTGCTGCGAACCCGGCATCCCTGTCCGAGTCTGACCTTGATCCAGCCGTGGTCGAGAAGGAAAAGCAGGTTCAGATGGACATCGCCCGCGAGTCCGGCAAGCCCGAAGCCGTGATCGAAAAGATGATCGTCGGCCGTATGAAAAAATACATGGCCGAAGTCACGCTGCTGAACCAGCAGTTCGTGGTGAACCCCGACCTTACGGTTGCAAAAGCGGCAGAGGAAGCTGGTGTCGAAATCACCGGCTATGCGCGCCTTGCGGTTGGCGAAGGTATCGAAAAGGCCGAGGAAGACTTTGCCGCTGAAGTGGCAAAACTGAACGGCTAAGCTGCTATAGATATCAAACTGAAACAGCCCGTTGCGGATCGCAGCGGGCTGTCTTTATTTTCCAAATCGGTCGTTTCCGCTCGAAGAGATTGCATAAGTCAGTGATTTTCGATGAATTCACTCATCGTTACATGCCCATCAAGATTGGTGTCGATGCTGGCAAAGAATGATGTGTCAAAGACCGCATCGTCATCGAACCACTCCTTTTCGCGTTCAACCAAAACTGTCGCGCAGGCCGCGTCCAATCCGTCTTCGATCAAATCGTCAACCGTGAAACTGATGCTTGTCATCTCGCCTTCGGACAACAGGCCGTTGCCGTCATGGTCAAGATCCTGAAATTCAAGCGTCAGCATCGCCTCGGTCATCACAGTGACCTCATCAAAGGTGATCTGCCCGTCGCCATTCAGATCATAGCTGGCGAAACCGTCTTCGCTTCCCCCGATGCCCTCTTCTTCGAAGAGCGCTGCGCAAGCCGTGGGTAGGGTGGGTTCCTCCGCGTCGGTTAGGGCGTCTTCTGCCAGCCAGGCGGCCTCCACCTCTTCGAATTCATCCGGCGTGATCTTGCCATCAGCGTTCAGGTCGAACTCGGCAAATGTCACGCGCGCGGTGGCCAAGGCGGCAGCATTACCGGGGTTGGACAACAGGGACAGGCTTGCAAGGCCGAGCATACAGGCGCTCGCCGTCAGCATCTTGGTCCATGTGGGGGTCATCATGGTCAGGTCCTTTCCGTTCTTGGGAATGGTCTGCGGGGATATTTCGCATTCGACCAGGGACCGCACGATTTGGCTCATCGGTGTGTTACGTGACTTGCTTACGTCACTCAGCGCCTCTTTCAGCTCGGGCGAGAGCCGGAGTTCAAGCGTTTCGGTTTTCTTGGTCATTGTCGTATTCCCATGCAGGCCGCACCAATCAAAAGGGCAGGGCATAGGTCTGTTTCAACAAAAACCGTGTCGGAACGCGAGTGATTTCGTGTCCGGACATGCGCGTTTTATGTGAAAGACGCGGCACCGCACTCGGGAGAAATGCGGTGCCACTACGATGCGTGCGCCGGTCCAATCGGGACGGGGACCGACATGCATCGGGAATGCCGATACCGTTGGGCAAACCCAGGGTATCGGCGTCCGGTCACCCGGCACGACCAGCAGGGCCCTTAAATCAAAGGGTTAGTGATCGCAGTTCCAGGCCTTAGGCCACCACTCACGGAACATGTGTACTTTGCCAATTTGACCGCCTGATCAAAAGTCAGGGAAACCTTACTGCTGAAGCAATTTCCTGATTTTTCACGTCACGTCAGACGAAATATTACGTCTCAGGCCTCGACATCCACGATGAACATCTGGTTGTAGAACGCCGCTTTCAGCACGGCCTGAGCCGTGGTTTCCACGTCCAATGCCTCGCGGGCCAGGCGCAGATGCTTTTCCACCGTGGCCGCGGTCAGGCCCAGAAGGATCGCAATATCCTGAGTTGTCTTGCCATCGCCAACCCATTGCAGCACCTCGCGCTGTCGCTTGGTCAGGTGCCGTTCGCCGGAATAGGGCAGGGTGAGTAATTTCAGGTGCATCACGTTGTTCATCACGATGATCTCGTCACCGTGTTTGGCCCAAGTCTGTTCGACCGCATCCTGAGACAAACCGGCTTTTGCAGTCAGGGCAATCGCGCCTTTGGTTCGTTCCGAGATCGAGCGGAAGCTAACGGTGTAACCAGCCGTCACGTCCATTTCCTTGTTGAATTCCATCACCCGTTTTTCGCTAGGGGTCAGGTTGTCGATCCGATTCATATCCATCATCCACCGCCAGCTGCAGGCGCCGTTATTGGCCAGTGCCCATTTCAGCATCGGTGCGTGGTAATACAGGCCCTCATCAAAGAAGACCTTCATGTATTCCGGGCTTTGCGTGGACAACAGCACCCAATCCTGCGGATCGCCCAATGAGCTCGAGGTGCGATAGCGGGTAAAGCCGTACATGATCCGGTCAAAACCATAGCTTTTCATTTGCTTGACGTGCAGATCCCAAAGATCTTCCACTGTCTGCGCATTGGTCAGTTTATCGAGATGCTTCACAAAGCTGGTCATGTGTCACCTCCAAGATGGGCCATCATCGCATCGATTGCCAAAGGATACCCGTTTGCGCCGAAACCGCAAATCTGACCGATCGCGACGGGCGCTATATATGAGTGATGGCGAAACGCCTCGCGTGCATGGATGTTTGACAGATGCAATTCGATAACCGGCACTTCGACAGAGCCCATCGCATCCATAAGTGCGATGGAAGTGTGCGTATAAGCGCCCGCGTTCAGAATGATCCCATGGTATTCACCGATTGCGTTATGAATCGCGTCGACCAACGCGCCCTCGTGGTTGGATTGCTGAAATGCGACATCGATACCAAGCGCGGTCGCCTTATTCCGGCACATCTGTTCGATATCGGCCAGCGTCGTCGTCCCATAGACCTCGGGCTGCCGGGTGCCCAGCAGATTCAGATTGGGACCATTGAGGATCAGGACGGCATGTTTCATAACCCCCTCTAACATCTTTGGATCATTGAGCAAAAGAGAATTGGTTGCGAGTGACTTGATCCTGCTTGGCGCGCATGCAAGCAAGGCAAAGCCGTTTGAGACAGGAGACAGATGCGCATTCTTGCCGTCACGACTATGCGGAACGAGGCGCCATTCATCCTCGAATGGATCGCTTATCACCAGCGTATCGGCGTCACCGATTTCCTGATCTACACCAATGATTGCGAGGATGGAACGGACGATCTGCTGGATCGGCTTACCGCATTGGGTGTCGTTCGACATGAACGCAATCATTCCGGTGGCAAGAAATCCGTGCAATGGCGGGCGCTGAACAAAGCCGGACGCCACCCTCTGTTGGCCGCGGCGGATTGGATTTATGTCACCGATGTAGACGAATATCTTTGTATTCACACCGGCGATGGTCGGATCGAGGATCTGATAACTGCTTGCCCGAATGCGAATGGTTTTGCGCTACCGTGGCGGATGTTCGGTTGTAACGATGTTGCCGGCTTCGTGGACAGGCCGATCCTTGAGCAATTCACCAGGGCGGCGCCTGACCGATTGCTGTGGCCATGGCGCGCAGTGCAGTTCAAGTCGCTTTATCGCAATGTTAATCACTATGATCGGTTAGGTGTGCATCGCCCCAAGGGTGGCGGGTTCGATGGCTGGGTCGATGGCAACGGGCATGGGATGCCCGAGGTCGGGGGGACTGTCGTGCCAACCCTTGTGCCGCGCTATGGCTTGGCCCAGATTAACCACTATGCCGTTGGGTCTATTGAGAGCTTTTTGATCAAGGTTGCGCGCGGGCGCCCAAATCATACGGGCGACCCAATCGATCTTGCCTACTGGATGGATCGAAATTTCAACGCGATCGAAGATCGTCGGATCTTGCGTCATCAAGGTGCTGTGCGGGATAACGTTGCGGCGCTACGCGCCGACCCCGAGATCGTCCGCCTGCATGATAATGGCGTGGCATGGCGTAAGGCGCGAATTGCGGAATTGATGACACAGTCGGACAGCTTTTATTTGATGGCCCGCCTTCTACAGTCCGGTCCTACACGTGTGTTACCGCTGAGTCTGCAAAAGCATCTGTTCGACCAACTGATGACGGTTCGTCGGCTGATAGCCGAGGCGAAAAGTTAATGCGCCGTATCGCCCTGATTCTCCACGGTAAAGAACCAGTCCCCTTTGGGGTCTTTGTCAGTAATCTCGTCGGGCACCACTTCGGGCCCAGCCAGAAAGACATTCGCCCCGAAATGACTGTGCAGGCAAGATAGCTTCTCTTGCCTGGTGCTGGTCAGGGTTTCGAAAAACCGGGCATAGTTGGCTGTTTCGCGTAATTCCAAGATCTTGGTCCGGTGCGCGGCGACGGCGTTGGCGTGTGCGGCGACGATATCAGGATCGGCCAACATCAGATCCAATTCTGCCTGCATCATCGGAAGACGGGGTATGATCGAGCGATCTTCCTCAAAGTTGTTGTTCATACGGAACCAATAGGCCAGACCCTGATCACGGTCGACATGGTTCACGCGGCCCCGATCACGCTTGACCAGAAAACTCTCAGCCGAGCGCACGGCGTAATGGTTCAGTTGCACCAGATCATAGCCATACGTCTCGGTCGTGGATCGCCAGCCATTGCGGTACATGTCGCGGGGCAGGGGCGTGCCGGACCCGTTCACCCAGTTGATCATCTCCCACAACTGCGGATTCAGCCCTTTGGGTCGATGCACACCGAGTTTCTTGAATAGACCGATATTCTGGAACAGCGTTTTAAAGCCCCAGGCCTGATGTGGTTTGCGCGCCAGTTCAGGGGCACAACGCAGGAATTGTTCGGTGATCGGTCGATCGACAAAGTCGTGCACGTTCGCGTTTCCGAACAGCCGCCAGGTCATCGCTATCATATTCGCATCAGGTACGGCGTCGAACAGCGCATCCAGCGTGCCATCCCCGGTCTTGATGTTCACGAACTCGTCCACATCGATACAGGTGACCCACTTTGCATCGCTGATGACGGCTTCATCTTCCGCCATCTGCAGCGCAGCGTGCTGTGGTTTGAGGTTCATCTCGCGAAAGCGATTGTGACGATGCTGGACATAGCCTTTGTTCATCAACATCTGCAGCATCGTGTCGGTGCCATCGGTGCAATCATTGGTGTAGATCAGGATATCGTCGAACCCGATCGCCCGGTGATATGCCAACCATTCGAGGATGAACGGTCCTTCGTTCTTCATTGTGGTCACGATGGCGCGGCGTCCGCGCCCCGGGTTGATCTTGGGTGCTTGTAATGTCGGGATGGGCACGGGATCGTGTCCAAAATACTCTTTGGAGCGCGCGAGGAGCGCCTCATCCTCGATAAGCGAAGTTTTGGGCACGATTTTTGAGATGCTGTCGGTCGGGTGCCGCATTGCCATGTGGCGATCAAAGTGACCGATATGGGCCGGGTCGGGCACGGCATTGCCCACCCGCAACAGCCGCAAAATGGTGTTCTCCGGCGCTTTCGCCGGCGCGATGCACCAACGTTGACGACCACCGGTCGCATCGAACTGAACGCAGATATGATCGGCGAAAAGAACGGGTTCGTCAGGTTTGACCCGCCAAGGATAACAGTGTCGACCCTCCAGACGGATCAACCCACCGTCCGCCACGATCGATTGATCAAAAACCGTCCGATCACTCATGCGGATCAGGTCGTGCACATCGATGTTGGCGATCGCACGGGCATCCAAAAGAAAACGACGACGGGCGATTTCATACCAGGTGACGGCGCGAAGCGGCGAGTCCCACGGCGATGGGGCGGGAACAATCATCCGATCCTTTCCCGGTGCTTCGGGAACACAGAATGGATGCGCCTCTGGTGGCAGGTCGCGACGACCAAGGGGTACGTCGCTTTTGACCAGAACGATATCACAGGCCGGATCGCAATCGTGCAGTTCACGGACAAAATCCCCGTCCGTGCCGGGGCGCGCCCGGTCAAGGATAATCGCCACCTGCAGACCCTGGATCGCAACATGATAGTTCAGCCACGCGATAACGGTTTGTGCTGTTTCGCCGTTCCGTGTCGCGATGATCGCGTTCGCCCCTTCGAATACGTGGCTTTCCGCCTCTGCCGGGACGATATCCAACGTGGCTTCACCAAAGACAAAGGTACGTTTGGCGCCAGCCGGCAGCCGATAAGTCAGAATCGGGGCACCGGCGATCTGTGACGCTGCAATCAGCTTGGCTTTATCCGGTGGGGTGATCAGGTTGATATTAACACCCGCATCAAGAAACAGTGTAAGTTCCTGCCCACCATCGACCTCGCGCTCGATCGCATCGATAAGGGTTATCGAACCAACCTCATGGCTCGCCAAACATCGCATAATGATGCGACCGGTCATGCCAATGTTCGTTCTATTGCGATGTTCTGCGCGCGGCTCATTCGGGTTCGCCAATCCTCTATATCTTTGATTTTGCTTGCATGGACCTTATCAGGGGTCAAGATGGCGTTTGGCAAACAAGGCAGGAGCAATGAGGCAAATGGGGCGCGTGCGCGAGGTCGGAACACTTTGGATCGGTGGTCCGCTTAGCTGGCTCGAGCAGCTTTGCTTGAAATCCTTCGTCGACAAGGGCCAGAAAATCACGCTGTTCTCGTACGAAGACATTCCGAATGTTCCTCAAGGTGTCATCCGACGGGATGGAAGAGAGGTCATCGATACCGATGATTTCATCAAATACGAGCAAAAGAACAGTTATGCGCTTTTTGCCGACTGGTTTCGTCTCCATATGATCCACCAAAACCCCGGCATGATCTGGGTAGACACCGATGTGTATTGTCATCGTCCAATGACGTACCAGTCTGACTATGTGATGGGCTACGAGCTCCCCGGAGAACATCGGGTCAACAATGCGGTATTGGGATTGCCCCCGGACAGCGAATTGCTGCGGCAAATGCTCGAATTCACATCCGATCGCCACTCGATCGCGCCATTTCTACCGAAGACCCGACAGCGGACCATGCGCAAACAAGCCGAGAAGGGTAAACCTGTTCATGTCTCCGAACAACCATGGGGCGTGTGGGGCCCACTGATGGTCACCCACTTTGTGCATCACCTTGGTTTGACGAAGCATGTTCAGCCGCTAAACGCCTTCTACCCGATCACATTTCGCGAGCGGTTCAAGTTCCTGCGCCGCGCGTCCCTTGCCGAAGGTCTGATCACGGACGAGACGACAGCGCTGCACCTTTGGGCCTCAAACAAGCGGCAGTTAGGAAATAACCACAACGGCTTACCACCCAAAGATAGTTTCCTGGACAAACTTGTGCAACAACATGACATCAATCCCCATCTGGCCCCGATAAAAGGTCGCGGGCAGACGGTTTTCGACGGCGCCCTGATTGACGAGGTCGATCTGGGTGAAGTCAATACGGTGGCCGATCTGACCGGCGCGGCGCGGTCATTCGTTCTGGCGCTGCACCACAAATTCGATTGCGATATTTACCTGATCGCAACGAACCGTCGGGGTAAACTGGGTCGGGATGATCCTGACTGGATCACCGACTACATGAAGTTCCTGAAAACACACGATGTCGACGAAAACCGGATCCATGTCATTCGCAAAGAGGCAGAGCTGCGCCCGGTCGATGTTTTGTGTAACCTTGGCGGGTTCGGTGATCGGTATAAGGTACGATTTCTTCGGGGTTTTCTTGACAACTGCCTTCATTCCGACACCCGTATTTTCATGGATGTCCGTACAGGTTCGGGCGGATTTCCCTTCTTGCGCGATGTTGGAATAAATGTCCTGTTGTCGACCCACCTTTCGGATGACACGCCAGTCTCGCGCGTGCGGGTCATCCCCAAACCACCGGAAGCGTCCGATGTCGCGGCGGGATGGGCACGAATTGCCAACACCCTGACAGGCCCCGAAGGCTGGTTCGAAGCGGGGGCGAATGGGCATAGTTTCCTCTATACCCCGCGAAGTAAATCCACACTTGTCGTGACGTTCGACAATCTGGATATCGCCATGACCAAGCGCGAAGACCGGCGGCCTTGGGGCTACAGCTTTATCGAAGGGCAGGGGTGGTCGGCGCTGAGTGTGCTGGCAGGCGGTTGGACATGGTATCGCGAACCATGGGTCGCAGCCCAGTTCGATCGGTTGGTGGCCGAAGGTTTCTTTGATCAGTTCGGTCGGGTCGTCTTCTACGGCGCGTCGATGGGGGGCTACGCGGCGTGCGCATTTTCACCTGCCGCACCTGGCTGCGATGTGGTGGCGATATCACCTCAGTCTACAGTCGACAAAACAATCGTGCCTTGGGAAACCAGATATAAGGTCGTCTGGGACAAAGACTTTTCCGGCAAATACGGCGATGCGGCCAAGGTCAGTGCTGCCGCGCGTCGGGTATCGATCCTTTATGATCCTTATGAGCCACTGGACGCGCAACATGCCGCCCGCTTCACCAACCCGAATGCCCAACATCTTCGTGCGCCTTTGCTGGGGCATCGATTGGGGAGTTCGCTGAATCAAATGGGAATTTTATCTCCGATCATCCTCGGGGCTCTCGAGGGAACGCTGACGGCGCATGACTACTATAAACTGCTGCGCGCCAGAAAATCTTCTCTGCGCTACCAAAGGGAGTTGTTCAATCGGGCAGTGTCGCATGGGCATATCAAACTGGCAAAAAGACTGGGGCAATATATCTTGGCGAAGAATCCCAATCGGGCGGTACGGCTAGGGCTGAAGGCACTCGAATGATGCAAAAGCGTTTGTCGCATTGTGCGTGCTGATATATCGACGGTCAGACATGATCGCAAAAGCAGGAAAGATGCCATGAAAATCGCGGTGGCGGGTTTGGGATATGTCGGACTGTCCAATGCGATCCTTCTGGCCCAGAGCAATCCGGTCGTCGCGCTTGATATCGATCCGGATCGGGTCGACATGATCAATGAAAAGCGTCCGACGGTCGAAGACGCGATGATGGAACGGTTCCTGGCCGAAAAGCCGCTTCATCTGCGGGCGACGGCAGAGGCCGGCGATGCCCTCGAAGGCGCGGATTACGTGATCGTGGCGACGCCCACCAATTACGATCCCAAGACCAATCTGTTCGACACCTCCAGCGTCGAAGCCGTTATCGCGCAGGCGCAACAGATTGCGCCAGAGGCCACGATCATCATCAAATCGACTGTTCCGGTCGGTTTTACGCGCGAGATGAAGGAAAAATACAGATACGACGACATCATCTTTTCACCTGAATTCCTGCGCGAGGGCAGGGCGTTGGAAGACAACCTTCACCCTTCCCGCATCGTTGTTGGTGCGCACAGCGACACGGCCCGGACCTTTGCCGATCTACTGGTCGCAGGTGCCATCGACAAGGACATGCCGGTTCTGTTCGCCAAATCCACAGAGGCGGAGGCGATCAAGCTGTTTTCGAACACGTTCCTTGCCATGCGGGTCGCTTACTTCAACGAACTTGACAGCTACGCCATCGCGCACGGGCTCGACGCCCGCGAGGTGATCGAGGGCGTCAGCCTGGACCCACGGATCGGTGGTCATTACAACAACCCATCCTTCGGCTACGGCGGCTATTGCCTGCCCAAGGACACAAAGCAGCTGTTATCCAACTATGCCCAGGTGCCGCAGAACCTGATCGCTGCAATCGTACAGTCGAACCGCACGCGCAAGGATTTCATCGCCGACCAGATCATCAACCGCAAACCAAAGCTAGTGGGTGTATATCGGCTGGTGATGAAGGCCGGTTCCGACAATTTTCGGGACAGCTCCGTGCAGGGCATCATGAAACGGATCAAGGCGAAGGGGATCGAATGCACGGTCTATGAACCTGTGCTGGAGGACGACCTGTTTTTCAACTCTCGGGTTATCCGTGATCTGGAAAGGTTCAAGTCCGAAGCAGATTTGATCCTCGCCAATCGCTTGACCGAAGACATTCGGGACGTCGCCGACAAGGTCTACACCCGCGATCTTTTTGAGGTGAATTGATGCGGGACCGCACAATTCTGGTCACCGGAGCTGCCGGGTTCATCGGGTTTCATCTGTGCAACCTTCTTCTTGATGAAGGTATGACCGTCGTTGGGGTGGACAGCCTCAATGACTACTACGATCCGACGTTGAAGACCGATAGAAATGAGAAATTAATTCGGAAGAACAACTACATATTCAGTCATTCTCATGTAGAAGAGCAGGGTGCGCTACAGGCGCTTTTCGAGGCCTACAAGCCTGACATTGTGGTTCATTTGGCCGCACAGGCCGGCGTCCGCTATTCGATCGAGAACCCGCGCGCCTATACCCAGGCGAACTTGATGGGCACCTTCGAATTGCTGGAGGCGATGCGGGCCCATCCACCAAAACATGCACTTTTGGCATCGACCAGCTCGGCTTATGGGGCGAACACGACCATGCCGTACCGCGAGACCGATCAGACCGATCATCAAATGTCATACTATGCGGCGACGAAGAAGGCGACCGAAGCGATGGCGCACAGCTATGCGCATCTGTTCGACCTGCCGATCACCATGTTTCGCTTCTTTACCGTCTATGGGCCATGGGGCCGCCCGGATATGGCACCGTATCTGTTCACGTCGGCCATCCTGAAGAGAGAGCCGATAAAAGTGTTCAACCACGGCGACATGCAACGCGATTTTACATTCGTGACGGACTTGGTCCGTGGGATCAGATTACTGATGGACGTCACACCAGCGCGCCCAAAGGACGGAATCGTGCCCACGGGTGACAGCTTGTCTCCGGTGGCGCCTTGGCGGATCGTCAATATCGGAAACGGCGAAACCGTAAGGCTTTTGGATTTCATCGAGGCCATCGAAACCGCTTCCGGACGTAAGGCCGACAAGCGCATGTTGCCAATCCAGCCAGGAGATGTCCCGACAACATGGGCTGATACGACATTACTCCGGAAATTGACCGGCTTCAAACCTGAGACCAACGCGACCGATGGCGTAAAGGCCTATGTCGATTGGCATATTCAGTATTATGATGACCGTTGAGATGTTGTCTTTATTTAACATAATACTGATTATGCGAATCCGATTTTGTAGCAGCAAAGCTAAAATGTCACCTATCTGCAATTCAGGAATGTCACTCTCGCCGACAACGATAACAGGCAGAGAGATCTGGCATGGGATGGGTGATTATGAGCGAGCGCGAACTGAACCGCGTAGAAGTATTGGCACAAGTTGATGATGGTCAGCTGACCGTCGACAATGCCGCGAACATATTAGACCTGACACGCCGACAGGTTTTCAGGCTCTTGAAGCGTTATAGGCAGGATGGCGCGTTCGCGATCCGGCACAAGGCGCGTGGCAAACCTCCGAACAATCGCATCCATCATGCCAAGCGAGATTATGCTCTGGCCTTGGTTAAAGAGAACTATGCCGACTTGGGGCCGACCCTGGCGGCGGAGATGCTGGCCGAACTTCATGCGTTCAAAGTGTCGCGGGAGACGCTGCGCAAGTGGATGCAGGAAGATGGTTTGTGGTTGTCACGCAAACAGCGCCGCACATTCCATCAGCCACGACTCCGCAGGGAATGTTATGGCGAACTGATCCAAATCGACGGATCAGATCATCGGTGGTTTGAAGACCGCGCCGATCCATGCACCCTTCTCGTCTTCATTGACGATGCAACCAGTACGCTGATGGAACTACGGTTCGTGCAATCGGAGAGCACATTTACCTACTTCGATGCATTGGAGAACCGTGCAAAAGGTTCGTGTGATCAGCGGCCATGACAGGTGCAGAAACTGATCATGACCATCAAGTTGGTCTCGCAGCAGGCATCTTGGACACCATGCCAATTGCGCCATCGGACTAAAGTGGTCGCGTCCCTCTATGTTGGCGCCCCCTGCCCGCCTGAGCCACTTTGTGTGAATACCGGGTTCCGAGCCTTGCAGCGTCATCATCGCCAATCGGTGCTTTTGCGGGTCCAGTGCAACATTGAGTTGCGCAAGCAGAGCCTGGTCGGCGAGCATGTCCAGATCATGTGGAATTTTCGGATAGGGGTCTATTGTCGTCGAGGTAAGCACTTCTCTCAGGTAGGTGCGTACGTCCATTGCTTGCATCGCCGCCGCGCGCCCAATGAATGACGAAAGGCTTTCAAGCGTATACGGTGTAACCCGCATCAGTTCAGATCTCGGTCACGGAACGCCAGCCATGTTTCAAAATCCAAACGCTCACGGCCGGTAGCGACTGCATATATGTCAAGACCGATCAATTCCCGCATGACTTCGCGGCAGACGCCATGGGTCTTCCTAACGATTGCTTTGCGCAACTTTTGATCACTTGACAGCGCGGAGCCCTTTTGAACCGGACACCATTGCTCAAAGCCCTCAAGAAATTCAATGAAATCATCATCTGAGGGCGCCCATGCGCGATACTGCAGATGAATGGACCTACCAAGCGTTTGCTCGTCATCCATTGCCCACCGCCAGATCTGTGGCACGCCGGTGAGAACAACACGGATATCGTATTTCGAAATCAATGGATGAACGAAGTTCTGGTAAGCGACCATCTGATGTTTCTTGAAATTGTAGGTCTGGTGAAAGTCCTCGAGGATGACTATCCGCGTGTTCAGCGCACCAAGTAGATGAAGCGTCTTCTGGAATGAAACCTGCCTCACCATTGGGCCATAGCCAGGGATCGCAAGAGACGCACGGAGTTCGTCGCAGTAGTCAATGATCTCTCCGCTTGGATGGATATGTTCATTAATGACTGGTGCTGACCGCGTTGTCGTGGCAGTTCCCGCATCGGCTCATGCTCGGCTCAAGGTCGTGCTGGCGGAGGAGGGTCTGCCACTCCCGGCTGGTGAACTGGGAGCCCTGGTCGGAATGCACCGTGACCCGGTTGTCGGGCTTTCGTCGCCAGACGGCCATCAGCAGGGCCTGCAGGGCGAGGTCGGTCGTCATGCGGGACTGGGCGGACCAGCCGACAACCCGACGCGAGAACAGATCGAGGACGACGCACAGGTACAGCCAGCCTTCATGAGTCTTGACGTAGGTGATGTCGGTCACCCAGACCTGATCGGGCTGAGACGCATCGAAGCACTGCTCCAGCCTGTTCTCAGCCACAATCGCGGGTTTGCCGCCATATCGGCCGGGACGACGCCTGTAGCCGATCTGCGCAGCGATCCCGGCCAGCGATGCCAGGCGCGCCACCCGGTTCTCCGAGATCCGTTCACCCTGGTCGCGCAGATCGTCGGTCAGCTTGCGATATCCATAGACCTTGCCGCTCTCGGTCCAGGCCTGCCGGATCAGCTCAGTCTGCCGCGCATCTTCCCCCGCGCGATGGCTCAGCGGCTCTTTGAGCCATGCATAGAAGCCGGAGAAGTGCACCCGCAGCACCCGGCACATGGCCCGGACGCCGAACTCCTCGCGATGCGCCCGGATGAAGGTGTACTTCATTGGCACGCGCGCGCGAAGTACGCCGTTGCCTTTTTTAGGATGTCGCGCTCCTCGGTCACCCGAGCCAGTTCGCGCTTCAGGCGCCGGTTCTCGGCCTCATGGTCCACGTCCGGCTTCGCAACAGGTTCCCCGAACAGCTTCAGCCACTTGTAGAGAGAATACGTGCTGACGCCCAAACGGCGGGATACCTCCCGCACAGGATACCCGCGCACGGTGATCTGATGCACCGCATCGCGCTTGAACGCGTCGCTGTAGTTGCTTGTCCCCATGGTCGCCTCCTCGGCTCAAAGTAAGGGGGCAAGCCAAGAACAACCGTACCAGACAAAGCGCTACCCTGTCCGCTGGACCGTGTGAACCGACAGTTCCACGCACCCGCCCCGAACGTCCTTTGGGTGAGCGATTTTACCTACGTCGCGACCACTGCCCGGCAGTTGATTGCAAGGCAATCAATGAGAGGGGGGCAGGGGTTTGTCTACGTCGCCTTCGTCATCGCTGTCTTTGCACGCAGGATCGTGGGTTGGCGTGTCAGTCGCACGGCCACCGCCGGATTTGTCCTGGAGGCTTTGGAACAAGCCATTCATCAACGTAGGCCTGCACAGGATCAGCTGGTGCATCATTCCGATCGCGGATCGCAATATTTGTCGATTAAGTACACAGAACGATTGGCAGAGGCGAAGATCGCACCATCAGTCGGCAGCATCGGGGATTCCTATGACAATGTCCCGGCCGAGACGATCAACGGATTGTTCAAGGCCGAGGTCATCTATCGTCGTGGCCCATGGCGCAGCTTCGAGGCCGTTGAATACGCCACCCTGGAATGGGTCGACTGGTTCAACAATCGCCGCCTGCTGGAACCAATCGGGAATATCCCACCGACCGAAGCACAGGCGAACTTCTACGTCGCTCTGGAAAGAGCAGACATGGCCGCGTAACCAAGACAACTCAGCCTCCGACAAACCCGGCGCGGTTCAGTTCGAGGATTGAGTCCATCCATGAATCCTCCTCGCCCGTTTCGATGACGCGCCCAGTACGTCGGTTTGACTGAGGCTGGTAGCAGTCGGAAAGAACGCTTGCTTATTCTGGTGCGCTGGCAAGCTGTCGGCCCGAGGATGATAAATACGTTTCATTTCATAGTGCCAAGACCGGGGTCGCTAAGCCAATTAGGCACATGACGATGTGATCCAACTCGGGCGCGTTTTGCCTGAACCGATGTAATGACCGAAGGAGCCACCCTGCCCCCTGTCCATCGCCGACTCAGCAAGTCGGACCATTACCCTTCAGTCGTGCTTCGCAGCCGTGGACAAAACACTTCATCATTCCGCAACTCGCGCTACAGCGGGGTCGGGATGTATGCGGTTGCATACCTAGGACGGCGCTTAGAGGGATTTTCGTGCAAGCTAACGTGCCGTAAAAACTAGCTGAATTCGTTTTTGTAAATTAATTTGCCGATTTTCGACAAATCCCTTCTCATAAATTTACAATATTTGCTAAAAAAGTCATCGATATGCTCAACTTCTCATCAGAGTGTGTAATTTTGCTGCAGGTGCATGATGGCCCGCATTGGTTGAAGGCTATCAAAGATGGCAGATAAGGGAATTGATCGATGACCCAAGACATACTGACCCGTACCGACGGACTGCGATCCGCAAAGCCCAAGCCGCATGTCGGTACGGATGACTATGCGAAAATGTACGAAACCTCGGTAGCCGACCCGGAAGCGTTTTGGGCGGAGCACGGCAAGCGGATCGACTGGATCAAGCGATTCAATCGCGTCAAAAACACGTCATTCACCCCCGGCAACATTGATATTCGATGGTTCGAAGATGGCACGCTTAACGTGTCGGCGAACTGCATCGACCGGCATCTGAGCACCCGCGGTGACCAGACTGCCATCATCTGGGAGCCGGACGATCCGTCCAGGGATGCTGCCCTCCATATCAGCTATCGTGATCTCTACCGATCCGTCGGCAAAATGTCCAACGTGCTGAAGTCACTGGGCATCGAGAAAGGCGACCGTGTCGTCATATACCTGCCGATGATCCCTGAAGCTGCCTATGCCATGTTGGCCTGTGCCCGGATCGGTGCCATTCACTCCATCGTTTTTGCCGGCTTCTCACCCGAAGCTCTGGGCGCACGGATCACTGGCTGTGATGCGAAACTTGTTATTACAGCGGACCATGCGCCACGGGGCGGACGCCAGACGGCGCTGAAATCCAACACCGACAAGGCCCTGCTGCACTGCAATGACGACGTGCAGTGCCTTGTGGTCAAACGTACCGGCACGCAGACGACCTGGACCGACCGCGATCACGATTGCAATCAAATGATGCAGGAAGCACCCGAGGATTGCCCGCCTGTCGAAATGAACGCGGAGGACCCGCTTTTCATCCTCTACACATCTGGATCCACCGGGCAACCGAAGGGCGTCGTGCACAGCAGCGGCGGCTATCTGGTCTATGCATCGATGACCCATGAGATTGTGTTCGATTATCACGATGGTGATGTCTTCTGGTGCACAGCCGATGTCGGTTGGGTCACGGGCCACAGCTACATTGTCTATGGCCCGCTTGCCAACGGGGCCACCACGATCATGTTTGAGGGCGTCCCGACTTATCCCGATGCCGGTCGGTTCTGGGAGGTCTGCGCCAAGCACAAGGTCAATCAGTTCTACACCGCACCGACTGCGATCCGTGCCCTGATGGGCGCCGGAAATGAGTGGGTGGAAAAGCACGATCTGTCCGATCTGCGGGTTCTGGGGTCGGTCGGCGAGCCGATCAACCCCGAGGCGTGGAACTGGTACAATGAGGTCGTCGGCAAAGGCAGATGCCCGATCGTCGACACGTTCTGGCAGACCGAAACAGGTGGTCACATGCTGACACCTTTCCCCGGTGCCACGACCCTGAAACCGGGTGCCGCGCAACAGCCGTTCTTTGGGGTCCAGCCGGTCGTTCTGGAACCTACCAGCGGTGAGGTCATCCACGGTAACGGGGTAGAAGGTGTTCTTTGCATTGCGGACAGCTGGCCCGGACAGATGCGTACTGTCTGGGGCGACCACGCGCGCTTCGAGAAAACCTATTTCACTGATTACAAAGGGTACTACTTCTCCGGCGATGGCTGCCGACGCGACGAGGATGGCGATTATTGGATCACCGGACGTGTCGATGACGTGATCAACGTCTCGGGTCATCGCATGGGTACGGCTGAGGTGGAAAGTGCGCTGGTTGCGCATCCCAAGGTCGCTGAAAGCGCTGTGGTGGGATATCCCCATGACGTGAAGGGACAGGGCATCTACGCCTATGTGACGCTGATGAACGGTGAAACCCCGTCCGAAGACTTGCGCAAAGAGCTGGAAACCTGGGTGCGCACGGAAATCGGCCCGATCGCCAGGCCCGATCTGATCCAGTGGGCGCCCGGCTTGCCGAAAACCCGATCCGGCAAAATCATGCGTCGCATCCTGCGCAAGATCGCAGAGGACGATTATGGCGCACTGGGCGATATCTCGACCCTGGCCGATCCATCGGTTGTCGACGACCTTATCGAAAATAGAATGAACAGGGGGTGATCCATGCGTGATTTCAACGATGTACCCGTTCTTATTCTGTTGGGACCTCCGGGCGCCGGCAAAGGGACGCAAGCCAAAATTCTGGAAGACCAGTTTGGTTTGATCCAGCTCTCTACCGGAGACCTTTTGCGCGCGGCAGTTGCGGCAGGCACCAAGGCCGGTCAGCAAGCCAAAGAGGTCATGGCGGCGGGCGGTCTTGTCGGTGACGAGATTGTCCTGCGCATCCTTCGCGAACGCCTCGGCGATCCGGATTGTGCGGCGGGAGTCATTCTGGACGGGTTCCGGCGCACAATCCCGCAAGCGACGGCCTTGTCCCAGCTTCTTGGCTCTCTGGGCACGCGGGTCCATGCCGCGATCAGTCTGGAAGTCGAAGATGACGCAATGGTTGCGCGGATTTCCGGCCGCTACACATGCGACACTTGCGGCGAAGGTTACCACGAGACCTTCAAACGCCCGGCGATCGACGGAACTTGCGATAAATGCGACGGGCAACGCTTTTGCAGACGGGCGGATGACAAACCCGATACCGTGCGCCGTCGGCTGGTGGCGTACCACTCTGAAACAGCACCGCTTATCGAGTTTTATGAAGGTCAGAAGTGTATTCGGACCGTTGACGCCATGGGCGACATCGATGCGATCACAGACGGTTTGCGCCAGATCGTTCGACCAATCGTAACGAAAGTTCGTGGCATCGAGCCTGCAACCACAACTTTGAGATCATCGCAAATGGAGGAAGCACAATGAGCGCTAATGAAGACAGTAATGCATATTGGTCCGCAAATGTGCGGCTCATCCTGATCAGCCTTGTTATCTGGGCGCTGGTTTCATTCGGGTTCGGGATCATCCTACGCCCGTTGCTATCGGGCATCGCCGTCGGCGGCACCGATCTTGGTTTCTGGTTCGCCCAGCAAGGCTCGATTCTTGTCTTCCTCGCGCTGATCTTTTTCTACGCTTGGCGGATGAACAAACTCGATAAACAATTCGGCGTGGACGAGGAATAGGCACATGGATCAGTTTACTCTCAACCTTCTGTTTGTCGGTGCGAGCTTTGCGCTTTACATCGGGATCGCAATTTGGGCCCGCGCCGGATCCACGTCGGAATTCTATGCTGCAGGACGCGGCGTTCACCCCGTCACCAACGGGATGGCGACCGCAGCGGACTGGATGTCCGCGGCCTCGTTCATCTCGATGGCGGGGCTGATCGCCTTTACGGGATATGACAATTCATCCTTCCTGATGGGTTGGACAGGCGGTTATGTCTTGCTGGCGTTGCTGCTGGCGCCGTATCTGCGCAAGTTCGGCAAGTTCACGGTCTCCGAGTTCATCGGTGACCGGTTCTATTCGAAAACAGCACGCATGGTCGCGGTCGTCTGCCTTTTGGTCGCGTCGATCACCTATGTGATCGGTCAGATGCAGGGCGTGGGCATTGCCTTTGGACGGTTCCTCGAGATCGACGCCTTCTGGGGGCTGCTGATCGGGGCATGTGTCGTCTTTGCCTATGCGGTATTCGGCGGCATGAAGGGTGTGACCTATACACAGGTTGCGCAATACTGTGTCCTAATTACTGCCTACACGATCCCCGCGGTCTTCATCTCATTGCAACTGACGGGCAACCCAATCCCGGCACTTGGCCTTTTTGGCAATACCGAAAGTGGTGAGCCGCTTTTGGCAAAGCTCAACCAGATCGTGACCGATCTTGGTTTCGCGGAATATACGGCTGCACACGGGTCCACTATCAACATGGTACTCTTCACCCTGTCGCTGATGATTGGCACCGCTGGTCTGCCACATGTCATAATGCGCTTTTTCACTGTACCAAAAGTGTCTGATGCCCGCTGGTCCGCTGGTTGGACGCTGGTCTTCATCGCGCTTCTCTATCTTACGGCTCCTGCCGTCGGTGCTATGGCGCGGCTGAACATCTCGGAGTTGATGTGGCCCAACGGTACGGATGCCGCGGCGGTTAGCGTCGAGCAGATCGAAACTGACCCGGAATACGCCTGGATGGCCACTTGGCAAAAGACCGGCCTTCTCGGCTGGGAAGACAAGAACGGCGATGGCCAGATCCAGTACTACAACGATGCCAACGCCGATCTGCAGGCCAAGGCAGAAGCCAACGGCTGGGAAGGCAATGAGTTGACCAACTTCAATCGTGACATTCTGGTACTGGCCAATCCGGAGATCGCCAACCTGCCGGGCTGGGTGATCGGTCTGGTCGCGGCTGGGGGACTTGCGGCCGCCCTTTCAACAGCGGCTGGTCTACTTCTGGCCATTTCTTCGGCAGTTTCACACGACCTGCTGAAGGGTCAGCTGACACCCAACATGTCAGAGAAGTCAGAGCTGTTGGCCGCCCGTATTTCAATGGCGGCTGCCATTGTGGTGGCGGTGCTTCTGGGCCTCAACCCACCCGGGTTCGCGGCCCAAACGGTGGCGCTGGCCTTTGGTCTTGCGGCGGCGTCGATCTTTCCTGCATTGATGATGGGTATCTTCTCGACGCGCATCAACAATGTCGGCGCGGTTGCTGGTATGCTGGCGGGTCTCGTCGTGACCTTACTGTATATCTTCCTGCACAAGGGCTGGTTCTTCATCCCGGACACCAATACGTTCACAGATGACAATCCGCTTCTCGGGCCGGTCAAGTCCACTTCATTCGGCGCAATCGGCGCAATGGTGAACTTCGTCATCGCCTATGTGGTGTCGGGTATGACCAAAGAGACCCCGCAGGAGATCAAGGACCTGGTGCAGAGCGTACGTATTCCACGTGGTGCGGGAACCGCAGTCGAAGGTCACTGACATCGTCGGGGCCGCCGACCTTGTCGGTGGCAACCACCCCACCCCGCGCCATCGCCCTGTCCGCAGCATTGTGGTCAGGGCATACCCCTAGAAGGTGACTTCTATGCCCCTTCCCGCAGAACAAATGCGTTTTCTTGCCTCGGTACATCCGTATGACAGCCTGCCGGACGCGGCGCTTTTGTCCTTGGCCAACGTCTGCACGCTGAAGAGGGCTGCGGCAGGCGATACGCTCTTCGCTGTCGGCGACGAGGTGCGCCACCTCTACATCATCGTTGCCGGAGAAATTGAAATCACCGACGAGACGGATGTTCAGCTATCGATACTTGGCCCCCGAAATTCCTTTGGTGAACGCGCGCTTCTGCGCCACGACCCCGCAAGCCGCATCGCAACGGTGACCGCAGATGCGATGATGATTCTCGTGCCCGCACCGGTTCTGTTCGATCTGATCGACGGCCATGCCCAGGTTGCTAAGTTCTTTGATCGACGCCGCCCGGCTCGACCCGATGACAAAAACTCCGCCACGATGCCGGTTCGGCAAATTATGACCCGCAAGCCGGTGACCTGCACGCCGCAAACGCCTATCCGCGAGGCGGCAGCCCTGATGGATCAACACCGTATCTCATCGGTCTGCATCGGCGAAACAGGGAGGTTCTGCGGCATCGTGACCTTGCGCGACATGACGGGTCGGGTGATCGTCGGCGGCGCTGACCCAAGCGCTCCGGTTTCTTCGATCATGACAAAAGACCCGCTGATGCTAGGGCCAAAAGCCCTGGTTATGGACGTTCTGCACCTGATGGTGGAACGCGGCATCGGACATGTGCCCATCGTTGAGGGCACAAAACTCTTGGGTATCGTGACGCAGACCGATCTGACGCGCGCGCAAGAGATGTCGTCAGCTGATCTGGTGCGCCGTGTGGCAAACGCAACCGACGCCGCTGGGATGGCGCGCGTGACAGCCCAGATACCACAGCTTTTGGTACAGCTGATCGAGACCGGCAACCGTCACGAGGTCGTCACCCGATTGATAACCGACATCGCCGACACTGCGACGCGCCGCCTGTTGGCACTGGCCGAAGCGAAGTTTGGACCGCCGCCAGCCCCCTATCTTTGGCTGGCTTGTGGTTCGCAGGGACGGCAGGAACAGGCTGGCGTTTCCGATCAGGACAACTGCCTGATCCTCTCGGATGACGTGACCGACGCGCAGATGCCTTATTTCGCGGACCTTGCCAAATTCGTGAGCGACGGGCTTCATACTTGCGGCTACTTTTACTGTCCAGGCGATATGATGGCGACGAACCCGCGCTGGTGCCAGCCGCGTCATGTCTGGCGCAGCTATTTCGAAGGATGGATCGCCAAGCCCAGTCCCGAAGCGCAGATGCTGGCTTCGGTGATGTTCGATCTGCGGTCTATCGGCGGCGACGAAACCCTCTGGGGCCGTCTGCAGAAAGACACGCTGAAGGTGGCGTCGAAGAACTCCATCTTCACCGCGCATATGATTGCCAATTCGCTCAAACACCAGCCTCCCTTGGGTTTGTTGCGCGGGCTCGCCACGGTCCGCTCTGGTGAGCACCGCAACCGGCTCGATCTGAAACATAAAGGGGTGGTGCCGGTCGTGGATCTCGGGCGCATTTACGCGCTGCAAGGTCAGCTACGACCGACCAATACCCACGCACGGCTGGAAGCGGCGATCAAGGCACGTGTTCTGTCGCCCTCGGGCGGGGCCGATCTAATCGAGGCCTACGACCTGATCGCGACCACGCGCCTCGAAGATCAGGCGCGCCAGATCAAGGCTGGCCAAAAACCCGACAATCACCTTGATCCCTCTGCGCTCTCGGATTTCGAGAGAAGCCATTTGCGCGACGCCTTCGTCGTCGTCAAAACAATGCAATCTGCTGCCGGATCGGGAAAAGCTGCGTTAGGATAAGCCCATGTTCGTCGAACTTATCGCCACCGTCTTTGCCGGGGTCGCTTGCGCTGGCATTGCCATGTTGCTGAACATCGCGACAGGGCGACGCCTTCCGAAATGGATCATGCCCGTGGCAGCTGGTTTGGGTATGATCGGAATGACGATTTCAAACGAATACACTTGGTTCGATCGCACCGCAGCGCGTATTCCAGAAGGCGTGGAAATCGCCATGACCGTCGATGAACAAAGCTGGCTGCGCCCCTGGACCAAGGCCTGGCCCTATACCAAACGCTTTGTCGCTGTCGATACGGCAACCGCGCGCAAGAATACCAACCTGCCCGACCAGCGGCTCGCCGATCTGTACTTTTTCGGCCGGTGGTCACCGGTCAATCAGGCGCCAATGTTATTTGATTGTGCGGGCGGTCGTTCAGCCTTGCTGATCGACGGGGCTGATTTTGCGGATGATGGGAGTGTGGCGGATGCGGATTGGCAGGCCATGCCTGACAGTGATCCGATCCTGAAACTGGTTTGCGAGATCTGAGATGTTCACCCACCTCAGCCTGCGCTTTCGCATTTTTCTCTTCTTCTGCTTTTTGGCAGTTGCAGGGGCGGGACTGGCGGCAGCGGCGATGGTCTTTGGCTGGTCGCGCGCCGAAAGTGACGTTTCTGCCGCCCCGTTTTTGACGGCGTTCGTTTTTTTTGTCTTCCTGAACACAGGCCTTGTGGTCGCGATATGGCTCTTGTTCGACGAACATGTCGCCAAACCGATTAAGAAGCTGTCTGCCGGGCTACGATTGCAAGCCCATTCCGGGGGCGAAGCGACGGTAAGCCCTGACACAGCACGATATCTGGGTGACCTTGGTCCTGCCGCCACTGCATTGACACAGACGATGAGCGCATCGGTGCTGGACCGCGCCGCTCAGGTCGCGCAAGAGACACAACGACTGCGGGTAGAAAGCGAGCGTCTGACGGCGCTTCTGACAGAAATCCCTATCGCCACGATCCTGCTGAACCCAGCGCACGAAATCGTGCTTTATGACGGCCAGGCAGCAAATGTGTTGTCGCAAATCGCACCACCGCGGCTGAAGGCGCCACTGACCGACTATTTTGACATCAAAGCCCTCGCTGCGGCGCTGGACCAGTTGTCCGAAACCAGAACCGAGGTCCCGTTCAAGCTCTATGACAACACGCGGCGGGTTGAATTCGATGCACGACTGAAGGCGCTGGGTGGTGGTGGCCATATGGTCCTGATGGATGTGGAGGCCGGTCAAAACGACAAGATCAAACCACGCCCGCTGGTCTTCGACTTCGCCCTGATAAATGCCGCTGAGGCGAAAGATATCGCTACCTCGCCCATTCGTAATCTTTGCTATGTGCCCTTCGACACCGAGACGACTGGGCTTTCGGTAGAGCACGACGCCATCGTGCAGCTGGGCGCGGTGCGTGTGCTGAACGGACGGATCGTCGACGGCGAGGTGCTGAACGCTTACGTAAACCCAGGTCGCCCGATCCCGCCATCTTCTACGAGAATCCACAATGTGACCGACGCGGATGTGGCTGATGCCCCAGATATCGGAGAGGTCGGGCGCCGCTTTCATCACTTCGCGCGCGATGCCGTTCTCGTGGCGCACAACGCGCCCTTCGACATCGGATTGCTGCGGGCGTCCGAAAAACAGATGGGGGTCGAATGGACCCACCCAGTTCTCGACACAGTTCTCCTGTCGGCAGTTGTTTTCGGTGTAAGCGAGCAACATTCATTGGATGCCTTGTGCGACCGGCTTTCGATCAATATCCCCCCGGATCAGCGCCACACGGCCCTTGGTGACGCGAGGGCGACCGCCGAAGTGCTGGTAAAGCTGTTGCCGCTGCTGGAGGCCAAAGGTCACAGGACGTTGGGCCAACTGATACAGAAGACGCGAAAGCACGGTCGTTTGCTGCGCGATCTCAATGGTTAGATGCTCATGAGGTGTGGAATAAGCATTCGACTAAAAAAAACGGATCGTGCGTGTGCAAAAACAGCTAAACCTGTAAAATTTGGTTCGGCATTACAATACGAAATCGCAAGCCCGCCCATTCGGCCAAAAAGTCAGTGATCGTAGTACGCTTGGTAGCTTTCGGAACTGTCGCCATATCCGTATCGCTTCATCCCCCGCCCATGGATTTGCCCAAGAACAAGGCCCGATACGCGAACGTTGACCTGCTCGAGTGATCGCAGCCCGTCCAAGACTTGTCGATGTGATGTACTGTCCCATTTCACGGTGTAGATGATGGCGTCGACAGCGCGGGCAATGATACGCGCATCCGTAACCGCCAATACCGGCGGCGTGTCGATGATCACGTAATCATAACGATCGCGCAATTTGCCAAGGAATTGCACGAAGCGGTCTGACGAAAAGATATCGGCGGCGTTGCTTGTCGATTTCTCACCCATGAGCACATCAATACCGAACTCCGGCATATGTGTGACCGCGTCATCCAAGGATACATCTTCTAACAACACCTTCAAAAAGCTGGGTTTTTCCTCGATCTGGAAATAGTCGGAAAAGACACGACGTCTGATATCCCCTTCCAGCAAGAGAATTTTCTTGCCGAGCCCGGCCAGGTTTTGCGCCAATGCGATCGATTGGGTCGTCTTCCCCTCCCCCGGTATCGACGATGTGGACATGATAACCTTGGGCGGATTGTCGAGATTTGACAAAAGCAGCGATGTTCGCAGGTTGCGGATCGCCTCGGCCGCGGCCGAGTTCGGTTTGTCTTGCAGATATTTCAACACCTTTTTGCGCCGACGCGAGGCGATGGCGGGCACTTGACCCAGAACCGGATAGCCGGTCTTTTGCTCCAGTTCGGCCGCAAGACGGAATGTATTTTGCGTATATTCCCGCCAAAGAACCATCGCCGCACCGGCCATCACCCCGAGAATCGTCGAAAGGATCAAAACAATCGGTTTGCGTGGGGCCGATGGACGCTGTGGAATGACGGCATACGACAGAATTCTGCTTTCCGCCTGTTGGATGCCTTGTTGGACGGATGTTTCTTTTAGCCGTGCCAGGAAATACTCATATATCAACCGGCTGGCCTCTGCCTCGCGTTGATATTGCTGCAGCTCGACAAGTTCGGATGCCTGGGTGTCGATATTGCGCGTCAGTTGTTGAATAGATGTGGTGATCGCGACAAGCTGGTCCTGCGCGCGGGTGTTTTGCTGTCTCGTTTGGTCGATCAGTTGATCATAGCGAAGGAGGAACAATGCATCGTTGTTTCCGCCCTGCCCTAGTAGCCGACTGAGCGCAGGATCGCGCGCAGTTTCCGTCATGGCAGTCAGATCGTTGGTCGATCGCGCCGCTTCAAGGTCCGCAATACGTAAAGATGTCTCTGCGATTTCTGCCCGCAGATCATTCTGGCGCGTACGTAAATCCTTGAGTTGGCGGTTCAGCGCCATCAGACCCTCTGGACTGATCAGATCGGTGCTACGCGAAAATTCTTCCAACGCCGTCTCTGCAGTCTCGAGTTCGACTTGCAGGACACTGACACGTTCGCTAAGCCACTCTGTCGCCTCTTCGGTCTTTTCGAATTTGATGATGATCTGATCTTGGATATACAGTTCTGCCAACCTGTCCGTGATCTGTGCCGATTTGACGGGATTTTCAGTTCGGGCCGTGATTACGAACACGTAGCTTTGCCGCAGATTTGTGATCGACAGAACGTCGAGCACCTCGTCGATCACGCCATCTTGAATAGACTCGGGCGTGTCGGGCACGGTCTCGGTTTGCGTTCCGGCGAGGGATCGGACCATGTCGGCAATCGTCGTAAGCGACAAAAGCGGTTCCGGACGAAGCGTTCGGTTGAATTCCGGATCAGCGATCAGATTCATGTCCAGCACCAATTTTTCGATCAGCCGGCGGGATTTCAGCACCTCGACTTCGGTATTGATGCTGACTTGGTCGCTGGGCAGTCCTGATATCACGTCTGTGATGTCCACGATCTGTGCCTGCCGGTTCTCGAGCGCGACGGCAGTGCTCGCAGAGTAGATCGGCACTGCCAGCACAAAGGCGTAGTAACCACCGATCAGTATCGCGACGAGCGTTGCGAAAACTATTTTGAATTTGCCACGCCAGAGCGTTCGCAACAACTCCGCAAGATCAATCTCATCATCACGCGCATCGTTTATGTTGCTGACTTTGTTGAAAAATGTGCCAGTATTGTTATTCATTGACCTGCCCGAACACCGTTGGCTGGGAATACCCTTCCCATATGACACGGACAAAGGCAACTTGGCAGCTATTCGCCCTTAAGGCGTTTTTGAGCTATGCCTAGGTTCAGCGTGTTGCTAAGGGTTCGAACGAAATCGCCGTTGAGTAGGTGGAAGCCAAATTGATTCAATCTCTGCTTGCTATGCCGCGATCCGGCAAAAAATACCTCTTTCTTTCCTTCGACACACTGCTGGTGGTGCTCAGCCTGTTCGCCGCGATGGCATTGCGGTTTGGAACAATCTACCCCGCGCATATGACAAGCGTGTCTTGGTGGATCGTCCCGATCATGGCAGCGTTTGGTCCCATCGTAATCGCTGCAGTGGGGCTACATCGGATCAAACTGCATGCGATCGAAAGCGATGGCATTCTGCGGATTGCGATGACGGCGGCACTCTTGTCGATGGCCGCAATCGCGACCAGTTACATGTTGCGCTTGTCCGGTCCTCGATCTGTACCGCTGATCTTCGGTGCCGTGTTTTTCATGTTGTCCGTGACCAGCCGTATGGCGGCACTGTTTTTCCTGCGGCGCCTTGATGGCAACAGCCCAACGCGCCTTCCCGTTATCATTTATGGCGCGGGCGCGGCTGGCATTCAGCTTGCGATGGCCCTGCGTCAATCGGTGGAAACGCGGCCCATTTTGTTCGTGGACGACAATCCGAACCTGCACGACGTGATGGTGTCCGGCCTGAAGGTATATCCGCCATCCGAATTGCCGCGATTGATAGCGAAAAACAACATCGCGCGCATTCTGTTGGCGATCCCCTCATTGTCCGAAGTTCGACGGGCGGAATTGATCGCACAGCTGACCGCCCTGCCCGTCGATGTTCAGGTCCTGCCCTCTTTTATCGAGTTGATGGCGGCACGGGGCGGCGAAGATACATGGCGTTCGGTGTCGCCCGATGAATTGCTGGACCGGGACAAGGTCGATCTGAACACGCCCGAAATAGCGAAGGCATATACCGGCCGCACAATCATGGTCACCGGCGCGGGTGGTTCCATCGGGGCGGAGCTGTGCCGTCAGTTGATCAACTGCAAACCGAAAACAATCGTGCTTTTCGAACAATCGGAATTCGCGCTGTATTCGATCGAACGGGAACTCGGGGCTTTGGCAGGCGAGACCGACATTAAGATAATCGCCCGTCTTGGTTCGATCATCAATCGGGCCCGCGTCGAAAACGTCGTGGCCGAGGATGGCGTCGAAATCATCCTGCACGCAGCGGCTTACAAGCACGTACCGCTCGTGGAAGACAACGAAGTCCAAGGGGCCGAGAACAACGTGATCGGCACGAAGGTCGTGGCGGATGTGGCGAATGCCGCCGGGATCAAACGTTTCATCCTCGTCTCTACCGACAAGGCCGTGCGCCCCACAAATATCATGGGCGCGACCAAACGCATGGCCGAATTGATCGTGCAGGACATGCAGACGCGCAGCGATGCCACCAAATTCGCGATGGTCCGTTTCGGTAACGTGTTGGGTTCGTCCGGCTCTGTCCTGCCACTCTTTCAGGCGCAGATCGAAAATGGTGGCCCTGTCACCGTCACGCACCCCGATGTCACCCGGTTCTTCATGACGATCCCGGAATCGGCGCGCCTTGTTTTGTTGGCGGGCGCATACGCGACTGGCGGGGACGTATTTGTTCTGGATATGGGAAAACCACAGCGCATACTGGACGTCGCCGAACGTATGATCCGCCTGTCTGGGCGCAAGGTCAAAGACCCCGAAACCGGCGAGGGTGATATCGCGATTCAGATAACCGGACTACGCCCTGGCGAAAAGCTGCACGAAGAGTTGCTGGTGGATGACACGCTTTGCGCGACCCCCCACCCCAAGATCCTGCGCGCCGAAGAAGCCCCCATGCGCGAACTCGAGGTGGCGTCACTGTTGCGTGACACAACAGCCGCCATCGCTGAAAACGATCCCACCGCGTTCCGGCGGATCGTCGAGGCCCGCGTCGACGGATACCACATCGAACAGGCCGAAGCGGCGCAGGCGAATTAGCCTCGTTCTTGGATAAATGCGCATTTTTCAGTTGAAATATGTGCAGCAGTCAAAACACCGGTCCGGTAGGCGCCTGTATCGATCGAAATTCGGCTATCTGCATTCTTAGGTGACGGCACGATCGTATGACCATGAACAACGCAAATATCGTCGGGGCGCGCCGTATCCAGAAACGTCGGATGTCCCCAAAGGATCGTGTTCGACTTTTGGTCGTCCGGCGGCATGGCTGGATCCATCGCTGCGTGGGCGCACCAAACATTGCCGCTTTGCCAACTCAACGGCAATGTTTCGAGCCAGGCGATCATCCCCTCTGGCATGGCGTGTTCAAGAGCATCGCAAGCCTCCATTGCCGCATCTGCATCTGGTCTGCGCCCGATGCCGGTGATCCCAAAGCTCTTCAGCGTCTCCGTTCCGCCATTGACCAACCATCGCGCACCTTTGCCCAATGGGTCCTCGATAAACTGGCACATCATCCGTTCATGGTTGCCACGCAGACAGACGATGCGGTTCCCGAAACGTTGTGACATCTCAAAAAGCCGGGCGAGGACTGCCGCAGATTCGGGGCCACGATCGACGTAATCGCCCAAAAAGATGAGCTGCTGATCATGCTCCGGATCGATCCGCGACAAAAGCCGTGCCAAAAGATCATCGCAACCATGGATATCGCCGATCGCATAAAAAGGAGCATCAGGACGCAGATCATTGGGGCGGCCCTGGGCCTGACTGCTCGCGACGTCGTTTCGGCGACGAAACGCCTTGAAAATTTGACGCACGACGGTGTCCTTTCTGCCTGATGCCTTCGACCGCAAAACACCATGGCGCCCTTGGAATGGCAATGCCGGAAGCCGCATGGTTTCGCCGATGCGCCGGCGGGCCATTGTGCCCGTCGAAGACGCTGGTTAGGCTCATGGCGAACACGTTGGGGGTGTAATGCGATCAAAGTTCGGACAACCTTTGCGACGCCTCTTTTGCGCGTCCGCCGCGCTGGTCGTCATTGCCCCGACCTTGGCGATCGCAGAGCCTGAACGTGACTACACCTACACGCTCTACGGCACGCCCGGATTGATCGACATGCCGACCGCGCAAGGCGCGCGCGATGCCGAGCTTGCGACGACACTTGGCTATTTCGGCGGCTCATTGCGCACGACGATCACGTTCCAGATCAATCCGCGTCTGACAGGCAGCTTCAGATATTCGCGGATCGACGATTGGGAAACGGATGGCAGCGAACGCTTCGACCGCTCATTCGATCTGCGGTATCGGTTTATTGACGAAGGACCTATGCGTCCCGCCGTTGCGATTGGGTTACAGGATTTTGCGGGCACCGGTATCTATTCCGGGGAATATCTGGTCGCAACCAAACAAATCATCCCATCCGTCGCAATAACGGGCGGGATCGGCTGGGGGCGGTTAGGCAGCTATGACAGCTTCGAAAACCCGCTTAGCCGCATCGATGACCGTTTTGCCGATCGGCGCCTGGGTCAAACGGGCACTGGTGGTCAAGTCGAATTCGACCGCTTCTTCCGGGGTGATGCGGCTCTTTTTGGGGGTATCAGCTGGCGACCGACGAACAGGCTCAGCTTCAAGGCCGAATACTCATCAGACGCCTATACCGGTGAAACCAAGGCGGATCGTGACCTTTTCACGCGCGATTCACCTTGGAATTTCGGCGTTTCCTATGCGCTTGGCCCAAATGCGACCGCACAGGCCTATTCACTCTACGGATCGGAAGTCGGCGTAGCGCTGACCTTCACCCTCAATCCCAAAGAACCGGCGGTGAAAGGCGGGCTCGATCAACGGCCAACGCCGGTCGTACCGCGTGCGCCACGTGATCTGAACAACCTAGAATGGACGACCCAGGCAGATGCGCCAAAAATCCTGCGCGAAAGCATGCAAACGCTGCTGGAAAGCGAAGGAATGACGCTCGAGGCCATCCGCACAACGCCGAGAACCGCCACGGTCTACATCCGCAACCGCACGTACCTGTCCGGCGCACAGGCCTTTGGTCGTACCGCGCGAATGATGTCGCAAGCCATGCCATCCTCGATCGAGACCTTCACCATCGTGCCGGTCGTCGGTGGTGTTCGGACATCAGCCGTCACGATCCGGCGCAGCGATCTGGAGCGGCTTGAATTCGCGCCGGACAATGCATGGGAGACCTATATCCGGACGCAGATTGGCGATGCCGCAGATGCAGGCGCCCCCCCTGCCCCGGTCGACGATCTGTATCCGGCTTTTACATGGCAACTCGGGCCATACATCGCCACCACATATTTCGATCCGAACAATCCGGTCGCCGTCGACGTGGGCGCAGAGCTTGCCGCGGATTATGTGATCGCACCTGGCCTGGTTCTTTCCGGTGCTTTGCGCAAACGGGTCGCGGGTGACCGATCGGACGATCCAGGACCATCCGGTTCCCTGATCGAGCCCGTACGGACCAACGGTCCGCTTTACGTGGCCCAGGGCGACCCAGCGATCACCAGGCTCACGGCAGCCTACCAGTTCAACGTTGCCCCCGATTACTACGGTCGGATCACAGCCGGATATCTCGAGCGGATGTATGGCGGAATGTCGACCGAGCTGCTTTGGAAGCCCGTCGAAAGCAGGCTGGGGCTCGGGGTCGAAGTGAACTATGCACGGCAGCGCGATTTCGATCAGCAATTCGGGTTTCAGGATTATGACATCGTCACCGGTCATGTCTCTGCCTATTATGACTTCGCCAATAACTGGCACGCACAGGTCGATGTCGGACGCTATCTGGCGGGTGATTATGGTGCGACTTTCGGGCTGGATCGTGAATTCGACAATGGCTGGCGGGTCGGTGGCTTTGCCACATTCACCGATGTGTCGTTCGACGACTTCGGCGAAGGCTCATTCGACAAGGGGATCCGGTTCAGCGTTCCGCTGACCCACTTCATCGGTGCGCCGTCGCGACGGGTCTACAGCGCCACGGTCCGACCGCTGGTCCGCGACGGCGGCGCAAGGCTCAACGTGCCCGGGCGCCTTTACGAAACCGTGCGTGACCACCACCAAACCCAGTTGCGCGATAGTTGGGGACGGTTCTGGCGATGAGAACTTTTCTGACCCTTACCCTGCTTGGCGCTTTGGCCGCATGCGGTAACGCATCGACAGGCCCCAGCGTCGCGCAACAGTTGATTGGCCTGCTGCGCGCGGGGCAACAACCCGACGGACCGCGAGTCGACGGTGCAGCATTGCGGGCGGGAATCACGCCCGAGATCGTCGCACAGACGGGCGGTGGTGTTCTGATCGTCGATATTCCCGCGCGCGGCGCGGTGGCGGCACTGGGTCGCGTCGGCGTCAATGGCGACGTGATGACCTTTCTGACGCCGGACGGCATCAGTATCAGCACAAAACGCGGCATGATCGTCGCGACCAGGGGCTTGGGAAACGATTTGATGATCGCCGATGTAGCGGAACCACTCGCGACATTGGCGGGGCAAAGACAGCAAGCGGTGCGTATTCACGAATTCCTCGACGGTGAAAATCAGACGGTGTCGCGCAGTTTCATGTGCACCTACGCCCGGGCAGCATCGAATCAGATCATCGAAAGCTGCCGCGCGGACGATTTGGCATTTGAGAACACTTACACCCTCGCCGCGGACGGTCGCATCGCACAAGCCAAGCAGTGGATTTCACCTGAAATCGGATACGTCATCACAGCGGAATTTCTCAGCCCGCCAACCTAAACATGCCGATAGTCGCCCTTGGGTAGATTACGTTTTACAACGGCGGCCGCTCATGTATATTTGTAGTGAACAACAACTTTTCGGGGACCTCTCGGCATGAAACGCATCACGGCACTCACACTTGCACTCTCCATGGCCGCATCCAGCGGCTTCGCGCAAGGCGCGGAACCCCAGCAGCCTGTCGGATCTGCTGAAATCGGCGCAGGTGGTCTTGCATCCGGCCCTGCGATTGCGGCGCTCGCTGGTCTCTTGATCATCGTTGCCGTTGCCAGCGGGTCTGATGATGATAGCGGATCGTCGACCGGGACCACGAACTAAGCCATATCAATATGGCTACAAAGAATATGAAGGCAGGTCATTCGTTGGCCTGCTTTTTTATGTTGTAAGTCCAATGGCGAGTCTAAAATGTTGAGATATTTACAAGCTCTCGCGCTAACTTCGCTATTGTCCGCCTGTGGCGCGGCCTACATCTCGCCAGGGGTGGACAGGTCAAGCGACAAGATCCGGGTCATACCGATGACAGCCGAAGCGGTTCTTGCGGCCAATCGTGACCCCTATCGGCCCAAAACACTTCCCGATGCATTCTTTCGCACGGCGGGCACAGGGGTCACCGCGCGCAGTTCGGGTGCAACACCACCGCCCAGCCTCGACGCTCAGAACCGCCCGGGCGCCTTAGTGACGCGCACCCCCCCGCCCGTTTCTACCGGCCCTTATCGGATCGGGATCGGCGATGTCGTTCTTCTTGCGACAAAGACGAGCACGGGAACAGTCGAGGAATTGTCCGGCCTCCTCGCCGCGCAAAACAGCCGTCAGGGCTATACCGTTCAGGATGACGGCGCGATCGCCGTGCCCGAGGTCGGTCGTGTTCAACTGGTCGGTCTCACCCTCGAAGAGGCTGAGGCGCAGCTGTTCCAACGCCTGATCGAAAGCCAGATCGACCCCACCTTCAGCCTCGAAATCGCGGAATTCAACTCCAAGCGCGTATCGCTGGGTGGTGCCGTGGCACAACCGGCGATCATCCCGATTACGCTGACGCCGCTTTTCCTGAACGAGGCACTGAACATTGCCGGGGGCGTGGCGACGCCCGATCTCGATTTCGCATCCATTCGAATTTACCGCGATGGTACATTGTACCAAATTCCGCTGACCGAGTATCTTGCCAACCCTGATCTGCAGCGGACGCAACTGGTGGCTGGCGACAGTGTGTTCGTCGACACTGCATTCGCGCTGGAACGTGCACAGGCCTATTTCACCGAACAAATCGCCTTGGCCGAGTTTCGACAGCGCGATCGGGCCCAGGCGCTTGCCGAACTGGAAACCGAAATCAACCTGCGCCGGGCGGCACTGGCCGAAACACGCAGCAATTTTCAGGAACGGGTAGAGTTGGACGCAGTCGATCGAGACTTCGTTTATCTGACCGGCGAGGTCACGCAGCCGGGGCGTTTCGCCATGCCATTCGGGCGGCAGACAACGTTGGCCGATGCCCTATACAACGACGGCGGCTTTTCTTCCGAAACCGCAAATCCATCGCAAATCTACGTGCTTCGCGGGTCGTCGGACATTTTCGGCGCGGTCACGGCATGGCATTTGGATGGGCGTAATGTGGCGAACATGTTGCTAGCGACCCGCCTCGAATTACGACCCAATGACATCGTTTTCATCGCGGAACAGCCGATCACGCGCTGGAACCGCGTGGTACAGCAACTGGTACCGTCATTGATCAATACGGGTGTTGCGGTGGCGTCGAACTAAAGGTGCTGAACAGCTGAACGATATGTTCTGTCAAGGCCAATCATCGAGTGAGCGCAATGCGGTGTTGCGGACCAACCGGCCCGTGACTCAATCTATCTTGATAAATTGGCTCCGGCGGTAGGGATCGAACCTACGACCAATTGATTAACAGTCAACTGCTCTACCGCTGAGCTACGCCGGAACACAACAGCGCCTATAGCAATGGTGCATTCCGGCGTCCAGAGGATTTTCGCCAGATTCGACGATTACAAAAGGTTCGATGTCTCCAGATCACCGACCTGCTGAAATCGTGCCGTCAGTCGCAACTCCGGAACCGCTGCCACGATGCCTCGCGCTACCAAATCGACAAGATGCGCAAAGATATTCCGTTCTGCCGCAATCAATAGACCCGGGGCCAAATCCGCATAAACTGCCCGGGTCAACTCGCCGACATCCAGCGGTCCGGCACCAAGTGCGGCGACAATCTGTACCTCGCGTTGCTGTCGATGCCCGATCAGCCATGTCAACCGCCCCTTCGGATCATCGATAGGTGCGCCGTGACCCGGATAATACCGTTTCGCGGTAATAGCGGACAGCTTGTGACAAGATGCCATGAAATCGGTCAGATCACCGTCCGGCGGCGAGACCAGCGAACTCGACCAACCCATCACATGATCACCGGTAAAAACCGTATTGTCCCTGACAAAGCACAGGTGATTACCCATGTGTCCGGGCGTATGAATAGCCGTCAGACGTAAGGCTTCGTTATCGATCACCGCCCCGTCGGTCAGAATGACATCAGGACGAAACGCCATATCGACCCCCTCTCCTCCACCAGCCAGCCCCGCAATGGCCAGATCCTGCATCACCGCGCTGCGTCCGGCCCGGCTATCGCCGAATGCACAGATCGGCGCATCAACGCGCTGCGCCAGCGGTCTCGCCAAAGGTGTATGATCCAAATGGCTGTGGGTGATCAGAATATGGGTAACGTTGCGCCCCCCGATCGCTGAAATAAGCGCTGCCAGATGCGCCGGATCGTCCGGCCCCGGATCGATCACCATCAGATCATCATGCCCCACCAGATACGTATTGGTACCCAGATAAGTCATCGGTGATGGGTTCGGGGCCAATATCAGTTGCAGATCAGGCGCAAGCTGCAAAGGCACGCCGGTCTGCGGCGAAAAAGCGGAAACCGGCGCGCTCATATGCTCTTTGCCTCGACCCGGCCGGTCGATAGGGTGCAGACATGGCTTTCGGATGGCTCAAAAAATCCATGCCGCGTGGCATTTACGGTCGGGCCGCGTTGATCCTGATTTTGCCGGTTCTTTTGCTGCAACTGCTTGTCTCGGTCGTTTTCATCCAGCGTCACTTTGACGGGGTTACGCGGCTGATGACAAGTGCGGTCAGCATCGAGCTGCGGTTTCTGATCGACACGGTCAACGACGCCCCGACGCTCGCGGCGGCAAGGACCGCTGTCGCCAAGATCGACGCACCTTTGCAAATCACGACCACTCTGCCCGCGACGCCCAACAATACGGATATCAAACCCTTCATCGATCTGACGGGCAGCATGGTGATCGACGCGCTCCGGCAGGGCATCAATGAGGTGATCGCCATATCTCTGGAAGACCGGAGCGATGTTCTGATGTGGGTCGACACGCGGCACGGGCCGCTGGAACTTCAGTTTCGTCGGCGGCGCGTGTCGGCGAGCAATCCCCATCAGCTCTTGGTGATCATGGCCGTCACGGGTGCATTGATGACTGCCATTGCATATGTATTTTTGCGTAACCAGCTACGCCCGATTAAGCGGATGGCGACCGTCGCGGCCGACTACGGCAAGGGGCGGGTGACCCCATTTCACCCGACCGGTGCGGTCGAAGTAAGGGCCGCTGGCACGGCCTTTCTCGACATGCGCAACCGGTTGGAAAAGCAAACCCAGAGCCGGACGCTGATGTTGTCTGGCGTCAGCCACGATCTACGGACGCCGCTGACCCGGCTGCGGCTGGGCCTGTCGATGCTCGATGACGACGAGGTGGCCCCACTTTTGCGCGATGTCGATGATATGGAACGGCTCGTCGATGCGTTTCTGGATTTCGCCCGCAGCGATGCAAGCGATCACCTGGAACCGATCGTACCTCAAAAGCTCGTCCGCGATGTGCTGGATGATGCAGCGCGGGCAGGTCAGGCTGCACGCGCTGGCACGATCGAAGGCCCCGATGACCCGATCAGCCTGCGCCCCATGGCGATCCGTCGGGCCCTTGAAAATCTGCTGGGCAACGCGCTGCGCTATGGCAAACAGGCCGAGGTCGGGGTCAGCGTCACCGAACGGGCCATCCGCTTTGTGGTCGAGGATGACGGGCCCGGCATTCCGGCCGATCAACGCGAAGATGCTGTGAACCCCTTCGTCCGGCTCGACCCTGCCCGCAACCAGGACAAGGGCAGCGGCGTCGGCCTTGGGCTTGCCATCGTCGCCGATATCGCACGCACCCACGGTGGCATCCTGCGTTTGGGTGATAGCGCTCGTCTGGGGGGGCTTAAGGCGGAATTGGTTCTTGCGCGCTGACGAATGAGCGATGACAAACATCCGCACAGTGGAATGAAAGGGCGGATCATGCCAAGCGATACAAGTAACCACAATGCCGATCAGCTTGATTTAAAGAGCATGACGCCGTGGCTGTCTTCGCACATCGCGGGTTTCGAAGGGCCCGTGACAGTCTCGAAATTCGCGGGCGGCCAGTCCAATCCGACCTTCAAGTTAAGCACACCAAACGGCGATTATGTATTGCGGCGCAAACCTATGGGCCCGGTGCTGCCAAGCGCGCATGCGGTGGATCGCGAATATCGTGTTATCGCCGCACTTGCCAAGACGGATGTCCCCGTCCCGCAGGTCTACGCGCTATGCACCGATGAAAGCGTGATCGGCAGCATCTTCTACGTCATGGAAATGGTCGAGGGGCGGGTTTTCTGGGATCCGCGGCTTAACGATCAAAGCAAAGCAGACCGAACAGCCATCTACGACTCGATGAACCAGACGATCGCCGCGATCCACAGCGTCGACCCCGACAGCGTCGGTCTTTCTGATTTCGGACGTAGCGAAAACTATCTGCAAAGGCAGGTCGGCCTTTGGACCAAACAATATCAGGCCTCGATCACCGTCGAGAACGAAGCGATGGACAACATCATTCGCTGGTTGCCGAACAACGTACCAGACGATGAACTGACCAGCATTGTACACGGAGACTACCGGCTGGATAACGTGCTGATGCACCCGGCCAGGCCACATGCAGTCGCCGTGCTCGATTGGGAGCTATCCACGATCGGCAACCCACTCGCCGACCTCGCTTATCACATGATGGCATGGCGTTTCGCGCCTACGATGTTTCGCGGACTCGCCGGTGTCGACCTTGCGGCGCTGGGTATTCCTGATGAACAGACCTATCTTGCGGCCTATTTCGATCGCACAGGGCTGACGATGCCCGATGACTGGGATTTCTACATTATTCTCAGCATGTTCCGAATTGCAGCTATTCTGCAGGGGGTCGCAAAACGGGCCGAGGCGGGCAACGCAGCGGATGCACAAGCCAAGCAGATCGGCGCCATGGCCGGGCCCATCGCCCAACAAGCATGGGCTTTGGTGCAATCGCGCTGACGAATTCTTTTCATTCTGCTTAAGAAACGCGCCACGATGACGTGATTTGCGCAGGCATCCGACGCCTTATAAATGTGCGGCGCCATCAAATAAGGAATACATTAATGCATCCGCAAATTCTTAGCGTTGTTTGTATCGGTTTGTCGATGATCCCCGCTGTCGCCACGGCAGATCTGATCCTGGACAAGATCGAAACGTTTTTCATCGGCGGCGGCGAAGTCGTTCTGGAAGGGTTGCCTGACGAAGAGATCACGGTCAGGCCGGGGGCTGATCCGATACTGGTCGATCCCAATGGCACGTTCGAGACCGGGCAGATGTATGTCCAAAATTATCAACTGGCCGACCCGGAAAACCAACTGCCCATCCTGATGTGGCACGGCAGCGCCCTGACGGGCAATACTTGGGAAACCAAACCCGATGGCGGCGCGGGCTGGAACCGCTTCTTCTTGGATGCAGGTTATGACACCTATGTGTCTGATGCCGTCGAACGCGGCCGCGCATCCTGGTCACGCTTTCCCGAAATCTACACCAACCCACCATTTCGTCGGACCAAACAAGAAGCATGGGAATTGTTTCGCTTTGGCCCACCAAATAGCTGGTCCGGCGAAGGCGCATCCGTATCTGAGGCGTATAAAGGCCAGCAATTTCCCGTCGATGATTTCGACCAACTGGTCAAGTCGTTCGTCCCCCGATGGGTCAGCAACAACGCAGCGACAACGGCGGCATACGATGCCCTCATAAAACGCGCCTGCCCGTGCATCATCATCGCCCATAGTCAGGCCGGCAATTTCGGGTATCGGGCGGCATTGAACAACCCCGATCTGGTCCGTGCCTTGGTGGTGATCGAATCTGTCAGGGCACCCGATCCCGCACAAGCAGACGCTGCCATCGTGGCGGATATTCCGCATCTTGTCATTCTGGGCGACTATATAAGTGACGATCCGGTATGGCCGCGTCTGGTCGCAAACAGCGCCATGTGGCGGGATGCAATACGCGCCGCAGGCGGCACATTCGATTGGCTCGACCTTCCGGCCGAAGGCATCACCGGCAACAGCCATATGATGATGATGGACAAAAACTCCGACACGATCGCGAAACTGATCACGGACTGGATCGAGGCGCAAAATCTGAACGACTGAACCGGCAACCGGTGGCGGACGTTGGGGAAAGAAGTGGCGGACAGACAGGGATTCGAACCCTGGAGACGGTCTCCCGCCTACACACTTTCCAGGCGTGCGCCTTCGACCACTCGGCCACCTGTCCGTGGCGAGCGGTTTAACGTCAATGCCGCCCCTTTTGCAAGACCCCTGATCGGGACATTTACTCTGGCCGTGGCCACATTCTATAAGCGTCTAACCCCGGCCCAGATACTCAGGATCGCATGCTACACGACCCGCCCAAAAACAACACCACCGATAAACGCAATGACGCGATGCGGTTGCAAACCGGTGCCTTGGTGATCATCGCCTTCGCGGTCGTTTTGTTCCTTCTGGTCCAGGCCCGGTTCATCCTGATTTCGCTTGCTATCGCGATCATCGTCTTCAGCCTGACAAGCGACGTAATCAACTTCATCGCCCGGCAGCGGATCGGGCCTTTCCGTATCCCGAACGTACTGGCGAGCCTTGCGGCGATGGTGTTGATCGCGCTTGCGCTCCTGTCGCTGACCTCGATCCTTTTGGCACAGGTGAATACGGTTCTCGTCACCGCGCTGTCCTACACAGACCGCGTGCCTTCGGCTGTCGCCGGGCTGTTCACATGGCTGGGCCCGGATAGTCAGATGGCGATCCTGAACGCGCTTCAATCCATCGACGTGCCCAGCTATCTGCGCACCGCCGCCAGCCAGGCCAGTGGGATGACCCAAGCCACCGTCCTGGTCATCCTGTTCGTGGGCTTTCTCTTCGCCGAGCGTATCTGGTTTCAAACCAAGCTGAACAATTTCGTCGGAGACGAGGCCCAGGCAGAACGGGTCGGCAAGATCATTCAATCGATCATCCATCGGGTGAACTATTATCTGCTGGTCAAAACCGTCATCAGCGCCGTCACCGGCGCGATGATCTATGTATTGGCCCAGTTTTTCGGCCTCGAGCTTGCCACGGCGATCGGGATCATCACCTTCGTACTGAATTTCATTCCCAATATCGGGTCGATCATCGCCACCGCGCTGATCGCGTTGATGGCTCATGTGCAACTGGGTGATCCGACGACGACGACGGCGATTTTCCTGATCGCGGGGGTTATTCAATTCATCAATGGCAGCGTCATCGACCCCATGTTGATGGGCCGCGCGTTGCGCCTGTCATCGTTTGGGATCATCCTGTCGCTGGCCTTCTGGGGGGCCGTTTGGGGTATTCCGGGCATGTTCCTGTCGGTGCCGATCATGGTGATGCTGTTGGTGGTCTGCAGTCATGTGCCGCACCTGCGCCCCTTTGCCATCCTGCTATCGCGAGAGGGCCTGCCGGAATCGGAAAAAATGCTGGATCAGCAGATCGAACGCGATCTTTTCGGCCAGGAAATCTCCGAAGATCAGCACGGCTAATCCTCCCGATCTGCGGCCCCGGGTTTGCCTGCAACGGGCTGACGCGCGAAATACGTCACATCTTCGGTAAAGTACTGAAAGCTGTCGGCATTCTCGATGGCAAGCAGCGGATCCTCTCGGGCCATATCAGAACATTCGGGCCGGCTGTAGCAATGGTCTTCGGTCCGGGCCACGCGATTGAAATGGCTCAGCTCGTGAACAATGGTACCCTCTCGCGTACCGTTTTCACTGGCGCGCGCGCCGGGTCGTAACTCGATCAACCGCGGCAGATTGAAAAAAGCTGGACACAGATAAAGTCGATAATGCTCATGCGGATAAACCCACGCATAAGTACCGCCTTCGCACCCGTCCATCGTGGTATCATCGCATTGCACGGTGACTGCGCCACTACGGATCGCGGTTACGACCGCTTTCAGACCGGCGCGAACCTCTTCGGCATGGCCGGGGGAATACTCACCGAACCAACGGCGATATTGCGGCGTATCGCCAACGGTGGCCGCAGCCTTCAACGTCAGATCTTTGGCTTTGGACAACGCATCCGAGGCCACGCGCATCTCGGCCTTGTCGCATCCCGCGAAATTCTCGGCCGCGACCGGCGTGGCCCACATTCCGATCATGATTGCGATAAAGGAAAGGCGGGTCATGTGATCACTCCAGATGTAGATAGACACGCCTGTTCTGACGGCCCTTCTTTTCGATCTTGCCCAAATGGACCCGCCCGATTTCCTCGGTGTTGGCCACATGGGTGCCGCCGCAAGGCTGCAAATCTGCAGTCTCGGACCCGACCCCGATCCGGATCAGCCGAACCTTGCCCGATCCGCGCGGCGGCTGAACCGACATGGTTTTGACCAGATCGGGCTGCGCATCCAGTTCAGCATCGGTAATCCATTCCTCGGTCACGTTCATGTTGCAGGCGATCAGCCGGTTCAGATCAGCCTCCAACGCGGCCTTGTCTTCGGGCGCGTCAGGCATATCGAAATCCAACCGCCCCCTCTCGGCGGTGATCGCGCCCCCGGAAACAGGCAATGGAATGACGACCGACAAAAGGTGCAGTGCAGTATGGACGCGCATATGCCGGTAACGCCGATCCCAGTTCAGCTTTTGCGTCACCCCCTGCCCCACGCTGGGCAGGCCCACGGGTTCGGCGGGTAAAAGGATCACCTCGCCGCTCTCCCCCTTGACCGTCGTCGCGACGTCAAGGGTTTGACCGCCCCAATGTAACGTCCCGCTATCGCCCGGCTGCCCCCCCGAGGTGGGGTAAAACAGCGTCCGGTCCAGTACGATCCCGCCCTCGCCCGTGATCCGCGTCACCTCTGCCTTGGTCTCACGCTGATAAGCGTCGTCACGAAACATCAACTTTGTCATGCTTTGTCGTCCTTCAGCACTTCGGGATTGCGCAGCCAGATATCGCGCTGCGCAAACGGAATTTCGATACCTTCCTCCGCAAATTTTTGTGCAATGGCAAAGTTCATTTCGGAATGGGTCGGCATCACGTAATTCACATCTCTCAGGATCGCCCTAATCTCGAAATCCAGCGAATCCGCGCCAAAACCGCGGAACAGGACAACCGGCGGCGGGGTTGCGATCACCATCGGATGCTCCTCGGCTACCTGCATCAGGACGTCCCGCACCTTTTCGACATCTGTGCCATAGGCTACGCCGACAGGTACGATCACGCGCCCGATCAGATTGCCGCGCGTCCAGTTCGTCACCGTTCCGCTCACCAGATCCGCATTCGGCACGATCACATCGGTGCGGTCAAAGGTCTCGATCCGGGTGGACCGGACCGAGATCGACCGCACATATCCCATCTGATCGCCCACTTCGATCCAGTCACCTTCGCTGACGGGCCGTTCGATCAGCAGGATGATCCCCGACACGAAATTCGACACGATGTTCTGCAGGCCAAAGCCGATGCCCACCGACAGTGCACCGGCCACGATAGCCAGGTTCGACAGATCGATCCCGGCGCTGGTGATCGCGATGATCGCGGCAAGGATTATCCCCACATAACCAAAGCCCGCGACAATCGCGTTCTGCCCGCCAATATCCAGCCGCGTCCGTGGCAGGACGGTTTTGCGCAAGGTGCCCTGAATGAATCGGGTCAGCCCGTAACCGATCGCAAAGACAAAGGCGAAGGTCAGGAAATCCGTTGGAGAAAGGCGCGTCTCACCAATCGCGAACCCCTCGCGAAACCGCTGCCAAAGCTCCAACAGGTCAGCCACCCGCGCGCCCCAGATCAGCGCAAATAGCGGCAGGCTGGCAAGAAAAAGGAGGAAACTGATCACAATGGGAAGAAGGGCGTTCAGGCCCTTTTGTTCTTCATCGGCGCGACTTGGTGCCGTCAGATCATTGGCGACCCTTTGCAGTACCAGCACAAAACCGATCAGCGCCAACGACAGGATGGATGATACAAGCAACGTTTGCCCCGCCGCCATATACCCAAAAGCCGCCAACATCGGGGCAACGACCGCGACAAGCGTGCACAACCGACCCAGCAACCCTCTTGTCCGCCCGCCGGATCCACCTTCATCCTCCGTCTCGATCGGTGGTTGCTGGATCACACGGCCAAACCGCCACAGCAAAATGCCGAGGATCAGAAGGATGGGCCACGCCAGCGCCGCTGCCGTTGCGTCCGAGACATCCGTCGTTTGAAGCGCTGCAACCGACAAGGTCGAAATGCCGATGATCCAGGCCATCCCGATCCCGTAACGCCGCCCCCGCCGTCGCGTGGCCGCGTCATAGCGCAGATAACCCGCGTCATCGCCGGGCGGAAAGACATGCCGCGCCAGCCACCATGTTCCAACGATGATCATACCTGCCAGCGGTAACGTATCGATCACCGCCATGCCCCGCAGACCAAAAACGCCAAGCGTCTCCAGCCCCGTCGCAAGGGCGATCAGGCCCAGAACCGACACCATCAACTGCCCGAAAGACAGACATAGCCGCCAAAGGGGAGCAAAACGACTTTGGGTATCGTGGGTCTTTTCGCTTCGCCGCCGCGCAAGCCATGGCCGCAGATAAATCAGCAAAAGTCCGGCCAGCCCAAGATAGAGCGAAGCGCGAAGTAAATTGGCGAACAGCTGACCGGCCCGCAACCTTTCGCGGATGCCGGACACCGTTTCTGCGACCAAAAGACCAGAGGCATTCCAGACCGCCGAAACACCACCAGCCATCGATGTCAGGTCCAACGGCGATGGCACCCGGTCCGCCAATGCCCGGGTCTGCTGTTGAAGCGCTTGTGCATCCAGTTCACTGATCAGCCCATTGGCCCGCGCATGCGCCTCTTGCGCCAGCAACTGCGGGGCCGTCAGCGCACGCTTTTGCGCCTCCAACTCTGCGCGCCGCATGGCAACGGCTTCGGTTTCCTCACCATTTTCGGGAACAGGGCCCAAAGCGGCGATCTGCCCGTCAACCGTTGCGATACGTCCGCCATTCACCCCGGTCTGTTCCAGAAAACGATCGCGCCAGACAACCAGTTCGGCGCGCAATCGCGTCGCCGCAAAAGGCGACAGCGCATCCGCCTTCACCTGTTCCTCCGCCCGCCTCGCCAGACGCAGCCAATCGGAATCATCCGTCAGCGTCTCGAACGGAGGTGTCTCCACCTCAGGCGCGGGATCCTCCTCAGCTGGGGCGCTTTCGGTCTGCTCGCCGGTACTCTCTTCCGCCGGCGCTTGCTCAGCCCCAGTCAAAGGCGCGAGCAGATCAGTTGGTGCTTCCTGCGCCATTGTCGCAACTGGCCAAAACAGCAACAGCCCGCACAGAATGCCCCGCAACATCATACGTCGGCGTAGACCGATGGCACCGTCGCGCTCCGTTCAAGCCACTCCGGCACCGGCAATCCTTTTTCACGCATGAAGTCTGGATTGTAGAGCTTGGATTGATACCGCGTGCCATAGTCGCACAGGATCGTCACGATCGTGTGCCCCGGCCCCATATCGCGCGCCATCCGGATCGCCCCGGCAATGTTGATGCCGGTCGATCCGCCCATGCACAGACCTTCGTTCCGCAACAGATCATAGACAAGAGGAATGGCCTCTTGGTCGCTGATATTATAAGAAAAATCGGGACTGAGCCCTTCCAGATTTTTCGTGATACGCCCCTGGCCGATCCCTTCCGAGATCGAGCTACCCTCCGATTTCAGTTCACCGGAGGTGTAAAACGAATACAGCGCTGCGCCATCCGGATCGGCCAGCCCGATCTTGACGCCCTTGTCCTGCAGCACCGTGGCGACGCCACTCAACGTACCACCCGATCCGCACGCACAGATGAACCCGTCAACCTTGCCGTCCGTCTGCGCCCAGATTTCGGGGGCCGTCGTCTCGATATGGGCCTGCCTGTTGGCGACATTGTCGAACTGATTGGCCCACACCGCACCATTGGGCAATTCCGCATCCAGAACCTTGGCCAAACGCTCGGAGTACCGGACAAAGTTGTTGGGATTGCTATAGGGCGCCGCGGGCACTTCGACCAATTCGGCACCCGCCAGGCGCAGCATCTCCTTTTTCTCTTCGGTCTGCGTTTCGGGGATCACGATGACGGTCTTGAAACCCATCGATGCACCGACCAATGCCAACCCAATCCCGGTATTGCCCGCTGTCCCTTCGACGATCGTACCTCCGGGCTTCAGCGCACCGCGCGCCACAGCATCACGAATGATGAACAGCGCCGCGCGATCCTTGACCGATTGGCCCGGATTCAGGAACTCCGCTTTACCAAGGATCGTGCATCCCGTCGCCTCGGACGCTGCGCGCAACTTGATCAAGGGGGTATTGCCGACGGTATCGGCAAGATCGGATCGGATAGTCATGGCGCAGGTCCTTCATTCCAGTGGAATATGTGTAGGACCGCGGCAAAGGGACATCAAGGGATCGCCGCCAGACGATCCTTGTTCAGGGCCAACCAGTAAAGCAGATGCAAAAGCGGGCCTGTCGCGATCTCTCCGCTTTCAGCCAGTTGCATGGCCTGCGAAAGCGGCATCGGATGGATGCGCAGGTCTTCCGCCTCCTCCGGCAAACCGCCCGTATAGGGGCGCGATCCCGGCAAATCACAAAGGCCGACGAACGCATAGAAATAGTCGGTCGATGCCCCGGGCGACGGATAGTACTGCGCTGCTGGCTCAAGATGGCGCAGATCCAACCCGGCTTCTTCCTTTGCCTCCCGATGTGCGGCGTCCTGCGGTGTTTCCCGCGCGTCCACGATCCCGGCGATCGGTTCCAGCATCCAGGGGTTGGGATCACGGCGTGCGGCAGGGCCCATCCGGGCCTGCTCCACCAAGGCGACCTTGTCACGTTTTGGATCATAAGGCAGCACCAACGCCGCATCGACGGCAAAAAATGCCTCCCGAACCAGAACATGCGACCGTTCCCCATCAAAGCGCCGGTGGGTCACATCCAGGCTTTGCAATCGATAAAACGCCCCTTGTGGCGGATGACCGGCCACGATCCTGAAATCATTTTCCGCTGCCTTGTGCCGAACCGTCGCCGGTGCCGCCTGCGCACGATGCTTTGCCCATGCCCGATTTTCGATCATCGGCCACATTCTACGCAAGGCCGCATCATCCGGCAAAGGGCGGTGCGCGAATAATTCATCTGCGGCAAGGATGGCGGGGGCAAGATGCGCAGCTTCCCAGTCAGTCAACGACCACTCCCCCTCCCCGGACGCGATGCCGTCGGGGGGCAAGAAGCAGGCAGCCTCCACGTGCCCCTCATCCGTCTGAATTGTCACGTCATCCAGCCGATATCCGAACGCCCCTTCATAGGCCGTCAACCGGGCTATCTGCTGCGCCGTCAGATCACGCCACAACGTGCCCCGTGCCGTCGCGCCCTGCCACGGCACGACAAACGGCACCACATCGTTCTTGACAGGCACGACCGCGAAATCGTGAAGAACAGCCGTTTGCGAATACAGATCCGGCGACCCCGCAACCGCTGCCATCAAGGCATGGCAGCGCAACGTGCCGTAAACGAAAAGGTCCATGGATCAGGGATACCGTCGGCCAAAATATTCGGCGATCAAAGAACAGATCACAGCGCCCGCAACGATCGAAATGATAAGGGTCACATCGAACATGTCGACGGCGAATTCCAACATCAGATTGAAGACATCGACGACGGCTTCCATCGGTCCGCCATAAAGGTTGCGCATCGACTTCCGGATCATGTTCCAGAACGAAATCAAGAAGGACATCCACAAAATATACAGAAAGGCAGCAGTCAGCCCGATCCCGACCGCCGGGCTCAGCCCACGTCCGGATTTGGCACCGACGACACGCCAACCGATCAGAACCGCGATGATAATGGACAACGGTAATACGTAATTCGGTGGATTCGCCTCTGGAAACAGGGGCGTCGCCTGCAATGCGATCGACCATCCATAGATGAAAAACACGACGGCGGCGGCTAGGCGTCCTGCGGTTGGCATGGCACTGCGTCCTCGTTCGGTCCGCGCGCGGCCTTCTTCACGGGGTCCGCGTCACGGTAATCTGCGTTACGTCGCAGTTTCCGCTATGGAACGTACTCGCGCAAGATGTCAGATAAAAGTTCCACATGCGCCGAAACCTGTCGTCAAAGCCAAGCGCGGCGACCTGATCCCACTTCTCGTTGAAAGTCTCGTACCAACGGCGAAGGGTTTGGTCATAACTCGGGCCGAATTCGATTGAGCGGACCACATTTAATCCTGATTTTTCAATCTCTTGGCGCAAGACCGTGGGGCTCGGCAGCATTCCACCCGGGAAGATGTACTTCTGGATGAAATCCACACCCCGCTTGTACACATGCCATCTCCTGTCGGCGACAGTGATGATCTGAAGTGTTGCCTGTTTGCCCGGTTTCAGCCTTTCACGCAACGTGCCGAAATACTGCGGCCAGTATTTTTCGCCAACTGCTTCGAACATTTCGATGCTGGCGATACCGTCGTAGATACCTTTCTCATCCCGGTAATCCTGCATCTTGATCTCGACCATGTCGGACAGCCCGGCCTTGGCCATACGATCCACCGCGTAATCATGCTGTTGTTGGCTGATCGTCAGGCCGGTCACTTTCAGACCCCGCTCTTTCGCGGCATATTCGGCAAAGCCACCCCAACCGCACCCGATCTCGAGCACGTGGTCACCGGGCTGTGCGCCCATTTCATCGACCATGCTTTTGTATTTCTCGATCTGCGCGGCCTCCAGGCTTTGCAGCCCCGTATCGAACTTGGCCGACGAATAGGTCATCGTGTCGTCCAGCCAGAGACCGTAAAACTCATTGCCCAGATCATAGTGATAGCTGATGTTTTTACGGGCCTGGGTCTTGGAGTTACCCAGCCACCAGAATCGCAACTTTTCGAAAATCTGAACAAACCGCTGACCGGGAAAGCCATCATACATATGTTCGGCATCATCATGAACAAAATCCATAAAGGCCATAAGGTCGGGCGTGCTCCACCAACCATCAAGGTAAGCCTCTGAAAACCCCAGATCGCCTTCGCGTATGGTCCGGGCGAAAAGATCCGGGTTATGGACGTGCACTTCTGCCACGAAACCGGGTTCCGATCCCTCCACGCGAAAGTGGCGGCCATCCGGCAGGATCACATCCAGTCGGCCATGTTCCATCCCCTGCAGAATGTCGAAAACAGCCTTGAAATAACGAGGCAGTTCACGCTGCCCTTCTGTGGTCGTCAGTATCATCAATCGCCCTGTTGTCTTACCGTGTTCCAACATGCCCCGTCGGCAACTCTGTTGGCCAAACTAACCCTTGATACGGCGAAGTCACGGAAAACGTTCAAAAAATGACGGCTGGTTGACCTTGCGTCATCAGAACCCACGATTTTCATAGGCATCCAGTGCACGTTTGCGCCCTTCATCCACTGCGACGATGGGTTCGGGATAGTCATCGCCGGTCGACATCGCCCAATGGCGTGGGATCATATCGAAGTAGCTGCGCGCCGTATCAGAAGGTCCAGAGTAAGGTTCCGCCAGCCAGCGCTTCACATAGGCCCGATCCTTGTCGAACTTGTCCAACTGGGTGACGGGGTTGAACACCCGAAAGTAAGGCGTCGCATCCGGCCCCGATCCTGCCGACCATTGCCAGCCCATCGCATTGCTGCACGGGTCCCAGTCGATCAGGCAATCGGCGAACCAGTCCATCCCGATCTTCCAATGACACATCAAATGTTTGGTCAGGTAAGATGCGACAATCATCCGGCCCCGATTGTGCATCACACCGGTCACATACATTTCGCGCATTGCGGCGTCCACGAACTGAATACCCGTGCGGCCCCGTTTCCATGCCTTCACCTCAGCGATACGTTCATCGGTGTTCCAGGGGAAAGAATCCCAATCCTCTTTCCAGTTGTCCGACACGATCCGCGGCGTGTGAAAGGCCAGGTGATACGCAAATTCACGCCAGACCAACTCTTTCAGAAAAACCTCGGCATCCGCCTTGCCGTCGTTCAACGCGCGCCAACCCGCATGCCAGCATCGGCGTGGGCTGATTTCGCCATAGGTCAGGTTCTCCGACAAACCGGATGTCCCATCCACCCCCGGCAGATCGCGGTTCTTTTGATACCCCGCTACCCGGTGAGCGATAAAAGCACCCAACCGGTTCGAGGCCGCGCTCTCACCGACAACGCAGTGGCCTCGCAATATCTCGGCGCCCCGGTCCATCGGGGCAGCCATATGCCAATCGTCAAGGCTGTCCGAAACCGGCCAAGTCTCTGGTGCCGGTACGGAACCCGGCGCGGGCAAATCACGAGGGACCTCGTTACCGCGCACCGCTTTCCACATTGGCGTAAAAACCTTGTAGAACCCGCCGGTTTTCGTCTCGACCGTCCATGGCTCGAACAAAACATGACCCGCAAAACTCTGGGCGTCCACACCATCCTCTTTCAGCGTGGCCTTCAAATCGGTATCCCGTGCCTTGTTGTCAGGATCGTAAAGTCGCGACCAATAGACCGCCCCTGCCCCGGTCTTTTCGATCATATCCCGCAGCACATCCAACGCCTTACCGCGGCGCAGGATCAGGCGACTTCCTTTCTCTTTCAAGGACGCCGCAAGATTCTCGACCGATAATCCCAGCCGGAACCGCGGCGCAGCGCCATGGGTTTCGACAATCTCATCATGAATGAAAACGGGAATCACCGGATGTCCGCTCTCACAAGCCGCCGTCAGTGCGGGATGATCGCCCAACCGCAGATCACGACGAAACCACATGATGATAGGTGCTTTGCTCATCAGACCTCCTGTGCCGGGGCGGATCGGCCCCGGTTCGTTTGAAGAATAGCGCAAGGACGGCCGCGTCAACCTCTACCCCCAAGCCATACGCAGCAAAAAGGCCCCGGCGTCACCGCCGGGGCCTTGACATGCGTTATGCAGAATTATTCCGCAGGCATAGCCGCGATCTCGTCCGACGTGGTGGGAACACCCGCCGCTTCACGACGACCGTCGTTATAGATCGCCTTGATCAACGCGATACACATCAACGCCATCACGATCGAGAACGGCAAGGCACCAATGACCATCGCGGTCTGGATCGCCCCGGTCCCGCCCGAGATCAGCAATCCGCCCACCACGAGCGCCAAGGCTGCGCCCCAGAACATGATATGCGGACGGGCCTTTGGCCCTTCATCACCGGCTGCATTGATCGTGTTCACGATCAAAACGGCAGAGTCAGCCGAAGTCACCAGGAACGTCATCAGCAGGACCACGATCATCACCGCCATGCCCCAGGCCAGCCACTCGCTGATGGGTGACAGCATGAACTCGGTCATGGCAAAGATCTTGTCGCCGTTGCCTGCATTCAGGATCACGCCATTCGCCTCACCGTTCAGTTCCAGATCGACCGCCGTGCCACCTGCCCAGGCAAACCAGACAAAGCACATCAGCGACGGCACGATCATCGCACCCAGCACGAATTCACGGATCGACCGCCCGCGTGAGATGCGCGCAAGGAACAGACCGACGAAAGGTGCGAATGCGATCCACCAGGCCCAGTAGAACACCGGCCACCAGCCCTGCCATGTGGTCAGGCGATCTTCCAACGTTGCGTTGAAGGCGACCGTCAGATCTTCGGCCGGTATGACGATATCCGAACTTGCCAGGCTGGCTGCGACACCGTCGACCGACGCACCCGGGCTGGACAACGCGGTCAACACGGTCTGCGCGTTCTCCGGCGACAGCGCCTGAATGGATGCCGGCGCGTTCGCGACGAACGCATCAAGACCCGATCCGGAATAAACCTGGAACGAAAGGACCGGCAGCGCGACCAGATAATCCCAGATGCCGACAAAGAAGGCGCTCGCGCCAAACCATGTCGCACCAAAGATGATGAAGAAGCCCAGCAGGATAATCGACAGCACCATGTTGATGTTCGACAACCATTTGATGCCCTTGCCGACACCCGACAGCGCCGATAATGTCGATGCGCCCATGATGAACAGGAGTGCGACAACGATCCCGAACGTATTCACTGTTCCGGCGATTGCATCTCCGTCAGCATTTACCGCGCCTTCGGGATGGACAAGACCATCAATCCCGATCCGGGTCAGACCTGCAACGAACTGATCGACCCCGAACCCAAGCGTCTGCGCCACGCCAAGGATCGTTGCGACCACGGCCACAATGTCGATGATATGCCCCAAAGTCCCGGACAGCGACTTACCGAATAGCGGTGTCAGCGATGATCGGATCGTCAGCGGCAGGCCGCGACGATAGCTGAAGAAAGCCAGCGAAAGCCCTGCAATCGCATAGCAAGCCCAAGCACCCAGACCCCAATGCAGGTAGGACCACACATAGGCCGTCCGCACATTGTCCGGACCCAAGGCTGTCGTTTCACCCGCGATGACCGAAGGGTTCTGGCCGAAATGCGCAACGGGCTCGGCCACCGCCCATGTTAGCATACCGACGCCGATACCGGCGCCAAACATCATCGAAAACCACGAAAAGTTGGTGAATTCCGGCTTTTCGCCCTCAAGCCCCAGGTTCAGACGCCCCCCGGCCGGCCAGAGCGCCAGCCCGATACAGACAATCACGAACCCCGTGACGACCCAGATATACCAGGCCGCGAATTGCGCCAGAATGGCCGAGTTCCAGTTCCCCAGTACCGTTCCGGCCTGGGTGGGCCAGACAATACACCAGACCACCAGCACACTGATAATGATCTTACTGATGACGGTGACGTTGACGCTGAACCCCCGATAAAAACCGGTATTCGCGGTCTTGATCGGAAGTTCCGAAAGTGGTGGCTCCAGTGCCATGCGGCTTCCCCCTGTTTTGTTTCTTTAGTTTATACCAAGAGGGTATACGCAAACCGCTGAATTTGCCTAGTATTTAGGAAAAATTCGTCAAGATGCCGGGAGCTTTGGCGGATCGACGACGCTATTGGCGTCCTTTCTGTCGCATTTCTGACAAGAATCGCGTCAGCCATTGACGTCCACGACAACCCGGCCCTTGACCTGACCTTTCAGAATATCCGCCCCCACCCCCGGCAAATCCGACAGCGTCGCTGGCTGGATCATCGCCTCGAGCTTGTCCATCGGCAAGTCCTGCGCGATCCGTTGCCAGGCACGAACGCGGTTTTCGTAAGGTTGCATCACACTGTCGATCCCCAACAGGTTCACGCCGCGCAAAAGAAACGGAATGACCGTCGCGGGCAGCGCCGCGCCGCCAGCCAGCCCCACCGCGGCGACCGAGGCGCCATATTGCATCTGACCCAGCAACCGGCCCAGCATCGCGCCGCCAACTGCATCGACGCAACCACCCCATGTCTCGGCTTCCAGCGGGCGCTTGGTCGTCTCGTTCAGCTCTTCGCGGGCGACAATCTGCGAGGCACCAAGCCCCTTCAGATAATCCGCCGTCTCGGGCCGCCCGGTCACCCCGGCAACCTCATGACCCAACTTCGCCAGAATGGCCGTCGCGACGGATCCGACACCACCAGCCGCCCCGGTGACCAGAACCGGGCCATCCTTGATCCCATGGTCCTCAAGCGCCATGACAGCCAGCATCGCCGTGAACCCGGCCGTTCCCACAGCCATGGCCTGCCGGGTATCAAGCCCAGCGGGCAACGGCACCAGCCAATCGGCCTTAACGCGCGCCTTCTGCGCATATCCGCCCCAATGCGCTTCGCCCACACGCCAACCGGTCAAAACAACCTTGTCACCCGGCTTATAACGATCGTCGTCCGACGCCTCGACTGTCCCGGAAAAATCGATGCCCGGCACATGCGGGTAGTTGCGCACAAGGCCACCACCGGGCCCGACACATAAACCATCCTTGTAGTTCACGGTCGAATACTCGACTGCGACCGTCACGTCGCCATCAGGCAGCCGATCCTCCGACAGCTCCTGCACGCTTGCACTGGTTTTACCGTCGTCATCTTTCTCGACCATCAAAGCCTTGAACATCGCCGTCTCTCCTAAATCCAGAATTCTTCATGTACGGTCGCATCCCGCGTCCCGTCCTGCGTTTCGATCTGCAACCGCGTACCTTCGTCCCAATGGGTCATCCTGACCATCCCGATCGCGACATTTGTGCAAAAATCCGGCGACCGGGCGGCCGAGGTTACCTGCCCCACCCGTTTTCCATTCGCCGTTATCGGCCAAATCCGATCACAAGATGGAATGTCTCCGTCGATGCTCATCGCACGGACCTGCTGGGTCGGTCCGTCCTTGGCCACGCGCAGCAGGGCATCCCGCCCGACGCAGCCAATCGCCGTCTGGGTCGAACAAAACCGGCCCAAACCGCATTCATGTGGCGTATTCTCGCGGGTCATGTCATTGCCGTATGACAACAGTCCACCCTCGATCCGCTCGATCAGGTTGGGGCATCCCGCCCGCACATCCAGATCCTTGCCCGCCTCGAACAAGGCGTTCCAAACGGGCATGCCGTTCTCGGTGCCGTCCACATAAATCTCGAACCCACCCTGCTTGGAATAGCCAGATCGCGCCACCGCCATGCTAACACCCTGAAAATCAAACCAGCCAAAGCGAAAGAATCTGATTGCACGCACCGCATCACCAAAGACGCGGGCGACCAATTCCTCCGCATGCGGACCTTGCACCGCCAAAGGCGACACATCCGGCTCATCCACCAGCACGTCCAGACGATAACCATAAGCCAAGCCCTTGACCCAAAATAGCAAATCGCTGTCGGCGATCGAAATCCACCAACGATCCTCGGACAATTTCAGCGCGACAGGATCGTTCAGCATACCGCCCGTCTCATCGACGATGGGCACGTAATAGCACTGGCCCGGCATCATGCCGCGCAGATCGCGCGGCGTCAGCATCTGCATCAACCGGGCGGCATCAGGGCCACGCAACTCGATTTGTCGCTCCACCGCCACATCCCAGACCTGCACAGCTGATTTCAGATGACGGTAATCCTCCTCCACGCTGGCGAACACCGTTGGCAACAGCATGTGATTGTAGACGGTGTACCCTTTCACCCCTGCCGCCTCGACCCCCGGCGTGAACGGTGTGCGCCGAATGCGGCGCGACGGCGCGATCACCGCCATCAGAGCCCCCCGCCCCGCAAACTGCGCTTGCACTCTTGGGGCGGTTTGCCACCTTGCGCATAGGCAGTCACCTTGCAGGATTTGCAGTAATATTCGCCCAGTGACACGTTATCATTCCCCGTCGCCGTCCAGCGGCAACGCCCCGGCCGCGAGGGCGCGGCACCAGCCTGCCGCCCAAGTTGCCAGAACAGAAAAGCAATGACCAAAGCGGCCAAAATCAGAACAGGCATGTCAGTCGCGCTCCGGCATGAATGGTAGATCGGTATCGTTGGGCTTTTGGCCAACAGCGGTCAGCATCGCATGGACCTGCCCACGATGATGGGTCTGATGGTTGAACAACTGGATGACGCAGATGGATTTCGGCATCTTCATCTGCTTTTTCATGGCGCCCGAATACCACTCAATGTCACCCACCAGATCGACCGCATGCAGGCTTTCCGCCCAAAGGGTGATCCGGGCATCCGCACGAAAACGGTCCGCCGCCCAAACCGCGGGTGTCGGTGCCATTTCAAAGCTGTCTTCCAGTGGGATATCGGGCGGCGCACCACCGTCAAACCGGCTCATCCAGATGGCGTCACCCCACAAAAGATGGTTTAGTGTACGCATGATCGACCCGAAGAACGCACCGCGATCTTCATACAGAACATCGCGGTCCATCGACGGAATCATCTCGCGCAGTCCGTCATTCTGCCAGGCATTGTAACGCGCCATCGTGCGGCAATACTCCGGCGTGATCACGGCTTGGGACCTTTCCAGTCGATCGGACAGATCTCTGCCGATTTGCCCCCGAAATCCCAAACGCGCCCATAATCGCGCACCTTCGATTTGGTCCCTTGGGCGGCGATGATATCGGGGCCCATCCAATACTTAGAATTGGTCACCATGACGGGATGATCCGGACTCGCCCCTTTCATCGTTTCGATCTCACCCTGAATCTTGCGACCAATATAAATGCCACGCTTGTCGCCTTCGCGAACGATCTCCACCTTCTCCCGCTCTGCCCCGATGATCTCGGACACGAGCATGGTGAACAGACCCGTCGTACCCCCCGCGACACCGCTGAATATCTTCAGGATCCCGTTATAGGCCTTCTGCGTCGACCGCTCATCCACATAAGCGGCAACCTTCCAGTTTCCTTCGGCCATACGGCCTGGAATATCGACCAGCAGCCCCACATTCAGCCCATCCAGCGGTTCGCCCTCGAAATGGCCCTCGTCAATCGCGATCGCCATCCAGGCATGGCAATGACCCTCGGTCGGGGGATGCGCACCCAGACTGACGACACAGGGGCAGAACACGGTGCAAGAGCAGTTCAGAAACAGCTCACCCTTGATCGCCCATTCGGTCGGCTTCATCTTCCGGCGCAGCGGGTTGTTCTCCATCCGCTGGTCGATCCGCTGGGAAATGGGCAGCCGGTCCGCCGGGGCTCTTTCCTTTTTCTCCGCCATACCGGTTCCTTTCTTAGACAAATGCCACTGCAATGCCGCCGACAATCAGCAAGATGCCGGTCGGTTTGACCACGTGATGCCCAATCTGAGGCAATTTTTCAAAAATCATGAGCAAGGTGGCGAGCCCCATCCATAAAAGGCTCATCACACCACCGACAAAACCCAGCACCATAAAGCCCCAACAGCAGCCGACGCAAAACGCGCCAAGGCCCAGCCCCATGCGCAGGCCCCCGGCAAAACCGGTGCGCCAATGGCCAAGGAAATAGGTCATCGGCGCATGGCACACGCCATGGCACACCTCTTTCGCCCGTGTGAATTGAAACGCGCCGACCACGATCAGCAACACAGCCGACAGCCACAACGGCGCGATACCCAGCATATCGGTGACACCACCAAACAGCAGTGCCTGCTGCAGCCCCGCGATCAACGCTGCGAAGGCCACCCACACGACGAAATAGCCCAGTAAAACACCCAGCCATCCCGACCGGGTGCCATCCGCACTGACTATCAATCGTTCATACGTCATCAATGTCGGCACCATTGTCGGCAGCATCATCGCCGCCATCATGATGGCCCACATCGAAAACAGCGGTCCAAAACGCGCCATGGGCATATCCATCGGCATGCGCGGGTCCATCGCGGCCATCGCCTGACCGGCGGGGCCTGGCCTGCCGATCAGATCAAGGTCCATCTCCATCGCCATGGCGTACATGATCCACCACGCAACGAGGATCACGCCAAAGAAGGACAGCCACAGCGTTGATCGGACCAAATCGGGCAACCCGCCCTCCTTACAGGCGATTCAAAACTTGCGTTATCATATGTCAGACGTTTAATTGTCTGACAAATGAAAATTGACCCGACGAAACCTGCCGATCTTTCCGCCCAGATCGCGAAAGCGATCAAAGATGCGATTATCGCGGGCGATCTCCCCGTGGATGAGCGCCTCCCATCCGAGGCCGAGCTTGCCGATCAGTTCAACGTCTCGCGCCCCACCGTGCGCGAGGCGCTCAAACGGCTCGCCGCTCAATCGCTCATTCGCACGCAGCGCGGGGCGACCGGCGGCGCCTTCGTCAACCGCCTGCGGTTCGAAGACGCCTACGGGCAGCAAATCACCACGTCCACCCTGCTCCTCTCCATGAATGCCGTCAGCGTCGCGACAGCTTGTGAGGCGCGGTATGCGCTCGAACGGGCCTGCGCGCCGCTTTCCGCGCAACGCCGAACCGCCGATCACCTCGCGACCATGCGCGCCGAAATCCACCGGCAGCGACAACCGGGCCTGACGGACGAGGCCTTCTGCGCATCCGACGTCGCTTTTCATCGCGCCCTGGTGGACGCCGCCCATAACCCGGTCCTGTCCTACCAGCTGGCTGGCGCGGTCGAGGCGATGCAACCGCTGATGAACATGATTACCTTCACCGCCCGTTCGCGTGAACGGATCATTGCATTGCACACCGCCATCGCTGATGCCATCGATGCGCAGGACGGACCCAAAGCCGACGAAAACCTCGCGCAGCTGGCCGATTACACGCAGGCCCTTGCCCGTGACGTAATCGCCCGACGTGCCGCGGCGCAGGGCGTCAAATGACGCTTGCCGACCGTGCGGACCGGCCCTAACGTCACAAAAAACACCAACCGGGAGAACGCAGATATGAAACTCACACCGCTTCTGGGTGCGGCGTCGCTTATCGCCATCGCCACGACCGTCACCGCACAGGATTCCGAACTGCTCGTCCTTGACTATTCGGGTTTTGAAAACCCGGATTTCCACGTCGGCTACACCGAAAAACACGGGGACAGCCCGACCTTCTCCTTCTTTGGCGACGAAGACGAGGCCTTTCAAAAGGTCCGCAGCGGCTTTCAGGCCGATATCGCGCATATCTGTGCGGGCTCTGTCAGCAAATGGACCGAAAGCGGGATTATCGAGCCTTGGGACATCTCGAAAATCCCCGCCTATGGCGACCTCGACAGCAACCTCACCGGCACCGATATCGCCGGCGGTGAGACCTATTTCATCCCGACCGACTTCGGGTCCACTGCGATCGCCTACAACCCCGAGGAAGTCCCGGAAGAGGCCGTCGCGACGCTCGACGTCTTCAAGGACCCCGCCTATGCGGGTCGGGTTACGCTTCCCGACAATGTCGATGACGCCTATGCATTGGCTTATCTGGCAACCGGCGTGGACAACTGGACCGATGTGACCGATGCGCAATTCGAGGCGGCATCGAACTGGCTGCGCGAGGTGCACCCCAACCTGCGGACCTACTGGACCGACCCGGCGGAATTGGCGCAGCTTCTCTCATCAGGCGAAATACTGATCAGCTGGGCCTGGAACGAAACCTATCCCACCATGGCCGCCGAAGGGCGCCCCATCGGTTTCCAACGTGAACCAGCCGAAGGTTCATCACTCTGGCTCTGCGGCTACGTCAACCTCGCTGACGGGCAAGGGGTCGAAGAAAAGGCCTATGACTACATCAATGCCATGCTGGCCGAGACGTCCGTCGTGCCACTTCTCGACGCAGGCTATGGCGCATCGAACAAGGTCGCGCTGACCAGCCAGGTAACCGAGGAAGATCTCGAAGCCTCCGGGCTTGGCGTCATCGACGTACCCGTCCTGGCACAACTGCCGATGAGCAACGAAGCACGCGAACGGCAGGCCGAAACGTTCGAACTGATCAAGGCGGGGTTCTGACACCCGCGATTTGATCTGGCGCAAGGAAGTCGCGGCCGTAAGCCGCGACATTCGTGGCATGGAAAATATCACAGAACTCCGCCGCCTCGGACTTTTCGATGCGCGCGTGCCCCGCTACACCAGCTATCCGCCCGCAACGGCATTTGGTGCAACGGTCAACGCTGGCCAACAGGCCGCATGGCTGGGCGATCTCGACCCGGGCGTGCCTGTATCGGTCTATCTTCACATCCCGTTCTGCGAACGTTTGTGCTGGTTTTGCGCCTGCCGGACCCAGGGCACCAGCACCATGCGCCCCGTCGCGGCATATCTTGACAGCTTGCGGGCCGAACTCGCCATGTTGCGTGACATACTCCCAGATGGCGTCCAGATGCGGCAGTTGCACTGGGGTGGCGGTACCCCGACCATTCTGACCCCCGAGATGATCACGACATTGGCCACCGATATAACCAATGTCATCCCCGCCGCGCCTGACTTCGACTTTTCTGTCGAAATCGATCCGACGCTGGTGGATCAAGCCAAAATCACCGCTTTGGCAAAGGCGGGAATGACCCGCGCGAGCATCGGTATTCAGGATTTCGCGCCAGATGTGCAGAACGCGATCGGACGTCAGCAAAGCTATGAGACGACTGCCGCCTGCATCGATACGCTACGCGACGCAAAGATACGTTCGCTCAACGCCGACCTCGTATACGGCCTGCCGCACCAAACCTTATCGACGCTTCGCGATACGCTTGACAGCGTACTGGCGTTGGACCCCGACCGCATCGCGCTGTTCGGCTATGCCCATGTACCCACGTTCTCTGCCCGCCAAAAGATGATCCCGGTCGATGCACTGCCGGACGAACTTGCGCGATACGACTTGGCCCAACTGTCTGCAGACGTGTTCCGCAATGCGGGCTACACGCCCATCGGTATCGACCATTTCGCGAAACCGACCGACAGCCTGGCCCACGCAAAGAAGCATGGACATCTGCATCGGAATTTCCAGGGATACACGGACGATACCTGCCCGACACTGATCGGCATCGGCGCGTCCGCCATCTCGCGGCTCCCGCAAGGTTATGTTCAGAACGCACCGGCCACAGCGGCATATCGGGAACGTATCGGGCACGGGCAACTGGCGGGTTGTCGCGGCTACGCGCTTTCGACGGATGATGCATTGCGGGCTGACGCAATCGGTATGCTGATGTGCAGCTTCCGGATCGACCTGCCCGCGCTGGCCGCGCGCCATAAAAACGCCGCGGCGTTGGCCAAAACACATCAAGCGGTCTGTGCCGAATTCGCCGGTTACGTCGCGCGGGATGACCGGTTCATCCGCATCCTGCCAAACGGGCGACCTTTGACAAGGCTCATCGCCAACCGCTACGACGCCTTCCGCGATGTCGCGGCACAATACTCTCAGGCGTCTTGATCGCGGGGGTTGATCCGCAGCGCCATCGCCCCAGCTTCGATGGAAAGGACACGGGGCGCGGACCATGGAATTCATCAACATACTTTTCGCATTGGCCAGCATCGGCCTTGGCTGTTTCGGCTGGCTCGCCCCGAAATACACGATGGAGGTGCTCGACCTCACCGCGGGGCCCTCGCAAATGGGCCCATCCGAAATCCGCGCCTCCGTCGGCGCGCTTTTCGTCGGCATGGGCATAGGCGCGTTGATCCTCGGGACATCCGCTGCCTACGTCATGCTCGGCTTTTGCTGGACCGGTGCGGCGGTCGGGCGACTGACCTCGGTCGTACTCGACGGCGCATCGCGCAAGAAATGGACTTATTTCTGGGTCGAAGCCGCAGTCGGCCTGTCTGCAATCGCACTCAATCTCTGACCTGTATCGACGTGTCCGCACTTGAAAAGCAGGGACATTCCGCCTATCTCTCCATTGTTCTTCGGAACTATGGACATAAACGCGCTCGTAATAAGCGGATCGGACCCGGGGGCGGTACCCGGCGTCTCCACCACCATCCTTCATTTGGGGATCATGGGGACGAAACAGGATCGACGAACGTCTAAAGGGGTTAGCTTTGTCTCGGTGAGTTACCACCGTTATCGGTACAACAAAGCTAGTTGCAAATGACAACAAAGCACCGATGGCACTCGCAGCGTAAGCTGTGCGTAATATCGAAACCTAACTCCTAAGGTTTTGCGACCTTGGGCGGGGTTCGCAGGTACCTGGCAACAGAAACCTGCACCTTAACCCCGCTTGTGAAAAGGCCACCGCGTATGCGATGGCCCCCTCTGTCCCGAAGGATTTTTCGATCTATTGCGCCGCAACCTCAAGTGATGCGACCTGCGGCACGCCTTTAACATCGGCCGGTGCCAGATACATATCGACCACGTCCGACATTTTCGCGGCAAGCGCGGTCGACTTGATCCGCAGCGTGCTCAGGTCATCTGCCGTGGCGACACCATCCGCAGCGATTGTCGCAAGCACCGACTTCACACCCTGCCAATCAAAAGCCGCAGCGGCAAGCGCCTGCTGAACGGCGTAACTCGCCGGTGCATCAATCCCCATCGCGGGCACGCCATCGCGCAGCGCAGTCAAACTGCGATCATAAAGGCCGACTGCATCTGTCAGATCGGCGAAAACGTCCACCGCCGCATCGTCGGCCATCGCCGCGCAGGCGAGATGCTTCATCTTCTGCACATAGATTTCCTGACGTCCGGCCACGTCGAAAGTCACGACATCGTTCATCGCAACCTCCTCAAGCTGCGCGTATCGGTGCGACGCGGCGTCCATCAGCGCCAGTGCCGCAAATTCAAGGCCGGGCCGACCATTGGTGATCGTATCGGCATAAGCGGCAGGGTCATCACCCGCCAAAATCATGCTTAACGCCACATCCTGATCCCGCCATGCGGCCGCAACCGCCTCGGTTTCCTCGGACAGGCGACCATCGGCAAGCTGATCCAGCAAGGTGTTGAACCGCGTCCGGGCCAAGGCAAGATCTTCCTTTTCCGCAACTTCATCTGCACCGGCAGCGACCATGCAGACAGTGGCGGCGGTCCGATGCAGCAAGACGTTGATGTCGCCAGCCGCGCTAAGATCGGTCAGCACGGTGTCGGCATGCGCTGTCCCGGTCATGATCAGGCCGAACATACTGGCGCGCAAAATGGTAAGATTCGGCATATAAAACTCTTCCTTTTTTGGGTGCAGCACGGACGCCGCGGTGTGAGTGGTGGTCAAAAGGCTGAATTATTGGCGGTCGACGAAAACCGTGCGCACGTTGTTTTGCCGAAATGTGCCAGGAAAGCGGCAAGATTGGGTGAGGCCGATGAAACTTTGTTCAAAATCATCATGACCTTGCGTTAACCTTTCCCGCTTGAATTGGCGCCGCGCACTGATCAGGATGAGCAAATGAAGTTTTTCCGATTGATGTGTGCCGCGCTCCTTGGTTTTTCGCCCAATGTCGCGACGGCCTGTGAAACCGCCCTTGTTCTGACGATCGATGTTTCCAACTCCGTCGATACAGGTGAATACCGGCTGCAGGTCGATGGCCTCGCCGATGCTCTGCGCGATCCCGAAATCGTCGAAACCATGATCCGCACCGAAACGGCCGTCGCCGTCGTGCAATGGTCCGGTGAGGATCGGCAGGAACTGACCATTCCATGGGTGCGTATCCGCACGGCGCTCGATGCCGACAACCTCGCCAACAGGGCGCGGCTGATGCAGCGTGCCTTCGTCCTCTCCGACACGGCCCCGGCCGAGGCAATCTATTTCTCGCTCGGCCTTTTCGACGCGGTCCCCGATTGCACGCGCAAGGTCATCGACATCTCGGGCGACGGCACGCCAAATGGCGGAAGCGACGTGCGCGCCGCACGCAACGCCGCGGAACGTGCCGGCGTGACGATCAACGGTATCGCCATCGAATCCATGGGGCTCGCCATTACCAATTTCTACCAGGGCGCCATTATCACCCGAAACGGCTTTGTCATGACCGCGCGAACCCATCGCGAATATCCTGCGGCCATCCGGGCCAAGATCCTGCGCGAAATCAGCCGGATCGTCGGTTGACGAAAAGCCCCTGATCACGCATCAAAAGGGTATGGGGTCCGCGAACACCCCGTGAGGCCACGGCCCAAGCGTCGCATCCACTGACCGCTTTCAGAGAGGATGCAATGGCTGCCTTCACCGAAATATCGCCCGCCAATCTCATGCGCCTGATCGGCACGCCCGATTGCCCGACATTGATCGACGTCTGCATCGACGAAGACTTTGCAGATGACCCATATCTCATCCCGACCGCATTCCGGCATCCACATACCGATATCGATGGGCTGCTATGGCGGATCAACAATAACCGCGCGATCGTCATCTGCCAGAAGGGCAAGAAACTGTCCCACGGCACAGCAGGTGCGCTACGGGCGCGGGGTATCATCGCCGAGGCCCTGCAAGGCGGCAATCACGCATGGCGCGATGCCGGGCTGCCCCGCGTACCTGCAGGAAACATCCCCGGCCCCATTTGGGTCACCCGGCACCGGCCAAAGATCGACCGGATCGCCTGCCCATGGTTGATACGACGCTTTATTTATCCCGACGCGACATTCCTGTTCGTTCCCCCGAACGAGGTCGCGGGCGTCGCACAGCACTTCAAAGCGACACCGTTCGACGTCGAAGACGCCTTCTTCAGCCACCGGGATGACACCTGCACATTCGACACGATGATCACCGAATTCGGGCTTGGCCACCCGGCGCTCGACACGCTGGCAACCATCATCCGTGGCGCCGACACGAACCGGCACGACCTCGCCCCGCAAGCGGCGGGATTGCTGGCTTTTTCGGTGGGCCTGTCACGTATGTACAAAGACGATCACGCACAGCTTGACGCAGGCATGGCGTTTTATGATGCATTGTATCGCTGGGCCCGCGACGGGCAGGACGAAGGTCACGACTGGCCGACAAGGCCCGCAAAATGATCGGTGAACTTATCCGCATCTTCGGGCGCATTGGGCTGCTTTCCTTTGGCGGACCGGCGGCGCAAATCGCGCTGATGCACCAGGAACTGGTCGAAAAACGCGACTGGCTCGACGAACGGCAATTCCTGCGCGCCCTCTCGTTCTGCATGCTTTTGCCGGGGCCAGAGGCGATGCAACTGGCAACCTATGCGGGCTGGAAAAGACAGGGGATCATCGGCGGACTGATCGGCGGCGGGCTGTTCGTACTACCCGGCGCGCTCGTCATCTTCGCCCTCGCGCTGGCATACGGCACATATGGGAACCTACCCTTTGTCCAGGCCCTCTTCCTCGGCGTGAAAGCGACCGTCGTCATCATCGTGATCGAAGCCCTGATGAAAATCGGCAAACGTGCTCTCATCCGCCCCGAACACATCGCCATCGCCATCGGCGGTTTCGCGGCGCTCTTTGTCTTCGCACTTCCCTTTCCATTGGTCATCGGCGTCGCTGCATTGATCGGGGCGTTCCTGCAAACGGGCGAAACCGTCACCCAGCCCATCCCGTCCGGCAGCCTGAGAAAAAGCCTGCTGATCATCGGCATCGGGGGCATCGTCTGGGCCACGCCGATCATCCTGCTGTCGGGCAACGCTTTCCTGACGGATATCGGGATATTCTTCTCTAAACTGGCTGTCGTCACCTTCGGCGGCGCCTACGCCGTGCTGGCCTACATGACGCAAGAGGTCGTCGTGTCCTACAACTGGCTGACCACCGACCAGATGATGGACGCGCTCGGCCTTGCCGAGACAACCCCCGGCCCACTGATCCTCGTCACCCAATTCGTCGGCATGATCGCTGGGCTGGGCCAAGGCGGCACGGGTACAGCCATCGCCGCGGGCCTGCTCACCCTTTGGGTCACCTTCGTACCCTGCTTCATCTGGATATTCGCCGGTGCCCCACTGATCGACTGGCTCGACGGCAAACCGCGGCTGCGTGGGGCGCTGTCAGGCATCACCGCTGCGGTCGTCGGGGTGATCGCCAACCTGTCGCTCTGGTTCGCGCTGCATGTTTTCTTCGGAACACTTGCTAACATTGAGGTCGGACCGATCCAAACCATCTGGCCCGACGTTACCACCGCACAACCCACCGCAATCGGGCTCGCCGTTATCGCCGCAATTCTGCTCCTATGGCGCCATTGGCCTCTGCCTCTTGTGCTCATCATTTCAGCACTGCTCAGCGTCGGCGTCGCCGCCATACCAGGTTTGGCCTAAGATCGCCCTTCACACTCCACTCGAATCCCTTATGCTGACAATAACGGGAGCCAAGAAAGCAGATGTTGTGAGCCGGTCCATCGACTATGGGAACCTGATGCACAAGGCCATGCGCAGCCTGATCCAGGAGGTGCTGGAACGTGTCGCACAGGATGGGCTGCCCGGCGCGCACCACTTCTTCGTCACCTTCGACACGATGCACCCCGACGTGGAAATCGCCGATTGGCTGTCCGATCGCTATCCGGGCGAAATGACGGTCGTGATCCAGCATTGGTTCGAAAACCTCGACGTCACCGACGAAGGTTTCACCATCACTCTGAACTTCGGGGACAATCCCGAAACGCTCTACATCCCTTACGTCGCCATCAAAACATTCGTCGATCCTTCGGTCGAATTCGGCCTGCGCTTCGAAACCCAGGATGACGAGGATGAGGCCGACGAACCCCCCGAGGCCCCCATGAAGGAAATGGCGGAGCCCGATCCCGAACCGCCCGAAGATCGGCAAGAAGCCGAGGTCGTCAGCCTCGATCAATTCCGCAAGTAAGCACGCCTTGCGATCCTATGGGGCGCCGCGTAAACCCTCGACAAAATCCAGCAGAGGGCGCCATCATGACCGACACACGCACCGAAACCGACAGCTTTGGCCCGCTCCAGGTGCCCGCCGACCGTTATTGGGGCGCACAAACGCAACGGTCGATCATGAACTTTCCCATCGGCTGGGAAAGGCAGCCCGTCGCCATCGTCCGTGCGCTCGGCGTGATCAAACAAGCCTGCGCCATGGCCAACAAGGACCGTGGCAAACTCGACGCGAAACTCGCCGACGCGATGATCGGGGCCGCTGCTGAGGTCGTCGCAGGCAAACTCGACGATCACTTCCCGCTGGTCGTCTGGCAAACCGGTTCCGGCACCCAGTCGAACATGAACGCCAATGAGGTCATCAGCAACCGCGCCATCGAAATCCTCGGCGGCGAAATCGGGTCCAAGGACCCGATCCACCCGAACGACCATTGCAATATGGGGCAATCGTCCAACGACACCTTCCCCACCGCCATGCACATCGCGGTCGCAACAACCGCCCATGACGTCCTGCTGCCCGGCCTCGCGAAACTGCACGCGGCACTTGAACAGAAACAGCGCGAATTCGACAAGATCATCAAGATCGGGCGGACGCATACAATGGACGCCACGCCCCTCACACTTGGGCAGGAATTCTCGGGCTATGTCCATCAGGTCGCCATGGGTATCCGTCGGATCAAGGCCGCCCTGCCTGCCATCTACGAACTTGCACAAGGTGGCACCGCCGTCGGTACCGGGCTGAACACACCCAAGGGCTGGGGCGAAACCGTGGCCAAAAACATGGCCGAAATCACCGGCCTGCCGTTCCGCACCGCCCCCAACAAATTCGAAGCCCTCGCCGCCCACGACGCCCTTGTCGAGATGTCCGGCGCGCTCAAAACCGTCGCCGCCAGCCTCTACAAAATCGCCTGCGACATCCGTATGCTCGGCTCCGGCCCCCGCTGCGGCTTGGGCGAGCTGATGCTGCCCGAAAACGAACCCGGCTCCTCGATTATGCCTGGCAAGGTGAACCCAACCCAGGTCGAGGCGATCACCCAGGTCTGCGCGCATGTCATGGGCAACGACGCCGCCGTTGGCTTTGCAGGGTCCCAAGGACATTTCGAACTGAACGTCATGAAACCCATGATGGCCTACAACGTCCTGCAATCCATGCAGTTGATCGGCGACGCCGCCAGCGCCTTCACCGATAACTGCGTCGTCGGGATCAAGGCCAACGAAGACCGGATCGAAAAGCTGATGCGGGAATCGCTGATGCTCGTCACCGCCCTCGCCCCGACGATCGGCTATGACAACGCGACAACGGTCGCGAAGACCGCGCACAAGAACGGAACGACCCTCAAGGAAGAGGCGATCAACCTCGGCTTCGTCGACGAAGAAACCTTCGAAAAGGTCGTCCGCCCCGAAAACATGATCGGACCCAAGTGAAGCCGATCAACCTCAATCAGGCACGCAAAGCCCGCGCCAAGCTACAGGCCAAAGCCCAAGCGGATGAAAACGCCGTCCGCTTCGGGCGCACCAAGGCAGAAAAACAGCAGGATGCGGCTGCGATTAAACGCGCCGTTACCCGGCTCGACCAGCACAAGCGCGATGACTGATCACCGCCGCCCGGTCAAACGCTCCCTCACGATCCGCGGTCACCGGACATCGGTCTCACTCGAAGACATTTTCTGGAACGCCTTCCGCCAGATCGCAGAGGAAGACGGGAAAACCATCAACAGACTCGCCGCCGAAATAGACGAAGGCCGAGGGGACATCGGTCTCGCCTCGGCCTTGCGTGTCTATGTGTATGAGCGCGCGATCAAGCGCGACCAAACTTAGTCTTTCGAATAAAGCGCACCGCGCAGGCTGCTCAGCCGATCCTGGTCCCGCTTTTCCTTGTCATTCAGTTTCGCTGGGCGCACGGACACCGTCGGTGCCGCTTCCTGAACGAACAGCTTGGCCACATCCTGCGGCTTCAGCTTACGTGTCGCAGCTGGCTTGGTGGTGCCAAGCTTGCTGTCATTCCGCTTCCGGCCCAAAAGTCCCGATAGGCCCGATTTGGAAGAACCCGGTAGTGCAATCGTCATGTTATCCCCCGATTAACTATTGAGTGCTTCAAGCGTCTAAATATGCCAAAAAAGATGGCGAAAGAAAGGCGCGGCACGTTGTTACGAACTAACGTCATTAAGCGTCGCAACCGGCGAAGTGTCTATAAAACAATGCTTTACGCAGCGAAGACCAGCGTAACTCCGCCGAATTATGACTCAATTCGACCCATTACGTTTCGTCAAGTGGCTGAATAATCGGCGAATGCGCTGCTTTATGCGCGCTTTAGAAACATTTCAGTCTCTATGTGTGATTCGCAGTTTGATCCCGTCCCGTGCACGGACGGTCAGATGGGCGATCGGCAGCGGGACGTGCCCTTTCACAACCTCAAAGCGATGGCGCCTCAAAAGCATCGCCAATAGCACGACCCCTTCAATCATCGCAAAGCCCGCACCAATGCAAACCCGGGGCCCGGCCGAGAACGGAAGATAGGCTTTACGCGCCGATGCCTTGCCATCGTCACGCTGCCAACGCCCTGGATCGAACCCGTCAGGGTCATCCCAAAACCGCTCATGCCGATGCAGATGCCACGGCGACAGCACGATCTGTGACCTGGCGCGCACATCACGTCTCCGAAATACCTCGGGCTGACGGGCCTCGCGCACCATCATCGGCACCGGCGGATAAAGGCGCAGCGTCTCACGGAACACATCCCGCGTGACAGGCAAGCCGGATAACCCGGCAAAATCACCATCGAACGCCGCGGCCTCTTCGACCACTCTGTCCTGCCAATCCGGATAAAGCGCCAACAGATATAACGCCCACGCCAGCGCCGAGGCACTTGTTTCATGCCCCGCAAGAAAAAAGATCGCGACCTGGTCCACCATCTCATCCACATCGAACCGGTCACCGGTCTCGGGGTCGACCATGGTCATGATCTTCGTCGCCAGATCGTCCGGCGCGTCGCCCCGCGCGATCAAATCCAACCTCTCGGCGGTCAGCCGTTTAATCAACGCCCTGATCTCACGCGCGGTCGCCAGTGTCTTGCGGCGAAAAAACCGCGGCATCCAGCGCGGCCCCGGCACAAAGGCGGCGAGGTTCAAAATGGGCTGCGTCCGTTGATGCGCCCGAAACGCGGCAAACACGCGCGACGCCGTTTCATCCTCGATCGGGATCGAAAAGAGCGTGCGAAAAATGACATCCGCCGCGATATGGCTCGTCACCGCCTCGATCTCTTGCGGCGACCCATCCGCGATATCCGCCAACCGTGCCGCCCCCGCCTGCCCGGCCGCCAGAATGCCCGGAAACGCATCGCGCAAACGCCCCCCTTCAAATGCCGGATCAATGATCCGCCGCTGCCGTTTCCAGACCTCACCATTCGTCAGAAACACGCTCTCACCCAAAAGCGGGCGCAGCCCGGCCCCGACCCGATCCGACTTCGGAAAATCATCGGGCCGTTCGCGCAGCACATAATCGATCAGCGCGGGATCATTCACCAGATAGCTGCGAAAGAACGGCGTCCGAAACTCCGCCATCCACGCGCGGTACAGCTTTGCCGGTTGGGCGGACAGGATATCGCGCCGAAACAGCCGCATATACCGCCACAGCGACACACGCTCGGGCCGTGCCTCCGGTTTCGGGGGGCGAGTCACGGAGCAAGCGACGTGTATTTCGACGCCGGCACATCAATCCGCGATTTCGACGGCGCACGGCCGCGATACCGTTCAGCCAGCGACACTGGCCCGGCAGTGATCTGAAAATAATCATAGTCCTTCGGCTGATCGAACGCGCACAAATACTGAAAATGCAACCGAAAGAAGCGCCAGCGCAGTTTGCGCCAAGTCTCGGGTTTCAGCGTCTGCGTAAACGACGCCGACAGGATCAGCGGCCACTTCTTCCCCGGCGGGGTAACCCCGGTTACCGCCACCGGATCGCACAGGGCAAACGAGCATCCGTCGCCGGGCGCCGACACATCGACCCACGCCACCCGATCCTGACCCGCCAAAAACGCCAGATCACGGCGCAATTCCCGCGCATCCGGCAGGAACGACACCATCGGCACCACCTGCCCCAATGTCAAAAGCGCCAGTCGTGGCCCATCCGTCGGCACCCGCCCCTCGCGGATCAAATCCGCGACCACAGCAATCGCCAGATGCGCCCCCGACGAATGACCGACAACCAGCACCTCGTCCACATCGCTCGACAATGCAGCCGCGATGGTTTCGGCGAACAAATCCATCCGCGCCTGCAACTCCGGCGGGGTCGCACCCCATTTTCCGGCCGAAAACGCATAATCATGCATCAGGTAATAGGCATAAAGACGGCTGTCCTTGCTTTTGAACCAATGCAACAGTGTCAAAACCATGCCCAGCAGGATGGCACATTTCAACGCAAACCCGATCCAACCAAACAGGGCAAAGAAAAACCCGTCGGTCAGCCCGAAAAGGCGCTGAAACCACAACACACCCGCCTCGGCCCAACCACCCAGATACAGGCCCAGCACAATGGCGATCAAAAGCTGACCCAGCAGCATGAACACCGGATACAGCGCCGCGATCACCGGCCCTTTGCGCATCCACATCAACCGGCGCAGCGTGCCCGTGGCAATGTAAATCCACGCCGTCCGCAACAACTGCCAATAGGTCGCGGGGATGGTTTGCGCCATACTCTTGCGCACGATATCCGACCAGACCAGTACATCGATGCGGGCCACGGTCTCGACCCCATCAATACGCGTCTTCACTGCCCAGCGAAACGTATCCTCGGATTGCGCGGCCTTCACGGCGATCTCGTACCCGCCAATCTCGGCCTGTTTCGCGCCTTCGGTCCGATACAATTCGCGATACCGGCGCGGATGGATCGGATCATAGCCGGGAATGTGAAACACGCGGCGCTGTCGCACCGGCCGCTGATCGTCGCGCATCATCGTTCCTTTTCCGCCCCGCAGGAACAGTATCCGGATCGATGCCTAAAGATAAATGGTTACCCAACCGTCGCCAAAGCAGGAAACCGCTCAAGCAGCCAAAAGCTGAACGCGGTGAACTGACCGGTGACCATCATCAAACCGACTGTCCAAAGCAGCAGACCCGAGGTCCGCTCGATCCGCCCCATATGCCGCTTCATCCAGTGCATCACCCGCTTCATGCGCGGGAAAAACGCAGCGACCAGCAGGAACGGAATACCCAATCCCAGCGCATAGACCGCCAGCAAAACCGTCCCCCGCACCACATCGCCTTCGCTCGCCGCCAGCCCCAGTATCGCACCCAGGATCGGGCCCAGACACGGCGTCCAGCCAAAGGCAAAGGCCAGCCCCAGCACATAGGCACCAAAGGCCGACCCACCGCGATCCCCGGTTTCAACCCGCGCCTCGCGATCCAGAAACCCGATGCGGAACACGCCGACGAAATGCGCACCAAAGATCATCACGACGATCCCGGCGATCAGCACGAACCAATCCTGCGCCTGCAACAACATCCGGCCCATGGCTGACGCGGCCATGCCAAGCAGCAAAAAGATCGTGGACAAGCCCAACACGAAAAATGCCGCGGCGACTAACACCTTGCGGCGGGCATCGCGGGTCTCATCCATCTCGGTGACGGACACACCACCCATATAGGCCAGATACGGCGGGACGATCGGCAAGACACAGGGGCTCAGAAACGACAACAGACCAGCCAGCATCGCGATCATCATCGCGGGCAGCAGGGTCGCATCCAGAAACATGGTCGTGTCGAGCATCGTCTCTCCTTCGTCCGATCCTGCCTAAGCGATCCGGGTGCATCCGTCACGGGGGCAAATCCTCACATCTTGGTGGACAAGCTGAAACATCACACATAGCTCTGCGCTATGGATTACGACGCCATACTCGACGCCCGCGGCCTGCTCTGCCCCCTGCCCGTCCTCAAGGCGCGCAAACGGCTGCAAGCGCTGCAATCCGGGCAAGTCCTGCGGATCGAGGCTGACGACCCCGCCGCCATCGTCGACGTCCCCCATTTCTGTGACGAAGCAGGACATACGCTCCTCTCTACCAGTGATCAGGCGGATGTGCAGGTCTACCTGATCCGAAAACGGTAAGGGCAAAGCGTTCAAAACACCCACCTATAAGATCGCCTCTTTCCTGAAACCCCCACAAAGTATACGCTAGTGGCAAGGCCCGTCTCGTGGTCATGAATTTGCCCCGAATGGCCGCGTACATGAGCTTACCAGCGTGAAAATAGCCGACTACATCAGCACCGCTCCGGCGCTATCGGCGCTCACCATGATCACGTTGCCGACGATTCTCTTGGCCATCGCGCATTTCGTCGGACCATATGTGCCGCAATTCCCGCATTGGATCGGCGAATATGCCTGCCAAAACGAGATCACTCAGCAGATCGCCGCACGCGAATGCCGCAACAATCTCCCCAGTGCTGCGCTGAAACTCTCGGCGGTGACGACCATCGCGCTGGCGGCCATGTTCATGCTGATCATCTGGATCGCATCTCGGATCGCGGGCATACGCGCGACACTGCTCAGCGTCATCTTCCCCGCCTGTATCCGGCTCTCGCTCTTGTTCTCACCATTTCTGGTCGCCATGAATTACACCAGCCTGGTGCTGGTTCTTCTGACGGTCCTCTCTTGGCCACTGACGGCGCTCCCCTATGGCGAGACAATCGAAAATGTCGGTCTCATCGGCTTGGGATTGCTGGGGGTGTTGATGGTTCTCAACGCACTCCTGGCCGCTTTCCCCGAAAGAGGCCCGCAGGAATGGATGAAAACCGATACGGTCTCACTAACCTGGGAAAACGCGCCAGAGCTTTGGCAAACGGTCAAGGACATCTCGGTCAAGATGGGGGTCCGGACACCACGTCAGGTCATCACCGGATGGGACATCGGCGCGTGGATCGCGGAGCAGCCGCTTTATTCGCAGGTGGAAGACAAGTCCTTCAACGGCCCCACGCTCTATCTCTCGCTACCGCTCCTGCGCATCCTCACCAAGGCTGAACTTCAGGCCGTCATCGCCCATGAAATGGCGCATTACTCGGGCGGCGATCTGGAGGCGAAAAAGGAATTCAACCGGGCCTACGAACGGCTTTTTTCGGCGATCATCACGGTGCAGGACATGTCGGATGACGTAAAGGACGAAAACAAATCCGAAACCATCGCTTCGATTGCGCTCCTGTCGCACGAACAGGCACAGCGCCATCTGTTGAACACCTTTTCGCGCAATATGGCTGCCATGAACAGAAGGGCAGAGCTGATCGCGGACAAAACCGCAGCCGACCTGATGTCAGCAGATGCGCTCGCGGCGGTCCTGGTCAAACTCAGCATCTTCGACCGGGTCTGGGGCATGGTCGCCGCGGAATACGTCAAAAGGGTCGACAAGGGCTGGCTGGACAAGATCGACATCTCCGTCGTCTACGCAGAAGCCGTCAACATGTTCACCCGCAGCGCCGCTGCCACCGCCGCGACCAAGGTCATCGGCAAGAACAAGGTCGAACACCCGTTCGACACCCACCCCCCGACGCTTCAACGATTGAAGAACATCGGGATCAAGCTGAAACAGCTCGACCTCGAGGAATTGCTGACTGTTTCGGCTGAAAACACGGCGCATCATCTGATCGCCGATCCCGCCGACATCGCCAACGCTTTGGACCCGCTCCCGAACCGGCCCGATACGCCGCCAGCGGCACCCCGTGCTGACGTGACCAGCGCCATGGCCTCCGCATTGCAACCTCTGATCGATCTCGCCGATCAACCGGGCATCCGGATCACCGAGGCCGCCAATTCACTTTCTTCCTGGCAGGAAGACTTCGACCTGTTCGAGTTGCTGGGCGTGCTGTCCGGTCGGCTACCGAAACGTGACATGATCAACGCGCTCGAAATCCTGAAAAGACGGCTGACAAAACGACAGCGCACAAATCTCCTCAAGACAATGAAAGCCTTGGCGAAATTGGGTAAACCACGCGACCATGCTGCGCAAAAGGCACTGATGAGACAACTCCAAGACAACCTTGCCCGCAGCTGAACAGACAAAGAACAGAACACACCGATGGACCCATCCTTCAAGTTTTCCCACTCCCGCCAGGCCATGCAGAACGCACTGGCCGACGGCAATCTATCCATCGGCCATCGCGAACGCCGCTACCGGCGTGTAAAAAAACCGTCATGGATGCGGTTTCAAAAAGACCCGGTGCTGCAACAGCAGCTGGACCAGCACGAATACCTGCTCGAAAACGGCCAGATCGCATGGTGCGCAGTCATCCAGGCGAACGAATTGCTGTTCTCGGACGGTCCGCACGACCATCCGGCTGCATTCATCTACGGCACCGACAAGCGTATCCTCGAAGATCCGGAAATCCTGACGGACGCAGCCGAAGGACTTTTCGAAATCAAGGGCCGTGTCACCACCCCCGAGGTCCAGCATTTCGCCGATCGGCTTGCCGATGAAACGACGTCAGACCTGAAATTACCGGTCCCGACAGAGCTGACCAACGGGATCCAGTGCTTCTACACGACGATGATCGTGTTCCGAAAACACATCCTCTACGGACGGCTCGACGGGCGCATTCTCCCCATCCTGACCGCACCCCACGCAACGGATGCCGTCACCATCCTGCCCGAACGGTACTGGGACATCGAATTCATCAACAACGTCTGGTAGGGCAGGTTCGGCGCCATTGGCGGCGCCGAACAAATCGCATCATCCCCGCCCGAGCGACCACCAACCCTTGCGCTTCGGCTTGGGTGGGGTGTCGTCAGCCACTGGCGCGGTTTCCGCCGCCACGGGCTCTTTCGCTGGTTCAGCCGGCGCCGGGGTGTCTTCCTTTGGCGCCTCGGCCACAGGTTCCGGTGCCGGTGTCGGCGCTTCTTCGGTATCCGCTTTCGGCTTGGCCCGGCTCCGACGCTTGGGCTTCGGCTTTTCTTCCGTCGCCGGTTCGGTCTCCGTTTTGGGATCCGCATCGGCCACACTCTCGGCTGCGACCTCTTCCTTCTTCTTGCGTGTCCGCTTCTTCGGCGCGGGCTTTTCCTCAGCCGGAGCCTCCTTCGCGGCCGCTGCATCCTCAGCAGGCGCATCGGCTTTCTTCTTCCGGCTTCGGCTGCGCTTCGGCTTTTCTTCCGCCGCCGGCGCGTCTTCCGTCACCGCTTCCGATGGCTGCGCTTCATCGGTCACCGCCTCGTCGGACTGCGCCTCTTGGGCCGCTGCCGCTTCGGTCGGCACCTCGTCGGCCTTCTGATCGCCGTCGTTCTGTGCCGCATCATTCTGCTGGCCGTCACCATTGTTCCCGCCACCCCGACGGCGCCTCCGACGACGGCGCTTGCGCTTGGGCTTGTCTTCGGTCTCATCGACCTCTTCGGCGGCAACCTCTTCCGGCTCATCGTCATCATCCATGACGATGTTGCTGGTCACCACCGGCATCGCATCCGGGACGATCCGCGTCGCCGTCTTGAATTTCTCCAGCGCATAGTCAGGCGACACCAGCGTCGGATCACACTCGATCCGCACCGACATGCCATAGCGGGCCTCGATATCCGCAATATGCTCGCGCTTGCCGTTCATCAGAAAATTGGCGATCGCGATCGGCGCCTTGATCAACACTTCCTTGCTGCGCCCCCGCACGCCTTCTTCTTCCAACGCGCGAATTATGCCCAGGGCCACATTGTCATCCGACCGCAACAGTCCGGTGCCGTGGCAATGCGCACACATCTGCGTTGTCGCCTCGAGCATACCGGGGCGCAACCGCTGACGCGACATCTCCATCAGGCCAAAGCCGGAAATCCGCCCGACCTGAATCCGGGCCCGATCCGTCTTCAGCTTCTCCTTGAACCGCTTCTCGACCGCCTGATTGTTCCGCCGCTCGTCCATATCGATAAAGTCGATGACGATCAGGCCAGCCAAATCACGCAACCGCAACTGACGGGCTACCTCATCAGCAGCCTCAAGGTTGGTCTTCAGCGCCGTCTGCTCGATCGACCCTTCCTTGGTCGCACGGCCAGAGTTGACGTCGATCGCCACCAATGCCTCGGTGATCCCGATCACGATGTAGCCGCCCGACGGCAACTGCACCGTCGGATTGAACATGCCCCCCAGATAGCCCTCGACCTGATAACGGGCGAAAAGCGGCAGCTGCTCGGCGTAATACTTCACGTTCTTGGCGTGGGACGGCATGATCATCTTCATAAAGTCCTTGGCCGTCCGGTAGCCAGCTTCACCAGCCACTATCACCTCATCGATCTCTTTGGAATAAAGGTCACGGATCGTACGCTTGATCAGATCGCCTTCCTCGTAAATCTTCGCAGGCGCGATGGATTTCAGGGTCAGTTCGCGGATCTGCTCCCACATGCGCTGCAGGTATTCATAATCCCGCTTGATCTCGGCCTTGGTGCGCTGCGCACCAGCGGTACGGATGATCAAACCGGCCCCATCCGGAACAGTCATCGCACCCGCGATCTCTTTCAGCTTCTTGCGGTCAGCGGCATTGGTGATCTTGCGGCTGATCCCGCCACCACGGGCGGTATTGGGCATCAACACGCAGTACCGGCCCGCCAGCGACAGATAGGTCGTCAAGGCAGCGCCCTTATTGCCGCGCTCCTCCTTGACCACCTGGATCAGCAGGATCTGACGAACCTTGATAACCTCTTGAATCTTATACCGTTTCGGGCGCGGCTTACGAACGGGGCGCACATCGTCCGTGTCATCCTCCTCGGCGACGCTTTCGATGGTTTCATCCTTCTTGGATGCATCATCCATGGCGACGTAAGGCTGGTCGTCCTCGTCATCCTCTTCACCGGCGGCAGGCGTGTCGACCGGCGTCTCACCGACCAATTCCATGGGCGAACTGCCCTCTTCGTCGGCATCGAGGTCGATCGTCTCCATCCCTGCGATATCGCCGGATGTTTCCTCTTCCGGTGTCTCCACCTCGGCCGTGGCGACCGCGTCATCACCTTCGGCCTCTGCGGCCTTCGCCCTGGGCTTGCGGCGGCGCTTTGGTTTGGGTTTTTCGTCCTTTGCGTCTTCCGCATCGGCTTCGGCCTTCTGCGCCTCGGCATAGGCCCTTTCCTCGGCGATCAGCGCCTCGCGGTCGGCGACCGGTATCTGATAGTAATCCGGGTGAATTTCCGAAAAGGCGAGGAAACCATGGCGATTCCCGCCATAATCCACGAAAGCGGCCTGCAGCGACGGTTCAACCCGTGTCACCTTGGCCAGATAAATGTTCCCAGCAAGCTGTCGCTTGAACTGGCTTTCGAAATCAAATTCCTCGACTTTGTTCCCGTCTACAACGACGACGCGAGTTTCCTCCGCGTGCGTCGCATCGATAAGCATTTTCTTTGGCATGTTGTCCATTTGCATGACACGACGGTTTTGCCCCCGGGGGGGCACTTGTTCGCGTGGCATGTCTATTTAAGGCGATCTGCGCGCGGGCAAAGATGACACCCCTCGGGGCGGCCAATGCGTTTGCTCTCTCTTGCGCGCGTTGCATCGCGTTTCTTCTCCGACCGCTATAAGCTGCGGCCCGTTCAAGGCCCGGTCCGCGGTTGAGTATCCCGCAGCCAAGGGCGTTCTCCTGACCTTTCGGCCAAATCAGCTGCCGTCTGATCGGTGATCGTGACGGGCAGAGAATTCTCTCGGGCCGCGACACGCGACCTTTCTCCATACATAAGGGAGGTGTGTAGTGATTTACAATGACAATTTCGGCGATCTCCATCATGCGAAAACCGGGCCTGTGTCGTTAAGGTCTTGTAAAACATTGTGTCAGTACGGTCCGTTAACCCGCAAAAAGTCCGACAAAATGTCCGACGGAAGTCCGACGCTTTTCCGACGGAATTCCGACAGCCAAAATACCTGTTTTCACAGCTGTTAACCCTGATTTGCAGGGTTCTAACCGTTTCAAACGCGGATCGCCGTTAATCGCCCTCAAGTTGCATTAACGCACGTTTACAAATAGTCCGATCTTTGCAGCCCGTACTTGGCCATCTTTTCGTTCAACGTCCGGCGCGGCAGGCACAATTCTTCCATCACCGAAACGATCGATCCCTTATGGCGCCGCATCGTATTGTCGATCAGCATCCGCTCAAACGCCTCGACAAACTCTTTCAGCGGCTTGCCTTCGGTCGTCATGGCAGGCTTGCTGTCTTCCGTATCGGCCATCAAAAGCGACGCGATCGACCCCGTCCCGCGGCGATTTTGCAGCACCGCACGTTCGGCCACATTGATCAACTGCCGCACGTTACCGGGCCACGGTGCCTGCAACAACTGCGCCGCTTCCTGCGCGCTGACCTCCGGCGCCTCGCAACCATATTCATCGGCGAATTGCTCACTCAGACGGGTGAACAGGGCAAGAATATCCTCCCCCCGCTGCCGCAACGGCGGCACCGTGATCCGCAGCGCGGCCAGCCTGTAAAACAGGTCCGGACGCAGCACGCTTTCACAGGTCTTGTCCTGTTCCTGCAGGTTACAGATCGCCACAATCCGCGTCTCGGCAGGCGTGCCCTGATCGTTGATCGCGGTCAGCAAACGGGCCTGCAGCGCATGGCTAAGTGCCTCAATATCCTCAAGAACCAGCGTCCCGCCCCGCGCCTCTTCCATCGCAGGGATCGGCTCATCATCATTGGCGGGGCCAAAGATGCGGCGACCAAGGGTTTCTTCGTCATAGGCCGAACAACTCAGCAAAACGAACTTCTTGTTCGCTCGCGCACCGACGGCATGCAGGGCATGTGCCACAAGGGTCTTACCCGTCCCGGTCTCCCCTTCGACCAGCACATGACCATCGGCCTGCCCAAGGTCCAGAATATCCTCTTTCAACCGCTCCATCGGCGGCGACTGACCGATCAGCTTTTTGATCAGGGCCGAGCCATCGGACAATTCTTTCCGCAGCGCACGGTTGTCCAACGTCAAACGACGCGCCTGCGTCGCTTTCTTGGCAAGCTCGGTCATGCGGTCCGGGTTAAACGGCTTCTCAAGGAAATCGAACGCGCCCACGCGCATCGCCTCAACGGCCATTGGCACATCGCCATGGCCTGTGATCATGATCACAGGGAGCGAGCTATCAACGCCCTTCAGCTTTTTGAGAAACTGCATTCCGTCCATGCCCGGCATCTTGATATCGCTGACCACAACGCCGGGGTAATCATTCCCTAACCCTTTCAACGCATCTTCTGCCGACGCAAAGGTCTCTGTGTCGAACCCCGACAGCGCCAACCACTGGCTGATCGACTGGCGCATGTCCTTTTCGTCATCCACAATCGCGATTTTCATAGCTTTCGACATGATCTTTTCCTTACTCCGCCGCCGCCACATCCTGTTTCAAGGCAGGCAGTTGCACTTCGAATATCGCCCCACCATCGACCGCATTGCGCGCGGTCAGGCGTCCGTTCAAATCGTTGACGATCCCGGATGAGATGGCAAGGCCCAGCCCGACGCCATCCCCGGGCTCTTTGGTGGTATAAAATGGTTCGAACAGCTCATTCAGGTTCTCGATCCCCGGCCCGTTATCCCTGATCTGCAGGCTGACCTTTTCACCGGCGGCCAGCAAAATCTCAATCGTTGGATTGCTGGCACTTTTCGTGGCATCGAACGCATTGCGCAAGAGGTTGATGATCACTTGTTCGAGACGCAGTCGGTCCCCCAAAATCATCACCGGCTCATTCGGCAATGTACGGATGATGTTCACCGCGCGGGTCTTCAACTGCGGCTCCATCATCGCCAACGCCGATGACACGGCGGCCCTAGTATCAACGGGTTCGAACGCATCCGATCCCTTGCGGGCATAGGATTTCAACTGCCGTGTAATCGCACCCATACGTTCCAGCAAATCATCGATCCGCTGAAATGACGACAGCGCCTCATCGGGACGTTTCCGCTGCAGCAGCAACCGCGCCCCCGCCAGGTACGTTTTCATCGCCGCCAGCGGCTGGTTCAATTCGTGGCTCACCGCCGCCGACATCTCGCCCAGGGCGGCCAGTTTGGACGATTGCGCGATGGTCTGTTCAGCCACCTGCAGTGTCTTTTCGACCTTCTCACGCTCGGCGATTTCCCGCTGCAGCCTGCGGTTCAATGCGCGAAGCTCTGCTGACTCCCGCTGGAAAAACACCAGCCGCGACGCCGTCTTTCGCGACATCAAATAAAACGCGACCGCCAGGATCAGGGCGAATCCCATCACTTCCAGTGCCAAGATACCATTCACCCGCTCGCGTACCGACGAATAGGCGGTAAAGCTGACCATCTTCCAACCTTGATGCGGCACGCGCGCCTCACGGCGCAGAACGGCCTCGCCGCTCAGGTAGGCGTCAGCGGGCAATGCGGCCCAGCCCTGGGTCAGGCGGATCGCGCGTTCGATGGCCGATGGGGCCGATTGCCGCGTCAGGGCATCGTCCTCGGCCAGGCCACGCCATTTGGGCTCGGTCGCCATGATGATCGTGCCGTCGCTATCGGTGACGATCACGGCATCCGAAAACCCGGCCCAGCCACGTTCGAGCGTGGGGACATCCAGACCCACGGTGATGACACCCAAAAACTCTCCATCCAACTCGATCCGGCGGGAATAGACGAATGAAAACGCCCCGTCCTCGTCTTTGTGTGTCGTATAAATCGTCTGGGTCGCGCGTTGTGCATTGATGAAATAAGGTTCGGATCGATGAAATTCGCCAATCCGGTTCCGATCCGTCGCGGCCACGGCACGTCCATCGCGATCCAGCAACATCAGGGACGATGCGCCGAAATCATCCACAAAGGACAACAAACGCGCGGTCGACAACGAATAATTCGTATCCACCAACGCCGTGATCAGTTCCGGATCCCGGGCCAGAAACTGCAGACCCAGCGCGCTGTTGCGAAGTTCGCTGACCAGATCACCCACATGGCTGGCCAGCCGTACATCGGCGCGATTGCGAATGGTTTCGGTAAAGCGCTGCGTCAGAAACTGGTTGCTGACATAAATCACGATCACGGCGAACAGACAGATCACGAGGATCGACAGACGCAGATACCATCTGCCCTGCGCGCGTCGCGTCTTCAGTTTAACCGGTTCCGACATGGCAGCAGTCTAAAGCCGCACCCCCATAGCAGCAAGAACGCAAATCACGCGGGGAGGAATTCACCCAACAAGCCGCGGAAAAGCGCCTGACCGTCGGTCCCGCCGTGGCCAACGTCTACCGCGCGTTCTGGATGGGGCATCAGGCCCAGAACGCGCCGGTTTTCCGACAAAACACCGGCGATATCAGCGACAGAGCCGTTGAGATTCCGGACATACCGAAACGGGATACGTGCCTGACCTTCAAGCGCCTTCAACGTCTCGGGGCCGGCCGTATAGTTTCCGTCATGATGGGCGACAGGATAAGAAACGATGTCGCCGGCATCATAGCCTTGGGTAAAGGCGCTTTCCGATGTTTCCACTTTAAGATCAACGGTTTTGCACACGAATTTCAGGTTTGCGTTGCGCATCAATACGCCGGGAAGCAGACCGGTTTCGGTCAAGACCTGGAACCCGTTGCACACACCCAAAACATAGCCCCCGCGTTCCGCATGGGCGATGACGGCCTTGCAGATCGGCGAATTTGCGGCAATCGCGCCACAGCGCAGGTAATCACCGAATGAAAAACCGCCGGGCACGGCGACCAGATCGACACGATCGGGCAGGTCCGCATCCTTGTGCCAGACCATGTGCACATCCGCCCCTGCGGTCTTTAACGCCACGGCCATGTCGCGATCACAGTTCGATCCGGGAAAAACAATGACGGCAGCGCGCATCAAAGCACCTCGACCCGGTAGCTTTCGATAACCGTATTGGCGAGCAGCTTTTCACACATCTCGTTGATCGTCGCCGCGCTGGTCTCATCCACCAGATCAAGCTCGATCACCTTGCCCTGTCGCACACCTTCAACCCCGTCAAAGCCCAACGACCCAAGCGCGTGGCGCACCGCTTCGCCCTGCGGGTCAAGAACGCCATTTTTCAACATCACATGCACGCGGGCTTTCATCATCGGGCCTTTCTAGTTGATCAATGTGGGCTTGGCGGGCCGGTGGGTCACGTTCGACGGCATCACGCCCAGACGTCTGGCCACCTCGGTATAGGCGTCGGTCAGATTGCCCAGATCGCGGCGGAAGACATCCTTGTCCAGCTTCTGCCCGCTTTCGATATCCCACAAACGGCAGCTGTCGGGGCTGATCTCGTCCGCCAGCAGAAGACGGGGGAATTCGTTGTCCCAGACACGACCGACCTCGATCTTGAAGTCGACCAGCCGGATACCGACCCCGAACATCACGCCCGACATCCAGTCATTCACACGCAGGGCAAGGCTGACGATGTCGTCCATGTCCTGCTGCGTGGCCCAGCCGAAGGCGATGACGTATTCCTCGGGCACCAGCGGATCGCCAAGGCCGTCGTCCTTGTAGGAAAATTCGACAATCGGGCGCGGCAGCGGTGTGCCCTCTTCCATGCCCATCCGCTTGGCCATCGACCCGGCGGCAAAGTTGCGCACGATGACCTCCAGCGGAATGATCTCGACCTGCCGGATCAACTGCTCGCGCATGTTCAGGCGCTTGATGAAATGGGTCGGGATGCCGATCTGGGTCAGACCGGTCATGAAAAACTCGGACAGGCGGTTGTTCAGCACGCCCTTGCCTTCGATCACATCCTTCTTTTCGGCGTTGAAGGCGGTGGCGTCATCCTTGAAATACTGGACCAGCGTGCCCGGTTCGGGGCCTTCATACAAAATCTTCGCTTTGCCCTCATAGATCTTCTTGCGGCGTGCCATATGGACCTCTTGACCATAACATGCCCAAAACGGGCAACTTACCGCGCCTCATAAGCCAAGCACCCCTTGCGGGCAAGCAGATGCGAGGGCATATCAGGGCCATGCCAGTATCCAACGCAAGAGGCCCCGGAAATGAGCACCTTTGAAGACCGCGAACACGCTTTTGAGGCCAAATTCGCCCACGACGCCGAAATGCAGTTCAAGGCCGAAGCGCGGCGCAACAAGCTGGTCGGGCTATGGGCGGCCGATCTGCTTGGCAAAAGCGGGGCGGATGCCGAAGCCTACGCCAAAGAGGTGATCAAGTCCGATTTCGAGGAACCCGGCGACGAAGACGTCTATCGCAAGCTGGCCGGTGACTTGGGCGAACGCGCGGACGAAGTGACGATCAGGACGAAAATGATCGAATTCATGGCCGAGGCGAAAGCACAGTTGCTGAGCGAGCTCTGACATCCGGAGCCTAATGAACCCCGCATCATGATGATCATGCAAATTTATCAAGTGGGCGCCGATCGTTTGTGATTGCGCGGCATTGCGGCGCGTGACAAGCGATCAGCACATCGCGAGGAGCATCGGCGCCCATGACAAATCCCCTTTCCGCGTTACTCGAAACCCGCGACTGGCTACTGGCCGACGGCGCCACAGGCACCAACCTGTTCAATATGGGGCTGATGTCTGGCGACGCCCCGGAAATGTGGAATGTCGAGGAAACCGACAAGATTGACGCCCTCTATCGTGGGGCGGTGGAAGCCGGCAGTGATCTGTTCCTGACCAACAGCTTCGGCGCCAATGCCTCACGTCTGAAACTGCATTCTGCCGAACGGCGCGTGCACGAGCTGAACAAGGCCGCAGCCGAGATTGCACGCAACGTGGCCGATCAGGCGGATCATCCCGTGATCGTCGCAGGCTCCGTCGGGCCGACGGGTGAGATCATGGCGCCGATGGGCAGCCTGACCTTCGACGCGGCCGTCGAGATGTTCCACGAACAGGCCGAGGGCCTGAAAGACGGCGGCGCGGACGTGTTGTGGGTCGAAACGATCAGCGCGTCGGATGAATTCAAAGCGGCCGCCGAGGCCTTTTCGCGTGCCGACATGCCATGGTGCGGCACGATGAGTTTCGACACCGCAGGGCGCACGATGATGGGCCACACCTCTGCGGATATGGTCAAGATGGTAGGCAAACTCGACCATCAACCATTGGCTTTCGGCGCGAATTGCGGCGTGGGTGCGTCCGATCTTCTGCGGACGGTGCTCGGCTTCAACGCCTTGGGGCCGGACACCCCGCTGATCGCCAAAGGCAACGCGGGGATTCCAAAGTATCACGATGGTCATATCCATTATGACGGCACGCCTGATCTGATGGCGGATTACGCAGTACTCGCCCGCGATTGCGGCGCGACGATCATCGGCGGCTGCTGTGGCACGACGCCCGATCATTTGCGGAAGATGCGGGAGGCGCTGGAGACACGGCCCAAGGGCGATGCGCCGACGCTGGATGTGATCGCTGCAGCTTTGGGTGGGTTCTCCTCTGAATCCGATGGCACCGATGGCGCAGGCCCGCAGGCCAGTCCACGGCGCGGACGCCGCCGCCGCGCCTGATCGGACGGTCGGAGGGGGCGCTGCCCCCGGCCTGCGGCCTCCCCCGAGGTATTTTCGAACAAAAGAAGACGGATTTACCCTCACTTAACCAAAGTGCGTGATGGTGATGATGCGGCACAGGCTGAGGAGCCGATGGCCGTAACGGAAGAAGCCCCTGCCCGGTCATTGGTCGGTGCAGGGGTGGATCCTTCTTTTGTTTATAAATACCTCCGCCGGAGGCTCCGACATTTAAGTTTTCAATGCGGTCAGAACAAAGAGAGTTGGTCACCAGCTTGCGCCGGTCGCGCAAACAGATCGGTGCGTAAGGGCGACAACGACCGGTCCAACCCCAGTTTCCGCGTGATCAGTTTGAACCGCTGTTGCATTATCGTAGCCCATTCCCCCTGCCCCACCATGCGGCGCCCGAATTCCGGATCGTAATCCTTGCCGCCATGCAATTCGCGTACACGGCCCATCACCCGCGCGGCCCGATCCGGGAAGTATTCTTGCAGCCAATCCTTGAATAACGGCGCGACTTCCAACGGCAAGCGCAGGACGATCGATGAGGCAGCCACTGCGCCCGCATCGCTGCAGGCGGTCAGGATCGCCTCCATCTCGTGATCCGTCAACGCCGGGATGACGGGTGACACCATCGCGCGGATCGGAATACCCGCATCGGTCAGCTTTCGGATCGTGCGCAGCCGCGCGGCGGGCAGCGGCACCCGCGGCTCCATCGCGCGCGACACCTGATTATCCAGCGTCGTCACCGAAATGCCGACACGTACAAGGTTCTTCGCGGCCATGTCGCCCAGAATATCTGCATCCCGTTCGATCAGCGTCCCCTTGGTCACAATCGCAACGGGATGGTTGAAATCCCGCAGAACCTCCAGGATCGCGCGCATGATGCCACGATCACGCTCGATCGGTTGGTACGGGTCGGTATTCGTGCCGATCGCCAAGGTCGCCGGTCGATAGCGTGGATTGGACAATTCTTTCCGCAACCGTTCTGCCGCATTGGGCCGGGCGATCAGCTTTGTTTCGAAATCAAGACCCGGCGACAGACCCAGAAAGGCATGGCTGGGCCGGGCAAAACAGTAGATGCAGCCATGTTCGCACCCGCGATAGGGATTGATCGACCGATCGAACGACAAATCCGGTGACGTATTCCGGGTGATGACCTTGCGCGCCATCTCTTCAGTCACCTCGGTGCGCAACACCGGCAGATCTTCGTCCCGCGCCCATCCGTCATCCACGACCTCGCGATGCTGCATATCGAACCGGTTGTCCGGGTTCGATCCCGCTGCACGACCGGGCGTGCGATGCAACGCTTTCACAGGGTATTCGGACATAATCGTTATTAGAACATTTCATGAACGCCAGCAATGGAGAGTCGGTCACGTTTCTGCGAATGTCGCTATTGTGCTGGTCCTGCGCGACAATCGGGCGCAAGACTGCATATGTGATTGATTAAAGAGGCGCCGCAATGTCCGACGAAGAAGACGACATCATCCTGTCGGAACTGGACGACGAAGAGCTTGTCCAGCAGATGTTCGACGACCTGTATGACGGCATGAAGGAAGAGATCGAGGAAGGGGTGAATATCCTCCTCGAACGCGGATGGGAACCCTACCGCATCCTGACCGAGGCACTTGTCGGCGGCATGACCATCGTCGGTCACGATTTCCGCGATGGCATTCTGTTCGTCCCCGAGGTGTTGCTGGCCGCGAATGCCATGAAAGGCGGTATGGCGATCCTGAAGCCACTCTTGGCAGAAACCGGCGCGCCGCGCGTGGGCAAGATGGTGATCGGCACGGTCAAGGGCGACATTCACGATATCGGCAAGAACCTCGTCTCGATGATGATGGAAGGCGCCGGGTTCGAGGTTGTCGATCTGGGGATCAACAACGCGGTCGAGGCGTATCTCGAGGCGATGGAAACCGAACAACCCGATATCCTCGGCATGTCGGCCCTGCTGACGACGACGATGCCGTACATGAAGGTCGTCATCGACACGATGGTCGAAAAAGGCATTCGCGACGATTATGTCGTGTTGGTCGGCGGTGCGCCGCTGAACGAAGAATTTGGCAAGGCGATCGGCGCCGACGCCTATTGTCGGGACGCCGCCGTTGCGGTGGAGACGGCCAAGACCTTCATGGCGCGCAAACATAATCAGGGCGTGGCCGCAGGCTGACCCTTTACATGGCCGTGCCGCATGCACATGTAGACTGGCAGAGGAGTTTTCCGATGCCATTTCGCTATTTCGCATTCATGATCATCGCCGTCATTGCCTTCTCCGCCCTCTCGATTTGGGTCGTCGCCGAAGTCGCGGTGCATGCCAGCATCACACCAGTGCCGGCCTTTGCGATCCTCGGGCTTGTCGCGCTGATCGCCTCGGTGATCCTGCGCCGCCGCGATGGATGACCAGACCCTGACCACCAAGGGGCTCGCGCCGCACGGTCAGGGGCACGTGCTGTTGATCGCCTGCGGTGCCTTGGCCCGCGAAATTCTGGCCCTGAAAAACGCGAACGGCTGGGACCACCTCGACCTGCAATGCCTGCCCGCGATCCTGCATAACCACCCGGAACGGATCGTGCCTGCCGTGCGGGATGCGGTGGCAAAACATCGCGGGGCCTATGAAAACATGTTCGTCGTTTATGCCGATTGCGGCACCGGCGGATTGTTGCAGGCCGCATGTGATGAATTGGGCGTGCAAATGGTCGCTGGCCCGCATTGCTATGCGTTCTTCGAAGGCAACGATGTCTTCGCCGCGCGGGACGAGATGACGGCCTTTTACTTGACCGACTTCCTTGTGCGCCAGTTCGACGCCTTTGTCTGGGAACCGCTTGGCTTGGGCCGGCATCCGGACCTGCGGGACATGTATTTCCAGCACTACGACAAGCTCGTCTATCAAGCGCAGACAGACGATCCCACTTTGACTGAAAAGGCGCAGAGTTGCGCAGACCGGCTTGGCCTGGCGTTTGAACGGCGGTTCACCGGATACGGCGATCTTAAGACCGCCCTCGCCGGGTTATGACGCCGCGGTTTCCCTGATCCGCGCGACCATCGCCCGCAGCCCGTTCGACCGTTGCGCAGACAGGTGATCGTTCAGACCCAACCGGCCCAATTCTGCCGCCGCATCCGTCGCCAGGACATCCGCAACCGGCTGTTTGTCATAAAGCGTCAGCAGAACTGCGATCAGTCCACGAACGATCATCGCATCGCTGTCACCGCGAAAGCTGAAAACGCCGTCCGTGATCTGCGGGACAAGCCAGACCTGACTGGCACAGCCATCCACTTTGGTCGCGGGGACACGCAAAGCGTCTTCCAAGGGTGGCATCGCCTTGCCCATATCGATCACATGACGGTAACGATCCTCCCAATCGTCAAGGAATTCAAAGGTTTCGACCAGTTCTTCAAAGTCGGGGTTCGCCATCGCCAGGTGCCTTTCATCTGCACCGTTTGACATAGGCGCGGCACCCTGCGGCGTCCAGATCAAAGCGCGACGGTCACCACCTTTTGGCCGTCAACGGCAAGACCGATCTTGCCTTCGCAGAGGGCCAAGGCATCCTTGCCGAACACCTCGCGCCGCCAGCCTTTCAAGGCCGCCACATCCCTCTCACCCGCCGCTAGCGCGTCCAGATCAGCGGACGGCGCGATCAGCTTTTGCGCCACCCCCGCTTCATCGGTTTTCGCCTTCAACAACACCCGAAGCATATCGGCAAGCGCCGGGTTGACCTGCAGCTTTGCACGGTTTTTGTCTGGGCGCGGCATATCCTCGGGCTTTGTCTCCAGCCCGGTTTTGATGGCGGTCAGGATACCTTCGGCGATATCCCCACGCCGCGCCTCGCGCAGCAGAAGACGGGACCGGCCTAAATCCTGCTCGCTCTGCGGCTTGGTCGAGGCCAGTTCGACCAGCGCGTCATCCTTGAACACACGGTTACGCGGCACGTTGCGCTCTTGCGCGTAAATCTCGCGGAACCGCGCCAGTTCCCGCACAATCGCCAGAAAGCGACCCGACTGGGTACGTGTCTTCACCCGCTGCCAGGCCTCTGCCGGATCGACCCGATAGGTCGCCGGGTCCATCAAAACGCCGATCTCCTCGGCCACCCATTTTATTCGGCCCGTCTGTTTCAGACGCGCCGACAAATCTTCGTAGATGTCGCGTAAATGAGTCACATCGGCCAACGCATATTTCGCCTGCGCGTCGGTCAGCGGGCGACGTGACCAATCCGTAAAACGGGACGACTTGTCCAGATCCGCCTTGGCGATCTTGCGCACCAATGTTTCGTACCCGACCTGCTCGCCGAACCCGCAGACCATGGCGGCCACCTGCGTGTCGAACAAGGGCTCCGGGATCACACCCGCATCGACAAAGAAAATCTCAAGGTCTTGTCGGGCCGCGTGAAAGACCTTTACCACACCGACATCGCGGAACAGATCGTAAAGCGGTTCCAGCGACAGATCATCGGCCAGCGGATCGACCAACACCGCATCCTCACCGCTTTCATCACGGTAAGCCAACTGAACAAGGCAAAGTTTGGAATAGTAGGTCCGCTCGCGCAGAAACTCTGTATCGACGGTGACGTAAGGCCGCTGGGCTGCTGCTTCACAAAACGCCTTCAGGCCTTCGGTCGTGGTGATCGTCTTCATTCAGGTTCCGTCTTATTGGGGCCACCCCACCCAGTTGGGTTTTATAGGCTAAGAGCCGCCCCAAGGAAAGAACCCAGAAAAATCAGCCGGAAAGTGTGACCTTGCTGCGATCCCCGACGGCGAAACGGCGCAGGACGGCAGGGTACAAGCGATGCTCAAGCGGCAAAAGGCGCGCGGCCAGGGTCTCGGGCGTATCATCGGGTTCGATCTGTATGCGCGCCTGCCCGAGGATCGGTCCGCCATCCAATTCAGCGGTCACCTCATGCACGCTGCAACCATGTTCGGTATCGCCTGCCTCAAGCGCGCGGGCATGGGTGTGAAGCCCCTTGTATTTCGGGAGCAGCGACGGGTGGATATTCAGCATTCGACCCTCCCATTGTCTGATGAAATCAGCCGTGAAGATGCGCATGAACCCGGCAAGGCAAATGATATCCGGGCGCGCCTTGCACAAAGCGTCATGCAATGCGGCCTCGAACGCGGGGCGGTCTTTGCCAAACTGGCGGTGATCGATCACGAATGTGGGCACATGTCGCGCCCGTGCTTTGGCAAGCCCACCGGCATCCGGATTGTTCGAAATCACCAGAACAGGCCGCGCAGGATGATAGCCTTTCATGGAATCGACCAGCGACACCATGTTCGATCCGCCGCCCGAAATCAGAATCGCGACACGTTTGGTCACAAAAGACTGCCCTGATAGGTAACGCCTTCGCCGTCTTTCACCTGGCCGATCCGATAGACGGTTTCACCCGCATCCGTCAGCAAGCAGGTCAGTTGATCAGCCTGCGCTGGGTTAACCACCAGCACCATGCCGATCCCGGCATTGAAGGTCTTCAGCATTTCGGCCTCTGCCATGCCGCCTGTTTGGGCGAGCCATGTAAAAACAGGCGGCAAGGCCCACGCGCCCAGATCGATCTGCGCACCGCAGCCATCCGGCAGGACGCGCGGCAGATTCTCGGTCAATCCACCGCCCGTAATGTGGGCCAGCGCATGCACGCCCCCTGCCCGTACCGCCTCAAGCGCGGGTTTCACATACAGCCGTGTTGGGGCCAGCAATGCAGCACCCAGATTGCCGGACGCAAAAGGCGCATGATCCGCCCAGGTCAGGCCCGAAACATCGACGATCCGACGCACCAGTGAATAACCGTTGGAGTGCACGCCATCCGAGGCGAGGCCAAGCAACACATCTCCTGCTGAAACACCCGCAGGCAAGTCCGCGCCCCGCTCCATCGCGCCCACCGCAAAGCCTGCCAGATCAAAGTCACCATCGTGATACATACCCGGCATTTCAGCGGTCTCTCCGCCGATCAGGGCGCAACCCGACGCTTCACATCCCGCGGCAATCCCTTCGATAATCCGGGTCGCCGCGTCCAGTTCCAGTTTCCCGGTTGCGAAATAATCCAAGAAAAACAATGGCTCTGCGCCCTGACAGACCAGATCATTGACGCACATCGCGACCAGATCGATACCGATCGTATCGACATTGCCGGTATCAATCGCAATGCGCAGCTTAGTGCCCACACCGTCGGTCGCCGCCACCAGAATGGGGTCTACATAGCCAGCCGCCTTAAGATCGAACAGCGCCCCAAATCCGCCCAGCCCGGCCATAACGCCGGGGCGCTTTGTCTTCTGCGCGGCTGGCTTGATACGGTCAATCAGATCGTTCCCCGCGTCGATATCGACGCCCGCATCAGCGTATGTCAGGCCATTTTTCGTCATTGTCGCCCCTGTTTCGCAGTTGCGGCTGCGATAGCGGATGGAACCGGTTAGCGCAACGGAAGCGGCAATTATTCTCACATTGTTTAGGCCTTGTTAATCTTTCTCGGGGCATGATGCCTGGGACAGACAAAAGCAACCTCCTCATGTTTTTGTACTGCGCTAGCGTTTGAATGTGGTGCCGTCCGGCATTTCGCGGACGGCACCACCTCATAAACACACTCACGACAACACCGGCCGAGAAACTTGACGCGGTTTTCCCGTCTGATAGTGACACATCAGGAAGGGCCTGTAGCTCAACTGGTCAGAGCAGAGCGCTCATAACGCTTTGGTTGCGGGTTCAAGTCCTGCCGGGCCTACCACCTTTCTGTATACGACTGCATACGGACTTTCCGTTCCCGATGTTTTGCGCTATGGCAGCGACAGAATCCAAGCAATGCGGAGGGACTGATGTCCAAGATCAAGGTAGAGAACCCCATCGTCGAACTCGACGGTGACGAAATGACCCGGATTATCTGGGACTTCATCAAGAAGAAACTGATCCTGCCCTATCTGGACGTAGACCTTCTCTACTATGACCTCGGCATCGAGGAACGCGACCGCACCGATGACCAGATCACCATCGACGCCGCCGAAAAGATCAAGGAAATCGGCGTTGGCGTGAAATGCGCGACGATCACGCCCGACGAAGGCCGGGTCGAGGAATTCGGTCTGAAAAAGATGTGGCGCTCGCCCAACGGCACGATCCGCAACATCCTGGGCGGCGTCGTCTTCCGCGCGCCGATCATCTGTAAGAATGTTCCGCGCCTTGTCCCCGGCTGGACCCGGCCCATCGTAATCGGCCGCCACGCCTATGGCGACCAATACCGCGCGACCGACATGAAATTCCCCGGCCCCGGCAAACTGTCAATGAAATTCGTGGGCGAAGACGGGAAAGTCATCGAACACGAGGTCTTCGATGCGCCATCATCCGGTGTCTATATGGGCATGTACAACCTCGACAAATCGATCGAGGATTTCGCCCGCGCATCGTTCAACTACGGTCTGTCGCTCGGCTGGCCGGTCTACCTGTCCACCAAGAACACGATCCTGAAACAGTATGACGGTCAGTTCATGCTGATCTTCCAGCGGATCTTTGACGCGGAATTCGCGGACAAGTTCAAAGAGGCCGGGATCACCTATGAACACCGCCTGATCGACGACATGGTCGCCGCGGCCATGAAATGGTCCGGTGGTTTCGTCTGGGCCTGCAAGAACTATGATGGCGACGTTCAGTCCGACACGGTTGCGCAAGGCTTTGGCTCGCTTGGGCTGATGACATCACAGCTGATGACACCCGATGGGAAAATCGTTGAGGCCGAGGCGGCGCATGGCACCGTCACCCGCCATTATCGCCAGCATCAGGCGGGTCAGGCGACGTCGACCAACTCCATCGCGTCGATCTTTGCCTGGACCGGCGGGCTCAAGCACCGCGCGAAACTGGACGATAACGCGCAGCTGATGAAATTCGCCGAAACACTGGAAAAGGTCATCGTGGACACAGTCGAAAGCGGCGACATGACCAAGGACCTGGCGCTGCTTGTCGGCCCGGATCAGAAATGGCTGACGACCGAAGGCTTCCTCGAAAAGATCGACGAGAACCTGAACGCGGCGATGTAAGCCCGCCAAAGCTGTTTTCAAAGGGCCGCCGCTTGCGGCCCTTTTCGTTATATGTGCGCACGGTGTGTGTACAGCGTGTGCACGCTGTGTGTACGCAGCGTGCACAGGCATTTTAGGGGCTAGCCTTTGCTGCAGATGCGCGGTATCCGCCCGGCAACTTACCCAAAAGGCCCGATCCATGGATATCCGCAATATCGCGATCATCGCGCACGTCGACCACGGCAAGACGACGCTGGTCGATGAACTTCTCAAACAATCGGGCGTGTTCCGCGAAAACGAGGCTGTATCCGAACGGGCCATGGATTCCAACGATATCGAACGCGAACGCGGGATCACGATCCTCGCCAAATGCACGTCGGTTGAATGGAAAGGGACCCGGATCAATATTGTCGACACGCCCGGCCACGCCGATTTCGGGGGCGAGGTCGAACGGATCCTGTCCATGGTCGATGGCGTTGTTTTGTTGGTCGATGCGGCCGAAGGACCGATGCCGCAGACGAAGTTCGTGACTTCCAAGGCATTGGCGTTGGGCCTGCGCCCCATTGTGGTGGTCAACAAGGTCGACAAACCGGATGGTGAGCCGGACCGAGCCGTCGACGAGGTGTTTGATCTGTTCGCGGCGTTGGATGCCAGCGATGAACAGCTGGATTTTCCGTCGATGTATGCGTCCGGCCGTGCGGGTTGGTGCGATGCCGAGCTCGATGGCCCGCGCAAGGACCTGTCGGCCCTGTTCGATCTCATCGTCGATCACGTCCCCACGCCAAAGCAGATCGCGCGAAAAGGCGAACCTTTTCAGATGCTTGCCACAACGCTGTCGGCCGATCCATTCATCGGACGTATCCTGACCGGTCGGGTCGAGGCGGGTACGTTGAAAGCCGGTGACACGGTCAAGGCGCTGACCCGCGAAGGTGAAAAGATCGAACAGTTCCGCGTATCCAAGGTTCTGGCGTTTCGCGGCCTGGCACAGCAACCCATTGACGTCGCCGAGGCAGGTGACATCGTCACCATTGCGGGCATGACCAAGGCGACGGTGGCAGACACGCTGTGCGATCCAAGCGTTGATGACCCGCTCCCCGCCCAGCCGATTGATCCACCGACCATTACCGTAACGTTCGGGATCAACGACAGCCCACTGGCCGGACGCGATGGCAAAAAGGTCCAATCGCGCGTCATCCGCGAGCGCCTGACGAAAGAGGCCGAGGTGAATGTCGCGATCAAGGTTGCCGACACGCCGGGCGGCGATGCTTTTGAGGTGTCGGGCCGTGGCGAACTTCAGATGGGTGTATTGATCGAAAACATGCGCCGCGAAGGGTTTGAGCTGTCGATTTCCCGTCCGCAGGTGATTTTCACCGAACAAGACGGGCAACGGATGGAACCCGTGGAAGAGGTCACAATCGACGTCGACGACGAATATACCGGTGTCGTGGTCGAAAAGCTGACCGGCCCACGCAAAGGCGATCTAGCCGAGATGAAACCCGCAGGTGCGGGCAAGACGCGCATCATCGCGCATGTCCCATCGCGCGGGCTGATCGGCTATCACGGTGAATTCCTGACGGACACACGCGGATCGGGGGTGCTGAACCGGCTGTTCCACGGCATGACGCCATACAAGGGCAAGATCGAAGGGCGCCGTCAAGGCGTGCTGATCTCCATGGAAAACGGCACGTCGGTTGCCTTTGCCCTGTGGAACCTCGAAGACCGGGGCAAGATGTTCATCGGCGCGCAAGAGGCTGTCTACACCGGCATGATCATCGGTGAGCATAGCCGCGAAAACGATCTGGAAGTGAACCCGCTGAAGGGGAAGAAGCTGACGAATGTCCGCGCATCCGGCACGGACGAGGCCGTGCGGCTGACCACGCCCGTGATCATGTCGCTGGAACAGGCGATTGCCTATATCGACGACGATGAGTTGGTCGAAGTCACGCCAAATGCGATACGTTTGCGCAAACGGTTCCTGGATCCGCACGAACGCAAAAGGCAAGCGCGGGCAAGTTAAACCCGTCCCGGCCTTGCGCCGGGACCTCACAATCAAGGTGGAGGCCCCGGATCAGGTCCGGGGCGGGTGGAACATGGGTTCAACCACATCACCAACCGTTATCCTGCCGGGCGTGATAACCGACGCATACCAACCGCCATGGCCGCGCATCGCGTTGTAGCCACCTGGCCCAAGCTCTTTCTCCATCCGCGAACACGGTGGGCATGGGCCATAAAGTTCGATCACGGCGTCGCCGACCCTAAGTTGGCCCTTGCGGATTGCCCAAAGATTCAATCCGGACACGACCAGGTTGCGCCGCAGCCGTTCGGGTGCCACATCTGCGTTTCCCGAAAGCGCCGCAATGACCGGCAGATGCTCGGCCTGGATCAGGGTGACGGCACGCTTGCCTGCGCGACCATGATCGCCGATCAATCCACCCTCGGTCAGTTCGGCCGTTTCGACGATATCGACAGGCGCATGGCGCGCTGATCGCAGCCCGATCCAGTCGAGCCGACCCGGCACCGCATGGCGCGCCATCATTTCGGCCAGTTGACCTTTCACGCAATCTCTTCGACGATGCTCAACTCACGCTGCGACGCACCTTTGGCAAAGCTCAGGGCGTCTTGATAGGCATCGGAATAATAGCAATCATGCGCCGCCTGCAGGCTGGGAAAGCGCGCCACGACGTTCCGTGACCGATCAGGCCCTTCAAGTTGTTCATAAGCGCCACCGCGGGCAAGGAACACGCCGCCATGATCAGCAATGGCGACCGTCGCCCGTTTGGCGTACTCGCCATAAGCGGTCTCATCCGTGACGGTTACATGGGCAATCCACAACGCGCTCATTTCGCATCCTCCAAGACCTTTTTCGCCGCCGCAATCGCCGCCTCGGCGTTTTCGGCCGATGCGCCGCCACCCTGCGCCATATCCGGGCGACCGCCGCCGCCCTTGCCGCCCAATTCGGGCGTTGCCGCGCGCAGAATATCGACGGCAGAAACACGCCCGATCATGTCATCGGTGACACCCACCGCAACGGCAGCCTTACTGCCAGTATCCGCGATCAAGAGGACAGCACCGCTGCCCATCCGCGATTTGATATCATCGATCAACGATGGAAGGTCCTTGCCTGTGACACCGGTCATGACCTGCGCGTGAAACGCGACCCCGTTGATGACTTCGGCGGGTTGTGACGACGTCGCGCCGCCGCCCATCGCCAGATCACGACGCAACTGCGCGACCTCATTGGTAAGCGTCTTGCGCTCATCCAACAGCGCCCTGACCCGATCCGCCACTTCGGTCGCGGGGGCTTTCAGCGCCAATGCCGCCTGCGCCAACCGATGATCCTGCGCCCGCAAATAATCCAGCGCGGCCTGTCCTGTCAGCGCCTCGACCCGCCGCACCCCCGCGCTTGACGCGCTGTCGCCCAGCGTCACAAAGGCCCCAATCTCACCCAGTTGCTTTACGTGCGTCCCGCCGCATAGTTCGAGCGAATAGGTGTTCCCATCCGTTCCCTTTCCCGAACCCTCTTTACGGCCCATAGATACGACACGCACCTCATCGCCATATTTTTCGCCAAACAGGGCCTGTGCACCCATTTCACGCGCGTCGTCGGGCGTCATGATCCGGGTTTCCACAGCGCCGTTCTGGCGGATGACGGCGTTCACGTCACGCTCGAGCTGTTCCAGTTCTTCCAAAGAAAGCGCCTTCGTGTGGCTGAAATCAAAGCGCAGGCGATCCGGCGCGTTCAGCGATCCGCGCTGCACGACATGATCGCCTAATACCTCACGCAGTGCCTCGTTCAGCAAATGCGTGGCCGAGTGGTTGGCCATGATCCTGGCCCGCCGATCTGCGTCCACCGCCAACTCTGCGGCCTGCCCCTTGGACAACGTACCTTCCGTGACTTCGGCGAAGTGCATGTAAAGCCCGGCTACCTTCTTGGTGTCGGTGATTTGCGCCGTGCCGGTTTCCGTCTTGATCATACCGGCATCGCCAACCTGGCCACCCGCCTCTGCGTAAAACGGCGTCTGGTTCAGCACGATCTGCACCCTACCATCGGCCTTGTCCGTCACGGCACCGTCAGTCACCAGCGCCACGATTTCGCCCTCTGCCGTTAGCGTATCGTAACCTAGAAAGTCGGTCGTGCCATGTTCGTCGGCGATATCAAACCAGACAGCACTATCCGCTGCCTCGCCCGTGCCGGACCAGGCCGCGCGCGCCTTGGCCTTTTGTTCGGCCATCGCGGCATCAAAACCGTCGGTATCAACCTCACGCCCCTTTTCGCGCAGCGCGTCTTGCGTCAGGTCGAGCGGAAAGCCGTAGGTATCATACAGCTTGAACGCCGCCGCCCCGGGCAGCGCCGCGTCGTCCGGCAGGTCGGCCAATTCGTCATCCAGCAGCTTCAGCCCGCGATCCAGGGTCTGCTTGAACCGGACTTCTTCATTCAGCAAGGTTTCTTCGATCAATCGCTGCCCCTGCCCCAATTCAGGGTAAGCCGCCCCCATCTGCTGCACCAATGCGGGCACCAACTGATGCATCACCGGATCCTTCGCGCCCAGCAGATGCGCATGGCGCATGGCGCGGCGCATGATGCGACGCAGGACGTAGCCACGCCCTTCATTCGAGGGCAGCACACCCTCGGCAATCAGGAACGACGTGGAGCGCAAGTGATCCGCAATCACCCGGTGATGCACCACGATATCGTCATCCGTGCCAGTCGATGTTGCATCGGCTGAGGCCTCGACCAGCGCCTTCATCAGATCGGTTTCGAACACGTTGTTGGTGCCCTGCAGCAACGATGAAATTCGTTCCAGCCCCATGCCTGTATCGATGGACTGGTTCGGCAGTTCCGCCCGCGATCCATCGGCGAACTGCTCATATTGCATGAAGACGAGGTTCCAGATTTCGATGAACCGGTCGCCATCTTCCTCGGGTGATCCGGGGGGTCCGCCCCAGATATGATCGCCATGGTCATAGAAGATCTCGGATGACGGGCCGCACGGCCCGGTCGGCCCCATCATCCAGAAATTGTCGTCCGTCGCGATGCGGATGATCCGATCATCAGGCAAGCCGGCGACCTTCTTCCACAGATCAGCCGCTTCATCGTCGGTGTGGTAAACGGTGACGAGCAGCTTTTCGGCCGGAATTGCCAGCTCTTTCGTCACCATCTCCCACGCATAGGGAATGGCCGTCTCTTTGAAATAATCGCCAAAGCTGAAGTTTCCCAGCATTTCAAAGAATGTCAGATGCCGGGCCGTATAGCCGACATTGTCGAGGTCATTATGCTTGCCCCCGGCGCGCACGCATTTCTGGCTGGTCGTCGCGCGGGTATAATCGCGCGTCTCGACCCCGGTGAAGAGGTTCTTGAACTGGACCATGCCGGAGTTGGCGAACATCAGCGTCGGATCGTTGCGCGGCACAAGCGGGCTTGACGCGACTGCCGCGTGGCCGTTCTTGCTGAAATAGTTCAGAAACGTCGCGCGGATATCGGCAAGGGCGGTCATGGCAGACTCTCAGGTTAACACTGCGTTGAAGCGCAGAGATAGCCCTGCATCCCTGCCCTGTCTACAGACAACGAAAAAGGGTGCCGCACAGCGACACCCCTTCCCGGATATTCTCCGCTGTCAGTGACAACGTAGGCGTTTCAGCAGTCGCCATCTGCGACCTTACATTTCGACCAGATCGTCGTCATCTTCGCCGACGGCACCCTCTGGCAGGTCAAAGTCCAGACCATGCGCCGCGCGGATTTTATCCTCGATTTCCAGCGCGACCGACGGATTTTCCTTCAGGAAGACTTTTGAATTCTCGCGGCCCTGTCCGATCCGTTCATCACCATAGCTGAACCAGGCACCGGACTTTTCGACCACACCGGCCTTCACGCCCAGGTCGAGCAATTCGCCGGTCTTGGAAATCCCTTCACCATACATGATGTCGAATTCCACCTGCTTGAACGGCGGCGCGACCTTGTTCTTGACCACCTTCACGCGGGTCGCATTGCCCACCACCTCATCACGGTCCTTGATCGCGCCGATCCGGCGGATGTCCAGACGGACGGAAGCATAGAATTTCAGTGCGTTACCACCCGTCGTCGTCTCGGGTGAGCCGAACATCACGCCGATCTTCATCCGAATCTGGTTGATGAAAATTACCATGCAGCCCGATCGGTTGATCGACCCTGTCAGTTTGCGCATGGCCTGTGACATCAGGCGGGCATGCACACCAACGCTGCTGTCACCCATATCGCCTTCCAACTCGGATTTCGGCGTAAGCGCCGCGACTGAGTCGACAATCACCATGCTGACCGCACCTGACCGCACGAGCGTATCGACAATCTCAAGCGCCTGCTCACCTGTATCGGGCTGCGAAATCAGCAACTCATCCAGGTTCACACCCAGCTTTTTTGCATAAGTCGGGTCCAGCGCGTGTTCGGCGTCAACAAAGGCGCAGACACCACCCTTTTTCTGCTCTTCCGCGATGGCATGCAGCGTCAGCGTCGTTTTCCCGGACGATTCAGGTCCATAAATCTCGACTACCCGGCCTTTTGGCAACCCACCGATACCCAGCGCGATATCCAGCCCCAGCGAGCCGGTCGATGTCGACTCGATATCCGCCTGGGGGTTATTCGCCCCCAGCTTCATGATCGAGCCCTTGCCGAACTGCCGTTCGATCTGCGCCAGCGCGCTTTCCAGCGCTTTTTCTTTGTCCGCGGTCTTCTTGTCAGCCATTTTGAGGAGTTCTGCCGTTGCCATCTTTCCTGTCCTTATTTCATGCGGCCCGAGGGGCGGCAATCACTGCTTTTGTTCTCATTGTGTTCTCATCTACATGAGATCAAAAGAAGAACATTGCAACACAAATTTTCCGCGTTCACCTTGGCGCGCGTTGGGTTAAAGATTGGTTTATGCCAGTCTGCACTTGCGAAAAATTCTGAGGATCATGAAATAAATGCTTGTTTTCTGGAAGGAAAATCTGGTCCTTCTCGCGATTCCGAAAACCGGCTCGACCGCGCTGGAGGGGGCATTGGCGCCCCGCGCGTCCATGGTGCTGCGTGATCCACCGCATCTGAAACACGCGCCGTGCTACCGCTACAAACGATTCCTCAAACCGTTTTTCGTTCAGGCCGGGGGGCAAAAACCCGAATTGATGGCGATCGTGCGTAACCCGATCGACTGGCTGGGCAGCTGGTATCGGTATCGGACAAGGGATGACCTGATCGGGCATGAAAACAGCACCCGCTATGTCAGTTTTGATGAATTTGTGCTGGAATACTGCAAAGGGCAGCCCGCCCCGTTCGCCAATGTCGGGTCACAGAACAAGTTTCTACGGATCAACGACGGCGAAATCGGCGCGCAACACCTGTTTCAGTATGAACAATGGGACAAAGTCATTAGCTATCTCGAGGAACGGCTCGAGATGACGATTACGTTGAAAAGGAAGAATGTGTCACCGGTGATGGATTTGCACCTGTCACCGGGCGTCGCGACGAAGTTACGGGACAAACGTGCAGAAGAGTTTGCCGTTTGGGAACTGGGTCAGCGCTGACCCAGGCCACCCTCAATTCCGTTTCTCGACAATAAAGCTGCCATCGACGTCAACGTCGACTACACCACCATCGCCGCCCAATGTCAGGGGAAAGGCGACGTCGATCGTCCCGCCGACGTAATCCACGTTTTCACCGACAAAAACACCGGTCAACGTACCATCAAGGTCCTTCGGACCGGCAACGATATCGACATTCCCGGCGACATCGGCCGTGATAAGCGCACCGTCAGACACCCTGACAACTTGTCCGTTGGTCAGTGCCAACTGCCCTTCGCGCGCGTCGCCATCCCGGCTGTAAAAGTTATCGATCTGGCCCGTCACGCCGTTTTCGGCAAAATCGACATCAAGCATCATATCCCCGCCAATGCCATCGCCGCGCGCCGACTCGGTGAAAAAGCCGAGCGTTGCAATGCCTTCATACATCACGCTGCCGCTGGGTGGAATGTTGATCGATGGTGTCGGACTGTTTGCACCAAAGGCGCTGCGTAACCGATCGGCTTCACCGCGAAGCATTTCGATTTCCGTCTGCGGTTGCGAAACGTCGCCGCCGCCACCCCCGCCGCCCATACAAGCGGTCAACAGGATCGGTGATATCGCCAGAAGAAGTAAGCGCATAGGCGGGCCTTTTTCGGTTGTTTTCGGTTTACGATGTCAAGGTGCGCCTAAGGGCCGAATGAGGTCCGATTGAGGCGTAGATATCGCGACAATATGCAATTCGATCTTTGGATCGATGACGTCGCGTGAGGTGTGAGAGGCGTTCTTCAGACCAGTCTTCACACCTCAACCACTGAGTGTTCGTCGCACCGCATCCTGCCATCCGGCGTATCGCTGTTCGCGCAAATCATCCGGCATCTCCGGCTCGAACCGCCGATCCAGCGCCCAGCTTTCGGCAAAGCCCGCTTGATCCGGGTACACCCCTGCCTTCATCCCTGCGAGCCATGCAGCCCCCAAAGCCGTCGTTTCCAGCACCTTGGGCCGATCCACCGGCGCGCCAATGATGTCGGACAGGAACTGCATCGACCAATCCGACGCGCTCATCCCCCCATCAACCCGCAAAACCCCATCCGCATCAGAGGCTTGCCAGTCACTCTTCATCGCTTCCAGCAGGTCGCGAGTCTGAAAACCAACGCTTTCCAACGCAGCCCTTGCAAACTCGGCGGGTCCCGAATTCCGGGTCAGGCCATAGATTGCGCCGCGCGCGTCGGCGTCCCAATACGGCGCACCAAGACCGGTAAAGGCAGGCACCATGTAAAGCTCCTGCCCCGCATCAGCTCTTTCCGCCAAGGGCTGCGTTTCACTGGCCTCGCGGATGATCTTCAGCCCGTCGCGCAGCCATTGCACCACGGCGCCAGCGATAAATATCGACCCTTCAAGCGCATAGGTCGGTTTCCCATCGAACTGATAAGCGATCGTTCCCAACAAACGTTTCTTGCTTTCGACCAGTGTATCGCCCGTATTCAGCAGCGCAAAACATCCCGTCCCATAGGTTGATTTCAGCATCCCTGGTTGGAAACAGGCCTGACCAATGGTCGCGGCCTGCTGGTCCCCGGCAACGCCCAGGATGCGTAGCTCTTTCCCGAACAAATCCGCGCGGGTCATACCAAAATCAGCGGCACAATCGCGGACCTCGGGCAGCATCGACATCGGGATGCCGAAACGTTCGCAAATCGTCGTGCTCCAGCGCCCGTTTCGGATGTCGTAAAGCATCGTGCGGGCAGCATTCGTCGCATCCGTCGCATGCACCTTGCCGCCGGTCAGCTTCCAGATCAGGTAGCAGTCCACGGTGCCGAACAGCAGATCACCGGCGTCAGCGCGAACTTTGACGCCATCGACCTTGTTCAGGATGTGGTGCACCTTGGTTCCTGAAAAATACGGATCAGCCAGCAGCCCGGTCTTTTGCGTAATCGTCGCCTCGAACCCTTCCTTGCGTAACTCCTCGCAAAACGGCGCGGTTCGGCGGTCTTGCCAGACAATCGCATTGTGAACCGGTTCGCCGGTCTTCCTGTCCCACACCAGCGTCGTCTCGCGTTGGTTCGTGATCCCGATTGCGGCGACGTCCGATGCCGTGATGCCCGCCTTTTCAATCGCACCGCGACAGGTCGAGGCGACCGAAGACCAGATATCCGACGGATCATGTTCGACCCAGCCTGACTGCGGGAAATGCTGCGTGAATTCCTCCTGCGCTGTCGCCTTGATCCGCATCTGCGCGTCAAAAATGATCGCCCGGCTTGATGTCGTGCCTTGGTCGATGGCCAGAATGTTGGTCATGGTCTCCCCCGTCTTTTTGGTGTTGTTTCAAGCTGCCATGTAGGCGTCAAGCGCCGCGATCTGATCCTTGGTCATGCGCAGGCCCAGTTTGGAGCGGCGCCAGACGACGTCCTCGGCCGTCTGGGCATATTCCTTGGCCATCAGCCATTTGACCTCGGCTGCCGTCAGGGTCGCCCCGAAATCCTCACCCAGATCGGTGGCGGTCTTGGCATCGCGCAGGATTACCTTGGCCTCCGTTCCATAGCCCTTGATCAGACGCTGCGCCCATTTGTCGTTAAGGAACGGATACGCCTCCTTCAACTCAGCAACCAACCGATCCCGCGCACTGACCGGGAAATCGCCGCCCGGCAACGGCGCATCATGCGTCCACACATCGCCGCCGCCGACCAAAGGCACCAGCTTCTTCATCGCATTCTCGGCCAATTTCCGATAGGTCGTGATTTTCCCACCAAATATATTCAACAGCGGTGGGCCATTTTCGTCTAAAGACAACACATAATCGCGGGTTGCCGCCGTCGCCGACTTTGCACCGTCATCGTATAATGGACGGACACCGGAATAGGTCCAGACGACATCATCCCGGGTCACCGGTTTTTTGAAGTACCCGGACGCAAAGGCACACAGATAGTCCTGTTCCTGCTCAGTCGCGAAAGGCTGATCGGATAGGTTGTCATGCTCGGCATCGGTCGTCCCGATCAGCGTGAAATCACCTTCGTAAGGAATGGCAAAGATGATCCGGCCATCCTCGCCCTGAAAGAAATAGCTCTTGTCGTGATCAAACAGTTTCTTGGTCACGATATGGCTGCCGCGGACAAGGCGGACACCCTCCGACGTGTTCAGGCGCGCCACTTCGCGCACGATGTTTTCGACCCACGGACCACCGGCATTCACCAAGGCGCGGGCGGTGTATGTCGTCTGCTCACCGCCTGCTTCGGTCACGACCTGCCATCGGCCCTCCACCCGCGCAGCACTCACCACCTTTGTGCGCGTCATGATCTTCGCACCTCGCTCTTCCGCGTCACGGGCATTCAGCACGACCAAACGCGCATCTTCCACCCAGCAGTCCGAATATTCATAGGCGCGTTTGAACTTGTCCTTCAGGGGGTTGCCCACAGGCTTTGTCGTCAAATCAACCGTCCACGTCCCGGGTAAAATCTGCCGCCCGCCCAGATTGTCGTACATGAATAGTCCCAACCGGATCAGCCAGGCAGGCCTGCGCCCCTTCATCCACGGCATCACGGTCGACAGCAGCTTGGATGTGGGCGTATCGTTTTCGAACCGCATGTCCTTGTGATACGGTAGTACAAAGCGCATCGGCCACGAGATATGGGGCATGTTGCGCAACAGCACCTCGCGTTCGATCAGGGCCTTTCGGACCAAGCCAAACTCGAAAAACTCAAGATAACGCAGCCCGCCATGAAACAGCTTGGTCGAGGCCGAAGAGGTAGCCGAGGCCAGATCGTTCATCTCGGCCAGACCAACCTTTAACCCGCGCCCCGCGGCATCCCGGGCGATGCCACACCCATTGATCCCACCGCCGATGATAAAGATGTCGAAATCTGTCTGCATGATGCGCCCCTATTTTGACCGGGTGCTAGAAGCACAACGATCGATCCACAAGACATCGCAAGTCGCATTGTTCGCATACGAAAGAGCGAACACAAACCGAATACGAAAAACCTAATGAATTCTGAACATTTTTCTTGCTTTATGTTCGGAACGGACGCAAAGCGAACATATGGAAACGCCAGAGCGCCATCGCCTGATCCGAAACGAGGCGCAAATCCACGGCAAAGTTACCGCCACTGATTTGGCCATCAATCTTGGTGTTGCGGTCCAGACCATCCGTCGCGATTTGCGACAGCTTTGTGCCTCTGGCCTGCTCGAACGGGTGCATGGCGGCGCGATCCTGCCATCCGGCGTCAGCAATATCGGCTATGGCGACCGGCGGGCACTGAACCGCGATATCAAACTGAAAATCGCACGCCGGACGGCACGCTTGATCCCCGACAATGCGTCGCTATTCCTGAATATCGGGACCACGACCGAGGCCGTCGCGCATGCGCTGCACGGCCACCGCAACCTCATGGTGGCTACGAATAATCTCAATGTCGCTAACATCCTCGCCGAAAACCCGTCCTGCAAAGTCGTCGTTGTTGGTGGCACGCTGCGACGATCCGACGGCGGCCTCGTCGGTGACCTCGCCGCCATCGCGATCGCGCGGTTCAAGGTCGATTTCGCCGTCATCGGCGCCTCCGCCATCGACCTCAGCGGCGACCTGCTCGACTTCGACCCTGAGGAGGTGCGGGTCAGCCAACAGGTCATCGAGGCGGCCCGAGAAACGATCCTCGTTGCCGACAGCACGAAATTCAGCCGCAAGGCGCCGGTCAAGATCGCATCACTCGCCCAGATGGACCACTTCGTGACCGACCGTGTGCCGTCTGAGGCTTTGATCAACCGATGCGCGGACTGGCAGACGCAGATTATGGTTGTTTGACGGTTTCACCAGCAAATCGCAAAGCGCCAAAATCTGGCCCATATTTCCGACAACAGTGCTGCACGACCCTCCAATACATTGGGTGCCCCATGCCGAACTGCGCGAAAAATAGATGAAAGCCCTGTGTCTTATGACGTCGCTCTTGGCAGCGCTTCTTTTTGTATCCGGTTTTTTGGGACATCTGCACCCCATCTTTGATGCCATCGCCATCGGCCGCCGGGTGGCAATTTGCGCCTTTTTTCTGTTTCTTTCCCTATTGATGGTCCTAAGCTATCGGCGCATTCCGGCAGTCATGACCCTTCTTACGTTGCTGTCGATCATGGCGATGTCCCGTGTGACAGGCGATGGTAAGGCAGGACCCATTCGCGTCTATTCCAAAAACCTTTGGCATGGGAATGCGAAAGTTGCAGCACTTGCTGCGGATATCACAGATGCGACACCCGATATCGTGTTTCTGCAAGAAGTTTCAGAAACCAACGGCGACCTGCTGTCCGTCTTGCGATCACAACTGTCCTACCAGGCGCGCTGCCCCTGGCAAGGATGGAACGGTATGGCCATCCTGTCGCGTTGGCCGCTTTCCCGGGATACAACGCGATGCTCGCCGGAAAGATCATTGATGGCGGTAAGGGTCATGAAGGCAGACGGGCCATTCTGGGCGGTCGGCGTGCATCTGCAACAGCCCTGGCCCGACGTACAATGGGAGCATCTCGAAAGTGCCTTTCCCACCCTTTCAGGGATCGAGGATGGGGCTGTTGTCGCGGGCGATTTCAACACCGTCCCATGGAGTGCGGCCGCAAGGAAAATCGGGCAGCTGACCAATACGAAGGTCGTGCCACCTGAACTGACCACATTCAATCTTTGGGGTGTCGGGTTACCCCTCGACCAGGTCTGGACCTTGGGTGGCAAAGCGCGACTTCGCCCGTTGCTCGGTTCGGACCATCACGGCGTCGTAGCGGAGGTGTGGCCATCGAAAATCTGAACGCCCCAAGAAAAAACCGCCGCACATCCCGGGCAAGGATGGCGGCGGCAGGTAAGCGAGGGTCCGACCTAGGTCCAGTTGGGGGAGGCAAACCCCAATCTTGGGACATCAGACAGGCAGGTCATCAACATTGCATGCTTGGGACAGGGCAATGCGTACAGGGCCGGACGCGCCTCGCCAGGGAGGTCAGATCAAGCCAGGCAAAGCCAATCCGACAAACAACATCACCATCAGGGCCAGCACACCAAGGGCATCAGAAAAAAGCGTATTCCGGGACCGGATGATCACTGATTTGATCTCTTCTGCCATGGTATGTTCTCCTAACGTTCTGTTACTACTTTGTTCTCATATGGTTAACGCCATGTAAAGAACTTTTTAAGAACAGATGTGAACATTTCGATTAACCCACTGAAATCAAACGGATCGCTTTGTCCTGCTCCATCAGCCACAACAGCGTCCGTGCCGCCTGCCCGCGCGGCTTTTCCAATTTCGGATCATCATGTAGCAGTTTCCGCGCATCCGACTGCGCCAACGCCATAAGCGATGCCTGACGCTCCAGATCAGCGATCCGAAAACGCGGCAAACCTGACTGCGCGGTACCAATGACATCACCCGCGCCCCGCATCTCCAGATCTTCCTGCGAAATCCGAAAGCCGTCCTCGGTCTCGCGCAAGATCTCCAACCGCCTCCGCGCCGTTTCCCCCAACGGCGCCTGAAACAACAACAAACAGGTCGAGACCGCCGCGCCGCGCCCGACCCGACCCCGCAACTGATGCAGCTGCGCCAGCCCAAAGCTCTCTGCCCGCTCGATCATCATGATCGACGCATTGGGCACATTTACCCCGACCTCAATCACCGTCGTGGCCACCAGCACCTTGGTCTTACCCGCCACAAACCGCGCCATCGCCGCGTCTTTCTCGGCAGGCGGCATCTGGCCATGGACGAGGCCAACAACGTCTTCGCCCAAAGCCGCGCGCAGATGCTTGAACCGCTCTTCCGCCGCGGTCATATCCACGACTTCGCTTTCCTCGACCAGCGGACAGACCCAATAGGCCTGCCGTCCCTCAGCCACCGCCGCGCGTAATTTCTCTACAACTTCATCCATCCGCGCCGTCGACACCAAGGCCGTCTGCACCGGCGTCCGCCCCGGCGGTTTTTCATCCAATACCGACACATCCATATCGCCGTATTGCGCCAAGGCCAGCGAGCGGGGGATCGGCGTGGCCGTCATCACGAGCACGTCCACCGCCTGCCCCTTGGCGCCCAATTCCATACGCTGCGCAACGCCAAAGCGGTGTTGTTCATCAATCACCGCCAGCCGCAGATCATGAAAATGCACATCCTTCTGAAACACCGCATGTGTGCCGACAAGGATCGAAATCCGCCCCTCAGCCAGCGCGTCCAGCTTCGCCCGTCGCTCCGCCCCCTTGTCGCGACCGGTCAATATCTCCAGCACCACGCCCGCGCTTTCCGCCAAAGGCTGCAACCCTTCCAGATGCTGCCGCGCCAAAATCTCGGTCGGGGCCATCATCACGCCCTGCCCGCCGGCCTCGACCACATGCAAAAGCGCCATCAAGGCCACCAGCGTCTTGCCCGCGCCCACATCACCCTGCAACAACCGGTTCATCCGCAATCCAGAAGCCAAATCACCAGCGATCTCAGAAACGGCACGGGTCTGCGCGCCTGTCGGCTTGTACGGCAACGCCGCCAATACCCTGTCACCCAAAACGCCCGTCGCCTGCGATGAAACCCCCTTCGCTCGCCGCGCGACCGACCGCGCAAGCGCCAGGGTCATCTGATGCGCCAATAATTCATCATAGGCCAACCGCTGCCGCGCCTTGTCCTCCGGCGACAACGCGGCAACCGACCCCGGCTCATGCACATGTGCCAGCGCTTCGTGCCAATCCGGCCACCCTTCGCGTTCCTTGAGCGCGGCATCGATCCATTCGGGCAATTCCGGTGCCATTTCCAACGCCGACCGCGTGGCCTTCCACATCAGCTTCTGCGAAATGCCCGCATGCAGCGGATACACCGGCTCGAACGCCGGAATCTCAGCAGCCTCCGCCACCGGCAAAACATGATCAGGATGCACGATCTGGGCGATCCCATCGAAAATCTCGACCTTGCCCGACACGATCCGGCGCTGTCCCGTCGGCAGCAATTTCTGCAGGTAATCCCCGCGCGCATGAAAGAACACCAACTGAAACTCCGTCTTGGCATCGGTCACATGCACGCGATACGGGCGACCCTTCGACCGGGGCGGATAATGCGGACCAACCGCCACCTCAACCGTTGCCACCGCAGGCGCCACGACATCGCGGATCGACTCCCGCCGCTGCCGGTCCACCCCCGCATGCGGCAATGTCATCAGCACATCACGCGGCTTCTCAACGCCCGCATCCATCAAAATCTGCGCCGTCTTCGGCCCGACGCCATCCAGCTTGGTCAGCGCCCCAAACAGCGGAAACAGAACCTCGGGCCTGCCACTCATGCGTCGCCAATCAGCGCCAGCCAGGCATCCTCGTCAATGGTTTCGACATCCAGTTCAGCGGCCTTTTTCGCCTTCGATCCGGCACCCGGCCCCGCCACCAGCAAATCCGTCTTGGCACTGACCGAGCCCGACACTTTCGCACCCAGCCCCTCGGCCCGCGCCTTCGCCTCGGCCCGCGTCATCTTTTCCAGCGTCCCCGTGAAAACCACCGTCTTGCCCGCCACCGGACTATCTGTCGTCACCGTCGCTGCGTCCTCGACCTCCAAATGCGCGACCAAGGCGTCGATCGAGGCGCGCTCCGCCTCTTGCTGCATCGCAGTAATGACCGAGGTCGCCATCACCGCACCCACACCATCGATTCCGATCAAATCATCCCAAACCGGCCCTTCACCAACCTGCGCCTCGGTCATGGCCGTTTCAAAAGCGGCCCATGATCCGTAGTGCCCGGCCAAAAGCGACGCTGCGGATTCACCGACATGCCGGATTCCCAGCGAAAAGATCAGCCGGTTCAGCGAAATTTTCCTTTTTTCATCAATGGCATCGAACAAGTTATTCGCACTTTTCTCACCCCAGCCTTCACGGTTCTTAAGCTGCTGCATGCCCGACCCGTACCGGTCGCGCAGGGTAAAAATGTCTGCTGGCGTCGCGATCCAGCCGTCATGGTAAAACTGCTCGACCTGCTTTGACCCCAGCCCTTCGATATCGAACGCCGCCCGTGATACGAAATGCTTCAGTTTTTCAACCGCCTGCGCCGGACAGATCATGCCACCAGTGCAGCGATGCACCGCATCGCCCGCCTCGCGGATCGCATCGGAACCACATTCGGGGCACTGCGTGGGAAACGCATAAGGCGCAGAACCTTCAGGCCTCCGGGCCAGATCCACATCCTTCACCTTCGGGATGACATCTCCGGCACGATAGACCTGCACCCAATCGCCGACGCGAATATCGCGCCCTTCGCGAATGGGCTGACCATCACCCCCGCGCCCGGCAATGTAATCCTCATTGTGCAACGTCGCATTCGACACGACGACACCGCCCACCGTCACCGGCTTCAACCGCGCTACGGGCGAAAGCGCGCCTGTCCGCCCCACCTGAATGTCGATCGCCTCCAACGCCGTCCAGGCGAGCTCGGCCGGAAACTTATGCGCCACGGCCCATCTTGGCGTCGTCGACCGAAAACCCAACCGGCGCTGCAACTCCAGATCATCGACCTTGTAGACAACACCATCGATGTCATAGCCCAGCGTTGCGCGGCGTTCCTCAATCTTGTGATAATGCGCCAGCATCTCGGACGGTCCATCACAAGTGACCGTCAGATCATTGGTGACAAACCCCAATTCCGCCAGCCGCGCAATCGCCCCCGATTGTGCGTCTGCCAAGGGCGCTGAAACCTCTCCCCAGGCATAAGCAAAGAACCGCAACGGGCGCGACTTGGTGATCGAGGCATCCAACTGCCGCAAAGACCCCGCCGCGGCATTACGCGGATTGGCAAAGGTCTTGCCACCGGATTCCGCCTGTCGTTCGTTCAAAGCTGCAAAATCCGCATGGCTCATGTAAACTTCGCCCCGGACTTCCAGCACATCCGGTGCGTCGACCAGACGTTCGGGAATGTCATCGATCGTCCGGGCATTGGCGGTCACGTTCTCGCCCACCGCACCATCACCGCGGGTCGCCGCCTGTACCAGTCGGCCACCCTCGTAACGCAGTGAAAGCGACAAACCGTCGATCTTCGGCTCGGCCGTATAGGCCAGCACGGCATCCTCGGCCAATCCCAGATATCGCCTGATCCGGTTGTCGAAGTCCGACACATCGTCGTCATCGAACGCATTGCCCAGCGACAGCATCCGCACCGCGTGCCGCACCTTACCAAAGCCCTCGGCCACAGCGCCGCCCACCTGCTCCGACGGGCTATCGACGCGCTTCAATTCGGGAAACGCTTCTTCAATCGCGAAATTACGCCGCTTGAGCGCATCATAATCCGCGTCGCTGATGTCCGGCGCATCATCGCGATGATAGGCATCGTTGGCCCGGGTCAGTGTTTCGGCCAGCCAGGCAAGCTCTGCCTCCGCCTGCGTCGATGACAATTCTGCCACCGCCACGGCGCCTGTTTCAGGATGACCCACGTCCGACATATCGCCCACATCCCTGCTGCAACACTACACCCACCGCCAGACCGGCGATGGGTGCAATTCTTAGGCGGGTGCATTCAGGTCGTCCAGTCCGTCCTGCCCCGGTTCGGTGAGTGGTGTTTTGTGTTGGGTCCGGTCAGGCCCCGACTGCAATCTTTTCGGGAACTTCGACAGGTTCCGGATCGCGCAGGACATACCCCCGACCCCAGACCGTTTCGATGTAATTCTCGCCATCCGTTGCCTCGCTCAGCTTTTTGCGCAGCTTGCAGATGAACACGTCGATGATCTTCAATTCCGGTTCGTCCATGCCGCCGTAAAGATGGTTCAGGAACATTTCCTTGGTCAGCGTCGTCCCTTTCCGCAGGCTCAACAGCTCCAGCATCTGATATTCCTTGCCGGTCAGATGCACCGTCGTCCCCTCCACGTCGACCGTTTTCGCGTCGAGATTGACGTTGATGCGCCCGGTTTTGATCACGGATTGCGCATGCCCCTTGGACCGGCGGATGATCGCATGAATGCGCGCCACCAGTTCTTCGCGATGGAACGGCTTGGTCAGATAATCATCTGCGCCGAATCCGAACCCCTTCAATTTGCTTTCGGTCCCGTCATCGCCCGACAGGATCAGGATCGGCGTGTCGATCCGGCTGAGCCGCAGCTGCCGCAATACCTCGTGCCCGTTCATGTCCGGCAGGTTGATATCCAGAAGGATCAGGTCGTAATCATACAACTTCGCAAGGTCGATACCCTCTTCACCCAGATCCGTCGCATAGACGTTCAGGTTGGCATGGGTGAGCATCAACTCGATACTTTTCGACGTGGTCGGGTCATCTTCAACCAATAGGACACGCATCCGGCAAACTCCGCTCTCTCTCTCTCTTTTCCGCTCGGTTAACCCTGTCATTGAAAGGTTAACCACCCGTTACCAGAGATGTTTAACATCGAAAATCGACCTAAAGTTGTCGATATCTTTGCAATGCCGTGGCACGTAACGCCGCTTCGCCATGATGTTCGACCGCCTGTTCCCATTCCGCGAATTCTTCGTCCGACAGTCCGTAACGCTCCAACGCTTCCTTCCGGGTAATCAACCCGGCCGTCACGGCCCGCACCACCGCCGCCTTGCGCGAGGCGACCCACCGCCGCACATCCGTGCCCGGCAAATCGGCCCGGGTCATGATCGACCCATCCGGCAGCGTCACCGAACGCGGCCCTTCAACTTTTCGCAAGTACATCACGCACCCCTTTCTTCACTCCTGCGAAAAGGTATGCGCCAGAGGCCTTAAAGACTGGTATAATCGCCCCTTGAGAATAGGTAGCATTTTCCTATATTTCGCAGCGAAACCCACGTATCGGATAGATCATGCCGCTTGAGTCGCCACTCAATTCCCTTGGCTTTGCCAAAGCCCCCACCGATACGCGGGTCGTCGTCGCCATGTCCGGCGGTGTGGACAGTTCCGTCGTGGCGGCGAAACTGGCCGAAGAAGGGTACGACGTCGTTGGCGTCACGCTGCAGCTATACGACCACGGGGCGGCGCTGGCCAAAAAGGGCGCCTGCTGCGCGGGCCGCGACATTCACGATGCGCGCCGCGTGGCCGAGGATATGGGCTTTCCCCACTATGTCCTCGACTACGAAAACACCTTCCGCGAGGCCGTGATCGACGAATTCGCCGACAGCTATCTGGCCGGGGCTACCCCCGTGCCGTGCATCCGCTGCAACGAACGGGTGAAATTCAAGGACCTGCTCGAAACGGCCAAGGACCTCGACGCCGATTGCATGGCCACGGGCCACTACATCCAGCGCAAGATGGGCGCGGACGGCGCGGAACTTCACTCGGCCGCCGACCCGGCCAAAGACCAAAGCTATTTCCTGTTCTCGACGACGCAGGAACAACTCGACTACCTGCGCTTCCCCTTAGGTCACCACGCCTCCAAGGACGAAACCCGCGCGCTTGCGGCCAAATACGGGCTTAGCGTCGCGGACAAGCCCGACAGCCAGGACATCTGTTTCGTACCAAACGGGAACTACGCCGCCGTCATCGAAAAACTGCGGCCCGGTGCGGCGGAACCCGGTGAGATCGTGGATATGGACGGCAACGTCCTTGGCACGCATCAAGGCGTCATCCACTACACGATCGGGCAACGGCGGGGGCTGGGCATCGGCGGGCTCACCGATCCGCTTTATGTGGTGAAACTCGATGTCGACAAACGACAAGTCATCGTTGGCCCAAAAGAGTTGCTGGCGACCCGCCGCGTCCCCATCCGCGAAGTGAACTGGCTGGGCGACGGTCGCTTTCGCGACCTTGGCGAACAACACATCGCGGTGCGGGTCCGGTCCACCCGGCCCCCGACAGACGCGATCCTGCGGCCGATCTCGGACACCGAGGCCGAAGTCGAACTCGCGGTCGCCGAACAAGGCGTCTCCCCCGGACAGGCCTGCGTTTTTTATGACCCGAACAGCACCCGTGTGCTGGGCGGCGGCTGGATCTGGCGGGGAAACTGATAGCCATCAAATATGGCATACATTCTGAAAATCGACCCCTACCTCCGCAAAGACGTCACCACAAAATCTTACTGAGACCACAATCATGTTGCCTCTACGTCATGTCGGCCCTGCGTTATGAGTGCCGCAATCGTGAGTGAGTAAGTGAGGTAACAAGATGCGAAACACGATAAGACGTGCCGTGATCATGGCGGGCCTGACCGTCAATCTGATCATGGGCAGTGCGGGCGTCGGCGCCGCGCAAACGCAAGACGAAAACCGCGATGTATGGTCGCCTTTCATCACACCCATGGTCCTCAATACGCTCATTGAGCGACGGCCCGATGTCCAAGTCATCGATATCCGGAAAGAAAAGTATATTGGTGATGGTACAATCCCCGGTGCGGTCTGGATGCCGTTCAGCGACTGGCGCGGCCCGTCCGAACGGCCCGGCCAACCGCCGACCGAGGCAGAGTTGGAGGCGTTTCTCGGCGACAATGGCCTGCAACTCGACCAGCCGATCGTCATCCACAATCATTCTGACCACACGATCCAATCCGGACGGGCGGCGATCGTCTATTGGATCCTGAAATCCGCAGGCGCGGAAGAAATCGCCATCCTCAACGGCGGGTTCAAGGCATGGGATGCCGAGGCCCTGCCGCTGACGCCTGAACATACCAGACCACAACCAGGCATCGTCGACGTGACCTATCGATACGACTGGTGGGCCGGGCCCATGGAAATCTTCGGGGTCACCACCCGACAAAGCAACGGCGCGATCCTCGATGCACGTCTTGACGGGCAAGTACGACGCGCGGCGGAAACGGGCAGACCACTGACCAGCATGCCGATGGCGCAATACATTCCCGCCAGTTTCTTCTCGAACTACCTTTCGGTCGAACGTCTGTCGGAGCGGTCCCAAGACGCCTTCCGCGCCGATCTTCGGGACCGCGGCATCGACTTTGACACCGGCATGCTGATCAGCATTTGCCAGACAGGCGAACTTAGCGCGCTATCGTGGTTCTACGCCTCCGAAATCGTCGGTCTGTCCAATGTGCGCTACTATCCCGATGCGCTTCAGGGCTGGCAAAGCGATGGCGGGCGGATGTACGGGATGAAGACATCACTTTGACAATCATCGGCGCGGGCGTTTGACACCCCGCGCCGTTCTGTGACACATCTGATCCAGCGACAGGGGCATCCACATAACGTGGATTGAGAAGCACCCTTCGAACCTGAACCGGCTCATACCGGCGGAGGAAGTTGCGGATGCCCCCTCAACGCACGAGGTGACGCACCTCCCCCGTCAGCAAAAAAGGGGGCAACATGATTACGCCATCCGATCATCTGAAAGCGATGCAACAGGCATCACCGCTGATCCAGAACATCAGCAACTACGTCGCCATGAACATCATGGCCAATGTCATGCTCGCCGCCGGGGCATCCCCTGCGATGGTGCATGCCCGCGAAGAAGGAGCGGATTTTACCCGGATCGCCAACGGGCTCAGCATCAATATCGGCACGCTGGATGCGGAATGGGCCGACTGCATGGTGCAGGCGGCGAAAGCTGCGGATGAACGGCAAAAGCCGTGGGTGCTGGACCCTGTCGCCATCGGCGCCACGGCCTTTCGACAAAACGTGGCCGCAACGCTACTTGAGCACCAGCCGACCGTTATCCGCGGCAACGCCTCTGAAATCCTCGCCCTCTCCGGTGCCGTGGCACAGGGTCGTGGCGCCGATAGCGCCGACCAGGTCGCCGCCGCCGAAGACGGCGCATGCGCATTGGCCCGGGCGCGCGACACCGTCGTCGCCGTGACCGGCCCAGTGGACTATGTCACCGATGGCCACCGGGCTGCGCGCATCGCCAACGGGCATCCCTTGATGCCGAAGGTCACCGCGTTGGGCTGCGCCCTGACAGGACTGGTCGCAGCTTTCGCCGCGACGAACGATCCGTTCAAAGGAACCCTGACGGCCCTCGCCTATTATGGATTGGCGGGGGAAAGGGCCGCCGAAACAGCAACCGGACCGGGCAGTTTTCAGCCCGCCTTCCTCGATGCGCTGCACAACATCAGCGGTACCGAGCTTGACGCCGGCGCGCGCATCCTTCCCGCATGATCCCACAACTATGTTTCATCACTGATCCCCAAGCGCCATTGCCGATCCTCGACCAGGCCGAGAAGGCAGCGCGGGGTGGTGCCCGTTGGGTTCAGCTGAGACACAAAACCCTCCCCGATGCAGATTTCGCAAGGCTCGCTCGAACGCTCAGGGAACGGCTCTCCGCCCTCGGATCGGAACTGGTCATCAACGACCGGGTTGAGGTCGCGCGTCACATTGGCGCCTTCGGTTTGCATATCGGTCAGTCCGACGGCGATCCGACACAAATCCGATCCAGAATAGGCCCAGACATGGTTCTGGGTCTTTCCATCGAAAACGCCGCACAACTTTCACAGATCCCCGCACATGGCGTCGACTATCTTGGTGTCGGCCCCATCCGCGCCACCGGCTCGAAATCCGACCACGCGCCGCCCATCGGTTTCGAAGGGCTCACGCATATCGCCAGTGCCACGCCGCTGCCCTGTATGGCCATCGGCGGGTTGTCGGCGGCAGACATTCCAACAATCGCAAAATGCGGCTGCGCAGGGGTCGCCGTCATCTCTGCCATTTCACGTGCCAACGACCCACAGCGGGCCGCGCAAGCGATAACGGATCTGTGGAAAGCGGCAGCCGGGACATCAAGCACCTGATACAAGGTGCCATGACGGACGATCGACGCCGCCAAAGAATGCATCGATGTATGCATTGACGAATCGGTCTGAAGAATTCACGCTAACGGTGATCACAATTAAGGCCATTCAACCGAAGACGTAATCACCATGCATTTCCGAAAATTTATGGCGCAGATGCGCGCCGCGCCGCTTCTTCTCGCATTTATCGCCTTCTCGACAAGTCTCGCACATGCCCACGGTGATCACAGCGACGGGTCGGAATACTTCACCTGGGCCGGCGCCGGCGTTCCCGGAGACCCAAACCATTCCTCCGGACATCGCCACTCATCGACGGCGGCAGGGATCTGCGAACGTATTCGAGCTTACTACGACGAGTTGGGCGGCTTTGCAGGTAGCAACTACACAGTTGATGAATCCTACGAAGAAGAGAAGCGGAATTCATATGGAGAAGTGAAGGAAGTTCGTGCCGTTTGCAAATTTTCCTTCGACGACATCACAGGTGAAACAAGTCGTCGCACCCATACCTCGTACCTCTACTGCAATTATCTGGACGAGGATGATGAACTCGAAACAAGCAAGTATGAATGCCCTACGCCTCAATTAGGCGCGTGCGAAGCAGAAGCTGGCAATCCGATCGATATTGCAAGAGGTACGAAGACGCAGCGCGAGAGCGATTGGGTATCGCCATTTGACGGGCGATTCAGTTTCGTCCGCAATTACACATCGGATCCCCACGGCCTCGACCGCGCCGTCCGGGGGCTGGGCTACGGATGGTCCGCCCCGTGGACAGCCGCCGTTCGGAACTACGGCTCTTTCGGCTACTACAACGTTCACAACGTGTTCCTCGGCGGCTCCAAGATGTATCGCTTTGACGGCGGTGGCCAAGCGATCGCCGACAACGAAGTCATCTATGATCGCAAGGTGCGCAGGGAAGGAAACAGAGCACTTCTGTATTTCCCCAGCGGCAAACAGTATTTGTTCGTCAATCATCGCGGCTACTCAGTACTTGATGAAATGCGCTGGCCAGACGGCTATTCTATTCGCTTCGGCTACGATGATGAGAAAAAGCTATCCTGGATGCAGGACAACCGCGGCCAGCGGGCAGAGTTCGATTGGCTGGAGGGCCCCATTTCAACCACGGGCCTCGTCGCTGGTGGGATGGGTGTTTCGTACAACGGTGGTGGTGGGTGGATACGCCGCGATGATCAAGTGCAAGCCCCTTTGCCCAATGTCATCTCGCGTATCGATATCGATCTCGACTACAATGGCAACACCCTGCAGCCGGATGTTCGGATCGACTACGATTACGAACAATCGATCGCCGGATATGTTTACACGCAAAATGCCTTCAAGCGTATCCGCGCAACGACCGCCGCCCGCGTAACAGAAGTCGAAACCGGGCGCATTCTGTCGGACCGGCGCTACGAATACCACGAAGCGAACCCCGGCTTCCTCTCACGTATCTCCGATGGCCGCCGGGACGCCAACGGCGACAGATTCGACTACGCCACCTTCGATCTTGAGGTTCAATATATCGATCTAAGGGACCGAACTGCTCCGCCAACGAATTTATTGCCCCCCGACGGCAGTATCACCGGGGGGGCCGCAGCGCCCACCCACAAACCCGTCTGGCGCGCGACCACGACGTCGCATACCGGCGGTGCGGATCACACAGAGGTCGGTTTCCCCGTCCAAACCGATCGGGGCTACGACGTGACGGTGACCAATCCGCTGGGGAAGGAAACCGTCTATTCTTTCGAACGCCACGCTGGACGGGACAGATTGTTCGCTGTCCACGGCGTCTCGACCGTGAATTGCCTCCCCTCCGATACCACTGCGACATTCGACAGCGACGGCCGCGTCGTCGAACGCATCGCGCGCAACGGATCCCGCCATATGACGACATGGGACAGCCGCGGTCGGGTGATCAGCCGCACCGAAAACGCGGACGGACCGAACCCGCGCACCACGACCTATACCCGCTCGCGATGGAATTCAGTGCGACTGCCCCAAAGCCGTGCGACCGCCGAACTGCGGGAAGACTTCACCTACGAAAACAACTACCTCCTCGACGGTGTCTCACGCACAGACGTCCTCCCCGGCAGCCCGGACAATGGCAAAACCCGCACATGGGTCTACAATTACACCACCCTGCCCTCCGGTCTGAAGGTCCTCACATCCGTCGACGGGCCCGGGCTTGCATCCGAAGGCGTCGATGACGTCACGATCTACACCTACAACAGCCGCGGGCAGTTGCTCACCACGACCGACGCGAACGGGCTGACGCAGGAAGTGCTCGCATACGGCCCTTCCGGCCAACCCAGCCTGATCCGGGATCACCGCGGCTTTGAGTGGGCGCTCACCTATGACCTCGCCGGGCGGCTCCTGACGTCGACATTTGAACCCGGCACGCTGGACGAGACGACGACCTACACCTACGACATCACCGGGCAGATGACGTCATCCACCGATGCGCTCGGGCGAACGACGCAATACACCTATGACGGCGCGCGCAGGCTGACGCGGATCACGCAGCCCTCGGGTGACACGGTCAACTTCACCCATGACGCCATGGGCAACGTCACCCGGACCACATATTCCGACCCCGCCGCCGTCACCACCTACATCCAGGAAACCAGCTATGACGCGCTCGGGCGCATCCTGCAGGCCATCGGGTCCAACGGGCAGGTCACCAGCTTTACCCATGACGTCGAGGATAACCTGGCCACTACCACTGACGCCGCCGGACTGACGACCACCAACAGCTACGACGCGCTCAACCGGATGGTGCAGATCGTGGATCGGGACAATGGGACCACCGCCATGGCCCATGACACCGACAACCAGATGACGTCCTATACCGACCCGCGCGGCATCGAGACGGCATTTGAGTATAACGGCTTCGGCGACCTCATCCGCGAGACCAGCGCGGACCGGGGCACGATGACCTATACCTACAACAACCGTGGGCTGGTCACATCGATGACCGACGGGAACGGGATTGTCACCGACTACGCCTATGATGACGGTGGACGGCTGGTCTCCAAGACCTTCCCGTCCGATCCGTCGCTGGACCAGACCTTCACCTATCACGACAACAGCGCCGCCCCGCAGGATCGGGGCACGCTCGCCACCGTCACCGACCAGACCGGGCAGACCAGCTACACCAACGATCCGACCCGCGGCGCCTTCCACGAAGACCTGCGCCAGATCGACAGCGCCCTATACAGCACCCGCTATACCAGCGATGCGATGGGCCAGGTCACGCAAATGGACTATCCCAGCGGGTCGCAGGTGCTGTTCAGCTACGATGCGGACGGCGATATCACCGACCTGCAATGGCGCGCCTTTGACCCGACCACCAGCACCCATGACGCGGCCATCCCCGTGGTCAGTGGCCTGACCTACGCGCCCATGGGTCCCCTGACCGGGCTGACCTATGGCGATGGCGGGGTCCTGACCGCCACCTACGACACGTCCTACCGGCTCACCGGCCTGACCGACATCCGCGCCGGGATCGCCCTGCGGGACGAGACCTATACCTGGACCAACCGCGACAACCTCGCCGGGGTCACCGATAATCTCGACCCCGCCCAGGACCAGGCTTTCACCTATTCCAACCGGGAATTCCTTGCGTCAGCGGACGGGGCATGGGGAGAGTTCGACTGGCTCTACGACAGTGTCGGCAACAGACGAGAACAAAGCACACTCGCGGGCGGCATCTCCGTTGCCGACACCTATTCCTACTGGTCCGACACCAATCAACTCGACCGCATCGACCTCGCCACCGGCAACGCCCGCCAGTTCCTCTATGACGGCGCAGGCAACGTGATCTCCGACAAGGTCGGCGCGCGGGAGTACGGCTACACCTATGACGCGGCCAACCGGATGTCCTCATTCGCGGTCAATGGCGTGGTCTTTGCGGCCTACGAATACAACCATCTGGGTCAACAGGTGGTGAACCGGCAAGTGCAAAACGGCCAGACGATCCACTCCATCCACGACGCCGCAGGGCAACGGATCGCCGAGTACCTCTACAACGACACGACCGCCACGAGCACCCTGATCCGGGAATATATCTGGGCGAACAACATGGTCGTCGGCGTGGTCGAAAACGGAGCGCTCTACTACGTCCGCACCGACCACATCGGGCGGCCGGTCTTTGCGACGGACGACATGGGGGCGAAGGTCTGGACGGCCAGCTACCTGCCCTTCGGCGGGGTGGAAGCGTCCAGCGGCCCCAACCCCGACCTGCGCTTCCCGGGACAGTGGTTCCAAAGCGAGAACGGCCTGCATCAAAACTGGATGCGCGACTACGATCCGCCGACGGGGCGGTACATGCAGGCTGATCCGCTGGGGTTGGTGGATGGACCGGCGATCTATGGGTATGCGCTGCAGAATCCCGGAAGGTACGTTGATCCGAGGGGCACACTCGTCATTGCAGATGGCGGTGGTGGCCGCGGCCATGGAGGTATTCCAATTTCACCGAGTTGGAACAGCCGTTCTCTGTGGGATATGCTGTGGGGCCGCAATAAGTTCTCACCATCGCCAGCGCCGCCGACGTCGGGTCCTAAACCCGGAAGTACAACCAGCCCTTCTCCAAGCCCCGCACCTGCGCCAAGTTCAGGCTCAGGTCGAACTGGGCCGGGTATTCCTATTCCACCCATTCCGCCAGTTCCTGTTGATCGTGATGATGATTGCGAGGGATGCCCGCCATGTACGCCGTATCCTGCGGGAACGATTGCCTATAGGTATGATACTGGACACACGCATTACCCAGCCGGAGACCCACATTTGAACCTTCATCAAGTCCACCAAAACCCCAACAACTGCAGGTGCTTTTGGAGAGATGGAGCAAAAGGCTACGGTGAAGCGGTCAATCCTCCTCCTGAACCGGGTTGGGTCCAAGTGTTTGGAGCAGGCCGCGGTAGGGGCTCAGTACTGCCTCCATTAAGTCCTTAGCGGAGAAAAAACTGTGAACTACGTTGATGGTACAGAAATAGACGTAGGTGATCGAGTTGTGCTCGACGGCGGAGACGTCGGAACGGTAGTGATGTGTTTGGATAGTGAAAAATCGGTACCAAACTTCAATTTGTCTGAGTGGTCCTACCTTCAATCGGGTGTAATGGTTCAAACTGATGCCGGTGCGCTTGTTCAAGTGCGGAAAACTGTAAATTCAAAAGGCTCTGTAATGATCGATAAAATGTAAGTCCTTGTAAATTGTTTCGATGCATCGATTGCCGACACCTACTCCTACTGGGCCGACAGCAACCAGCTTGACCGGGTGGACCTCGCCACCGGCAACGCCCGCCAGTTCCTCTACGACACCGCAGGCAACGTCATCTCCGACAAGATCGGCGCGCGGGACTATGGCTACACCTACGACGCGGCCAACCGGATGGCGTCTTTCGCTGTCAACGGCGTGGTCTTCGCGGAATATGAGTACAACCACCTCGGCCAGCAGGTCATCAACCGGCAGGTCCAGAATGGGCAGACGATCCATTCGATCCACGACGCAGCGGGCCAACGGATCGCCGAGTATCTCTACAACGACGCGAGCGGCACCAGCACCCTCATCCGCGAATACATCTGGGCGAACGCGCAGATCGTCGGCGTGGTCGAAAACGGAGCGCTCTACTACGTCCGCACCGACCATATCGGACGGCCTGTCTTTGCGACAGACGACACCGGGGCCAAGGTCTGGACAGCCAGCTACCTGCCATTCGGTGGGGTGGAAGCGTCCTCAGGACCAAACCCCGACCTGCGCTTCCCCGGGCAGTGGTTCCAATCGGAGAACGGACTGCATCAAAACTGGATGCGGGACTACGATCCAACAACCGGGCGGTATCTGCAGGCGGACCCGTTGGGGCTGGTGGATGGACCAGCAATCTATGGATATGCACTGCAGAACCCAGGCCGGTATGTTGATCCAATGGGTCTGAGTATAGCACGACCGATACAACCACAAAACTTCAACGACGAAATGTTGCATTGCGTAACGGACGATGACCCATGTCGAGAATGGTTCGAAGATTTGATGGAGTTATACGATGATCTCATAGGTCTTGGTGGTGAACATTGGCCAAGTATTGAAGCCTTCAATGAGGCAGCAGAAAAATATAATGAGATCTGTGCTCCACCGGGAAGTGGCCGACCTTCTGTACCACCAATCCCCCTTGATCCAAATCGAGGATCAGGAACAGAACGGCAGGCGCCCGAAGGCGGAAATGATTGGTTGGATAAGATACCCCCGGTTCCGCCAGTAATTATTCCGCCTCGCCCCCGAACTACGCCCCGTGGACCAGGTGGCGGCAGCCCGCTACCTTTCCCTTCCCCCCTGTTAATAGGTCAATGATGCACACTTCTTCCAAAGGATAAAGCAATGGATGACTTTGATCTAATTCGGAATGTCTATCGCTGGCTCTCCAACGATGTCAGAAATCGTGAGATGAGGTCATTGCCGCCGGACTTATCTTCAGAAATACGGAAAAGACTGCCGGATGTCGGCATTGATCTGATAGTTTTCGAGAACTGGGCCGACACTTCAGCTATGATGACTGATGCAGATCGCATAAACTATAAGAATATCAAGAAAATCTATCGCGTCAGACTAAAGAACGAAGTAAAATTTTAGGCCAAATATAGCCTTTACCAGACCCGATCTTCATTCATTCCAACCGTGCATTCCTAACTTCCGCCGATGTCGCCCGTGGAGCGTCGACTGGCTCTGCGGCAGCGTCAGCAACCGCCACGAACAGAGCACGCTGTCCGGTGGAGTCTCCATCGCCGACACCTATTCTCACTGGGCCGACAGCAACCAGCTTGACCGGGTGGACCTCGCCACCGGCAACGCCCGCCAGTTCCTCTATGACGGCGCAGGCAACGTCATCTCCGACAAGATCGGCGCGCGGGACTACGGCTACACCTACGACGCGGCGAACCGGATGTCCTCGTTCTCCGTCAACGGCGTGGTCTTTGCGGAATACGCATACAACCACCTCGGCCAGCAGGTCATCAACCGTCAGGTCCAGAACGGCCAGACGATCCACTCGATCCACGACGCCGCAGGGCAGCGGATCGCCGAGTATCTCTACAACGAGGCCAGCGGCACAAGCAGCCTGATCCGCGAATACATCTGGGCGAATGCGATGGTCGTGGGGGTGGTCGAAAACGGAGCCCTCTACGACGTCCGCACCGACCACATCGGACGGCCGGTCTTTGCGACGGACGACACGGGTGTGAAAGTCTGGACGGCCAGCTACCTGCCGTTTGGCGGCGTGCAGGCGTCATCTGGCCCCAACCCTGACCTCCGGTTCCCCGGCCAATGGTTCCAAAGCGAAAACGGCCTGCACCAAAACTGGATGCGGGATTATGATCCGACCACTGGGCGGTACATGCAGGCGGATCCGTTGGGGCTTGTGGATGGACCAGCGATATACGGGTATGCTTTGCAGAACCCCGGGCGGTATGTTGATCCAAGAGGTCTTAGCGCCGTTGGAGCCAAGAACCCTTACCCACTACCCAACGAAGACGATAGTTTTTTACATTGCGCTGCCGACAGAAGTGATTGCTATGATCGTGAAGATCGCGAGCGCGACAGATGCTACAGATTGCATGACGAAGGCAAAATCAAGAATCTGCGAGGTTGCCTAGATCGAGCAGGTATACGCAGAGATCGTTGTGTTCGCGGTGAAGCTGATACCGTACCCGAATGGTCAGAAGAGGAAGATTTTGACCCTGACGATCGTCACATACCCCATGATAATGAAAGACGTTGGTACGATAACTTGCCTCCCCCAGTCGTAAATCCGGGCCGACCATCTAACCCCAGAGGCGGCGGCGGTCAGCCAAATGGCCATTGGCCATTTCCTCGGCTAGTAAGCAACTGAGAGGTTCAATAATGAAGATTCGGCACCTAAGATCTCGTCTACGCCTATTATTGGAGGAAATTGAGCATGCTGATCCAGAGGCGCAAATCAGCGTTGACGCCTTGTCTGAACTGGCAAGTGTAGCCGCAGCTATTCGAACTGAAACGGAGGTAGAGCTTCAAAATACGTCGGATCTTAAGATAGAAGATGAGTGGATACTAGATCTAGCTTATAAGATCGGTCACACACCTCATTTTATTGAAACATTTTCGCGTTTTTCCAAGGTCGCCTCCGAGGATTTTGCTAAATTGTATCAATATTCGTGCCTGTTTTTCTACAGGCGAGAGAGCAAAACCGACGGCTATCTGATGTGGGTCGAGCGGTACAAAACAATAATGCGAGAGGCTATCGATGAGGAGAAACTGCATCGTTTGCTAGAGCGGCTGAAAAAAAATCGTGTACTTTCAGAGGGGTAATGTCGACTAAGCCTGACCACAACCTCATAGACATTCTGGGCCGACAGCAACCAGCTCGACCGGGTCGACCTCGCCACCGGCAACGCCCGCCAGTTCCTCTACGACGGCGCAGGCAACGTCATCTCCGACAAGGTCGGCGCGCGGGAGTACAGCTACACCTACGACGCGGCCAATCGCATGTCGTCGTTCGCGGTCAACAGCGTGGTCTTCGCGGAATATGAGTACAACCACCTCGGCCAGCAGGTCATCAACCGGCAGGTCCAGAATGGGCAGACGATCCATTCGATCCACGACGCAGCGGGCCAACGGATCGCCGAGTATCTCTACAACGACGCGAGCGGCACCAGCACCCTCATCCGCGAATACATCTGGGCGAACGCGCAGATCGTCGGCGTGGTCGAAAACGGAGCGCTCTACTACGTCCGCACCGACCACATCGGGCGGCCGGTGTTTGCGACGGACGACATGGGGGCGAAGGTCTGGACGGCCAGCTACCTGCCCTTCGGCGGGGTGGAAGCGTCCAGCGGCCCCAACCCCGACCTGCGCTTCCCGGGACAGTGGTTCCAAAGCGAGAACGGCCTGCATCAAAACTGGATGCGCGACTACGATCCGACAACCGGGCGATACATGCAGGCCGATCCGTTGGGGTTGGTCGATGGACCGGCGATCTATGGGTACGCGCTGCAGAATCCCGGAAGGTACGTTGATCCGAGGGGCACACTCGTCATTGCAGATGGCGGTGGTGGCCGCGGCCATGGAGGTATTCCAATTTCACCGAGTTGGAACAGCCGTTCTCTGTGGGATATGCTGTGGGGCCGCAATAAGTTCTCACCATCGCCAGCGCCGCCGACGTCGGGTCCTAAACCCGGAAGTACAACCAGCCCTTCTCCAAGCCCCGCACCTGCGCCAAGTTCAGGCTCAGGTCGAACTGGGCCGGGTATTCCAATTCCCCCAATTCCGCCGGTTCCGACCGATGATGAGGACGAATGCGATGAAGAATGCACTCCCGCGAATGCCGCATTTTGGAATAGCCTGAACAATGTCAGAGGTGGCCCGTACCGGAGCAGCGGGAGTGGACGAAGACTTAAGTATTACAAATGGGACTACCTGCATTACTGTGAGATAGAGGTTTTTGACCGGAACGGTCGGCATCTTGGTGCCGTGGATGGACATACTGGACGACAGATTAAGCCTCCAGTTCCAGGGAGGCGTGAACAGGATCTACGTTAATGAACTATTGTTGTGATGAGCTTAAAAAGCATCTGGAAAGCCAAGAAGTGGCGATAAGCTACAGAGACTTCATTCGAGAGTACTCGATTGATGTACGACACAAAACATCTGTCCAAACTATCAAGTTTTGCCCTTGGTGTGGCTGTAGATTTCCTGACGATCTGCTCCAAAAATGGATCGAAGAACTCGATAGTCTAAGGTTGTTCGATCCTTTTGGCGAAGATAGGACTAAAGTGCCCAGCGAATTTTGGTCTGAGAACTGGTGGATCAAACGGAAACTGTAGTGCAAGTCTAGCATATAAGTGAGTAATACTCCGCTTTCACCTTATACCACCTAAGCCGATGGCGCCTTGGGCAAGATCGATTGGCTCTATGACAGCGTCGGCAACCGCCGCGAGCAAAGCACGCTTTCGGGCGGCGTCTCCATCGCCGACACCTATTCCTACTGGGCCGACAGCAACCAGCTTGACCGCATAGACCTCGCCACGGGCAACGCCCGCCAGTTCTTCTATGACGCCGCCCGCAACGTCATCTCCGACAAGGTCGGCGCGCGTGATTACGGCTACACCTACGACGCCGCCAACCGGATGGCGTCCTTCTCGGTCAACGGTGTTGTCTTCGCGGAATATGAGTACAACCACCTCGGCCAGCAGGTGGTGAACCGGCAGGTCCAGAACGGGCAGACGATCCACTCAATCCAAGACGCCGCAGGCCAACGGATCGCCGAGTACCTCTACAACGACGCCAGCGGCACGAGCACCCTGATCCCGGAATATATCTGGGCCAATGCGCAAATCGTCGGCGTGGTCGAAAATGGAGCGCTCTGCTACGTCCGCACCGACCACATCGGACGACCTGTCTTTGCGACGGATGATACGGGTGCTAAGGTCTGGACGGCGGCTACCTGCCCTTCGGCGGCGTGCAGGCATCCTCAGGCCCCAACCCCGACCTGCGCTTCCCCGGCCAATGGTTCCAAAGCGAGACCGGGCTGCACCAAAACTGGATGCGGGACTATAACCCGACAACCGGGCGGTACATGCAGGCCGATCCGTTGGGGCTGGTGGATGGACCGGCGATCTATGGGTATGCGCTGCAGAACCCGGGGCGGCATGTGGATCCTTGGGGACTGTTCACTCTTGATGACGCCCGAACAAAGCTAAACAACGACTCGGGCTACGTTCCAAGAAGATGGGACAATCGCTATAACGAGCTTTTCGACTCTTGGTTGGATTTGGAACGTGGCGATATGGGTTGGCACAATAACCTTCCCGAGCCATGCCCATGTAACATAAATGATCGTGGTGATGGATGGACCAACCCAAGACCGTCCAGCGAAAGATATCATGCTGGCGGATATCAAGAGATACGAAAACCCTCGCCTGATGGAAGCGGCGCCAGAAGGCAGTGTGTTTATGATCGAAATGGCCGTTTGATGACCCAGGCTCCTGCTGCGGGAACCGCTGATCGATATTTGCCTAACTGGCCTGATGACCCACCTTCCGTGGGTCAACATTGGAGACATGATGTTCAGCCATATGACCTCGCAATTCGTCTTGGGAGAGAGAATGATTACTACAAAGTGAGACCATTGATGACAGGTGGACAATGCTGTACCGAATAATGTCGGTCGTGGTCCTTTTGACAGAGTACTATTATCTGTCGATTTACTATATCATGTCAGACACGATGAGCTCATACATTGGTCGCGCAGCGTCAAATATTGACAGCGCTCTAAATGGTTTTCTTTTTGCGATAATTATTTGTATGAGCGTGTCTTTCTTAGGGACTATGATAGCAAGTTTCGTTGCGCTATTCGTACCACTGGAAAAAGGAGTGATCCACTTCAAGTACTTTTTTGGACTTCTTGCGGCGATGTCAATTCTATTTGTGCTGGCCGTATGGGTTGATGAGGTGGCCATGGGAACCTAACAGTTACGGTATGGGCCAACTCCTATATCTGACAACGTCCATAATCCTAAACATCCATTAACACTTCTCCCCTCGCCGCATTAACCCGCCCCACGCTGTCCCCGCTGCCATACCGATGTCCGACAAAAGTCCGACGCTTATCCGACACTCGTTTCTCCCCAAAATTTTACGTTAACCTCTCCGCCAAAATCGACCCTTCACCACGTCCGATCGGGAGTTCCTCGCCTCAGCTGACGGCGCCTGGGACGAGCTCGACTGCCTCCACGACAGCGTCGGCAACCGGCGGGAACAGAGCACCCTCACAGGTGGAATCTCCGTTGCCGACACATACACCTACTGGTCCGACACGAATCAGTTCGACCGCGTCGACCTCGCCACTGGCAACGCCCGCCGGTTCCTCTATGACGGCGCAGGCAACGTCATCTCCGACAAGATCGGCGCACGGGACTATGGCTACACATATGACGCGGCCAACCGGATGGCGTCCTTCGCGGTCAACGGCGTGGTCTTCGCGGAGTATGCCTACAACCACCTCGGCCAGCAGGTCATCAACCGCCAGGTCCAGAACGGACAGACGATCCACGCGATCCAGGACGCGGCAGCTGGGGGATGTCTTCGGTTGCCACGGGTCGTCACCAATAGATCCGTCTATGTTCAGTTACGGGCACGGATTCCTGCCCTCTCAGCCGCCTTGTCGATGGCCTGCACCACCACTTCGGGCTCGGCATGGTGCGGCATGTGGCCGATCCCTTCGCGCCGGTCGAGGTTGGCTGAGGGGACGATCTTGATCACCTCTTCGGCATGGATGTGGATCGGCACGGTATCATCGGCGGTGCCGTGCACGATCTCGATCGGGAGGGTCAGTTCGGGGTAGCGGGCCGACATCTCGACGACTTTGGGTCGCAGCGTATTGACCTGCCGGATATTGGCGCGAAAGTTTTCGGGCCGCAAGGTCAGCCGGGCGCCGATATGATCGGCATAGCCTGCGGGGGCGGGTTGCGGGGCGAAAGTACCCTCAAGCCGGTCGCGGATCACGCTCTCGGGGACCAAGGCAGAGATCAAAGGAATCGTGACGACCCCGCCGAAGGGGCTGCCATTGACGGTGTAGTATGACCCCAGCCCACCAGGCCAGGGCATCGTTACCCCGGCCAGCGACACCACCGCGCCGGCATTTGCAGGGCTGTCCTGATCCAGCCCGTCGACCGCCCAGCCATAGGCAACGATCCCGCCAAAGCTATGACCGACCACGATCGGGTCGGTGATGTCCAGCGCCTCTGCCGCGGCACGCAGCATGCGGGCCTGTGCGATGGGGCCCTCGCCCTCGGTTGCGGTCGGGCCGGTTGCCGTACCGGGGACCCTGTCGGTATAGCCAAGACCGGGCCGGTCAAAGGCGGTCACCGTGTAGCGGTCGGTCAGTCGCCCCATCAGGTCGAAGGTGAAGTCACGCAGGTTTCCGCCTGCACCGTGCAGCAGGACGACATGCGGGCCAGAGCCGTCTTGCACGTAGTGCACCTTGGCTCCGCCAACGTCGACAAAATTGCCCGATGGCGGGAAGTCCTGTTCGGCCTGGGTTGCGCGGTACTGCGCGCCACAGCCTGTCAAAACGGCCCCGAGGCCAATGGCGGCGGCGGTGATGGTGAATGCTCTACGTGCCAATTTTATCCAACTCGAACTGTGTGGTCTGGTAAATCTCGTTGATCCAGTTGCCATATAGAAGATGCGCGTGGCTTCGCCACCTGTTTTGCGGTTCTTCCGTTGGGTCATCACCGGGATAGTAATTCATTGGCACATTGATGGGCGTATTGTTCTCGATGTCCCGGTCGTATTCCTGCTTCAGTGTCCCGCTGTCATATTCGAGGTGGTTGAAGATATAGAGCGCCCTGTGCGCCTGATCTTCGACAAGACACGGCCCGGCCTCATCGCTGGTGATCAGGGTTTTGAGGCCTGTGGCTGTGTCGATTTCGTTCTGCCGCATCTCGGTCCAGCGGCTGACAGGTATCACGCAATCGTCTGAAAACCCACGCAGATAAGGCGATGCAGGCGCTGTGTTCCGATGCCGGAAACAGCCAAAGGCCTTGTGGTCGAGGATATGTTTTTTAACCCCGTGGAAGTAGTTGATCATCGCCATGCCGCCCCAACAGACGCCGAACGTAGAATGCACGTTCGTCTGGGTCCAGTCGAAGACCTGGGTCAGTTCGTCCCAATAGGTGACCTCTTCGAACGGCAGGTGTTCGATCGGGGCACCGGTGATGATCAGCCCGTCGAATTTTTCTTCGCGAACATCGCTGAAGGGGCGATAGAATTCGGCCATGTGGGCGGCGGCGGTGTTTTTCGTCCGGTGTTCGGACATACGGATAAGCGACAGCTCGATCTGCAACGGTGTGGCCCCGATCAGCCGCGCAAACTGGTTTTCAGTCTGGATCTTCTTGGGCATCAGGTTCAGCAGCGCGATCCGTAAGGGGCGGATATCCTGGCGGGCGGCGGCGACTTCATCCAGCACCATAACCCCTTCTTTGGAAAGGACATTATAGGCAGGAAGTGCGGCGGGTAGTTTGATGGGCATCGGTGGCTCCTGATCGCGTGGAAAGAGATAGGCGGCTTAGCCGCGCATCTCAAGGGCGTCAGCGATCATGCCGACAAAGCCCTCCGGATCGTGAACTTGCGTGACCGCGTCCATCGGCACGGTGATCCCCCATTTGTCGGCCATGGCCTTATAGCGGGGCTGTCTGTGGGCAAGCGCCTTGGCAAAGGCCCAGCGGATGAAATCGTCGGGGTCGACCTTGTCCGGGGCGACGTTGAACTCGGTCAGGTAGGCCTGCCATGTCGCCAGAAGGAAAGCCGGGTCGTAGGACATCGGCTTGGGCTCGCGGTCGAAGCGACGGATGAGTTCGGCGGTGTGGTCTTCGGCGCCTTTGATCCAGACCATCAGGGTCTTGCTGGAAAGGTCGGTCAGGATCGGGTCGTTTGGGTCATGCGGGTCCACCCATTCGCAGATCGACCCGCCCGTGTCGCAGATGAAATGCGGGTATTGGTAGAGCGCCTGCGCCCGGTCGATAAAGTGGCCGGTATCATAAAGTGCTGCGATTTCAGCGGCTTGGAATTCGTCCTGGCGGCGGGTGTATTCCTTCCATGCCAGCCCGCCTTTGTCAGGATCGCCCGGTTTGCCGAGGTAGGACGACATGGGTTTGAGGTCATCGAAAGAGATGTTCGATCCGATATAGATGCTGTTCGACCGCAGAAGATCGCGCAGGAACGGGACCTTCATCGCCTCTTGCTTGGCGTTATCGGCGATCTTTTCGCCCATGTAGCGGGTGCCGATCCGGTAGTCGATGGAGTAGTGAAACCAGTCCCCATTGTCGCGCAGCATTTTGGACAGATAGGTTTTACCGAGGCCTGACATTGCGAAAAGCAGGACCCTTTTTTGCGGCGCGTTGCGCCAGGCAGAGGCGGTTTTGTAGATCATCTCCGCTTCGTACGGTGTGTTTTCGGTGGATGCCAGCCTTTTCAGTGACTTATCACGCAGATGATGCCTCGTTTTACGCCCAACCCTACACGTTTAAGGCGATCTGGTTGTGCAATTCGGGTCATAATTTCCCAGTGAACACGTAAGCTTCTGTTTTAAAATCATAATATACCGATTCCGCCTATCGGAAAACCATCGGAATTCTATCGGAATTTCATCGGACCCGGGCGCGCGGTTCTGGGGCGATTTGTTAACGTTTCGCCAGCTACCCGGAAATTGCTGAGGATGCCCTTAATCGCCCGTGCGGTCCTGATGCGCGTGGAAGTGGTGAACGGGCCCGTGGCCGTGGCCGACACTCAGCTGATCGGCCTTTGCGATGGCGCCGCTGATATAGGCCTTGGCCCGCTGCGCGGCGTCCGGCAGCGGATGGCCGTGGCCGATTTGCGTGGCAAGCGCGCTGGAAAGCGTGCAGCCGGTGCCATGGGTGTTCTTGGTCCGGTGTCGTGTCGCTGTCAGCGTGGTCATGCCGTCATCGGTGATCAAAAGGTCGGTGGCGTCGGCATCACCAAGGTGGCCACCCTTGATCAGCACGGCTTTGCAGCCAAGATCGCGCAACGCCTGCCCTTGGATTTGCATCGTATTTGTATCGGACGCCTCGCCCTCGCCCAGAAGGTCCGCCGCCTCGGGCAGGTTCGGCGTGATGACTGTGGCGCGGGGCAAGAGCGTATCGCGCAGCGCGGTCACAGCCTCGGCCGCGAGCAGGCGGTCACCGCCTTTGGCGACCATGACGGGGTCGAGGATGATCGGGGCGTTGACCCCTTCCAGGGCCTCTACCACTGTCGCGATCGTTACGGCATCCCCCAACATCCCGATCTTGATCGCATCGATGCGGATATCGTCGCGGATCGCCTTGATCTGGGCCGTGATCATCGCAGGGCTGACCATATCAACGGCGGTTACCCCTTGCGTGTTCTGCGCGGTCAGGCCGGTAATCACGGCCATGGCATAGCCGTCATTGGCCGAAATCGCCTTGATATCCGCCTGAATGCCCGCGCCGCCCGAGGGATCGGACCCGGCGATGGAAAGGATGTTGGGGATCATGTGAGGGCCCTTTCACACGTTGTGTCGGCTATGCGTTACGTGCCCCTTTCCGCACCGCTTTGCAATCTGTTGGGAACGTCGGGTTATGGTTGGTGGGGTTCGTTTTGGGTCGGCGTTATTGGGTTTCGCTGAGATGGTACGGGTCGCGCCGCGAATGGCGGGTCTGCCTATGATGCCTTCCGTTGAACATTTTATTGATGAATGCGGAAGATGCGGGACAGAGCGGCCTTTCGACGTTTCAGCTTGAATGTCCGCTTTTTGGAGTGAGCTAAATTTCCAGAACAAGCGGGCAGTGATCCGAAACTTCAGGATCGTGGATAACGTCGAACGCCCTCACTGCATTTTCTTGGTCGATTAGCATGTAGTCGGCAAAGCGCCCTGGTTTTTTGTATTGCGAGTTGCGTGTGCTGTCGAAGCCCCGCCCCGTCACCAGTTCGGTCAGTCCGGCACTGCCGAGGATCGAAAGCGTTTCGCTATCGGGCTCGACATTGAAGTCACCGCAGATCACCGTGAGATCGTCCGGCTCCGTCAGGTTGCGCGACATGTCGAGCAGCTTACGCGCTTGCTGCGCTCGCTCTGGCGTATCCACTTTCCCATTCAGGTCGCGTAGACCATGCATGTGGGTGATGCTGAGGGCTCGGTTGGAGTCATAGTCCCATACCCGCACACCATGCGCGCTACGTGAGCGCGGGTGCTCGCCGTAACCGACGGGCGAGTAATCTTTGTGTACGAACCCCTGCACCTGTCCGATGATCGGAAAAGAGTGATGCACGAATGTCGCCAGACCCCATTGCGATGGGATCGAGGTATTATCGTCCCAAAGGACCCCTTGGGCCGCCGGACAAAAGATCGCGACATGCTCTGGGAGAACAAGGCTAACGTCGCGAAACATATTGGCGCGTTGCGGCAGGATGTGATCGCCGTCCCGATAAGTCAGCCAGTCTTTTTCGGATTCCGGACTGTGGATGACCTCCTGCAAGCACAAAATATCGGGAGCCGTCCCGGCGAGGTATGGCAGTAGTGCCTCATGGAGCTTTCCACCCCAGCCGTTCAGACACATCACCTTCAAAGCCGCACCCCAACCTTTCGCGTCAAGTATTTCCAACACGTTGGCAGATAATGCGGATTTCCACCAGTGTCCCCTCGGTGATCAGCTCCGTGGTTCCGATGCAGGACCAAGCAGGATAGGGCGCGACGATGAAGGCGTCTTTGACTTTGATGAACGCGTCGAGGTGCTTTCGAAGATCGACGTGGTAGGTCGTCATCTCGACAATATCGGTCCAATCCAAGTTTCCAGCACTGAGCGTCTCTCCGAGAAATGTGAAGGCGTCGCTGAACTGCTCCTCTGGGTCATGCGCGACTGTTCCATCAGGCCGACACCCCGTTACGCCTGAGAAGAAGACGTATTTGCCAGTGTCGAGACCGGGAGCCAGATGCCATTCATCGTGAAAATGAGAAAACGCGGGTGCTGAGAATATCTTGCGCATAATGCCTCCAAGTTTTTGCGCACCTTGAGACATCAAGTCGGCTACGCAACCCGTTTCTTGCTCAAACTCGACTGGCGACATTCGCCTCGGTGCAGCAACTTGGGTGGTTTGGACTCAAAGCCGTCATCCGGCCCTTTCGTTAGGCAGACGCAAATTCCGCGGCCATCCAAGGGCTGCAGCGCGCGACACCCCAGACTTTCGTCGCAGCTGCGCCAATGACTGGTTCATGGTAGTTTCCGACATCACCGCGAGTGTCTTTGGCAAGCGACTTGCTCCTTCAGCCAGTCCACGACTTTCTGCACCGGTTTACGGAGTGGCAAGTCTTGAGGTGTCACGATCCAGATAGAGTTTTCTAAAGGAACGGATTTGGGGTCAGCGACATCAACGATCAAGCCTCGCTCCAGGCTCTCCGCAGCCAAAGAGCGTCGTGACAGCGCGACCCCCAAACCTTGTTCAGCGGCGCGCAACACCAAATCACCGGATGTATAGCGCGGCCCCTCATTCAAGTTGCCGCCCAACTCCTGATAGCGATCCTGCCAGATCGTCCAACTTGCAAGAGGATCGCGATCATGCAGGAGCTGGCACTTGGAGAGGGCAAGTTTCCCCTTCACAGATTTCATATACCTCGGACTGGCAACAGCGATCAGTTCATCGTCCAATAGCGGGTGGCACCTGAACCCGTTCCATGGTCCTTGTCCCATTCGCAGCACGAGATCCGCACGCAATTGTCCTGGCTGTGACATGCGTTGGTCGACAGAGACGGACAGTTCAATCCATGGCAAGTCCTGCTCAAACGCGCCGAGACGTGGAAACAACCATCTGCTGGCGAAGCTTGGCGTGGTTTCAAGAACGACCGACGCTCTCCCTTTGATGCGTCGCACGCTTTCGAGGGTTCTTTCTAATTCTCGAATAGCCTTTAAGGCAGCTCTCCCGACTCTGTTGCCCTCTTCGGTGAACTCGAGAATGCGCCGTCCCTCTACCCGTTCAATCAAATCGACATCCAGTTGCGCCTCAAGCTCCCGCAAGGCGCGGCTCACGGCAGAATGGGCGACGTCTAGGGTACGCGCAGCTGGACGGATGCCACCGGTCTCGTAAATTGCGGCGAAGGTACGTAGCAGGTTAAGCGGTATATTTTTCATGGTCACATTAATAGACCAAAAATAGCCTAAAATAGTCCAGAAATTCTTAGCCTTACAGGTACAGTCTCCCCAACTCATTTGGAGAAAGACTATGACCGACCTGCGCAAACGTTTCAGCCCGAAGGAATTTGACAAATCCGAGATTGATGAGGCTGACGTTGCATCCATCATGGAAGCTGCGGCTTGGGCACCCTCAGCCTACAACGAGCAGCCTTGGAAATTTCACATCGCGCTTCGGCAAAACGAAGCCGCGTTTGCATCGTTTCTGAGCGTGCTGAACGAGGGCAATCGAGGATGGGCAGAGACTGCCTCCGGCCTGATTTTCAGCGTAGCACGCCGAGAGCGCAACCGCGACGGGCTCAAAAACGACTACGCCTTCTATGACACCGGCCAGGCCGTAGCCCATATGACGGTCGCGGCCCTTGAGCGCGGCCTTCAACTGCATCAGATGCAAGGGTTTCTCCCGGCGGACTGCCGGCGTCTGCTTGACCTTCCGTCTGGTATCGATCCGGTCACAGCGATTGCCATCGGCCGTCCTGCCATGGGGCAAGCCCCCGATATGCCGCACCGGGTAAGGAAAGGGCATGATGAGGTCTTCGTGCTTCATCGGGGCACAGAGGCATGATACTGCTGCTGCCCGAGTTGATCGAGACCGAGCGGTGCTGGCTTCGCCCCTTTGAACTCGCCGACCTCGACGATCTGCACGTGCTCTATAGCGATCCCAAGGTCATGACGACCCGCAAGATCGGTGTGCAGGACAAGGCCGGAACCGCAGAGCAACTGAAGGCATTTGTTGACCTCTGGCAGAAGCGTGGGTTCGGCCTCTATGCCGTGTTCGAACGCGGCTCAAACATCTTTGTCGGTGAGTGTGGGTTTCGTCTCTACGCGCCGGATCAACCCGACTTAGTCGAAATCTCTTACGGCCTTCGTCCAAAATTCTGGGGCGGTGGGATCGCCACGGAAATCGCCACCGCAATGATTGACGCAGGATTTAAAAGGCTACTGGACGACACGCTTATCGCACATGCCCAGTCGCAGAATGCGGCGTCCCTTCGCGTTCTGAACAAACTGGGATTTGAGCGATTGGATGTGGGTGCGCTTCGGCTTCCACCGGGACTCACTCGGTGCGCGTTGAACCGCGATCGATGGCAACACATTAAAGGATCAAAGAAATGAAATCTGCACATGTCCCAGAACGGGATGCGTCTCGCTGGACCCCACAGTTCGGTCATTTCGTGCTCATCACGGAAGATGTTGATCGTCTCGCAAGCTGGTATTGCGCAGTTCTCGAAATGGACATGGTGCTTCAGACAGACCGGCTGGCCTTTCTGACCTTCGACGGATTTCATCACCGTTTGGTCATCGCGAAACGTAAGGCGGGTACGCCTGCGGCGACTGAAGACCGGCTTGTCGACCACATCGCCTTCAAATGCAGCGATCACAATGATCTAGCGGTTCAGTATGCGCGGTTGAAATCGAAGGGACACGTTCCCGCCCGCAGCACAAACCACGGCATGATCACCTCGCTTTACTACCCTGATCCGGACGGCACCAAAATCGAGCTCTATGCGGATAATTTTCCGACAATCGCAGCTTTGAACGAGTGGTTTGCAACGGGTGCATTCGAACGGGATCCAATCGGGGCCGACATCGACTTTGAGGACGCGGCAGTCCGGCTGGCGGCAGGTGAAGCCGCCGCAAGCGTATTCGCTCCCCCACAAACATAAGGACAGACTATGAAACTTGCATCTCTCAACGAAGGTCGCGACGGGAAGTTGATCGTTGTCTCTCACGACCTCAAGACAGCGACCCTTGCATCAGGTGTCGCTCCTACTTTACAAACCGCTTTGGAAGATTGGACGAATACCGAGCCAAAGCTGGAAAAATTGGCAGCCCATCTAGAGGCTGGAAAGGTCGACAGCTTTGCTTTTGACGCCAATAGCGCAGCGTCCCCCCTACCACGCGCATATCAATGGCTCGATGCCGGAGCATATATTCATCACATGGAGCTTGCGCGCCGCGCGCGTGGTGCCGACATGCCACCGAACGCGCTGACCGAACCCGCCATGCACCAGGGGGCCTCCGATGATTTTCGTGGACCAACCGCGGACATGGAGCTGATTGACCCAGAGCATGGGTTAGACCTTGAGGCCGAAGTCTGCGTGGTACTTGACGATGTGCCGGTGGGCGTCAGTGAGGATCAAGCCGCAGGACATATCAAGCTGCTGATGTTGGTAAACGATTTGACCCTGCGCAATATTCTTCCCGGCGAGTTGGCTAAGGGTGTGGGTTTTATCCAGAGCAAGGTTGCAAATTCCTATTCACCTGTGGCGGTCACGCCTGCTGCTCTCGGCGAACATTGGAAGGATGGCAAGCTGTGCCTTCCCATTCAATGTCATCTCAACGAGACGCTGATGGGCAATCCCGACTGCGGCGTGGACATGACGTTCAACTTCCCCCGTCTGATCAGCCACGCGGCCAAAACACGCAACCTCAGAGCTGGCACGATCCTTGGCTCGGGCACGGTGTCGAACCGGGATCACAGCAAAGGGTCTTGCTGTCTGGCTGAGAAGCGGATGATCGAAACTGGCGAGGCGACAACGCAATTTCTGAGTACCGGAGACACTGTTCAGATCGAAGTTCTTGATCCAAATGGACAGTCAGTCTTTGGAGCGATCCGTCAGCGCGTCGTGCAGGTCTGACCGGTGGGTATGCTGATCGACGGGGTCTGGACTGACGAAGCCGATGAAACCATGCAGGATGGTCGGTATCGTCGACAGGCGTCAACGCTTCCGCAAAGCCTAGACTCTGAGACAGAAAGTGTAGCGACTGGTCCCGGCGATCTGATCTTCATCGCGTCACAGAGTTGCCCTTGGTCTCATGCTGCAACGATTGTCCACGCGCTGAATGATCTTGGTGACCGAATTCCAATGCACATAGCGAGCGGACCAAGGACGCAAGGCTACCGGCTTGCAAAGAGCGGCCCACTTGCAGGTGGTGAGGAGTATGTTCACCAACTCTATCGGCGGACGGATCCCGACTATACAGGTCGAGCGACCGTCCCTCTATTGTGGGACCGCAAGGCTTCCAAAATCATATCGAATGAGTCCACCTCTATCCTTCGGTTCTTCGATGTATCCGGCCCTGATACCGACTTGCGACCAGCTGAGCACCTTAATGAAATCGACCCGCTTTTGGAGAGCATTCACAGCGGTCTTGCGAACGCGGTCTATCGTGCTGGAAAGGCACAAAGGCAGGACGAATATGACCAAGCGGTCTCGTTGGTTTATACCACCTTGCACAGCTTGGAAGACCGCTTGAGGTTCAGGAAGTATCTGGTCACGACCCATCTGACGGAACCTGATATCCGGCTATTCGCCACACTTGTGCGTTTTGACAGCGTGTATGCGACGCATTTTCGCTGCACGCGCTACAGGCTGACGGATTTTCCAAACCTGTGGAACTTCACACGAGATATCTATCGGTTCCCGAATGTGCGAAAGACGGTGAATTTTGATGAAATTCGGTCCGGCTATTACCTCAATGACGGCGACCACAACCCGCATGGGATTGTGGCGGATCAACCAATGCTAGATTGGTGAGGATCAGAGATGTGCGATGCGTTTCTTACTCAGGTGCATGACACCTTAGCCGAACTGAATAGGGATGGTCTTTTGAAGGAAGCAAGGCCGATTGCGACGTCACAAGGCAAAAACTTCTGGATCAATGAGACCGATGTGATGAACCTTTGCGCCAACAATTATTTGGATCTTGCCGGTGAAACGCGCCTTGTAACGGCTGCACAGGATGCGCTTGAAGAATGTAGTTACGACACGGCAAGTGTGCGATTTATTTGCGGCACGCATGATCTACACGTCGCGCTAGAACGAAAGCTCGCCCGTTTTCTGGGAAAAGACGATGCCATACTCTACGCGGCATGTTTCGATGCGAACGGCGGATTGTTCGAACCGCTACTCGGCCCACAAGACGCGATCATCTCGGACGCTCTCAATCATGCGTCGATCGTGGACGATGTCCGCCTCTGCAAAGCGAAACGCTTCATCTATGCCAATCGTGACATGGATGAGCTGGAAACATGCCTGAAGAATGCGCGCGCTGACAATTCACGCCACGTCATGATTGCAACAGATGGCGTTTTCTCCATGGACGGAACGCTCGCTCCGCTGCCAGAGATTGTTCGGTTGGCAGGCCAGTATGACGCAATCGTCATGGTAGATGACTGCCATGCTACCGGCATCCTGGGGGAGGGTGGTCGAGGCAGTCATGAACATTTCGACGTAGCTGAAAATGTCGACATACTGACCGGCACTTTGGGAAAGGCATTGGGCGGCGCTTTGGGGGATACGTGGCAGGACCACAGCCCGTCATTGACCTGCTGCGCCGGCGATCACGTCCGTATCTGTTTTCTAACGCGCTTCCACCCTCGATCTGTGCGGCGTCGCTTGAAGCGCTCCAGATTATTGAGGAAGAGCCGGAGCGCCGACATCAGCTGCTCCGCCTTGCAACAACGTGGTGGCGCGGCCTGAGCGAAGCGGGTTTTGCTGTCAGCGGCGCAGAACATCCCATCGTACCCATTTATTTGGGGGAAGCAGATACAGCACAGACATTCTCACAGATGCTGTTTGAACGGGGCGTTCTTGCCGCAGCTTTCTCCTTTCCGGTGGTGCCAAAGGGAACAGCACGAATTCGGACCCCGATGAACTCTGCTCTCAACGAAACTGACCTTCACAAAGCCCTTGATGTGTTCGCTGACGTAGGTCGTGAATTGGGAGTGATCTGCTAAATCGTCGACGGTTGCAAAGCAGTTCTTCGTGGATGCTCGCCATTCATGCGCGATGCAGCATCTGTCGAAGTGAGCTCAGAGCGACATTTGACCTTTTCCGTTGAGTCTGCGTTGCCTCAGTAGACATCCAAGGTCGGCAGTGCGGGACCAACCGGACTTTCGCTTCATCTGCGCCAAGGTCTGTTTTCAAGAACTCAGTAAATCGACTAGCTAAGACTAGCATCATCAAAAGCAGTGGAGATTTCTGGCGCAGCCATTACCTGTCCCGGCCTTCACCAACAAGCTTCAAATGCGCATCTTTTCGCATCTGCTGTGCTCTGGTTTCAGCTGTCAGCCAGTCTTTGAAGAGTAAAACATTGCTCCCTTCAGTTTGCCTATGCGGTTCTACCATCCAGTAGGAGTACGTCCCTTCGAGGTGTGGCCCCGGCAGCGTGACAAGCCGGCCCGCTTCTAAATCATCCCTGATCAGAACTGCGCGGCCAAGGGCGATGCCCTGACCTGTCACCGCTGCGTCCAGCAATAAAAAACTATCGCTGAATGTCATATGCCCGGCGAAGGACAGATCGGGTTCTCCCGCCACTGCAAGCCATGTCGTCCAGCCATCTTGAGACCCATCACAGGCTTCGTCGTGCAGTGCGACATGTGCACTCAGATCGGAGAGTTTTGTCACCGGTTTGTCCCGCAACAGTGTTGGTGACGCGACCGGTAGGAGGGTTTCATCGAACAGTTTCGTGGACCTGTGTCCCGACCATTTGCCTCGCCCGAACCGAATTGAAAGATCGAATTTTCGGGTCTGTAGGTCCTCAAGTTCTTGGGAAATATCAAGCTTGATACTGATCTCGGGGTGCTGCGATTGAAACCTGTTCAGGCGGGGTACGAGCCAGCGCGCCGCAAAAGACGGATAGACGCTGATGGAAAGAGATGAACCATCGGTTGCACCTTTGACGGCGCGCCCGGCGTCTTCAAGTGCCTTCAATGACGGTCGAACGGACTCTAGGTAGACCTCGCCCTCCGGCGTCAAGGCAATCGCTCTGTTCATTCTGAAAAACATCTGGCAATTCAGCCGCTCTTCCAAGAGCTTGATTTGATGGCTTACGGCCGTCTGGGTCAGGTTTAACTCCCCCGCCGCCTCGGTGAAGCTTCCAAGGCGCGCGACGGCTTCGAATGCCCTAAGCGCTGCAAGCGGTGGTAGATGGTCAGCCATGTTAAATCCTGCGTTTCAACCTTCGGAGATTACCAAACTTGCCCGATTTGGTCGAAGCAGTTTTATTCATGACCTCATCGAAATGTTTCATTTTCCAAATCCCACGCTGACGCATCTAATTGACATGGGAGGGCATCATGAAGCTCATCGATCATTTTGAACGCTTTGAACCGCCATTGCTTTTTACCTTCGCACAAAACGCAAGAAGACTGGCAGCTGAGGGTGTCGACCTCGTATCGATGGAACAAGGGCAGATGGATTTTCCGACCCCTGCCAACGTCATCGCTGCGGCGAATGCTTTCACCGAAGAAGGTCACGTGCTCTACACAAATGTCGATGGCACTCCTGAATTGAAGGCTGCGATCCGAGCAAAGCTGAGCCGGGACAACAACCTCGAGTTCTCTGATGAAGAGGTCTTTGTAGGCGCTGGAACTTCGCAGGTCATATTCAACGCCTTTGCCGTCACACTGTCTCCGGGCGATGAGGTCATCATTCCAACACCCGCATGGACAGTATTCTCTTTGGGTGTCACCGCAAATCGTGGGAACGTGGTTGAGCTTGCTACCACACAGGTGGAAGGGTTCAAACTTACGCCCCAAAAGCTTGAGTCTGCAATCACTGACCGCACTCGCTGGCTGATCCTAAATTCACCGTCCAACCCGACCGGCGCGCTCTACTCCCCAAAGGAGTTGCAGGCCATTGCGGACGTTTTGGAAAGACATCCCCACGTTTCGGTGATGAGTGACGATCTCTATGAGCATCAAGTCTATGATGACGCCGAGTTTCTCAATATCCTGAATGTGGCACCACATCTGCGAGACCGTGTTCTGGTGATCAATGGCGTCGCGAAGACGTTCGGAATGACAGGCTGGCGAATAGGGTATGGTGTCGGGCCACACCACTTGCTCACTGCGATGAAATGGTATCAAGCACCTGCGTCATCCAGCCCATGTCATGTCAGTCAGGTTGCGGCTGTCGAAGCGCTGAATGGGCCTAAAGACTATCTGAACGATCGCCTCCGTCTCCTTCAGGAACGTCGCGATATGTTGGTCTCCGGGCTGAACCAAATCCCAGGATGGTCCGCTTTGTCGAGCGAAGGGGCTTTCTACGTGTATGCGAGCTGCGAGGGCTTGATTGGCGCACAAATACAAAATGGTGACAGGCTTGAGGACGATGTGGATGTCGCAATGTACTTGTTGCACCACGCTCATGTTGTGACGGTACCCGGCAGAGCTTTTGGTTTGTCCCCCTTTATCAGGATGTCGTTCGGCTCCTCTTCGGAACGGGTCGCTGAAGGACTGCGGCGCATCGCGGAGGCAACGGGGCAGCTAAAGGGAGTTGGCTCATGAAGTTTTTCCGTTGGGGTGCAGTTGGCCAGGAGAGACCCGGTGCCTTTGACGCAGGCGGCAAGAAGCGGGATCTGACATCGCTGGTGCAGGATTTCGGGCACAATACACTTCATAAACTCACAGGCGAGATTGATTTGGATCGGTTCCCCGTGGTCGACGAAACCAATGGGTCGATAAGGTTTGGACCGCCTATCTCACGACCTGGCAAAGTTCTCTGTGCCGGCCTCAATTATCGCGCACATGTAAACGAGGCAGGGGCAAAAGTACCGGAAGAACCGGTGTTGTTCTTGAAATCGCCAACGTCTCTATCTGGTGCGAACGACGACGTGGATCTCCCATCTTGGTCGAACGCCCTCGATTGGGAAGTGGAGTTGTGCGTTGTCATCGCGCGCCGGGCTCGAAACATAACCACAGACCAGGCACTTGATCATGTTTTTGGCTATGCCGTTGGGAACGATCTGTCGGACCGAGAAATTCAACTGAACCGGGGCGGTCAGTGGACCAAGGGAAAGAGCGCAGATGGGTTTTGCCCGCTGGGTCCATATTTGGTCACACCGGACGAGGTTGAAAACATCCAATCCTTGAGTTTGTGGACTCGTGTGAACGGTGAAACGGTTCAGCGCAGCTCCACCGCAGACATGATCTTCTCGGTTGCTGAGATCATCGCATATGCGAGCAATCTCATGACCCTGGAAGAAGGGGACGTGATCATGACAGGAACGCCCGAGGGGTGCGCCATGGGTCGTGCCAACCCGCCTTGGCTGAAGCGCGGAGACATTGTCGAGTCCGGCATCGACGGATTGGGCGATCAAAGCTTTAGGATCGTCGCGTGAGTGAACCGCCGAAAATATCATTGCTCAATGGCCCGACACCCTTAATGCCGCTTCCGCGTCTCAGCGACCATCTTGGCGGGCCCGACATATGGATCAAAAGAGAGGATCTGACGCCAATCGCTGGCGGCGGCAACAAACTCAGAAAACTGGAGTACATTGCTGCCGATGCGCGCCTAAAAGACTGCGACACGCTCGTCACGATTGGTGCAGCACAATCCAACCATGTGCGTCAAACCATGGGGGTCGCGCGCGCGCTTGGTATGCAGGGCGTTGGCATACTCGTTGAAGAGGTTGCTGGGAGCCAAAAGGACAAGTTGGGCAATGTGCAACTTGATCAGCTTCTCGGTGCAGAGTTGAATTACCGCTCGAAGCTTCTCGGCTACGATGAATTGCTATGTCAGGAAGTTGATGGCCAGAAGGAACGAGGTCGACGTCCCTATCCTATCCCGGCGGGCGGTTCCACGGCGCTTGGTTGTCTCGGTTCAATAGATCTTGCTGAAGAAACAGACCGACAACTCGGGCATTTGGCCGCCACCAATACAACCATCATCTTGGCAACCGGCACGGGGGGCAGTCAGGCCGGGTTTATCTCATATGCCCCCCACGCAAAAAATATCTCGCGTGTAATCGGTCTTAGCGTTGGCGCCACGGAAGATCGACAGCGCGAAAAGGTCGAACACTGTATCCAAGCGCTACAGGTCGAGGGTTACGCCCGCGAGATCGCCGCAAGCACTAAGATTGAAATCGCTGACGCCTATCGAGGACCATCTTATGGGGTGCCCGATCAAGCGACATGGCAAGCGATCCGATTGGTTGCCGAATTGGAGGGGATTTTTCTCGATCCAATCTATACCGGCAAAGCAATGGCCGGTCTGATTGATCTCGTCCGCAATGGAGACATTCCAAAGAACGGGTCAGCGGTCTTTATTCATACTGGTGGCGTCCCCGTACTTCCGGCATTCGAATTGGAGGAGACTGAAAGATGATAGACGAAAACACCCCACGAAAATCAGGCTCAATCAATCACCTGCGCCTAACGGTTACAGACATTCCACGTTCCGAAGTTTTCTACGGTCGGTTTGCTGAATTTATGGGCTACAAACTAGTAGAACGAACCGAGACGCGCCTATCATGGGCGATGCCCGCGTCACATGGCAACCTTCAGTTCCTCATATTGAGCGTGGCAGAAAACGCCCAGCCACATGATCGCTACGCGGCCGGTTTTCATCATTGCGCCTGGAACGCAGAAACTCGGGAGCAAGTCGACCAATTTCATAACCTGCTGGTCGAGAATGGTGTCGAAATCCTCGACCCGCCTGCCGATTATGGCTACGAACCCGGCTATTATGCCGTTTTCTTCGCCGACCCGGACGGGTTGAAGCTCGAACTGGCCTATGTTCCCCAGTGCGGTAGTGAAACGTATTGGCACCTCTTTGAGGCGCGTGGTGTCAATCCATTGGATGACATTCAGTACCAATCCGGCAGCAATGCGACAGGCTAGTAGCAGAGTGTCAAACAAGGAGCCGCATTCATGTGCAGTGGGATCAATACAACGCTTGAAGACGCGATAAGACACAGAAGATCTGTCCGGCGGTATTCGAAGGCCGCTCTATCCGTGGAACAGGTCGAGAGAATTCTGTGGGCCGGGCAAGGCATAACCAGCGAAGACGGCCTCAGAACCGTTCCATCTGCGCATGGTTTGCAGCCGCTCAGACTGGTTGTGGTGCCTGGACGGGTCGACGGCTTGCCAAACGGCACTTATGACGTCGATCGAGAAACAAACAGGCTCCGGCAGATGCACGACAAGGACGTCCAGGCGCTTTTGAGAGACGCCGCGGTAGACAATCAAACTTGGATCGCCGATGCCCCTCTACTCGTATCCATTTGCGCTGACTACACAAAACCGTGTCGAGCATTCGCAGACCAAAAACCATATGGGCGGCGAGGCTCTCGCTACGTCGAAATCGAAGCGGGTGCGGCAGCTCAGAATATGATGCTCATGGCCACCAACATGGGATTGGGTTCGGTACTTGTAGCGGGTTTCGACGACGATCGAACGGCTGATGCACTTGGTTTGGAATTGCCCTTTAGCCCGGTGCTACACCTTTGCTTCGGAATTGCTTTGAGCTAGCGGGAACATGCCAGAACCGCGTCAGTAAATAAAGCGGGCGGTCTTGGACGATTTTCTGTCCAATACAAGCTCGTTGAAGCCTCGATGTCATCAACAAACGGACGACGTTTCAAAAATCTTATAGGGCAACCTTGCGGAACCATACGAGATGCGGACGTCGGTCACTCTTTTGCAGACATTTGAGCCAGGCGCAGCATCCGGTACAATGGGCTCACAGCCGAATTTCGCTGCATGCTCCACGAATGGCTGCTAGGCCATGTCACGCCGCCTGTCCCTCTGCGCCCCGGATGGGGACACGTGCGCGGCGCGTCGATCCGTCGATAGGCCACCCCACGGGTCTGCCCCTCCTCACACCAGAATTGCGCTCTGCCCCCGAAACCCCCATATAAGTCCTTAGAAGATCGGGAGAGTTTTCATGGTTTTACCCTTTGACGGCGGCATCAGCCGCTATTTCCGCGAGGATGCTCCGAAAGAGGTGCGCAAGGCGATCGAAAATGCGGGTAAATCGAAAATCCTGAACCCCGATTTTCCATATGATGACCGTTGGGACAAGGATGAATACGAGGACGCGCTGGAACGGTTGCAGCTTCAGCTGGTCCGCATGCAATCCTGGGTCAAAGAAACTGGCCAACGCATCGCCATCGTCTTTGAGGGGCGCGACGCGGCAGGCAAAGGCGGGACGATCAAGCGTATCCGCGAGAATCTAAACCCGCGCAACACAAAGGTCGTGGCCCTGTCGAAACCGACCGAAACCGAGGCGGATCAATGGTATTTCCAGCGCTACATCGCGCATTTGCCCGCGAAAGGTGAGCTGACCATCTTTGACCGGTCCTGGTACAATCGCGGCGTGGTCGAACATGTCTTTGGCTTCTGCACGCCGGAACAGCGCGAACGGTGGTTCAGCCAGACGCCCGAATTCGAACAGATGCTGGTGGATGAAGGGATCACGCTGATCAAGATCTGGCTGAATGTCGGGCGGGCGACACAGCTGAAACGTTTCCTCGACCGCGAAAAAGACCCTTTGAAGCAGTGGAAGCTCAGTTGGATCGATGTCGAGGGCCTCGCGAAATGGGATGCCTATTCCGCCGCGATCGGCGAAACGCTGGAACGTACCCATACCGACGATGCCCCATGGACCGTGATCCGGTCGGACGACAAGCGCCGCGCACGTGTGCAGACGATCCGGTCGATCCTGCACCGGCTGGATTACACCCATAAGGACGAAAAGGCGCTGGGCCCGCTTGACCCGGAAATCGCAGGGGGCCCCGACCTCTGGCATGCCTAAACGCGGTTATCACCACGGCAATCTGCGCGAGGCCCTGATCACAGGGTGCTTGTCGCTGATCGAAAAGCGGGGCCCGACCGGGTTTACCCTGTCCGAGGCCGCGCGCGAGGCGGGCGTGACCCCCGCCGCCGTCTATCGTCATTTCGAAGGCCGCGAGGACCTGATCGCCGCCGCTGCCCATCAGGGATACGAGATTTTCGGCGATCTGATGGAGTATGCCTATAGCGATGGCCAACCTTCCGCGCTGACGGCGTTCGAGGCGACGGGGCGCGCCTATCTTGCCTTTGCCAACAAATATCCGGGCCATTACATCGCGATGTTCGAATCCGGCATCTCGATCAATCGTACGCCCGAACTGCACGCCGTTGCGACCCGCGCCATGGGTGTGCTGGAAAAGGCCGCTGCGGAGTTGAGCCAGCATATCCCGGAAGAAAAGCGCCCGCCGCCGCAGATGTTCAGCGCCCATATCTGGGCGATGTCGCATGGGGTTGTCGAACTGTTCTCGCGCTCCAACCCCGGCACCAAAAGCCCCTTCCCGCCCGAGGACCTGCTGGAAAGCGGGATCGGCATCTACCTGCGCGGCCTTGGCCTGATCGCACCGGATCGCTGACATGGACGGAACGCTTGCCGTGATCTGGTTTCTGACCAGCCTGACCGATATGAAGATCAATGAATGCCCGAACGGGTGCCTGACCCGGCAAGACGCCCCTGCCCGGCTGTCAATCCAGGGCGCACAGGTGATCTTTCAAGAGGATGATATCGGTGAAGAGATTTATGTCGGCTACGACTCGCCCTATCGTTACGGCCCGTTTCACCTGACCTACGGCGCCTCGGTCACCGATGACGGCGCAGCATGGATCGGCGCCGGGGCGAAATGGACGACGCGGAATATCCTTGACGGGCCGTTTTTTATCGAAACATCGTTTATGCCGGGCCTTTATGCGCGCGGTGATGGCCCGGATCTGGGTGGTGCGCTGCATTTCCGGTCGGCGTTGGGGGCGGGGTACGTCTTTGACAACGGGGCGACGTTGACGGTCAGCTATGATCACCGGTCGAATGGGGATACGCAGAACGTCAATCCGGGGCTGGAAACGCTGGCAATCCGCTATGCGTTCACTTTTGAATGACCCAAACCACAACATATGGTGCAATCTCGCCACAGGTTGGTGCAAACCGGTAGCGGTGTCTGCATTCTGTTACAAGCTTGTCATCAACTGTATAAATAAAGGCATCAACCGACACGCGAGTGAGGTGATCCGCGCTGACAAATCCTTTAGTCAGCGATCAAATTTTTTGCATTCAAATGACCCTTATATGTCATTGAAAAATAATATTTTTCCGGCGAGCCCTTCAAATCATGTAGCGGTATACCTATGTATACATCAAATGGAGGGACAATGATCGCAACATTTCTGACACCTGAAGCCGCCCCATTCTCAATCGCACTCTGCGTCGTCTTCGGGCTGTTTCTGCTCGAAATCATCGCCCTGATCCTCGGGGGCAGCGTGCTGGCCGCCGGATCGGATGCACCGGACGTCGATATCGACTTGGATGCCGATTTTGACATGGATATCGACGCTGATTTCGACGTCGACGCGGAGATGGATGTCGAAATGAACACGCCCGATACGGATATCGCGCCGTCAGGGCTGCTCGGCTGGCTTGGGCTGAAGGACGTACCCTTCCTAATCTGGTTCGTGTCCTTCCTGACCATCTTCGGTCTGTCTGGCCTCGTCATCCTGCAAATGGGGACCGCCATCACCGGCCTCACGCTGCCTTTGATCATGACGATCCCGGCGGCTACCGTGATCAGCGCTTACTGCACGCGCTTCATCGCCACCGTGGTTGCGGCAATCATGCCCAAAACCGAAAGCACCGCCATGCGCACCCGCTTTCTGGGCGGCCACTACGGCACGATCACCCAAGGCACCGCCCGCCGCGGCAGCCCCGCTGAGGCCAAGATCAAAGACCGCCACGGCAACACCCATTATTTGCGCGTCGAACCGCTGGAAGACGATGCAGAGATCAGACAAGGCGCCGAAGTCCACGTGCTGCGCAAGCGCAACGGCATGTTCTACGTCGTCGACATCACTTAACCGACCACAAAAAATCAAACAATTTCAAAGGAGAAGCACATGGAGTTACAATCCATACTTATCATTGCGGCCGCCATCATCGGCCTGTTCATTTTCATCGGTCTGATCATGGCCCGATTATACCGACGCGCGACGCGCGAGGTCAGTCTTGTCAAAACCGGATCGGGCGGGAAAAAGGTCATCATGGACGGCGGCACCATCGCCATCCCCTTCCTGCATGAAATCAGCCAGGTCAATATGAAGACCCTGCGGCTGGAGGTTCACCGCAAGGACGACGCATCGCTGATCACCAAGGACAGGATGCGGGTCGATGTGGGTGTGGAATTCTACGTCTCGGTCAACGCCACCGAAGACGGCATCAGCCGCGCAGCGCAGACCCTTGGCGACCGTACGTTCAACGTCGAACAACTGCGTGAGATGATCGAAGGTAAACTGATCGACGGCCTGCGATCCGTTGCGGCCCGGATGACGATGGATGAACTTCACGAAAATCGCTCTGAATTTGTTCAAGAGGTGCAGAACGCAATTTCGGAGGATCTTTTGAAGAACGGTCTGGAACTTGAGGCCGTGTCACTCACAGCCCTTGACCAGACATCGTTTGAGGCACTTGACGAAAACAACGCCTTTAACGCCGTCGGTATGCGCAAACTGGCCGAGGTCATCGCGACCTCGAAGAAAGAGCGCGCATCGATCACGGCCGAGGCTGACGTGGCCGTTCGCCGTGCCGAAATGGAAGCCGAACGTCTGAAGTACCAGATCGAACGCGACCAGAAGGAGGCCGAGATCGCACAGATCAAGGAAATCCAGATCCTTGAGGCCGAGCAGCAGGCGGAAATCATCCGCAATCAGGAAATCTCGGATCAGGCAAAGGAACAAGCCCGTATCGAAAAGGAACGCGCCATTCGCACGTCCGAAATCGAACGCGAGCGCTTCATCCGCGAGGCCGAAATCGCCAATGAACGCGAGTTGGAAGTCGCCGATCAGGAACGCCAGATCATCATCGCGCAAAAGTCAGAGGAAGAAAGCCGCGCACGCGCATCCGCCGACGCGGCCCGCGCCGAAGCCAAGAAAGCGCAAGAGGCGATTGAGACCGCCCGCGCCGTCGCCGAAGCCGACCGTGCCAAGCAGATCGCACTGATCGAAGCCACGAAAGAGGCTGAGCGTCAGGCAACCGCGATTCGTCTGGCCGCACAGGCCGAAAAGGACGCGGCAAGCGACCGGGCCGCGGCGCTCAAGGAAGAGGCGACTGCCGATGCTGACGCGATCACGATCCGGGCTGACGCAAAGAAAAGCGACATGCTGGCCGAGGCCGAAGGTCGCCACGCGATTGCCGGTGCCGAAAACGCGCTGAGCGCCGAGATCATCAAGATGAAGCTCGACATCGCGCGGCTCGAGGCCCTGCCTGCCATCGTGGCCGAAATGGTGAAGCCTGCGGAAAAGATCGACAGTATCAAGATCCATCAGGTCACTGGCATGAATGGCGGTACTTCGGGTGACGGGAAGTCGGGCGCCCCGGTCAACCAGGCGCTCGACAGCATCATGGGTATGGCGCTGCAGATGCCTGCGATGAAGAAGCTGGGTGAGGAACTGGGGCTGAGCATGGAGGGTGGCTTGGCCGAGGTGACGGGCAGCGCCTACCCTGCGCAAGCGAAAACGGACGAGGTGATCCAGTCGCCGGAAGGTGATGTGGTCGACGCCCCCAAGGCGAACGGTGCAGCCCCCGCCGCGTAAGAACCGGGCCTTATCATACCCAAAGCGCCGCCTGCCCGGGTGGCGCTTTTTCATTTTATTAACAAAAAATGAATCCTGACGAGAATAACCCGGCGGCGACGTGCGTAGCCTTTGTACCGACCAACACATCCAGTCGCAAAGGACTATTAAAATGCCTCGTAAATTTACCAAGTTTCTCATTATTCCAGCCGCCGCGACACTTGCCGCATGTAGCGGTGGCGGCGGAGGTGGCGAAAAGGCCCCTGTCATTGCCGGCGCAACCCAAGCCACTGTCGTTGGCGCGAACCCGTTGGGGTTGGAGGCCAGCTTTGATGCTGACACGCAGGTTATCACCATCAATGGCCGTGACTATGATGATTTCAGCATCGACACCAATGGTCGACTGACCGCCCGCCGGGCAGAAGACATTCCCGGCGAAAGTCGTGGTGACTTTAATGACCTTGCCATTCACGGCGATACGTCTTCGGGTTCTGGTGAAGTTTTTCTGGTCAGCTCGACCCTTGAGGAATTTGTATCGGACGACGAATTTGAGCCATTCTTTGTCCAACTGACCCGCGACGGTGAGACGACCGTACCGACATCCGGCAATGTCGAATACACGGGTGCCTACCTCGGCAGCAGGTTTGTTGAAAGCACATCGGACGATGTCGTTTTCTTCCAAAGCGCACGTATTTTCGGGGACGTTTCGCTGACTGCGGACTTTGACGATACCAGCACGATCTCCGGTGTCATTACCAACCGTACAGGTGGTGGAGAAAACGCTTGGCAGGATATGACCCTTGATCTGGCAGCGATCGAAAATGGCGGTTTCGCCGGAACCATCAGCGGTGGTGGACGGATTGGCGAAAGCACGTCGGATGGTGCCTATGCCGGGTTACTGACCGGGCCGGACGGTGGCGAGGTGATCGGCGGTCTGTCGATCCTGCATGAAGCGGGAGATACAGAGGCAGGCATCTTTGTCGCGGAATGATCATTGGGTCGGGTGCATCGCGGTGTGCCCGGCCATCCTTTCTGGCTATTTGAGCAGCACAAGCGACCGCGCGTCCCATCCGACCCGTGCCTTGGCCCCGACATCCAGAACAGGCCGCCCAATCGCGTTTTTCATCGCGATGTTGAGGGGCTTTTCGACGCCCGGGATGCGGACGTCGTAGTAGGTCATGTCGCCGTAGTAGACGACCTCATCCACGGTGCCATCGATGACGGCGGATGCAGCTGTGTCATCGAACAGGATGTCCAGCGTTTCGGGGCGCAGCCCGACAAAGGCGGGCCCTGCAGTGACCGGTTCGGGCACCTGATCCGCGCCGATTTGCACCCGGCCCAGCCCTGCGACATCGACGGTGTATGTGTCGCCCGCAGGTTCGACCGTTGCATCCAGAAAGTTCATTTTCCCGATAAATGCAGCCACCTGTCGGTTGCGTGGACGGCGGTAGAGTGTTTCGGCATCCGCCAGTTGCCCGATCCGCCCTTCGAACATCACGGCGATGCGGTCGGACATGACCAACGCCTCTTCCTGATCGTGGGTGACCAGGATGAAGGTGATCCCGACATGCCGCTGCAGGCGCATCAGTTCAACCTGCATCTGTTCGCGCATCTTCTTGTCGAGTGCTGACAGCGGTTCGTCGAGCAGCAGGACTTTTGGCTTGAGTATCAACGCCCTGGCCAGAGCCACGCGCTGCCTTTGGCCGCCTGACAGGGCGTGGGCCGCGCGTTTGCCATAGCCATCAAGCCCGACCATATCCAGCGCGTCTTCGACCAGCGCAGTCTTGGCCTGTTTATTCAGATCAGACCGTTTGCGCAGCCCGAACGCCACGTTTTCGGCGACGCTGAGATGCGGGAAAATCGCGTAGGATTGGAACACCATGTTCGTGGGCCGCAAATTGGCGGGGACACCCGCCATGTCCTTGCCAGCGATCGCCACGACCCCGCTGGACACGCTTTCGAAACCGGCGATCGTGCGTAGGAGTGTCGTTTTTCCGCACCCAGACGGCCCCAGCAGCGAGAAGAATTCGCCCTGATCGATGGTCAGGTCGATATCGCGCAGTGCGTGATAGTCGCCATAATACTTGTTCACACCCTTCAGGCTGATCAACGGGCTCACAAAAACCCTCCTTTGTCTTTGACGCCTGCGCGGGCCATGCCCCGGCGGCGCAGGATCTCTGCGATGGTCAGCAACAGAATGGACAGCGCGACGAGGATCGTGCCCAAGGCCATGACGACCGGTAGCGATTGCGGGAAGCGCAGGAGTCCCCAGATGTAGACCGGCATGGTCGGGCTGGTCCCGGACAGGAAAAACGCGATGATGAATTCGTCGAGCGAGATGGTGAATGCGATCAGCATCGAGGAAATGATCCCCGGCATGATCAGCGGCAATGTCACCGACCGAAAGGCGCCGAACCGGCTTTCGCCCAAATCCATCGCCGCCTCTTCCATCGACGGGTCGAGGTTCTGGAACGCGCCGTTCAGGATCGCGATGCAAAATGGTGTGCAGATCAGAACGTGGGCCGCGATGATCGTCCAGTTCGACAGGCTCCACCCGAAGATTTGCACGACGACGATCAGTAACGACACGGCGACGATAATCTCGGGCAAAACAAGGGGGAGCATGATGAAACCGGTCACACCCGCCTTCAGCGGAAAGCGGTACATGGCCCCTGCCCTTGCGGCGCAGATGCCCAAAAGCGTTGACAGGATTGCCGTCATCACCGCGATGAAAAGCGAGTTTCCTACGGCGGTATGCAGCGATGTGTTGTTCATCAACTCGCCAAACCATTTGCCGGTAAAACCGGTCAGCGGGAAGGCGATGATGGTGGCGTCGTTGAACGCAAAAAGCGGCAACAGTGCGATGGGTGCGTATAGGAAGATGAGGTAAATGATGGCGTAGATACGCAGGCTCATGACCGCCCCCGCAGCCAACGACGGTTGAGCAGCACGAAGAACAGCGCAATGGCCGAGACCGACACCATCGCAACGACGGCCAGGGCTGCGCCCAGTGGCGCATTGTTCAAAGCCAAAAATTGCGTCTGGATCATGTTGGCGATCAACTTACCCCCGGCCCCGCCCATCAATTCCGGCGTGACATAATCGCCGATCGTCGGGATGAAGACGATCAGTACCGCCGCGACAACACCGGGCATGGCCAGCGGCAATGTGACCCGAAAGAAGGTCATCACCCTGTTTTCGCCAAGGTCCTGCGCGGCCTCGAGAAGCGACCGGTCGATTTTTTCCAGCGCGACAAAGATCGGCAGGATCGCGAAAGGCGCAAAGGCGTGGGCCAAGGTGATGATCACGGCGTTCACGTTATAAAGGATAAAGGTCAGCGGTTCCTCGATCAGCCCGATATTGATGAGGCCGGTATTGATGACACCGTTGAAGCCCAGGATCACCTTCCACAGGAAGACGCGGATCAGATAGGACGTCCAGAATGGGATCGTGATCAGGAACAGCCACAGCGATTTCCGTTCCGGCTTAACGTAGAAAGACACGTAATAAGCAACTGGAAAGGCGAGCAAAACTGTGACGATCGTCACACAGGTGGAGACGTAAAGCGACCGCTGCAACAGCGCGGTATAGATCGGCTTTTCCGCGATTTCCCGGTAGTTGTTGAGGGTGAAGGTCGTATCGACGGTCATGAAATCCTGTGTCCAGAAACTGAACAGCACGATTGCGCAAAGCGGCACCGCCATCAGCGCCAAGGCGTAGAAGAACGGTGGGCTGATCATCAACCAGCCGCGCGCGCCCTCGGTAATTGTCGGTTTCCGCCACATGCGTCGATGCTTTCCTGCGTAAGGGAAAAGATCAATACGGCATCGCGGGGAATTTGCATTGCCGGGGTCAGGCGCTAAGGTCGCGAGGAACCCCAAGCCAGAGGCCCGCATGAACTGTGTTTTCGTCCAAATCCGCTGCCGCCCCGGAACGGGTTACGATGTGGCCGACGCGATCGCGTTGCGCGAAATCCATTCGGAACTGTATTCGACCAGCGGGGAATACGACCTATTGATGAAGCTCTACATCCCCGAGGGCGCGGATGTGGGGAAATACATCAATGATAATGTGCTGGATATCGACGGGATCGAACGCACGTTGACGACATTGACGTTCAAGGCGTTCTAACGCCACGTATCCCAGATCGTTCCGGTTGCCGTTTTGGCCGCGCGATAGCGCATAATGATCTGCGGAAACCCCTCGTTGCGCCAAAAGTCACCGTTCACCATTCCACCCGACATACCACCCCGATCAAAGCGGGGGACACCAAAGTCACGGCAGAATGCGAGACTTTGACCGGTCGCTTCCCAAAACGCGTTTTCAAGCAGGCGCTGAAAATCTTCAACGGTATCAGGCAATGCGACATCCGCGAGCCTACTTTGCAATTCTTCCCAAAGCGGCTCATCCCCGCGCAAGCCCCAACGTGATGGTTTGCGATCGAATAGCCGCCCGACCGTTATCGCGTCACCCCATTCATCGGAAGCCATTTCGCGCAACCTCACCCGACAACGAAAAAGGGCGGCCCGCTGGACCGCCCCTTTTTGACAATTAACGCTTCGAGAACTGGAAGCTGCGGCGCGCCTTGCGCTTACCGTATTTCTTCCGCTCGACCACGCGGCTGTCGCGGGTCAGGAAGCCCGCAGCTTTCAGCGCGGGGCGCAGCGACGGATCGTAAAGCTGCAGTGCCTTGGAAACACCGTGCTTAACCGCACCAGCCTGACCCGACAGACCGCCACCTTTGACGGTCGCCACAACGTCGAACTGATCGGTGACGCCGGCGACAGAGAAGGGCTGCGCCAGGATCATCTGCAGAACGGGACGGGCAAAGTAGACGTTCATCTCTTTGCCGTTCACGGTGACCTTGCCAGAACCTGGCTTGATCCAGACGCGGGCGACCGCATCTTTCCGCTTGCCTGTGGCGTAGGACCGGCCCAGTTCGTCACGGACAGGTTCACGGGGGGTGGCCGTTTCAACGACAGCTTCAGACGCTTCAACACCTTCGGCGACTTGGCCCAGCTCTTCGAGCGAGTTCACTTGATCGGCCATTATGCAGTCCTCGTGTTTTTCTTGTTCATGGATTTGACATCCAGAACCTCTGGCTTCTGGGCGTCCATGCCATGTTCAGTACCCGCAAAGACGCGCAGATGGGTCATTTGCTGACGGCTGAGCTTGCCGCCGGGCAGCATCCGCTGAACGGCTTTCATCACAACACGCTCTGGATGCGCACCTTCGAGGATCTCGGCCTTGGTCTTGGATTTGATCCCGCCGGGGTGACCGGTGTGCCAGTAATACTTTTCATCACGCTTGTTGCCGGTCATCTGGACCTTTTCAGCGTTGATGACGATCACGTTGTCGCCCATATCCATATGCGGCGTGAAGGATGGTTTGTGCTTGCCACGCAAGCGCATAGCGATGATCGAGGCAAGACGGCCCAGAACGACGCCTTCGGCATCGATCAGGATCCATTTCTTGTCGATATCCGCCGGGGTCGCGGTAAAGGTTTTCATATCTCACCAATATCGTTGGGGCGGCGTGGGCCGCTGTCATTCGGATTGGGGCGTTATAAAGGGGCGCGATGCGCAGTCAAGCGCCGTATGCGCGAAATATATCAGTAATATCAATGCAGTATAAATTAGGTATTATTTTACCCCAACACTCGGAGGTATTGAATAGGTCAACGAAGCCCGCGCGACAGGCGCGTCCAGGCCGACACTATACAGCATCGCATCCCCCACGGCGAGGACCCTCCCGAGCTTGTGCAACGTGGTCTCGCAGATCATGTCCGCGTCAGCGGCGGGTTTGCGCATGAAATCGATCGCGCAATTCGTCGTCACCGCAAGTGCCACGGGTCCGATCCGCGCCAGGATCGCCAGATACATGCCCACATCCGCAAGCGCGAACATCGACGGCCCCGACACCGTACCGCCGGGGCGCAGATGCCGTTCGGCCACCTTCAAACGCACCCTTACGCCGTCTTTGGTCAACTCTTCGATGACGAAATCGTCACCCAGTTGCGGAAACTCTCGCGCCACGAACGCCTGCAGGGCCGGTATGTCCATCTGTGGTTTCATCTTGCGCCTCCCCCGCTTAACCTGAGGTCAAATCAGCATGAGGACAGCTTTATGACAATCCTTCACCGCAATGACGCAGCGTCTGTCGCCACCCTGACGATGGATGCACCGGACCGTTTGAATGCCTTGTCCGATGCGATGCTGGCCGCCCTGCATGGCGCTCTGGACGACATCGCAGACGACACGAGCGTCCGTGCCGTGATCCTCAAAGGCACCGGCAAGGCGTTCTGCGCGGGTCATGATCTGAAAGAGATGCAAGCCGGACGGCAGGCGGAAGATGGCGGTGCGGCCTATTTCAAAGACCTGTTCGATCGCTGCGCCGCGCTGATGCTGCGCATTCAGTCGATCCCGCAACCGGTCATCGCCCAGGTTCACGGCATTGCCACCGCCGCGGGCTGCCAACTGGTCGCGACCTGCGACATGGCCATTGCGAGCGACGATACCCGCTTCGGGGTGAACGGCGTCAATATCGGGCTGTTCTGTTCGACCCCCATGGTCGCGCTGACCCGCAACATCCACCGCAAGGCCGCGTTCGAGATGCTGACGACGGGCCGGTTCGTCAACGCGCGAGAGGCGCAGGATCTGGGCCTGATCAATCGGGCTGTCCACGCCGATGCGCTGGAGCGTGAAACACAGGAACTGGCCACTGCGATCGCCAAGAAACTGCCGGCGGCAGTCAGATACGGCAAGGAATCCTTTTACCAGCAGATTGAGCTGCCCACGGCAGAGGCTTATCGCTTTACCGGGGATGTCATGGCGCGAAACATGATGGACGAAGATACCGATGAAGGCATCACCGCCTTCCTCGAAAAACGGCACCCCGACTGGTAACTTCTTTTGTTCGAAAATACCTCCGCCGGAGGCACCTAAAATGTAATGCGGCGGAGCCGCACCTATTGACTACAGACCGTAGATGTCGCCGAACTTGGCCTCAAGATAATCCAAGAGCGGTGCCTCGGTCGGCGTGCTCCCTGTCGCGTGTTCGATCGTTTCGACCGGCATCCGCAAGCCCCCATGACGCTGCAGGTTCTCGCGCAGCCAGCTGATCGCCCGCGTCGTGTCACCCTTGGCCAGATCATCATCCAGATCAGGCAAAGCCGCGCGCAGGGCGGCATACAGACACCCCGCGTAAACATTGCCCAAACTATAGGTCGGGAAATACCCGAACAGCCCTTCGGACCAATGCACATCCTGCAACAGCCCGTTCGACGGTTTGTCGACGGCGAAACCGAAATCCGCCTTGAACCGGTCATTCCATGCCGCTTCGAGGTCACCCACGACCAGATCACCCGCCATCAGCGCCCGCTCCAGATCGAACCGCAGCAGCACATGCAGGTTATACTGCACCTCATCCGCCTCGGTCCGGATGAACCCGTCATGCACGCGGTTCACCGTGGCATAGAACCCCTCTTCATCCGCTATTCCGAAATCACCGAAAGCGTCGCGCATCTGCCCGTAAAGCCACCCGGTGAACGCCCGACTGCGTCCCAACTGGTTTTCATAGATGCGGCTTTGGCTTTCATGCACGCCCATCGATGCGCCGCTGCCCAAAGGGGTCAGCAGATATGCCGCATCGATCCCCTGTTCATAGGTCGCATGCCCGACCTCGTGGATCGTCGAATAAAAGCAGTTGAACGGATCGTGAGCTTCGGTCCGGGTCGTGATCCGCACATCCAGGCCCGAGCCGGACATGAAAGGATGCACCGCCTTGTCGATCCGTCCGTGCTGGACGTCATAGCCGAAGGTCAGGGCCAGCTTTTCCGATAAGGCCAGCTGCGCCGCCTCGTCGAACGTGCCCCAGAGCGCAGCAGGCGCGGGCTTGTCCAGGATCGCCGCCCGCAGGGCCACCAGCCGTGGTCGCAGCGCGTCGAATATCGCGCTCAGGCCTGCAGCCGTCGCGCCCGGTTCGTAATCCTGCAGCAACGCATCGTAGGGATCATCGTTGCCCGCAATCGCCGCCGCTTCTTGCTTGCGCAGGTCCACGACCTTTTCCAGGATCGGCAGGAATGCGGCCACGTCTTCGTCGGCCCGGGCCTGCGCCCAGATACGATGCGCAAGCGATGTCGTTTTCGCCAGTTCCGCGGCCAGTGTCGCAGGCACTTTGGCCGTGCGTTCGTAACTGCGCCTGATTTCGCGCAGGTTCGCCGCCGCGACCTCATCCGCCGCTTCGGCCTTTTCCAGCCATTCCCCCACGCGCGGGTCGATCCGGCGCGCGTGCAGCACGTTGGCCATGGCCCCGTGTTCCTCGGCCCGTTGCGGGGTCGCACCCACGGGCATCACGGTTTCCTGGTCCCAGCCCAGTCGCCCGGCAATCTGCCCCAACGCTTCGGTGTCACGCTGAAACGCCATCAGGTCTTTATATGCACTCATGTCACGTGCCTCTCACGGATTGTGGGATGGGATATCGGGCGAGGAAACGACCGCGCAGGATCAGTGCCCATAGAATGACGGCACCGAATTGGTGCACGATCGCGACGTGCCACGGGGCGGAATAGATGACGGTCACGATGCCCAGCACCATCTGCAACAGCATCACCCCCACGATCGCGTTGAACGCGAAACGGGTCTGCGCGTTTGCCGATCGCCGGGCGCGTATCCAGACGGCGATCGCAAACAGAAACAGCAGATACCCCGCCATACGGTGCATGAATTGCACCAGCCCGTCATCCTCGAAGAAATTCCGCCAAACGGGTTGCAGATCGAACGGTTGCGGCGGAAGGAACCCGCCAGCCATCAGCGGCCAATCGGGATAGGCGCGGCCCGCGTCGATCCCGGCGACCAGCGCGCCCAGCAGGATCTGCAAGAAGGCGAAACCAACCAGAACCGAGCCCAGCATCGCGAGGCGCGGGTTCCCTTCCCGCCGGGCCTGCAAGAGTTCGGCCTGCGTCCGACCGAGACGGTAAATATACCATGCGATGAAGCCAAGGATCACGAAGGCAAGGCCTAGATGCGTGGCCAACCGATAGGAGGCGACGTCCAGCATCCCTTCTTGGAGGCCCGAAGACACCATCCACCAGCCGATGAACCCCTGCAGGCCACCAAAGGCGCCCAGAAACAGCAAACGACCCGTCCAGCCCGTGGGGATTTTCCGTGTCGCGAGAAAGAACAGGAACCCGGCGGCCCAGACGAGCCCGATGACACGGCCCAACTGCCGATGCCCCCATTCCCACCAATAGATGATCTTGAATTCGGCCATGGTCATGCCGCGGTTCTGCAGTTGGTATTCCGGGATCGCACGGTACTTGTCGAATTCCGCCTCCCATGCCGCGGCCGACATGGGCGGTAGCGCACCCGTCAACGGGGCCCATTCCGTGATCGACAGCCCGCTATCGGTCAGCCGGGTCAATCCGCCCACCGCGATCATCACGACGACCAGCGCGAACAGCACCATCAGCCAACCCCGGATCAGACCGCGTGCACCTTGGCCTGCGGCATCGATGGCACCCGGTGCCGCGGTCTGGCGCGGCGTATCCCCAACCTCTTCGAAAATGCTGCGTTTCGCGGCCATGATGTCTCCGTCTTGATCTGGCTGGAACCTAGGCCCCGGCCCCACCGGCTGCAAGCGTCAGAGTACCGCACCGTAAGGTGGGTCTCGACCCGCCTACCCTCTTTCTTTCCAGCGCACCATCTGCCGCATGATCCCATGCAGCATCTGCACGTCCGCCCGCGTCAGTGGCATCCGGGACCAAAGGTTGCGCATGTTCAGTTTCATGTTGGCTGCCTTGTGGTCGGGAAAAAAGAAACCCGCCGTCTCCAGCCGCTCTTCGTAGTGCTGCGCCAGCTTGTCGATTTCCAGCTGTTCGGCGGGTTCGCTCACCCCGCCGTCCGTCACCGGCCGGGTCGGCACGGTCGACCGTCGCCATTCATAGCCCGTCAGCAAAACACACTGGGCCAGGTTCAATGACGGAAAGTCGGGGTTTACGGGGACCGAGATGATCGCATTGGCGCGCGCGATATCGTCGTTTTCCATCCCCGCGCGTTCGGGGCCGAACAGCACGGCCACTTTCCCGCCTGCCGCGATCCGCTGGCGCGCGTCTTCCATCGCGGCCTCGGGCGTAAAGACCGGCTTTGTCAAATCGCGCGGCCGTGCCGTCGTTGCATAGACAAAGTCGCAATCGCCGATTGCCCCGGCGGTGTCGTCATAAAGCTGTGCCTCATCCAGCAACCGTCCCGCCCCGCTGGCCATCGCCACCGCCTTCTGGTTCGGCCACCCATCCCGAGGTGCCACGACCCGCATCCGGTCCAACCCGAAATTCCACATCGCGCGCGCGGCCGCACCGATATTTTCGCCCATCTGGGGCCGGATCAGCACGAAGGCAGGTTGTTGGGTATCGCTGGGCATCGGGCCTCCTTTCGCGGCAGCCGCCTGATACGCCGCACCCGCTGCCAAGGCAAGGACACCCATGGTCAAGACATGACATCCCCGCTAAAAGGTTCCGAACAAAACAGAATTCCGGAACGCCCCGATGTCGGATGACCAAGACCACCCGCAGATTTACCTGATCACCCCGACCGAGTTCGATCTTTTGACCTTTCCCGATCAGCTGGCCGCCTGCCTGGATCAGGTGCCTGTCGCCTGTGTGCGGCTGGCGCTGTCCACCAAGGACGAGACGCGGATCGCCAAGGCGGGCGATGCCCTGCGCGAGGTCACCCATCAGCGCGATGTCGCGCTGGTCATCGACAGCCATATGATGATGGTCGAACGGTTGGGACTGGACGGCGTGCATCTGGCCGATGGGGCCCGGTCGGTCGGGAAGGTGCGCAAACAGCTTGGCGATGATGCCATCGTCGGCAGTTTTTGCGGCAATTCCCGGCATGACGGCATGACGGCAGGCGAACTCAGTGCAGACTACATCAGTTTCGGCCCCGCTGGCGTCACCACCCTTGGCGATGGGCGGCAGGCCGAGGAAGAGCTGTTCGCATGGTGGTCGATGATGATCGAAGTACCGGTCGTCGCCGAAGGTGCGCTGTCGCCGGACCTGATCCGCACCCTTGCCCCCCATACCGACTTTTTCGGGATCGGGGATGAGATTTGGCGGCAGGACGCGCCCGTTTCAGCCCTTGTCGATCTGCGGGCCGCGATGACGGAGCAAGCCTGAGCGCACCATGCCTTCGGTCGCGCGCGCGAGCTGCTTGCGATCATCGAAAGCGGCGACCTTGACCGGATCATGATAAATGACCGTGACCCGCCCATGTCTTGGTGTGGCGAGCATGGTGACCATGCTGCCCCCGAAACGCATATCTCCCCACCAGCCATAATAACGCGGGTCCTGCCCGTCCGGTGCCTGATAACACAGCGTGACGGGCTGAATCTGAAGCGCATCGCCAAAGGCAGGATCGAAAAAGGCGGCGAAGAGGGTGGGTTTGAACGGCAGAATCCGCTGGCCGTCCGTCGATGTACCCTCGGGGAAGAAAAGCAGTTTGTGCCCGACCGCAAGACGTTCGCGAAACAACGCCACCTGCGCCGCCGCGCTGCGCCGATTTCGTTCGATAAACACTGTGCCGGTCGCGCGGGCCAGCCAGCCGACGCCCGGCCATTGCGACACCTCGGCCTTGGAAACGAAATAGATCCGCTTGCGCAGGTTCAGTGCAAACACATCCAGCCAGGACACGTGATTGGCCACGACGGCGCCTGGCCCTTTCATTGGGTGTCCCACGGTCTTGTGCGTCATTCCGAGAATCACAAAGAACCCTCGACAGACGCATTGGGTGATGTAGGGCGTGACTGGCCGCCGCAGGCCGTAAATCGGACGCTCGATCAGGCGCACCAGTAGCATCACGATCAACCCGCCAAAGACCAGCGTCACCAAGGGCACGGCGCGCAGAACGACCCTGACCCATCCGCCCGGTGTCATCCGGGGCGGATCGGGCACCGGCGCTTCGCCATACCACGTCTCAGCCAAGCCCCCGCCCTCGCGCGTAGATGCGGCGCTGCATCGCGCCGATGGCATCTGTTGCCAGGATCAGGCAGATATCGGTCGTGTTGAAGGCGTGATCGATAAATGCGCCGTCACCGACCACCGCCCCAAGCCGCAGATAGGCCTTGATCAGGGCGGGTATCTGCCGCATGACCGCCAGTCGGTCGATGTCATCGGGTGGCACGAGGTTCATCGCATGGTGCCCGGGCTGGCGCGCGCCGACCCGCAGCGGTGGTGGCGCCAAATGCCGATCGTGCAGCAGGCTAAGCGGAGCGGCAAGCGCATGCACATCGGTGCCATGGAAAGAGGCGACCCCGAACAGCACATCTGTTTTTTGCGCTGCAACAAGATCGGCAATGCCGGACCACAGATGCATCAGGCCCGGCCCACCACGATAGTCCTTGTGGATGCAGGACCGGCCCAGTTCCATCAGGCGCAGACCACCCTGGGTCAGGGGCGCCAGATCATATTCATCGGCGCAATAGAATTGGCCCGCCCGCGCCGCATCCGCCGGGGTCATCACGCGGTAAGCGCCGACAATCTGATCATCCGGGCTCCGATGTTTGTCGCGCAGAAGGATATGCGTGGCGAAATCGTCGAAACGGTCGCGTTCCAGCCCAGCCGCATGATCGATCATCGGGCCATCCGCGCCCAGTTCTTTCACGAACACCTCGTAACGCAGCCGTTGCGCCGCGGCGATCTCTGTCCGCGTTTCGGCGATCGAGACCTGAAATATCGGTGCCTCTCGGCTCATATCGCGCTGTCCCGCCTGCCCCGCGCGGTTTCTAGAAAGCCGGTAACCTTTTGGCAACCAATTCCGCGCTAGCTAGGGTTGATAAAAATTGACATAACCTAAATGACGCCACCCTTGGTTGTGGTTCTTAGCCCGCTTGCACCAGGATCAATTCGACATGATTGCCATCGATCACGACCTTGCCTTCATCCCGGAAATTCACGGTGATCCTGCCGTCGATGTTCGATTGCACCTGCCCCTCGCCCCAATCAGGTTGGGTCGGATGGCGGACAATCATCCCCGGGCTCAGAAGGGCGTTCAATTCGTTCATGTTACGCATTTAGCCGGAGGGTACGCTGATGTCACGTGATCTTGCAGCACTTGTCGGGTCGCGCATCTGTCATGATCTGATCAGCCCGATCGGGGCGATCGGCAACGGGATCGAATTGCTGGCGCTGACGGGTGGCAGCGCACCCGCCGAAATGGACCTGATCACCGACAGCGTGGAAAACGCCAATGCGCGAATTCGGTTCTTTCGAATCGCTTTCGGGTCGGCTGGTGAGGGACAGATGGTCGGCACATCGGAGGTGCAGGGGATCTTGCGGGATATCGCGGCGGGCACCCGTTTCGAATACGACTGGCAAGTTGCTGTCGAACAGCCGCGCCCGATGGTGCGCTGCGCCTTTCTGATGCTGTTATGTGTCGAGACGGCCCTGCCCCTCGGCGGCGATGTTCGCATCACATTGGATGGCGATCGCTGGGTGATCACGGCCACAGGCAGCCGGTTGAAGGTCGACGCCGCCCTTTGGGAGACGCTGACGCAACCGGACGCCCCGTTCGATCATACGGCGGCGCAGGTTCAGTTCGCCCTTTTGCCCGATCTTTTGGCGGCGCAGACCCGTCGGATCGACCTCGATATCACCGAGACCGCGATAACCGCCCGCTTTTAGGCCCGCACCGTCCCGTCGCCACGCACGAGATATTTGAAACTGGTCAGTTGCGCCGCCCCGACCGGCCCGCGCGCGTGCAGTTTGCCCGTGGCGATCCCGATCTCGGCCCCCATGCCGAATTCGCCGCCATCGGCAAACTGGGTCGAGGCATTGCGCATCAGGATCGCGCTGTCGAGTTCGCGAAAGAACCTGTCGGCGGTCGCATCATCCTTGGCCAGGATCGCGTCGGTGTGGTTCGATCCATAGGTGCGGATATGGTCGATCGCGCCATCGACGCCATCCACCAGTTTGGCGGCGATGATCATATCGAGGAATTCTTTCCCGAAATCATCGGCTTGCGCGGCGACGCTGCCATTGATTCCGGCATCTGCACGCACCTCGACCCCGGCCCCGATCAGATCGGTGATCAGCACATCGCCATGCTTTTCCTGAAACGCCTTGTCGATCAGCAGGCATTCCGCCGCACCGCAAATCCCAGTGCGCCGGGTCTTGGCGTTGATCACGACCTTCCGTGCCTTTTCCAGATCGGCGCTGGCATCGACATAGATGTGGCAGATGCCTTCGAGATGGGCAAAGACAGGCACCCGCGCCTCGCGCTGGACCAGCCCGACAAGGCCCTTGCCGCCGCGGGGCACGATCACGTCAATATGGTCGGTGGCCTGCAGCATCGCCGACACGGCGGCACGGTCGCGGGTCGGGACGATCTGGATCGCGGCGGCGGGGAGACCTGCTGCCTCCAGACCCGTCACGAGGCATGCATGGATTGCTTGGCTGGAGTGAAAGCTCTCGGACCCGCCGCGCAGGATGACGGCATTACCGGATTTCAGGCAGAGCGCCCCGGCATCGGCGGTCACGTTCGGGCGACTTTCGTAGATCACGCCAATCACGCCGATCGGGGTCCGGACACGCTGGATATGCAGGCCCGTTGGCTGGGTCCATTCATCGACGACGTCGCCCACCGGGTCTTTCTGTGCGGCGACGGCACGGAGCCCGTCGGCCATGCCTTTGATCCGATCCTCATCCAGCATCAGCCGATCCATCATGGCGGCTGACAGCCTCTTTTCGGCGCCATATGCCATGTCCTGCGCATTCGCTGTTATGATCCGATCGCGCTGTGTCCAAATCGCATCCGCTGCTTTCTCGAGCGCTGATCGCTTTGCATCGCCACTCGCCATGGCCAGAGCGGTCGCGGCCTGACGCGCATCTGCGCCGATCTGCGCCATCATGGGCCCGATTGCGTCATGGTCGTTCATCTGTTTGTCCTCACAAAACCATATCGTCGCGATGCACCAGCGCGGCGCGCCCTTCATAGCCGAGGATGCCCACGATGTCAGCAGAGCGTTGGCCCATGATCTGACGCGACTCTGCGCTGGTATAGCGGATCAGGCCCTGGCCGATCTGATCGTTGTTTTCATCCAGGATCGCGACCAGATCGCCGCGCCCAAAGCTGCCGTTCACGCCGACAACGCCAGCGGGCAACAGACTTTTGCCACGACTCAAAGCATCCTTCGCACCGTTGTCGATCGTGATGTAACCCTTTGGCTTCATCGACGAAATCCAGCGCTTGCGCGCCGCCTGCGGATCGGTCTGCGCGGCGAACCACGTCGCCCGTGCGCCGTTTTCCAGTTTGCCTAGCGGATAAAGCGCGGTGCCAAGCGCGATGGCCATGGCACACCCGGCCTCGGTCGCGATGCGACCCGCGATGATCTTGGTGATCATGCCACCCTTGGATAGGCCAGAGCCCGCATCGCCGGCCATCGACTCGATCGTCGTGTTGATCTTGTCGACATGCGCGATGTGCTGCGCCTTGGGATCGATTTTCGGATTGGCGGAGTAAAGCCCGTCGACATCGGACAACAGGATCAGCTGATCTGCCCCGATGGTCACGGCAACTTGCGCGGCCAGACGATCATTATCGCCATAGCGGATTTCATCGGTCGCTATCGTGTCGTTCTCGTTCACGATAGGTGTCACTCCGAGGCCAAGCATCGTTTCCATCGTCGCGCGACTGTTCAGATAGCGGCGGCGATCTTGGGAATCTTCAAGTGTGACAAGGACTTGACCGGTGATGATATTGTGCGGCGCAAGTGCCTCTTCATAGGCGCGTGCCAGCCGGATCTGACCTACGGCGGCGGCTGCCTGCGATTGCTCCAACGCAAGCGATGATAACGGCAGCCCCAGAACACCGCGCCCCAGCGCGATTGACCCCGACGATACGATGATCACATCCGTCCCCCGCGCCCGGATACGGGCAACGTCGCTGGCGAGCGATGTCAGCCAATCCTGCCGCAGCGCACCCGTTTCGCTGTCCACCAACAAGGCCGAGCCGATCTTGACGACAAGGCGCTTGGCCTCGGTCAAGGTTGCCACGGCGTGTCCTCCTCGGCCTCTTTGCGTTCGCGCAGGCGGTTGTCGTCGATTTCGGCGCGCAATGCGCGCAGCACGTCGGGTATGCCTTCGCGGCTGACACCGGACATCATCATGATCGGGCCATCGCAAACGGTGGCGAGTTCATCGCGGAGAAATTCGCGCTCTTCTTCGTCAAGCGTGTCGATCTTGTTGAGGACGGTCAGCCGCGGCTTATCGGCAAGCACACCACCATAGGCTTCAAGTTCGTTGATGATCGTTGTATAGTCAGCAGCCGGATCACCTGATGTCCCATCCACAAGATGCAGCAGGATCGCGCAGCGTTCGACATGGCCAAGGAAGGTATCGCCCAGCCCCCTACCCTCGGATGCGCCCGCAATCAGGCCCGGGATGTCGGCGACAACGAATTCGACGTTATCGATGCCGACAACGCCCAGATTGGGGATCAGCGTCGTAAACGGATAGTCGGCAACTTTGGGTCTCGCGTTTGATGTCGCTGCCAGAAAAGTCGATTTCCCGGCATTCGGCATCCCCAGCAGACCCACATCGGCGATCAGTTTCAGGCGCAGCCAGATCGTCCGCTCCACCGCCTCTTGCCCCGGATTGGCGCGGCGCGGGGCCTGGTTCGTGGCGGATTTGAAGCGCAGGTTGCCCCAGCCGCCATTACCCCCCTTGGCGATGATGATCCGCTGGCCGACCTCTGTCAGGTCGGCGATGACCGTTTCCTGATCCTCGTCAAGGATTTCGGTGCCGACCGGCACCCGCAGCACCTTGTCGTCGCCGTCCTTGCCGGTGCGTTGCGCGCCCATACCATGCTGGCCGTTGCCCGCAAAAAAGTGTTGCTGATAGCGAAAGTCGATGAGCGTGTTCAACCCTTCGACGGCCTCGACCACGACGTCACCGCCCTTGCCGCCATCGCCACCGTCAGGCCCGCCATATTCGATAAATTTCTCGCGCCGGAACGAGATACAGCCCGCGCCGCCGCCGCCCGAACGGATATAGACCTTGGCAAGATCGAGGAATTTCATGGCATATCGGCTTTCCGGCTATTCAGCCGCTGCGATAGTCCATTCTCCGCGGCTTCTCAAGCCGTCCCAATGGGTGCGGGTCAGCAGATATTTATAGCAGCGTGTCGGTTCATCGCGCGCCTTGGCATGCTGCAATTTTTCGCTCAGCAGCGAAAAGCTCAGTTTGGTCAGCACACGATCCGACGCCGCGTTATCATGCCATGCGCTTGCCGTGATCCTGGTCACATCAGGATCGGCGAACGCCTTTTCCACCGCCCGCATGCCGACATGTGTGGCAATGCCCCTGCCCCAATGGCTTTTCTTCAGACAATATCCCAGATCGCCATCGGTCACGCCCATCGTGCCGATCAATGCGTCACCGTCGAAGATGCCCCAAACGAAACCATCGCCTTCGTAAGGTTTGCAGCGGCTTTCGGTGAACGCACGGTCCGGCGGCCATGGCCATGATCCCAACTGGCGCACGACCTCCCAATCGCTGACGATATCATGCAGCGCATCGGCGTCCGCTGGCTGCAACGGGCGGTAAGTAATATCATTCATGGCGCGCAAAGAATGGCAGTATCGGTGACGAGCGTATGCATCATTTCGCAAACATGCGGTGTCGGCGCCGGGTCAGACAAGTACGAAGTCGCGTGTTCGCGGTCATGTGACCGGTTTGACATCCGCCGTGGCACGATACGTGAAATTTTCCCGCGTCAATTCCATCAATCGCCCGGCCACTTCGGCCTGCCGTGCCTTGCTGAAATGGATATGCGGGCCGACGTCGACGAAACCCAGCTTGGTTAGAACATTGCGCGACGTGATATTCTCGACGAAATGACTTGATTGCACGAGATCATCATCGCTCTGCGCGAAATGATGTTCCACAACGGCGCGGGCGGCCTCTGTCGCATATCCATTGCCCCAAGCATTTTCGGCAAGCCAGTAACCCAACTCCCGCCCCAAGCTGATCATGCCAACCAGCCTTTCATCGCGAAGAATTATGAGGGCCCGCACATGGCCGGCAATGTTCTCACCAATGAACCAGTCGGCATCGGCGGACGTGTAAGGAAACGGCACGGCAGTCAGCCATTTGCTGACCTGATAATTATTGAGCTCCGCAACGATCGCAGCCGCATCGGTTTCCCGCAACGCGCGCAGGACCAGACGGTCCGTGCGCAACGTCGACACCGTCATTTTTCGATTTTGAGCGTATAGGTCCATGTCGGTACCGTCGCGCCGCGTGCGACGGAAAACGCCTCGGCATCGCCCAGATAGTCGAAACCGCAATTCGTCAGCACGCGGGCAGAACCCGGATTGTCCTGAAACGCCTCGGCAAAGATGCGCTCGGCCCTGTGCGGGTTGGCTGCGATCAGCGTGCGCACGGCCTCGGTCGCGAAACCGGTGTTCCAGAAGGCCGGTGCGATCCAATAGAAAATCTCGGATTGGTTGCGGTCCATGCGTTCCAGACTGATCAGACCCAACGCCTCGGCATGGCCGTGGGCAGACCCGTCGATGACCCAGACATCTTCTGTCCGGTCAGGCTGAGACGCACGTTCGATCATCGCCTCGACCGCGCCGGGCGGCAGCGGATGCGGCATGGCACGGGTACCACGGGACACACGGTCATCAGCAGCATACATCGCAATGAGACCTGCATCGGATTTACGGCAGGGGCGCAGAATAAAGCGGTCCGCCTCGATCGTGTCCTGCACGGTGATATCCGCGTGTCTCATTGTTTTCCTCCTCGAAACCAACTTACCGCCTTCGCCTCTCCTCTAACCCCAGATGGTGGCGAAACTATGAATTAAAAAGGGGACCGGTGTTCACCGATCCCCCCAAATGCGTGTTCTTGAGATTTTCGGCTTATTCAGCGGCCTCCGCCACCGGGAGAACCGAAATAAAGGTGCGCCCTTTCAGGCCCTTGTGGAATTTCACGGCGCCTTCTGTCGTCGCAAAGATCGTATGATCCTTGCCCATCCCAACGCCGGACCCTGGCCACATCTTCGTACCACGCTGACGCATGATGATGTTGCCCGGAATGACGGCTTCGCCGCCGAATTTCTTGACGCCAAGACGGCGACCGGCCGAGTCGCGCCCGTTACGGGATGAACCGCCTGCTTTTTTATGTGCCATTGGTTGCTCTCCTTAGCCTTTTGCCAGTTCTTTGGCCTGGTCGATCCAGCCTTCACGCTCGATCCGGCCTTTGAACGACAGTTTCTCGTCCATAGCAGCTACATCTGCTTCGGTCCATGCTGCGATCTGGGCGAATGTGGTCACGCCAGCTTCATGCAGCTTCTTTTCCAAGGCAGGACCAACGCCGGACAGTTTCTTCAGATCGTCAGCGCCTTCAGCTTTCTTTGGTGCCGCTTTCTTTTCCGCCTTGGGCTTTTCAGCCTTCGGTGCCTCTGCCTTGACTTCTGTCTTTGGTGCCGCCTTCTTCGCAGGCTTGGCCGCAGGTGCTGCCACAACGCCAGCGCCGGAAACGGCAGCCATCACGCCGGACTTGTCAGCACCTTTTTCAAGGATATCGGCAATCCGCACCAGCGTCAGTTGCTGACGATGACCCTTCTTGCGCTGAGAGCCGTGCTTACGGCGACGCTTGACGAAATTGATCGTCTTTTCGCCTTTGATCTGGTCGATCACTTCGGCCTGGACCCCAGCACCTTCAACAAGGGGCGTACCCACGGTGGCGCCGACCATCAAAATGTCGTTGAATTGAACTTTGTCGCCAGCTTGTGCCGCCAGCTTTTCGACCCGCAGAATGTCGCCTGATGCGACCTTGTACTGCTTGCCGCCGGTTTTCAGAACCGCAAACATGCTATCTTCCTCATTTTCCGCGTCTCTAAGGCCCCGGAACATCCAGCGTTTTGTGCCTGTGGACAGCGCGCCCGTGGGCGAGTTTTCGCGATATCCCGGCAAACACCTTGCCGAGATGGCGGCTTATGTGACCAATGACCCTACAAGTCAAGCCAAAAGAAGGTGGAAAACCCATGCGCAGACTATGGATCGCGGCGATTGCCATTACGGCCTGTACAAGTGAGGCCAACCATCTTGGCAATCCCCTGTTGTTGCCAATCTCCGGCCTCGGCACAGCAGCCGAAAACGCTGTCTATAATCAAAGGCGTGGTCGGGTCGAGATCATCGTCAAATCGAACCATCCGGGGATCGTCGATGAAATCCGCAAGGGCGGCGGCCCGAACCTGCTCGAGGCGATGGACGTGGCAGGTATCCCGTCAGACGAACGCGCGGCAAGGATTATCCAGATGCAGGGCGACACCACGCTGTATCAAACCAATCCGGGCGCATTGGTCGTGGCATTGATGGTGTATGGACAGCCTTAGTCTATTCAGTTTACTAGAATGACACAGCGTATGCGTAGATGGGTACATTCTATAGTTGAACGGTCACGTAATCTTTGATTTGAACAATCTGAATTTGATCGAGGTGTTGCGATGCAAGACGAACCAAAAGGCCGTATCCTGAAATTCGAAGAACTCGACATGCTGGGTCGGTTTTTTGGGTCAAGCGATGTTTTCAAGCTGGTCATGGTATACGACACGGCCACGCCGGAAGCCATTGAGCAAGCAAAACGCAAAAATACAAGACTCCGGTCACATGAGTTGAATGGCGACATTTACATGCTGGATGGAGATTTTCGCGACAATTATGCCGAGGCCGATATCAACACCAAGGCGATCTTTATCCACGAAATGGCGCATATCTGGCAGGGAAAGAACGCCGAAAAACACAGTACCTCATCGCAGTTGATCGCAAAGGCCGAAAGCTATGAGCGCATCATCGCGAAACAAGAAAAGGCCTATCAGCTTGCCCTGAAGGATATGGCACCCGAAAAACGGGCCATTATCGAAAAGCTGGCCCTTATGCATCTCAACAGGATGATGGAGGAAGAAAACGCAGCCTGGGACGCGGCGAATAATTATAAGATCCAATACGAAAAATTCGTGAACGATATCGACCCGATCGCGGTCGTTCATGGTCCAAAACCCAAATGGCAAGTACGAGCCGAGGCGGAGATGACAAGGTCACTGGTTTACTCATCCGTCGATCACGAAACACCGAAACCGGGCGAGACATTCTCTGAGTTTCTGTGGCGCAACCCCGAGATTCGGGCGAACTTTTCCAGCAGGCAAAGCATGGTTCAACATTGGATCGACTCTGAGACGCTTGACTATAATTACATCCTCCAACCTATTGGTCGCATGGGATTTTGGGACCTGCACGTTGAAGCGCAGGCGCAGATCATCACAGATTATTTCCTGATAAAGAGTGGTGTCGATCCCCGCACTGTACCGATGTCACTTTCCGTATCGGGTGCGCAGCGGCCACCGATTGATTTCTATGAAATGGTGGTGCCATTCGCGTGTCACGACCGCATGACGCTGCCAAGTTTAAACTTCAAAGACTGATTGGCGCGCAGAAGTTTGCTGGCTTACAAATCCTGACTGGTCATCATCCGCGACGACGCCAGACCCAATGCGCGCGAAATGTCATCGAACATCCCGTTGAATGCCACCATCAACGCATCGTTCAGATCCTGCCCCGCCTCGGTCCGTGAAAAGGCGATCAGCGTTTCCATGTCGCCGTCGCCAAGCGGCTGATAGGCCATCAGCAGATAGGCATATAGCCATTCTTCGGTATTCTGCCTGATCTGCGGCTCTTGCGCCCAAACGTCCTGCAAAGCCATATCCGGGGTCATGTCGGCGGGCATCGCACCGCCATCCATCAGGCCCATGAAAAAGGCGTAGTTGGCGTTCAGCGCACCAACCACGTTGGCTTCGACCAGGTCATTCGTTTCGACGAATTCCTCAATCAGCTGGAACCTTGGTGTTTCATCGGCAGCGGCGACCGCAGCATCCTCTTTGCTGGCCGCATCCACCGCCTCGTCCAGCAAGGCCGCGCGCGCGCTGACTTCCAGAGCGACGATGGTTTGCCCCGGCTCCGACGTATAAAAGGCGATCATCTGATCCACATCGTCGCCATCCAGTTCTTCGACCAAAGCGGCGGCGACTTCCTCGTACATCACGTCGACATCGTAGATTTCCGATACCAGCGCCGACCAGCGGGCCGTGTCCCGCCCGGGGAACATGTCGGTGGCGATCTGTTCGCCATAGTCCAGGCCCTCGTCCCGCATGACGTCCAGGATATCGGTCAGGCGCAACGCATCGATCAGCGCATTGACCTTGTCCTGTCCCGCGGTCTGGGCAAAGGACGGCAGGGTCAACAGACAAAGAGCACCTGCAAAGGATAGCGAACGCAGTTGAAACATGAAGCCTCCGGTCAGAAATCGCATCTATGGGTGTAGGACAGCTGGGCACACAAGCCAAGCGATGCACAACACTTCACGGTGAAGGCGGCGTGATCACGCTTTTGGTCTTGCACCGGTTCGCATCCCGCTTTACGACGCCCCCACCCCGCGGAGAGGTGCCGGAGTGGTCGAACGGGGCGGTCTCGAAAACCGTTGTGCCTTCACGGGTACCCAGGGTTCGAATCCCTGTCTCTCCGCCAATACACACTAAAAAGTATCCTAAATACGTTCCTTTGTGGCGACGCATTCCAGGGAACGGTCGAACCCCATTTCGATGGGCCACCTTTCAGATTGGTTTCTGGCGGAGCACAATCTGCAAACCAGCGCAGACCGTCAGGGAAAATGAACTGCCTAAGAGCTTCTTTTCAGTCTCTGAAACGGGAATGCATCAGGTCTGGGCCTTACTATGGAAGGGCTTGATGTGATCGAGTGCATTGAGCTGATCTACAATCCGAGGCGCAAAGACACCAAGAACGGCATGCCGTCACCCGTTATCTTCTGTGACCTCGTTCACCTTGGCAACAAGGCAGTCACGCATCAATCGCCTTCTTGCCAATACTTTCCGCGCAGGCCTGATACGTCCCTCTAAAGTCAGTGTGTTGCGACCTTCCGTCGACTCTTCACCGCAGGGAGGTTTTTCGACGAATGGTCAGAACGTCACAGGGCCACGCGAACATCAGACGTTGCACTATCCCAACTTTTTCAATCGCGCCTCACGCAGCCGGGCGAAATCCTCGCCCGCATGGTACGACGACCGTGTTAGCGGCGTGGCGGAAACCATCAGGAAGCCCTTGCCATAGGCGGCTTTTTCGTACGACGCGAATTCTTCCGGCGTCACAAAGCGGTCCACGGCATGGTGCTTGGGCGTGGGCTGCAGATACTGCCCGATCGTCAGGAAATCGATATCGGCGGCGCGCATGTCTTCCATCACCTGAATGACGGCCTGCCGATCTTCGCCCAGCCCCACCATGATCCCCGATTTCGTGAACATCGTCGGATCGAGTTCCTTGACCCGTTGCAAGAGCCGCAGGGAATGGAAATAGCGTGCACCCGGCCGGACCTGAGGGTAAAGGCCCGGGACGGTTTCGAGGTTGTGGTTGAACACGTCCGGTTTCGCCGCGACGACCGTTTCCAGCACCGACGGATCGGCCTTGATAAAGTCAGGCGTCAGAATCTCGATCGTCGTACCCGGCGATTGACGACGAACCGCGCGGATGGTCTGGGCGAAATGTTCTGCCCCCCCGTCTTCTACATCATCGCGGTCGACCGACGTGATGACGACGTGGTTCAACCCCAGTTTTTTCACCGCATCAGCCACACGACCGGGTTCGAACACATCCAGCGCTTCGGGCGGCTTGCCGGTGGCGATGTTGCAGAAGGTGCAGGCCCGCGTGCAGACCTCACCCATGATCATCATCGTAGCGTGGCCCTGCGACCAGCATTCACCGACATTGGGGCAGCCCGCCTCTTCGCATACGGTAACGAGCTTATGCTCACGCATGATATCGCGTGTCGCCTTATACCCTTCGGATGTGGGCGCCTTGACCCGGATCCAGTCCGGTTTCTTGGGCTGCGGCGCATCCGGGCGGCGTTGCTTTTCCGGATGACGCTGGGCTGGAATTTTCAGATCGCGCGCGGACATGGCCTGATCTCCTGAACGTTCAGGCCCTTATCTAATGTCAGGCACACATATTGTCCAATGCGCCGGGGGCGCCGCATAACGGCCTTGTGCCCCCGGCATGACATTGATCATCCCCAAGGTGATCAGCCGATCATCGGGCCAAGGGCACCCTGCGTTTCAGTGTAATGCCTTTGCAGACGCTGAAGCGCGATGCGCAGAACGATCTTGCCCGATCGCGCCGACCAGCCCATCGTTTTTTCGGTTTGCTCCAACCCTTCCAGAAAACAGCAACAGCGCAGAACGATGTCGCCCAGGCCCGGGCCCAGATCGGTCAAAGCCTGGCGGACACGGTCGCGCGCGGCGATCGATCCCTTCGGGCCCTCGGTCGGCAGATCGACGTCGGCACCAGTGGTAAACACGTACCAATCCGCAACCGGTTTCGTACCAACCTGCGCAAGCTCGAAATCCTCGCGCAGCCGTTCACCCGCGGCGACCAGTTCGCGGCTGAGGAAACGTTGACCGTCACGGTCCCGGCGGCGAGCCAGACCGACAAGCGGGCTTTCGCTTGAAAAATAGCGGACGGGTGGACGGGCCCCGCCGTCAATCTCGACAATATTCCACGCCGTATCGCCGCCCTGCACGATCGGCTTTTCGGAAAAGCCACTGGCGCGGTTCTCGTCCTCTGCCGTCAAACGGCGCAAGGCCGACCGCCCTGTATTTGTGATGAAATATCGCGCCACACGCGCTTCGGGATCGGCGCAGTTGATCCAGTCCTTCAGCGCCATCGCCTGCGCGATCTCGCGATCGACCATCGCCGTGCGCATCTGATCCCCTTCGCCGGTTTCACGGACGATAACGGCTGTTTCCATCTCGCGCGCGACCGCCAGAACCGCACCCGGTTCGCACAACCGCCGCAGCACGCGCTTGGCCTCCTGATCGATACGGTGCTGGGTAAGACCCGCAATCTGACCCACTTCCGCTCTGACGCATTCGACATTCATCACTTTCTTGTCCCTTTCATGGTTAACGTCACACCCCAAAACTTCGGTCGAAAGGGATCGTAGCGCGGCATCGACAAGCGGGTCATCCCGCCTGCCTTCAAACCGGCGCACCTGACGCAGAACCGTCGAGGGATGGCAGTCGCTCGCCCGCGCGAGGGCCCGGATGGATTGTCCGGTCTCTGTATGCGCAAGGTAGTGGCGGGCCGCATCCGGTACCCAACGGGGCAAATTGTCAGATTGATGATGGCCATGAACCATGGTCATGTCACTCGTCCCCTTAACCAAAAACTCCACACACGAAAAGCGTACTGCCGACAACATCAGCGTCTCGGCAGATCAACCTATGCGTGCTTCGTTACCTAAGTGTTAACGTTGTGTCGCGTTCGTCAACCATTCTTGCCAAAGGATAAAGATTTCCGACCGGTGCGTGCGCAACTCATCCGGTTGAGGCAACACCCCGGCCGGTTGTGCAAACCTGTTGCGACTCACCCAGACACAGGAAAGATCGCATCATGTTGGACATTCACAGCCGCCTCGCACAACTCAAACGCCCGAAATTGCTCGTCCGGGCCACACGCTTTGGTGTCGACCACTATCGGCGCGAAACCCACCTGCCCCGGATCCTCTTTGACGATGATCTGCCCCGACATGCGGAAGCCATCGTAAGATTGTTCGAGATCGAGGAAGACATGAACCGCGCACGCGTTGCGCGCGCGGGCGACTACCGCGTCGCCGATCATGTGGAAGTGCTGATCGCCATCGCGGGCGAAGCACGGTTGATGCAATCACTGGCGCTTATGTGAAAGCGTCTGGCATGCTGGCCTTTTTCTCGGCCACATAGGCCCGCAGCCGCGACTCGATCTGCGGATCGAGCGCGGGTTGCCGGTAATCCGCCAACAGCTTTTCGACCCGCGCCGCAGCAAGGGTTTGCGTATCGCGCGCACCCTCTTCGTCCCAGGTCTCGAACGGTTTGTAATCCAGCAGGTCGGACCGCCAGAACGCCGATTTGAAGTTCGCCTGGGTATGGGCGCAGCCCAGGTAATGCCCGCCTGGCCCCACCTCTTCGATCGCATCCATCGCCTGGCCGTTCTCGTCCAGATCGATGCCTTTCGCAAAATGGTGAAGCGTGCCCAACTGATCCGCATCCATGACAAATTTCTCGAAAGACGCGACAAGGCCACCTTCCAGCCAGCCGCAGGCATGCAGCATGAAATTCACACCGGAAAGCAGCCCCATCTGCAGGCTGTTCGCCGTCTCATACGCCGCCTGTGCATCGGGCAGCTTCGATCCGCAAAACGAACCCGCGGACCGGTAAGGCAGGCCCAATCGCCGGGCGAGCTGACCCGCACCGTAGGTGATATGCGCAGCCTCGGGCGTACCGAATGTCGGCGCACCCGAATTCATGTCGATGGACGTCACGAACGTGCCGAACACAACCGGCGCGCCCGGCCGGACCAGTTGGGAATAGGCCACGCCGGCCATAACCTCGGCCAGCACCTGCGTCAGCGTGCCCGCAACCGAAACCGGGGCCATCGCACCTCCGACGATGAACGGGCTGATGATGCTTGCCTGATTGTTCCGTGCGAACACCTCCATCGCGCCCATCATGATCCCGTCGAATGTCAGGGGGGAATTGATGTTGATCAGCGACGTCATCACCGTGTTGTCCTGCACGAAATCCTCGCCGAACAGGATTTCGCACATCTCGACCGAATCCTGCGCGCGGCTCGGCTCGGTCACCGACCCCATGAAGGGCTTGTCGCTATAGACCATATGGGCCAGCAGCATATCCAGGTGGCGCTTGTTCACGGCAACATCCGTCGGCTCGCAAACCGTTCCACCTGAATGGTGCAGCCATTTGGACATATAACCCAGCTTCACGAATTTCTCGAAATCGGCCATCGTCGCATATCGGCGCCCGCCCGCGATATCGCGCACGAAAGGTGGACCATAGACCGGGGCCAGGACCAGGTTTTTGCCGCCCACGACGACGTTCCGGTCCGGATTGCGGGCATGCTGCACATATTCAGACGGGGCGGTCGCGCACAGCTTTTTCGCCAGCCCACGCGGGATCCGCACCCGTTCGCCGTCCACCTCTGCGCCCGCGTCTTTCCAGCGTTGCAGGGCGGCGGGGTTTTCGACGAAATTCACACCGATCTCGGCCAGCACCGTCTCGGCATTCGCCTCGATGACATCCAGCGCGTCTTCGGTCAGCACCTCGTAATTTGGCACGTTCCGCTCGATATACTTCGCCGTCTCGACGCTCACTGCCGTCCGCTCGGCCCGACGCGCCGCGCCACCACCGCCACGGCGTCTTGATCTGACTGGTGCATCCGACATCTGCGGCCCTCCGGCAATCTCGTTATCCGGTGTGATAACGGCGCCGCGCCGCCGCCCCTGCCGGGTTTACGCCGCTTGGCGCGCAAAAGCGACATTCGCCTGTCTTGCACCCCTGCACCGACGGTCTATAGAGGCGACATGGAACAAAATACCCACGAACGCCTGCTGATCATCGATTTCGGTAGCCAGGTGACCCAGTTGATCGCCCGCCGCCTGCGCGAGCTGAATGTTTACTGCGAGATTCACCCATATCAGAACGTCACCGATGCATTCCTGCAGGATTTCGCACCCAAGGCGGTGATCTTTTCGGGCGGCCCTGATTCCGTCACACGCGAAGGATCTCCCTGCGCCCCGCAATCGGTGTTCGATCTGGGCGTGCCGATCCTGGGCATCTGCTATGGCCAGCAGACAATGATGGTGCAACTTGGTGGCAAGGTCGTTCGCGGTGAGGGCACAGCGGAATTCGGACGCGCCTATGTCAAACCCAAAGGCAAGCTGGCGCTGCTCGAAGGTTGGTTCGCCACCGACAAGGAACAGGTCTGGATGAGCCATGGCGATCATGTCTCTGAAATCGCTGAAGGTTTTGAGGTTTACGGCACCTCACCCAACGCCCCCTACGCCATCACCGCAGATGTGGCACGCAACTTCTACGCCGTCCAATTCCACCCCGAGGTCCACCACACGCCCAACGGCGCAAAACTCTACGAAAATTTCGTGCGCCTCGCAGGGTTCTCGGGTGACTGGACGATGGGGGCCTACCGCGAACAGGCCATCGCTGCGATCCGCGAACAGGTCGACGATGCCCACGTCATCTGCGCCCTCTCCGGCGGAGTCGATTCGTCCGTCGCGGCGGCGCTGATCCACGAAGCCGTGGGCGACCAACTCACCTGCGTTTTCGTCGACCACGGCCTTCTCCGCCAGAACGAAGCCACAGAGGTCGTCGGCATGTTCCGTGACCACATGAACCTGCACGTGATCCATGCAGAAGAACAGGACCTGTTCCTGGGTGAACTCGAAGGCGTCAGCGACCCCGAGACCAAGCGCAAGATCATCGGCAAGCTCTTCATCGACGTCTTCCAGAAATACGCCAACGGCATCGAAGGGGCGAAATTCTTGGCGCAGGGCACGCTCTACCCCGATGTGATCGAAAGCGTCAGCTTCTCGGGCGGGCCATCGGTCACCATCAAATCCCACCACAATGTCGGCGGTCTGCCCGAGAAAATGGGGCTGAAACTGGTCGAACCCCTGCGCGAGCTTTTCAAGGACGAGGTGCGCGCGCTTGGCCGCGAACTTGGCCTGCCTGCGTCGTTCATCGGGCGCCACCCCTTTCCCGGCCCCGGCCTCGCCATCCGCTGCCCGGGCGAGATCACACGCGAAAAACTGGATATCCTGCGCAAGGCAGACGCCGTCTATATCGACCAGATCCGCAAACACGGGCTTTACGATGACATCTGGCAGGCCTTCGTGGCCATCCTGCCCGTGCGCACGGTCGGCGTGATGGGCGACGGACGCACCTATGACTATGCCTGCGCCTTGCGGGCGGTGACATCGGTTGATGGGATGACGGCGGATTACTATCCGTTCAGCCACGAATTTCTGGGCGAAACCGCCACGCGGATCATCAACGGAGTGCCGGGGATCAACCGGGTGACCTACGACATCACCTCAAAACCGCCGGGGACGATTGAATGGGAATGACGCAAATGGACATTACTTTCAGCTTGATGAAATCAGGATACTAGGATTGCGCAAAGGTTTTCGCAAGGTCGCCCGTCATTGCAACGCCGTTTGGCGTCGTATTTTGGCCGGCCCAAACCACGGCAAGATTGTTGCGCTCGAAAAAGAGGTCGATCTGCTTTTCGACACGATCGCGGAAAAGCAGGGCGTGCGAAGTTATGCCCAATACCGACAGGATATCTTCGCCCTGATCATTACCCGTTTCAAAACGGGTGGATACTTTGTGGATTTCGGTGCGACCGATGGGATTGGGTCCAGTAATTCCTACGTCCTCGAAAAGGACTATGGCTGGACCGGCATTCTGGCAGAACCCGCCCGCGTCTGGCATGATGATCTACGAAAAAACAGATCGGCACACATCGAAACCGATTGTGTGTGGTCTGAAACGGGAAAAACCCTGAAATTCAGCGAAACAAAGGACCCCTACCTGTCGACATTGGCCAGCTTTCGGCAAAGCGATGAACATCGACGCGCCCGTGCCAAGCCAATCACCTATGATGTCACGACCATTTCCTTGATGGACCTTTTGCGAAAATACGACGCGCCCCGGCAAATCGACTATCTCTCGATCGATACGGAGGGGTCGGAATTCGACATATTGCGGCATTTCGATTTCGATGCCTACGACATCTCGGTGATTACCTGCGAACACAACTATACCAAATCGCGGGAAGATATCCGGCAATTACTGGAATCGTCCGGGTATCGACGCGCCTTTCATGCAATATCGCGCTACGATGATTGGTACGTCAAAGCCGACCTGTGATCGGCAGGTATCATTCCCTCACCTTCATGGCGGCAAGTAACAAATCCGCCGTAAACTCTCCTGGGCCACAGGCCGCCAAGTCCCCACGCTGCCCGATCTGAAACCATTCTTCGCTTGCGGTCATGCCGATGCTGACCTGCGGCCCGATCCGCAGCGGGTCACGGCCCCAATGGCTGCCGGTAAAGGGCTCTCCCGCGAACAGGTCCGGCAAAGACATCGGCGCTAGCCCTGCCCGCGCGATCAGAAACCCGGCGATGCAATCGACCTGTCGCTCGACCAACCCGCGCAACATGTCCTCCTCGCTGCGCCGCGCCCTGATCTGGGCCAGCGCGAAATCCGCCACCCCATGACGCACCTGCACCGCATGCCCATAAAGATGCGCCACCAGATAAGGCGCCTGCGGTGCACCCGCGACCGCACGTTCCAGAAAGATCACATTCTGCGTCGTGCAATAGGCCGCGCCCTCGGGCACGTCATCTGCCCCGCAGCGGCCCGCGATGCGGTCAACAATGCGCAACGGAGGCAACCGGTCAAATGCCGCGCGGGCGGTATCCGACACATCCTGCGCCGGGCTGGCCACAGCCACGCCCGCCATCAAAAACCACATCAACAAAAACCGTATCATCACCATCATAAACGCACAGATAATTGCGCTTGCAAAGCCCCTCGAACACGGCACTATTCCGGCACATGACTCCCCCCTCCGACACTCTCAAAGCCGCGCTGTGGATGATCGGCGCCATTGGATCCTTCACCGCCATGGCGGTCGCGGGGCGGGCCGTCAGCCTGGAACTCGACACGTTCGAGATAATGCTCTTCCGCAGTATCATCGGCATCTTCATCGTGGTCGGTATCGCAACGATGGCGGGCACGATCGGGCAGGTCGGGACGACAAAGCTGCCCCTGCACGGCATCCGCAACATCTGCCACTTCACCGGCCAGAACCTGTGGTTCTACGCCATCGCGACGATCCCGCTTGCCCAGGTTTTCGCGCTCGAGTTTACTACGCCAATCTGGGTGATCCTGCTGTCGCCCCTGATCCTGCAGGAACGGCTGACCATGATCGGCCTGATCAGCGCGGCAATCGGGTTCATCGGCATCCTGATCGTCGCACGCCCGGATGCCGCGAATCTCAGCCCCGGCATCCTGTCCGCCGCCGGTTGCGCCATCTTCTTCGCCCTGACGGCCATCTTCACCCGCAAACTGACGCGGACCGAAAGCGTCACGACGATCCTGTTCTACCTGACAATCATGCAGGCCGGGTTCGGCCTGATCAGCGCGGGCTACGACGGCGATATCGCCATCCCATCGCTGGGCGCACTGCCTTGGGTTGTCCTGATCAGCTGCGCCGGTCTGCTTGCCCATTTCTGCCTGACTACCGCCCTGCAGATCGCCCCGGCCAGCATCGTGATGCCCATCGACTTTGTCCGATTGCCCGCAATCGCCATCGTCGGAGCGTTATTTTATAACGAACCATTGGACGCGCTGGTCTTCGTCGGGGCAGCCCTGATCTTTGGGGCAAATTACCTGAACATCACGCGCGGGCAGGCAACACCCCGGTAAAAACACTTTCTCAAAAGTTGCGCATCCCGGCCGCATAGTGCATTTTTGTAACGTTAGGACCTGCGACATTCTGTGACGTGGCGTCATTAATTGACGCTGCAGTCAGCGCGTCTCTAAGGTCCGCTTCACAAAGGATTTCATGATAGGGATGAGGACATGAAACATACATTGACGGCAGGCGCAGCATTGCTGCTGAGCACAGGTTTGGCACATGCGGGCGGGCTGGATCGGTCTGGGCAAAGCATTGCACCACTATTTGAAGATGGAACCTACGCGGAATTGAGCTTTAGCACCGTTATGCCGTCGGTAAGTGGCGAACTTCGCGCTGCTCCGTTGGATAGCGGCAATGTTGCAGAGGACTACTTTCAGTTCGGGCTCGCCTTCAAGGACGATATCAACGAACGATTGTCTTATGCGATCATTCTCGAACAACCCTTCGGTGCCAACGTCAACTATGATGACAATGATGCAGGCTATCCTTTGGAAGGTTCCGATGCAGAATTTCGGAGCCAGAGCGTAACTGCGCTTGGTCGATACAAATTCAGCGATAAGCTGAGCGTTCATGGCGGTGTTCGTGTCATTTCGATTGATGCTGATGCTGTTGTCAATGTCGCTGGCGCATTCGGCTACGAAGCAAGCTATGACCGCGATACGCAGGCAGCATTTGTTGTTGGCGCGGCTTACGAAGTGCCAGATATCGCGCTTCGGGTCGCATTGACATATACATCTGAAACTGAATTTTCTCACGATACGCAGTTTGCTGTAGGTGCACCACCTCCGGGCCCACTTGGCCCAGAGCAAGAAGGCGAAACGGAATATACGTTGCCACAAAGCGTGAACCTTGAATTCCAGTCTGGCATCGCAGCCGACACGCTATTGTTCGGATCATTGCGTTGGGTCGAGTGGTCGGCTGGCGACATCGACAGCCCCGGCTATCCTCTCAATCCTCTGGTGTCCTTCGAAGATGATACCTTGACATACAACATTGGTATCGGTCGCCGTTTCACCGACACTTTCTCGGGATTTGTATCAGTCGGGTACGAGAGAGAAACAGACGGCGAAGCAAGTAATCTCGCACCTACCGACGGCAACCTTAGTGTTGGTCTTGGTGGGTCATATGCGCTGGCCAACGGCGTCGAATTGTCCGGTGGGGTGAGCTATGTTTCCATCGGCGATGCAGAAACAAATGTGGCAGACTTCGAAGACAACTCCGCTATCGGCGTCGGCTTCCAAGTGGCCTATAACTACTAATCCACCCACACATTCCCAAGAGAAAGCCCCGCCTCCCTTGGCGGGGCTTTTTCGTTTCTGCGCATGATCCGGGTTGCACCCCAACAGACAAAGGGCTCATCTGCCCGCATGACAACGCAAAAGACGCTCTCTTCCCGCGCATGGGCGGAACTGTTCGGCCTTGCCCTCATCTGGGGCGCGTCTTTTCTGTCGATCCGCATCGCACTCGATGAAATCGGGCCGCTGACGGCAGTGGCCCACCGCACGGGCTGGGCGATGCTGATCCTCTGGGCCTATGTCGCGATCCGCCGCCTGCCCCTGCCCCGCAACCCAGGCATCTGGGCCGCGTTCCTGTTCATGGGCCTTCTCAACAATGTCATCCCGTTCAGCCTGATGGCCTGGGGTCAGCTGCATATCGAAACCGGCCTCACCTCCATCCTGAACGCATCGACCGCCATTTTCGGCGTGATCGCCGCCGCGATCTTCTTCGCCGATGAACGGCTGACGCCACGCAAAGCCATCGGGGTCACCCTCGGCTTTATCGGCGTCGCAACCGCCATCGGCCTGTCGGCGCTGACGCAGTTCGACATCCGATCCCTTGGCCAACTCGCCATCATCGGCGGCACGATCAGCTATGCGCTGGCGGGCGTCTGGGCGCGCAAGATGCTGTCCGAGCTCACCCCGCAAGTCGCCGCCGCAGGCATGCTGACCGGGGCGAGCCTGATCACACTGCCCGCCGCATGGATTGTGGAGGGGCCGATCGGCCTCGATCTGGCACCGCGCACGTGGGCCGCCATCGCCTATTACGCGATCATCGCTACCGCGCTCGCCTATCTGCTCTACTACCGTGTTCTCGCCATGGCGGGCAGCGGCAATCTGATGCTGTGCACACTTCTGATCGCACCCATTGCCATCGTGCTCGGCGCTGTGGTTCTGGGTGAGGCCCTTCCCACCCGCGCCTTCATCGGCTTCGGCCTACTTGCCCTCGGCCTGGTCATCCTCGACGGTCGCCTGCTCAAAACGGTCCAGCACCGCCTGCGCCGCGCGTAAACCGGGCGGCGGGCCGCCATGGCCCAGACGGTCCATCGTCGTCGCCATCGCGGTCGCTTGCGCCCCCGGATCGGCCAGCACATCCAGCACCGCGTCGGCGATCGGCCCGGGCTGGCAATCCTTGCCTATAAACTCCGGCACCGCACGGGTTTCGCTGACCAGATTGACCAACGTCACCGTATCCACCAACAGCATGCGCGCGATGATGATGCGACTCAGCCACGCCATATCATAGGCGATCACCATCGGCGTCGCATTCGCCGCCAGTTCGAGCGATACGGTCCCCGATGCCGCAAGCGCCACATCCGCCCGCTTGAACCATACAGCCTTCTCATCCGAGCCGGGTGGCAGCACCGTAACACGCACCGACCAATCCGCGGTCCGCGCCTGCACCAGATCATGCACTGCCCCTGTGGTTGGGATGACGAAACGGGCATCCGGCGTCCGTGCCGCGATGCGCCCTACCGCGTTGCCAAACCGATCGATCAGGCGCGACACCTCCCCCTTTCGACTGCCCGGCAAGACAAGGATCACGGTCCCCTCACCCAATGCCGCCGCCTCTGCATCGCTCGCCACCGGTTCAGCCACGACTGGATGCCCGACAAAGTCGCAATCCATTCCCGCCGCTTCCATATACGGCGGCTCGAACGGGAACAGCGCGAGCACATGATCGATATGCTGCGCCATCTTCGCCGCCCGCCCCGGACGCCAGGCCCAAACCGTCGGGGCCACATAATGAACGGTGCGGATATCACTGGCAGCCTTTACCATGCGCGCCACGCGCAGGCAGAAATCGGGGCTGTCGATGGTGATCAGCAGGTCTGGTTTGGTCTCCAGAACCGCCTCCGCCATCTGGCGGATACGGGCCTTCAGCGCCCGGTACTTCGGCAATATCTCAGCGAGGCCCATGACGCTCAGCTCATCCATCGGGAAGCGACTGACCAGTCCCTCGGCTTGCATCAGCGGGCCACCAACACCGTCAAAGGTCACATTCGGACGCAGCTGTTTCAGCCCCGCCATCAAGGCACTGCCCAGCTTGTCACCCGAAGGTTCGCCCGCGATGACAAAGACCTTCACACCGCGCCCCGTTCGCGGATCCACAGGAACATGCCCTGCCCGTCCAAAATCTGCACGACCCCGGCAAGATCCAACACCATCACCCCACCCGCCTCGATCACGACCCCGGCCAGACCGGCCTCTGCCGCCGCCATGGCCGTTCCGGGCCCGATGATGGGCAAATCCGCACGCCTATCCTGCCCCGGTTTCGGCGCTTTGAACAAAATACCATCATCCGCAGTAATCGGCGTGTCATCCGCGCCCGATATCCAATCGCGCACCTGTTCCACAAGATCAGCGCCCAGATCAGAAAGATATGTCAGCGGGTCATCTGCCATCCCGCGCCGATCCAGCGGTTCACAAAACCGCGCCAACATCGCATCTGTCCCTGTCTGATCCTCTTGCGCCTGAACCTGACCAACTCGGACGATGCAAGCCTGCCCGGTATCAGCAGCACCCATGGCCGCTACGCAGGCTTCGCCCTCGGCAGCATCGGCACGGTGCCAGTCTTCGGGCCTTACTTTGGTCGGCACGCCCGCCTTCGGCAGCAGATCGGGCGCGATCTCATGCGCGGCGACAATCGTGAACCCCGCCTCCTCCAACAGCGTTATGATCGCACGCAGCGCGACGTCATCCCCCTGCGCCATCGCCGCCTGCACCTTTGGGATCAACGGCAACGTAGCCGCATCGATCGCAGCAGGATCAATCTCCGGCCGCCGCACCGCACCGGCCATGCAAATCCGGTCTACACCCCTGTCGCGCAAATCGGCAAGAAACGTACCCAGATGTTCCAGCCGAAACGTGACATCCGGCGTCACTGCTGGCGCAAATCCATCCAGCGCACAGACCAAAGGGCGCGCGTCCAGCCGCGCCAGCAAGGCAGGCGGCAAATCCCCCGTTCCCGCGATCAGGGCCAGCATCAACCGGGCGTCAGGAAATTGCGGTCTGTATCACCCAGAATGAAATCGACCATCTGCTGCACGTAATCGCTGTCGGTCTCATCCGCCAACCGGCGGGCGCGATCCTGAAACGTGCCCTCCCCGTCCTTGAGCATCTGAAACGCAGCGCGCAGCGCCGTGATGTCCGACCGGGCCACGCCCTTGCGCTTAAGTCCGACCAGATTCAGCCCGTCCAGCACCCCCCGCGGCCCCTGCACCAGACCATGCGGGACGACATCGTTCGTCACCATTGTCACAGCGCCGATAATGGCACCGCGCCCGATGCGCACAAACTGATGCACGCCGCAAAGACCGCCAACAATGACGTCATCTTCAATCACGCAATGGCCCGCAATGGCGGAAGAGTTCACAATAATCACCCGGTCACCAATCTGCGCATCATGGGCGATATGACAACCGGCCATAAACAATCCGTCATTTCCAACACGGGTTTCGCCACCGCCGCCCGCCGTGCCGGTATTCATCGTCACATGCTCGCGGATGCGGTTGCGGGCACCGATCCGCAGCCGGGTCTTTTCACCGTCAAATTTCTTGTCCTGTGGGATTTCACCGATCACAGCGAAGGGAAAAATCACCGTGTCTTCACCCACGTGGGTATCACCATCGATCACCACATGGCTTTTCAGGTGCACCCGCTCACCCAGCATGACGTCGGGGCCAACGACACAGAAAGGACCGATCGTGCACCCGGCCCCGATCACGGCGCCATCCGCGATCACGGATGAAGGGTGGATATCGGCCATCAACCCTGCAGATCCATCATGGCGGTAAATTCGGCCTCTGCTGCCATCTCACCTTCGACCTTGGCGACCCCCTTGAACCGCCAAACCTTGCCACCCGGTTTGCCGCGTGTCGTCTTGACATGCATCTCCAGCACATCACCCGGCACCACCTTGCGACGGAACTTGCAGCCATCGATCGCCATGAAATAGACCAGCAGGTTGCCTTCGGTCAGGCCCAGCGAAGCGCCCACCATCACGGCAGTCGTCTGCGCCATCGCCTCGACAATCGTGACACCGGGCATGATCGGATTGCCGGGAAAGTGTCCCTGAAAATGCGGTTCGTTCATCGTGACGTTCTTGATGCCGATCGCAGATTGCGTCCCGTCGATCGAATGGACCTTGTCGACCAGCAGAAACGGATAACGATGTGGCAAAATCTTTTGGATCAGCTGAATGTCAGCTTCGGTGACCGGGTCACTCATCGGCGGCAGCTCCTTGTTTTTGTTGCGGTTCTGTCGCCGCTTACCCTCTGACTAGCAAGGCCGCCCGGATCGGGCAAGCTATTGGCTGCCATCACCCAACTGCGCGTCCACCCGCACGATGACGTCATCGGTGATGTTCACCGTCCGCACCGACAGGACGACATTGCGCTGTTCCATGACCATCACCGCGCCGCGTTCCAGCATGACGTTGGCCACGATCCCCTGCACCTGTTCTTCGAACCGGGCGCGGGCAGCGGCGCGTTTCGCCTGCAATTCCACTGCCTTGGCGTCGCGTGACGTGCGCACCTCTTGCACCTTTTCGTCAAAGGCGCGTGCCTCTTCCCGAAACGCCTCGGGGTCCATGTCGGGGCGGCGGTCGGTCAGGTTCAGCTCCTCTTCCCGCAGCGTCTCGGCGATACGGTCGTTTTCGTCCTGCACTGCCGAAATTTCGGCGGCGAGTTCGGCCTCGAGCCGCCTGCCATACAGCGTTTCCGCATAAAGGCGGTCACTATCGATGATCAACACCTGCGGAGGCGTCTCCTGTGCGGGCGCGGCAACGGCCGCAGCCAGCCAAATCAGGATCGCCGTCCAGATGCGCATCAGAAGCTGGACGAAATCGTCACGTCGAAGTTACGTGGCTTGTCGCGATCTTCGGCTTCCAGCGCCTCGGTAAAGTTAAAGCGGAGCGGGCCCACCGGCGTATCCCAAAAGATCGACACGCCAGCGACCGCACGTGGAGTGAACTCATCAAACAGCACATCCTGCCCGAACGTCTCACCCACCTGCCAGACCGATCCGTAATCAACGAACGCACCACCCGAAATCCCGTATTCCGTCGGTAGACCCAGCGGGAACTCCGCCTCGAGCCGCAGAACCGCAAAGCGGTTGCCACCCAACGCATCATCAGTGGCATCGTCCCGTGGGCCGATGCCACCGGCCTCGAACCCGCGCATCACGCGACTGCCAAGAAAGAAGCGGTCGGTCACACGACCAGAACCTTCCTGAAACTCAAGATGGCCCCCTTCCAGGGTTGCACGCAGGGTGACCTCTTCGTTAAAGATCTTGGTCTCGGCCCCTGCAAGCGCAGTCGTCTTGATATATTGCGTATCGCCAAAACCGAATTCCTGACCAAAGCGCAGCAGCACACCGGCATTTGGATTAAGCCCTGTGCGGCGTGTGTCAAAGCTGTAGCGATAGCCGACGGACGTATTGGCGACCCGTCCCTCATCCGCCTCGTTCTGGATGATCACGCTGGCGCTGTCCGACACGTCGGACAGATCGGTGAATTCGTAAGCGGTGAACAACGTCAGCCGTCCATTTTCGCTGACCGGAAAACGCAGGCTGGGGCTGATGCGCAATGTCTCGGTGTCATTGCGGGCGTTTTCGTTGTCGGTGATCCGATAGGACAGATCGATACCAAAGCGCAGATCACGACCGAGAAAGTTCGGCTCGGCGAAGCTGAACCCTAAACGGCGATTGCTACGGGCCGTCGAAAGCTCGAAACTCAGCCGCTGACCCCGCCCCTGAAAGTTCGACTGGCGATAGGACGCCACCAGGCCCGCCCCCTGGTCCGAATTATAGTTCGCACCGAATGACAGCGTTCCCGTCGGACCCTCTTCCACATCGACATCGATGATGACCTGACTGCTCGACGATCCCTCACGTGCATTCACAGCCGCATTCTGGAAAAAGCCAAGGGCGCGAATACGCCGTGCGCTTTCGCGGATTTCGCGCGGATTGAACGGGTCACCTTCGACCACGCGGAACTGGTTGCGGATCACGCGATCCAGCGTCGTCCCGTTCCCCTCGATATCGATCCGTTCGACGAAAACCCGCGGCCCCTGCCGCAGCACATATTCGACATTCAGCTCGAGCGCGCGATCATTGCGGGTGATGCGTGGCTCGACCTGCAGAAAGTTGACTCCCTGTCGCTCTGCCACACGTTCCATCCGGGAAATGTCCGTTTCAAGCGGCACCGGCGAGTAGGTCGCGCCGCGGCGGACACGCACGACACGCTGGTAATCGGCGGCATTCACGCCCGGAATCTCACTGCGAACGGTCACATTGCCAAAGCTGAACTTTTGCCCCTCGCGCAGATTGAACGTCACCAAATAGGCGTCACGTTCGCGGGTCAGGCCCACGTCCACGTTCTGCACCACGAAATCGGCGTAACCACGCGAACGGTAGAAATCGGTCAACAGCTCACGGTCGCGCGCAATCCGTTCGGGCGAATACGTGTCGCGCGCGATGATCGTGCGCAGCAAACCTGCCTGTTTCGTATCCAGCACGCGGCGCAAACGACGCTCGGAATAGGTCCGATTGCCGATAAAACTCAGCCGCTCGATCTCGGTGACACCCGACTCGACGACTTCGAACACCAGATCGACGCGATTGTCGGGCAAACGGATGATACGCGGCGTCACCACCGCATTGATGCGGCCTTGTTGCGCATAGGCCTGCGTGATGGCGGCGGTATCCTGCTCAGCCTGTGCCGGATTATAGACCCGGCGTGGTTCCGACCGGACAATCTCGAGCAACTGCGCGTCACGGATGCTCGCATTGCCTTCGATATTGATACGGTTGATGGTGGGAAACTCGACGACATTGATCCGCAACGTGCGCCCGACCGGCGTGACCTCGACACTCTCGAACAGGCCAGAATCGCGGATGCGCTGCGCAGCATCGTTCAATTCCGCTGCCGACAGGCCCTGCCCCGCCGCGATCCCCGCAAATGTCAGGATCGTACCATCGGCGACACGCTGGTTGCCTTCGATGTTGACGGCGCTGAATGAGAAACTTTGCGCGATGGCCGCGCCACCCATGGCCGCGATGACCAGGACAACGCCCAACCGCCGCACCACTGTCAGACCCCGCGCCCAGACGCGCCCCACCACATGTCCCATTATTGTTACCGCCCGTGCTGCCAGAATGATTTTTTACCGGAGTAGCCCGTCAGCAGGACATTGTCAAAAAAACAAACGCGCCCGAAAGCGCGCTTTGTACCCGATCTGGTGCGGAGATTCGGGCCTAGCCCAACATCACGTAGGCGGCACTATTCAGTGCGATCATCAAAATCACGGCAAAGCGCAACCAGTCGATGTTCAACCGCACAAGGGTCCGAAATCCGCGATATCCAGCTGTGAGCGTTTCCATTTGCGCACCTCTCAGTGTCAACACCTAACTTTAGGATAGGCTCGGATTGCGGCAAAACCGTGGCAATCGGCCCGGCATTTACGGACAAAGCAATGTATCGTTCAGAATCGTGAAGGACATCAGCGACAGGATCAGACCCAGCCCCACGAACATGAACACGCGGATCACCTGATCACTCGGCTTGCGGCGGGTCACCGCCTCATAGGCGTAAAACATCAGATGCCCGCCATCCAGCACCGGGATCGGGAAAAGGTTTACCAGACCCACGGCGGCAGACAGCGCCCCGATGAAAAAGATGAAATCGATCGTCCCCTGCCGGGCCATAGACCCGCTTGTTTCGGCAATGCCCACCGGCCCCGACAGGTTGCAGGTCGAAATCTGCCCCTGAACAATGTGCTTGAGCGCCGACAAAGATGTCGTCAGCGTCGCCCAAAGCTGATTGGCCCCGATCTGCACAGCCTCCCACAGGCCAATCGCCTCGGTCTGCTGGGAAAAGAAATACCCGCCGCGAACGCCCAGCAGCCAGCGGGTCTCGAACCCGTCGGCTGTCGGCAAATCCATACGACGGGGTGCAAGCGTCACCTCGCGCGTTTCACCATCCCGCCAAAGCGTCACGTTCAGATCACGCCCGTCCGCCGCCGCCACGATGTCCTGCACCTGCGGAAAGGCGAACACGGTCTCGCCGTCGATGGCGGTGATCACGTCGCCCACCCGTACACCCGCATCATCCGCAGCTGATCGCGGGGTCACACCCAACACCGCCGCAGGCATCGGAAACGGCCCTTCGACCACCATCTCCTGCCCATCACGCAGGATGGTATAGTCCAGACGCGGCGCCAACGGTGCACGACCCACGACATCGACCCGCGCACCATCTTCGGAAAACGGAACACCACCGACCGACACCAGCACGTCGCCGTCCTGCAATTCCGTGGCATAGTCGGGCGGCAAATCACGTATATCGCCAAAGGTGATCGGGTCCACGACTCGCCCGTCATACATGATCGATCCGCCAAAGATCAGGATCGCGAGGATAAAGTTGAAAATCGGGCCCGCCGCCACCGTCGCGGTCCGTGCCCACAATGGCGCACCCAGCATGGTCTTGCGGGCATCCACCGGGTCCACATCCGTTGATCCGACACTCGCCGCGTTGCTGTCGCCCATGAACTTTACATAGCCACCAAGGGGAAACGCCGCGATCTGCCACACCGTGCCGCGTTTGTCCGTCCGGCTATAGATCACCGGCCCGAACCCGATCGAAAACACATCCGCATGAATGCCCGACCAGCGCCCGACGATGTAGTGACCGTATTCATGGATCGCCACGATCACCGACAGGGCCACGACAAAGGCCACAAGTGTAAAGGCAAGGTTGCCGAACATCGGCACGAACTGCGTCAAATCCACGCTTTTATCCTAATTGGCTGATGGCTTCGCCCGCGCGTATACGGGCCAGCCGATCGGTATCCAACACATTATCTAAACTGATTTCGACATTTTGCAGCCCATCGGATGATGACATTTTGTCCAACACAGCCGTGACCACGCGGCACATGTCCAGAAACCCGATCTCACCGGCAATAAAGCCATCCAACGCACGTTCCTTCGCGGCATTGAACGCGGCCCCCGAAAGGCCACTCTCTTCCATTACCCGGCGGGCAAGCCGCAGCGCCGGATAACGCGCGTCATCAGGGGATTCAAAGGTCAAACTGCCGACAGCCGCCAGATCAAGCCGGTCCACCGGCAATTCTTTCCGTTCGGGCCAATGCAGCGCATAGCCGATCGCATGACGCATATCCGGTGGACCGACATGGGCCATCAGCGCCCCGTCATTGAAACCCACCAGCGCATGCACCAGGCTTTCACGGTGCACCAGCACTTCGATCATCGCAGGCGAAACGCCGAAAAACTCTTTCGTTTCAATCAGCTCCATCGCCTTGTTGAACATAGAGGCCGAGTCGATCGTGATCCGCTGCCCCATATCCCAATTCGGATGGCTCGAGGCCTGTTCCAGCGTTGCGGTCGCCAGTTTCTCAACCGGCCAATCCCGAAACGCCCCTCCGCTCGCGGTGATGATGACACGCTCGACCGCCGCCATATCCTCGCCCACTAGGGCCTGAAACACCGCGGAATGTTCACTATCGACTGGCAGAACGGTCGCGCCATGCGCCTTGGCTTTCCCCAGCAACAATGGGCCGGCCGTCACCAGCGACTCCTTGTTCGCCAAGGCCAACGTCGTTCCGTGCTCAAGGGCCGTCAGCCCCGGCATCAGCCCCGCGGCACCCACGATCGCCGATAGGGCCCAATCCACCGGGCGTGTTGCCGCCTCTGACAGCGCCTCCGTCCCGGCGGCGACGTCAACGCCGCTCCCATCCAGCAGTGCCTTCAAATCGTCATGACATTCCGGATAGCAGGTCACCGCGATATCGGCCTTCAAAGCCCATGCATCATCGGCCAACTGCCGGACATTCCGGCCACCCGTCAAGGCCACCACGTCATAGGCCCCGGCATCGCGCCTGACCAAATCCAGCGCGCTTTGCCCCACCGACCCGGTCGCACCGAACACGCTGATCCGCCTCAAAAGGCCACTCCCGGCACGTTGAATATGTCTGCGACCAACAACATGAATAGCGCCGCTCCCAAAAGCGCATCGAACCGGTCGAACAGCCCACCATGACCCGGGATCAGGGTCGAGCTATCCTTGACACCCATCCGGCGTTTCAACGCACTCTCGGCGATATCACCCATCTGTCCGGCAAAGCTCAGCGCCATCGAAATCAGGATAATCACCAGTCCAGCATTGGTGAACAGCGTGAACACGTAACCGACAAGCGCGGCACCCAGCCAGCCCGCGATCGTCCCGCTCCAGGTCTTTTTCGGGCTGACCTTGGGCCAGAATTTCGGTCCGCCAAACGACTTGCCCGCGAAATAGCCGAAAATATCGGTGACGATCACCACCGACATCAGCCACAACAGCCAGGTAAAGCCAAAGTCATCGCGAAAATGGACCAACCCCCAACCCGCGATCTGAATGCCAAGCGCGAAGATAAAGAACGTCTTGATCTCGGTCTTCAGCTGGGTGACGCCGATCAACGGGACGACCAGAAACAACAACAGTGCCCAGGGGCTCTCATGCCCCAGCTGCCCGGACATGACCGAGGCAACCAGCGCGGCCAACAGCATCCCCTTGGTCGGCTCGTCATCGCGGATCATCATCCACAATTCCCAAATCATCACCGCGCTGACGAAGACGACGAGCATCTGAAACCAGACACCGCCCATGATGACACCTGCCGCGCCGACAATAACCATGCCCGCGCTCGACGCGACGCGGACGGTCAGGTCATCCCAGTTGCTGGGGGGCAATGGGGCATTCGTCGTCATTCTTTATGCAGGCACGGCCCCGAAACGCCGTTCCCGGGCCCCGAAACCATGCAACACACGCGCGAACTCCGCCTTGGTGAAATCCGGCCAAAGCGTATCGATGAATTCATATTCCGCATAGGCCGATTGCCACAGCAGGAAATTCGAAATCCGGGCCTCACCACTTGTCCGGATCACCAGATCGGGATCAGGCAGAACGTGAGTATCGAGAAACTTTGACAGGGTCTCGGCATCCACATCATTATGGGTCAGACGGCCCATCTCGATCTCATAGGCAAGGCGTTTGGCGGCGCGCGTCACCTCATCGCGCCCGCCATAATTCAGCGCCACGGTCAAATGCACCTTGTCATTGTCCGCCGTGCGCAATTCAAGGTCGTCCATCAGCGCGACCAGCTTATCGTCCAGCCGGATACGGTCGCCGATGAAACGGACACACACGCCATTCTCGACCAACGCCTGGGTCTCACGTTCCAGATACTTGCGAAACAGGCTCATCAGTCCGGCCACTTCGGTCTGGGTCCGCTTCCAGTTCTCGGTCGAAAAGGCGAAGATCGTCAGATACTTCACCCCCAGATCGGGACAGGCCGCCAAAATCTCGCGCACGCGGCGGGCACCGGCATGATGGCCGAAAAGGCGCGGACGGCCACGCTGCTGCGCCCAACGGCCATTGCCATCCATAATGATCGCCACATGGGACGGTGGGGTCTTTCGGTCGATATCCTTGGGCACACACAGCCCCTTTCATATCTATGGCAGGGGGTCAGACCTGCATGATTTCGGCCTGCTTGGCCTCCAACGTATCATCGACCGTCTTGATATGGGCATCCGTGATCTCCTGCACGGCGCTTTCCCAAAACTTCTGGTCGTCTTCGGACAGGCCATCCCCCCTGGCCTTCTTGATCTGGTCCATCCCGTCCTTGCGCAGGTTGCGGATCGATACCCGCGCCCCTTCCGCGTACTGACCGGCAACCTTGCTCAACTCGCGACGACGTTCCTCGTTCAACTCGGGGATTGGTAGCATAATGATCGTGCCATTCAACTGCGGATTGATCCCCAACCCGCTTTCGCGAATGGCCTTCTCGACCTTACCGACAAGGCCCTTGTCCCAGACATTGATGGTGACCATCCGCGGTTCGGGTACGTTGACGGTGCCCACCTGGTTGATCGGCGTCATCGCACCATAGGCATCCACCATCACCGGCTCCAGCATCGAGCCCGAGGCACGGCCCGTCCGCAAAGACGCAAGCTCGGTGCGCAAATTCGCGATCGCCCCTGCCATACGGCGTTCCAGGTCATCGGTATCAAGTTCAAAATCGTCAGACATTCTCTGCTCTTCCTTGGGGCTTTGCCCGGCTTTTCATCGTCTTAAGCGATGCGCGCCACCTTGTATAGGTCAGGTTATCCGCAGCACCGGTGCAAAATTCGCGCAGGATCATGGCTTCTTTTGTTCAAAAATACCGCCACCGGAGGCACCTGAAACATAATGCGGCGCAGCCGCACCTTTCAGTCACCCACGCCACGCCGACGGAATCGGGCCCGACGGCGGCGCAATGCCTGCAGCCCGGGCCACAACGTACCAGATGTGAAAATGATTGAAGAAACGACAAGAAAGCCGATGACATCGCCCAGCCGCCCATCCATCGTCCAACCACAATACCAGGCGAACGGATTGCAAGGCCACATCGTGTAGGCCACCGGCAGCCCGACGACCACCAACAGGGGCACCACAACAAGTTTGATCAGAACATGCGCACGGCTATGCGGCGGCAGGGTCAGCGGGAAAAGAAGACCCGAACGCACGTATTTCCCCGCTGTGAACGTCGCCGCAATGCTGCCAATGGTTTCACGCTCGGCTCGTATGTCGCACCTGTTCAGGTAATCCGCGGCGAATACGCTGAACGGCGCGATGTTGCGTAGGCTCTGCATGGCATTCTCGCTCTCACCACAATTGATGACCGGCATCGTCGCAGATATCTCCTGCAACGACACGCCAGTCCGTTCAGACAGGACAACATAAAGGCGATCGTATTCCTGATAATCCAAGTCGAGGTTGATCATTTCCACGTCCGGACCAGTCCGATGTGGCGAAATTCCGAACTCGCCGGTCAGCACGTCGCAGACCATATCGTAGACCTCGGGATCGAACTCGGCCACCGCGCCTAATCCTTCACGATCGTATAAGTCCCTTCGCCCGCCATCACGCCACGGAACCCGCCCGGCTCATCCAGCGAGAACACGATGATCGGCAGCGCATTGTCCCGCGCCAGCGCAATGGCCGAGGCATCCATCACCCCCAGATGTTTCTGCAGCACCTCGTCATAGCTCACCCGCTCATAGCGCACGGCGTCATCATGCTTGGCCGGGTCCTTGTCATAGACACCGTCCACCTTGGTGCCCTTGAAGATCGCCTCGCAGTTCATTTCGCTCGCGCGCAGGGTCGCCGCCGTATCGGTAGTGAAATACGGGTTCCCCGTCCCCGCCGCAAAGATGCACACCCGCTTCTTCTCCAGGTGACGCACGGCGCGACGGCGGATATACGGCTCTGCCACCTCGTTCATGGTTATTGCCGAAATGACCCGCGTATGAATGCCCAACTCCTCCAGCGCCGATTGCATCGCCAGGGCGTTCATCACCGTGGCCAGCATGCCCATGTAGTCGGCAGTCGTGCGCTCCATCCCCTGGGCCGACCCCTGAAGGCCCCGAAAGATGTTCCCACCCCCGATGACCATGCAGATCTCGACGCCAAGGTCATGAACCGCCTTCACCTCTTTCGCGACCCGCTGCACGGTCGGCGGGTGCAGCCCGAATGAGGTATCGCCCATCAGCGCCTCACCGGAAATCTTCAACATGACGCGGTTATACGTCGTCGCGGCCTCACTCATGGCGTCCCCCTGATGCGCTATTTATTGCAGCGCAAAATGTCGGAAATCGGGCTGGGGTTCAATGGGCGCTTGCGGGCAAATCGCCCACCCGGCATGAAAGGGGAATGATCACCATCCCACCCGACAAACCCGTCCTGATCGCGGGGCCCACCGCATCGGGAAAATCAGCACTGGCGCTCCATGTCGCCAAGGCGCAGGGCGGTGTGATCGTGAACGCCGATGCGGTGCAGGTCTTCGATGGCTGGCGCATCCTGACCGCGCGGCCCGACGACGCGGATCTCGCCGTGGCCCCTCATGTGCTTTATGGCCATGTGCCTTTCGATGGGGACTACTCGGTCGGGCATTGGCTGCGCGACGTGGCACGCCATCTGACCGGACCGCGCCCCATTATCGTCGGCGGCACGGGCTTGAATTTCAATGCCCTTACTCAGGGCCTCGCAGAGATACCGGCAACACCAGATGACTTAAGAACGCACGCCAACACATTGACACTTCAACACCTTCTCCGCGAACTTGACCCCGAAACCACCGCACGCATCGACACCCAAAACCGCATGCGGGTCCAGCGGGCGTGGGAAGTGCTGCAGAACACAGGCCGCGGCCTTGCCGCATGGCAGGACGACACACAACCGCCACTCCTGCCGCCCGAAGACGCGATCCGGATCAACCTGACCTCCGACACCGACTGGCTCAACGACCGGATCACCCGGCGCTTCGACCAGATGCTCGATCAAGGCGCGCTCGACGAAGCCAAGGCCATGCTGCCCCACTGGAACCCAAACCACCTGTCGTCCAAAGCGATAGGCGCCTCCGAACTGATCGGCTACCTGCAAGGCGAAATCACACTCGATCAAGCGCGCGATGCCGCCATCATCGCCTCGCGCCAATATGCCAAACGACAGCGCACATGGTTCCGGTCGCGCCATAAGGATTGGCACCAAATCCCGATCGACAGGGCGGACATTTCCGCAACACTGCGATTCGTCGATGATCTAGCGGATTGAATCCAAAGGGCTTTCTGCGAAGACTTGTCAAAAAACAACATTGGGGCAAGCTATGAACATGATCAGTCACACCAGCCCGTTGGCGCTCAAGGCATTGACCTATACCGGACCCGCCGCGCGCTGGCGGCACGAGGCGATGCGCAGCCATGACACCGGGCGACTGATCCATGTCACCAAAGGCCAGGGGCGGATCACGCTTGCCGGGCTGACCACCGGTTACGGGCCCAACAACCTGATCCACATCCCGCCCAACACGATGTACGGGATCGAAATCGGGCCCACGGTTTTCGCCCAGATCATGACATTGCCCGCCGATGGACCCACCTGGCCGGAACACAGCTTTCACCTGCGTTTTCTGGACGTCGCCATACAAAAAGAACTGCAAGGCCTGATCGAAGCGGTCGAACGCGAGTTGCAGCCAGCGGGCGATATGCGCGCAGCGCTCTGTCATCTGGGCCTCTTGCACATCTTCGTCGAACGGCATCTGGCCAGACATGATACGCAACCTGACCCCCGCCGCAGCTCAGCCGCCGGGCGAATCGTCGCGCGATATACCAAGCTGATTGCGCAGGATTTCCACCGCGACCTCGGGATCGCCGATTATGCAAAAACGCTTGGCGTGACACCCACCCATCTCTCTCGGGTGTGTCGGCAAAGCTGCGACCGCTCCGCGCTCGATCTGCTGAACGAACGGATCCATTTCGAGGCCTGCACCTTGTTGCAGGACACCAAAATCCCCGTTCAGGACATCGCCCGCCATCTGGGCTTTCGCTCGGCGGCTTATTTCACCCGCAGCTTTCAGGCTCGCGCGGGTCAGACACCCTCGGCGTTCCGGCGCAACAAAGGAAGTGCCAGCCGCCAGCAAGCGCAATAATGCTGCGACGCGGCACCAAAGCGGTTTGAACAACTGCGCCGAAATGTCGCTTTTCGGCTAAGAAACTGTCGCAAATGTCATTCAATTTCCCAAAGCCTCTGTTGACCTATCCCCGGAAATCGTGCCCCATTGTGCGGGACGAAATGCAGGGAACACGCGAAAAACGGCGTGAAGTACTGAATTTTCCGAAAAAAAATGTGTGTCACAGGGAGACAAGAATGACGCAACCGACGAATATCCACCCAGCTGCGCTTATGTATGCCGCCGAAGAAAAGGCCGGGCAACTCAGCCGCCGGGAGTTTTTGGCGCGTACGACCAGTCTGGGCCTAACCGCATCCGCGGCATACGGGCTGCTGGGCCTGTCATCGCCAGCAAAGGCTGGCGGTCACCAGCAAGGCGGCACGCTGCGGATGCAGATGGAAGTCCGCGCGCTCAAGGATCCGCGCACCTTCGACTGGACCCAGATCGCCTATTTCACCAACGGTTGGCTGGAATATCTCGTTGAATACAACAACGACGGGACGTTCGCGCCCATGCTGCTGGAAAGCTGGGATGTCAACGACGACGCCACCGAATACACCCTCAACGTCCGCCCCGGCGTCAAATGGAACAACGGCGACGACTTCACCGCCGAGGATGTGGCGCGCAACATCGCGGGCTGGTGCGACAAGAACCTCGAAGGCAACTCCATGGCGGGTCGTTTCGCCACGCTGATCGATGAAGCATCGGGTCAGGCCATCGAAGGCGCGATCGAGGTCGTGGATGCCACAACGGTCAAACTGAATCTGCCCACCTCCGACATCTCGCTGATCGCGGGCATGGCCGACTATCCGGCCGCAATCGTGCACAGCAGCTTTGATGCGGAAAACATGATGGGCAACCCCATCGGCACCGGGCCATACCTGCCCGAAAGCCTCGAGGTCGGCGTCAAGGGCGTGCTCATCCGCAACGAAGGCTTCGAATGGTGGGGCTACGAGGCTGGCAAAGGGGCCTATCTCGACCGCGTCGAATTCATCGACTACGGTCAGGATCCTTCCGCCTGGGTCGCTGCCGCCGCGGCGGACGAGGTCGACATGTTCTACGAAACCGTCGGTGACTTCGTCGACGTGGTCGAAGGCATCGGCTGGGAACGGTCCGAGGTCGCATCAGGCGCCACGATCGCCATCCGGCCCAACCAACAGGCCGAGGTTGACGGCACACAACCCTACGCTGACGTCCGCGTGCGCAAGGCGATCGCGATGGCCGTCAATAACGAGGTCTGCCTCGAACTGGGCTATGCCAACCGCGGTCAGGCCGCCAAGAACTTCCATGTCGGACCAATGCACCCGGAATATGCTGATATTCCGGGGCTTGAGTATGATCCCGAAGGCGCCTTGGCGCTGCTGGAAGAGGCCGGGATGGCTGATTTCGAATTCGAAATCATCTCCATCGACGATGATTGGCGCAAGAACACGACCGATGCCGTGGCAGCCCAGCTGCGCGACGCGGGCTTCAACATCAAGCGGACGATCATCCCCGGTTCAACCTTCTGGAACGACTGGACGAAATATCCGTTCAGTTCGACCAACTGGAACCACCGCCCGCTGGGCACGCAGATCCTCGCACTCGCCTACCGTTCGGGTGAGGCCTGGAACGAAAGCGGCTTTGCCAATGCCGAATTCGATGCGCTGCTGGCCGAGGCGAACTCGATCGCCGATGCCGATGCGCGCCGCGAGGTGATGGAAAAACTGCAGATCATCATGCGCGACGAAGGCGTGACGCTGCAGCCCTATTGGCGTTCGCTTTACCGCCATGCCAAGCCGGGCATCCTAGATTGGGACATGCATATCGCCTATCTGCCGCAGATCTACAAAATGGCTTTCGCGGCCTGATATCGAAGGGCCGCCCTGTCACCGGGGCGGCCCTTTTCACGACAGGTGGATCACCGGAAAACCGGGGCCACCAAGGAACGATAAGTCGGGCAATGACCTGACGCTGCCTAGCAACAGGGGCCTTTATGGGTTTGTTTATTCTACGCCGGTTGGGGGTGATGCTCCTGACGGCACTCTGCCTGACATTTATCGTATTCTGGCTGACCAATCTGGGACCAAATCTGGAAAAGCTGGCCAAAACCCAGGGCAATGCCCGGATGACGGACGATGCCGTGGTTAGCTGGCTTGAAAACCGGGGCTACTCGCAACCCTTACCCGTCAAATACGGCCAATGGTTGGGCGTCCTGCCCGGTTACGTGATCGAAGGCTCCGACGGAACGACCCGGGCCCGCTGTCAGGAACCCGGGCAACCGGTGGAAGAGGCCGCAGGATTCTGCGGCATCCTGCAGGGCGATTGGGGCTTTTCAACCGTATTCAAAGACGATGTGAGCAGCATCGTGGCCACCCGCCTTGGTCTGACCGGGAAACTGATGTTCTGGGTCATGATGGTCATGGTCCCCGGCGCGCTGATCATCGGGGTGCTGGCGGGGATGCGCGAAGGCTCGCGAACCGACCGGACCCTATCGACCGTCTCAATCGTATCCACTGCAACGCCCGAATATGTGTCAGGGGTCATCCTGATCGCAGCACTCGCGACAAAGGCCTTTGTCGAATGGGATACGATCCCGTTCAAAGGCACCGCAACCGCGGCCATGGACGACGCCACCTTCGCCAACTTTTTCCTCCCGGTGATCACCATCGCCCTTTATGGCATGGGTTACATCGCGCGGATGACGCGGGCGAGCATGACCGAGGTCATGACCGCGCAATACATCCGCACCGCACGGCTCAAAGGGGTGAGCTTCCCCAAGATCGTGATCAAACACGCGCTGCGGAACGCGCTGATCGCGCCGTTCACGGTGATCATGCTGCAATTCCCGTGGCTCCTGAACGGGGTGGTGATCGTCGAAACGCTTTTTAACTACAAAGGTTTCGGCTGGGTGCTGGTGCAGGCCGCCGGCAACAACGATATCGAGCTTCTGCTGGGTGTCTCCGTCGTTTCCGTCTTCGTGGTACTGGTGACACAGCTGATTTCCGATATCGGCTACGTCTTCCTCAACCCACGTATCCGTATTTCATAAGGGGGACCCGGACATGGAACCATTGACATGGACAGGCAGCCTCGGCGTGATCCTCAATCCCGCTTTGACCATTCTGGTCGGCCTTCTGGTGCTGGGGATCGTGGCACAACTGATCCTCGGTTTCTTCGCGGCCCCGGCCACGTTGCAGGCCAATCCCGATGGCACACTGGCCGCGCGCGGCGGACCACTGGGGATCGTTGAAAACACAAACAAATATCTCTTTCTTTTCACCGTTGGGATCATCCTCGCCTACCTGATCGGCGGGATCGTCACACCCTATGGTACCGTCGGCATCGTCGGCGAGATGTCACGCCAATTCCTGCCCGTCTGGGTGGCCCTGCTGATCACGTTCGGCCTGTCGATCATGTATAAACGCAGGCTGGGGCTCTACGGCAAACTCTTCGACAGCGTGATCGGCATGATCGGCTTTGCGATTGTGATGTTCTGGGTTTTCACCGCGATCTTCAGCGGTGTATTCGGGCTGATCACCACCTTCGACCCGCTGACCCAGCCCACCGATCTGCAGATCGCCCGCGCGCTCAAGAACGGAGTGCCCGGCCTGGTCTACGGGGACGGCACGGACGTTTACCCGCACTACCTGCTCGGCGGCGACAACCTCGCGCGGGATATCTTCAGCCGGGTCGTCACCGGCTCAGGTATCGTGATCGCGATCGCGCCCTTGGCGACGCTGTTCGCCTTTATGGTCGGGATCACACTTGGCCTGCCCGCAGGCTATTATGGCGGTAAGCTTGATACGTTTCTGTCCTTCGTCGCCAACCTGATCCTCGCCTTCCCCGTGATCCTTCTGTTCTATCTTTTGGTCACACCCGAAATCGTGCTGACGGGCATCCCCAGCTATATGGCCGCCTTCCTGTTCGTTTTCCCGATCATCTTTTTCGGGGTTCTGCTGAATTCGCGTTACTACACGCAACCCGCCAAACGGACGGCGATCATGGTACCCGTCCTGGGCATTCTCAGCTGGCTCTATCTGTCGGTCATCAACCAGCCTGGGACGGTGATCAACTTCCTGCCCCGCTGGTTCGACCTGTTCGACATCACCATCCTCGTGGTCTTCGTCTCGGTCGTCTTCGTGAACGCGCCTACCGTGTTCAGGATCGTGCGCGGGCTGACGCTGGATCTGCGGACCCGCGACTATGTCGCGGCGGCGCAGACACGGGGCGAAGGCGCTTGGTACATCATGCTGTGGGAAATCCTGCCCAATGCGCGCGGGCCGCTGATCGTCGATTTCTGCCTGCGGATCGGCTACACCACGATCCTGTTGGGGACGCTGGGGTTCTTTGGCCTGGGCCTGTCGTCGGAAAGCCCCGATTGGGGAACGACGATCAACGAAGGGCGCAAGCTACTCCTGATCTATGTTCACCCGGCCCTGCCGCCCGCCGTGGCGCTTCTGTCACTTGTCCTGGGCCTCAACCTGCTCGCCGACGGGCTGCGCGAAGAAAGCCTCAAGGATTAATGGTTAACAATGGCACCGTGCGCAAAGGTCCGATGGAATTCCGATGGTTTTCCGATGGAATTCCGACAGCCCTCAGACGCCAAAAATGGAAATAGTTAACAGATGACCGAACCCATCCTCGAAATCGACAAACTGTCCATTTCCTTCTTTACCCGACTGCGCGAAATCCCCGCCGTCATGGACTTCTCCGCCAATATCATGCCCGGCGAAGCCCTTGGTTTGGTTGGAGAATCCGGCTGCGGCAAATCCACCGTCGCCCTTGGCGTCATGCAGGATCTTGGCGTCAACGGCCGCATCGTCGGCGGTTCTATCAAGTTCAAGGGCGAAGACCTGTGCGAGATGTCGCCCGAACGCCTGCGCGACATCCGCGGCAGCGAAATTGCCATGATATATCAAGAGCCTATGGCATCGCTAAATCCCGCCATGAAGATCGGCAAACAGCTGATGGAAGTGCCGATGATCCACGAAGGCGTGGGCGAAAAAGAGGCTTACAAACGAGCCCTTGAGGTCGTCACAGACGTCAAACTCCCCGACCCCGAACGCATGCTCAAAAGCTATCCGCACCAGCTCTCCGGCGGTCAACAACAGCGCATCGTGATCGCCATGGCGCTGATGGCAAACCCGTCGCTTTTGATCCTCGACGAACCCACAACCGCACTTGACGTAACGGTCGAGGCCGCGGTCGTCGAACTGGTCAAGGACCTCGGCAAGAAATACGGCACCAGCATGCTTTTTATCAGTCATAACTTGGGGTTAGTGCTGGAAACCTGCGACCGGATTTGCGTGATGTATTCCGGCGAGGCCGTCGAACGGGGCAGCATCACGGACGTCTTCGACGAGATGCAGCACCCCTACACGCAGGCCCTGTTCCGGTCCATTCCCCTGCCCGGCGCCGACAAGAACGCGCGGCCTCTGGTCGCCATTCCGGGCAACTTCCCCCTGCCCCATGAGCGGCCCCACGGCTGCAATTTCGGCCCCCGCTGCGATTATTTCGAGGCGGGGCGGTGTGATCAGGGCTTCATCCCGATGGACGCTGTTCCGGGCAACGACCGCCATCAGACCCGCTGCCTGAAATTCCAGGAAATCGACTGGAATGCCCCGATCCAAGTATCTGAAACCAAAGAAAAACCCGAACCCGGTCGGGTTGTCCTGAAAATGGAAGACCTCAAGAAATACTACGAGGTTGCGGCCAATGCCCTTTTCGGCGGTGGCGACAAAAAGGTGGTCAAAGCCAACGAAACGCTGTCTTTCGAAGCGCGCGAAAGCGAAACGCTCGCCATCGTGGGCGAATCCGGCTGCGGTAAATCGACATTTGCCAAGGTTCTCATGGGGTTAGAGACCGCAACCGAAGGGCAGATCCTGCTCGACAACAAATCCATCGGCGACACGCCCATCGAAAACCGCGACACGAAAACCATCGCAGACGTGCAGATGGTGTTCCAGAACCCCTTCGACACGCTCAACCCGTCCATGACGGTCGGGCGGCAGATCATGCGGGCACTGGAAATCTTTGGCGTCGGCAAAAACGATGGCGAGCGGCGCGAGCGCATGCTGCAACTCCTTGATCTTGTGAAACTTCCCCGCGCCTTCGCCGATCGGATGCCGCGGCAGCTATCCGGCGGGCAAAAACAACGGGTCGGCATCGCCCGCGCCTTTGCCGGTGATGCCCGGATCGTCGTTGCGGATGAACCCGTTTCGGCGCTCGATGTCTCGGTCCAGGCCGCGGTGACCGATCTATTAATGGAAATTCAACGTGAGCATAAGACAACGCTTTTGTTCATCAGCCACGACCTGTCGATCGTGCGCTATCTGTCCGACCGGGTAATGGTCATGTATCTGGGCCATGTGGTGGAATTGGGAACGACTGATCAGGTATTTTCCCCGCCCTATCACCCGTATACCGAGGCACTTTTGTCGGCGGTACCCATCGCCGACACGCATGTAGAAAAGAAACATATTGTGCTGGAGGGCGAAATTCCGTCGGCCATGAATCCGCCCCCCGGCTGCCCGTTCCAGACCCGCTGCCGGTGGAAATCGCAAGTACCGGGCGGGCTGTGCGAAAAAGAGGTGCCGCCGGTGCGGCAACTGACCGAAGGCCATCAGATCAAGTGCCACCTGAGCGACGCCGATCTCGAAGCGATGGAGCCGGTTATTCAGATCGCGGCGGAGTAAGGGAACCATCCGCTTGTCCACGCGGTTTGTCTTTCGGTTCAGGGTGGGAGACAGCGGCATGGCGGATCGGCGAATGCAATGGGCGCTTCCCATTATGCGGTTGGGCTATGCCGGTCGCGGTCTGACCTATGTCGCGATCGCGGGCCTCTCGCTTTGGGCGATCTGGCACGGAGGGCAGGCGCAAGGCACGTCCGAAGTGCTCGAACAGATCGAAACGTCGCCGATGGGTGCGGCAACGCTGATGATCATCGGGATAGGCTTGCTGTGCTATACGCTCTGGCGACTCATAAGCGCCTGGGCCGATTTGGAAAATTACGGTCAAGATATCAAGGGGCTCATCGCCCGCGGTGGCATGGTCACCACCGGATTGGTTCATGCAGCGATCGGAGTTGGCGCTATCATCTTGGTCTTCGAAGGGCAGGAAGATGACTACCAACGTTCGCACATCATCCGTGCGACAGAGATGATCATGGAGATCCCGTTTGGTGTTTGGCTTGTCGGAGTCATCGGCGCCCTGACCTGTGGCGCCGGTTTTTACTATCTGCACAAGGCATGGTCACAGGGATATCGCGATCACTTGACCGCCAATCATTTCACCCAGCATTGGAATAGGCTGTTGCAGGCCGGCGTTGCCGCCCAGGGGATCGTCATCGTAATCGTCAGCATTTTCCTGATGTATGCGTTCTGGACGCACGACGCCGATGAGGCAGGCGGTCTCGACAAGACCTTTGATTGGTTGGCGCAACAGATTTACGGGCAAACCCTCGTGACCGGCCTGTGTCTCGGGCTTTTGGGCTTTGCACTTTTTCTGTTCGTGAATGCGCGATATCGGGTGGTTCCCGGCCTGACCGATCCGAGCTTGAAAAGTCTCGCCGAAATAGGAGCTTAGCTTCCCCAGATCACTTTGACGTAATTCTGGGTCTCCCGATAAGGCGGGATACCGCGATAGCGTTCGACCGCCCCCGGCCCGGCATTGTAGGCCGCCAGCGCATGCTGCCAGTTGCCGAATTTGTCATATTGCGTCCGCAGATACCGCGCCCCGCCGTCAAGGTTCTGCGCCGCGTCGTGCGGATCGACCCCCAGCGCCCGTGCCGTCTGCGGCATTAACTGCGCCAACCCCAAGGCGCCCTTGTGCGACCGCGCATGTGGGTTCCAGCCGCTTTCCTGTTGTACCAGCCGCAGGAACAGATCCGCCGGTACCCCGTGCCGGATCGCGGCTGAACGGGCGACATCCAGATATGGCCCGCGATAGCGGCCGGTGTAGGCCGGTGTGCTTCCCGGTGCACCGGGCACCTCGATCTGCGGTGGCTGCAATCGGACCGAGTTGTTGTATTGCTCTGCCGCGCGGCCATCCAGAACGGATAACTGGCTTTGAAAAAGGGCCGCACGCGACTTGGTCGAAACCTGCTGTTGCGCCCACCCGCCTGACCCGACCAGCACCAAGGTCGCTGCCAAACTCAATCCTGTCCTACGCATGCCTGCCCCTTTTTGAAGGTTTGCTGGCACGCTAGAGCCTTTTTGCACCACTGTCAGCCCTTCCTTAACCTTGTTGCCCCATTCGGTGTCTGTCACAAAAGCACAAATCAGAATCGCGGGAGGCGCCAAAATGGCCGGATCAGTGAACAAAGTCATCCTTATCGGGAATTTGGGTGCCGACCCCGAAGTGCGGACGTTCCAGAACGGCGGCAAGGTTTGTAACCTGCGGATCGCGACATCGGAAAACTGGAAAGACCGGAACACCGGTGAGCGGCGCGAAAAAACGGAATGGCATTCGGTAGCCATTTTTCAGGAAGGGCTCGTGCGGGTTGCCGAACAATACCTGCGCAAAGGGTCCAAGGTTTACATCGAGGGTAAGCTGCAGACCCGCAAATGGCAGGACCAATCCGGGCAGGATCGGTACTCGACCGAGGTTGTGCTGCAAGGGATCGGCGGCAATCTGACCATGCTTGACAGTCGCGGTGAAGGCGGCGGCGGTGGTAACTATGGCGGTGGCAGCAGCAGCGGCGGCGGTTACGGCGGTGGCAGCTATGGCGGAAACGATGGCGGCTATGGCGGCGGATCATCCCAAGGCGGCAGCAGCAACAGCGATCTGGACGACGAAATTCCGTTTTAGACGCTACGCAGTCCCGGGCTTGACCCGGGACCTCAGACCCTCCCCCGCAGCGCGTCATCCAACACGTCCATGACAGCCTCGCGCGGCACATCCGATGTAATAAACGCCTCGCCTATTCCGCGCGCGAGGATGAACCGCAGCTTGCCATCCACAACCTTCTTGTCCTGCCCCATCAGGTCCAGCAGCCCTGCTGCGTCCGGCAAATCCCCCGGAATATCGGCGATATCCACCTTCATCCCCATATCGCGCAGATGCGCCCGCACCCGGCTTGGGTCCTCTTGTGAACACAGCCCCAGCCGTGCCGACAATTCGAAAGCCAGCGCGCATCCAATCGCCACGCCCTCGCCGTGCAACAATCGGTCGGAATAACCTGTCGCGGCCTCCAGCGCGTGACAAAACGTATGGCCAAGGTTCAATAGCGCGCGATCCCCCTGCTCGGTCTCATCGCGCTGCACGATATCGGCCTTCATCTGGCAGGATCGGGTCACGGCCCGCACGCGCGCATCCATATCGCCAGCCGCCAATGCACGCCCCTCGGCCTCGAGCCAGTGAAAAAACGTCGCATCGCCCAGAAGGCCGTATTTCACGACTTCGCCGTAACCGGCCAGAAAATCGCGCGGCGTCAGCGTGCCCAGCAGGCCCGTATCAGCCAGCACCAATGACGGCTGGTGAAAGGCACCGATCAGGTTCTTACCGCTGGGCGAATTGATCCCGGTCTTGCCCCCGACAGAGCTATCGACCTGTGCCAGCAGGCTGGTCGGGATCTGGACGAACCGCACCCCACGGCGCAGGATCGCCGCCGCAAACCCCGCCAGGTCGCCGATCACGCCGCCGCCGAAGGCGATGACGATATCGTTGCGCTCTACCTTTTGCGCCAAAAGCCACTCGACCGACCGTTCCAACTGTGCCCAGCACTTCGTCGCCTCGCCAGCAGGCGAGGTCAGCGCCACAGAGGTCAGGCCGGCGGCGGACAAGCCCGCCTGCAAATCGGCCAGATGCAGCCGCGCGACGTTCTCATCCGTCAGGATGCAGACATGCCGTCGTCCACCCAGATCGGCCAAATGGCGGCCGGCCTCGGCCAGCAATCCCGGGCCGATATGAATATCATATTCCCGCCCCGGCAGGTCCACATGCACTGTGTTCATTATCAGCCTTCCAGAATATTCCCATGCGCGGACAGTGCGTCCAGCACCCGATCGGTCGTTTCCTCGATCGATGCCGCGCGGTCGATCGACACCCGCACCCCGGCCTGCGCATAGACCGGGCGACGTTCCGCGAACAGAGCCGTCAACGTAGCCTTGGGATCATCGGTGCGCAGCAGCGGACGAGTATCCTTGTGGCGCACACGTTCCCACAATGTGTCCAGATCGGCATCCAGCCAAACAGCCACGCCCATCTCGGCGATCGCAGTGCGGTTCCGGTCAAACAGAAATGCGCCACCACCGGTCGACACGACCCCCGGCGGACCCGACAGCAAGCGGCGCAGAACTTCGGCTTCACGCCGCCGAAAGAACCGTTCACCATCGCGTTCGAAAATCTCCGCGATGCTCAGCGCCGCGGCCTCTTCGATGGCCGTGTCGCTGTCGACGAAATCGACACCCAACCGCGCGGCGAGTGATCTGCCGATCGCGGTCTTGCCCGCGCCCATCATGCCCACCAGGACCACGGTGCGGATCAGGCGGGCCGGTGGTGCCTCTGTCATTCGCTGCCCCATACCGCCCCGATCACATTGCGCACCCTCTGCAAAAATTAGTGAATGAATGCCGTGATATTGCGGAAAAGACCATATATAAACACTGCAAAAGGTGGCAACCAGACCACCGAAAACGGCAGAGAGGCGTATGAGGGGCAGGCGATGTGGCGATTGATTAAGGCATTGTTGTTTTTGACGATCCTGGCCGGCATAGGGTTGATCGCTTATGCCTATATCGGCCCGATCTTCTTTCCCGCGGATTTCGCTGCCCCAACCGAAGAGGTGACGCGCCCTGTCACGCTTGACGCAAACTAGGCGATACATATTCGCACCGGTCTTTTGCGCTGTCGCCGCCGGGGCGGCCGCACAGGATATCGGCGCGCCGCTATCCGCCATCGACTGGCTGTCTCAAAGCGTCGAGCCGGCCTCCGCCGTCGAACCGCCGGTGGCAAGGGGTATCGTGACACCCCCCGTGACCATGACACCGCTGGATCAACCGTCCAAGGACCGCGTGGGCCTTCTGCCCGCCAGCGTGACGGGCCTGCCACCCAGCATCTGGGCGGGCAGCGACGAAGAAACGTTGGTCGCATTGGTGCAATCGAAACGGGTCGAAACACTGCCCGCGATCCAGGATTTCCTGAAAGTACTGATGCTGGCCGAAGCCGATCCGCCCGCAGGGGCCGGCCCCGACGGTGCGCTGTTCCTGGCCCGCGTGGACAAGTTGCTTGACCTGGGCGCGCTCGATCAGGCGCAGGCCCTCATCGAAGAGGCGTCGCCAGATACCGCCCCGCTGTTCCGTCGCTGGTTCGATGTGGCCCTGCTGACAGGAACAGAGGATGACGCCTGCGACGTCATGGCAGATGCGCCCGCCGTGGCCCCGACCTATGCCGCCCGCATCTTTTGTCTCGCGCGCAGTGGCGACTGGAATACCGCCGCCCTTACCCTGAACACCCATCGGGTGCTTGGCGATATCGGCCCGGCGGAAGAGGCGCTTTTGTCCCGCTTCCTCGACCCGGAATTGTACGAAGACGAACCAGCCCTTGATCCACCCGACCGGATCAGCCCGCTGGTCTTCCGCATGCACGAAGCGATCGGTGAGCCGCTGATTACAGCCAACCAACCCCTGGCCTTTGCCCATGCCGATCTGCGCAGTACGGCCCCCTGGAAGGCCCAGATCGAAGCGGCCGAACGTCTGGCGCGCGTCGGCGCGGTGTCGGAAAACGTTTTGCAGCGGGTCTATACCGGGGGCACGCCCGCCGCATCCGGCGGTATTTGGGACCGGGCCAAGGCGGTCCAGGCATTTGATGCAGCCTTGCGTGCCCGGTCGTCCAAAGATGTCACCGACACCCTCGCGCCGGTATGGACAGCGATCGAAACGGCCCGCGCAGAAGTGGCATTCGCCAAGCTCTACGGTCCGGCGCTGCAGGATATAACCTTGACCGGCGGTGATGCCGATCTGGCCTTTCGGATCGGGCTTTTGTCGCCCGACTATGAAGAGGTCGCGTTGAGCGCGCCCGATGGTGCCGATGCCTTCTTGACCGCCCTCGCGCGCGGCGTCCCGCAAGAGGTGCGGGTGACCAACTCCCGCGAACTCGCGATCCAGGCTGCATTCAATGGGGCACAGCCACCACCGGCATTGCGCGCGCTGGTCGACGAAGGAAAGCTGGGTGAAGCGCTGTTGCGCGCCATCACCCTTTTCAACGCGGGCTATCGGGGCGATGCCCGATCCGTGACCGACGCGCTTGCATTGTTCCGATCCGTCGGGCTCGAAGATGTGGCGCGGCGTGCGTCTTTGCAGATGCTGATCCTGGACCGGGCCACATGACCGCACAGGACATGCCCATGTCGCATTGGATCCAATCCTTTCTCGAGGCGCAGGCGGCCGAACTGGATGCGGCCCGGAACACGCAGCTGGCCTATGCCCGCGATCTTCAGAATTTCGGCGACTGGCTTAGCAATAAATCCGTGCACTTCGCCAACGCCAAGCAGAGCGATGTCGAAGGCTATCTGATCGATTGCGAGGCTGATGGATTGGCCAAATCCACCCGTGCCCGGCGGTTATCGGCGATCAAGCAACTCTACCGCTTTGCCTTTGAAGAAGGCTGGCGCGACGACAACCCTGCCCTCCAGATCAAAGGTCCGGGACGCGCGCAGCGGCTGCCGATGACGCTTGATACTGCTCAGGTCGACCGCCTTTTGAACGCCGCGCGCAGCGGCAAACGCGACCGGCTGCGCAATACCTGCCTGATGGAACTGCTGTATGCGACGGGCATGCGGGTGACCGAACTGGTCAGCCTGCCCGTTTCCGCCGCCCGCGGTGACCCGCGGATGCTGCTGGTGCGTGGTAAAGGGGGCAAGGAACGGCTGGTGCCGCTATCCCCCCCGGCGCGTGATGCGCTGGCGGCCTATCTGGCGGAATGGGACCAGATACACGAACGCGCCCGCGAATATGGTCAGCCGGCCGCGAAATTTCTGTTTCCGTCGCGTGGGAAGGCAGGGCACATGACCCGTCAGCGTTTCTTTGGCCTTATCAAGGAACTGGCCGTCGCTGCGGGCATCTCACCCGCCAAGGTCACCCCACACACGCTGCGTCATGCCTTTGCCACGCATTTGCTGGCGGGCGGCGCCGATCTGCGGTCGATCCAGACCATGCTGGGCCATGCCGATGTGGCCACGACAGAAATCTACACCCATGTGCTGGACGAGCGGCTGAAAGAGCTGGTGATGGAACATCATCCACTGGCCAAAGCGGCCAAGACTTGAAGCCACACCATCCGCACCCCATAACCAAGCAATGTTTACTTTGAGAGTCCCTGATGGAATCCACAGTCTCTGACGCCGCCTTCTGGCTGACGGCGGCAGCTATCCTTGTCCTTCTTGTCCTGTCCGGCTTTTTCTCCGGATCCGAGACGGCGTTGACCGCATCGTCACGCGGGAAATTGCGATCGGCGGCTGACAAGGGATCCGGCGGCGCACAACGCGCATTGGACATCACCGAAGACAGCGAGCGACTGATCGGTTCGATCCTCTTGGGCAACAATGTCGTGAACATACTGGCAACGTCGCTGGCAACGGCGGTGCTGACCCAGCTTTTCGGCCAAAACGGCGTCGCGGCGGCAACGCTGATCATGACGCTGCTGGTCCTGATCTTTGCCGAGGTCCTGCCCAAAACATTCGCAATCACCTATCCCGAAACCGTCGCCGCCCGTGTCGCCGGACCGATCAGTTTCGTCGTTCTGGTATTCTCTCCGGTCGTGACGGCTGTCCGTTACCTTGTCCGGGGGGTCCTGTTCCTGTTCGGTGTCCGCACCGATCCCGACAGCCATATCCTTGCCGTGCGCGAGGAAATCGCCGGGGCCCTGCAGATCGGCCATTCCGAAGGGATCGTGCAGAAAGAGGACCGTGACCGTATCCTGGGCGCGCTTGACCTGAACGAACGCGCTGTCGAAGAGGTCATGCTGCACCGGTCTGGGATCGAGATGATCGATGCATCCCTTCCACCTGAAGAAATCCTCGACCTGATCTTGCAAAGCCAACACACGCGCCTGCCGCTGTTTCGGGACGATCAAGAGAACATCATCGGGGTCATCCATGCCAAGGATCTTTTGCGCGCCATGCATAAACTGCTGGCCGGTGGCAACGCCAAGGGCCTCGCCGATTTCGACGTAACGAAGGTCGCAATGCCCCCCTACTTTATTCCGGAAACCACGACACTCGATGACCAGATGCGCAACTTTCTCAAGCGGAAGACCCATTTTGCGCTGGTGGTCGATGAATATGGCGGGCTTGAAGGGTTGATCACACTGGAAGACATCCTCGAGGAAATCGTGGGCGAGATCGCGGACGAATTCGATGAAGATGGCGGTGACGTCATCTCGACCGCAAGCGACGGGTCTTATGTCGTGGATGGCGGTATGACGATCCGTGACCTCAACCGCGCGCATGACTGGAACCTGCCGGACGACGAGGCGAACACTGTCGCCGGTCTTGTCATCCATGAGGCGCAGATGATCCCGGTGAAGGGACAGGTCTTTTCCTTCCACGGCTTCCGGTTCGAGGTCGTCGCAAAGGAACAGAACCGGATCGCCACGCTGAAAATCAGGCGTCTTTGACCCGCTTGGCCAAGTTGCGCAGCGCATTCGCCAGCACCAGCGCATCGCCGCCGACGCCCAAGAATGTAACGCCTTTCTGCGCATATTCGGCATAGCGGGTTTCATCGAAGGTCACGATCCCGGCGATCTTGCCTGCCGCAAGCGTCCGGGCGATCAGGTGATCAATCGCCTGTTCGACCTTTGGATGATCCGGCTGACCGGGATAGCCCATATCGGCGGACAAATCGGCGGGGCCGACAAACACGCCATCCACACCCTCAACAGCGGCAATCTCATCGACGTTTTCGACCGCTTTCGCGCTCTCGGCCTGGACCAGCAGACACATCTGCGCATTGGCGCTGGTCGGGTAGTCAGCGATCCCTCCGAAACGGGACGCGCGCGCCAGCACCGCACCCATGCCGCGAGTGCCGTCGGGGGGATAGCGCATCGCCCGCGCCATCTCTTGCGCTTTGGCGGCGTCATCGACCATCGGCGCCAGCACTGTCTGGACACCTAAATCAAGCACCTGCTTGACGATCCACGCCTCTGCCTGCGGGATGCGCACGACAACCGGCGTCCCCGTCGCGCGCAGGGCCTGCACCTGCGGCAGCATTTCGGTGATCGTGTTGGGCCCGTGTTCGCCATCGATCAAACACCAGTCGAAACCCGCATCGCCTGCAACCTCCGCATTCAGGGATGAACCAGTCGTCAACCAAAGCCCATGCTGCACCTGTCCCGCCAAAAGCGCAGTTTTCAGCTTGTTTTCAGGGTTTTGCATCACATCCTCGCCCAAAAGAAATCGCGCCGATGCGAACACATCGGCGCGACACTCGCAAGCATTCACTGGTCAACGATAGTAAAGCGAATGTCCGTTATGGAAGATCTGGACCTTGGCCGGATCGGCAGTGAATTTCAGCTCCTTACCGCGGATGTCCTTGTGAATCCCGGCCAGCTTGGCGATCACGGTATCGGTATCGGCGTCCGCTTTTGGCGGTTCGAAATACAGTTGGGTAACCTCGCCCAACGCCTCTACGATGCTGACCTTGTCCGAGAACAGGTATTCGTCGCCGTCGGTCAGTAGCATGTCCTCGGGCCGGACGCCGATATTGACCTTCAATCCCATGTCGGAACTTTCCGTCGGAACGGCGGAATGGGCCATGCCGCCATCGTCCAGCTTGACGGTCGTCTGTGCCCCGGTGCCAACGATCTCTCCCCCCAGCAGGTTCATCGCGGGTGAGCCGATGAACTGGGCGACGAATTCGTTTTCTGGCCGTTCATAGAGTTGCAGCGGTGTGCCCACCTGCGCAATGCCCTTGTTCGCCAGCACGACGATGCGCGAGGCAAGCGTCATCGCCTCCACCTGGTCGTGCGTGACGTAGATCATCGTGCTTTCAGGCATGGATTCTTTCAACTGCGCGATCTCGATCCGTGTGGCGACACGCAAGGCGGCGTCGAGGTTCGACAGAGGTTCGTCGAACAGATAGACCTTGGGGTCGCGCACGATCGACCGGCCGATGGCGACACGCTGCCGCTGCCCGCCTGAAAGCGCCTTGGGCAGGCGATCCAGATATTCATCCAACTGCAGAATCTTCGCTGCCTTGTTCACCGCCGCATCGATCTCTTGCGGCGATTTCTTTGCCAGTTTCAAAGCGAATGACATGTTATCGCGCACCGTCATGTGCGGATAAAGCGCATAGGACTGGAACACCATCGCGATGCCGCGCTGCGCGGGTGGCACGTCGTTCACCAAAACGCCGTCAATCTCCAGCGTCCCGCCGGTGATGCTTTCCAGCCCTGCGATCATCCGCAATAGCGTCGATTTCCCGCAGCCTGACGGCCCCACAAAGACGATCAGCTCCCCCTGCTTGATGTCCAGATTGATGTTTTTGAGCACATCGACCGTACCACCGTAGGTCTTGGCGACATCCACCAACTTGAGATCGGCCATACTTCCCTCCCCTTCAATTCTTATCTTTTGAGCGCCAGGCTGACTTGCCACGGCCCCAGATGCAGCCTGCCATCCGCTGACACATGGGCACTGCCCAATTCCGCGCCGATCGGCGTCCACTCCCCCGCGGGCAAATCGAAATCAGATGGCGTTTCGCTGACATTGAACGCGCAGAAAATCGTCTGATCACCGTCGGTGCGGGTGAAATAGACGACGTCGCCATCGGCCTTGACCCCATCATGATCACCGACGCTGACCGCCCTGTGATTTTGCCGAAAAGCGATCGCCTTGCGATAGTGATGCAGCAAGGCACCCGGCTCATCTTCTTGTGCCGCGACAGACAGATGAAGGTGTTCGGACGCTACCGGCAACCATGGCCGTGCCGCCGAGAACCCGGCACTCTGGTTGCTCGGCTCCCACACCATCGGGGTGCGGCAGCCATCACGCCCTTTGAATTCGGGCCAGAATTCGATGCCGTAAGGGTCCTGAAGGTCCTCGTAAGCGACATCCGCCTCCGGCAGACCCAGTTCCTCGCCCTGATACAGGCAGACCGACCCGCGCAGGCACATGATCAGCGTCGCGAACATGCGCTGCGCCGCTGGCGGCAGGTCCCAGCGGGACGCATGGCGCATCACGTCGTGGTTCGAAAAGGCCCAGCAGGCCCACCCGTCTGATGCGGCCTCATCCACACGGGCCATCACGTCCACGATACGCGCGGCGGTCGGTTGATCCTTGGCAAGGAATTCAAACGCATAGCACATCTGCATAAGGTCATCGCCAGCCGTGTATTCGCCCATGATCTCGAGGCCACGTTGCGCATCGCCCACCTCACCCACGGCTGCAGCGCCGTAAGGCTCCATCACCTCGCGCAGGCGGGCGAGGAATTTGACGTTGTCGGGGTGGTTCTTGTCGTAAAGGTGTTCCTGGTGATTATAGGGGTTGACCGAGGGCGCTATCGTCGCGTTCCGCTTCTCTTTCGGCAGGGCCGGATTGTCGCGCAATTCGGCGTCGTGCATGTAGAAATTGATCGTATCGAGGCGGAAGCCGTCGCAACCCCGGTTCAACCAGAACCGGGCGACATCCAGCAGCGCATCCTGCACATCGGGGTTGTGAAAGTTCAGATCGGGCTGCTCTTTCAGGAAATTGTGCAGGTAGTACTGCTCGCGCCGCGGCTCCCATTGCCAGGCGGAACCGCCAAAGATCGACAACCAGTTGTTGGGCGGCGTTCCGTCGGGTTTCGGGTCCGACCAGACATACCAGTCGCATTTGTCGTTGTCGCGGCTATGGGCGCATTGCTGGAACCACGGATGCTGATCGCTGGTATGGCTGAGCACGAGATCGATCATCACGCGAATGCCAAGCCGATGGGCGGTATCCACAACCGCATCGAAATCGGCCAGTGAACCGAACATCGGATCGACGTCGCAGTAATCGCTCACGTCATAACCGAAATCCTTCATCGGCGACATGAAGAACGGCGAAATCCAGATCGCATCAACACCCAGCGAGGCGATGTAGGGCAGCCGTTGGACGATGCCCAAAAGGTCGCCAATCCCGTCGCCGTTGCTGTCCTGATAGCTGCGCGGATAGATCTGATAGATCACCGCACCGCGCCACCAATCCTTGTCGATGGCGATTTCCGCATTCGTGGCCAAGGCCGTGTTCATTCCCGTTGTTCCTGTCTCATTCGCAGTCCCGGGCTTGACCCGGGACCTCGGGGTTGGGTTGGAGGTCCCGGATCACGTCCGGGACGACGTTCGTCTTACTTCACAGATCCGGCCAAAAGACCGCGCACCAGATACCTTTGCATCGCAAAGAACACGACCAGCGGCACCGCGATGGATACAAAGGCGGCTGTTGCAAGAATTTCCCAATTCCCGCCCCTTGTGCCCAAGAGCTCGACAATCTGGTTCGTCATCACCGTCGTATCGCCCGTCGCATCGATCAGGAAGACTTTGGCCACCAGCAGGTCATTCCAGGTCCAAAGGAACTGAAAGATCGCGAAAGAGGCCAGCGCAGGGAAGCTGAGCGGCAGGATGATCTTGGTAAAGATCTGGAAATCCGTCGCGCCGTCCACCTTGGCGTTTTCGATGATGTCACGCGGCAAACCGACCATGTAGTTACGTAAGAGATACACGGCAAGCGGCAGCCCGAACCCGGTATGCGCCATCCAGGTACCGAGATATCCCTTCCCGATCCCGATCCCCAAATGCAGTTTCAACAGCGGGATCAGCGCAAGTTGCAAGGGCACGACCAGCAGCCCCACGACAATCGCGATCAGGATCGCCCGGCCCGGAAAGTCCATCCAGGCCAGTGCATAGGCCGCAAATGCCGCGATCACGATGGGAATGATCGTGGCAGGGATGGTGACCGTCAGCGTGTTGAAAAAGGCACCAGCCATGCTGTCCGTCGCATTTCCACTGAACAGGACCTGTTCATAGTTGCCCAGCGTGAAATCCGGCGGCGTTTCCGCCGTGACAAAGGCACGTTGGCCGCGCCCCGACAATTCTTCGGTGCCAGTCCAGACGTAATCACCGTTCGCCTGCACGGTGATCGTCTCACCGTCGCCCAGATCGGCGGTATCACCCGGAACATAGTCGTCGATCGCGCGGGACGACGTGCCCCAAACGCTGATCTCGGCGTCTCCCGCCTCGCCAAACAGGTTGCCGCTGACCGTATAGACCCCGTCGATCAACTGCTGCACGCCCTCATCATCCGGGTCAGCGGTGCGCAGGGTCATGTTCTGTTCGGTCGGGAACAACGATTGCCACCAGCCAGAGCCGGAAATCTGATCCGCCGTGCGGAACGACGACACCAGCAATCCGACCGTCGGGAACAGCCACAACGCCACGAGCAGCGCGACCGAGATATGAACCGCCCATGTCAGGCTCGATTTGCCACCAGCCACACTACTCATGATTTGCTCCTCCGTCGCGGGCCATCAGCGCATCTCCTTCCGGGCATTGTAGACGTTCCAGATCAGGATCGGGCTGACGAGCAGCATGATCACGATCGCACTGGCCGAACCGACACCCCAATCATTCGCGCGGAACAATTTGTCGTACATGTAATTGGCAAGAACCTGTGTCTCCCATTGGCCGTTCGTCATCGCGAAAACGATGTCGAAAACCTTCAGGACAACCAGCGTGATCGTCGTCCAGACCACCACGATCGTGCCCGCGATCTGCGGCATCTTGATCTTGAAAAACACCTGAAACGGGTTGGCACCGTCCACGATGGCCGCCTCAATCGTTTCTTCCGGGATACCGCGCAGGGCGGCGGACAGGATCACCATGGCAAAACCGGTCTGGATCCAGATCAGCACCACCATCAGCAGGAACGAATTCCAGAACGGGATCGTCAGCCAGGTCTGCGGCTCACCATAAGGGAACGATCCTGTCGCGAGACCGAGGATCGACCGCAGCGACAGAAAAATCAGATAAGCCCCGCCGACGGCAATCAGAATACGCAATGGCCACGTCCAGATAGTTGTACGCGCATGATGCGAGACAAAGACAGGCTTCAGGAATATCCACATCGTGTAAACGGCGAGGATGATAAAACAAATCAGCATGCAGATCGGCACAAGCCGCAACAGCAGAACCGACCCGATCCCGCCATCGAATTGCAGCCAGATCGCGTTTAGCACGCCAATCTGGTTCTGCTCGACTGGACGTGTGTCATAAATCAGCTTGAAGATGACCGAGGCGCCGACGAACGAAATGGCCATCGGCATGAAGATCAGCGATTTCGCGATATTCCCCCACTTGATCCGGTCGGTCAGCTGGGCGACCAGCAAACCAAACGCGGTCGAGGCCGCAGGGACGACGATCAGCCACAGCATGTTGTTGCGCATGGCCTCCCAGAACTTGGGCTCGTTCATCATCTGCTGATAATTGGCGAAGCCAACGAACGCACCGCCTTGAGAACGGTCCGTGAAGGACAGGCGCAGCGTTTCGACGACAGGATAAGCAAGATACAGACCAAGCGCCAAGATGGCAGGCAACAGAAACAGCCAAGGCCGGACCATGTTGGCGCGGTTGATGTTGCGCCCGGCATGTTTGCCCTTGGCCGGAAAGATTACCTTGTCGAGGATCACGTTCGAAAAATAGAAATATGCCACGCAACCGCCAACACCGATGACGATGGTGATCAGCCCCAATAAAGCTGGATGCATGCGCCCCTCCCTTGGTTCTGCATCTGACGGTCAGCCCGGCGAACCGGACCGACCATTCGTATAAGTCGCGCCTACTTCAGCGATTCCCAGGATGCCTGGATTTCCGAGGCGACCGTTGCTGCGTCCTTGCCACCGGCATAATCGACCATGCCGGTCCAGAAGGTCCCCGCGCCCACACCGCCGGGCATCAGGTCGGATGCATCAAAGCGGAAGGTCGTGGCACCCAGCAGGATTTCGTTCATCTTGCCCAGTGTCGGATCGCTGAATGCATCCAGATCGACGCCGGTATGTGGTGTCAGGAAACCACCGAGGCCCATCCAGATCTCATGTGCTTCCGGCGTCTGCAGGAATGCCATCAGCTCATGCGCCGCTTCGTTCTCGTTGGTGATGGCCCAAAGCGTACCGGCACCCAGAACTGGCGATCCCAGATCCTTTTCGGCATATGCCGGGAAGTAGAAGAAATCGGCGTCCTCGCCGACCGAGATGTCATCACCGAAGAAGGCAGGGATGAACGACGCCTGACGATGCATGTAGCATTGCGGTGGCGAGGTGAACAAACCCTTGGGGCTGTCGCGGAAATCGGTCGTGGCAACTGCACCTGCGCCACCGGCGACATAGTCATCATTGCGGGCAAATGCGCCAAACTCTTCGATGGCGGCCACGACTTCGGGCGCATCGAACGGCGTCTCGTTAGCGACCCATGCATCATAGACCTCGGGCGGCTGGGTGCGCAGCATCATGTCCTCGACCCAGTCGGTCGCGGGCCAGCCTGTCGCACCACCGGAACCCAGACCGATGCACCATGGGGTTTCACCATCGGCGACGATCTGATCGCTCAGCGCCTTCAGCTCTTCCATCGTTTCGGGCACTTCATACCCGGCATCTTCGAAATTCTCGGGGCTGAACCAGACCAGCGATTTCACATCGACCTTGTAGAAAAAACCGTAAAGCTGATCTTCGCCATTCTCGTCCGCATAAGTGCCAAGATCGACCCATGACTGACCTGCGGCATAGTTTTCCTGCAACCACTCGGCGGTGCCGTCACGCAAAGGTGTCAGAAACCCGCGGCTGGCCATATCCGATGCCAGACCAGGCTGTGGGAACACTGACACATTCGGGGCCGATCCGGCTTCGGCATCAATCAGGATCTGCTGTTCAAAGCTGTCCGACCCGGTGTAACGCACATCATGGCCAGATTGCTCGGCAAAGGCCGCAAGCACCTTTTCCACGTTTTCCTGGTCAGGCCCCAGCCATGGACCGAAAACAGTGATCTGTTCCGCCTGAACTGCACCCGCAGTCAGGGCGACTGCTGCCACGCTGGCATACAGTGTCCTATTCATTGCTATCCTCCCAATCGCGCTGTGTCGCGCGTCATTTTCTGTGCACATCGCGTGCGTCTCATTCACCTGCCGCGCGGTGGAATCAATCCCAAAGCGCTTTGGATAAACCAACACTTGATCAAGTTGACGCTACTGTCAACCAAACACTCAACCGACAAAAAACACTTGGATTTTTTTCGAACCGCGTTTACTGAAACGATTACGGAGCCAGTTTAACGCAGTCTTTCGCCCCTGTCTCCCCCCGAAAACCACAGCGCTTTGGAACCTTGTCGCCGCCGATGAACCTGAAAGAATTGTCGCAAAATCTGGGACTTAGCCAAACGACCGTCAGCCGCGCGCTGAACGGCTACCCCGAAGTGAGCGCCAAGACCCGGCAACGGGTCGAACAGGCCGCGGCCAAGTTCAACTACCGCCCCAGCAACCGTGCCAAGGGGCTGGCGACCGGCAAATCATATGCCATCGGGCACGTCATTCCGCTATCGACCAAGCATGAGATGGTGAACCCGATTTTCGGCGATTTCATCGCAGGGGCTGGCGAAACCTATGCCCGTGAGGGGTATGAAATGACCCTCTCGATCGTCGATGACCAGGACGAGGCACAGATTTACAGCGGTCTGAAATCCAAGAATTCGGTCGACGGCGTTGTCGTGCACGGGCCGCGCATGAACGACAACCGGATCACCCTGCTGCAAGAACTTGGATTGCCATTCGTCGTGCATGGCCGGGTCAGCGGTTGCGAAACGCCCTACCCATGGCTCGACGTCAATAACCGCAGCGCGTTTCGACAGCTGACGAAATACCTGATCGGGCTGGGTCATCGCCGTATCGCCCTGATCAACGGGCTCGAGGTAATGGATTTCGCCCATCGACGCCGGGCGGGATACGAGGCCGCGCTGATCGACGCTGGCCTCAGCCCCGACCCCACCATCATGCGGTCGGACGAAATGACCGAGGAATTCGGTTATGAAACCACACGCGACGTGTTGCAACACCCGGACCCGCCGACCGGGATCGTCTGCTCATCCCTGATTTCCGCGATCGGCGTGCGCCGCGGGATTGAGGATGCGGGGCTCAAGATGGGACAGGATGTGTCCGTTGTGACCCACGATGATGCGCTGTCTTACCTCAAGAACGGCGGGAAAACTCCGATATTCACGGCGACCCGATCATCCGTGCGCGACGCCGGACGGCATCTTGCGCAGATGTTGCTGCAGGCGATCGCCGATCCCGACCAACTGCCGCAAACGACGCTATGGGACGCTGAATTCGTCATTGGCGGCTCGACCGGCCCGGCCCCCTCAAAGGACTAAGCATGGATTTCAAACGCAGCGACTTTCCCGAAGATTTCCTCTTCGGGGCCGCGACCGCGGCCTATCAGATCGAAGGGCACCAATTCGGCGGGGCCGGCCCCACCCATTGGGATACGTTCGCCGCAACACCCGGCAACGTGATACGGGCCGAAGACGGGGCGCTGGCCTGCGACCACTATCACCGGTTCGCAGAAGACCTTGACCTGCTGAAAGACGCGGGCATGGATGCCTACCGTTTCTCGACCTCATGGGCGCGTGTGATGCCGGATGGGCGCACCGTGAATCCCGAGGGTCTGGATTTCTACGACCGCCTCGTGGACGCAATGCTGGAACGCGGGTTGAAACCGTTCCAGACGCTCTATCACTGGGAATTGCCGTCCGCTTTGGCGGATAAGGGCGGTTGGACCAACCGGGACACCACAAAGTATTTTGGTGACTTCACCGACGTCATCACGGATCGTATCGGCGATCGGGTGTCAGCCATCGCCACGATCAACGAACCTTGGTGCGTGGCTTTCCTGTCGCATTTTCTCGGCCATCATGCGCCGGGGTTGAAGGACATCCGCGCCACGGCGCGCGCCATGCACCACATCCTGCTGGCCCATGGTGAGGCGATGACCCGGCTGCGCGCCAAGGGCATGAAAAACTGCGGAATCGTCCTGAATTTCGACTATGGAGAGGCGCTCAGCGACGCTGACACAACCGCCGCTGCGACGAACGACGCGATTTTCAACCGCTGGTTCATCGAAGCGATCACCAAGGGCACGTACCCCGAAGAGGCGCTCGCCGGTTTCGCCCCTCACATGCCCGAAGGTTGGCAGGACGACATGGCCCAGATCAGCCAGCCGATGGACTGGTTGGGCGTCAATTACTACACCCGCCACAAGATCGAGGCCGATCCATCAGCCCCCTGGCCGCATCTGAAAGGACACGAAGGCCCGGGCGACAAAACACAGATGGGCTGGGAAATCTATCCCGATGGGCTGCACCACTTCATCACTTGGCTGGCCAAGAACTATGTGGGGGACATGCCGATCTATGTCTCGGAAAACGGGATGGCCTGGGATGACAGGATCGAAAACGGGGCGGTCTACGACCCCGTGCGCACCAAATTCGTTTCGGATCACATGCTGGCCACCAAACGCGCCATCGCCGACGGGGCCAACGTGCAGGGGTTCTTTTATTGGTCCCTTCTCGACAACTACGAATGGGCGTTCGGCTATGAAAAACGGTTCGGGATCGTGCATGTGGATTTTGAGACCTTGAAGCGCACGCCGAAAGCGTCCTATCACGCGCTGAAATCCGCTATCGCCCGCTAAGGACCAGTATGGATCACCCTGCAAACACTCTCTCGCTGGTCGCCGATATCGGCGGCACCAATACCCGCGTCGCGCTCGCCAATGGGCGCGAGGTGCTGGATCAGACGATCCGACGTTACGCGAACACGGACTTTCCGGGGCTGGAATCGGTGCTGCAGCGCTACATCGCAGATGAAGGCAACGTGAACCCATGCGCGGCCTGCGTCGCCGTCGCAGGCCCGGTACGCGACGGGCGGGCCACGATGACCAATCTCGACTGGACCATCAACAAAGACACGTTGCAGCGCGCCACCCAAGCCGAAACCGTCGCGATCCTCAACGATTTGCAGGCGCAGGGCCATGCGCTTGGTTATCTCGATCCCGCGAATATCCGCAACATCCTCGAGGGACCCGAGGGCCAGCCCCATGCGGCCAAGCTGGTCGTCGGCGTGGGAACCGGGTTCAACGCGGCCCCGGTCTATGACCTTGAACACGGGCGGATCGTGGCACCGTCGGAATGCGGGCATGCGAACTTGCCGATCCGCAACGAGATGGAATTGCGGCTGTGCCAATATGTGTCCACCGCACACGGGTTTCCGGCGGTCGAAGACGTGCTGTCAGGCCGTGGGCTGGAACGGGCTTATGCGTTTCTGGGGCAAGAGGCGGATGATCCTCGCGAAAGCGCGGCCAAGGATATCATGGCAGCCTGCGCAGATGGCAGCGACCCCCGCGCGGTGGACGCCGCGCGGCTGTTCACGCGCATCCTTGGCACCGTTTGCGGTAACCTGTCCCTGATCCAACTGCCATTCGGCGGCGTCTATCTGGTCGGCGGTGTGGCGCGTGCCTTTGCCCCGCATCTGGCGGGCTTCGGCTTTGGTGAGGCGTTCCGCGACAAAGGCCGCTTTGCCGGTTTCATGGGGAATTTCGCGGTGCATGTGATCGAAGACGACTATGCCGCGCTGACAGGTTCCGCCGCCCATCTCAAGGCGCTTTTGTCGGCGTAAGACCGGGTCAGGACCCATTTCATGCGCTAAGCCGTGGTGCCTGCATCTGCGCCTGCACCGTCTGGCTCAAGGCATTGAGCGAAAAGGGTTTCGGCAAAAAGACCGCATTCGGTATCTGCGAATTTTCGTCACCAAACGCATCCTCTGCATAGCCCGACACAAACACCACCTTGGTATCGGGCCGATCCTCAAGCGCCGTGCGCACCCAGGTCGGCCCGTCCATCCCCGGCATGATCACATCGGTCACAAACATATCCACGGCAAGCTCCGGATCTGACAACAGTTCGAGCGCGGCCTCCGCGCAATCGGCCTCCAGCACGGTGTAACCCCGCAGCCGCAACGCACGCGAGGCGAAGGCCCGCACCGGTGCCTCATCCTCGACCAGCAGGATCACCCCGTCGGCGCTGCTGCTGATGGGCCGCGGTCCTTTGGCTGGCACCGACAAAGGCGGTGCAACAGGCAGATCATAACTGGGGAACAGCAGGGAAAACTGGGTGCCCTTCCCCGGTTCGCTTTCCGCAAAAATGAAACCGCCCGTTTGCTTGACGATTCCGTAGGCGGTCGACAGGCCCAATCCTGTCCCCTCGCCCGTGCGTTTGGTCGTATAGAACGGCTCGAATATCTTGGGCAATTTCTCGGGCGCGATCCCGTGCCCCTCGTCGATCACGGTCACTTTCACGTATTCGCCCGGTGGGACAATCGCGCGATCCTTGATCATTTGCGATTTCAAAATCAGGTTTTCGGTCACGACCCGGATCGCGCCACCATCCGGCATGGCATCCCGGGCGTTGACGACAAGGTTCATCAACACCTGTTCCAGCTGCCGTTTGTCCGCCTTGATCTGCGCCAGCGCCGGGTCGTGGTGCAGCGACAGCATCACCTTTTCGCCAACCAGACGATTCAAAAGATGGGTCAGGTCCGATAGCGTATCACGCAGGTCGATAATCTCGGGCTGCAGATTCTGCTTGCGGGAAAAGGCCAGCAACTGCCCCACAAGGCTGGCGGCGCGGTTGGCGTTCTGGTGGATCTGGATCAGGTCGCTATAGTTCTGATCGCCTTCGTCATGGCGCAGCAGCAAAAGGTCGCAATGGCCTGAAATAGCAGTGAGCAGATTGTTGAAATCATGCGCCACGCCCCCGGCCAACTGCCCGATCGCTTGCATTTTCTGGCTTTGAACGAATTGCGCCTCCAGCGTTTTCAGTTCGGTCACGTCGTTCAATACCGCAATCAGATGGGCATCGACCGGATCACTGGACATATTCAGCGTGACCTGCACGAACGTGTCCTGATTGTCGCCGCGCCCGCGCAGAAATTGCGAGATGTGGTGGCCCCGCCCCTCCGCTGCTTCACGCAGCCAATCGTTGATCGGACGTCCCAACCCGTCCAGCAAATCCGCCACTCGCTTGCCATCGGACGAGTCGATCTTGAGCAACTGCCGCGCCTCGCGATTTGACGCCAGAACGACACCATCGCGGGCGATCTGCATCAGAGGTACGGGCAAATCTTCGATCGCATCCCAACCCGCGCTGACCTTGGGTGGGCCGTTCGTTGTCGCATCCGGCAAAAGATAGATGTCATGCTGCCCGCCGGGCCGATCGACGCGCAGCATCAAAACACTTGTTTTCCCTGATTCCGTCACGATCTCTTGCACCTGACCGGTGCGCAAGGGGGCACCATCGGTCAGTTCATCGACCTTGCGCGGCAGCCGCCCCAGCAACTGTCGTGCCGGACCGTTGATGCCGGTGATGATCCCCGCGGGACTGACGTGCAACCGCGGCGGACAGGCCCCGGAATTTCCGTCGATCTGGCCATGATCGATCGTGGATAGATCGTCAAAGCGCCATGCCCAAAGGTCTTTCTCCAGCGGTGTGACCGATAACCGAAATCGGCCGGTCAAGGTGCTGACGTCTTCCTTTGCCGCCGTCCCGACCGATCGCACGTGGTCAAGCCGCCGGATCAGACCGCCCGGGTCCGCCATCACCGACCCCAGAATATCAGGAATGAACCGCCCCGCGCTTTCGCCAAAGGCCGCTGTGGCCGCCGGGTTCGCATCGATGACGCGGTCATCACGATCCACCAGGAACACCGCATCCGGCTCGGCCGCGAAAAGTCGGCTGGCCGACGTCAGTATCGTTGCCTGCGATGCCCGGGCCTGGCTGCGTCGGGTGAGCATTGCGATGCCGACCAACATCGTCACTACACCAAGCCCGATCAAACCGAACCGCACGCTTGGCGGGGATGCGATGACAGACAGGCCCAGTGGCAGGGCGGCCGCGACGATCAGGGGCATGGCCCATCCGGACCGCCCAAAATCTGGCCTTGCATCGCTTGCAATGGTGTGGTCGGTCGGCACAGGAAACCTCGTGAAACAGGTACGGATCTTGGCCTAACGCAGGAATCGTTAATCAAAGGTTAAGCATCCTGCGCAATCTTAGGTTGCTTCTCTTCTCCGAAGCAAGCTCAGATAGAACCCATCGCCCTCCGCTGACGGAAGCCAGCGATATTCACCGACCTTCATCCAGTTCGCATCAGCCTGCAAAAAATCGGAAACGACCTGATCGTTTTCCGACGACAGCACCGAACATGTCGCATAGGCCAACAACCCGTCCGGCGCCGTCAGCGTCGCCCCTTTGGTAATCACCTCGGACTGCGTGTGGTTCAGTTGCGCCAGATCTTCTGCCGTCAGGCGCCATTTCGCATCCGGACTGCGCCGCCAGGTCCCGGATCCGCTGCACGGCGCATCGCAAAACACGACATCGAACGGCGCATGCGCGGCCAGATCATCACTATTCAACAGCTGCACGGTGACATCGGCGCGCGCCGCGCGAACGGGCAAGTCCGCCATCCGGTCCGGCGCAATGTCATGCGCGAAGACTTGGCAATCATGCAGATCGGCAAAGGCAAGCGCCTTGCCACCGCCGCCTGCACAATAATCCAGCAGGCGCGCGCCTGACGGGACCGGCACATGCGCGACAGCAGCCTGAGAGGACGGGTCCTGCAGCTCGATCAAGCCGTTCGAATACGGCTTGCTCAGCCTCACTTTACGATGATTTTCAGTGACCTCAAGGGCGGTCTTCACCTTAGGATGGGAAACGGTCACGATATCCTCTTCCGCCAAGGCATCCTGTGCAGCATCAAGGCGCGTCCGACGAAAATTCACACGGACAAAGACGCCTGCGCGCGCTTGTTGGATTCGCGCGACGGTGGCAGCTTGCGGACCCAAACTCTCTGTCCATTGGGGCCATAGCCAATCGGATATATCAAAGGCCGCAACGTCCGGCGCGGGCAACACAGCCTCACCATCGGTTAAAGGCGAAGGCGCGTGGCCCTGCCCCGAGAACAACGCCGGCACATCCCAGCCTTCGCGCAGCGCCAGCGCGATCATCAGCGCGCGACCGTCTCCATCACCCAAGGATCGTCGCGCGCGCAGTACATCGAACACATGATCCCGCACCGCCGCACGATCCTTGGAGCCTGCAAAACGGCTGTTACGTGCCCAGGCGATCAGGGCCCGTTCAGCGGGCGAACCTTCTTTGATCCGGTCGAGGATTTCGATCGCCGCTGCGATCCGCGCGCCGGGGGTCATCGGTGAATACCGCTCGGATGGGTCGGGAAATGGCACATGTCATCTGTCTTACCGACATTTTCGGCGATGGCCACCAGATGCCCCAAGGTCAGCGCGGAAAACCATATAGCTGTCATTCTTTCGCCCTGAACATCCGGCAAACGAGGGCACGTCACAGAACCAGTAAATCGGACCAACCATGCGCCTGCTTTTTACCTTTTTCACGCTCCCACCATGGGGTTATCTGCTGCTCGCCGCCGCAGTCTTTGGCCTGGGCGTCGTCGATACCCGCACCACCGCGAATACCGAGGCGGAAAAGGTCGCAGCGCGCGAAGCCGGCATACCGCCCGTGATATCTCTCGACGATTTCGACCCGAACAACCTCGCACCCTATGACGAGGTCCACATCGCCGCGCAGATCAACACAGATTACAATTACGAACTGCGTGAAGGGTCCGCCACCAGCTCACCTTACTATATGTGGGTCCTCGTCGGGCCGAAAGCCAACGGGCAGGAAAGCGTCGTGCAGGCGGCCATCGTCGTCCCGAAACGCCAAAAGGATGACGTCGTGGCGTGGTTGAACGATCAGATCAGCGATGTCGGACCACTGGGCGCTGTGATGCACCTGAACGGCAAACACCGGACATGGACATCCCACGATGATGTTGCCGAGGATGCGTTGACCGAGGAAGAAGGGCTGCGCCTTGCGCCGGACTTCTTTTACCTCGATCCTTGGTTCGATGGCCGTGAAGCGGCGCTCGCCCCACGACGCGCGGATGCGGCGACCGCTGCACCGTTACTCAATCAGATCGCCTTGGTACTTGCAGCCATCGCAGCGGCAAAATTCGTCTGGCGGCGCAGACGCCGGACGAATGCCGCAGCTTAATTCCGGTCATATGCCAGAAAACAGCGGCCCGGCAGATCCGCGCCGTTCGTCGATGGGTCACCCCACCCGGTAATTCGGGCTTTCACGGGTGATCTGCACATCATGCACGTGGCTTTCCTTGAGCCCCGCGCCAGTGATTTTCACAAACTGACAATTTTTGCGCATCTCTTCCACCGTGGCACAACCGGTATAGCCCATGGCGGCCCGCAACCCGCCCACCAGCTGATGGATCACCGCGCCTGCCGATCCTTTGTAAGGCACCTGCCCCTCGATCCCCTCCGGCACCAGCTTGTCGCTTGCTGCATCCTTCTGGAAATAGCGATCCGCCGACCCGCGGGCCATCGCGCCCAGCGACCCCATCCCGCGATAGGACTTGAAAGACCGGCCCTGATACAGAATCACCTCGCCCGGGCTTTCATCTGTCCCCGCGATCATGGAACCGACCATGGCACAGGACGCCCCGGCGGCAATCGCCTTGGCGAAGTCGCCGGAAAACTTGATGCCACCATCCGCAATCACGGGCACATCACCCGCGGCATCCGCCGCATCCATGATTGCCGTCAGCTGCGGCACGCCGACACCCGCCACCATCCGGGTGGTACAAATCGAACCGGGGCCAATCCCCACTTTGACCGCATCTGCACCTGCATCGATCAGCGCACGCGCGGCCTCCCCGGTCGCGATATTGCCGGCAACGATCTGCACCTCGTTCGACAGCATCTTGGCACGTTCGACCGCCTTGGCCACACCTTCGGAATGGCCATGCGCGGTATCCACGACGATCATGTCGACACCGGCATCCACCAGCGCCTCTGACCGTTCGAACCCCGCATCACCAACGCCCGAGGCGGCCGCGACCCGCAACCGCCCCAGATGGTCCTTGCACGCCATCGGGTTCAGCACCGCCTGTTCGCTGTCCTTGAGGGTCAGCAGACCGGTCAGCCTGCCCGTGCCATCCGTGATCAACAGCTTTTCGATCCGTCGCGCCTTCATCAGCGACCGCGCCTCATCCAGGTCGGCAGGCTCGCGCAGGATCGCCAGATCGTCCGATGTCATCATGACCCGAACAGGTGTCGCATCATCCTCGGCAAAGCGCATATCGCGGTTGGTCACGATACCCACCACCTTGTTACCCTCGCCTACGACGGGAAAACCGGTGATGCGATAGCGCTCCATCAGCGCCTTTGCGTCGGCAAGCGTCTGATCCGGTCGCAGGGTCACGGGGTTGTAGACCGTCCCCGACACGAACCGCTTGACCCGGCGGATTTCCTTGGCCTGCTCATCGACGCTCAGGTTCTTGTGGACCACACCAATGCCACCCGCCTGTGCCATGGCAATCGCCATCCGCGCCTCTGTCACCGTGTCCATGGCACTGGACAACAGTGGGATATTCATCGCGATGGATTTGGTGACCTTCGTGCGCGTATCCGCCGTCGAGGGCAGCACGCTGCTTTCGCCCGGCACCAGCAAAACATCATCAAAGGTAAGCGCCTCACGAATCTGCATCTGTCGGTCCCCCATGCACGTATCGTTGGCACGTCCCTATCGCATGGATTGCCGGGCAGCAAAAGCCCCAAAAAGGACCAGATTTAGTGGATCAGACCGCCACGAAACCATATCGGTGCCGCTGCGCATAATCATTATGACGGATACGAACCTTCCTTTCCGCCGCACCGCAGATAGTTTTGAGGGGAACGAAAAGGCGCGCGCATGACCGACGATCCCCTTGTCATCTTCACCCCCTCCGGCAAGCGGGGGCATTTCCCGGCGGGCACCCCCGTGCTCACTGCCGCCCGCAAGTTGGGCGTTGACCTTGATAGTGTCTGCGGCGGGCGCGGCATCTGCTCAAAATGTCAGATCACCCCATCCTACGGTGAATTCTCCAAACATGGGCTCACCGTCGCCGACGACGCCTTGTCCGACTGGAACAGCGTCGAAGAGCGTTACGACCAGAAACGCGGCCTGAAACCCGGTCGCCGTCTGGGCTGTCAGGCCACGATCCAATCCGACATCGTCATCGACGTGCCCCCCGAAAGCCAGGTCCACAAACAGGTCGTGCGCAAACGGGCCGAGGCGCGGGATATCGTCATGAACCCCTCGACCCGGCTCTACTATGTCGAGGTGGCCGAACCCGACATGCACGATCCGTCCGGTGATCTTGAAAGGCTCATCAAAGCGCTGAAGCGCGATTGGGAACTGCCGGAACTTGAGGCCGACCTCGGCGTGCTCAAATCCATGCAAAAGGCCCTGCGCAAGGGCGAATGGAAGGTCACCGTCGCCGTGCATCTCGGCGACGCCGTGTTCAGCCCGCGCATCATCGACATCTGGCCGGGTTTCTATGATGGCACGATCTATGGCCTCGCCGTGGACCTTGGTTCCACGACCATCGCCGCCCATCTCTGTAACCTGCAATCGGGCGAGGTTGTCGCCTCCTCCGGTATCATGAACCCGCAAATCCGGTTCGGCGAGGACCTGATGAGCCGCGTCAGCTATGGTATGATGAACCCCACCGGTTCGGATGAGATGACCAAGGCGGTGCGCGAAGGCATGAACGCCCTTTTCGTCCAGATCGCCGCCGAGGCGGGGATCGACCGCAACCTGATCGTCGACGCAGTCTTCGTCTGCAACCCGGTGATGCATCACCTGTTCCTCGGAATTGATGCCTATGAACTGGGACAAGCGCCGTTTGCGCTGGCAACATCCGAGGCGATATCCCTTCGCGCCGTTGAACTCGACCTGAACCTGCATCCCGCCGCCCGCGTCTACCTTCTGCCCTGCATCGCAGGCCATGTCGGCGCGGATGCCGCGGCCGTGGCCCTCTCCGAAGCACCTGATAAATCCGAAAACCTCGTGCTGGTCGTGGATGTGGGTACGAACGCCGAGATCATTCTTGGGAACCGCGACAAAGTCCTCGCCTGCTCTTCCCCCACCGGCCCGGCTTTCGAGGGCGCGCAAATCTCCAGCGGCCAACGCGCGGCACCCGGCGCGATCGAACACGTCCAGATCGACCCCGCTACTAAAACCCCGCGCTTTCAGGTCATCGGCAGCGAGTTGTGGTCCGATGAGGAAGGGTTCGACGCCGCCATTGCGCAAACCGGGGTCACCGGTATCTGCGGGTCCGGCATCATCGAAGTCATCGCCGAAATGCGCATTGTGGGCATTCTCGACGGTCCGGGTCTGATCGGGTCGGCCGAACAAACCGGATCGCCCAACTGCTTCCCCGACGGCCGCACCAATAGCTATCTGCTCTATGATGGCAGCGCCAATGGCGGCCCCAAGATCACCGTCACCAACACCGATATCCGCCAAATCCAGATGGCCAAGGCCGCGCTCTATTCCGGCGCGCGGCTGCTGATGGATAAATTCGGCGTCGATAAAGTTGACCGTGTGGTCCTCGCTGGTGCGTTCGGCGCGCATATCAGCCCTAAACACGCGATGATCCTCGGCATGATCCCCGACGCGCCACTGGACAAAGTGACCAGCGCAGGCAATGCGGCAGGCACCGGCGCACGGATCGCGCTTCTCAACACCGACGCGCGGCGGGACATCGAACATGTCGTCCACAAAATCCACAAGATCGAAACCGCGATCGAACCGCGCTTTCAGGAACACTTCGTCAACGCCTCGGCCATCCCCAACGCCGTCGAACCCTTCCCGATCCTCAACAGCATCGTCGACATCCCAGCCATCAACCACAACCAGGGCGGAGATCGACAAGGACGACGGCGGAGACGGGCGTGACCGACCGGCCTGCTGACAACACGGATCAGGCCGAATTCTGGGGCACGACGGCAGGGCGGAAATGGGTGGTGAACCAAACGGTCATGGACAAACTCATGGCGCCCGTTCTCAAGCTGGTGTTGTCTCAGGCAGCACTTCAGCCGGGTGAGCACATCCTCGACATCGGCTGCGGCGCCGGGACCAGCACGGTACAAGCTGCAGCGCAGGTCGGCCCGCGGGGAAACGTCACCGGCGTTGATATCTCGGATACACTGCTGACTCATGCCCGCCATCAATTCGGCGAAGCACCCAACATGACGTGGCTGAAGGCAGACGCCCAAACCCACGCCTTTGCGCAACATCACTACGACGCACTCATCTCGCGCTTCGGCGTCATGTTCTTCGCCGACAGCGTCGTTGCGTTCCGAAACATGGGGCAGGCCCTGAAACCCGGCAGTCGCATGATCTTCGCCTGCTGGGGACCGGCCCCGGAAAACCCATGGTTCACGATCCCCGCCAAAGTCGCCGCCGACCGGCTGGGCAAGATGTCCAAAACCGACCGGACGCTTCCCGGCCCCTTCGCGCTCGAAGATCAGGCAAGGGTCATCGATATGCTGACGCGGTCCCGACTACACAATATCAAAGCTGAAACGCATGAACTGCACCTGACACCCACGGGTGGTGCCCAAGACGCGGCCAAACTCTGCTGCGAAATCGGACCAGCGGAACGGGCGCTGCGGCATTTCGACGGTAACGCCGCTGACCGGGCCGCGATCATCGAAGGCATCACCTTGGCTTTCGCGCCCTACAACATGCGCATCCCGGCAAACATCAATCTTTTCCGCGCGGAAACGGCTGGCTGAACATCCAAAAAACGTCCATCAGCTGTGAAAAACAGACGATCAACATGGCTGGATAGATATAAAATACCATCTAAAATATTGTTTTTATTATTTAATGACCCATCAGCGTATTTCTCGGCTTTCTCCGGAACGAATTCCATCAGCGCCGGTTGTCACCCCAGCGGCCTGAAAGGGTCATGCAAACGAAAGGAACTATTATGCGTACTTTGACAACGACCGCTCTTGTGGGTGCAACATTGATTGCCGGGGCAAGCCTGGCCAATGCAGACATCAAGAACGAATACCTGCTGAGCGATGAACTGACCATCACCGAGAACGCCGCCAAGGTGCAGAACTTCTCGACGCTGATGGCAGCCGTTGAAGCCGCTGGTCTGGCCGACGACCTGATGGGCGAAGGTCCGTTCACGATTTTCGCACCAACAGATGAAGCATTCGCCGCCCTGCCAGAAGGCACGGTAGAAGAGCTGCTGAAGCCGGAAAATATCGGCCAGCTGGAAGAATTGCTGAAAGCGCACGTCGTCCCGGGTGTCGTCACATCTGAAGACATTGACCTGGCAGCAATCGGTAGCGACGTTGCTGAAATCGGTGAACTGGACGTCGAAGTCATGGACGGTAAGGTCATGATGGACTCACTGGTCCAGTCCGACATCGCGGTCGAGAAAATCGGCGACGCATTCTACGTGTCGGCCTATGCCACATCGCCCAGCGATAATGAGCCAGAGGCCAGCATCATCGAAGCCAACATCATGGCATCGAACGGTGTGATCCACGTGATCGACAATGTGCTGACACCAGACAGCTAAACGTTCGTATCGACATGCGGGGCCGCCTTTCGGGGCGGCCCTTTGCCGTTGGCATATTGACCTTTTCCCGGGACAGGACTATCGGACCTGCCAGCGCGGGTATGGTGAAAAGGTATCACGCGAGCTTCCCAAGCTTAAGTTACGGGTTCGATTCCCGTTACCCGCTCCAGCCTAGACGACGAAAAACACCATCGCGCCCATGATGGCCAAGGGCAGGCTGATCGGCAGTGATTTGGTCCGCAGAACGTGCCAGTCACTATCCTCTTTCGGGTGCCTGCGGAATTGGGCCAGCACAATCGCGACCACAAACAGCAAACCAACGAACAATCCGATCGCCCAGATGACCTTAGTCAACGGTATAAACAGCGCCAGCCCACTCATCAGCTTCACCGCCCCGGCCCCGAAACCTGCAAAGGCGAACAACATCAGCCCCCCGGCAAAAACAGCCGCCGCAAAGCCCAGCTGCCAGAGCAGCACACTGCGATCCGGCAGGGTCGCCGCAACGGCGATGAACAGAACAAACGGCGCCAATGTCAGCCAATTTGGTATCTTGCCCGTGCGCAGCTCAATAAAAACCGCGACCACAAGGATCGCCGTCATGACAAAAGGGGCATATTGGGCCAGCATGATCAAACTCCGTTTCGGTCCACCCCTTATGGCAGCGAAATCCGCAGCTTACACCCCGTTTCGTTTCAGGAACTCGACAAGTGCGGCAGTTGAGCCATCCTTGCCATCCGTCGTTTCACGCCCCTCTACGATAGGCTGCAGGGCCGTGGCCAATTCCTTGCCCAATTCCACACCCCACTGGTCGTAAGAGTTGATGCCCAGCACCACGCCCGCGACAAAGACCCGGTGTTCGTACAGCGCAATGATCCGGCCCAACGTGAACGGATCCAACTGCGGATAGGCGATCGTCACCGATGGCCGATTACCTTCGAACACACGATGGCGCGCTTGGCGTTCCAACTCATCACCTGTGAACTTATCCGCTATTTTCGCCCGCGCCTCCTCCAATGTCCGCCCACGCATCAGCGCCTCCGACTGAGCCAGACAATTTGCGACCAGCAACTGATGCTGATGATGCAAATCGTCCTGGTGTCCACGCGCCGCGACAAGAAATTCGCAGGGGATGACGCGGGTCCCCTGATGGATCAACTGATAGAATGCATGCTGCCCGTTCGTCCCCGGCTCGCCCCAGACGACAGGACCGGAATGGACATCCAGATCAGCGCCGTCCATGCTGACGCCTTTGCCGTTGCTTTCCATCTCAAGCTGTTGAAGATAGGCCGGTAAGCGACTGAGAAGGTTGTCATAAGGCAAAACCGCCCGGGTCGCATAACCACAAATCTGATTGTGCCAGATACCCACTATGGCCAACAGCACAGGCAGATTTTCCTGCCACTTGGCAGCCTTGAAATGCTGGTCCATCGCCTGCCCGCCGCGCAGAAAGGCACGGAAGGCTTGCGGGCCAATAGCGATCATCAGCGACAGCCCGATCGGCCCCCACATCGAATAACGTCCGCCGACCCAATCTTCGAACCCGAAGACACGCGACGGGTCGATCCCGAAATCGGCGGTTTTGTCTTCGGCCGTGGACAGGGCCGCGAATTGCGCGCCGGTGTCGGTGACGGTCTCGCCCATCCACGCCTGCGCGGTGCGGGCATTGGTCATGGTCTCGATCGTGGTGAACGTCTTTGAGGCGACGATCACCAACGTCGTCGTCGGATCGCATCGGCGCAGCACATCTGCGATATCCGCCGGATCGACATTGCTGACGAAATGACAGCGCGGGCCGTCATGGTAAGGGGCCAAGGCTTTCACAGCCATGGCCGGGCCAAGATCGGAACCGCCGATCCCAATATTGACGACATCGGTGATCTTACCGCCCTGCCCCGTAAAGTCACCTTCACGCACATCACTGGCGAACCGCTCCATCCGTGTCAGCGTGTCCAGCACGTCGGGCATGACGTCCTGCCCATCCACCATCACCGGTCCGCCATCCAGATTGCGTAAGGCCGTATGCAAAACCGCCCGCCCTTCGGTTTCATTGATCGGCGCGCCCGCGAACATCGCGTCACGCTTTGCCGCGACGCCGGTCTGGTCGAGCAGGTCGAACAACAGCGCGCGCCCCTCGGCATCTATATTCGTCTTGGCGTAATCGAATAACATGTCCCCGGTATGGGCCGAGAAATCAGCCGCCCTATCCGTATCCACCAGCGCTTCGAACCGGCGATCTTTCACCCGGGCGTGATGTGCACGCAAGGTTTCCCACATGCTCAACGCTCCGCCCAATGCACGTTCGTTCCATTCAGGATCGCCGCCACCGGTGCCTCCTCCGGCGGCAAGTTCCGTGCCTTTTCCAAGGCCGCGCGTTTCTCTGCCCCGACGATCACCAGATGCCGGCTCATCGCCTGTTGCAGAACCTTTGCCGAAAGCGTGATCCGCGGCTCTGGCGCACCCGGCGCGCGCATCGCTACCAGCCGATCATCGCCGTGCAAAGCGCGGTCCAACTGATCAGCCCCCGGAAAGATCGAGGCCGTATGCATATCCGTCCCCATCCCCAGCAACATGACCGAGATGGGCAGTTCCGGCGTCAGCGCCGCTGCCAGATCGTCCAGCTTTTCCTCGGGCGTTTCGGCATCAGCGTAAAGCGGGACATAGACGGCCTCAGCCGCACGCTCGATCAACAGCCTTTCGCGCAGCAGCCGCGTATTCGACCGTTCGGATGTCTCGGGCACCCAGCGTTCATCTGTCAGCATCACATGCACACGCGCCCAGTCCAGATCGACCGCGCACAGTTGGTCGAAAATCGGCCCCGGTGTCGTGCCGCCCGGCACGGCAAAGGATGCATGTTCATGCACCAGAAGGCAGTTCTTGAGTTCACTGGCCAGCTTGTCAGCCAGATCCATCATCATCATCTCCGCGTCGGGATATTCGAACATCTTCATGGCGCGCCCCCTTATTCAGCCCGTGTGCCAATGTGTGTGTACAGTGTGTGTACGCTGTGTGCACGTCCGGTGCACGCCCGCGTCAGCCCTTGATCTCGCGCCAACGGCGGCCGTCACGGTGCATCAGCATCAGCGCATCCTCGGGCCCGGCTGACCCCGCATCGTACAGTTTCGGCACATCATTGCGCGCCTCCCATCCTTCGATCAGCGGATCGGTCCAGGCCCACGCGGCCTCGACCTCGTCCCCGCGCATGAACAGGGTCTGATTGCCGCGGATGACGTCCATGATCAGGCGTTCATAAGCGTCGGTCACGTCTTCCGCATCCTCGCCCAACGCCTCCGCAAAAGTCATGTCCAGCGGCACATCGATCAGGCGCATCCCCCCTGGCCCGGGTTCCTTGATCGTGACCTGCAGGTCCATCCCTTCATTTGGCTGCAGCCGGATCGACAGGATATTGCGATGCCGCGCCTCATCCCCTTCAAAGATGGAGTGGCCAAGGTCCTTGAAAACAACGGCAATTTCCGACGACCGCGCCTTCATCCGCTTGCCCGTGCGCAGGTAGAACGGCACCCCCGCCCAGCGCCAATTCGCAATGTGGCAGCGCATCGCGATGAAACTTTCTGTGAAACTGCGCGGGTTCTCGGCATCTTCGCGGTAACTTGGGCCGTCCGGCCCTTTATCATACTGCCCGCGGACAATGTGATGATAATCAATCGGTTGCAAAGCCCTGATCACCTTCAGCTTTTCGTCGCGCACTGCATCCGCGCCGAACTGACTGGGTGGCTCCATCGCGATCAGGCACAAAAGCTGCATCAGGTGGTTCTGCACCATGTCGCGCATCGCACCCGACTTGTCGTAATAGGCCCCGCGGCCCCCGACCCCGACGGTTTCCGCCACCGTGATCTGGATATGGTCCACATAATGATTGTTCCACAGCGGCTCGAACAGGACGTTGCCAAACCGGACCGCCATCAGATTTTGCACCGTTTCCTTGCCCAGATAATGGTCGATCCGATAGATCTGGCCTTCATCGAAATGGGCGGCCAAGGTGGCGTTCAGCGCCTGCGCACTGTCGAGGTCGCGACCAAAGGGTTTTTCGACGACGATCCGGCTATCCTCACGCGCGATCCCGTTGGTGTGCAACCGCTCAGCCAGATCGCCGAACAGAGAGGGTGCAACCGAAAAATAGAAGGCTTGCACGACATCAGACCGGACGATCTGCGCCAGCTTGTCCCAGCCGCCGGTGCCCTTCGCATCGATGGCGACGTAATCGAGGCAATCAAGAAAGGCTTCCAAACCCTTCTTATCTTTTGATTCTTTTCCACCAAACTCGGCAATGGCTTCTGCGATCATTCCGCGATAGCCGTCCGCGTCCAATTCCGACCGCGCCGCCCCGATAACACGCGCCCCTTCCGGCATCTGCCCCGCCAGAAAGCGGCGAAACAGTCCGGGCAAAATCTTGCGACGGGCCAGGTCCCCCGTTCCGCCAAAGATGACCAGATCGAACGTATCGACCGGAATGACTCGCGATACCATGGGTTGCCTCCGCTGACTTGTTAGCGCTAACGCCGCCTTCCTACCGCGCGCATCTGTCCAAGTCTAGCAGGACAATGCCATCAGGCTTCCAGCTCGGCATCCCAATACAGAAAGTCGACCCAGCTTTCATGCAGATGGTTCGGCGGAAACTTCCGACCGACATTGTGCAACTGTTCGGACGCGGGCCTTCGCGGCGGGCGGCGCAATGACATGCCGCATTGCCGCAAGGATCGCGATCCTTTCCGCAAATTGCACGGGCTGCAGGCCGCGACGACATTTTCCCAACTGGTGACACCGCCGGATGCGCGCGGCACCACGTGGTCAAAGGTCAAATCGCCCTTTGCGCCGCAGTATTGACACGAAAACTCATCCCGCAGGAACAGGTTGAAACGGGTGAAAGCTACCTGCTTTTGCGGTTTCACATAATCCTTCAGGACCACGACAGATGGTATCCGGATGACGGTCGATGGGCTGCGCACGACCTCTTCGTATTCACTCACGATATCCACCCGATCGAGCCATGATGCCTTGACGGCCTCCTGCCAGGGCCACAGCGATAGCGGATAGTAAGAAAGAGGCCGGTAATCCGCGTTCAGAACCAGCGCCGGAAAATGCTTCAACGCACCGGATTCCCGCACGAAATCTGTCCTAAACTCTGTCTGCGTCATAGCTCTCATCCTGCACATCACTTGGGCGAGAACTTTGCAAATGCGGCGTCCCCGCTTTGTGTTTGATGTGGACTATATATCGCGTCAGAAATGTGACAACCCCCACAATGTGCGGCAGATTGTGGATAGATATTTTCCGCAAACCAGCACGTTTTTCGCGGACGCAGCGCGGCTGTACCATCGGGGGGTTCAGATAGGCTTTGCCCTGCCAATCCAGCGCCGAAGAAACGCAGACTATGCCGCGAAAGGCGTCACATCCATCTCGACCCGTGCGCGCCCCTGCAGCTTGGCCCGATCCAACGCCCGTTCCGCGGTAAAGATCAGCTGATCCAGCGATGTGTGCCCATCCGCGAAAACCACACCGGCCGAAATCGTCAACCGCAGCGGCCGACCGTCGATCATGATCAGCAGACCATCGGACAAACGCTGCGCGATATCGCCAGCATGCTGCATCATGGCGCCGGGCAAATGAACGGCGAATGACGGCCCGTCCAAACGCCCGATCACGTCAGTGGTCCGTGTCAGTTCCCGCAACCTTTGCGCCAAGGCACGCAGGCAAAGGTCACCAACATCCCGGCCATAGCGGTCGTTGACCCGGCGAAAGTCATCGATATCCAAAAGAATGAATGCGCCGCTTTGTGACAGAACATTTTCGACATTACCCGAAAATGCCTGACGATGAGCAATCGCCGTGACAGGATCGCAGGCAGCGACCCTTGCCAGTCTGCGGCTTTCCGCCTTTTGCTGCATCAAAAGCCATAGCAAACCGCCAGATGAAAGAACCCCGGCGCCCCATATCCATGACTGGAAAGGAAGTATCTGACTGACCCACCAGGCCAGTCCAGAAGTGATCAATGCCGCTGCCGAAAATGATGCCCGCCACAGAAAACTGTGAACAGAAAAAGGGCGAGGAACATGTGGGGACACTGACATCAAAAGCACCGGCAACAGGACGTGACGCCTGTTCTATGCCACACCTTTGGTAACCAAAGGCTTAACAACCTGTACGTGTATGATGGGTTTATCCCAACCCGAGCCGGTCCCGCATGAATGCCAAGGCGACCGACAGGCCATCCGGCGCGATCCCATGGCCAGTGCCCTTCATGATATGCGCATAGACCTCTTTCCAGCCTGCCTCTTGCAGTGCCTCGGCGGCCTGTGGCAGCGATTGTGGTGGTACCACGTCATCCTGATCCCCGTGGACCAATAGAACGGGCGGGCGGCTCACCACCTCATCGCTCAGCAATTCCGGGTCCAGCAGCCGCCCCGAAAACGCGACGATTCCCGCCACAGGGTCCTCGCGCCGGGGCAGCACATGCAGGGCCATCATCGTACCCTGCGAAAAGCCAAGCACCATCACCTGTTCGGGCAGCAGGTCTTCATCCACCATCACCCCGTCCAGAAACGCATCCAGATCAGCGACGGCCCGGGCCATCCCGGCACGCGATTCTTCTTCGGACGATCCGTCGATCCATGGGATCGGAAACCATTGAAAGCCCATCGGCGCCCCTGCACAGGCCTCTGGCGCATCGGGTGCGATGAACAATGTGTCGGGCAGATGCTCGGCCAACGGATCGGCCAAACCCATCAGGTCCGCCGCATTGGCCCCGTAACCATGCAGAAACACCACACATGATCGTGTCTCGCCGGATACCGGTTTCCGTCTTTGTGCCTCGAGCGCGCGTGTCATCGGATACCTTCCCGTTGTTTGTCATAGGCGTAGTAGGCCCACATGATCCGCGCTGCAACCGACCGCCACGGCGCCCACGCCGCTGCCATCTCGCGCAGGGCGCGTTCCTTCGGGCGTTCAGGTAGACCGAAAATCAACCGAGCGGCCTCTTGAAGGGCCAGATCACCCGGCGCAAAGACGTCCGCGCGGCCCAGCGAGAACATGGCGTAGATCTCTGCCGTCCACGTGCCGATCCCCGGCACGGCGGTAAGCGTTTTGACGACATCCACTGTCGAGGCTTCACGAAGTGCACCGTAGTCGATCCCCGCCCTTGCCAACGCATGTGCATACCGCACCTTCTGGCGGCTCAACCCCAGTTCCTTCAGTCGTTGCTCCGATGCAGCGGACACCGCCTGTGGTGTGATCATCCCCGCATCGGTCAAACGCCCCCAAATCGCCGAGGCCGACGCGACGCTGACCTGTTGACTGACGATGGCGCTAACCAACTGGGCAAAGCCATCGGGCTTCAGGCGCAGCGGCAAAGGCGGCAGATCCCTCATCACCTCACTGAAACGCGGCTCCTGCGCACAAAGCCAGGCGGCACCCTCGTCAATGCAATCATCCCCGATGATCAACCGCTCTTTCATAAGCTGCGCACCCAATCCAACGCCTCTGAAACGCTCTGCACAATCGACCAATCGCCTTGGGTCGGTCGGGCGATCATCAAAACCGGCATGCCAAGCTGCCGCGCCGCCGTCAGCTTTGTCCGGCTCGCCGCACCGCCCGCGTTCTTGACCACCAGCCAATCGACCCCAAGCCGCTGGAACAGCGCGACCTCATCTTTCACCGAAAACGGGGGACGCCCCACTAGATACTCACCACCGGCAAAAGGAAACGGACCACGCGGCGGATCGATCCGGCGGCAAATGACCCGCCTGCCCTGCAGGTTGGCAAACCGCTCCAGCGTTTGCCGCCCGGTTCCCAGAAACACGGTCGCACCTTCCGGGATCAGCGCGGCGGCATCCTCTTCCCGCGCGATCTCGGTCCAGTTGTCGCCGGGTTCAGGCAGCCAGCCGGGCCGGAGATACTGCAGAAAAGGCAGCCCTAAATCGGCACAGACGGCCGCAGTACGGGCCGTGATCCGGTGCGCATAAGGATGGGTCGCGTCCAGCACTGCCGAAATCCCGGCATCAGACAGATAATCGCGAAAACCCGCCTCGCCGCCAAAGCCGCCCACACGCATAGGGATCGGCAAAACGTCGGGATCACGGGTCGCACCGGCCAGCGAGGCTACCACCTCGATACCGCGCAAACCCGCGGCAATACGCTTTGCATCCCCCGTCCCCGCCAACAGCAGCAACGTCACGGCCCGGCCCTTCCGATGATCGCGCCAGCCCGATCGATGACAATCGTATCAATTTGCACGTCGTCACTGCCTGATAATCGCATCGCTGCTTCCTGCGCATCCTTTGCCACACGCGCCGCCAAGGGTGGGCCAGCAATCTCATAGGCTTCAAGCGCGGTGTTCGCATAGGCCAATCGCGGCTCTGCCATGCAGGCGGCAAGCGCCGCAAAATCCACCTGGCTCCGCGCCGAATGCAAATCCGACGCCCCCTGCGCCAGCTTCGTCATCTTCCCGATCCCGCCGCCGATGGTCAGCCGTTCCACCGGATGCCTGCGCAGGTACTTCAACATGCCCCCGACAAAATCACCCATGTCCAGCATGGCATGATCCGGAAGGCCGTAGAGGCCCTGCACGGTCCTCTCCGACGTCGCACCCGTACACCCCGCCATATGGCTCAGACCATCGGCGCGCGCGACATCGATCCCGCGATGGATGGACGCGATCCAGGCCGCACAAGAAAACGGACGCACGACACCGGTCGTGCCAAGGATCGAAATGCCGTCTTTGATCCCCAAGCGGGGATTCCACGTCTTTTTCGCAAGCTCCGCACCGCCGGGCACGGACACCTTGATCACCACGTCCGGCGCTTGCCCGAACTGCGCCGCCATCTCGATCACGACACCAGTCATCATCTCGCGCGGCACCGGGTTGATCGACGGCTCACCCACCGCGATCGGCAGACCGGGCTTGGTCACCGTACCAACTCCCTCTCCCCCCCGAAACAGCACCCCACCATGCGACGCCGACACCGTGACGACGATCAACGCGCCATGCGTCACGTCAGGATCATCGCCAGCATCTTTCGTAATACCCACACGCGCCCAACCTTCACCTACCTCGGCCAGCGCAAGCGGGAATACAGGCGTCTCACCTTTGGGCAACACGATCCCGACATCAGCCGGAAATGCACCGCTCCACAGGCGCATCAGCGCAGCCTTCGTCGCGGCGGTGGCACAGGCCCCTGTGGTCCAGCCCCGGCGCAAATCCGTGTTCGGTTTCCGTGTCATCAGGCGGACTATAGGGACCTGCCGTCATTGCGCAATCGGGCGTCGTTTGGCGGCTTCCATGCATCCGCAATCGGCGTCATAAAGGCGTCATGGAACAGATCACCCTTCCCGATCATGCATGGCCCACGCTAAAGCCCGGCTGGGTCTGGCTTTGCGGCGCTGGTCCAGGTGATCCGGGGCTGCTCACCCTGCACGCGGTCAATGCGCTGCGGCAGGCGGATGTGGTGATTTATGATGCGCTGGTGCAGGAAGACATCCTGCAATGGGCGCCGCAGGCCGAACACATCTACGCGGGCAAACGCGGCGGCAAACCATCCGCCAAACAACGGGACATCTCGCTCCGGCTGGTCGATCTGGCCCGCGCGGGCAAGCGTGTCCTGCGATTGAAAGGGGGTGACCCCTTCGTCTTTGGTCGCGGCGGGGAAGAGGCACAGACGCTTGTGCAACACGGCATCCCCATCCGGATCATCCCCGGCATCAGCGCCGGGATCGGCGGACTCGCCTATGCGGGCATCCCCGTCACACATCGGGACGTGAACCAATCTGTGACCTTCGTGACCGGGCATGATCAGTCCGGCCAAACGCCCGGGTCGCTCGATTGGGCCAGCATTTCCAAAGGCTCGCAGGTCATCGTCATTTACATGGGGATGAAGCATATCGCCCAGATCGCCGGTCACCTGCTGAACGCCGGACGGCCCGCCAGCGAACCGGTCGCCGTCGTCACGACAGCGACCACGGACGACCAAACGGTCCTTGAAACGACGCTCGGCACCATCGTCGATGACATCGACAAAGCACAACTCGAACCGCCCGCCATCATCTGCGTCGGCCAGTCCGTCCTGATGCGCCACGTCCTCGACTGGCAGGGCATGTCCGCGGGTCAACCGCCCCGCAACCTCGACCCATTGGGCCGAGGCCGCCCTGCAGAATCGGCATAATGAGCTTCATCATCGCCGCCCCCGCCTCCGGCAGCGGCAAAACGACCATCACGCTCGGTCTCCTGCGCGCCATCAGCCGGATCATCCCGATCCGCGCCGCCAAATCCGGCCCCGACTACATCGACCCGCGCTTTCACGAGGCCGCTTGCGGGCAACCGTGCCTGAACCTCGACGCCTGGGCGATGGCACCCGACCGGATCGTGGCCCTTGCCGCTGGCGACACACCGTTGATCATCGAAGGGGCGATGGGCCTTTTCGATGGCGCCCCGCCAGACGGCAAAGGGGCCACCGCAGACCTCGCCCGCATTCTGAACCTGCCGGTCATCCTGATCATCGATGCGGCAAAGATGGCCGGGTCCGTTGCAGCCATCGCCAAAGGGTTCATCGCACATGACCCAAACGTCGCGATCGCCGGGATCATCCTCAACAATGTTGGCTCCCCCCGGCACGAAACGATGCTGCGCCATGCCCTTGGTGATATCCCGGTTTTCGGCGCCGTCCCGCGGCGGATCAACCTCACACAACCGTCCCGGCATCTGGGTCTGATCCAAGCGCAGGAGCGACCGGATCTTGAAACATACCTCGATGATGCGGCTGATCTTATCGGCACCGCTCTCGACATCGATGCACTCATGAAATTGGCGAAACCACTGCCATCGCACAAAGGCAGGCGGCTTGAACCACCCGCGCAGAGCATCGCCATCGCGCAGGACGAGGCTTACGCCTTTACCTATCCGCATATCCTGAATGACTGGCGCGCAGGCGGTGCGGCTCTGGCATTCTTTTCGCCGCTGAACAACGACCCCGCACCCCGCGCCGATCTGATCTACCTTCCCGGCGGCTATCCCGAACTGCATGCCGGGCGGTTGGCCGCCAATACAGTTTTCCTTAACAGCCTGCGCAACAGCGATGCCCGGATATACGGCGAATGCGGCGGCTACATGACACTTGGACAAACGCTCACCGACGCGGATGGCGCCACGCACCAGATGGCGGGGCTGTTACCGCTCGACACATCCTTCGCCAATCGCAGGCTGCATCTGGGCTATCGGTCGCTACATGCAACCGTTGGCCCGTTTCCCGGTCGCTGGACAGCGCATGAATTCCACTACGCCACCACACTCCGCGCCGAAGGGACACCACTCTTCACCGTCGAAGATGCCGAGGGCACCACACTGCCACCTGCCGGTTTGATCCAGAACAATGTCGCGGGCTCATTCGCGCATATCATCGACCGCGCCTAGTTGCCTCTGCCCACACACAAGCGTACCGATAGCGATATGACGATCACCGATGACACCCGCGCGAAACGCAACGTGACCGTTCTGGTGCTTGCACAGGCGATCCTTGGCGCGCAGATGCCGATGATCATGGTCATCGGCGGGCTGGCAGGCGGTCAACTGGCCTCAAATCCCTGCCTCGCCACGCTGCCGATCTCGTTCATGTTGTTCGGTTCAATGACGACGGCACCCTGGCTCAGCCCGCTGATGCAGCGCAACGGGCGACGGTTCGGGTTTTTCCTGGGGGCCTTCGCCGGGGCTGCGGGCGCATTGGTCGCCGCCGAGGCGCTCAAGAGCGGTTCGTTTTCGCTTTTATTGGCCGGGTCTTACCTAACAGGCATTTATATGTCGGCGCAGGGTTTTTACCGTTTCGCCGCCACCGACACGGCGTCGGATGTGTTCCGGCCAAAAGCGATTTCCTATGTCCTGGCCGGAGGTCTCCTTGCGGCGATCATCGGTCCACAACTCAACAAGCTGGTACAAGACGCACAGGTTGTTCCATTTCTCGGCACCTATCAGGCGGTGGCTGCATTGAACATCGTCGGAATGCTGTTGTTCTTCTTTCTGGATCTACCGAAAGGCTCCAGATCCACGCCCGAGATGAAATCGATCAAGGGGCGGACGCGCAAAGAACTCCTCCGCGATCCCCGGATCGCGGTCGCGATCATCGTAGGCATGGTTTCCTACTCCCTGATGACGCTGGTGATGACATCGACACCGCTTGCCGTCGTCGGCTGCGGATTCACGACGAACAACGCCAATGACATCGTCTCGGCCCATGTGCTGGCCATGTTCGCGCCGTCCTTTTTCACAGGGCACCTTATCGCACGGTTCGGGGTCGAACGGATCGTATCCGTCGGGCTCGTGCTGCTTGCGCTCGCCGGGATCGTGGCGCTGGCAGGAGTGGAACTGACAAACTTCTACGCCGCCCTGATCCTTTTGGGCTTGGGCTGGAATTTCGGGTTCATCGGGGCCACGACGATGCTCGCCGGTGCGCACCGGCCCGAAGAGCGGGGCGTGGTCCAGGGCATGAACGATATGATCGTCTTCGGCATGGTCACGATCGCTTCCCTCGCCTCGGGCGGATTGATGAATTGTTCGGGCGGCTCTGCCGTCGAAGGCTGGAACGCGGTGAACCTCGCCATGGTGCCGTTCCTCGTCCTTGCCGGTGCCGCGCTGATCTGGCTGACGCGACAACCGAAAACGAACCCATCGCGGACCTGACTATCGCCACCACCCGAAGGTCGCGACGCGGGCAAGACGCAAACGGGCGCGCAGCGGATTGAACTCCAAATCGGCACGGGCAACGGCACGCGGGTCACGATAGACCCGAGCCAAGACCGGACTGGCCATGTACCCCGACAACAGCGCCGGTGCTGCGGCACGCGATACGGCACGACGGGCCTTGCCAGCATAGCTGCGACCGGCAACGGCCTTTTTCGCAAGTGCATAGACCCCTCCGACGGTACCATCGACCAACGGCTTACGCCCGCGCGCCTCCAACGCCGGAACGGCCCGAAACAGGTTCGCCACACCAACGGCAAAGGCGAATTTGCGCACGACCTTCTCTTCGGCATCACCCAGCAACCGCGCCGCAGTCCACATCAGATGGGCGGATGTCGCATCGATGTATTCGTCAAAATGCGCCTGATCCTCGAACGGATCCGTGTAGACGTCCCAGCGGCGAGCAGCGACCAAAGCATCCAGACAACTGGCCCCCTCAGCGTCCAGAACATCCGCCAACGCATCCACGACCTCATGCTTGCGCACCGAACCACCCGCCGCGATCTCCTCCAACGCATCGCGCCACCATTGCAGGCGCATCTCGGCGATCATCGGCTCTTCGGTCACCCACGGGGCGCGGGCGACCTCCACATTGAACGCATAAAGCGGAAACAGCACACGACGCGCAGCGACAGGGGCCGCCATAGCCGCACGAAACCGCTCCGGATCGGCCTTTTCGACAAGGGCGGCACAGGCGTGAACGCTCATGACCTCATCATCTCGCCAAAAATACTCAAGTTATCCGGTCGCCCCATCACGGATCAGTTTCCAGTTGATCGCGTCGACCAAAGCATCGAATGACGCATCCACGATGTTGGCGCTGACCCCGACGGTCGACCAGCGACGGCCCTGCCCGTCCTCGCTATCGATGATGACGCGCGTCACCGCCTCAGTCCCGCCATTGGTGATGCGGACCTTGAAATCGACCAGTTTCATATCTTCGATCAGACGCTGATACGGGCCAAGGTCCTTCACCAATGCGCGGGCCAGCGCATTCACCGGCCCCTGATCGGACCCGTCCGGGCCCTGGCTTTCGGACACGTTCAGAAACTTCTGACCACCCACCTTGGTGACGACGACGGCTTCGGAAATCGACACCATCCTGTTGCGCTTGTCCTTGCGCCGCTCGATGGTCACGCGATAGCGTTTGACCTCAAAGAAATTCGGCAGAATCCCCAGTTCCTCACGCGCCAGGATTTCGAAACTCGCCTGCGCGCCGTCATAGGTGAATCCCTGCGCCTCCCGTTCCTTGATCCGCTCGACGATCCTTGGCAAAGCCGGATTCCCGGCGTCCACTTCGATCCCCATATCCGCCAACCGCGCCCGCAGGTTGGATTGGCCGGCCTGATTGGACATGGGCACAACGCGGGTATTGCCCACCGATGCCGGATCGACATGCTCGTAAAGGCCGGGATCCTTGGCAATGGCACTCGCATGCAGGCCCGATTTATGGGCAAAGGCCGATGCGCCCACGTAAGGCGCCTGCTTCGCCGGAACCCGGTTCAAGACATCGTCAAGCAGGCGCGACGCCTTGCGCAGCCCGCGCAAGGCATCCTGCGAGACGCCTGTTTCGAACATGCTGGCATAAGGTTCCTTAAGCAAAAGCGTCGGGATCAGCGTTGTCAGATTGGCGTTGCCACAACGTTCGCCAAGCCCGTTCAACGTGCCCTGGATCTGCCGACACCCCGCCATCACGGCGGCCAGAGACCCCGCCACGGCATTCTCGGTATCGTTATGTGTATGGATCGCCAGATGACCGCCCGGAAGACCGCTGGCGATAACGGCTTTCACGATATCAAAGATATCGTGTGGCAACGTTCCGCCATTGGTGTCACACAGCACGATCCAGCGGGCGCCCGCATCATACGCGGCATGCACGGCTTCCAGCGCATAATCCGGATTGGCCTTGTAGCCGTCGAAAAAATGCTCGGCATCGAACAGCCCCTCGCGACCCGCCGCCTTGATATGGGCAAAGCTCGCGCGCAGGTTCGCGGTATTGTCTTCCAACGACGTGCCAAGCGCCTTGGTGATGTGATAATCATGCGCCTTGCCAACAAGACAAACCGCTGGCGTTCCGGCATTCATGACCGCCGCCAATACGTCGTCATTCTCCGCCGAACGTCCGCTGCGTTTGGTCATCCCGAACGCCGTGAACGTCGCCTTTGTCTTTGGGGGCTGCGCGAAAAAGACCGTATCGGTCGGGTTCGCCCCCGGCCAGCCCCCCTCGATATAGTCGACACCCAGCTCATCCAGCACAGCCGCGATCTGATGCTTTTCATCCGCGGAAAACTGCACACCTTGCGTCTGGGCGCCATCCCGCAGCGTGGTGTCAAAGAGATAAAGACGTTCCCTCAACATCCCAACTCCCACAAAAATTTTTCAAAATTTTTGCACCCGCAAGAGTTTTCGTCACGAAAACTCTTCATCACACATCCCCCAACTTGGCCGCATCGAAATCCGGCCCCGGCACCCATGTCGCCTGCCCACCGACATCGGTGACCTGCACCCCCGCCGCGTTCAAAACGTCCCGCAGCGCATCAGCCCGGGTCCAATCCTTGGCAGCCCGTGCTTCGGCCCGCGCAGCCAGCAATCCATCGACCTGCGCGGCCACGGCTGGCGTCACGTCAGGTCCGGCCTCTCCCCCGTCGAACATGGGGATTGCGGCCCAGTCATTGATCAAACCCAGCATTTCCATTCCATGTGCGAAACCTGCCAAGGCGGCAGGCGTCCTGCCCTTTGCCAACACGTGAAGGCGCGCCATGGCACCCGGCGTGTTCAGATCGTTGGCCAGAACACCGATGAACTCCGCATCCGGTTCCCATTTGCCCTCTGCGCGCAATGCCGCCACCAGATCAGACCCAAAGCCGTGCCCGTGCAGGATGCCGTACCACCGGCGCAACGTCGCTTCGGCTTCCTCCCGCCGCTTTTCGGTCCAGTCCATCGTCTTGCCGTAATGGGTGCCCAGCATGACAAAGCGGATCACCTCGCCCGGGACGCCCTGATCAAGCAGATCGCGGACGGTAAAGAAGTTACCCAGGGACTTGGACATCTTCTTGCCCTCGACCATCAGCATCTCATTATGGATCCAGTAGCGCGCGAACTCACCCGACGGATGCGCGCAAGCCGACTGCGCGATCTCGTTTTCATGATGCGGGAACATCAGGTCGTTTCCGCCGCCATGAATATCAAACGTCTCGCCCAGCAGATCATGCGCCATGGCCGAGCATTCGATATGCCAGCCCGGGCGGCCATACCCCCATGGGCTGTCCCACCCCGGCAGACCGTCGCCCGAGGGCTTCCACAACACGAAATCCATCGGATTTCGTTTATAGGGTGCCACCTCGACCCGCGCACCGGCGATCATGTCGTCGATCGACCGGCCCGACAGCTTGCCGTAATCGGCATAGCTTTCGACAGCGAACAGAACATGGCCGTCGGCAGCATAGGCATGGCCCTTCTCGACCAAATCGCCAATCATCGCGATCATCTGCGCCATGTATTGCGTCGCACGCGGCTCGTGCGTCGGGCGCAAGGCACCCAATGCGTCCATATCCTGATGATACCACCGCGTCGTCTCAGCGGTAATGTCACCGATCTCCCGGCCGCTCTCGGCAGCCCGTGCGTTGATCTTGTCATCCACGTCGGTGAAGTTGCGGACATAAGTGATGTGATCGTCGCCATAGAGATGCCGCAGCAACCGAAACAACACGTCAAAAAGCAGCACATTGCGCGAATTACCCAGATGCGCGCGATCGTAAACCGTCGGCCCGCAGAGATACATGCGCACGTTCTGTGGATCGAGCGGCACGAATTCCTCGCGCCTGCGGGTCTTGGTATTGGTCAGCCGGATGGTCGTCATGATGCCTCACGCGCATGGGGTTGCGCCGCGGGCTTAACAACTTCAGGTCAGATGGAAAACGTGAAAGAGCAACCCGCGACAGATGTCAGCAGATAATAATGCAGCACGGAATGATGCAGATGCTCTTCATAATCTTGGTAATAAGCATGAGAACATGAGACGATCAAGAGAAAACGACCTCTTGAATATCTGCGTGATCGCACGCTCGGCTAGCGCATCACAAAATTGACGTATTTCTACGTATAAAACAACAATACCCTTTGAGGTATACATTAAAACAGCGTTTTCGGAGCTATGACCAAGCGCAAAAAACCGCAAGATTCAACAGATGAACGAGAACCTAACATGAGAATACCAATGCTCATATCCGCGTTGCTGCTTTCAGCCTGCGCAAAGACAGCGGACGATATCGGAACAGCCAATGTTTCTTCTTCAACTTACGACGCATTGTCATGCTCACAGATGAAAAGCCGCAGCCGGATGATAAACGAAGACTTGGCAAAGGCCGAAGACAGCCAGAACGGCGGTGCGCAGTTTGAAAATCTCATCATGCTTGGTGCTCTAAGCGGTGTTTCAAACGCACTCAGCGACACCGACGAAGACATTGCGACACTACGGGGCGAACAAATCGCCATCCGGCAGGCCTTCAAGGAACGTGGTTGCGTTGCATAGACACCAACAAAACCGATCCATCATCCCTGATGAATATCAGCCATCGCACTACGCAGAAGAAATCAAACAAACGGAAACACCAATGACACGACTAATCCTCATCTCTGCTCTTCTTCTTTCGGCCTGCGCTCGAACACCGGGCGGTATTGAAGCAGACAGTGTATCCAGTTCAAACTTCGACCTCTATTCATGCAACGAGATGCAGGTGCGCGCAGTAGAGATCGAAACCGAACTAGCAGACGCCGTTGATAATCAACGCGGCCTTGTGATGTTGGACACTGTCGCGACCCTTGGCATGTTACCTGTCTTCTCAACTGCGCTAAGCGAAGATGACGAGGCCATTGCAAGGCTCCGCGGAGAACGCATCGCGATCCAGCAAGCACGTCAAGAGCGCGGCTGCCGAGGTTAGCCAACGCATCAAACCATAGCGTTTGGTACATCGTGCCAAGTGAGGTGAAATCAACGCCCGACCACATGGTCGGGCGGCATGACGACGATGCGGGACAACATCGGCATGCAAAACCTCTAGCTGTTCGACATTTCCACCATCTTCGCGACAGTATTCAGGTTCCGTGCCGTGGCTTCTACACCCAGCAGGCGCTCCATCTTGGCGGCCAGTTTTGAACGGCCAATACCATCAGGCGCGTAAAGCCAGACGGTTTGGCCATTAACGGCCACTTGCTCGTTTGGCGCGCGCATGGCATCGACACCCGCTTGATCAAGCTGAGGCGGGCCATGGCATAAATACGCATGCACGGCCTTTCCGGCATCACGCGGAAATGGACAGCTGTCGAGCACCCCGCGCATCATCTTATCATTCAGTACCAGAACGGGCACAACAAAACCAAACACTTCAGCCATCCCTGACTGAAGCATCTTTGCAATGTCGTCCGCGCGCCCTTCGGCCTCGAAAACCACATTGCCCGACGCGATATAGGTGCAGACATCTTGGCCCGACAACCGCTCGGCCACGATGCGACGCAAATCCATCATCGGCACCTTGCGATGCCCGCCCACATTGATTCCGCGCAGAAACGCCACCCATTTCGCCATTGTCAGCCCCCGTCGCCTGCGGCATCCTGACCACATGTCACGCGAAATGGTCAACCAAATCTGCAGCGAAATGCCCAGTGCCGTGGCCTCCGACCCTACGACCGAGCTTGACAGCTGGAAAGTCGGCGGGAAGATGTTCGTCTGTTTCGGTGAACGGATCGACGGCTTCGCCGCCAAAACCGACAGCGTCGACACCGCGCAAATGCTGATCGACGCAGGCGCGGCGACCAAGGCGCCCTATTTCCACAAAAGCTGGGTCCTGGTTCCGTTCGACGCCGCAGAGGACGAGATGCGGCATCGCATCCAGACCTCTTACGACCTCATCTTCAAAGGGCTGACCAAAAAGGCGCAGGCCGAGATCAGCGGTAGCTGACCACCTCGAACTCGACCCCATCGTGATCATGAAAATAGAACCGGCGACCGGGTTCGTAATCGCCGTGGGAATGCGGCTGATAGCCCATCGCCAGCACCTTTTCTTCGGTCCCGTCCAGATCATCCACGACCACACCGATATGGTTCATGCCGCCACGGGTCATGTAGCTGGCATCGCCTTTCGGCACGGTCTGTTCAGGATTGGACCCCGAATAAACAGCGACATAGCTGTCATCGCTGCCCACATGCACCGTATAGCCCGCGCCATCCATGGCCGACCCTTCCCAACGGGTTTTCCACCCAAACAACTCCGCCAGCATCGCGGCGGTCTTCTTGGGGTCTGATACAGTGATATTCACATGTTCCAACTGTGCCATGGTTCAAATTCCTTTCCGAAACCAGTCATTCACGCGCTTAACGACAGAGGGTCGGCGCGGCGTTGCAGGCGCCTCAAAGCATCCGCATTCCAGATCATGCCCCCAGCCCATGCCATCACGTTTCATCGCGGCAAGGGCTTGAGGGTCAGCACAGTAACGCTGTGTTGGCTTCTGTCGCATCGCTTTCTCCTCTTTCTTTCAAAACGCAAACCTGTTCTAATTTCTCAAGTTAACTTGAGATCAAGGATTATTTTCATGACCCAGGGACTAGCGATCGGAGACCTGGCCTATCGCACCGGCCTCGCCGTGTCGGCGATCCGGTTCTACGAAACGCATGGCATCGTCAAACCCTTACGCAACAAGGGCGGACACAGGCGCTACGGGCGGGCGGACATCCGGCGATTGTCCTTTGTGATGGCGGCGCAAAAGCTAGGCTTCCCACTCTCTGACATCGCCGAACACCTGCACGCCCTGCCCGATCACAAAGCCCCGACCAAGGCCGACTGGACCCGGATCAGCAAAGGTTTCCGCAAAGAAATCGACCAGCGAATCGCGGCACTGGAAGAACTGCGTGACAAACTCGACGGCTGCATCGGCTGCGGCTGCCTCAGTCTCAAATCCTGCGCGCTCTATAACCCCAAAGACGTCAAAGCGACCGAAGGCCCCGGCCCCCGGAACCTCAAGCAACTGCCGGGTTGACTTCGCCTATCTGCACGCGCTCCATCTGCGCATGAACCTTTCGACACGCATAACGAACATCACCGGCGGTGGGTCAGACGGTTGGGATGTGTTCTACAAGGCCCGACGGATGATCGCGGCGGGGACGCAAGTCGCCGAACTGACCATCGGCGAACATGATATCCGCACCGCCCCCGATATCCTCAAGAATATGCATCAGGCCGCACTGGGCGGGCATACAGGCTACGCCGCCGTCCCCGGCACGCTATCGCTGCGGAAAACCGTCGCTGATCGGATCGCCGCGCGAACCGGCGTGCCCACAACCGCCGACAACATTCTGATCACTCCTGGCGGTCAAGCTGCCCTCTTCGCGGCGCACATTGCCGCCTGCGATCCGGGCGACACTGCGCTTTATATCGATCCCTACTACGCCACCTATCCCGGCACGATCCGCGGGGCGGGCGCGATGCCGCGGGCCATCGTCACTGATCCGGCGCAAAATTTCGTGCCGAATATGGATGTCTTGGCCAAAGCTGCACCCGCAGCAAAGTCCCTCCTCATCAACACACCAAATAATCCAACCGGATTTATCTACAATCAGCACATTCTCGAACAGATTTCGGGTATCTGCCGTACCCACAATCTTTGGCTCATCTCTGACGAGGTCTACGACACCCAAATCTGGGACGGCACCCATATCAGCCCGCGCCAACTTCCCGATATGGCCAACCGCACGCTCGTCATCGGCTCCATGTCCAAAAGCCACGCCATGACCGGCAGCCGGATCGGCTGGATCTGCGGGCCGGCAGCGGCAATCAGCCACCTCGCCAACCTCGCCACACATACAACCTACGGCGTGCCCGGCTATATCCAGGACGCCGCCGAATACGCCCTGCAGCAAGGCGCAGCGTTAGAGGCCGAAATCGCCGCCCCATTCAACCGCAGACGTCAGATCACCATGGATGCGCTCAAGGCACAAAACATGGTCAAGGCCATCCCGGCCCAAGGCGCCATGTACGTCATGCTCGACATCCGTGCGACCGGCCTCAGCGGCATCAATTTCGCCAACACGCTGCTCGACACGGAACATATCGCGGTCATGCCCGGCGAGAGCTTCGGGCAAGCCGCGGCCGGGCATGTCAGGGTCGCAATGACGATCGACGATGACCGTTACGCCAGCGCTCTGCAAAAGCTGATCACCTTCGCCCAAACCAACGCCGCCTGAACAATGAGGAGACCAAAATGACCCATCCCGCCGAAACCTTCCGCGCGCTCCACGTCAAGGGCGATCCGTTCATTCTGGCCAATGTCTGGGACCTTGGCACCGCCAAGATGATGCAGGCCATGGGGGCCAAGGCGCTTGCCACATCTTCCGCCGCCCACGCCTTCACATTGGGCAAACCCGACGGGGTCACCCGGGACGAGGCACTAAGTCACGCCGCGGACATCCTCTCTGTCGCCAAAGTCCCGGTTCAAGGCGATTTCGAAAACGGGTTTGGTGACGATCCCGACACCTGTGCTGAAACCGTGCGTTTGGCCGCGGAAATCGGCCTGGCAGGAATCTGTATCGAAGATATCGCCCTGCCCGACAATACAGCCTACGACTGCGACATCGCCATCGAACGGATCAAAGCCGCTGCTTCCGCTGCGAAGGCGCTCCCCAATGACTTCGTTCTCACTGCGCGCGCCGACGGTATCCTGCGCGGACAATACGACACCGACGAAGCCATCGCGCGACTGCAAGGGTTCGAAGCCGCGGGCGCCGATTGCCTCTACGCCCCGATCCCACCGGATATGGAGGCTTTGGCCAAAATCGTGTCGGCAACCAACGCACCGGTAAACGCACTTGTCGCGGGGCCCTACACGGCGCAAACGGTCAGTGATTTCGGCAAAATCGGCGTCGCCCGCATTTCTCTGGGGTCATCGCTCGCACGGATTGCCCATCGGGTCATGTACGACGCCGCAACCGAGATGTTCGAAACCGGCAGCTTCAACGCGCTCGGTCACAGCATCGGGGGCAAAATCGACCGGCTGCTCACATAAACGAAGCCCCGCAGCGGGGAGCTGCGGGGCTGTCTTGAGGACCACCTGCCACGGAGGGACAGTCGCGAGGCAGTCAGCGGTCCTTCGGGGTTCTTAGAAGCGGAACGATGCGCGCAATGTCGCTGTTGTCGCTTCGACATCCGTGCCATCGACGTAATCGTCAAACTGGTGCTGAAGCACTTCACCACCAAGCATGATACTGTCGCTCAGCAGGTACTTTGCACCGATACCGGCGAATGTGCCGTCATTGTCTGTATCCAATGCGTCCACGTCGTCTGAAGTCGTGGTCAGCTGTGCGACACCACCGGTGACATAGGGCAGAAATTGACCTGCATCATAGCCAAGCAGCACCTTCGCGCGTGCGACCGAGTCGACCTCGAAATTCGCGTCGTCGCCAACCTCAGGCTCGATGTTCGATAGGTCGTAATCGAGTTCGCCACCCAGAACCAGGTTGCCGAAATCATATAGATAGCCAGCGTGTACACCATACAACAGACCGGTTTCGTCCCCTGTGATCGGGTCATCACCGGCGTCATCTTCGGCCTCTACGCTGCCAAAGCCCAACTGCCCACCTGCATAAAATCCTGTCCAGTCAGTGCCAACAGGAACGACCGGTGGCGGTGCCACTGGTACGGGTGCCGCGACTGGCTCAGCAAGACCGCCCGCAGTTGCCATGCCGCCAAAGACGGCCAAAGGAAGGGCGACCAAAGTCGAGCGGACGATATTGTTTGTCGGTTTCATTTTATTCTCCGTTAATCGGGTTACCGTGACGTCTAACTGGCAGTTAATGACAAAAGTTCCATAGGGCTCACGCGCGTGTGATCGCCCTCGGCAGGAATTTGGATAAATATGGCGAAACTTGGGCCGATACTCGCGCAAAAATGAAACAATACTGTCAGTTTTTGTGATTTATTTCACGAAATCCGCAGGCAGCTTATCAGAATACGGCATTTTTACGGCGCCACTCAGCCAGTGAAAACATAACCACCTACCGCGGGCCGGGTGATTCCGGTCGTTCCCGGTGCCGAAATCGGCAACCCACGTGCCGCGCGCACCGCCAGATATGCGAAAGCCTGCGCCTCTAGCATATCGCCATCCATTCCCGCACTTTCAACCGCCGCGACATCACATGAGCAATCGCGCGCCAGCCAATCCATCATCGTTCGGTTTTTCCGGCCGCCTCCGGTGACATAAAGCATGTTTGGCCGCGTCGGACACAGCGCAAGAGCCTGCACCACGGCCCAGACCGCCGCCTGCGTCAGCGTGGCGACAGCATCGGCAAGCGCCATACCCGATACGGCACCGGACAAACGGCCAAACGCATTCCGATCCAACGATTTCGGCGGCGAGGTGGTGAAATACGGATCGCGCTGGAATGCCGACAGCACGGACGCATCTACGCGACCCTCCGCAGCCAACTTACCCCCGTCGTCATAGGGCACACCGGCCAACCGCTGCATTACATCGTTGATCGGGGCATTTGCCGGACCGGTATCGAAAGCCAGCAAGGCACCTTCCTCCTCGGGCCGGGAAAATCGCGGATCGACCCAGGTGATGTTGCCCACACCGCCGAGATTCAGAAAGGCGATCGGCGCATCGGCCCTGATCCAGTGCGCCAGCGCAAAGTGATAAAATGGGGCCAGCGGCGCACCCTGCCCGCCGCCACGCATATCGGCACTGCGAAAATCGCCGACCACCGGATACCCCAGCGACCGTGCCAGACGCCCCCCGTCTCCGCATTGGTGGGTTCGGCCGCGACCTGGATCATGGGCCAGCGTCTGACCATGAAAACCCGCAACATCGATCCCTTCAAAAGGTGCCATAACCGCCAGATGGGCTGCTTCGACAACCTCCTTTGCGGCTGAAATGTCATCCTCCGGCCAACGCCCCAAATGCGCCTGCAAGACCGCCCGCTCAGCTTTGCTGTAGGGCCGGTACGCTGTCGGTCCGAACCCCGCGATCCGCTCACCATCCGTCTGCAAAACAGCCGCATCGACCCCATCAAGCGACGTGCCCGACATCGTGCCAAGCGCGGTCACAACACCGTCCTTCAACATCTGCTTCCCCTTGGCAATCGACCTGACTATAGACTGCCCCACGCGAAACACGGGAACAAGCAGATGACGTACCACCCCAAATCCGATTTCATCGCCACGATGATGGAGCGCGGCTTTCTCGCCGACTGCACGGATTATCAGGGCCTCGACGAGGCGCTGTCGAACGGGGTGGTCCCGGCCTATATCGGCTATGATGCGACCGCCAAGTCGCTGCATGTGGGCCATCTGATGAACATCATGGTCCTGCGCTGGCTGCAAAAGACCGGGCACAAGCCGATCACGCTGATGGGCGGCGGGACGACCAAGGTCGGTGACCCCTCCTTCCGGTCCGAAGAGCGCCCGCTGCTCGATAACGCCGCCATCGACGCCAACATCGACAGCCTGCAAAAGGTCTTCGCCCGGTACCTCTCTTACGGCGACGCGCCCACCGACGCGATCATGCTGAACAACGCCGAATGGCTGGACGGCCTGAATTACCTCGATTTCCTGCGGGATATCGGGCGGCATTTCTCGGTCAACCGGATGCTGTCGTTCGAATCCGTCAAATCCCGGATCGACCGCGAACAATCGCTGTCCTTCCTCGAATTCAATTACATGATCCTGCAGGCCTATGATTTCCTTGAACTCAACCGGCGCTATGGCTGCCTGCTGCAGATGGGCGGGTCCGATCAATGGGGCAACATCGTCAACGGGATCGACCTGACCCGGCGCGTCGCCGACCAAGAGATATACGGGCTGACCACACCGCTTCTGACGACCAGCGATGGCCGCAAGATGGGCAAGTCGCAAGGCGGAGCCGTCTGGCTAAACGGCGACATGCTGTCACCCTACGAATTCTGGCAGTTCTGGCGGAACACGACCGATGCGGACACGGGTAAATTCCTGAAACTCTTCACCGAACTCCCGGTCGCGGAATGCGACCGCTTGGGCGCGCTGGAAGGGTCCGAAATCAACGAGGCCAAGATCATCCTCGCCAACGGGGTCACAACGCTCCTCCACGGTGCAGAGGCCGCCAAGGCAGCCGAGGCCACGGCACGCGAGGTCTTCGAAAAAGGCGGCGTCGGCGATGACCTTCCCACCCTGACGTTAAGCAGCGATGATGTGGGCGACGGCATTTCCATCGTGCAACTCATCGTCCGCGCGGGACTGGCGGGCAGCGGCAAAGAAGCGAAGCGTCTGATCAACGAAAACGGCGCCAAGCTGAACGATGAACCGCTGACGAATGCGGGTCTGATGGTCGATGCAGCTGCCCTCGAAAGCCCGATGAAACTCAGCGCGGGCAAGAAACGCCACGCGCTGGTCCAACTCGGCTAAAAGATCAGCAAAAGCACCGCAAACGGCAGCGTCACCACCACCGCCACGACAAACGCCCCGAAAATCGTGGGCCGTGGCGGTGGGGCTTTGACACCTAACACGGTGTTCGGCTCGGTTGCCCCCGTCATGGCCCCATTAACAAGTCATTAGGTTTCGAATGTCTTAACGGCGGCATGGAATTACCGCTGCAACAACATCCCCTGTTCAACGATGCGCTACGGCGTTTGGGGCGCAAGGTATCGGTCACCGACATCCCGGGCGCCGTCCCCCTGCACGTCATCCATCGCTTCGGGATCAGCTTCGCGGCACGTGGGCCAATTTGGACGGGCACGCCCGATATGGATGCATTGCGCCGGAACGGCCCACTGACCGTCAACGGCGATGACACAAACGACCTTGGCAAAGCGGGCTACCGACAGATCATAACAGCCGCACATGTCGCTGAGATCGACCTGACCGCCCGCCGGGCGCCGCATGCCAAATGGCGATACAACTTGCGCAAGGCGCAGGCAGCGGAAATCAGGGTAACGACGGAAACATTCTCGGCCAAACACCACTGGCTGCTGGACGCCGATCTGTCCCAGCAAAAAGCCAAGGGTTACCGCGCGCTCCCCCACGCGATCATCCACGCATATGATCCGGACAACGTGATCGTTCTGATAGCTTACAAGAAGAAGACCCCCGTCGCGGCAATGCTCTTTCTCTGCCACCAACCGGTTGCCACCTATCATATCGGCTGGAGCAACCATGATGGTCGCCGACACTGCGCGCATCATCTGCTCCTCGATCTGGCTGCGGAATACATCACCAAACAAGGCGTTACCCGCCTCGACCTCGGAAGCGTGGACACTGAAAACACCCCCGGCCTCGCCCGGTTCAAAATCGGCAGTGGTGCGCGGGTCAGGCCTCTGGGCGGCACCTGGCTCCGCTGCCCGATTTAGCTGGCACCCGCCGACACCGCTGCTACGGTTCAGCGACAGGAGGCCACCATGACCCAATTCGTCATCTACGACGTCTTCACCGAAGCCCCTTTCGGCGGCAATCAACTGGCCGTGATTCCGGACGCAACAGGCCTCCCCGAGGGCGACTTGCAAAGGATCGCCCGCGAATTCAATTTCTCAGAGACGACGTTCGTCTACCCGCCCGAAAACCCTGATCACACGGCAAAGGTCCGCATTTTCACACCTACGACCGAAATCCCGTTTGCCGGGCACCCGACCATCGGCACTGCCATAGCATTACGGGATCGGGGGCATCACGGGGACATGGTGCTGGAACTCGGCATGGGGCCAATCCCCTGCCGGTTCAACGGTGATATGGCCAGCTTTACAACCACCGCATCTCTCGAACAAGTCGCTCGCCCAGACCCGGCCCTTGTCGCGCGTGCGCTCGGCCTTTCACCTGATCAGATCACAACGCAAAGCCATGCACCGGTCCAAGCGACACTCGGCCTACCCTTCGTTTTCGCCGAACTGACCGACAAGGCCGCGCTTGATGCCTGCCAGCCCAACGTCGACGCCATCCGCGAAGGGGCCACGAAACACCCGGCCGGCCTCGATTTCGCGATCTTCGCCTACATCCGCAAATCGTCCCAAATCGACGCCCGCATGTTCGCACCGCTCGACAACATACCCGAGGACCCGGCGACAGGTAGCGCCGCCGCGACGCTCGCCATGCTCCTCGCCCAGACACGTGCGACACCTCAGACCTTAACAATCATTCAAGGCGAAAAAATGGGTCGTCGGTCCGTCATCCACGCAGAGTCGGACGGGAAAAGCAGCACAATCAGCGGCACAGCGGTCAAGACAATGGAAGGCGTGCTGGTCTATTCCTGATCAGCCGTAAATCCGTGGCGCACCCAGTTGGTCATGAATACCGTTGACCTCATCCTTGGACAGTTGCATCTCACCAGCCAGCTTATCCAGATACCGGGCCTCTGCCTGATTATCGAGGTCGATACCAAGTACCGACATCATGTAAACCTGACTCTCCATGCCCCGCGGCACGTCGCGGGCCAGAGCCTGCACATCGACGGGCTTGCGCAACTCCGCCTCGACAAAGGCACGCTCTTCCGAGCCGACATCCTGCAACTGGTCCTGCAACTTCGCCTGCTCGCCCGCATCGAACTTCCCGTCCGACTTCGCCGCCTGCAACATGGCAGACAGCATCAGGGCAGCCGCGGCCTCCTGATCCGCTGTCGCCTGACGCGCAGGTTCCGGGTTTTCATCGAATTGTGAGGCGAAGACCTCACCAAAACTCCCCTCCTGCTGCTGCGCCCCGCGGCCCATCATACCGCCAAGCAGACCACCCAGACCACCGCCCGCAAGGCCGCCCATCACGCTATCCAAGCCACCGCGCCCCTGCGCGCCGCCCATGCCTTCCAGCAATCCACCAAGGCCACCCTGCCCACCACGACCGCCCAGAAGCGAGCCCATCATCCCGCCCAGTCCGCCACCGCTGCCGGCCTGCTGCAGACCACCCATCAGACCGCCGGATCCACCTCTATTCATCATCGACGAGGCCCCTTTGGCCACCGCCACACCAATCGCCACTTTCGCAAGCGTCTTCATCAAACTCATGATTGTCCTCCCACCAGATAATCGTAACCTGCCACAGGTGCCGCAAATCATGAACGGTTTTCTGCCCGACCCGGCTGGCCACCGCCGCCCAGTCACGCTAAGCCATGGATCACACCTGACGATCCGGGGGCAGTCCATGGCGCAAAACATCCTGTCACGCTGCGAGGCAAACGGCCTGCGGATGACCGACCAACGACGGACCATCGCCGCGGTGCTGGAGGATGCGACCGACCACCCGGACGTCGAAGAGCTCTACAACCGCGCCGTCGCCGCCGACCCACGGATATCACTCGCCACCGTCTACCGTACGGTGAAGCTGTTTGAAGAGGCCGGAATCCTCGACAAACACGAATTCGGCGATGGCCGCGCCCGCTACGAACCCGCCGATCGTGACCATCATGACCACCTGATCGACGTCCATTCCGGCGAGGTCATCGAATTCGTCGACGAGGAAATCGAAGCGCTGCAGGAAAAAATCGCCGCCAAACTCGGCTACAAACTCATGGGCCACCGGCTAGAACTCTACGGCGTCCCCCTGAAGGACAAATCATGAGCAAAGAACGCCCCCTGCTGGCCGTCCTGATCGACGCCGACAACGTGCCCGCTAAACATGCCGAGGCGATCCTGAAGGAAATCAACGGCTTGGGCGAACCCGCCCTGCGCCGGGTCTATGGTGATTGGTCCAACAAACGGCTGGGCAACTGGGCCGGGATCATCCCCGCGCTCGGCCTCGTCGCGCGACAGGAATCGGCGAACACGACCGGCAAGAACGCCAGCGATATCGGGCTGGTGATCGACGCGATGGACATCCTGCATTCCGGCAAATTCGACGCCTTCGTCATCGTGTCCTCCGACAGCGACTTCACTGCACTTGCCAACCGTCTGCGCGAAGACGGCTTGTCGGTCTTCGGCATCGGTGAAAAGAAGACACCGCCATCCCTGATTTCGGTCTGCAACCGTTTCATTTTCATCGAAAACATCGTGCATGGGAAAAAAGACACCGGACAGGATCGCGCGGCAGAAGCGCTCGGGCTCTTCCAGAAGGCCTTCACCAAGATCGATAGCGACGACGAATGGGTGCATCTGGCACGGCTGGGCAGCATGATAGCGGCCGATCACCCTGACTTTGATCCGCGCACCTATGGGCATGGCAAACTCTCCACCCTCGCCCGCGCCATTGACGGGATCGAAACCAAGCGCGAAGGGTCGCAACTCATGGTCAGGCCGCGCTGATGGATAACCTGCGCGGGGCCGCCTTCATGGTCATCGCCATGCTATGCTTTGCGATCGAGGACGCGCTGATCAAGCAACTCTCGGACACGATCCCACCCGGACAGGTCCTCGGGTTCCTCTGCTTCGGCGGGCTGGTCCTATTCGTCATCTGGTCCCTCATCGCACGCCAACCCCTCTGGCATCGCGACTATCTGCATCGCGGCGTCATCGCGCGCAGCACCTGCGAAATCATCGGATCGTGCTTTTTTGTTTCCGCCCTCGCGCTCATCCCGCTCACAACCGCATCCGCCGTCATCCAGGCCACCCCCCTTCTCGTCGCCCTCGCCGCATCGCTGTTTCTGGGCCAACCCATGGGCTGGCCCCGCTGGACGGCGATCTTCATCGGCTTTTGCGGTGTCGTCCTGATCATCCGGCCCGGCATGGATGGGTTCATCCCGGCCACGCTCCTCGCCGTCGGTGGCATGCTGGGCCTCGCCGCCCGCGACGTGATCACCCGGGGCCTGAACGTGCAACTGACAGGCATGCAATTCGGCATGCATGCATTTGCGCTGGTCACACCCGCCGCATTGCTGCTGTCATTCATACAAGGCGACACACTGGCCATCCCGCAAGGCACCGAATGGGCGCTCCTCGCAGGCGGCGTCCTGATCGGATCGCTCGCCTACCTCGCCATCGTCGCCGCCACCCGGATCGGCAATGCCGGCATCATCTCATCCTTCCGCTACAGCCGCATGCTGTTCGCGCTGATCATCGGCTATTTCGCCTTCAACGAACGGCCCGATCTGGCCACCATTTTCGGCATCACTATCGTTGTCGGCGCGGGCCTTTTCACCCTCTGGCGCGAGGCCCGCTTGCGCCGCACTTCCCTTGCGTCACAACCAGCGTTATAGAGCGCCCGATACCGCTAACATCCCGCCAAGGAGCCTCAAATGAGCACGATCATCGACATCCATGCCCGCGAAATTCTCGACAGCCGGGGCAACCCCACGGTGGAGGTCGACGTGATCCTGGAAGACGGCACAATGGGCCGCGCCGCCGTGCCATCAGGTGCCTCAACCGGCGCGCATGAGGCCGTCGAAAAGCGGGACGGCGACAAATCCCGCTACATGGGCAAAGGCGTGCTGGAGGCCGTGGCCGCGGTGAACGGCGAAATCGCCGAGGCGCTGGTCGGTTTCGACGCCACCGAACAGGTCGCCATCGACGAGGCCATGATCGAACTTGATAGCACCCCCAACAAAGGCCGGCTTGGCGCCAACGCCATCCTCGGGGTCTCCCTCGCCGTCGCCAAGGCCGCCGCCGATTTCACCGCGCAACCGCTCTTCCGCTATATCGGCGGCACCTCCGCCCGCACCCTGCCCGTCCCTATGATGAACATCATCAATGGTGGTGAACATGCTGATAACCCTATCGATATCCAAGAATTCATGATCATGCCCGTCAGCGCGGACAACATCCGCGAGGCCGTGCGCATGGGCTCCGAAGTCTTCCACACCCTGAAAAAAGAACTCAGCGCCGCAGGCCACAACACCGGCATCGGTGACGAAGGCGGCTTTGCTCCGAACCTTGAAAGCACACGGGTCGCCTTGGACTTCATCATGACGTCCATCGAAAAGGCAGGCTACAAACCCGGCGAAGACATCTACCTCGCCCTCGATTGCGCGGCCACCGAATATTACAAGGACGGCAAATACGAGATGGTCGGCGAAGGCATCTCGTTGACGTCCCAGGAAAACGCCGAGTACCTCGCCAAACTCGCCAGCGACTACCCGATCATCAGCATCGAAGACGGGATGAGCGAAGACGATTGGGACGGATGGAAAACCCTCACCGACCTGATCGGCGACAAGGTACAGCTGGTCGGTGACGACCTTTTCGTGACCAACCCTGCCCGCCTCGCCGACGGCATCGCCAAGGGCTCCGCCAATTCCATGCTGGTGAAGGTCAACCAAATCGGATCGCTGACCGAAACCTTGCAAGCCGTCGACATGGCCCACCGCGCGAAATTCACCAACGTCATGTCCCACCGCTCTGGCGAAACCGAAGACGCCACCATCGCCGACCTCGCCGTCGCCACGAATTGCGGTCAGATCAAAACCGGTTCGCTCTCCCGCTCCGACCGGTTGGCGAAATACAACCAACTGATCCGGATCGAGGAGCTCTTGGGCGAAACCGCCATCTATGCCGGGCGGTCGATCCTCAAGTGATCACGATAAGGCCAGCGCGCGGCGATTATGACCTCGCCGCCGTGCGCGACCTCTGCTGGGCCTATCGGGATATACTGCTCGAAAGAACAACAGACTTGCCCGGGCTGGTCGATCACTACTACGCCACACCGATCTATCAAAAACTGATGGATGATCTGCCCGGCAAACACATCCCGCCCGACGGAGAAATCTTCGTCGCAACCGAAGGCGACGATATCATCGCTTGCGGCATGACCCACCGGATCGACGCGGAGACTTGCGAGATCAAGCGGGTCTACGTCACTCCCGAGGGCCGCGGCAAAGGCATCGCACGACATCTCTGCAAAGATGCGATGACATGGGCGAAAGCCGCAGGCTACAAACGCTTTGTCCTCGACACGATGGTCCGGCTGCCCGAGGCCATGGCGCTTTACGAAGGGATGGGGTTCACCCGGGCCGCCCCCTATCACGACCTGCCCAAGGCTTTCATCGACCTCGTCGTCTTCTACGAGCATCCGCTATGATAAATTTGGTGGTTTCTGTGCACAAGCGCACACATGAATCGTTAACGTATTTCACCACCCCCGCGCGCAAAGGTCCGATGGAATTCCGATGCAATTCCGATAGAATTCCGACAAAGGAAAATGGCGTATGAAAGCCGACGACATAATCGCACAACTCGCCCTGAAACCGCATCCCGAAGGCGGTTATTACCGGCAAACCTGGGTGGCCGAAAATGACGAACGCCCCACCGGAACCTGCATCTATTTCCTGCTGAAAGATGGGGAATCCAGCCATTGGCACCACGTCGATGCCGTCGAAATCTGGCACTACTACGCGGGCGCGCCGCTGGTCCTGTCTATTGCCGAAAGCGACAAAGGCCCAGCGATTGACCACATCCTCGGGCCGGACCTGGCGTTACACCAGACCCCACAAGCCATTGTTCCCAAAGGGTTTTGGCAAGCCGCCCGCACCACAGGCGATTGGACGCTCGTCGGCTGCACCGTCTCGCCCGGGTTTCAGTTCGAAGGCTTTACCCTCGCTGAACCCGGCTTTGATATCCCACGCTAGCGGTCCCCAAACAAATCACCCAAACCGCCCAGCACCGACCCTTCGCCCTTACTGCCGCCCGGCCCCGCCGCTCGCAAAATCCGATCCGCCAAACGCGAAAAAGGCAGACTTTGCAAATACACCGTCCCCGGCCCGCGCAAGGTCGCCAGAAACAGGCCTTCACCGCCAAACACCATAGATTTCAAACCACCAGCCCGCTCAATATCGTAATCCACACCCGCTGAAAACGCGCCAATACACCCGGTATCGACGCGCATCACTTCACCCGGACGCAGCTCGCGTTTGATGACCGTCCCACCCATATGGATGAACGCCATGCCATCACCGCTAAGCCTTTGTAAAATAAAGCCTTCTCCACCGAAGAACCCGGCACCCAGACGTTTCTGAAAGGCGATGTCAGTCGACGTCCCAAAGGCCGCGCATAGGAAAGCATCCTTCTGACAAATCAGCTCTTCTCCGATCAGGGCCATATTCACCGGAATGATCTTGCCCGGATATGGCGCCGCGAACGCCACACGTTTCTTGCCCTGCCCGTTATTGGTGAAATGGGTCATGAAGATCGACTCACCGGTCAGCACGCGCTTACCGACATTCAACAGCGAATCCATGATACCGCTATTGGGCCGCGATCCATCACCCATCTTGGTCTCGAACCCGATCCCGTCTTCTATGTAATTCATCGCACCCGCTTCGGCGATGACGGTTTCTTTCGGATCAAGTTCAACCTCGACGATCTGCATATCATCGCCGAAAATTTCGTAGTCAACTTCATGACAACGCATCAAAATACTCCTCTTTTCAATGACTTAATATTCATATTTAAGCAATCTCATTCTGACCACAATGTAAGGAAAGCCATACCCATACAAAGAAAAAAGGGAGGACCGAAGTCCTCCCGTAGTTTCGTCGATCAGGCTCACTCATTATATACCGCTCGGTTTTTTGCCTGCGGCCCGATCCACGCCGGGGCGGGCGCACCCGCCCCAGATTCCGCTTAGCTACACCCGGAGGTCCCTCCGCATGTATTGCATTTCATGCAAGTCCCGTTCCGTACCAGCGTATAGTTGCCGCATTCGCCACAAGGGTCGCCCTCATAGCCCTGCATCTTGGCCTTGTCGCGGGCCGAGATACTTGTTGAGGTTACGACCTCGCCCACTTGCGGCACGAGGGTCTGCAGCGCCGCAGATGCATCCGTCCCGGTGGCCAAGGCTGTCGCCCCCACCCCACCCTGGAGTACCACCAGATCCTGTGGCATCCGCTTTCGCAGATAACCTGTCGATGAGATTTGCTTCAATACTTCCAAGGACTTGGTCGCCGCATTCTCGGTCGGTGCCTGAATATTCGAGACACCTTCCTGCTCGCCCCGGCCGATATCATCGAATGTGGCCCCTTCCGGCTTCACATGCGCCAGATCGGTGCGGTCGAGGTAGCTGACGGCAAGTTCGCGGAAGATGTAATCAAGGATCGACGTCGCATTCTTGATGCTGTCATTGCCCTGCACCATGCCTGCCGGTTCGAATTTGGTGAATGTGAACGCATCCACGAATTCCTCAAGCGGCACGCCATATTGAAGACCAACCGACACGGCGATTGCGAAGTTGTTCATCATCGCGCGGAAACCGGCACCTTCCTTGTGCATGTCGATGAAGATCTCACCAAGCGATCCATCTTCGTACTCACCCGTGCGCAGATAAACCTTGTGGCCGCCAACAATCGCCTTTTGGGTATAGCCCTTGCGCCGCTGCGGCATCTTCTCGCGTTCACGGTTGCGAACCTCTTGCACGATGATCTTTTCGACGACTTTCTCGGCCAGAACGGCAGCCTTTTGCTGCGGCGTGCCTGATTCCAAGGTCTCCATCGCTTCATCATCATCCTCAACCAAGGCCGCCGCCAGAGGTTGAGACAGTTTCGACCCATCACGGTAAAGCGCATTCGCCTTGATCCCCAGCGACCAGCTGAGTTCGTATGCCTTTTGGCAATCCTCGATCGTCGCGTCGTTCGGCATGTTGATCGTCTTCGAAATCGCGCCCGAGATGAAGGACTGCGCCGCAGCCATCATATAGATATGGCTGTCAACGCTCAGATAACGCTTGCCTTTTTTGCCGCATGGGTTGGCACAATCGAAGACATTGTAGTGTTCTTCCTTCAGATGTGGTGCGCCTTCCAGCGTCATCGTTCCGCAGACATGGTCGTTGGCGGCGTCGATATCCTGTTTGCTGTAACCAAGATGGCGCAGCAGATCGAATGTCGGGTCGTTCAGCTTTTCGGCCGGGATACCCAGCGTCTTGGTGCAGAATTCCTCGCCCAGCGTCCACTGGTTGAAGACAAAGCGGATGTCAAAGGCAGAGGCGAGCGCGCCTTCCACCTTATCGAGTTCCGCCTGCCCGAAGCCATGCCCGATCAACGAGGTATGGTTAATGGCTGGCGCCTGCCCGATGGAACCGTGGCCCACGGCATAGGCGATGATTTCTTCGATCTGGGCAGAGCCATAGCCCAGTTTGGTCAGGGCCGCAGGCACGGACTGGTTAATGATCTTAAAGTAACCGCCACCAGCCAATTTCTTGAACTTCACCAGTGCAAAGTCAGGCTCGATCCCTGTCGTATCGCAATCCATTACCAGACCAATCGTACCGGTCGGCGCGATGACCGAGACCTGCGCGTTGCGGTAACCGTTTTTCTTACCCATCGCATAGGCTTCGTCCCAAGCGGACACGGCCAGTTCGATCAGCTTTGGATCGGGGCAGTTGGCATGGTCCAGCGCGACCGGCTTCACGTCCAGCTTGTCATACCCGGTCGTCTTGCAAAGCGCGGCCTGCCGGTGGTTTTTGATCACCCGCAGCATGTGCTTGGCGTTCTTTTTGTAGCCCGGGAAGGTGCCCAACTCGCCCGCCATCTCGGCGGAGGTCGCATAGGACACACCGGACAGGATCGCCGTCAGCGCGGCCCCCATCGCGCGCCCTTCGTCGCTGTCATAACCAAGGCCCATGTTCATCAGGAGGCCGCCGATATTGGCGTAGCCCAACCCCAACGTGCGGAAGTCATAGGACCGCTGCGCGATTTCCTTGGAGGGGAACTGTGCCATCAGCACGCTGATCTCAAGCGTCACGGTCCAAAGACGGGTCGCGTGGATGTAATCCTCGGCCTGAAAGGCGCCGTCCTTGTAGAAGGTCAGCAAGTTCATCGAGGCCAGGTTACAGGCCGTGTCATCGAGGAACATGTATTCAGAGCAAGGGTTTGAGCCGCGAATCTCACCATCTTCCGGGCAGGTGTGCCACGCATTGACCGTGTCATGGTACTGAATGCCCGGGTCGGCGCAGGCCCATGCAGCATGGCCCACCTGCTCCCACAGATCGCGGGCCTTGATGATCTTGGCGACCTCGCCGTTCTTGCGGTTGATCAGTTTCCAGTTGGCGTCATCTTCGACGGCCTTCAAAAAGGCATCGGTGACGCGGATGGAGTTGTTGGAGTTTTGGCCGGAAACGCTGGAATAGGCCTCCGAGTCCCAATCCGTGTCGTAGGTCGGGAATTCGATGCTGTCATAGCCCTGTTTGGCGTAGTCGAGCACACGCTTGATGTAAGTTTCTGGGATCGCAGACTTTTTGGCGTCGCGCACGGCTGAGGCCAGAGAAGTATTTGTCTTGGGATCATAGGCCGCGTCGGCGTCCCCATCCCAGGATTTGATCGCCTGGAAGATCGCGTTCAGGTAGCGCTCGTGCATCTTCGAGCCTGCGACGATGGACGCCACTTTCTGCTCTTCAATGACCTTCCAGTTGATGAATTCCTCGATATCCGGGTGATCGGCATCCACGATCACCATTTTCGCTGCCCTGCGGGTTGTCCCGCCTGATTTGATCGCGCCAGCGGCGCGGTCACCGATCTTCAGAAAGCCCATGAGGCCAGAGGATTTGCCACCACCGGACAGTGGCTCACCCTCGCCCCGGAGCGATGAGAAGTTGGTGCCGGTGCCAGAGCCGTATTTGAACAGTCGCGCCTCACGCACCCAAAGGTCCATGATACCGCCGTCATTGACCAGATCGTCATCGACCGACTGGATAAAACAGGCATGCGGTTGCGGGTGCTCGTAAGACGACGCTGATTTGGTCAGCTTGCCTGTTTCGAAATCGACGTAATAGTGACCCTGCGCCGGGCCATCGATACCGTAGGCCCAGTGCAGGCCGGTATTGAACCATTGGGGCGAGTTCGGTGCGGCGCGCTGTGTCGCCAGCATGTAACGCATTTCGTCAAAATAGGCGCGCGCATCATCCTCGGTCGAGAAATAGCCGCCCTTCCAGCCCCAATACGTCCAGGCGCCCGCAAGACGATCGAACACTTGCTTGGCCGAGGTCTCGCCACCGAACGTCGCGCCCGTCGCTGGTTCGGACCGCCATAGGAACGATGGCACACCCTTTTCCTTCACCTTTTTCAGCTTTGACGGGACACCGGCCTTGCGGAAATATTTCTGCGCGATCACGTCAGACGCAACCTGGCTCCACCCGCCCGGAATTTCACATTCGTCCAATTTGAAAACCACCGTGCCGTCCGGATTCCGGATTTCCGACGTCGTGATTTTGAAATCCAGGTCGGCATATGCGTCCTGATCGGCCTTTGTGAAATTGCGTTCGATTTTCATCGGTCTGCCCCGTTTTTTTGCCGTCGTTGCGGCCTGAACCTGATCTTGCGCCACACGGTGGCGCCCACTCAAACAAGGTCAGTCAGTCAACACTATGCCTGCCGGTCAGTGACCGGTTGGTCGCGGAACATGGCCTGGCAGCGATGTCCATGTATTGATACTGTCCCCGTGCCACCACAACATGTTGTGTGTTGTCCGTTGGCCCGCACAACCTGACGCATCTAGCCCTAGGGGGTCAACGGATTTTTAACACAAAATGTCGATTAATTCTGTTGACGCGGTTCGCAGCGAACAGCGCGGAAAGCGACAACCGATTCACCCACCGGTTTGTCCACAAAACAATTCACATCACAAAACCGGGAAAGCCGTTTGCTTTGGCTGACTTACGACAAGCCGCTGAGACAGCGGTTGAGGGTGTCGCGTGAAAGAACCGCAGATTAACGTTTATTAATGCATTATTAACAACAGCTTGGCGCTGCCGCAAAGCGATGCGCTGCACGAGCGAATCATCGAGCTTTGTGAGGATGGTCGGGGCGGCGAGATTCGAACTCACGACCCCCTGTACCCAAAACAGGTGCGCTACCAGACTGCGCCACGCCCCGAACCATGCGCGTCTTTAGCCCCACCGTTCCGATTTGAAAAGCCCTAACTTTCACTCTCGATCAGACAAGGTGCGATCGCATCAGCGCCAAAGCTGGGATGCTGCAGCACATCACCCACACCGATACCCAGCCGGTCGACCAACCCGCCGTTGATCTCGAGCACCATCTGTACACCATCGCCGCCGGGGATTGGGGTCAGGTCACCCGGGATCGCGTTTTCATGAAGCGACAAGACTTCGCCAGCAGGGCTAACAAAGAGCATATCCAGAGGGATCAGGGTATTCTTCATCCAGAAGCTGACCGCTTGCGGTTCGTCGTAGACAAAGAGCATACCCTCGAGGGTCGCCATGCGATCGACGAACATCAAACCCTGCGCACGTTCTTGTGCATCGTCGGCGATCTCGACCGTGAACGTGGCCTGGCCCCAATCGCCGATGACCGTCACTTTGTCATCCGCACAAACGGCCCATCCGGGTCCTGCCAGAAAGATCAGACACGTCGACAGCAGTCGCCTCACTTTACGGCGACCTCCCAACCGACAACCTCGATCGCCATGCGGCCACGTTCGCCATCAACCAGACGCAACCCCACGGCCTCGCCCGATTGAAGGTCGGACAAACCGGAACGACGCAATACCTCAACGTGTATAAAGACATCTTCATGGTTGCCGAAGATGTTGGCGAAGCCAAACCCCTTGGCCTTGTCGAACCATTTGACCCGGGCGGGTTCGATCGGGCGTTGGGCGATATCTTCCGCAGTAAATTCCGCCATATCGCGGAGCGGGACTGCCGCATCGCTTTGTGGTGGCGTGATCGACAATACCTGCGTGGCCTGAAGCCCACGCTGCGTATCCTGCACCAGAATCTCGATCAGCGACCCATCGACCACGGATCCCTGGCCAAAATTCCGCAAGACATTCGCGTGCAATAGAATATCGGGACCGCCGAGGTCAGCCACGACGAACCCAAACCCCTTGGTGGGATCGAACCACTTGACCTGTCCATGCACCTGCCGTTGTCCGCCGGTGTCTTGCGTATTCATTTCATATTCCCCTCGGCCCGATAGCCGCAAAGGACCCGTAGACCAACTTCTTCACTCTGTTTCGATCTCGACCAGAAAACACCCCAAACTTCAAGGCCTTGCATTTCACGAAGCGTGAAATTCACGGGTTGAGTCGGGAAATCTCCCAGCTTTGATTGGTGGTTTCGCGTGACCATCGAAACCGATCGTGCAACCTGAACTCACCGTCCGACCAGAACTCGATCTCCAACGGTGTGATACGATACCCACCCCAGAACGGGGGACGTTTTGGATCCATCCCGTGCCGAAGTGTCACTTGCGCAACCTTGGCCACCAATGCCGCGCGCGAAGACAGGGGCTGCGATTGCCGCGACGCCCATGCGCCAAGCCTACTATTCAACGCCCGGGAGGCATAGTAGGAATCGGCGATTTCGCCGTCTTCTTTACTGACGACGCCACGTACCCTGACCTGTCGGCGTAGCGACTTCCAATGCATCACGAACGCCGCTTTGCCGGCCTGATCCAGTTCCGCGCCCTTCTGGCTTTCGTAGTTTGTATAGAAAACGAACGCGCCGGGCTCAATGTCTTTCAAAAGAACGATCCGTACATTCGGCAAGCCATCTGTATCGACCGTCGACAACGCCATCGCGTTGGGGTCGTTTGGCTCGACTTTTTCGGCCTCATTCAGCCATCGCCGAACGATATCGAAGGGGTCGTCACCCGCAAAGATGCCATCGCGATCCGCCATAGCGATCCTTCTACTTACCCCCACGTCAACTGTTAGGGGCTTATGGCGACGCCCGCAAGGGAATTGCCGCGCCTCGGCAAGCGCTTGCCGCGCCTTTTGCGATGGCCTAAACCCTCAATGGCACGTCAAATGAAGAACGGGGATACGGGGCATGACGACGAACTTGATGCAAGGCAAACGGGGCCTGATCATGGGGCTCGCGAATGAAAAATCCATCGCCTGGGGAATCGCCAAGGCTTGCGCCGATGCCGGGGCGGAGCTTGCGTTCTCGTACCAGGGCGATGCGCTGAAAAAGCGGGTCGATCCACTGGCCGCATCGGTCGGGTCGGATATCGTTCTGCCGTGCGATGTCGGCGATGAGGAATCGATCGATGCGTTGTTCGCCGACTTGCAGGGGCGATGGGGCAAGCTGGATTTTATCGTTCATGCCATCGGGTTTTCGGACAAGAACGAATTGCGGGGCCGCTATGTCGACACGAGCCGCGCAAATTTCCAGATGTCGATGGATATCTCGGTCTATTCCTTCACGGCGGTCGTGCAACGCGCCGAAAAGATGATGGCAGAGGGCGGTTCGTGCCTGACGCTGACCTATTACGGGGCCGAAAAGGTCATGCCGCATTACAATGTGATGGGGGTCGCCAAAGCGGCGCTGGAGGCATCGGTCAAATATCTGGCCGAGGATCTGGGCAAGAACAACATCCGCGTCAATGCGATCTCGGCCGGGCCAATCAAGACGCTGGCGGCGTCGGGCATCGGCGATTTCCGCTACATCATGAAGTGGAACGAATACAATTCGCCCCTGCGCCGCAACGTGACGACCGAGGATGTGGGAAAGGCTGCACTATTCTTACTGTCTGACCTTGGCAGTGGTACGACGGGGGAAAATCTGCATGTGGATGCAGGTTATCACGTGGTGGGCATGAAGGCCGTGGATGCACCCGACATGGCCAAGGAATAGCTGAACCGCAATTCTTGCTGCTATACCCAGGTAGCTGGAGGTAATATATGACCGACAATCGTCTTCCACACGAAAAAGGCTTTCATGTCAGTTGGGACCAGATCCATCGCGATAGCCGCGCGCTGGCCTGGCGGCTTGATGGCAAGGGCCCGGATGACGGCGCGTGGCGGGCGATTGTCGCGATCACCCGCGGCGGCATGGCCCCGGCGATGATCGTCGCGCGCGAACTGGATGTGCGCACCGTCGATACGATCAGCGTCAAATCCTATCATTCCGGCGGCGGACAGGCGGACGAACGGCGCGACGCCGAGGTGCTGAAATCACCCGATGCCAAGATGATGGGTGATGGCACCGGCATCCTGATCGTCGATGATCTGGTCGATAGCGGCAAGACGCTCGAGCTCGTGCGCGCGCAATATCCGAATGCCCATTTCGCGACCGTCTACGCCAAACCGCAGGGTGAGCCGCAGGTGGATACCTTCATCACCGGCGTCAGTCAGGACACCTGGATTTTCTTTCCGTGGGACATGGCACTGCAATATGTCGAGCCTTACCGGGGGAAGGATTGAGCCTGTCGCGCACCCAGACGACCTTTGCGCCACCGGTGATGGAGGCGCGGCGCTGGCTTGACGGTGTGACCCACCCGTCCGACCGCCCCCTTTTGAACGTCAGCCAAGCGGCCCCGATCGACCCGCCACCTGCACCACTGCGCGAGGCGATGGCACAGATCGTGCTGGATGACCCGGATGCACATCTTTATGGTCCGGTCCTCGGCCTTCCGGAATTACGTGGGGAAGTCGCGCAGAAATGGACCAGCGGATATGGCGGCGCGGTAAAGCCTACGCAGGTCGCGATCACGTCGGGCTGTAACCAGGCCTTCGCCGCCGCGATCGCAACTATTTGCGGCGAAGGGGATGAGGTCGTCGTGCCCGTACCGTATTATTTCAACCACCGGATGTGGTTGGATATGTCAGGTGTCCGGACGGTTCCCTTGATGACCGGTGACGGGATGATTCCTGATCCCGACAAAGCAGCGGCGTTGATCACCGACCGAACCCGCGCCATTGCTCTAGTCAGTCCCAACAATCCCTGCGGCGTCGAGTATCCATCAGAGACTCTGCACGCCTTCATGGATCTCACCCGCGCGCACGGCATCGCGCTGATTGTGGACGAGACCTACCGCGACTTCGACAGCCGCGCTGGTGCGCCGCATGATCTGTTTGCCGATCCGCATTGGGATGACACGCTGATCCAGCTTTATTCCTTTTCAAAGTCGTATCGCCTGACAGGCCACCGGATTGGGGCGGTCGTCGCGTCGAAAGACCGTCTGGCAGAGATCGAAAAGTTTCTGGATACCGTCGCGATCTGCCCCAACCAGCTTGGCCAACGGGCCGCGCTTTGGGGGATGCGGAACCTTGGTGATTGGCTGGCCGGCGAGCGGCTGGAGATTTTGGATCGCCGGGCTGCGATCCACGACAACTTTTCGACACTTGCCGGCCAAGGGTGGAAATTGTTGGGATGCGGCGCGTATTTCGCTTACGTCACCCACCCTTTCGGCATGTCTTCGGCGGACCTTGCCCCGCGTCTGGTGCAGGATGCAGGCATACTGCTTCTTCCCGGGACGATGTTCATGCCGGACGATATGCCCGGCGGCGAAAGCCAGTTGCGCATCGCCTTCGCCAATATCGACCGCGAAGGTGTGGAAACGCTGTTCGACAGGCTTGCCGCACTGTCTTACTGACCCTTGCACGCCCCTGCCCTGAACCGTATTGATGCGCCATCCGCAACGGCACAATTCCAGACAGACGGACCCAAGGATGGCAGAAAAGAAAAACAAGAAATATGGCGCATGGTTCGTCGTCGTTCTGATCCTGATCGGCCTGGCCGGTTTCGGCACCGGTGGCCTGTCGGGCAATATGCGGTCGCTGGGATCGGTCGGTGAAAAGGACGTTTCCGTCTTTGCCTATCAAAGCACACTCAACGACCGTATTCGTGCATTGTCCGCGCAGGCCGGACAGGCGATTTCTTTCCAGCAGGCACAAGCCTTTGGTATTGATCGTCTCGCGCTAAGCCAGTTGATCCTGACCCGGACGCTTGACAACGAAGCGACGCAACTTGGCCTGTCTGCCGGTGATGAAAACGTCCTCGCCCGCTTGCAGCAAATCCCGGATTTCAACGGCGCAGGTGGTTTCAACCGTGAATCGTATCGTTTCGCGCTCGAGCGGACGGGACAAAACGAAACCCAGTTCGAAAACGGCATTCGCGAAGAGCTGGCGCGCGGACTGTTGCAAGATGCCGTCGTCGGCGGCATTCCGTCAAACGACGTCTATGCACAAACGCTTTTGTCATACATCGCCGAGCGGCGTGATGTGACCTGGGCCGTTGTCGATCAGGAATTCCTGACCGCGCCGGTCCCCGGCGCGACAGAGGCCGATCAACAAGCCTATTACGAGGCGAACCCCGACGAATTCACCCTGCCCGAGACCCGCGACATCACCTATGCTTGGCTGAAGCCCGCAATGCTGCAAGACGATATGGATGTCCCCGACGCTGCGATAGAACAACTGTATCAGGAACGTATCAACCAATTCGTCCAGCCAGAGCGGCGCTTGGTCGAACGGCTTGTCTATATCAGCAACGAACGCGCGGAAGAGGCTAAGGCCCGGCTCGATGCGGGTGAGGTGACATTCGAAGACCTTGTCGTCGAACGCGGGCTCGGCCTTGCTGACATCGATCTAGGCGATGTCGCGCAGGACGATCTGGGCAACGCCGGAGAGGCCGTTTTCGCCGCTGCACCGGGCGCGGTCGTGGGGCCCTTCAACGCCGACCTTGGCCCTGCCCTGTTCCGGATGAACGCGATCCTCGCGGCACAGGAAACGACGCTGGAAGAAGCCGCGCCGGACCTGCGCGAGGAACTTGCCGCGGATGCTGCGCGCGAAGTGATCAACGGCAATGCCGACCAGATCATCGATCTGCTGGCAGGCGGGGCCAGCATGGAGGATTTGGCCGAACGCACCGACATGGAGCTGGGCACAATAAACTGGACACCCGAAACGACCGATGGGATCGCCGCCTATGATTCTTTCCGGCAGGCCGCAGCCAACGCGACCGAAGGCGATTTTCCCGAACTTGAAAACCTGTCCGATGGCGGCGTCTTCGCGCTACGCCTTGATGGGGTCACACCGCCCACCGTGCAGCCTTTCGATGAGGTTCAGGAGGACGTGATGGCAGCTTGGCAAGAACAGGCGAGACAGGACGCCATCATCGCCCGCGCGGAAGAGATCGCCCCAGATATTGCGCCACTGACCGCCTTTGGCACCCTCGATTTGACCGCGAATGAAGAACCCGACATGACGCGCCGTACGTTCATCGAGGGCACCCCGCCCGATTTCAACGAACAGGTGTTCGAGATGAATATGGGCGAGGTACGGGTGCTTGATGCCGAGGATCGTGCGATCATCGTGCGCCTCGACAATATCGCACCGGCGGACCCCGAGGATGAAACCAACGTCGCGCAACTTCAGGCCTTTGCTGATGATGCCGCTGCGGGTCTCGCCCAGGATATCTTTGATGCTTATGCCGACGCTGTGCAGCAGCGGACCGATGTGAGCATCAACCAAGCCGCTGTCAACGCGGTCAATGCGCAGTTCCGATAGGCCCCGATATGGCGATTTTGCCGGATTATGATGATTTCGCGCGCAAATACGACGCGGGCGAAAGCCAGGTCGTCTATACCCGCATCGCGGCGGATCTGGACACGCCCGTTTCGCTGATGCTCAAACTGTCTGGCGCGGGCAAGAACGCCTTTATGCTGGAAAGCGTCACTGGCGGAGAAGTCCGCGGGCGCTATTCCATCATCGGAATGAACCCCGACCTGATCTGGGAATGCCGCGGCACCACATCGCGGATCAATCGCAGCGCCCGCTTTGACAATGACGGCTGGACGGACATGGTCGATGATCCGCTGACCGCACTGCGCGGCCTTTTGGACCAGTCGCGGATCGACCTGCCGGCCGATCTGCCAGCCGCCGCCGCCGGATTGTTCGGATATCTGGGCTATGACATGATCCGCCTGGTCGAACACCTGCCCGATATCAACCCCGACCCTCTGGGTCTGCCGGATGCTGTGATGCTGCGTCCATCGGTGGTGGCCGTGCTGGATGGGGTCAAGGGCGATGTGATCATCGTTGCACCGGCTTACGTGTCGGACGACGTGTCAGCCCGGGCCGCCTATGCCCAGGCGGCGGAAAGGGTGATGGATGCCCAACGTGCGCTCGAGCGGGCGATGCCCGACAACAGCCGCGCCCTGGTCGATCCGGCGCCGGTTGCACCGCCCGTGTCGAACTTCAGCCACGACGCATATCTGCAGGCCGTCGAGATCGCCAAGGAATACATTCGCGCAGGTGACATCTTTCAGGTCGTCCCGTCACAACGCTGGACCCAGGAATTCCGCGAACCGCCCTTTGCCCTGTACCGATCGCTGCGACGCACGAACCCCTCACCTTTCATGTTCTATTTCAACTTTGGCGGCTTTCAGGTCATCGGCGCAAGCCCGGAAATCCTTGTCCGCGTCTTCGGGAAAGAGGTCACGATCCGCCCGATTGCCGGTACCCGACCACGCGGGGCCACCCCGGCAGAGGACAAGGCGAACGAGGTCGACCTGATGGCCGACAAAAAAGAGTTGGCCGAGCATCTGATGCTTCTCGATCTGGGCCGCAACGATACCGGCAAGGTCAGCAAGATCGGTACTGTCCGCCCGACCGAACAATTCATCGTCGAACGCTATAGCCACGTGATGCATATCGTGTCGAACGTCGTGGGTGAACTGGCCGATGATCAGGACGCGCTTAGTGCGTTTTTCGCCGGCATGCCTGCGGGCACGGTGTCTGGCGCCCCGAAAGTCCGCGCGATGGAAATCATCGACGAACTCGAACCGGAAAAACGCGGTGTCTATGGCGGCGGCTGTGGGTATTTCAGCGCAAATGGCGACATGGACATGTGTATCGCGCTGCGCACCGCTGTGGTGCAGGATCAAAAGCTATATATTCAGGCAGGCGGCGGGGTTGTCTACGACAGCGACCCCGAGGCCGAATATCAGGAAACTGTCCACAAATCGAACGCGATCCGGAAAGCGGCGGCAGATGCGGCGATGTTCCAGGGGTCGGGAAACTGACGACCGGCGGCGCGCGTCATTCCGATACGCCATCCTCTTCCGCATCGCTGACCGTCTCGACGCCCAGCACAGCCGTCACAGGGGCAAGCCGCAGCTGACCACCATCATTCTGCAGCGCCCATGACCTTAGCGCCGACAACATATAGGTCGACGTTTCCGCCACCACCACGGCATCACCGGATTGGCGCGCACGAAATGCGGTCTGATCGAGGGCCCGACCGATCGCCGCTTCGTTTTCGCCCAATTCATCGAGGTTACGTGTAATCTCTGATGCCGGAACATCCGATTGCTCGGCAAAGCGAAGCGCATTGCCGAACCCTTTTTGGACCGCCACGAAACCACGCCCTTCTACCGCCAAAATCTGAACCACTTGATCGGCGACAGACCTGCTGGCTTGCACGCCGTCTTCGCCATCGGAATACAGTACAACCGCCTCGGGCAAAGCGGCCAGTGCCGCCTCCATCGTGATTTCGACATCGCTTGGCGTCGCGCCTTGCGGCAACCCGGCCCGAAGACCGACTTCGATCCCTGCGTCGCGATAGGCCTTCATCCTTAGCGCGGCATCCGGGGCAAGCGGGTCGAGGATCACGGTGACGGGAAAATCCAGTGCGACGACGTCTGCGCTTGGCACACGTCCATCATCCAAAAGCAGCAGGTTGATCAAGGGCAGGTCGGTCGGGTTTTCGAATGGCGTCGCGTAGCGCAAGATCGCAGGTGCATCCTCCGATGACGCTTCGGTCTGGATTTCGTCAGTGGTGGCCGCTGGAGCCGGTGTCGGGTCGGCACCGGGCCGATTCACGCGGACACCGACCGATGTGTCGGATTGCGGTGTTTCCGCTGCGGGTTCGGCAACGGTTTCAGGGGCTGCCTCAGCGACGATCTCTGGCTCTGTCGGTTCTTCCACGACAATCTCGGACGAGGATGGCGCGACCGGCTCAGCCGGTTCCCGCGCCTCGGGGGCGATGACGGCCTCATCGAAGATTGGTGCAGCTTCGGGCGCGACAGGTGCAGCGCGGCTTTCCTCGGCGACCTCGGGATCAGCACGATCGGCAAGGTTGCGGCCGATCTCATCCACCGTTTCAGGCTCTGCCGTCAGCGTATTGTCGGGGTTTTGCAAACCCGCCAGTAGGTCATCGATCGCTGGCTGTTCCGCCACCGCACCCGGGGCCAGGGTCGGCTCTGCCCCACCCTCGGCGATTGCAGGAGCACGGGCGGGTTGATCGCCATCGACCGCATCGTCCGGCACGGTTTCGACAGGCGCAGGTGTCGCCGCGATCTCGGCGTCGGGTTCAGATGGTGCCTCGGGTGCCGCGGGCGCTGCATCTTCCAGAGTCACCACCGGATCGGGGGCGATCGGCGCACCAGACAGCACCGGGCGATCGGGCGCAATGACATCGCCGACCGCTCCGGTCTCGGGTTCAGGCGCTTCGAGCTCGGCGACCGAGGGCTCGACAACCTCTTCGGGCAAAGGCGTGATCGCAGCGGGCGTTTCGGGTTGCGGTGGCTCGTCTGCTGGCTCGGGCGATGCATTCACGACGTTTTCCGCAACGACCGGCGCGTCAGGCGTTTCGCTGGCGGTATCTCCGCCCGGCGCATCGACCACCGTTTGCTGTGGCGGCGCGGCGATTTGCGACGCAATCCCCAGGCCCACACCACCCACGATCAACGCCCACAGGCTGCCCGAAAAAATGCCCCGCATACTGGCTCTACCCTCTACGTCCGCGCTTTTGCGCCTTCCGCCTTGACGCAAGCATGCATCCCGGCCCATGTATGGCAAGCCTTATATCGTTACCATCGGGGGCGACGGTAGCCCCTAAATCCACCTGCGCGAGTTTTCTCCATGCTCCTGTTGATCGATAACTACGACAGCTTCACCTACAATCTGGTGCATTACCTGGGGGAACTGGGTGCCGATGTCGTGGTCAAGCGCAACGACGCGCTGAACGTGCAAGAGGCCATGGCGATGAACCCATCCGCGATCATGCTGTCGCCCGGTCCTTGTGATCCGTCGCAGGCGGGCATCTGTCTGGCGCTGGTTCACGCGGCAGCGGAAACGGGTATGCCGTTGATGGGCGTCTGCCTGGGGCATCAAGCCATCGGAGAGGCATTCGGCGGCAAGGTCGTGCGCTGCCACGAGATCGTTCATGGCAAGATGGGCAGAATGCATCACAAAGCCACGGGTTTGTTCATGAGCCTGCCGACGCCGTTCGACGCGACGCGCTATCATTCGCTTATCGTCGATCGTGACAGCCTGCCAGCAGAGTTGACAATTACCGCTGAACTGGAAGATGGCACCATCATGGGCTTGCAACACAAGGCACTGCCCATCCACGGCGTCCAGTTTCACCCCGAAAGCATCGCGTCGGAACATGGACATAAGTTGTTGGACAACTTCCTGAAATTGGCCAAAGTGCCTGCATGAGCGACGCACTCAAACCATTGATCGCCGCTGCGGCAGAGGGTCCTCTGAATCGTGCGCAAGCCGAAACGGCGTTCGAAATCCTGTTCGAAGGCGACGCGACGCCGTCGCAGATCGGTGGTTTTCTGATGGCCCTGCGTACACGGGGTGAAACGGTCGATGAATATGCCGCTGCCGCAGCGGTCATGCGGGCGAAATGTGTGCCGGTCAAGGCCCCTGAAGGTGCGATGGATATCGTCGGCACCGGGGGCGACGGCAAACACACGCTGAACATCTCGACCGCGACGGCCTTTGTCGTCGCCGGGGCGGGTGTACCGGTCGCCAAGCACGGAAATCGCAATCTGTCATCGAAATCCGGCACGGCGGACGTGCAGGGCGAGATGGGGATCGCGGTCATGGTCGGCCCCGAAACCGTCGAACGCGGACTGCGCGAGGCGGGGATCGGATTCATGATGGCGCCCATGCATCATCCCGCAATCAAGCATGTGATGCCGACCCGGGCGGAACTGGGCACAAGAACGATCTTCAACATATTGGGTCCATTGACGAATCCGGCCGGAGTCAAGCGTCAGTTGACCGGGGCATTCTCACGCGATCTGATCCGACCGATGGCCGAAACATTGCAGAAACTCGGCAGCACGGACGCATGGCTTGTCCACGGGTCCGATGGCACCGATGAGCTGACAATCACCGGTGTGTCCTGGGTCGCCGCGCTGTCGGATGGACGGGTGACGGATATTGAAATCCACCCAGAGGATGCAGGCCTGCAGCTTCATCCGTTCAGTGACATCGTCGGAGGAACACCGCAGGACAACGCCAAAGCGCTGCAGGCGCTTTTGGATGGTGCGCCTGGCGCTTATCGTGATGCGGTCCTTTTGAACGCGGCCGCGGCACTTCGGGTGGCCGGGGCCTGCAGTGACCTCAAAGAGGGGGTCGCGGCGGCCCGCGAAAGCATTGATAGCGGCAAGGCGAAACAGGCCGTCGCCAGGCTCGCCGCGATTTCTCAGGAGGCTGCGGCATGATCCGGCTTCGCGTCACCCTTGTCATTCTCGCCTCGGTGCTTGTCACTGCACTGGGCATCTGGTTGGCGATCACCGCCACCCAGCAACTGAACCAGGCAGCGGCCTTGCAACTGGACAGCCAGCAGGCCGTGGCGACCGTGTCGCAGAAATGGATCGTTGCTGGGGAAAGCCGAGATAACAGCCATCGCATCCGGTATAGTTTCCTTCTGGATGGCAAGGAGCTTGTGTTCGAGCGGGCGGTGCCAGTCGCGCTTCACCGCGTTGTCCATTCGGGATCTCCGTTTCAGGTCACGTTCAGCCCCAGCGATCCCGACCTGCACGAGATTTTCCCGGGCCAGATCGCCGGTACGGCGCGATCCAAGCTGACGTCGGGGCTGATGATCTGCGGGATCGGCTTGCTGATTTTCGTGGTCGGCGGTGGTGGTCGCATTTTTCGCCGCCGCACCGAGAATGTTTGATCTTTCAGCGATCGGCACTTGGTCGGACCTTCCGTTTTTCAAGGACGATCTGCCTGAAATCACCGGCCGTCTGACCGAGCCGTTTCTGCCGCCCCCGAACCTGACATTCGCGGCCCTTCGCCATACCGCACCCGATCGGACCCGCGTGGTCATCATCGGGCAGGACCCCTATCACACACCCGGCAAAGCCGATGGCCTTGCCTTTTCCATTCCGGATGATTTCGGTGGTCGCCTCGACAGCCTCGGCAATATCTTCAAAGAAATCGAAAATGATCTTGGCCAAAAGCGTCACAAGACGTCACTCCACGATTGGGCCAGGCAGGGTGTGCTTTTGCTGAACACGGCGCTGACCGTTCCACCGGGTCGCCCAAAAGCGCACGCAAAGCTCGGTTGGGCCGAACTTGTCCGTCAGGTGATCACACACCTCAACGCCGAACCCCGCGCCTACATCCTTTGGGGCGGCCCGGCGCACGACTATGAAAAGCACATACACGGCGATCATCTGATCCTCAGATCCGCACATCCTTCCCCCCTCTCCGCCCATCGCGGCTTTTTCGGGTCGCGACCATTTTCAAAGGTGAACCGGTGGCTTATTGATCGTGGTCAAGAACCAATCCAATGGGCCGACCCATGAGTGACATCCTCGACAAAATCAAAGCCTACAAGCTGGAAGAGATCGCCGATCGCAAGGCCGCTGTGCCACTCAGCGAGGTCGAGGCGCGCGCCCACGATGCGCCGCTGACGCGCGGTTTTGCGGAAAAGCTCGCCCATGCTTCCCGCGAAGGTTACGGCCTGATCGCCGAAATCAAGAAGGCCAGCCCATCCAAGGGCCTGATCCGCGCCGATTTCGACCCACCTGCCCTTGCACAGGCGTATGCCGAAGGCGGCGCGACCTGCTTGTCCGTCCTGACCGATGCCCCCAGCTTTCAGGGCGACGACAGTTATCTGACCGCCGCCCGATCCGCCGTCGATCTGCCCGCGCTGCGCAAGGATTTCATGTACGACACCTATCAAGTCGCTGAGGCCCGCGCGCTTCATGCCGATTGCATACTGATCATCATGGCCAGCGTCAGCGACGATCAGGCGCAAGAACTGGAAGAGGCGGCGATTGAGTGGAACATGGATGTGCTGATCGAAGTGCATGACGCGGTGGAACTGGAACGCGCCGCCGCGCTGAAATCGCCCTTGGTGGGCATCAACAACCGCAACCTCAAAACCTTCGAAACATCGCTGGATGTGACCCGCAAACTGTCCAAACTGGTACCAGCAGATCGCATGATCGTCTGCGAAAGCGGGCTGAACACACCCGAAGACCTTGCCGACATGGCACGATATGGCGCGCGCACTTTCCTAATCGGCGAAAGCCTCATGCGGCAAGACAATGTCGAGGCCGCTACGCGCCACCTGCTCGCCAACCCACCGACCGGAGGCATGTGATGTCCGGCCTGAGCCATTTCGATGCCGACGGAAAGGCGCATATGGTGGATGTGTCGGACAAGCCCGTTACCGCCCGCATCGCCGCGGCTGAAGGTTACGTCAAGATGGCCTCGGAAACGCTCGCCCTGATCGTCGAAGGCCGCGCGGATAAGGGCGACGTTCTCGGCATCGCCCGTATCGCCGGGATCATGGGGGCGAAGAAAACGGCCGAGATGATCCCGCTCTGTCACCCTCTGCCGATCACCAAAGTCGCGTTGGACCTGACGCCCGACGATAAGCTCCCCGGTATCCGCATAACTGCGACGGTCAAAACCGGCGGGCAAACCGGGGTCGAAATGGAGGCGATGACGGCTGTCGGCGTAGCTGCGTTGACGGTCTACGACATGGTCAAGGCGGTTCAAAAGGACATGGAAATCGGTGGAATAAGGGTCACCCTGAAAGATGGTGGGAAATCCGGGCGGTTCGAAAATCCATGATCAGCGTTGAAGAGGCGCTGGACCATCTGTTCGCGCTGGTCGCGCCGCTTGATGCTGAAACGGTCCCTTTGGCCCACGCCAATGGTCGCGTCCTTGCCGACACGGTCATCGCGCGCCGCGACCAGCCCCCTTTTGCCGCGTCCGCCATGGACGGATATGCTGTCGCGAACGAAGACGTGCGCCCCGGTGCGAGACTGGCTGTCATCGGTGAGGCGGCAGCTGGTCACGCCTTTGCCAAAACGGTTGGTAAGGGACAAGCGGCACGCATCTTCACGGGCGCGCCGATGCCCGCCGGAACGGATTTGGTCATCATCCAGGAGGACGTCATGCGGGATGGCGATACAATCACCCTTGGTGACAATCTCGACATCAAATCCCATGTCCGGCCTGCAGGCACCGACTTCAAAACCGGAGACGAGATCAAAACCCCCCGCCTGTTGGGCCCGTCTGACATCGCGCTTTTGGCCGCGATGAATGTCGCTGACGTGCCGGTTACGCGCAAACCGAATGTCGCGATTATCGCGACCGGCGATGAACTGGTCCAACCAGGGGAAACCCCCGGCCCCAACCAGATTATCGCCTCCAACAGCTACGGTCTTGCTGCTCTATTGCAGAACCTCGGCGCACATCCGCGCCTGCTGCCGATCGCAAGGGACAACGTCAAATCGCTTGAACTGGCGTTTGATCTTGCCGAAGACGCAGACCTGATCATCACGATCGGTGGTGCGTCAGTCGGAGACCATGACCTTGTCGGCGACGTGGCCCAGGCAAAAGGGATGAGGCGCGCGTTCTATAAAATTGCCATGCGACCCGGCAAACCCCTGATGGCTGGCAGGATGGGCAATGCGACGATGATCGGCCTGCCCGGCAATCCGGTATCAGCCATGGTGTGCGGGCACATTTTCGTGGCGCCTGTAGTCCGCAAGATGCTTCGGCTCGGTACAGCGCCCGCCACGCGCCGGACAGCCACGCTTGCCAAAGATGCAGGCCCAAACGGTCCGCGCGAACATTACATGCGGGCGCATCTTGGCCCAGATGGTGTCACGATCTTCGAACGGCAGGACAGCGCGCTTTTGACGGTTCTTGCAAACGCGAATTGCCTTGCCGTCCGCCCGATCGACGATCCGGCCCGTGTGCAAGGCGATCCCGTCGAAATCATCCTGATCTGACCACCGATTGACACAAAACAAGAACATGCGTAGAACATAAGCAAAACCTTTATGGGGATGAGCATATGTTGACCAAGAAGCAACTCGACCTGTTGGAATTCATCCACAAGCGTGTCCAAAGCGATGGGGTGCCACCCAGCTTTGACGAAATGAAAGAGGCGCTGGACCTACGTTCAAAGTCCGGAATCCACCGGTTGATCACGGCGCTCGAGGAACGGGGTTTCATCCGTCGCCTCGCCCATCGCGCGCGCGCGCTGGAAATTGTGAAGCTGCCGGATTCGATGCAGGCCAAAACCGGCTTTACCCCCCGTGTCATCGACGGCGACAAACCCGATAGCAGACCTGCAAACACGATCCCGATGGACAGCGGCGCGATCGAACTGCCCGTCATGGGTCGCATCGCCGCCGGTGTGCCGATCGAGGCAATCAGTCAGGTTTCGCACAACGTCCATGTGCCCCAATCCATGGTCGGGCCTGGTGATCACTATGCGTTGGAGGTCAAGGGCGACTCGATGATCGATGCCGGGATCAATCACGGCGATGTGGTGGTGATCAAGGAAACCGAGGTCGCCGATAACGGCGATATCGTCGTCGCCCTGGTCGAAGGGCAAGAGGCGACGCTGAAGCGTTTCCGTCAGAACGGAAATGCCATCGCGCTCGAGGCCGCGAACCCGGCCTATGAGACCCGCGTTTTCCGCGATGATCAGGTCAAGGTGCAAGGGCGACTTGTCGGTCTAATCCGTACCTACTGAGGCGACGCGCCCGGTCGCCTTTGTCAGAACCAAAGGCGGCTGCGCTGGCCCCTGGCGCTGATTCCAAGGACGATTACCTGCAATGCCGTGAGCAGTAGTGATGATCAGATCGCCGCTCTCGGAAAGGTCCATGGCCAATGCCCCGGTCTTGCGCAACTGCTCCAGATCGAAAACCCTGCATGGGCGCTTGATTGTATCGATTTGGTTGCTGATCAGTACATCCGCGCCGCCGCAACCGATCATGTCGGCCAAGGCGGTTTTTCCAGAAACCTGTGCGATCCGCCACTCACCCAAGTCGACCGATGCGATGCGCCCCGCCTTGGTCAGACCCGGACGCGCAGCCGCGACCTCTTGCGCGACCGGCCCACCGTCATTCTCGAGCCATATGCCAGCAACAAAACTCCCGCCTCGTTCTTTTGACAAAGCGCGGCCATCAGGCCCGATCCGACCGATCAATGCGCCGGTATCGGCCACCAGCACGGCTGGTCGCGTGGTTTGATGCCAGAGCATGGCGGCAAGCCCGACCGCGACCAGTCCACCGAACCGCAATCGTCCGTGCCACAATACGATCCAAAGCAACCCCAGCGCCATAATCGGCAATACCGTCCAATATGGTGCATGGACATGGCTAAGCGCGCCAGGCCACCCCGCCACATTCTGCGCGACGAAGAGGATCCAGCGCAGACCCAGATCCATCATCCATAAGCCAATCCACCACAATCCCAACGGCGCAAGACAGACGGCGAATACCGCGGCGGGCATGACCAGCATGCCCATCAACGGTACGCTGAACAGGTTGGCGATCAGTCCGAAGTGCGAAATCTGGTTGAAATGCGCCGCCGCGAACGGTGCCGTGGCCAACCCCGCGACACCCGATGAAATCACCACCGACAGGATAGCCTGCACCGGACGGGGCCAACGGTACATCTCGAATCGCCGCAAATAGCCAAAGACGGCCACAAGCGCCGTCGTCGCTGCAAACGACATCTGAAATCCTGGGCCGGTCAGCGCCTCGGGTTGCCAAACCAGCACGATGATCGCGGCGATCGCGACCGCCCGCAATGTCAACGCCCGTCGGTCCAACAGGATCGCCACCAGCATGACGGCGACCATGATAAACGCCCGCTCAGTCGCGACATTCCCACCCGAAAGCGCAAGGTAGAACGCACCAACGACCAAGGCGCAAACCGCAGCGATCTTTTTGGTTGGCCAGTAAAGCGCCACACGTTGCCAAAATGCGAGCCCGTAGCGCACCACAGCAAAGATAAACCCGGTCAGCAACCCCATATGCAGCCCCGAGATCGCAAGCAGATGCGCGAGGTTCGCGGCTCTCAGGTCCTCCAGAACCTCCTGTCCCATAGCGGACCGGTCACCGGTTATGATAGCAGCGGCAAAGGCACCTGTTTCACCCGGCATCGCCGTTTGAACGGCTTGCGAGACGGCCATGCGGACGGAAAATATCCACATCCCCAAGCCGGGCTTATCAGGTGCTTTCAATCGCAAAACAGGCGTGCGGGTATAACCCACCGCCCCTAACTGCATAAACCATGCGTGACGTTGAAAGTCGAAACCGCCCGGCTCGGCTGGACCGGCAGGTGGCGACAAGTGGCCGGTCATAATCAGTGTTTCGCCGGGACGGAACGCCGTGATCACTTGGTCACCATGGACCGATACACGCACACGGATGGGTGTGCGTTCTCTGGACATGTCTTCCAAAACAACCCGATCCAGCGTTAAGCGCGTTGCGTCGCTTGCCGAGCGGTCGATATTGACGACACGGCCCTCGATTGCACCGTAATAGCGAAAATCCAGAACGGGCGCGGCCATCTGATCTGTCCGCCATTTCGCCAACGCGCCACCGGCCACCACCAGTACGACGCCGATGAGCAACGGCGCAAAGGCCACGCCGATCCAGCGGGTAACCAAAATTAAAATGCTCGAAATCCCTGCAAGTAGACCGAAAAGGGGCCATCCCGGCTCTTCCCCCAGCGCAAAATACCCGCCGATGCCGATCCCAAGGCATACCGGCACCCAGCAGATCAGCGCGCCGCGTTGTGCCAGCAGTACATCTTCGATCACTGCGCGCACTTGTCCTTGATCCTTTGGCTTAGTATCCCCGCGACGACCCCGGTTATGGGGAAAGCTGGTTAGCGAAAGGTAAAATCCTCATGTCCGTCGTCACCCGTTTCGCACCATCACCAACCGGCGCCCTGCATATCGGCAGCGCGCGGACGGCGCTGTTCAACTGGCTTTATGCCCGGGGACGCGGTGGTCAATTCCTGTTGCGGATCGAAGACACCGACAAGGCCCGTTCGACGGCGGAGAATACGCAAGTCATCCTCGACGGGATGAACTGGTTGGGCCTGGATTGGGACGGCGATCCGATCAGCCAAAGCGGCAATGCAGAGCGTCATGTAGAGGTGGCCAACGCCCTTTTGGCCAATGGCCAGGCCTACAAATGCTTCAGCACCCCCGAAGAAATCGAAGCCTTTCGCGAAAAGGCACGGGCCGAGAAAACCTCGACGCTTTTCAGATCGCCTTGGCGGGACACCCAAGACGGTGACCATCCCGATGCGCCCCACGTGATCCGCATCAAGGCCCCGCGTGACGGGCAGACGACCTTGCACGATGAGGTACAGGGCGATGTCACATGGCAAAACGACCAACTGGACGACATGATCCTGCTGCGCTCGGACGGTACACCGGTCTACATGCTCGCCGTGGTGGTGGATGATCACGATATGGGCGTAACACACGTTATTCGTGGGGATGATCACCTTGCCAATGCGTTCCGCCAGAACCTGATCTATGAAGGCATGGGGTGGGACAAGCCGACGCTCGCTCATATTCCGTTGATCTTCGGACCCGATGGAAAAAAACTGTCAAAACGGCATGGTGCGACCGGGGCGTCCGAATATCAGACCATGGGATATCCCGCCGCAGGAATGCGCAACTATCTTGCACGGTTAGGTTGGAGCCATGGGGACGACGAATTCTTCAGCGATGCGCAAGCCAAGGAATGGTTTGATCTGGACGGTATCGGCAAATCACCCGCGCGGTTCGACTTCAAAAAACTGGAAAATATTTGCGGGCAGCACATCGCAGCCAGCGATGATGCTGCGCTGCTGCACGAATTACGGAATTTCCTTACGGCAACTGGATCTGATGAACTGACCAAAGCACAATTCGACGGCATGGCACGCGGCATGTACTGCCTTAAAGAACGCGCAAAGACCTTCCCGGAACTTCTTGAGAAAGCCCACTTTATCCTGACAAACCGCCCAATCACGCCAGATGAGAAATCATCAAAGAACCTTGATGATGTATCCCGTGGTATACTGTCGGAATTGACGCCGCATCTGCAAAATGCTAGCTGGACACGTGACGCTCTTGAAGGTGTCGTAGCCTCGGTTGCCGAAACTCATGACATGAAGTTGGGCAAGCTGGCAGGGCCGCTGCGTGCGGCTTTGGCGGGGCGTGCGGTGACGCCGAGTGTCTTTGATATGATGTTGGTCCTGGGGCAAGATGAAACCATCGCCCGCCTGCAGGACGCCAGCGCCTGAAACCAATTCGTTACGAATGGTAGGTAACTGGCGACCGACGAGTGAAGACGCGCCGGCGACGCAAAATGCGTGCGCAGGCCCCAGAGGGGAAGAGATATGGCAGAAAACACCGACACCGCGACACTGACGCTGAAAGGCAAAAGCTATGAATTGCCCGTCCATACGCCCACCGGCGGCCCCGACGTCATTGACATCCGCAAGCTCTATGCGCAGGCCGATGTCTTTACTTACGATCCTGGCTTCACATCCACGGCCGCCTGTGACAGCACGATAACATTCATCGACGGAGAAAAGGGCGAGCTTTTGCATCGCGGCTATCCGATCGATCAGTTGGCCAGCAAATCTCATTACCTCGAGGTTTGTTACCTGCTGCTTTACGGCGAACTCCCCTCTGCCGAAAAGTTGGAAGAGTTTGAATCGCTCGTGACGAACCACACGATGATTCACGAGCAGATGCACAACTTCTTCCGCGGCTTCCGCCGCGACGCACATCCCATGGCGACGATGGTCGGGGTGGTTGGCGCAATGTCTGCATTCTACCACGACTCGACCGATATCAACGACCCTCACCAGCGCGAGGTTGCCACGATCCGCCTGATCGCCAAAATGCCGACAGTGGCGGCGATGGCTTACAAGTATTCGATCGGCCAACCCTTCGTGTATCCGCGAAATGATCTCGATTATGCGTCGAATTTCCTGAACATGTGTTTCTCGGTCCCGGCCGAGGAGTACCACGTTGATCCGATCCTCGCCCGCGCGATGGACCGCATCTTTACCCTGCATGCCGATCACGAACAGAACGCATCAACCTCGACCGTGCGTCTCGCCTCGTCATCCGGGGCCAACCCGTTCGCCTGTATCGCCGCCGGCATCGCCTGCCTCTGGGGCCCCGCACATGGTGGGGCCAACCAGGCGTGCCTGGAAATGCTCAAGGAAATCGGCACACCGGATCGGATCCCTGAATTCATCGCCCGCGCGAAGGACAAGAACGACAGCTATCGCCTGATGGGCTTTGGCCACCGCGTTTACAAAAACTTCGACCCCCGCGCGACCGTGATGAAGGAAAGTGCGGATGAGGTGCTCGACCTGCTTGGCGTCGAAAACAACCCGATCCTGCAGGTGGCGAAGGAACTGGAAAAACAGGCACTGGCCGATCCTTACTTTGCCGACAAAAAGCTGTTCCCGAATGTCGATTTCTATTCGGGTATCATCCTCGAGGCGATGGGTTTCCCCACCTCGATGTTCACACCGATCTTTGCGCTGGCGCGGACGGTCGGCTGGATTTCCCAATGGAAAGAACAGCTTGCCGATCCACAGCTGAAAATCGGACGGCCACGCCAGCTGTACCTGGGCGAGATGGCGCGAGACTATGTGGACATCGAAAAACGCTAAGTGATGGGGCCGCTGCAGCGGCCCTTTTCATTCGTGAAACATGCTGAAAATATGCATTGCACATGCGGAGCGTTGCAGATGAAAATCCCACTGATTGTTCTTTCACTTCTTTTTTCACCCGCTGTCGCGAGCGCAGGTGACCCTTGCCCCATCGAGGTTGAAATACAAGACCTTGGCGTGCCCGAATGGCTGGACCGCGACGCACTACTCGACAATCTGACGTCGCAAAGCCCTTGGATCGGGATACGCTATTCTTACGGCGCGTTCGGCATAACACTTACGGATGTTACGCCACTAAGCCCGGCGAAATCAGCCGGTTTGGAGGTCGGCGATCTTGTGATGGAAATCGACGGCGTCGCGATGTCAGATCAGGCCACGATTAACGCGCTTTTTGACGCGAAAGAAATCGGCGAAGACATGGTATTTACGCGGGAAAACCGCTCACCGGCTACCGTCAGAATTGGGCGAACCGACCCGATTCCATTAGGTCTTGTCAGGGCGCTTGGAAACGTCGATTGCAGAGTGAGCAAGTTGTCACACCCGACCGAGGCCGAGAAAACCGCCATCTTGCCGATGCTGTTCAACGAAAATCGCGGATTCCGCTGCGATGATGCTCATATCGCTTTACAAGCCCTCCACGAGCGGAACTACCAAACACGGGTTTACTTTGTACGGGGCAGCCGCCGCATACTCATCAGTATGCCTTATTGGGGGAGCACATGTGTTGCGTCCACTACGCTTGACGGTGAAAATCTGTCCGACGCGGCGCTTATCGCTGCTGTAGAGCCTGCAATCGCGGACTACATACAAGATCGTTTCCAAAACCCATGATATTGGCGACCAAACGGTTGATCCTGCGTGAACCGCGCCCCGACGATCTGGAACCGATGTTTGAGGTCTTCAGCGATCCAAAGGCGATGCGCTATTGGTCGACGGCCCCTCATGAAACAAGGGAGGTCACCAAAGAGGTCCTCGACCGCCGCATTGCGCGCTGGCAAGAGGCCCCGCTGACCTTTCAAATCACTATCAACGACACCTACATCGGGAACTGCGGCAACTTTCAGGACAACGAAGTCGGCTTCATGCTCAGCCCCGAATACTGGCGGCAAGGCATCCTGACCGAGGCGATGACGGTCGTCATCCCCCACCTGTGGAACGTCACCGACCACGATCATCTGATGGCGGATGCCGATCCCAACAACGCCGCCTCATGCGCTCTGCTTCGCAAACTCGGCTTTCACGAAACACATCGGGCTGAAAAGACATTCTTCATCAACGGGATCTGGTCCGACAGTGTCTATTTCGCATTGAACCGCCCTACCGACCTGCGTTAACTCAAAGGTGGTCATCAGTTCACCAAGGCGTCGCCATCTCGCTAAACCTGATATTGGCACACAAAACCGCTGATCTTTCTCAGCCGGACGACAAGGGCGACCATCACCCGTTCACCGGGCCGGCAATCAAGAAAGGCCAGTCCATGCCACGCGCCATAACATCATTGAAGATCGATGATCTTTCGACATTTACTAGGACCCTAAGACAAAGCCTGATCCGGGAAGAAGGCACGCCGGGTCACAGCAAGATGTTGACATTGGTGGCCAAGGCCGCCGGTTACCAAAACTATCAGCATCTGAAAGCCGCCAAACCAGCAGCCAAGCCTGCCGATAGCAAGCAACTGGAAAAAGCACTCAGGGTCTTTGACGCAAACGGTATCATGATCCGGTGGCCGAACCAGACAGCGGTTCAGGGGCTTTGCCTCTGGGTGTTCTGGACGCAGCTGCCCGCCAGAACCGACCTGACCGAAAAGCAGATCAATACGATCCTCACATCCGGCAACAGTTTCGGCGATCACGCCCTACTCCGTCGATCCTTAATCGACCACCGACTGGCAGAGCGGACGACCGACGGCAAAACCTACCGCCGGATCGAGCGCGCCCCTCCACCCGAGGCGTTGCAACTGATCGCGGCGGTTCAGCGCCCTTCGTAACGGGCCGGACGTTTCTCCAAAAAGGCCATGACCCCTTCCTGGAAATCGCGGGTCTGGCCACAGCGGCCTTGCAGCTTGGCCTCGAGCGCGAGTTGCGCATCCAGTGAATTCTCGAACGACCCACGGATCGCCTTCTTCAACTGCCGGTACGCCACCGTGGGACCCTGAGCGAGCTGCGCCGCACGTGCCTGCACATGCTCCAGAAACGTCTCCGCCGGGGCGGTTTCATAGATCATCCCCCAATCCGCCGCGTCCTGCGCGGAAATCTTGTCGCCGAACAGCGCGGCGCCCATCGCCTTCGCCGCACCCATTTGGCGTGGCAACCAATATGTTCCGCCCGCATCCGGGATCAGGCCGATCCGGGTAAAGGCCTGCACGAAATAAGCGGCCTCTGACGCAATCACTACATCGGCTGCCAGTGCCAGATTGGCCCCCGCGCCCGCCGCCGGCCCGTTTACAGCCGCAATCGTCGGAATACGGCAATCAAAGATCGCCTTGAGCATCGGCACATATTCATCCCGTAGGGTCCGTTCGAGATCCAACGCACCCCCCGATCCAGCATCCCCAAGGTCCTGACCCGAACAGAAGGATTTGCCCGCACCTGTCATGATCAGGACCCGCGCATCCTTTTCCGCTGCTTTCACCGCATGTGTGATCTCTGCCCGCATTTGCGTGTTCAGCGCATTCATCAATTCCGGACGATTCAGCGTAATCACCGCCACCCCGTTCCGTACCACCAGTGTAATCGCTTGATAATCCATGCCGCGCCTTCCCTGATTGCGTTGCGCTCAATCTAATGAACCAATCGGTTCAGAAAAGAGCAACCGGGCGTCACGACCGCATTATTTTGTCCAGCTCGGCCTGTTCAGCCTCTGTGAGGGTCTCAGGCGTCGCACGCTTCCGGCGAATCGTTGTCCAACCGACACCCAGGGCGACAATCAACAGCGCCGGTGCCGCAAGCCACAGGATCAGATTAGCGCCACGTGTATCGGGCTGCAGCAGCACAAATTCACCATAGCGGGCAACCATGTAGTCCAGCGCTTCCCGGTCACTATCACCGGCGACCAGTCGTTCACGCAGTACAATGCGCAGTTCTTTCGCGAGGGTCGCATTGCTTTCGTCGATGCTCTCGTTGCGGCAAACCGGGCAGCGCAACCCCTGCGACAAGGCGCGCGCCCTGTCTTCGAGCACAGGATCGTCCAGCATTTCGCCCGGCTCCACCGCCCATACCGGCGTGGCAAGCAACACGACGATCAATGCCAGCCACCTCATTCAGCAGGAACCGCTTTGGGCATCTTTTTAGGTGCCGCCGCCCCGACCCGTAGCCGCCGGTCAGAAAGCGAGATACAACCACCCAAAGCCATCAGAATGGCGCCACCCCAGATCCAGTTGGCGAACGGTTTGATATAGACACGCACGGCCCACCCGCCATTCGTCTGCGGATCGCCAATCACGACGTAAAGGTCACGCAACACGCCGTTGCTGATTGCTGCTTCAGTCGTCGGCATGCCTGCTACGGGATAGAACCGCTTTTCGGGGCGCAGCGAAGTGACCTGCTCTTCGCCCCGCCAGACCGAGATATCGGCCATCGTCGTCACGTAATTGGGCCCTTGCAGCCGCTGCACATCATCCAACTGGAATGCGAACTGTCCGACCGACCAACGATCGCCAATATCGGCCACGCGGATATCCTCGCGCTCCCACGCCAGCAGCGCGGCGACCCCAAAGATGGTCACGCCCATCCCCATATGGGCGACCGCTTTTCCCCAATCCGCCCGGGGCAAACGGCCCATGCGACGCAGTCGTTCCCGCCAACCATCGCGGCCCGACCGCATCCATAAATCCGACAGGGCGCCACCCACAACCCAGATACCCAGCGCCAAACCAATCGGGCCAAGCGCAGAATTTCCGCTTTGCACGGCATAGGCCAAACCCGCGCAAGCGACGGCCAGGATCAACCATGCCCCCAAGGCCTTCCCGGCGCGATCGAAATTCCCACGTTTCCACGCAATGATAGAGCCAAGCGGCAGAACGACCGCCAACGCAACCATGAACGGGGTAAAGGCAGCGTCGAAGAATGGTGGCCCTACGGACAACGTCCGGTCGAACATAATCTCGGCGACCAGGGGCCAAATCGTCCCAATAAAGACGACAAAGCAGCTGACGGCCAACAGGATGTTGTTCAGGATCAGCGCGCTCTCACGGCTTACAGTCGAAAAGACACCCTTTGCATCCATCGCGCCAGCCCGCATAGCAAAAAGGGTCAGCGCACCGCCCAGGTAGAATGCGAGGATCAGCAAGATCAACATCCCACGCTCAGGATCATTGGCAAAAGCATGGACCGAGGTCAGAACGCCCGACCGGACGATAAATGCACCCAGCAACGAAAACCCGAAAGCGAGGATCGCCAGAAGGATCGTCCACGATTTCAACGCCTCGCGCTTTTCCACGACAATGGCCGAATGCAACAAGGCTGCCGCAATCAGCCATGGCATGAACGACGCATTTTCGACCGGATCCCAGAACCAAAAGCCGCCCCAACCCAGCTCGTAATAGGCCCACCAGGACCCCAATGCGATCCCGACGGTCAGGAACATCCAGGCGGCCAACGTCCACGGGCGAACCCAGCGGCCCCATGCGGCATCAACGCGCCCTTCGATCAGTGCGGCAACAGCGAACGAAAACGCCATGCTCAGGCCGACATAGCCAAGATAAAGAAACGGCGGGTGAAAGGCCAAGCCGGGGTCCTGCAACAGCGGATTTAGATCACGACCATTCAGAGGCGGTACCGACAGGCGCAGAAACGGGTTCGACGTGAACAGGATAAAGACGAAGAACGCGACAGCGATCGACGACTGCACAGCCAGCACCCGCGCTTTCAGTCGCGTAGGTAAATTGCCGCCAAACCACGCGGCCGAGGCGCCGAACAGCGTCAGGATCAACACCCATAACAGCATCGACCCTTCGTGGTTACCCCACACACCAGTGATCTTGTAGATCATCGGCTTATCGGTATGGGAGTTCTGATACACCAACTGCAGCGAAAAGTCGGACGTGACAAACGCCCAGGTCAGCGCCGCAAAAGAAAAGGCCGTCAGCAAGAATTGGGTCGTTGCCGCAGGGTCGGCCAAGGCCATCCAACCGGCATGCCCACGATGCGCGCCGATCATCGGCACGATCATCTGCACGATCGCCACGCCGAACGCCAGAATCAGCGCGAAATGTCCAAGTTCCACCAACATGCACCAGACATAGCGCAAAGCGAACCGGGGCAACATGGTCACCCCGGTCAAATCGGCGCTACATTTCGGCGCGCCCTAGCGGTAGAAGCGAGTCTCGGTCAGCCAGAAGATATGGCAACGATGATAAACAACTGCATAAGATCGGTCTTGCAGTTGCTCAGGGGTCAACTGCACCACCCAAGGTCCGAACGAAAACGTACCGTCGCCGCGAACCTTGGTGCCTTCCTCGAACACCAGATCGGCCCGCGCCGCGTGGTCGTTATCGCCCAAAAACCAGACCAGTTGATCGAACGAACAATCGCGCAACCGCGCAGAGCGGCCCCAAATGCGGGTTCTGGTCTCGCCCACGCGCTCTAACCGCTCAATGCTACCCGGCGTGACAACCGGAAACAGATAACCTTCAATACGTCCACCGACCGCGTTGATGAACATGACCGTCAACAGCGCAGAGGCCGCGATCAATACCCTTGTCATTGGGCAAGTCCCCCCTGGACGGCATAGGTCAGCGCGGCCATCAGCAGGCCACCGATAATCAGCCGGACCAACCACTTCAGCGTATCTTCGATCGCGCCCAGCCGATCCGACACGTTGCTGCGATGCACCTCGTCCACCGCATTACGGGTCTCGAGCGCCGTCAAACGGCGGTCGACCGCTTCGATCCATTCGCTATCCATGATCACGCCACCAATCCCGCAAGGCGGCATTATCCACGATCGGTGCAGGTGCTTCAGCCTCTTTCAGGTATTGCGCAGCCATTAAACTCCGCGCGATAGATTGCTGAAATTCTTGACCTTTTGCCTGATGACGTGCGCCAAAGTAAAAGCTGACGATCGCCCCCATCAGCCACCAAAGCGGCTCTGGCACCAATGCCATGCCTTTCATACCCTCGGCGAAAACCTCGGGGCTTTGCATTGCGGTCACGAACAGCCAGATCGTGCCTAAGGCCAAGGCCGGCCGCGGCAGCCGATTCAACCCATCGACCAACCGGTCGAACAGCCCACGGCGCGGATGCACGAACTCCGCCGCGAATTGCTCCAAACTCTCCGCCCGGGCGCTCGCCGCGCGCACCGCACCTTTCTCGGCATTCTCGGTAAAGACCTCTGCCGTTTCGACCACCACGTTGCGACCATCACCGAATAGAAATGTCATCAGACCACCAATCAACCCCATTTCGCGGTCCTCTGTGCATGTTGTGCGTCGGTATAGTGGTAACGGGGCGCGATGAACTCTTCGGCTCGGGCGATCCACCCGCCCTTCCCGCCATCCCGGCGGCGGGCATATTTGCGGCTGTTCACGCGACGGTCGGCCAGATCGTAGTAATAACTGCGACGCGCGATCCCGTAGGCATCGACAAAGTGCTTCGGCGCCGCCTCCAGCGCCTTTTTCGTCGCAGCAATCGTCTGTGGCCCGATCACGCCATCAACGGTGACGCTGATGCGCATATCGCCCAACAGCCTCTGCAGGATTTTCACAGCATTTGCACCCGCATTGACATACATGTCGAACACGGTTGCATGCAGCACCTCGGGCAGCTGATCGATTTTCGGACGACGGAAATAATGCTCGATAAAGATCGAGATGGCACGTGCCTTGGTCAGCACCTTCACATCCGCCTCATCGATCCGACCATCCGCCGTCAGGTCCAATCCCAGACGGCGCATCGTATGGATCGTCACGCCATACTTTGTCGCACCACCCGGATCATCCGGGTCATTCACATAGCCGCCCTCGCGGGCGACGATTTCCTCGGCAATTTCTTTGACATTGTGCATGTGCAGCCCTCTTGTCCAATCGACAAGAAAGCTGCGGGCAAATGGTTAATTCGTGACTGTGGCACCGTCCGTTGGTTTGTAGACACCCTGTTCTTTCAGAGCATCGACCACCTCGGTTGGCATATATGTCTCATCGTGTTTGGCAAGAATTTCAACCGCTTCAAAGCGACCGTTGATGTAATTTCCCTGCGCGACCATTCCCTGACCCTCCTCGAACAGGTCAGGCAGAATACCGGTGTAAACCACCGGCACAGATGCCCCGCCATCGGTCACAAGAAAGCTGATCTGCTCACCCTGCCCACGCACCAAGGACCCTGCCTCAACCAACCCGCCAATGCGAAAACGCTCGGCCGGGGATGGTGGCGCTTCTGACACTTCACTCGGTGACCGGAAGAACTGAAAACTGTCATCCGGCAGAAACCACAATAGCACCAACACCAGCGCCATACTGATCCCGGCAAGTGACATCACCTGAATACGCCGCCGTTTTTTCAGACTTTTCAAACCCCCACTCATGGAAACACCGGCGCCAGCATCAGGCCTTCCGTCTCGGGCAGCCCCAACATCAGATTGGCATTCTGCAAAGCCTGCCCTGACGACCCCTTAGTCAGGTTATCCAGCGCCGCAATCACAATCGCCCGCCCGGGCACGCGGTCGGCGACCACCCCGATATGGCAGAAATTGCTCGCCCGGATATGCTTGATCGACGGATGCTGTCCCATCGGTAGAACCTCGATAAACGGCTCGGCCGCGTAAACTGCGGCCAGCGTGTCATATATGGCGCTGGGGTCCCCTTGCACATAGGTTGTCGCCAAAATGCCGCGGTTGGCGGGAATTAGATGCGGCGTAAACTGGATGTACACGGGGCGACCAGCAACAGCTGTGAATTCCTGATCAAACTCGCCCAGATGCCGGTGCATGCCCCCCACAGCATACCCATGCGCCCCTTCTGACAATTCCGCATGCAACAGGTTCTCCTTCAACGCGCGCCCTGCCCCGGATACTGCTGCCTTCAGGTCCATGACGATGTGATCCAGATCAATCATACCCGCCGCAATCAAAGGTCTCAGAGCATACTGACCCGTCGCCGCATTGCAGCCCGTGCCCGCGACCAACCGCGCATCCTTGATCTGATCGCGATAGAACTCGGTCAGCCCATACACGGCTGTCTTTTGCAATTCCGGCGCGGCATGGGGCTTGCCATACCATTTCTCGTAATCCGCCGGGTCACGCAGCCGGAAATCGGCAGACATATCGACGATCCGCACGTGATCGGGCAGGCCAGCAATCACCTTTTGTGAGGTCGCATGCGGCAACCCGCAAAACACGATCTCGACGCCATCGAACGACATCTCTTCAATCGTGGTCAGACACGGCAGGTCAAGATGGCGTAGATGCGGAAACACCGCCGCCATGGCCATCCCGGCCTTTGAATTTCCGGACAGCCCGACAATGTTCAGGCTGGGATGCGTGGCAATCAACCGGACAAGCTCTGCCCCGGTATAGCCAGAAGCGCCAAGAATGGCGACGTTATGGGTCATTTCGATATCCCTTTGGGATGAATGTCTTGGAAAGGTTTATGCGGCTTCAAACGTGATTTGTCGTCGCAAAAACTGCGTTGCACGGCTCGACACGCGACCGGGATCACCCGTTGTCAAAAACGCACTCTCCATGCCCGGCCCGGCCATTTTGGGATGCCGCGTCAGATAGTCGGCAAGGCTTTCCGCGACCAATGATGCTTGTGAAAATACCTTCACATCAGCGCCCAGCGCATCCTGAAACTGATCATGCATCAAAGGATAATGGGTACACCCAAGCACCGCGGCATCGGGATTGGGCATCTTCCGCTTCAGCGCATCGACATGCGATTTCACCAACGCCTCGGCCAGGATCATGTCGCCATCCTCGATCGCATCGACCACACCCCCGCAGGCCTGCGCCTCGACGTCCACGCCGATCGCCCGAAAGGCCAACTCCCGTTGAAACGCCCGACTGCTCACCGTCGTAGGGGTGGCAAACAAGGCAACATGCTTCACCGCTACTTCTCGCGGTGGCGAATTGTCACCCCAATGCCGTTCCGTCAGCGCCTCGATCAGCGGCACAAAAACACCTAGCACGCGCTTGCCGTCAGGCACCCAGCCTTCCTGCATCCGGCGCAACGCCGCGGCAGAGGCGGTATTGCATGCCAAAATCACCAGATCACAGCCCGCATCGAAAAGGCGCTGCGTGGCAGCGGTCGTCAGATCGTATATATCATCGGGGGTTCGCACGCCGTAAGGCGAATGGGCACTGTCCCCAAGATAGACAATCGGTAAATCAGGCAGACGCTTGGCGACGGCGTCCAGCACCGTCAGCCCACCCAAACCGCTATCGAAGATCCCGACGGCCATTGCTCACCTTGTATCTGTCCTCGAACTCATGGCCCAATCGGCTCGCGTCGATAGGCTTCGGGCTCAGGTCATACGTGGCTTTGCGCAGGAAATCCATGCATCCTTTCGGGTCTTTTCGGTATTGATCCAGAACCGCCGACGGGATCGGATCACCCACGACAACGCGGACTGGCTTGTTGATGCGCGCCTTGAATTCCCGGATCAAAAGGCCCATCCGCAAGGTATAGTGCAAATGGCTCGCCAGTTGAAAAATGCGGCTATTCCCGCCCTCAAAGAACACGGGCACCACGACGGCATCGGATTTCGCGATCATCTTAGCCGTGAAATTCCGCCAACTGGGGTCCATCGGTCGCGAAAACGGCTTGGCCGAGGTCGACACGGTACCACCCGGAAATATCCCGATCGCTCCACCGTCTTTCAGATACTGGATCGCCGCCGCCCGCGTCTCGAGGTTCAGGCGCGCCGCCTCTTTCGTTTCATCGAAGGAAATCGGCAAGATGACTCGTTCCAGGTCGGCGGCGCGGCGGAAAACCTTGTGCGCCAGCACCCGAAACTCACCCTTGCGACGCATCGACAGAATGCGCCCCATCATCAAACCGTCCAGAATACCGTAAGGATGATTTGAAACGACAATCACCGCCCCTTTATCGGGAATGTGCTCCAGCGAACCGCCTACAACGTCCAACCTGATGCCATAACGTTCGGTTATCACCTCCCAAAAATCCTGACCGCGCGCGACCTCCAGGTCATAACCTCTCGCCTTGCGGATCAGCTTCAGGCGGCCGGTCGCGTTTTCCATCACTCGGATCATCGCCCGGCCCGGGCGGCCCTTCGCCGAATTGGCATAGGTAATATCACGCGCGACGTGATGATTTTTCATCGGGCATCATGCCTCAACTGTTATTTTACAACGTTATGCAGCATCGCGGCAATCCTCAGCAAGTGCTTCGCACACCGCCAATGAAAATCCGTGATGTCGTCCGAAATCAACATCAAGCTTATTCGCAACTTATCTAAATCTTTTCCATATTTCGAACGCAATCTGTCTTTAGCAATTCTGCTCAAAGCAGAGCATCCAACGGCTCTGACACCACGTAAAAATGTATCTGAATGAGTGGGGAAAAGACATGACGGCCTCGTCAACGAAATACACAAATATGTCCGTTGCAGGGTTGGTTTTGTCCCTTTTGGCCGCATGCGGAGGTGGTTCATCAGGCGCAAGCCAGTCAGATACCGCTGCAATACCCGACAATCAGGTTGCACCGGCAATGTATGGTTTCAGATCACAGTTCAGTTCGAACGTCCAATACGACGCAACGAATGAAACGATCACCAAACCATCCCGCTCGGGCGGCACATTTCAAATCAGCCTCGCGGATGATCAAAGTCCGGTCGGAACGACGGGTTTCAAACTTTATGATGGCCAAGTCATCGAAGATCTTCCAGGCGGTGGCGGCTTTACCCGAACCTACAATTTCGAGGGGTTTCGTGGCGAAACCGAAAGTGGCGGAGGCAGCGTGACGTTTATATCGGCGCATCCGAGTTTTGGTGGCTATCAAGGGATGGCCCGTCATATCGAAACAGAGATGCCGACGACAGGGTCAGCGACATTATCCGGCGATTACTTTGGCTACTTCAGCGCGATACGCGACACCAAAGAGTTCACGTATATCTACGGTGCGACCGAACTCGATCTGAACTACACGAATGCGACAGTCCAGGGCCGCATCAGCGAACGGATCGATAGCGCGGGGAATGTTTTCGAAGATGTCATTCTCCAAGAGACCGACGTTTCAGCCGGTCGCTTTACCGGGGACATCAGTGGCGGTGCCATGATCGCAGAAGATTTCGATGTCGCGCACCGACACCAATACGATGGTATGATTGTCGGCCCGGAAGGGAATGAGGCGGTCGGCGGCATTGCCATCCGTCACACGAATACCGAAGCCGATGAATTCGGTTGGGAAAGTGGTGCCTTTGTCGTCGATTGATCCCCCGCGCAAAACACTCATGCGCATGCTGTAGTCAACTTCTCATTCAGCTGCCTCTTGCATCGGCTGCGCGCGCAATACCGCCAGCAATTCCTCGCGCCGCTTGGCCGCCTTCTGGGCGTTCGCCTCTTTCACAGGGCCGAAACCACGAATGTCCAAGGGAAGCGCCGCCAAGGCAATCGCAGCGTCCCGGGTATCAGGGCGCAAAATTTTCAGCACCTCGGCCATATCCGCCTCATATTCCTTGATCAGCGCCCGCTCCATTCTGCGTTCGGCTGTCCGACCAAACGGATCGAATGGCGTGCCCCGTAGAAACTTCAACTTCGCCATCTTCGGAAACGCCCAAGCCATCCAGGCCCCGTATTCCTTTTTCAGCGGACGGCCATCCGGCCCGATTTTCGATAGTATTGGTGGGGCTAGATGGTGGGTCAGCGTCAAATCGCCGTCGAACGCCGCCTCTGCCTTTGCCTTCGTATCGGCCAGCAAGCGGGCCACCTCATATTCATCCTTGTAAGCAAGCAGCTTGTGATAGCCTTTGGCGACCGCCTCGCGCAGCGGCCCGTCCTGAAATTGATCGACAAAGCGACGATAGCGGCGGGCCAGACGCTTACCCTGATACTTCATAAGGTGTTCTTCACGAAACGCGATCTTGTCATCCAGTGACTTCGGCAACTGCACCACTTTCGGGATCAAGATCGCCGCCGCATCATCCGGATAAAGATAGGCCCACCGCCCCAGATCAAACGCGCGCAGGTTCCGCTCTACCGATGCACCATTCAGCTTGATCGCCTCGGTGATCGCCCCAAAGCTCAGCGGGATCGCCCCCATCTGCCAGGCCGCACCAAAGATCATCATGTTGGAAAAGATACTGTCGCCCAACAACGCCTTGGCCAATTCCGACGCATCGAACATGGACAGGCCATCACCCAACCGAGCCTGCAAGGCGACCTCCAACTGGTCCGTCGGCAGCTTGAACGCGGTATCACGGGTAAAATCGCCTGTGATGATCTCGTGCGAATTCACCACTCCCTTCGTCCGCCCGGTCTTCATCAGACCAATCGTCTTGGCCCCCGCGCTGACCACAAGATCGCCCCCGATCAACGCATCGCATTCGCCTGCCGCAACACGGATCGCATTGATATCCCCCGGCTTTTCCGCGATCCGGCAATGGATATGCACCGCGCCACCCTTCTGGGCGAGGCCAGCCATCTCCATCATGCCAGCCCCCTTGCCGTCCATATGGGCGGCCATCGCCATGACGGCCCCAATAGTCACCACACCGGTGCCACCAACGCCGGTAATCACCACGTTGTGCGTGCCCTCGATCGTGGGCAACTCCGGCTCCGGCATTTCCGGCAGATCGACATCCGCCGTCGCCTCTTTTCTGATTTTCGCGCCCTGAATTGTTACGAATGACGGGCAGAACCCTTTCACACAAGAATAATCCTTGTTGCAGGACGACTGATCGATCGCCCGCTTGCGACCCAATTCCGTCTCGATCGGCACGATGGACACACAGTTGGATTGCACCCCACAATCACCGCAACCTTCACAAACCTCCGTGTTAATAAAGACCCGCTTGTCCGGATCAGGAAACTGTCCACGCTTTCGCCGCCGCCGCTTTTCCGCGGCACAGGTCTGCACATACACAATGGCTGACACGCCCTTGTATTTGCTGAACTTCTCTTGCACGGCAGGCATATCCACCCGCTCATGCACATCCAATCCTATAGGAAACAGGGAAAGGTCGACATCTTCCTTCTCATCGTAGACAAGCGCGATATTTCGCACTCCCATTGCCTGCAATTCGCGGCAGATCTGGTCAGCGGTCAGGCCGCCATCATTGCCCTGCCCGCCGGTCATGGCGACGGCGTCATTGTACAGGATCTTGTAAGTGATATTCGTCCCCGCCATCATCGCAAAGCGAATGGCCTGCACGCCCGAATGGTTGTAGGTGCCATCGCCCAAATTCTGAAACACATGGTCGCGCGTCGAAAACGGGGCCTCACCGACCCAGTTGGCCCCTTCACCGCCCATCTGGGTAAAGCCGACCGTCGCACGATCCATCCATTGCACCATGTAATGGCAGCCAATCCCGGCATAAGCGCGCGAACCCTCTGGCACTTTGGTCGACGAATTATGCGGACAGCCCGAACAGAAATACGGCAACCGCGCCGCGATTTCCGGCGCATTATCCGCCCTCCGTGCCTCTGACAGCTGCGCCAGACCCGCTTTCACGCCCTCCGACCCACAGCCCTCTTCGACCAGGACCGACCCGATCTTTTCGGCAATCCAAATTGGATCCAGCGCGCCCTTCGTCGGAAACACCTCCTCCCGGCGGCCTTCGGAATGCTCGTCCCCCTTATGCCAGCCATAAACACGACGCCCGCGACGATCATCAAAGATCGCCTCTTTCACCTGAACCTCGATCAACTTGCGCTTTTCCTCGACGACGACGATCAGGTCGAGCCCCTCGGCCCATTCGTGGAACGACGCCATATCCAGCGGCCAGACCTGCCCGACCTTGTAAGTCGTAATCCCCAATCGCTCGGCCTCGGCCTCGTCAATGTTCAACAGCGACAAAGCATGCTGCAAATCCAGCCAGTTCTTCCCCGCGGCAACAAAGCCGATCTTCGCACCCGGTTTGCCCCATTTTCGCTGATCCATCCGGTTCGCGCGGCTAAACGCCTCTGCCGCAAACCGCTTGTAATCGATCATCCGCGCTTCCTGCAGCTGCGGCGTATCGACCAGCCGGATGTTCAGCCCCCCCTCCGGCAATTCCATGGTCGGGCGCACAAACGATAACCGATGCGGATCGCCATCCACGACCGAGGTCACCTCGATCGTATCCTTCATGGTCTTTAGCCCGACCCAGACGCCCGCATAGCGCGACAATTCCCAGGCATAGAGGCCATAATCAAGGATTTCCTGCACCCCAGCGGGCGACACAATCGGCATATATGCATCGACCATCGCCCAGTCCGACTGGTGTAACGTGGTAGAGCTCTCACCCGTATGATCATCGCCCATGGCCATGATGACACCGCCATGCGGCGACGTCCCGGCCATATTGGCATGGCGCATCACATCGCCAGTACGGTCGACACCTGGGCCTTTGCCATACCAAAGACCGAAAACACCATCATACTTGCCCTCACCGCGCAACTCCGCCTGCTGAGAGCCCCACAACGCGGTCGCCGCCAAATCCTCGTTCAACCCAAGTTGAAACTTGATATCGTCAGGCTCCAACACCGCATTGGCCCGCGTCATCTGCATATCGACCGCGCCCAAGGGCGACCCGCGATAGCCGGTCACATAACCTGCCGTGCTCAATCCAGCCGCGCGATCCCGCGCCTTCTGCATCAGCATCAACCGGACCAGCGCCTGCGTCCCATTCATCAGAACCGGCGATTTCTCCAGATCATAACGGTCGTTGAGTGAAACATTCTGGGCGGTCATCAAGCACTCCCCTGCGTGAACCTTACCTAAGGTATATCATAGGTCACAAATGCTGACCTACAAAGCAGATTTTTGTCGCATGACCGATTTGCAACCATTAAGACCCTTCGCGTAATGATCGGTTAATGATAACGGTAACGGCGCGGCAGGCAGGGCTTCATGGACTGGGACAAACTAAGAATATTTCACGCCGTCGCCGATGCCGGTTCGCTCACCCACGCGGGTGACACGCTGCACCTGTCGCAATCGGCCGTTTCACGGCAAATCCGTGCACTCGAAGAATCACTCAACACGACCCTGTTCCATCGGCACGCCCGCGGGTTGATCCTGACTGAACAGGGCGAATTGCTGTTCGACGCGACGAAGTCGATGAACAGACGGCTCGAGGCCGCGTCCGCACGCATCCGCGACAGCGAGGAAGAGGTGTTCGGCGAACTCCGCGTGACGACGACGACCGGCTTCGGAACCCTCTGGCTCGCCCCGCGTCTGCCGAAACTGTACGAACAATACCCCGACCTCAAAATCGACCTGATGCTGGAAGAGCGCGTGCTCGACCTGCCCATGCGCGAAGCCGACGTCGCGATCCGCATGAAGGAACCGTCCCAGGCTGATCTGATCCGCAAACGGCTGATGTCAGTGCGGATGCGGCTTTACGCCTCCGAAAGCTATGTGGAAAAAAACGGTACACCCACCAACGTCAGCCAGATCAGCCAGCACCGGCTGATCTGCCAAAGCCTCAATTCGATCCAGGTCGCGGCGGGGGCCACACTCGTCCAGCACCTGCTGACCTACGACATCCCCAACCTGTTCACGGTCAACAATTATTTCGGTGTTCTGCAGGGGATCCTCAACAACCTCGGCATCGGCGTCCTGCCTGATTATGTCACCGAAGATTTCCCCGATCTCATCCGCGTTCTCCCGGACCTCGAATCTGGGGAAGTCCCCGTTTTCCTCGCCTATCCCGAAGAATTGCGGCAATCCAAACGGATCAGCGCCTTCCGGGATTTCGTGCAGGAGGAAATCTTCAGCCATCGCAAGAAAATTCGCGAAAGCGCCGGGCTCTGACCAATACCCTACCCGTCGAATTTTCATCCCGATTGGTTCAAAATCCTGCCGCAATGCTTGCCTAATCCGCCGGAAAACGCAGCAGGATTTTCCGACATGGACAAAAAGGCTTTCGCCGAAAGACTTTAGCGGATCGAGGAACAAAAGGGCCACACAGCCGATGACTCTGCCATTGTGACATCCGAGGGCAGCGGTAAGCTGATTATCAGCCTCGTCTTTATCGCCGGCATCGCCCTCGTCGATGGCGCCGGTGCCATCGCCTTCTGCAAAAGCGAAACGTATGCCTCTCTCAAAGGCACGGTCACAGCCCAGCTGGACGCCATATCGAATGTCAGCCTTCCGACGATGAACAGCGGCGGAAGCATCCTTCTAGGCCCGGCTTTCGCCTCGGCAGAGAAACAGGCGCAAGAGCAGTTGGCCGAAAGAGAAGCGGCGCGCAACCTGACCCTCATCGCACCTTCTCGTGCACATCCCGCACCGCCCACCGAACCGGTCACGACGGATCGCATGGGCGCGGTGATCGGCATGGGCCACGCTGTCACCGACGGTGACGCACCCGTCGCGTTGAATGAAGTCTTCACAAACTTCCAGCCGACCGGTCCAAATCACCCACACGGTGCGATCACGCCATTCGACACCAACGAAAACTGCACGCTCCGCGCCATCCGTCCGAATGAAAAGCTGGCGAACGTCAACGTCATGCGCCCAAACATGCTGGCCCCGATCCAGCTGGTCTATCAGGACAGCATTCACGAAGTTATCGAACGCCAAACGAAAGAAGCGCTCGAGGAAGGGCACTCGATCGGCATGATGTCCATCCCACGATGGACGCTGGGCGTGATCGACGTCGTCGTCACCGACAGCAGCGGGCCGCTCTACCTCGCCCTTCAAAGCTATGGCGGCGTCATGTGGAAAATTCACGCCACCGGGGGCGTCGACATCGCCCATATCGCCATGATCTCGAACAGAACATCCGCCCTCACCGGCAATATCGGAAACGCAAGTTTCGAGGCAGTGCGCACCGCTGATTTCGACACGCCGCCCGACTTTTACCATTATGACAGCGAACTCGGCGATCTGGAATGCATGACCACCCCCTACCGCAAACCCGACGAAAGCTGGGGCGCCTGGAACGGGGCGAAACGTGGAAATTCGCTCGATGGCAACCTGCTGTTCGGACAGGACAAAGGCTTCGACGCCTACGATCACTGGTTTACCGAAACACTCGGCATCAGCGCGACGACAAACCTGATCGAAGCGGCCCAGGCCGGTGCCGTCCTCGTCGGCGACGTGCCCAATTACGCGATCGGGAACGTAACGCGGATCAAAGGCGGGGATTTCGTCTCGGCCTTCCTGCCCGATACCGACGAAAATCGCACCCATGAAATACCCCAAGAGCGCACAGCCTTTCTTGCGGAAATTCTGGACCTGTGCGCAGCCCTCCGTGCGGAATACGGTAACTGCCTCATCGGCACCGCTGGTTTTTACCTCGATCGTGCGGCACGTTTTTCCGGCGGTGGGGTCAGCGCGCATGCCGCCGCGTGGGTCGAGGTCTACTTGCCAGACAACCCGTTCGAACAGCGCAACTTTCAGGAAAAGGTCAATGCGATCTTAGCCGAAAAAGGAAACTGACATACAACCTATGACTGAGCCATGCATGCAACACATATCTGGTTTGCGCATCGAACGGGCGATTTTTCTTGAATGGTCAAAAATCGCACCCTATCTCAAGGATCGAAGGCGATGATGCTCTAACGCTCATCGAATTCACCTCCCTGTTGGACTTTGCCGGGCCTTGTGCCCGGCTTTTTTTTGGGGCGTATCGGAACGTCGGCGACCGCTATGTGTTTACTCTTCACAGCAACGCTGAAATGGAGAGCACGATGAACTGGGATCAAATTCAAGGTAACTGGAAACAATTCAAAGGTCAGGCGCAGGCCAAGTGGGGCGAACTGACAAATGACGAAGTCGACGAGGTGCAGGGCGACCGCGAAGCACTCGAAGGCAAGATCCAGGCGAAGTATGGCAAATCGAAAGAAGAGGCGAAGAAAGAGGTCAACGACTTCATCAACAGCCTCTAAACGATCCGCGATATCTGATACAGCCGGGCGACGCGCCCGGCTTTTCCTTTGGTACACACCAAATCCGTTGCCCCTCCCGCCGCCATGGCCTAAAGCATCGCCCAACCTGGCGGAGGTACAGATGCACGAACCACAAATCACCGAAGACCTGATCGCCGCCCACGGCCTCAAACCCGACGAATACGCCGACATCCTCCGCATCCTGAACCGGGAACCGACCTTCACCGAACTCGGCATCTTCTCGGCGATGTGGAACGAGCATTGCTCCTACAAGTCTTCCAAGAAATGGCTGCGCACCCTGCCCACCGAAGGACACCACGTCATCTGCGGCCCCGGTGAAAACGCGGGCGTCGTCGATATCGGCGATGGCCAGGCCGTCGTGTTCAAGATGGAAAGCCACAACCACCCCAGTTACATCGAACCGTATCAAGGCGCGGCCACCGGCGTCGGCGGCATCCTCCGCGACGTCTTCACCATGGGCGCGCGCCCCATCGCCGCGATGAACTCGCTCAGCTTTGGCGAACCGTCGCACCCGAAAACCAGACAACTCGTCAACGGCGTCGTCGCCGGCATCGGCGGCTACGGCAACTGTTTCGGCGTCCCAACGGTCGGCGGCGAAGTGCGCTTTGACCCCGCCTATAATGGCAACTGTCTCGTCAACGCCTTCGCGGCAGGGCTCGCCGACGCCGACAAAATCTTCTACTCTGCAGCGAGCGGCATCGGCATGCCCGTCGTTTATCTCGGCGCAAAAACCGGGCGCGACGGCGTCGGCGGCGCCACCATGGCCAGCGCCGAATTCGACGACACGATCGAGGAAAAGCGGCCAACCGTCCAGGTCGGCGACCCCTTCACCGAAAAACGCCTGATGGAGGCGACGCTGGAACTCATGGCCACCGGGGCCGTCATCAGCATTCAGGATATGGGCGCGGCGGGTCTCACCTGTTCTGCCGTCGAAATGGGCGACAAGGGCGGGCTTGGCGTCAAACTCAACCTCGATGCCGTCCCCCAGCGCGAAGACGACATGACCGCCTACGAGATGATGCTGTCAGAATCCCAGGAACGCATGCTCATGGTCCTCAAACCGGAACTCGAGGCCGAGGCCCGTGCCGTCTTCGAAAAATGGGACCTCGACTTTGCCATCGTCGGCGAAACCATCGCCGAAGACCGGTTCATCGTCGAACACAACGGCAAGGTCATGGCCGATCTGCCCCTCGCCAAACTCTCCGGCAGCGCCCCCGAATATGACCGGCCGTGGGAGCCCACACCGCCCGCCGAACTGCTCGGCGAAATCCCCGGCGTGCATCCCATCGACGGACTCAAAGCCCTGATCAGCAGTCCGAATTATGCGGGCAAACAATGGGTCTACGAACAATATGACAGCCAGGTCATGGCCGACACCGCCCGCACCCCGGGCCATGGGTCCGGCATCGTCCGGGTCCACGGCACCGACAAGGCACTTGCCTTCACCTGCGACGTCACACCGCGCTACATCAAGGCAAACCCAGTGGAAGGCGGTAAACAGGCCGTGGCCGAAGCTTATCGTAACCTCACTGCAGTTGGCGCCAAACCCCTCGCCACGACAGACAACATGAATTTCGGCAACCCAGAAAAGCCTGAAATCATGGGGCAATTCGTTGGGGCCATTCAGGGCATCGGCGAAGCCGTCAAGGCACTCGACATGCCCATCGTCTCGGGCAACGTGTCGCTCTATAATGAAACCGACGGCAAGGGGATTCTGCCGACCCCCACCATCGGGGCGGTCGGACTGATCAATCACCCCGACCTCATGATCACGGGGCAAATCCGCGAAGGCCATGTTCTACTGCTGCTTGGGGAAACCAAGGGCCATCTGGGTCAATCCGCACTGCTGGCCGAAGTTTACGGACGCAGCGAAGGCGACGCGCCGCCGGTCGATCTCGTCGCCGAAAGGCAAAACGGCGATTTCATCCGCGCCAACCACACCTACATCAAAGCCTGCACCGACCTCAGCGATGGCGGCCTCGCCCTCGCCGCCTTCGAACTCGCGGAAGAGGCCCAAATTGGTATCACCCTCGACGTGGAAGACACCCCCACCCTCTTCGGCGAAGACCAGGCGCGATATCTCATCGCCTGCAATTTCGACCAGGCCGAGGCGCTGATGATCGCCGCCAATCAAACCGGCATCATACTCACGACAATCGGCAAAGTTGGCGGTGACCAGATCACCTTCGGCAGCCAAAGCGCACCACTCGCCGACCTTACCCATGTTTTCCGGACATCTTTCGCAACCGCACTCGCGTAACAATCACCTTATCATTTCGCCAAAAATACTCCCGCCGGAGGCTCCGCCCTTGTCCACCGGCGCGGACGCACATAGCTTAAACGCAACAGCCGAGGACAGACATGCCCATCACAGCCCACGAAATCGAAACGCTGCTGCGCGACAGCTTCCCCAACGCCACGATACAGATCGAGGGCAATGACGGCGCGCATTTCCAAGGCATGGTGATCGACGAAAGTTTCCGCGGCATGAACCGCATCCAGCAACAACGGGCCGTGATGGCGGTGGTAAAGCCCAAAATCGACAGCGGCGAACTCCACGCCTTGGCTCTGACGACCAAGGCACCCGACTGATGGGCGCCAGCTTCTACATTTACGGTATTGCCGCACTCTTCATAGTGATTGGCGCCTGGCAGATAATTCGCTTTGAGCAGAAAAAGCGATTTGCACGAAAGCAAAACCGAGGAATCGAGCCCGAACATAGCGCGATTGATAAGATCATCGTTAGCGGGACCACCTGCTTCACCGATACAGTCGACCAGTCCTTCACAAAGGACCCGCAAATCCACGCCAAGGCCTTTGTGCCAGAAAAAGCGAGACAAAAATGACAGCCCAAGACCAGATCAAAGAAACCGTCACCAACAACGACGTCGTCCTTTTCATGAAAGGCACGAAAACCATGCCACAATGCGGCTTTTCATCCCGCGTCGCTGGCGTTTTGAATTTCATGGGCGTCGAATACAGCGACATCAACGTCCTCGCCGATGACGACATTCGCCAGGGGATCAAGGATTATTCCGACTGGCCGACAATCCCGCAGCTTTACGTCAAAGGTGAATTCGTCGGAGGCTGCGACATCATCACGGAAATGACGCTTTCAGGCGAACTCGACACGCTCTTCTCTGAAAACGGCGTGAACTTCGATAAAGACGCCGCCGACAAAATCCGCGAAGCGAACGGTTAGTTCGCTTCCACCTGATCCGCCAGCGCCTCGGCCCGCGCTGCAATCTCGGCCAGCGCATCCGTCACCGCCTGCGGCACGACCGGCACCTCGATCCGCTCGGGCGCGCGCGATTGCATCGTCTCGACATGCGCGCGCAGCTGTGCGGCCTCGGCCTCCGACTCGCGCAGCTTGTCCTCCAGCCCGGCCGTCTTGTCGGCCAGCATCAGCCCCGCCATCAGCAACATCCGTGCTTCCGGCATGCGCCCGATCTGGTCTGCCAAATGCGACGCTTCCACATCCAACATCGCGGCGGCAGAATGCAGGAAATGCTCTTCGCCATCCTGACAGGCAACTTCAAAACTCCGGCCCCCGATCTTGATCTCAATCTGCGGCATGTGTCGCCTCCTTCATCAACGGGGTCAGTTCCGCCAAAATCGCATCCAGTTCGGCAGCATCGGCGGCACGCTGCGCCTGCAATGCGGCAATCTCTGACGCTACCGCCTGATCCACCAATTCCGGCGCCAGGCCCTGAGTCACCGCCTCGCGCAACGCCGTGTTCATCTCACGCATCTGCGCATTCGATTGCCGCAAACCCTGCAACTGTCCATCCAGCGCCTTCAGCTGCTCTTTCTGTGCCGCGACCTTCGCGGTCAAATCGGCCACCTGCGTATCCTGGCGCGCCTTCAGCTCTTCAACCCGGCGCACCAGTTCCGCATTCTTGGCCTGCTCGGCAGCCAAAGCATCACTACCGCCAGCGTGTGTCGCCACACCCTGCCTGATCCGGTCCAGCGCAGCTGTGATCCGTCGTTCCAATGCACTTATGTCACTCATCCGCCCGTCCTTTCACACCCCCGCCTAAGGGGCCTGCGACGCAGTCGGTTGCCCCCGCCCGCGTGAAAATCGATCCGGCTAACCCGAATCGTCCCTTGTTTCCCGCAGCCTAAGCGAACACCGCACCCCCCGCAAACCGGCGAGATCAGGGATATGAACCACTTAGCGTCCATGCTTGAACTCACCCAAGGGCCTGATATGAGGCTGGGCGACCAAGCCATCATCATTTCTGACAGGACCAGCACCTTGGATATCTCAGCCCTCCGTTCCGCCCATCCCGACCACTGGAAGAAAGCCACGGCAATCCGCACCCTGACGCTTGATGCGGTCGCCGCGGCGAATTCCGGCCATTCCGGCATGCCAATGGGGATGGCAGATGTGGCAACGGTCTTGTTCGAAAAGCACCTTAACTTTGACCCCAAAGCCCCCGACTGGCCGGACCGCGACCGCTTCATCCTGTCCGCAGGCCACGGCTCCATGCTGCTTTATTCCCTGATGTACCTCACCGGCTATGAAGACATGCCGCTGAGCCAGGTCAAGGACTTCCGCCAATGGGGGGCCCGCACCGCCGGTCACCCCGAATACGGCCACGCCCGCGGCATCGAAACGACAACAGGCCCCCTCGGCCAGGGCATCGCCAACTCCGTCGGCTTCGCCATCGCCGAGGAAATCCAGCGCGCCACCTGGGGCAAAAAGATCATCGACCACTACACCTACGTCATGGCCGGTGATGGCTGCCTGATGGAAGGCGTCAGCCACGAAGCCATCGGTCTGGCGGGCATGCAGAAACTCGGCCACCTGATCGTCTTCTTCGACAACAACAACATCACTATCGACGGCACCGTCGACATGGCCGACATCACTGATCAGCCCAAGCGCTTTGCCGCTGCCGGCTGGCACGTCCAGGAAATCGACGGGCATGACCCCGACGCGATCGACGCCGCCATCACCGCCGCCAAGAAAACCAATCGCCCCTCCATGATCGCCTGCAAGACCCACATCGCTTTGGGCCACGCCGCGCAGGACACGTCCAAAGGGCACGGCGCACTGACCGATAAAGAGCATTTGAAAGCCGCGAAAGAGGCCTATGGTGCCCCCATGGGCGACTTCGAAGTCGACCCCGACGTCAAAAAACAATGGGAAGCAATCGGCGCCCGCGGCGAAGACACCCGAAAAGACTGGGAGGCCCGCTTCGCCACCCTATCGGCCAGCAAACAGGCCGAATTCAACCGGACCTACGCGGGTGAAGCACCGAAAAAACTCAGCGCCATGATCCGCGCGCTCAAAAAACAGGTGACCGAAGGCCAACCCAAGGTCGCCACGCGCAAATCGTCTGAGATGGTGCTCGAAGTCATCAACCCGGTGATGAAGGAAACCATCGGCGGCTCCGCCGACCTCACCGGTTCCAACAACACCAAGACCAGTGATCTGGGCGTCTTCACCCCCGACAACCGCAAGGGGCGCTACATTTACTACGGCATCCGCGAACACGGCATGGCAGCTGCCATGAACGGCATGGCGCTGCATGGCGGTGCCAAACCCTATGGCGGCACGTTCATGTGCTTCACCGACTACGCACGTGGTGCCATGCGTCTCTCTGCGTTGATGGGCGTGCCGGTCACCTATGTGATGACCCATGACAGCATCGGTCTTGGCGAGGACGGACCGACACACCAGCCCGTCGAACACCTCGCCATGCTGCGGGCGACTCCAAACATAAACGTGATCCGTCCCGCCGATACGGTCGAAACAGCCGAAGCCTGGGAACTGGCGCTGACTTCGCGGAAAACACCGACCGTCCTCAGCCTTACCCGGCAAGGTCTCCCCACGGTCCGCAAAGACCATAAAACCAAAAATCTCACCGCGCAGGGCGCCTATGTGCTCGCCGACGCCGAAGGCAAGCGGCAGGCCATCCTGATGGCGACCGGTTCCGAGGTCAGCGTCGCCCTCGCGGCCCGCGACCTGTTGCAAGCCAAGGGGATCGGCACCCGCGTCGTCTCCATGCCGTGCTGGGAACTCTTCGAAGAGCAGGAAGAAAGCTATCGCAAGCGTGTCCTGCCCGCAGGCCCGGTGCGTGTGGCGATCGAGGCTGGGATCCGCTTTGGCTGGGACCGCTGGCTCTTCGGTGAACGCGGCAAGCGCGAGAAATCCGGCTTCATCGGCATGCACGGTTTCGGTGCATCCGCCCCGGCCGAACGATTGTTCGAAGAATTCGGCATCACGGCCGAGGCGACGGTCGCCAAGGTCGACGCATTGCTCAAGTAACGCTGCATTGGGTGACATTGGCCCGATAAGGATCGGCAAGCCATCGCCGATCCGAACGTCCGTTCTCTTTTCATTGTCAACCGCTCCGGTCACGGGTCAATATAAGGCATAAAAGAAAAAAGATTGGGGCAAAAGCAATGCGGAAACGCACCAAAATCCGGTTCGCCGGAACCATTCTCATGGTGACACTGATGGCGGGTTGTAACGCCATTTTCACACCCGAAACCATTCCGGCCCCGACGAATGTAGACCCGGCGCCCGTGTCGCAAATCCGCAGCTATGCCAAGGCTTTCCTGAACGAAATTCAACCTGTCTCCATCGCGGAATCCCGCGAATATTGCGGATTTTTCGTCGGGACACCCGACGGCAACGTCATCGGCACCGACCCGATCGCCGGTACAGCCGATGGCTGCTATATCGCGTTCATCCCCGAAAACGTCGTGGCCAGCTACCACACACATGGCGGCTATCTGCCCGGCTATTTCAACGAACTGCCATCGGTGAACGATGCCGAAGGGGCGTTCGACGCCGAACTTGACGATTACCTCAGCACGCCGGGGGGACGGTTCTGGCGGATCGACGGACAAACCGGCATCTCGCAAATGCTCTGCGGGCGTTCCTGCCTCACCGACGATCCGACATATCGGCACAATCCCCGCAACCCCGGGCGGGACCGCTACACCATCGAAGAACTCGAAACACTACAAAGCTGATATCCGTTAGCGAAAACAGTTAGCGCCAACAGGTGGGTTTATCGCTAACATATTGGTTTCGCTTCGTTTTCACCCTTACGTCCGTAATCCTGGCTACCTATAGCGAACATAAGGCAACAGGTATAAGGGCACGATCATGACAGTCACACTCGGGATCAACGGCTTCGGACGGATCGGGCGCTGCACGCTTGCCCACATCGCCGAGGCCGGGCGCAACGACGTTCAGGTCGTCAAGATTAACGCCACCGGCCCGATCGAAACCAACGCCCATCTCCTCCGCTACGACAGCGTGCACGGACGGTTCGGCAAGACAGTCACCGTCAAGGACGACACGCTCGACTTGGGGCGCGGCCCGATCGACGTGATGTCCACCTATGACCCGACCGAACTCGATTGGGAGGGCGTCGATGTCGTCCTCGAATGCACCGGCAAATTCAACGACGGGCATAAGGCCGACACCCATCTGGATCGCGGTGCGAAAAAGGTCCTCATCTCCGCCCCCGCCAAGAATGTCGACCGCACAGTGGTCTATGGCGTCAACCACCGCGACCTCGACCCAACCGAACGCATGGTGTCCAACGGCTCCTGCACCACCAACTGCCTTGCCCCTCTCGCCAAGGTCCTCAACGACGCGATCGGCATTGAACGCGGGATCATGACCACGATCCACAGCTACACCGGCGACCAACCCACGCTTGACCGGCGGCACGACGACCTCTACCGCGCCCGCGCCGCCGCTATGGCGATGATCCCGACCTCGACCGGGGCGGCAAAGGCCCTGGGCCAAGTCCTTCCGGAACTCCAGGGCAAACTCGACGGTAGCGCCATCCGGATCCCCACCCCCAATGTCAGCGCGGTGGATCTGACATTCGAGGCCGGCAAGTCGGTTACGGTCGAAGACGTGAATGCAATCGTTGCCGGGGCCGCGGCTGGCTACATGGGCATGGTCATGGCCTACGACGCCGAGGCAAAGGTCAGCATTGACTTCAACCACACAACCCAAAGCTGCATCTTCGCCCCCGACCAGACCAAGGTTATCGGCGGCAAAACCGTCCGTGTCCTCGCCTGGTACGACAACGAATGGGGCTTCTCCGCCCGCATGGCCGACGTCGCCGGGACCATGGGGCGGCTGAACTAGTGGCAACGCAGCCCCGGACTTGATCCGGGGCCTCCACCGAACGCGACAAAGAGGTCCCGGATCAAGTCCGGGACTGCGACCATTCACATACGCAAGCTCCGCCGCTACACCTCCCCCATGACCAACACCATCGCCATCTGCCTCGGCATCCTGATCCTCGGCCTGATCGCAGCCGATATCTTCCTGATCGAATTCGACACAATCACCTTCCTGATGAGAAAACTCGGCGACCTGATCGAATATCTGGCCTTCTGGCGCTGACCCCCCGGGTTGACCTTTCGTCATAAATCGCAATGTTAGCGCCAACATTGTCCCGATAGGAGAAAGACCATGGCCGTCAAAGTCGCCATCAACGGATTTGGCCGTATCGGCCGCAACGTACTTCGCGCCATCATCGAAAGCGGACGGACCGATATCGAGGTCGTCGCGATCAACGATCTGGGCCCGGTCGAAACCAATGCCCACCTTTTGCGTTTCGATAGCGTGCACGGGCGCTTCCCGGCGACGGTCACGACGACCGAAACCACAATCGACGTCGGCCGTGGCCCGATGGAGGTCACGGCGACCAAGAATCCGGCGGAACTGCCGTGGAAAGATGTCGACGTCGTCCTTGAATGCACCGGCATCTTCACCTCGAAAGAGGCATGCCAGGCGCATCTCGACAATGGATCAAGCCGCGTGCTGATCTCGGCCCCGGGCAAAAATGCCGACAAAACAATCGTCTACGGCGTAAACCACGATACACTTACAGGCGATGATCTGGTCGTTTCGAACGCCTCCTGTACCACCAACTGCCTGTCTCCCGTCGCAAAGGTCCTGAATGATGCAGTAGGCATCACCAAAGGTTTCATGACGACGATCCACAGTTACACCGGCGACCAGCCCACGCTGGACACCATGCACAAGGACCTGTACCGCGCCCGCGCCGCAGCCCTGTCGATGATCCCAACCTCCACCGGTGCGGCCAAGGCAGTCGGCCTCGTTCTGCCCGAACTCAACGGCAAACTCGACGGTGTGGCCATCCGGGTGCCCACGCCCAACGTCTCGGTCGTCGATCTGACGTTCGAGGCCAGCAAGGCCACGACCGTCGAAGAGGTCAACAATGCAATCAAAAAGGCCGCTGACGGCCCACTGAAAGGCGTTCTGGGCTACACCGACCTGCCGATGGTCAGCTCCGATTTCAACCATGACCCGCATTCGTCGATCTTCCATCTCGACCAGACCAAGGTGCTGGGCGGAAACATGGTCCGCATCCTGTCGTGGTACGACAACGAATGGGGCTTCTCGAACCGCATGGCAGATACCGCCGTCGCGATGGGCAAACTGATCTGACCTTCATCATATGCCGACACAATAGGCCGACCCAGACCGGGTCGGCTTTTTTGTGACCAAATCATGATTTCGTCATGCACAAAATGCATAGCCGCAAGCGCGATACATCAGTTGTTCTGCACCGCAGCATCATTATGTCTGGTTGGTGAAACGAAACGCGATGATCTAAAAGGAGCACGCAAATGACCGCACTGAACACAGTACGCACCGCCATTGAAAAGCGCGTGGCCTATAGCCGTCTCAAGCGCGAACTGCAAAACATGCCGGTGGAAACAGCCATCGATCTGGGCATGTTCCGCGAAGACGCAGCCAAGACCGCAGCGAGGGCGATCTACGGCTAAGCCGCTCATAATGCTTCGAAAACCAGCCGTCCCACCGGGGCGGCTTTGTTATTTCATGGCCCTCGAAAGAAATGTATCGATCCGGTCTTGATACCCCGCCTGCCCTGCCAGATTGTTGTGCGTGGCACCCTCCACTGCATGAAACGTGACATCCAGCCCGGCCCGCTGCATAAGCCCAACCAAACGCTGCCCAACAGACATCGGGATCAACTGATCCGCCGTCCCATGCTGCACCAGCACAGACGCTGACAGCCGCGGCACCAATCGGGCCGAATTCCATTTTTGCACCCCCGGCATCCAACACGCCGGTAGCCACGATGCCCGCGTCATCAGTTCGCACATCTTCACGAACGGCGCATCCAGCACGATCGCCGCAACCTCCCGTTCTGCCGCGACATGCAGCGCCAGACCCGAACCCATGGAATACCCATGCACGACAATCGGCCCGTCATGGCGATCGCGCAACCAGTCATAGGCAACCAGCGCATCCGCCTTCAGCCGCCTTTCCGATGGCTTTCCCGGTATCCCACCCCCGCCCGGATACTCCATCGCCGCCACGGTGCGGCCCGCCGCGACATGCGCATCCAGCGTATAGGTAAAATAGGCCAGCGCCCCGCCATTCCCCATAAAGAAAAGCGTCGCGACATCCTCAGATCCAGCGGACAAAGCCATGGCAACTTGGCGGTCACCGATAACCTCTTGCTGCCATCCGCGCGCGTCGAACGGATCAGGACCGAAGGGATAGATGAATTGCGGGTGCAACCAGACCATCGCAAGGCCATAGGTCATGTAAAGCGCCGCCAACATCCAAAGCAGCTTCAACCGGCATAACGCGCAAGCAGCGCCTCGTTCACCGCCGGCGTGACAAATTTCGACACATCGCCGCCCAGTCGCGCAATCTCTTTCACCAATTTCGACGCAATCGCCTGATGCTGCGCCTCGGCCATCAGAAACACGGTCTCGATCGAATCGTCCAGAACGCGATTCATACCGACCATCTGATATTCATACTCGAAATCGGCCACCGCGCGCAGGCCACGCAGGATCACCGACGCATTCACATCGCGCGCACAATCGATCAGCAGATTCTCGAATGGATGGGCCACAATCTCGCATCCCGTCGCAGCGCTCAGCGGCGCACATTCCGCTTCGACCATCGCGACACGCTCTTCCAGCGAAAACAGCGGGCCTTTGTCCCGATTGATCGCCACACCGATCACCAACCGATCGACTAACGAACAGGCACGGCGAATGATATCCAGATGGCCCAACGTCACGGGGTCGAATGTACCGGGATAAAGACCAGTGCGCATGGGCCACCTCTTTGTTTATCGCGGGCGCACGCAACAATATTTCGCAAACAAAGGCAAGAGGGCAATCAATGCCCCATGATCATGCCTTCCAATGCGTCCTTTTCCATCGCCAACTCGGCCAAACGCGCCTTGACCGCATCTCCGATCGATATCAACCCGATCATCTTGCCGTCATCCATCACGGGCAAGTGCCGAAACCGGCCCTCCGTCATCATCTCAAGTACTTCCAGCGCAGTATGGGAGGGCGTACAGGTCACGATCTTCGCCGTCATCATGTCACTGACGGGGCCGGTCAGGCAGCTGACGCCCCGATTGCCGATTTCCCGCACGATATCGCGCTCCGACAGAATACCATCCAGTGCATTCCCATCAGAGGAAACCACCACTGTTCCGATCCGTTTCTCCGACAACAGCTTCACGGCGTCAGTGACCGGGTCCGACGGCTTGACGGAAACCACACCGACATCGGCCTTCGATTTCAAAATTTGGGAAATGATCATCGGGCGGCCTCCTCACCATGGCTCCGGAATTTCAGCGTCTCAAATCAACCATCTATCTGTCAAGCATAGCTCTTTACCCCGCGACAACCACCCCTATAGTCGGCGCAAAGATTGCGGAGGATATCATGCAAGAACTCACCCACTATATCGGCGGCGCACATGTCAAAGGCACATCCGGACGGTTCGCCGACGTGATGAACCCGGCCACGGGTGAGGTGCAGGCAAAGCTCCCCCTCGCCACTGCTGATGAACTCGGCAAGGCCGTCGCCATCGCGGCAGAGGCCCAACCGGCATGGGCCGCCACCAATCCACAACGGCGCGCGCGCGTCATGATGGCGTTCGTCAGCCTCCTCCACCGCGACATGGACAAACTGGCCGAGGCGCTGTCCCGCGAACACGGCAAAACCCTCCCCGACGCCAAAGGCGACGTCATCCGCGGGCTCGAGGTCGTCGAATACTGCATCGGCGCGCCGCAACTGCTGAAAGGCGAATACACCGACAGCGCGGGCCCGGGCATCGACATGTATTCCATGAAACAACCCCTCGGCGTCACTGCCGGGATCACCCCGTTCAACTTCCCCGCCATGATCCCCATGTGGATGTTCGCCCCCGCCATCGTCTGCGGCAACGCCTTCATCCTCAAACCGTCCGAACGTGACCCCTCCGTTCCCCTCATGCTGGCAGAGTTGATGGAAGAGGCAGGCCTGCCCAAAGGCATCTTGCAGGTCGTCAACGGCGACAAGGAAGCGGTCGACGCGATTCTCGACAACGACGTGATCCAGTCCATCGGCTTCGTCGGCTCGACACCCATTGCCGAATATATCTACGGACGCGGGTGCGCGAACGGCAAGCGTGTGCAATGCTTCGGTGGGGCCAAAAACCACATGATTATCATGCCTGATGCCGATATGGATCAAGCCGCCGATGCTTTGGTCGGCGCAGGCTACGGCGCGGCAGGCGAACGCTGCATGGCGATCTCTGTCGCCGTCCCCGTAGGTGACGAAACTGCAGATCGGCTGATCGAAAAACTGGCCCCTAGGGTCGAGGCCCTGAAAGTCGGCCCCTACACATCGGGCAATGACGTCGATTACGGTCCGGTCGTAACCGCCGCCGCCAAAGCGAACATCGAACGGCTCGTGCAAACCGGCATCGACCAGGGCGCGAAACTCGTCGTGGACGGACGCAATTTCAGCCTGCAAGGCTACGAAGACGGCTTTTTCGTCGGCGCGCACCTCTTCGATCACGTCACCAAGGACATGGACATCTACAAAACAGAAATCTTCGGCCCTGTCCTATCAACCGTGCGCGCGGAAAGCTATGAAGAGGCCATCGGCCTCGCCATGCACCACGAATACGGCAACGGGACCGCGATCTTCACCCGCGACGGCGACACCGCCCGCGACTTCGCCAACCGGATCAATATCGGCATGGTCGGCGTCAACGTCCCCATCCCCGTCCCCCTCGCCTACCACACATTCGGCGGCTGGAAAAAATCCATGTTCGGCGACCTCAACCAGCACGGACCGGATGCATTCAAATTCTACACAAGAACCAAAACGATCACCTCGCGGTGGCCGTCCGGGATCAAGGAGGGAGGCGAATTCTCGATTCCGGTGATGGAATAGATCAAGCCACCGTAATGCTGCCCTTCATATTGGGATGCACGGCGCAGAAATAACTGAACGTGCCCGCAGACGAAAACTTCAGCGAAGCCGCCTGCCCACCGCTCAGACGACCGGTATCGAACGATCCGTTATCCGCTGTGGCTGTATGCGGCGCGCTATCTTCATTGACGAACCGCACAGTATCACCAGCGCTGATCGTCAGATTGGCAGGCGCAAAAGCAAAATCGCGGATGGCGACAGTATGGGTCGTGGCGTGACCATCGGCGGCGGCCATCTTGGCTGCCAAGGGGGCAGCAGCGGCAGTCACGGCAAGACGCAGGGCCATACGGCGGGTAATATTGGACATGGGAACTTCCTCTCGTTTTGAAACACATTTCTACGGCGCTCTGAAAGGCACCTGACAGCAATACGCATCGGCTTACTCATTTATTCTCGCGCAACCGAATATTATCGTCGATTGATCGACACCCTTGCCAACGATGCCCAAACCGCCCAAGATATGAACAAGCGTTCAATTCATGGCTGAGGAAGGCATCATGGACTTTGCCCTGACCGAGGAACAATCGGCGATCTTCGACATGGCGCAAGCCTTCGGCGCTGAACACATCGCGCCCCACGCGCGGCAATGGGAAGCCGAGGGCACCATCCCCAAGGACCTTTGGCCCAGACTCGCCGAACTTGGCTTCGGCGGGCTTTACGTCAGCGAAGACCACGGCGGTGCAGGCCTCTCGCGCCTCGACGCCACCCTCGTCTTCGAGGCCCTCTCGCAATCCTGCGCCTCGGTCGCAGCGTTCCTGTCGATCCACAACATGTGCGCCCGCATGATCGACGCCTACGGGTCCGACACCCTCAAGGCCCGCATCATCCCCAAAGCACTCACGATGGACACGATCCTCTCCTACTGCCTCACCGAACCCGGCTCCGGCTCCGACGCCGCAGCGCTGAAAACCAAAGCGACCCGCACGAACGAAGGGTTCGCATTGACCGGCACCAAGGCTTTCATCTCCGGCGGCGGCTATTCCGACGCCTATATCGTCATGGCCCGTACCGGCGATGACGGCCCGAAAGGGATCAGCGCGATCCTTGTCGAAGACGGGGCCGAAGGGCTGTCTTATGGCGGTCTTGAAGACAAAATGGGCTGGCGCTCCCAACCCACGCGGCAAGTCCAAATGGACGCCTGCAAAGCCGCCGCCGACCATCTGCTGGGCCAAGAAGGACACGGCTTCAAATACGCCATGGCAGGCCTCGACGGCGGCCGCCTCAACATCGCCGCTTGCTCCCTCGGCGCCGCGCAAGCCGCGCTCGACCAAACCCTCGCCTACATGAAAGAACGCAAAGCCTTCGGCAAACCCATCGACCAATTCCAGGGGCTACAATTCCGACTGGCGGATATGGAAATCGATCTGCAATCCGCCCGCACCTTCCTCCGCCAAGCCGCCTGGAAACTCGACACCGGCGCGCCCGAAGCCACCAAGTTCTGCGCTATGGCCAAGAAACAAGTCACCGAAGTGGGATCGAGAGTCGCCGACCAATGCCTGCAACTCCACGGCGGCTATGGCTACCTGGCCGACTACGGGATCGAAAAAATCGTGCGCGACCTGCGCGTCCACCAGATCCTCGAAGGGACCAACGAAATCATGCGGCTCATCACCGCGCGCCACCTGATCCAATGACCCACGCAGTCCCGGACCTGATCCGGGACCTCAACACCAAATGTCAGACCTGATAATCCGCCAAAACGGCCAAGCCGGCCACATCACCCTCAACCGCCCCAAAGCGCTCAACGCGCTCACGTGGGAGATGTGCCTCGCCATCGAAAATGCCCTCGACACGTGGCGCAGCGACCCCGCCATCGCGCTCATCATGATCGACGGCGCGGGCGACCGCGCCTTCTGCTCCGGCGGCGACATCGCCGAAATGTATGCCGCTGGCCAACGCGGCGACCTCGACTACGGCCGTCGCTTCTGGCGCGACGAGTATCGACTCAACGCCAAAATCCACAGCTACCCCAAACCCATCGTCACCTTCCTGCACGGCTTCACCATGGGCGGCGGCGTCGGCGTCGGCTGCCACGGCTCCCACCGGATCGTCTGCGAAAGCAGCCAGATCGCCATGCCCGAATGCTCCATCGGACTTGTGCCAGATGTCGGCGGCTCGCTCATTTTGGCGAAAGCACCCGGCGCTTGCGGCGAATATCTTGGTCTAACCGGCGACCGCATGGACGCAGGCGACGCCATCTATGCAGGTTTTGCGGATCATTATGTTCCGCAAGACGATTGGGAGACGCTAAAAGCACAACTCGCAGAAACCGGCGAAGCGGTCATACCAAAGCACCCGACCCCAGAGAGCCGCCTCCAAAAATGGCAACCCGACCTAGACGCCTATTTCATCAGCGGCAGCGACAGCGACGCGACCCAACGCTTCGACAAACTCTCCGCCCGCAACGCACCCCTTGCCCAAGCTGTCTGCCGCAAAATCCTCGCCGCCGTGCGCGAGAACCCCGATATCCAAACCGCCCTCAATCACGAATTCCGCTACACCTATCGCTGCGTGGCCCAGGGCGACTTCATCGAAGGCATCCGCGCCGCCATCATCGACCGGGATAAAAGCCCGAAATGGCAACCCGTCACCGCAGACCAAATCGCAGTCATGACGGCCCCCTTGGGCGAACAAGGGCTGCAATGGGAGGATAACACATGAAAATAGGCTTCATCGGTCTCGGCAACATGGGCGCGCCCATGGCCGCCAACCTCGCCAAAACCCACGATGTCACAGGCTTCGACACCATCGCCAAACCCGACGGCATCCGCCTCGCCAGCAGCGCCACAGCGACTGCCAAAGACGCCGACGTCGTCATCACCATGCTCCCCAACGGCGATATACTCCGCGCCGTCGCCAATGAAATCCACCCCGCCATGAAGCAGGGCGCCATCCACCTCGACTGCTCCACCGTCGACGTCGAATCCGCTCGCGCGGTCGCCACCCAAGCCGAAAACCACGACCTGCAAGCCATCGACGCCCCCGTCTCCGGCGGCATCGGCGGCGCCACCAACGGCACCCTGACGTTCATGGCCGGCGGCCCCGAAGACGCCTTCGCCAAGGTCAAACCGCTCTTTGACATCATGGGCCAAAAAGCCGTCCATTGCGGTCCCGCAGGCAACGGCCAGGCGGCCAAGATCTGCAACAATATGATCCTCGGCGTCACCATGATCGCCACCTGCGAGGCCTTCGTGCTCGCCGACAAACTCGGGCTTGACCGGCAGGCGATGTTCGATGTTGTCAGCACGTCCTCAGGCTATTCATGGAGCATGAACGCCTACTGCCCCGCCCCCGGCATCGGGCCGCAAAGCCCAGCAGACAACGGCTACAAACCCGGCTTCGCCGCCGACCTCATGCTGAAAGACCTAAACCTCAGTCAAATAGCCGCCGAAGCCGCCAACGCCGACACGCCCATGGGCGAAGCCGCCCGCGACCTCTACGCCCAATTCGTCGAACAAGAAGACGGCAAAGGCCAAGACTTCTCGGCCATGCTCCGCCGCTTCGAAAAGCGCAGCCGCACATGACAGAAACCCCAAGCTGGACGGCCTTCATCAAAGCCGCGGAAATCGCTGGGCCACCCCGGCCCTCCCTCGCCTGGGCCAAAGCCAAACGCACCCAAATGAAGGTCTTCGACGACCGAGTCGAAATCGGCAGCTGGACCCTCAAACACAGCGACGTCACCAGCGCCACGCTCTACCAAACGCAATCCGGCATCAAAAACCGTGTCTTTGAAATCGCGACGCCTGACCAGACCGTCCAGATCAACTTCAACCCCGGCACCTCACCGGAAGGACACCTGCCCTACCCGATCCAAACCGCGCCCTTCCCCAAGGGCCTCGCCGTATTCCGGATCATCTTCTGGCTGTTCATCGCAGCGATCATCACGGCCGCGATCTTCACCTGAACTTCTTTTGTTCAAAAATACCTCCGCCGGAGGCATAAAAGTCTCTGACCCACCCCATCAACTTTCGCGATCGGGATGTTCCTCGACAACCCACGCCCCATCGGGCAACAAAACGTCCGACCCCGGCGCATCCACGACGATACTGGCACAATCCAACCCTCGCAGATCGACAAATGCATCACGCCCGCGAATGGTCAGCTCCTCACACACACCATCGGCAATGACCCTACCACCCGCCTGCCCCATGATGGTCAGCTCGGACACCTCGAGATCGGTCAAGGTCACCACGCCCCCATCACCGGCCTCGGCCCACAACCTGCGATCGGCATCACCGGTGAACGTCAACACGCCACCTTCCAACGCCTTCACGCCATTCATGACCGGCGTCGTGATATCCACGGCAAAGACATCATCCCGCCATTGCGGCCAGATCAGCCATCTTGTGTCGCGATCGATCGCCAACCATGGCAAAAACGCCTTCAGCCGCAGCTGCGCCAGATCACCCTTCACCGGCGTCGCGGTCACCGCATAATCGTCACCGATCGTTACCGAAACCTGCACACCGTCCCGCACGTCAATGGCACGAAACGCACCCGTCTCATAGATTTCGCTTTCGGCGAAAGCGGTACTCGCGGACAAGGCCACGAAAAAAGCTGTGATGATCTTCATCGCGGTCTCCAATGGTCGTCACTTGCGATAGCCAAGACCAACGACAAAAACAATTCACAGATGCGCCAGCTACTCCGCCGCCACCTTCCGCGCGCCCAGCATTTCTTTCAGATAACGGCCCGTATGGCTTTCCGCGACCTCAGCCACCTTTTCCGGCGTGCCGATAGCCACGATCTTGCCACCGCCATCACCACCCTCAGGACCGATATCGATGATATGATCTGCCGTCTTGATCACATCCAGATTATGCTCGATCACGATGACCGAATTCCCCTGATCCACCAATTCATGCAGCACTTCCAACAGCTTACGCACATCCTCGAAATGCAGACCTGTCGTCGGCTCATCCAGAATATACAGCGTCCGCCCGGTGGACCGCTTGGCCAATTCCTTCGACAGCTTCACCCGCTGCGCTTCACCACCTGATAGCGTCGTCGCCTGTTGGCCAACCTTGATATAGCCCAACCCAACGCGCATCAGCGCATCCATCTTCTCGCGGATCGACGGCACCGCGCTGAAAAACTGCTGCGCATCCTCAACGGTCATATCCAACACATCTGCGATGGACTTGCCCTTGAACTTAATCTCCAGCGTCTCGCGGTTGTAGCGCGCACCTTTGCAGGTCTCGCAGGTCACGTAGACGTCGGGCAGAAAGTGCATCTCGATCTTGATGACACCGTCGCCCTGACAGGCCTCGCACCGACCGCCCTTCACGTTGAACGAAAACCGGCCCGGCTTATACCCCCGCGCCTTCGCCTCCGGCAGGCCGGCGAACCAGTCGCGAATTGGCGTAAATGCACCAGTATACGTCGCCGGGTTCGACCGCGGCGTGCGCCCGATCGGGCGTTGGTCAATGTCGATCACCTTATCGAGATGCTCGAACCCCTTGATCGTCTCGCACGGCCCCGGCGTCTGCCGCGCGCCGTTCAACTTGACCGAGGCATTCTTGAACAACGTCTCGATCGTCAGTGTCGACTTTCCGCCACCCGATACGCCGGTCACGCAGGTAAACATGCCCAACGGAAAATCCGCCGTGACATTCTGCAGATTGTTGCCAGTCGCCTTCACGACCGTCAGCTTCTTCTTGTTGCCTTTCCGGCGGGTCGCAGGCACTGCAATTTCGCGCTTGCCCACCAGATATTCGCCAGTGATCGAACCATCGGCGGCCATGATCTCCTGCGGCGTCCCCTTGGCAACCACCTGTCCGCCATGCACCCCGGCACCGGGGCCGATATCGAACACGTAATCAGCCTCGCGAATGGCCTCCTCGTCATGCTCGACGACAATGACGGTATTCCCCTGATCACGCAGGTTTTTCAGCGTCGTCAACAGCCGGTCATTGTCGCGTTGATGCAGGCCGATCGACGGCTCATCCAGTACATAAAGCACGCCTTGCAGACCCGACCCGATCTGCGACGCGAGCCTGATCCGCTGGCTTTCCCCACCCGACAGCGTGCCAGAATTCCGCGACAGCGTCAGATACTCGAGGCCCACATTGTTCAGAAACCCCAGCCGCTCACGGATTTCTTTCAAAATCGCATGGGCGATCTCGTTCTTTTGCTTCGACAAGGCATCGGGCACGGATTGACACCAATCGTACGCTTCCTTGATCGACATCCGCACCACCTGCCCCACATGCAGGCGCTCCTCCGGCTTACCCTTGGCAGGCCCGATCTTCACCGCCAGCGCCTCCTCTCGCAGGCGATATCCCCCGCAAGTCCCGCAATTCCGGTTGTTCTGGTAATTCTCGAACTCTTCCCGGATCCAGTTGCTGTCCGTCTCGCGATAGCGGCGTTCCATATTCGGGATCACGCCCTCGAACGGACGCTCCACCTGATAGACGCGCCCGCCCTCATCATAGCGAAACTTGATCTCTTCCTTGCCGGAACCATACAGAAAAACCTGCTGCACCTTCGGGTCCAGATCCTTCCAGCGGGCGTTCTTGTTGAACCCGTAATGCTTTGCAATCGCCTCGATGGTCTGGAGGAAATACGGGCTTTTCCCCTTCCGCCACGGCGCCAGCGCCCCGTCGGCGATCTTCAACGTCACATCCGGCACAACAAGCTGCTCGTCAAAGAACAACTCCACCCCAAGACCATCACAAGAGGGACAGGCCCCAAACGGCGCGTTGAACGAAAACAGGCGCGGTTCAATCTCGGGGATCGTAAACCCCGACTCCGGACAGGCGAAATTCTCCGAAAACGTGATCCGCTCCGGATCACCCTCCTTCGGTGCGGTCTCCAAAACCGCAATCCCATCCGCCAAATCCAACGCGGTCCGGAACGAATCCGCCAGCCGCGTCTCCAGCCCCTCCCGGACGACGATCCGATCAACGACTACATCGATGTCATGGCGAAATTTCTTGTCCAGCGTCGGCGGTTCATCAAGTTCATAGAACTCACCATCCACCTTCACCCGCTGAAAGCCCTGCTTGCGCAGCTCGAGAAATTCCTTCCGATACTCACCCTTCCGGTCGCGAATGATCGGGGCCAGCAGATATCCCCGCGTCCCCTCCTCCATCGCCATCACGCGATCGACCATATCCTGCACCTGCTGCGCCTCAATCGGCAGACCCGTCGCCGGGCTGTACGGCGTGCCGGCGCGGGCAAACAGCAAACGCAAATAGTCGTAAATCTCGGTAATCGTGCCGACAGTCGACCGGGGGTTCTTCGAAGTCGTCTTCTGCTCGATCGAAATCGCCGGAGACAGACCGCTGATATGATCCACATCCGGCTTTTCCATCATATCCAGAAACTGGCGGGCATAAGCCGACAGCGATTCAACATACCGGCGCTGCCCCTCCGCATAGATCGTATCAAAGGCCAGCGACGACTTGCCCGACCCCGACAACCCCGTGATCACCACAAGCTGATCACGCGGAATATCCACATCGATATTCTTCAGGTTATGCTCGCGCGCGCCACGGACTTCGATATTTTTCAGCTCGGCCATTCTGGTCCCCACTTCTGCGCTGCAACAGATAGGGCATCACGCCCGAGTCTCCAATCGAAAAGTGCGAACAAAGAATGAACAAATACCCCTATCCTGACAACGAACGGCCGTTGCACACGGCATCGCCGCAAAAGGCGGCAGTCGGGAATCCCGACCTATGCAGGTCGCCCGCTTTGTGCTTTGCTCATGGAATATTTTTATAGGGGGTTTTTCTTTCATGCGCTTTCTCATCCCGACATTTCTGTTTGCCGCCACCAGCCTTGCTGCCCAAGACCGGCCCAACACAATCCTCGTCATGGATGGCTCTGGTTCCATGTGGGGGCAGATCGACGGCACCGCCAAGATCACCATCGCGCAAGAGGTCGTGGGCAACCTCCTCGCCGACTTCCCGACCGATCAGGGCCTTGGCCTGACCGTCTATGGCCACCGCGAACGCGGCAACTGCACCGATATCGAAACCATCGTCGCCCCCGGCGCCGGGCAGGTTGACCAGATCGTCACCGCCGTGAACGGCATCTCACCGTTGGGCAAAACCCCGATGACCGACGCCGTCATCGCGGCCGCCGAGGCGCTGCGCTATACCGAAGACAGCGCCACTGTCATCCTCATCTCGGACGGCGTCGAAACCTGCAACCCCGATCCCTGCGCCGCCGCGCGAACCCTCGAAGAGACGGGCGTTGACTTCACCGCCCACGTCATCGGCTTCGACGTCAAAGACCCCGAAGCACTCGCGCAAATGCAATGCATCGCCGATGAAACCGGCGGGCAATTCCTGACCGCCGCCAACGCGTCCGAGCTCAACCTCGCCATGACCGCAATGGTGACCGAACCCGAACCGGCCATCGTCACCGCCACGTTCGCGGCGCGGATCAACGACGAAAACGGCGAACTGATCACCGATCCGCTCCTCTGGACCATCCAGTCCGGCGATGAAGATCTGGCCAAAGACGAATCCGGCAACCCCCTCAGCCTCGGCCTCACCCCCGGCACCTATCAGGCCACCGCCTATCGCCTGATCGACGAGGCCGCACAATCCGCCGAGATCACAATATCCGGCAACGCCGACGTCACCACCACGCTGATCTTCGCCGAAGCACTCCCCACAGCCACGGTCAGCGCCCCCGCCGCGGCCCCTGCTGGATCGACCATCCCCGTCGAATGGACCGGCCCCAACCGCGAAGGTGACCAGATCATCGCCTCTCGGGCCGGCGAAACGCAGCCCCGCGCGTATGAGCGCACCAGTTCCGGCAGCCCCGCCATGCTGCAACTCCCGCCCGAACCCGGTCCGCACGAAATCCACTACCTCCTCCGCGACCGGCCCAACAAGATCATCGCCTCCACCACGATCGAGGTCACACCGCTGACCGCCACAATCGACGCCCCCGACACCGGCGTGATCGGCGAAACGATCAGCGTGGAATGGACCGGCCCCGACTATAGCGGCGACATGATCGTCCTGGCGCAGGATGGCGGTTCCAGCGCCTTCAATCCGGTCCGCACACGCCAAGGCAGCCCGCTCGAAATGGTCCTGCCGACCGAACCCGGCGCCTACGAAATCCGCTACCGGATGCAACAAGGGGCCACAGTGCTAGCATCCAGGGAAATCACCGTCACCGATCTCAAGGCACAACTGACCGCACCGGATACGGCCATCGCGGGTGAGACCATCGCAATCGGCTGGGACGGCCCCAATTACGATCGGGATACGATCACCATCGGCGAACCGGGCGAAAACAACGATATCAACTATAGCTATACATCCGACGGCAACCCCGTCGGTCTGCAGATGTCCCCGGAACCCGGCACCTACGAAATCCGCTACCGGCTGCGGCAAGACCGCGAAATCATCGCGACCAAGCCCATCACAATCACCGCACCCGAAGTCAGCCTGACGGCCCCCGACACAGCAATCGCAGGCGAAACGATCACGATTAACTGGACCGGGCCGGATTATGAACGCGACTTCATCGCCGTCGGTATCCCCGGTGAGCGGAACTACATCAACTACAACTACACCGACAACGGCGCGCCGCTGGCCCTGCAAATGCCACCCGAATCGGGTGACTATGAAATTCGCTATGTCATGCGGCAGGACAACACGATCATTGCGACCCAACCGATCACCATCACCAAGGCGCAGGTCAGCCTGAACGCGCCCGCCACCGCCACCGCAGGCGAAACCGTCTCGGTTGAATGGACTGGCCCCGATTACGACAACGACTTCATCGCCGTCGGCGAACCGGGCGAACGGGCCTATATCAACTACAGCTACACATCCGACGGCAATCCGCTGGGCCTGCAAATGCCCGCCACTCCCGGCAATTACGAAATCCGGTACACATTGCGGCAGGATAGCGAAGTCATCGCCCGACGCCCCATCACCGTCACCGCAGCCGAGGTCAGCCTGAACGCACCCGAAACCGCCATCGCTGGCAGCCTCGTGACCGTCGACTGGACCGGCCCCGACTATGATGGCGATTTCATCGCCGTCGCCGAGCCCGACGCACGCGGCTATGAAAACTACACCTATACCGACGACGGCAGCCCTTTGCAGGTCCGCATGCCGACGGAACCCGGCACCTATGAACTGCGCTACACCCTGCGGCAGAATAGCGAGGTGATCGCGACGAAACCGATCGAAGTCACCGCCGTCAAAGCGTCGCTCCGCGCCCCCGACACAGCACCGGCGGGCATTGCGCTCAGTATCGATTGGGAGGGCCCCGACTATGACGGCGATTACATCTCGGTCGGTCTGGTCGGCGAGCAGGCCTATATCAGCTACACCTACACCGATAACGGCGCGCCGCTCGACCTGCTGATGCCCGCCACGCCGGGCGACTACGAAATCCGCTATCAACTCCGCCAGGACAGCGAAATCATCGCGCGCCACCCGATCACGATCACGGCGGTCACCGCGCAACTCGTCGCGCCGGACAGTCTCTCGGTGGACGAAGAGCTGATCGTCGGCTGGGACGGCCCGAATTATGATGGCGACTATATCGGCATCGGGCGCGTGGGCGAGGACGGCTATGACAGCTATAGCTACACCGATAACGGCAACCCGGTGACCCTGCGCATGCCGGACAACCCAGGCGACTACGAATTGCGGTACTTCATGCGGCAGGACAACATGATCATCGGGACGCGGCCCATCACGATCACAAAATAGAGGATTTAGAGTTGTGCCCCGATAAGGGGCAGGATTGCGCTGCACCAATCATGACCGAATTCAAATCTCCCGTGCATGCAGCGGCCAATGCCTCAGATGCCGGGGTTTGTTCCCATGCCTGTCGTTGCCAGCACGAACGCATAAGGACAATTTTGCGGGACATCAGCCGCCTTCCTGATAGCGAACCACTATGTTCGCTCTTCCGAATTTCCCAAAGATCGGTTTGGCACTGTGTCGCTTTGCGCAGCGGTTTGGGCGGCCAAATACAACATCCCACCGGCCAGCGATACATTCTTGAAGAACAAGGATAACTCAACCTGTGCCATGTCGCCGTGCATATCCCAGAAACGGTGAAAAATCAGGTTGACGACAAGAGTGTAGGTGAAAAGCACTGCGGCGCTGCTTGCAGCCCCAGTTCGGCCAATGGCTGCGGCCATCCCGCCTCCAAATTCCAGTACTATTGTTGCCGGTAGCAGAAGCGAGACAAACGGAACGCCCATCTCGCTCATCGTCAGTGTGGTCGCTTCATAGTTCATGATCTTGTTGACCCCGCCGAGAATGAAAAGAGAGGCAAGTAGGACGCGCCCAGTATGGAGTGCTGCAGTTCGCAAGTTACCATGCGCCATAGCCTACTCCTCTGCTATCGATGCGTTGGCCGCTGCTGCAAAGCCTTCAAGGCCACCGGAGATATAGGTCTCTATTTCATCCATGCTGCGTCGGACGAATTGCCGTGTGACGAAATTGGTGGGCAGAACGTTGTAGGTCCATTCCAACCGCGTACCGCTATCTACCGACACAAATCGCTGCTCACCCACGATTTGTTCAACGCCTTGCCCGGTGGCATTGGTGAAGACAAAGACCTGGTATTTGAAGAAGTCTTCCTCGTTTTCGAGGATCCGTTCGATGATGTAGTGCCCATCTGCAAGTTTGAGCCAGCGGTATGCACCCGGGTTCGGCCATACTCCCCGGATCACTTCGCTTTCGACCGGGTTCGCGATGTTTTCTGTAGGTTCGAGAAAGCTCGTCAGCGGTTGCGCCTCCATGAATGTTCGTACATCCGCGACCGGCATTGCTATTGTTTGCGCGGTATAGGCCGTGAGAAAACCGGAAGTCGCAACTTCGGGTGGTTCCGTCAACTCGGGCGGCTCTGTCGGAATTGAGGGTTCGTTGCAACCTGCTAGAATGATCGCGAGGCCAAGGGCAAGTAGGGGAAGTCGCATGATGTGCATCCGCTCTTTTAGTGCATATATCGCACTACATGATGCGAAGTTCGCATTATTCAAGGGAAGCGCGGGAAATGTCTGAAGGTTCAAACGAGCAACTCGCCAAACACATCAGCACGATCATCAGAAACTTGTTGGTGACCGGCCGGAAAGGCGCCCCAGCCGAAGGGCGATTGGCTTTCAATCCACTTCACTTTCAGATGCTTCGTATCGTGGGCGCCAACCAGATGACGCGCCCCTCAGATATTGCGGCTGATCTTGCCGTTCCACGCACGACAATTTCTGCAGCCGTCAAAGCGCTGCTGAAAAAGGGGCTGGTGGTGACGGCGGCTGACAAGACTGACAGGCGCGCTATTACCATCAGTCTCACCGATGATGGCAAAGATGTGCTCGCCGCGATCGAGCGGCAGGACAAACGAAACGCCGCAGCGATGCTGGATGCGTTGTCTCCGCCGGAACGACCGAAGTTCTTGCAGGCGATGGCTAAAATTGCCGATGCTATCGGTCAGTCTTCCGAAAGCTGACATTCGACTCAAAGCAGAACAATGGTTCTTTGGGCTCTCAGCCCGCTTTCGTCAAAAACCGCGTGAACGACTGTTACCACACTCCTGCCCCACCCGAGCAGAGCCCATTTTCACCGCACGGTGCGTTAAACCGCGCGCGAGAGTCATATGGGACTCATATGAAATTCATATGATTTTCATATACCGATTTCCGGCCGTCTCGCCCCCGTTAACCATCGATTCTCGGGCGGCGTAAGGTGGGTCTCGACCCACCTTGCCGGTCAAAAATGGATCGCCTTCCCATAGGCATCCAGCACGCTTTCATGCATCATCTCAGACAGCGTCGGATGCGGGAACACGGTGTGCATCAGGTCCTCTTCCGTCGTCTCCAACTGACGGCCAACCACATAGCCCTGGATCAACTCGGTCACTTCGGCACCCACCATATGGGCGCCCAATAACTCCCCGGTTTTATTATCAAAAACCGTCTTCACCATCCCCTCGGGCTCACCCAGGGCAATCGCCTTGCCATTCCCGATAAAAGGAAAACGGCCGACCTTGATATCGTACCCCAACTCTTTCGCCTTCGCCTCCGAATACCCGACGGATGCGACCTGCGGATGGCAATACGTACAGCCTGCAATGCTCTCCGGCTTCACGGGATGCACATCGTTCTTGCCCGCAATCAACTCGGCCACCATCACGCCCTCATGCGACGCCTTGTGCGCCAACCAGGGCGCCCCGGCGATATCCCCGATCGCATAAAGCCCCTCGACCCCCGTGCGGCAGAATTCATCGGTCACGACATGGGTCCGATCGACCTTCACGCCCAGCTTTTCAAGGCCAAGCCCTTCGACATTGCCGACAATGCCTACCGCACTGATAACAGTGTCAAAATCGTGCTTTTCGACCTTGCCGCCAGCCTCGATATGGGCGGTCACTTTGCCCTTTGCACGATCCAGTTGCTTGACCATGGATTTCTCCATGATCTTCATGCCCTGCTTGGTGAATTGCTTCTTGGCGAATGCCGAAATCTCCGCATCTTCCACCGGCAGAACACGGTCCATGACCTCGACCACGGTCGTGTCACAGCCCAGCGTATTGTAGAAACTGGCAAACTCGATCCCGATCGCGCCAGAGCCGATCACCAGCAATTTCTTCGGCATCCGCGGCGGTTTCAGCGCGTGCTTATAGGTCCAGACCAGATCACCATCGGCCTCAAGCCCCGGCAGTTCGCGCGCACGGGCGCCGGTGGCCAGAATTATATTCTTGGCGGTCAGGTCCTCAGTACCCTTCTCACCCTTAACGCTCACTTTACCCTTGGCCGGGATACTCGCCTCTCCCATCACCATCGTGACTTTGTTTTTCTTCAAAAGGTGGCCAACACCGCCCGATAACTGCCCGGCCACATCGCGCGACCGTTTCACAACGGCGTCCAGATCATAATCAATCCCGCTGGCCTTCAGCCCGAATTCCTTGGCGCGGTGCATCAAATGAAACACTTCCGACGATCGCAGCATGGCTTTCGTCGGAATACAGCCCCAGTTCAGACAGATGCCGCCCAGATGCTCGCGCTCGACAACGGCAACCTTCATGCCCAACTGCGCGCCACGAATGGCGGCCACATAACCACCCGGTCCTGCGCCGATCACGATCAGGTCAAAGTTCTTGTCAGCCATAGCCTCGCCCTCCAAATCCGATTTGGTTGAACGCTAAACTATATTGCTGAGAACCACTAGTGACGTAGCGGCATAGCCGCCCCGCAATCAGCGCAATGCGTCACTCCGCCGCTTGTTGCACCGCCTTGATCGCGGCGCCATAACCGCCGGCATCCAGAAACGTCTGCTCGGCCGGGGTCGTGCGGCGGCCCAATGCAGCGTTGCGATAGGGAAAACGACCGAAATCGCGGATCACCTGCCGGTGCGCCTGCGCGTGTTGTTCGTTATTCGCCCCATGCTCTGGCATCCGCGTATGGATCAGCCGCACGGCACGATCCTGATCGCACAGGTTTTCGGAATGCATCAGCGGCAGGTAAAAGAACTGGCGCGCCGGTTCGTCGATCCTCAGGTCCCACTTACGATCGACCGCCATTTTGGCCGCCGCCAGACCCATTGGATCGGTCTCGAACGCTTTGGCCTGCTCACGGAACATGTTCCGTGGAAATTGATCGGTCAGGATGATATAGGCCAGCGTCCCCGACGGGTAAGTCAACCAAAGGCCCAGCGCACCATCGCAGGCCTGCTGCCAGGTTTCCAAAAAACTGTCACGGATCAGGGCGTCGAAATCCAAATCGGATTTGTACCAATCGGCGGGGCTGCACTCGTCCAACCAGAAACGCAAAACATCATCGGCGGTCGCCATCTTCTTTATCCTCACGCGGCCTTCCCCTAGATTAGGGAAACAAAGAAAACCAATGCTGACAAGGTATTCCTTTCCACCATTGATCACATGATCCTTCCATCTGTCACGATGCTCGCGCCGCGAAAAGGGTCAGTAGCCCGGCCAAGCAGAGCTTTGCTCATCCTCCCCCGCCGCCTCTTCTTCGGCTTCGATGTAAACCTCCTGCGCCACCTCGGCGACCACCGCCGTGGACGACGCCGAGACCGCGGCATAGGGCACCGTCTCAACATCCATGTCGCTGCGGCTGCGCTGCGTCGCCCGGTACAGACCATATACCCCGATGCCCAGCATCAGCGCGGCCGTGAATAACCAGAACCCGTTATTGCCGACCGTATCCATCATCCATCCCACGATCAGCGGGCCCATGATCGCCCCGACCCCGTTGATGAACAACAACCCGCCCGAGGCCGCTGCCATATCCTCTTTCTGCAGATAGTCGTTCGTATAGGCGATCAGCAGCGCATAAAGCGGGTTCGACGTGCCGCCGACGATCGCGCCACTCAGGACGATAAGAAAAAAGCTGTCAGAGACAAAAAAGGCCGGCAGCGACCCTACGCCTCCGATAATCGAAATCCAGATGATCAGGTCGCGGCGGTCGATGCGATCGGACAGATAGCCGATCGGATACTGCAACACCAAAGCCGACACATAGATCGCGGAAATAAAGAACGAAATCTCGCCAAGGCTAAGACCGACGCGACTGGCATAGATGGCTGACATTCCGAACTGCGCCGCGAAAACGCCGCCCAGCATGAACATCCCGAAACAGGCGAGGGGCGATGCATCGATGACCTCACGGATCGTCATCGGCTTGGTCTGCTCGAACGCCGGCATCGGACGGATCGACAACAGAATCGGCGCAAAGGCAAGCGAGACGAGCACCGATGGAATGATGAACAAGGCAAAGCCCGACACGTCCCCACGACTGACGATGTATTGCGCCGTCACGATCCCCGCCATCTGCACGATCATGTAAAGCGACAGGGACTTGCCGCGTGTCTCATTGGTCGAGGCGTCGTTCAGCCAGCTTTCGGCGGTGATATAGACGCCGCAGAAACAAAAGCCGATCACGACACGCCCGATCGTCCAGGCCCACGGTTCGACCAGCACCGGATACAGGATCAAAATCGCCGAGATTGTCGACCCAAGTGCTGCGAAAACCCGCACATGCCCGACCCTGCGGATCAGCTCCGGGGTGAAGCGCGAACTGAACAGGAACCCCAGAAAGTAGGCGGACATCACGACCGACAGGCTGAACGTGCTGAACCCCTCCAGGTCACCCCGCAGACCCAGCAACGTCCCCTGCAGGCCATTGCCGATCATCAACATGTAAACGCCCAGGAATAGGGCCCATGATCCGCTCAGTACCTGAAACATCCGTCCGATCCTTCGCCGCGTTCAGTCGGCCTATGTCACGATTCGATAACGATTTCATCACCCGAAAACGACCCCGCCGCGCCTGTCTGCGGCCTTCAGTCGTTCGGCAGCAAAAGCGACGAGTCCCCATAGCTGAAAAACCGATATTCCTCTGCAATCGCATGCGCATAGATGTCCCGGATCACCTCGCCCCCCATCAGGGCGGACACCAGCATCATCAGCGTCGATTTCGGCAGGTGGAAATTCGTCATCAGCCCATCGGCGATCTGGAACTGGAAACCGGGGGTGATGAAAATGTCGGTCGGCCCCTCCCACGACGCCATCGCGCCATCCTGCGCCGCACTTTCGATCAACCTCAAAGCTGTCGTGCCCACCGGGATCACCCGCCCGCCCGCGGCTTTGGTCGCGTTGATCTCAGCCGCGGCCTTGGCCGTGACCTCTCCCCATTCCGCATGCATCTTGTGATCTCGAATATCATCCACTTTCACCGGCAGAAACGTCCCCGCGCCCACATGCAGCGTCACATGGGTGAACTGCACGCCCCGCGCCTCCAAGGCCGCGAGCAACGGGCCGTCGAAATGCAGCGAAGCCGTCGGCGCGGCGACAGCCCCCGCATGCTTGGCCCAATAGGTCTGATAATCATCGTTGTCCGCCTCGTCCGCCGGACGCTTGGCCGCGATGTAAGGCGGCAACGGCATCGCACCGACATCCGCCAAGGCAGCGTCGAAATCATCACCCGTCATATTGAACCGCAGGTATGCCTGCCCATCACCCCGCCCTTCGACCGTCGCCGACAGCGCGTCCGAAAAGACGACGCGCTCGCCATCCCGCACCTTCTTCAATGGCTTGACCAGCGCGGCCCAGGTTCCATCCGCCCGCGGCTCCAGCAGTGTCACTTCGATCCGCGCAGACGTCTCACCAGCCTCGCCCGACCGATGCCGCAGCCCGGACAGCCGGGCCGGGATCACCTTGGTATCATTGAGCACCAGCCTGTCGCCAGGGCGCAGAATATCCGGCAGTTCATTCACGATCCGATCCGCAATCGTTGCACCCTCCGCCAGCAATAACCGGGCCGACGACCGGGGGCGCGCGGGCCGTGTCGCGATCAACCGCTCGGGCAGATCGAAATCGAAATTGCTTAGCTTCATTGGGTCACGACCGGCGGCGGCCGGCGGAAAATCTCGCGGAACATACCGGGGGTGAAGGCCGATAGCGGGTTCACATTCACCTGCGGACGATCCGCCGTGCCTGCGATATTAAAGTTGAACCCGATCAGCCCCTCACCCCGCCGGGTCAGGAACGATCCGATACTGTTGACCAGGTAAAATGGTGACACGACACCCTGCAAATCCAACTGTTTCGAAGCGAGCGTGTAGAGCCCGTCCACCGAAATGCCAAGACCCGGTCCGACGGCGCTTGCCTCTGTGATGATCATCTGCTGCGGGGTCAGGCGGAACCGTGCATCAACCTCGTCAAAGGCAAGACCCTGCCCATCAAGTTGCTGCAAAAGGCCGACGACGCTGATCGCATCCAAAAGGGCGGCCATCGTCGGTGCATCGCGGACGCGAATGCCCCTTATCGCCAGAAACCCGTCAAACGTGCCCGCGCCGCCCGTGGGCAGCAGTGTCAGATCTAGGGTCCCACCCACCCCATTGCGCATGAATCCCGCGGCGCGGGCCACACCGCCTGCATCGTCTGACACCAGCCTGACCGCAGACCGTCCATTGCGCGGCGCAACCGACCCGCGCAACGCCGTCGCACCATTGATCCGCGCGGAAAAGTTCCCCGTAAACCCGCTGGCATTGCTGAATTCACCGCGAAAACCGGTCAGCGCGATGCCTTCGGTCACTTGCAGCCGATCCAGCGCGATCGTCACCGGACCGCCCTGCCCCTGCCCGCCGCCGAACCGGGCGCGGCGCAGATCGACCGTGCCGCCCCCGATCTCGACGCCGACGGGCACGCCCCGGCCGCGACCGCGCAACGTGATAGGCGCATTGAACCAATCTCCGACTTGCAACTGGCTGAAACGGGCGGTGGCCAGTTGCAAGTCGGTGTCCAACTCCACTACGCCCCGCGCCCTAAGGCCTGCCGCATCCAGCGCCAGATTGGACACCCGGGGCACGGGGCCCAGCGTCCCTTCGACCAGTAGCGTCCCGGCGCTGTCGGCAGCCTTCGTCCATCCCAACGGCGGAATATTGACGCGCGCGCCCCGCAGATCAGAGCGCAGCGTGAATGTCGGCGGACCATTGGGCGACAGGCGCACCGCCAGATCGGCAGGCGCACGACCGGTCACCGTACCAGGTGGCAAGGCAATACCAAAGGTTTCCAGAAAATCCGGCGAAACCTGCGTGCGCGCCTGCAATGTGCTGCCGCTGCTGCCGGGGGTCATCATCCGGGACCAGTCGATCTCCATCGGCAGCCCGTCAACCCGGACCGGGCCGCTGATATTCAGCTCCTCCGGATCGACCGCGACTGTCACGGCGGAGGCCGTCAAAACACGCTCAGGCACGATCGCCGTGCTGCGCGCGCGGGTGACATCTGCCCTGAAGTCATAGATCAGCTCCTCACGCGGGATGCGCGGCTTTAACGGCATCGCCATCCGCCCGCTGACCGTGGCGCGGCCATCGACCAGCGTTTCCGGCATATTGGCCCGATCCATGAGCGTGAACGGCGGACGGTTCAGTACCGACAGGATCGCGGTGACGGAGCTTTCCACCGCAAGGTCGATCGTCGCAGGCGGATCCCTGATGCCCAGCGTCGGGATCGTAAAGACCGATCCGTCCAGCGTCAGGTCACCCCCTTGCGGTCCGGCCATTTTCCCCCGATCCAGCGCAATGGTCAGCGCGTTATCGGCCAGAAAACCGGTGCCCGTCGCGTCCGTGATCGCGGGCATCGTCCGCATGAACTGTATGCGCGCGGCGTCAAACCCGAAATGACCGGCGAACCGGACCGGCACATCTGGCCCGATCCGCAGGCCCCCGTGCCCATCCACCAATCGCCCGGCCTGCAGGTTCTCGGCAAACCAGCGCCGCGTGCCCGGCCTGAACCCCTCGGGCCAGTATGACAGCATCTGCTGCGGGCTCATCTCGTCCACGTTGGTGTCCAGCGCGACCTGCCATCCGGCATCCGTCGCCGCGACTTCACCTGCGCCCATCAATCGCGCGGCGCCGTCATTCACGACCACTTGCCCGATTTCGAGCGCGAATGGTGCGAAGCGTAACCTGACATCGGCCACAGCCCCATCGACCTCCAGAAAATCGGTATAAAGCCCAGCGGGATTGAGACGGATATCGCGCAGTTGGATCTGCGCCAGCAGGGCCCGCGGCAAATCATCCACAAATTCTCGCAGATAGGCATCACCGCTGCCTTTCACGCTGCCCCACTCGGTTTGCACGTCGATTTCGTTGAACCTGATCCGGTCACGTGCGGGGTCATAGGTCAGATATGTCTTGGCGGCATCGAACAACACGGGTTCTGTCGCCTGATTGGGACGCAGCGCGCCCTTGCCGATCTCCAAGGTCGCGTTCAGCGGCCCGAGGGCTCCGTTGACGTCAAGGCTGGTGCGCAAGGCGGCGGACAACGGTGCATCGACATTCGTCAGCCAGCGCAAGGCCGGCGATTGCGCTGCGATATCCGCAGCAATGGCATTGTCGATGTTCAGGCCCAGCGTGGCAGTCCTGCTACCCCTTGGGCTGGTATAGGACAGGCTCGCCGTCGTCACCTCGGCTCGACCGGACAAGAGGGTAAAGTTACCGCGCAACAGCGTCTGATCATCGCGCAGGTCAAGCGACAACTCTCCACCATCGACGACCCAGCTACGGCCTGCGCGGGCATCGTCAAAGTTGACGACCACGCCCGCGATATCGACGGTCTCCAACGCCTCTAAGGGCCCTTCCTCAAGCGCATTGTCGAATTGTTCCAGCAGCGCGACCAGCGACGGCGCCTCCCCCGCGTTGCGCCCGCCCGCACCAAAGGAAACCGCGACACTGCCGTCCCGGGCGCGACGCAGATCAATCTGGGCACCCTGCAGCCGGATTTGCTGCATCAATACTTCGCGCCGAAAGATCAGGCCGCGCGGCGACATCAACCCCTCGGCCTGTGGCACCTGCGTGATCAACGTTCCATCGGCATCACGTAAGGCCACGTCCCGCAACCGCACGGTCGGATGAAGGTCCCAACCAACGTGCAAGTCGACCGCACCGAACTCCAACGCGCCACCGCCCAAAACCTGGGCCGCACGTTCCTCGACCAGATTGACGATCCATGTCGGCGCGCTGATATCACGATCCATCAACATCACGGCTGCGACCACGGCAAAGACCAACGGACTCAGCGTCAGAACCCAAAGTACGCGGAACCAGAACAGCCACCGCCCACGGCGTGACGGCTTTGGCGCGGCGTCGGTTTCTGGTTCGGGGTCTTCGGACAAAACGCTCCTTTCCGGGTCAGGCCACCCTTTAACTTTGCCACGTGCAGGCTAAAACCACACCAAGAAAACAATTTGCAGGAAGGATGCCAAGATGAGTGAGCTGACGATTGGCGATACTGCGCCGGATATCAACCTCCCCCGCGATGGCGGCGACATGGTGAACCTGTCCGACTTCGCGGGCAAGAACGTCGTGCTGTATTTCTATCCGCGTGATGACACGTCCGGCTGCACGAAAGAGGCGATCGGGTTTTCCGAGAATCTGCAGGCCTTCGACGATCTGAATACCGTCATCCTGGGGGTCTCCAAGGACAGCGTCAAAAAGCACGACAAATTCGTGTCGAAACACGATCTGAAAGTCATCCTGCTTTCGGATGAGGAAGGTGACGTCTGCGAACGCTACGGCGTCTGGGTCGAAAAAAGCATGTATGGCAAGAAATACATGGGCATCGAACGCGCGACTTTCCTGATCGGCGCCGACGGTAAGATCGCCCAGGTCTGGCGCAAGGTTAAGGTACCGGGGCATGTCGACGCCGTGCTCGATGCAGTGAAATCACTGTGAACCTGGCCGAAATGGCCGTGGCCGTTCTGCAAACGGCGGACGGGCGTGCCAAGACCGCACTGTCCCGGGACTATGCCGCGCAGTGGCGGTCAAACCGCGACACCATCGCCATCGGTCACGCCAAACCGCCCCTGCGCCCGGCCCGCCCTGACAAGCCCGAACTGTTGAACCCACGGGATGTCCCGCATCGCAAACCGGGGTCGGAAGCCGGGCGGATCGCGCTCCTTCACGCGGTCGCGCATATCGAACTGAACGCGGTCGATCTGCACTGGGACATCATCGCGCGGTTTACCGACACACCCCTGCCGATGGGATTCTATGACGATTGGGTCAAGGCGGCAGACGAGGAATCCAAACACTTCAACCTTGTCTGCGATTGTCTTGAGGCGCTTGGCAGCCATTACGGTGCCCTGCCCGCCCATGCAGGCATGTGGCGCGCGGCCGAGGATACCGTCGATGACCTGATGGGGCGGCTTGCCGTCGTGCCCATGGTGCTCGAGGCACGCGGGCTCAACGTCACCCCCGGCATGATCGACATCTTCAAGCGGGCCAAGGTTGATCAGGCCGTCGCCGCGCTCCAGGTGATTTACGCCGAAGAGGTACACCACGTCGCCTATGGCTCCAAATGGTTCCACTTCCTTTGTGGGCGGCACAACCTTGACCCGACGGGCGTCTTCCACGACCTTGTGCGCAAGCATTTTCACGGGTCGCTGAAACCACCCTTCAACGAGGAAAAACGGGCCGAGGCAGGCATTCCACCCGATTTCTATTGGCCGCTTGCGCAAAAGCAACGCGGTCTGACCTGACGTAAACGACGGATTATCGGCAAAACCCCGCGCAAACGCTGACGCAGCGGTGCGAAACGTCGCCAAATGCGTAAAAATCTTGCAGCCGGGCCTATCGCTCACTAACACAGTGCGCAAAGTCCGGATGGGGGCCGGCAAAGACAAGGGACGGGACAGGCATCGTGCGATCACGACTAGCGACGAAAATCCACCACACGCTCGAGCGGGTGTTTCCCGAGAAGCGGCTTTTTCTCAGGTCGGACACCGAAACGCGGTTCATCCGGCTAAAGCCGGAAACGCAACTGGTCGCCTGGACCGGCAGCACGATCGTTGTGGCCTGGACGATCGTCGCCACAGCCATCCTGCTGATGGACAGTATCGGCGCCGGGAATTTCCGCGCGCAGGCGCAACGGGATCAACTGACATATGAACAGCGGCTAAACGCATTGTCCGAGGATCGGGATTCGCGCGCGGCCGAGGCGATCGCGGCGCAAGAGCGTTTCAATTCCGCGCTGCGACAGATTTCAATCATGCAATCCGAACTGCTGGCGACCGAAGAGAAACGGCGCGAGCTTGAAACCGGGATGGAGGCCGTTCAGGCCACCCTGCGCGACGCGATGAAAGCACGCGAAGCGGCGCGCGCCGAAATCGCCGCGCTGTCTGCCGAAACTGATGATAACGGCGACGCGACGATCAGCGGAGACGCAGTTGGCACGGTTGATCTGCTTGCGAACGCATTGGCGGAAACCGCAGCCGAGCGGGATATGATCGCGGCCGACGCCGAATTCGCCATCGAACACGCGACCGAAATGGAACTGGAACTGCGGCTTCTGCAGGAACGCAACGATCAGATCTTCCGGCAACTGGAAGAGGCGATGCTGGTCTCGGTCGAACCGCTGGATGAAATGTTTCGCGCCGCCGGCATGAATCCCGACAGCCTGATCGAACAGGTGCGTCGCGGCTATTCCGGCACCGGCGGTCCGCTGACACCCATGCAGTTCTCGACCCGCGGCGGCGCGCCTGATCCGGACGCATCGCGCGCCAACGCGATCCTGGCGTCGATGGACCGGATCAACCTGTATCGTTTGGCCGCCGAAAAGTCACCGTTCGACATCCCGGTCAAATCCAACTTCCGGTTCACATCCGGCTTTGGTCCGCGATGGGGCCGCCTGCACGCAGGCACCGATTTCGCAGGGCCGATCGGCACACCGATCTACGCGACCGCCGATGGTGTGGTCACGCATGCCAGCTGGTCGTCCGGCTATGGCCGCCTGATCAAGATCCGGCACGACTTTGGGATTGAGACAAGATACGCACACTTGAACGCAATGCGCGTCACCGTCGGACAAAGAGTCTCGCGTGGCGAAAGAATTGGTGATATGGGCAATTCCGGACGGTCGACTGGCCCACACCTACACTACGAGGTTCGCGTTGGGGGCAAACCTGTTAACCCTATGACCTACATAAGAGCGGGACAAAATGTTTTCTAAATCCAAAATCAACGACCCTGGCCCAAAGGCTGCGGACAAGGACAAAAACGCCGATGCGGGCAAAACGCCCCCGGCCAAGACCGGCGCACCGACGGCCAAGCCACCGGCATCCGTTCTGTCCGCCGACCTGCTGATCACCGGCAACATCAAGACCACCGGTGACGTCAATGTCGAAGGCCAGGTCGAGGGCGACGTGCGTGCACACCTGCTGACCGTCGGCGAAGGCGCCACCGTCAAGGGCGAAGTCATGGCCGACGATGTCGTCGTCAATGGCCGCGTCGTGGGCCGCGTACGCGGGCTCAAGGTGCGCCTGACATCGACCGCACGGGTCGAGGGCGACATCATCCACAAAACGATCGCCATAGAGTCCGGCGCCCACTTCGAAGGCTCTGTCCAGCGCCAGGATGACCCCTTGGCCACCGGCGCAAAGAAGATGCCAACGGCGGCCCCGGGCGAAGCGCCCAAGAGCTAAGGTCCGACAACATCGATTTTTGAAAGGGCACCCAAACGGGTGCCCTTTTTCTTTGGTCAATCAATAGGCCCAGTTTCTTTGAGAAATGGAACAGTCAGATAAGCAGTCGTTGGGGCGGCATGCGGCGAAATGGGATTTTGACCTCCTAACCATGCACGTGCAGAATTCTCCTTCTCGGCAGAACGGTTTAGGTATTTACTGTCTTTGGTGAAAGGAAGCGGGGCAACTTATGATATATGAAACTTGGCTGGCGTTTGTCGTGGCAAGCGCAATCGTCGTTCTCATTCCCGGCCCTGCTGTCGTTCTGACCGTCAATTACGCGATCCGCGAGGGTAAACGCTCCGGAATGGCGACTGTACCCGGTGTTGTCTTGGGCGCATTCGTTGCAATGTCTTTGTCGCTGGCTGGTGCGGGTGCAGTTTTGGCCACGTCTGCATTTCTGTTCACACTTCTGAAGTTGGCCGGAGCGATCTACCTGATATGGCTTGCTTATTCGCTTTGGACTGCACCTGTAGATGGAATTTCTGTCGAGAACGCTTCCAACTCAAAGCCTCTGAAAGGACTTTTCTGGCAGTCATTCCTGATTAGCGTGCTAAACCCAAAGGGCCCGGCTTTTTATGTCGCGTTCGTCCCGCAATTCGTTAATCCTGCGGGACCTATCTTTCAGCAGTTTTCCGTACTTACTGCGACTTTCTTGGCGGTTGCCGCTCTCAATAGCCTGTTCTGGCTCTTCAGCGCGCATGGCCTGCGAACGCAGTTCCGCAAGCCTATCGCAATGCGGATATTGAACCGCATGGGAGCGAGTTGCCTGTTCATTGCGGGTGTCTTCACAGCAAGAGCTACAAAGTCGGCTTAGTCCGCCCTTTACGCCTTACCTGCCGCGCGGCGAACGGCGGCTTTGGCTTTGAGATCTGACACGCGCCGGCAACGACCCTTACACCACCGCGCGCCGATACAGATGCCATGTCGCATGCCCCAAGAGCGGCAGGACGATCATCAGTCCCAAAAACCAAGGCAAAAGCGCAGCGAAAGTCGCAACCGCGATGATCAGCGCCCAGATCAGCATGACGACCCGGTTACGTTGCACCGCCTGCATGCTGACCAGCATGGCGGTCACAAAATCCACCTCACGATCCAAGACCAATGGCAAGCTGATGACAGTCAGCGCAAACAACAGAAACGCCAGAACCGCGCCGACGATCACCTCGACCCCAATCATCATCAGGCCGTTGGGTGTCAGGAAAATGTCCCAGCTGTCCGACACATTCGTCATCACCGACAACCCCATGAACAGGGCAAAGATCATGTGGGCCAGAAAGGTCCAGAACAGAAAATATATCACGATGATCGCCCCAAGCCACGGGAGCTGCCGACCCCGTTCGGCCCAGACAACGCCCAGAATTTCACCCCAGATCAGCGGCTGATCCTGTTCGATCCGACGGCTGACCTCGTACATGCCAGCGGCAGCGAATGGCGCGATTAACGGAAACCCCAATGACGCCGTCAGGATCCACGTGACATGCCCCGCCCCCAGCCAAAGCAAGACAAAACCACCCAAGACATAAACCGCACTGAAGAACAGGCCGAATTGCGGGGCCCGGCGAAAGTCGCGCCAGGCCGCCGAAAGGGCTGCGCGCAAATCGGCAACCTGCAACGTTTTGACCACTGGCCGCTCTGCCCCGCCACTCTCCATCAATCACGCCCTCCCCACCGTCACCATCGCATCAAGACATCGGGAAAACTTTGTTCTGGATCAAGCACCACGTCTATGGCTTATCCGAAAACACGGTCACACCACTGGCGCGCAGGTCATCATCGATAAAGACCTCAAGGCCCTCACCAAGTTCCGAGAAATCACAGCCATAGACCTGATGATAAGCATCACCTTCCGACGACGCGATCCGATTGAGCGGCACGCCGAACATGTCCCAGACCGCTTGTTGGGACATACCGACAGCGAAACCCGAAGGCGTCGTCCAGCGCGGGGACGTCGCATAGATATCCACGACACCGCCCACATGCAGATCGACCAGCAAACCGTCATAGGTCAAGCGCGTGCTGACATAGTCCACCCGCAATTCCGGTGTGCGCTGAATACGATCAGGCGTACCCAATCGCGCGATCACGTCTGCCTCGGACATACCTAAACGGACGCCCCCGATCTCCAACTCACTGTTGACGATGCAATAGGCGAGCCCGGGGAAATTCGGATCGACACGCAGAACCGTCTCGGCGGCGCGAGTCGCGGGCGCATCGGACATACATGCAGCCAGCAACAGCGCGGCGGGCAAGACGCCCAGCCTAATCGGCATGCGCCTCGTCGCGACCCTTACCCGACATGTCCATCGCCAGGGTGGCCGCCATGAACCCGTCTAGATCACCGTCCAGCACACCCTTGGTGTCCGACGTCTCATGGTTCGTCCGCAGGTCCTTGACCATCTGATAAGGCTGCAGCACATACGAACGGATCTGGTTTCCCCATCCCGCGTCCCCCGCGCTTTCATGCGCTTCGTTGACCAGGGCCGAGCGTTTGTCCAACTCCATCTGATACAACCGCGATTTCAGCGCCTTCATCGCGATGTCGCGGTTCTGGTGCTGCGATTTCTCGGAACTGGTCACGACGATCCCCGTCGGATGGTGCGTGATGCGCACCGCCGAGTCCGTGGTGTTCACGTGCTGCCCGCCCGCGCCCGAAGAACGATAGGTATCGATGCGGATATCGGCCGGGTTCACCTCAATCTCGATATTGTCGTCGACGACCGGATAGACCTTCACCGACGTAAACGACGTATGCCGCTTGGCCGCGCTATCGAACGGCGAAATCCGGACCAGGCGATGCACGCCGCTCTCCGATTTCAACCAGCCATAGGCGTTGTGGCCCGTGATCTTGTAAGCGGCGGATTTGATCCCGGCCTCATCCCCCGCCTGCTCGGATTGCAATTCGACCTTGTAACCCTTCTTCTCGGCCCAGCGGACATACATGCGCGCCAGCATATTGGCCCAGTCGCATGATTCCGTGCCACCGGCGCCCGCATTGATTTCAAGGAAGGTGTCGTTGCCATCGGCCTCACCATCCAAAAGCGCTTCAAGCTCCCTCTCGGCTGCCTTTTTCTCCAAAGCCACGATCGCCGCCTCCGCCTCGGCGACGACATCGGCGTCGTCTTCCATCTCGCCCAGTTCGATCAGTTCGACGTTGTCCGACAATTCCTGCTTGATACCATCGTAATTCCCCATTGCATCGACCAGCATCTGTCGCTCGCGCATCAGCTTTTGCGCCGCGTCGGGGTTGTCCCACAAAGTCGGATCCTCGACCCGCGCGTTGAATTCCTCCAACCGATGCGGCGCGGTGTCGCGATCCATCCGCTGGGCAAGCAGCGCCAGCGACTTTTCGATCGCGTCAACCGAGTTCTGGATTTCTGCGCGCATGTTCGGCACCTGATTTGGCGTTGGGATCAAGAGGTGATAACGCGGGATTTCGACCGCAGCAAGAAGCGGCGGTCAGTACAACCCACCCGAAGACAGCGTTCCAAACGTCGCCTTCGGACCAACGGTCGCGGTGCCGCCGGTCGATGTCCTGACCTGACGGCCCTGACGGGGCACTTCGTCGAACAACGGAAGGTCAGCCGCCATGGCAAAGCCACCGTCGAACATGATCCCGAACAGCGGTTCTTCGCCGGGGCGGAAACATTCGCCGATCACATTGTCGCCCGATACCCCGTTGGGCAGGCGTGCACCGCTGAAGCGATCGATATTGATGAATTGGCAATCGGCGGGCACGCTGAACTGCTCGCCCCCGAACCGTTCGATCGCATCGGTCATGAAGCGATTGAACACCGGTCCGCATAGGCCACCACCAGATGCACCACGCCCCAACGTGCGGGGCGTATCATAGCCGATGTAACAGCCCGCTACGACGTTCGACGAAAAGCCCACGAACCAGACATCCTTGGCGTCGTTCGTGGTGCCCGTCTTACCGGCGATCGGCACGGGCAGATTGATCGCGCTGCTTGCCGTGCCCCGATCGACCACGCCCTGCATCATCGATGTCAGCTGATAGGCCGTGATCTCGTTCATCACACGGTCGCGGTTCGACGTGATCCGCGGGCCTTGTCCAGACGGCAGATTGGCCAGATCGCAATCTTCGCAGATGCGTTGATCATGACGGTAAACCGTATTGCCATAACGGTCCTGAACACGATCTACCAATGTAGGCTCGACCCGCTCACCGCCATTGGCAAACATCGCATAGGCGGCGACCATCTTGAACAGCGTCGTCTCGTCAGACCCCAGCGATGCGGCAAGCACCCGGTTCATATCGTTGTAGACGCCGAAACGCTCGGCATAGCGACCGACGGTATCGATCCCGATCTCCTGCGCCAGACGAATGGTCATCAGGTTCCGCGACCGTTCGATCCCCGTGCGCAGCGGGGTTGGGCCATAAAACTGGTTCGAGGCGTTCTTGGGCCGCCATGTGCCTTGCGGCGTATTGATCTCGATCGGGGCATCCACGACGATGGTCGCGGGTGAATAGCCACTGTCCAACGCGGCAGCATAGACAAACGGCTTGAACGATGATCCGGGCTGGCGCTGTGCCTGTGTGGCACGGTTGAACACCGAATCCTCATAGCTGAAACCACCCTGCATGGCGAGGACACGACCATTGTTGACATCCATCGCCATGAAACCGCCTTGCACTTCCGGCACTTGGCGCAGCGTCCAGCGAATGAACGATCCGTCCGCATCCGCCGTCATCTGGCGGACATGCACGACATCCCCGGGTGTGAAGTTTTCAAAGAAATCTCCGCGCATCCATTGGATGTCTTCACGCGGGACGACAGACGGCCGGGCATCTGTATCAAGCAGACCTTCGATACCCAGACGCAGCTGATTCTCTTCCACCTCCAGAACGACGGCAGGATACCATCTGTTTTCCAGCGCGATGTTGCGCGGTACATCCGCCGCGCGCAATGCGACACGCCAGGTCTCTTCGCTGTCCAACGCCTGCTCGGGAACGGTGACGCCCGTGCCGCGCCATTCACCGGTGCTCCGGTCATATTCCTCCAGCGCACGCTGCAACGCCTCTTCGGCGGAAAGCTGCAATTCTGGATCGACCGTCGCGCGGATCGATAGACCGCCCGAGAAAAACTCTTCCTCGCCAAAGTTCTGACTCAGCTGGCGACGGATTTCATCCGTGAAATAACTACGCGGCGGCAGGCTGTCGCGGAAGCTGGGGAAATCACCGTTTTGCACGGTGCGCAGCGGATCGGCGAGCGCGACCTCAAGCTCATTCGCGTCGATATATCCGTTCTGATACATCTCGCGCAGGATGAAATTTCGCCGCCCGATCGCCGCTTCGCGGTCATTTACGGGGTGATAGCTATAAGGCGCCTTTGGATGCACCGCAAGGAATGCAGCCTCTGCCGGGGTCAGTTCGACAAGGGGCTTGTTGAAATATGACAAGGAGGCGGCGGTCACACCGAATGACCGGACGCCAAGGTCGATTTCGGTCAGGTAGAGTTCAAGGATCTTCTCCTTGGACATCGCCTGTTCGATCCGGGTCGCAAGGATGATTTCCTTGATCTTGCGTTCGATACCCGCAACACCCGTACGCGACCCGTCCAGCAAAAAGTTCTTCATCACCTGCTGCGTGATCGTCGACGCGCCGCGCAGATTCTCGCCCCGCGATTGGACGGCATCGTACAACGCAGCCGCCATACCGCGCGGGTCATAACCGGCATGGGTATAAAAATTCTTGTCCTCGGCCGAGATAAAGGCCTGCTTGACGATATCGGGAATCTCTTCGGCGGGCGTATACAGCCGACGCTCCTGCGCGAATTCGTCGATGATCCGCCCCTCGCGCGAATAGATTCGGCTGATCATCCGCGGCGTGTACTGCGACAATGTCTCGTATGTCGGCAAGTCACGGCCATATAAGTAAAATACGCCGCCAAGCGTAAGCGCACCCATCACCGCCCCCATCGTAAGCAGGGTGAAGATGGCGCCGAAAAATGACAGGATGAACCGCAGCACGATAGTGATTGCCTATATTTATTTGGACTCGCTTATACGCCCGCATCCGGTGATCGTCAAAAGGCCAAATGTCGCTCAGACGACGCCGTCGGACGATCTTGCTCTTGCAGCATAGGCCGTTCCTACCCATGTCGATGTCATGAAAGCCGAAGACGTTATTCCAACCTATGAAAAGCATGCCCACGAATGGGCCAAAACACGCAGCCGCAGCCTGATGGAAAAGGCCTGGCTGGACCGCATGCTGACGGCAGCGCCGCGCGCGACAGGGCCGGTGCGCATCCTCGATCTGGGCTGCGGAACAGGCCAACCCATCGGCGCCTACCTGTCCGACCGGGGCGCGCGGATGACGGGTGTGGATGCGGCCGGACCAATGGTCGCGGCCTATGCCCGGAACATACCGCATGCCAAAGTCATCGAGGCGGACATGCGCGCGCTGAAGCTGGGTCAGACCTTCGATGCGATCATCGCCTGGGACAGTTTTTTCCACCTGTCGGTCGAGGATCAGCGCGCAATGTTCGCCGTCTTCGCCGCGCACGCAGCCCCCCGCGCCACGCTGATGTTCACATCGGGGCACATGGCGGGTGAGGCGATCGGAACCGTCGCCGGCATACCGATTTATCACGCCTCTCTGGCACCCGACGAATATGATGCATTGCTTGCGGAAAACGGGTTCAAGGTCCTGCGCTTCACCCCCGAGGATCCGGATTGCGGACAGCACACCGTCTGGCTGGCCCAGTACAAACGTTAGCCGTCGACCCAGTCTGCGACGGCTGCGGCAATCGCATCAACCAACGGCGCGCGCCCTTCCGCCGTCTGCAGCCTTGCGCGATCCCCCGCATCCGACAAAAACCCCGTCTCGATCAACACCGCGGCGAAATCGGCGGCGGCCAGGACGGCGAACTGCCCTTCCCGTCGCGGGCGGGAATTCAACGGCACGCCGGCGGCACGCATTTGCGCGACGACATCATCGGCGAACGCCGCGGCCTCTGGCCCCGTCCGTTGCCGCGCCATATCCATCAGCACGTTGGCGACCAGATCCCCCTGCCCCTGCAGATCGACGTCGGACAGGATATCACCCCGTTCATGCCGTTCGACCATCCGACGGCTCGCCGCATCGCCCCGGTCAGCGCCAAGCGTATAGACCGATGCGCCCCGCGCCTCGTCCTCCTCAAGCGCATCTGCATGTAACGAAATCAGCAGATCGGCCCCCGCTGCCCGCGCCAGACTGACCCGGGTGGCAAGCGGCACGAAAACGTCGTCCTCACGGGTCAGGACGACCGTGATCCCCGGCACATCCCGCAGGGCCGCCGCGACCTCGCGACCCAGATCAAGCATCAGGTCGGCCTCATGCACGCCGCCCTGATCCGCCCCTGGGTCAAGCCCGCCATGGCCAGGGTCGATAACGACGACACGGGTGCCATCATCAACGGGCGAAAGCGGCGTGCTGTCATCCGCCGCCAACACCGCGCGTGGCGCACCGGCATGCGCGGCGAATTCCTCGGCCGAGACACCTTTCAGCACGATGGCAAGCGCGGGGCCGTCTGGCCGTGTGGTCATCTCCGCTTCGACAACGGCCATGGGCTCTGCCAATTCGACCACCAGACGCGACCACCCATCATAAAGGGTGCCGAACTGAACCGCACGTGCGCGTCCAGGCGCCAACAGCTGCTCCTCCGCAACATCGCCCCAGGTGACATCCTGCAGGTCAACGACAAGGCGATAGGGTTCATCCAGCGTGAACAGGCGATAAGGTGTGACATCCGACAGACCCAGCGCGACATTCAACCGCCACCATCCGTCGCTGATCACGCTGCGCGCCGGGTCCACCCGCACCTCCGCCATCGCCACATTGGCCAGCATCATGATGGCAGCGGCAAGCCTGATCATCGGGCGCGGACCTGCATGAACGCCGCCAAACGATCCAACCCCTCCCGCATATCCGCTGTGGATCGGGCATATGAAAACCGTAACCAGCGATGGCCGCGCGTCGCGTCGAAATCAAGACCGGGGGTCACGGCGACACCAGCCCGATCCAATATCTCGCGGGCAAAGACCTGCGCATCATCCGTGTAAGCCGACACATCGACATATATGTAAAAGGCCCCATCCGGCGGGGCGAACCTGTCGAAACCCGCAGCGTGCAGTCCTGCAATCATCAAGTCGCGGTTTTTGGTATAGGTCGCCTTGTTCGCCTGCAACTCTTCGGTGCAATCCATCGCGTGCAGCGCCAAAAGCTGGGCGGCATGCGGCGCGCAGATGAACATGTTCTGCGCCAGCCGTTCCACGGTGCGCACATGATCTTCGGGGACGACCATCCAACCGACCCGCCAACCGGTCATCGAAAAATACTTGGAAAACGAATTTACCACATAGACATCATCCGTGACCGACAACGCCGTTACCGGGGATGTGTCGTAATCGATGCCATGGTAAATCTCGTCCGACACGAAGGCGACGTCATGATCGGCGCAGGCCGCGGCAAGATCGGACAAGGCCGCCTTGTCCAGCATCGCACCGGTCGGATTGGCCGGGGACGCGACGATCAGACCCTCAAGGTCGCGGGCGGCCACATCGGCAGGTTGCGGTTGGAACCGATGTTCAAAGCGTGTCGGAATATCGACAGGCACCAACCCGACGGCTTTCAGGATCTGACGATACGACGGATAACAGGGCGTTCCCAAACCCACCCGCGCGCCGTTGTCGAACAATGCGGAAAAGGCCAACAGGAAAGCCCCCGACGCCCCGCTCGTGATGACGATGCGATGGGGGTCGAGGTCCAGATCGTACCATTCGCCATAATGACGCGCGATGCGATCCCGCAACGCGGGCAGCCCCAGGCCAACGGTATAGCCAAGCGGCTGGTCCAAAGCACTCGCCAGCTTCTCCAGCGCGGCCCGCGGCGCGCCCGTCCCCGGCTGCCCGACCTCCATATGCACGATATCGCGGCCCGACGCCTCGGCCCGGCGTGCGGCCTCCATCACGTCCATGACGATAAACGGATCAACGTCGCCTCTGACCGATCGCCGCATCTGCTGCCCTTCTTGTTTTGTGCCTGTTTGCCCCTCACCGGCATGTGACGTCAATGCATCTTGGCACGCGGCGGCGGATATGATCTTTGAAAGGGCATGGTATCCCTTTGAAAGCGTGCATGATGCTTCTTCGTCTGACCCTTCCTATCCTCATGCTGACCGCACAACCGACCTTTGGGCTAGAGCTTGATGCGATGACGGATGAAGAACGGGCGATTTTCGGGGAAGAGGTACGGTCCTACTTGCTCGAAAACCCCGAAGTTCTGCAAGAGGCGATCGGCATTCTGCGCCAACGCGAACAGAATGCCCAAACCGTCGCCGACCGCGCGATGGCGGGTGCGAACGAAGATGCCCTGTTTTATGACGACCACTCCTTCGTCGGCGGCAACCCCGACGGCGACGTGCGCATCGTCGAATTTCTCGACTATCGCTGCGGTTTTTGCAAACGGGCCCACCCCGAGGTCGTCGCCTTGATCGAGGCTGATCGGAACATCCGCTATGTGATCAAGGAACTGCCGATCTTGGGTGAACAATCGGTCCTGGCCTCGCGCTTTGCCATCGCCACGCAACTGGTCGCGGGCGATGACGCCTACAAGGACGTGCACGACACGCTGATGGAGTTTCAGGGCGATGTGACGGCCCAGACATTGAACCGCCTCGGGGATACGTTAGGGCTCGATACTGCGGCGATCACCGCCGCGATGGACAGCGATGACGTCAGCGACATCATCCGCGAAAACCGTGCGCTTGCGCAAAGGCTGCAAATCAGCGGTACACCGACCTTCGTGTTCGAGGATCAAATGGTGCGGGGCTATGTCGAACTGGCGCAGATGGAACAACTGGTCGAAGAGCTGCGAACAGCCAATTAAAGGCAACGCCCAATAAGTCTTCGTCACGAAGACTGATGCCCCAAAAGACTTTTCGTAACGAAAAGTCTTAGCCCGGCGACCCCGCGAACGGACCCATAACGCTTTGGTCATCGTTCACCCGGAAAACTGCCAAAGGTTAAGGAAATCCAGCTGGAACGCGCGCGAGGGTCCGACGGAACTCCGACGTTTATCCGACGCTTTTCCGACAGGACCAGAGTCATTTAAGGCATTGATATTACGAAGAGAAAGCCCATCAGCAGAGCTTCAACAGAAAATTTCCGTCAAAAATAGCCAATTCTTTACAACACCTTAACAATCAAGAGCGTTTTAAGCCTACTCCGCCGCGACATCCGTCTGCGCATCCAGCTCGGCCGCCTTCTTTTCCACCTGCTCTACGATATGTTCGATCATGTCATCGTTCGATTGCTTATGGCTCTGCTTGCCCGCCAGATACACCATGCCGGCCCCATTCCCGCCACCGGTAAAGCCGACATCCGTCATCAGCGCCTCACCCGGGCCGTTGACCACACAACCGATGATCGACAGCGACATCGGTGTCTTGATATGCTCCAGCCGCTTCTCCAAAATCTCGACGGTCTTGATCACGTCGAACCCTTGTCGCGCGCAGGATGGGCAGGAAATGATGTTCACACCGCGATGGCGTAATCCCAGCGATTTCAGGATTTCATAGCCGACCTTCACCTCTTCCACGGGATCGGCCGACAGGCTCACCCGGATCGTGTCCCCGATCCCCATCCACAGTAAGTTGCCCAAACCGATCGCCGATTTGATCGTCCCGGACACCAGCCCCCCGGCCTCGGTGATCCCCAGATGTATCGGGGCATCGGTGGCCTCAGCCAGTTGCTGATACGCGGCAGCCGCCATGAACACATCGGACGCCTTGCAGGAAATCTTGAACTCGTGAAAATCGTTGTCCTGCAATATCTTGATATGGTCCAAGCCACTTTCGACCATCGCCTCCGGCGTCGGCTCACCATATTTCTCAAGCAGATGTTTTTCCAACGATCCGGCATTCACACCGATCCGGATCGAACAATTATGATCGCGCGCCGCCTTGATCACCTCGCGCACGCGCCTTTCATCCCCGATATTGCCGGGATTGATCCGCAGACAGGCCGCGCCCGCCTCAGCCGCCTCGATGCCGCGCTTGTAGTGGAAATGGATGTCCGCAACGATCGGCACCGATACATGCGGAACGATCTGTTTCAGCGCCGCGCTCGACGCCTCGTCGGGCACCGAAATACGGACGATATCCGCCCCCGCCTCGGTCGCCGCATTCACCTGATCGATCGTGGCCTTCACATCCGTCGTCAGCGTGTTGGTCATCGTCTGCACCGAAATCGGCGCATCGCCACCCACCGGTACGGACCCGACCATGATCTGGCGCGATTTTCGCCGATAGATGTTCCGCCATGGACGAATGTGATTGAGTGACATGGGCGCGCTTTCCGCTGAATAGGTTCAACCTTAACCTAGGCAGCTGACGCGCGTGCAGCAACCGTGAGGACTGCGATTATTCGTCCGAGACGACCTCGGCCACGTTGACGATCTCGGCCAGATCATCATCTGCGGTCAAGTCGGCCACGGTGTATGCCGCCGTCACGCTATTGGTCGTCAACTGCACATTGGACGTCACCACGCCACGATCACCCACCGGGCCGTAATGCACGCCATTCACGGCGAAATACATCGCGCCGCTTTCACCGACCCGCAATGTCGCAGGCTCTTCGGTGGCGGGGACGACAAAGTTCTGCCCGGGCTCCATCACGCCTTCGTAGATGACAGACCCATCCGCGGCGCGCACACGCACCCAGGCGGGGCGAACGGCGACAAGCTGCAACTCCGGCACAGGTGGTTCGACCACCTGAACCGGTGGCGCGCTGCGCTCGGTCGGGGGAAGATCAGCGACGATCATCGCCTCGGCAGGCTCTTCCTGCGGGATCAGCGCGCCGATCGTTCCCGGTGTCAGCGTCGAAATCGGCGCGTCGCGCGCGACCAGCACCGGCACGTCCAGGGCCTGCGGGCGATAAAGACGATCCAGGGCTTCCGGCGACGGATTATCGATCGCAGCGACGTTGTTGCCGCTTTCGATCGCGTTCGATGCGCCCGCCAAAGGATCAAGATCGGAAATCACGACCGGTGTTTGTTCGACCGGCGCGAATTGCACCTTCTGCACCTCTTGCAGGATCGTCCAGCCACCATAGCCAAGGCCGCCGATCATCGCGAGAACGACAGCGATCGAGCCGATGGCACGCGGTTCAATCTGCGAAAACATCGCCTCGCCCGCCGGAATGAACGGTGTGGGGGCGTCAGCGAAAATATCCTTGCCAAGCGGGGTCGTCGCCGGTTCGCCCGCCGACGCTTTCCGCGACGACGCCTGAGCCGACATGCCATGGGCTGTCGCAAAACCGCTTTCCTTGCAGAATGCCGCGAATGTCTCTTCCGGGTTCATGTTCAGATAGCGGGCATAGGACCGCACATACCCGGCGATAAATCCCGGCGTGTCAAAGGCGGAGGGATCGGCGTTTTCGATAGCGGCGATGTAAGCGGCTTTGATCTTTAATTCACGTTGAACGTCAAGCAGACTCTTTCCCATCGTCGCACGCTCACCACGCATGACGTCGCCCAAACGCAGCTCGTAGTCGTCAAACCCTTTGGCCTGCTCGACATCGGCCGCATCATCGCGCCTGGAGTCCTTCCCGATCATCGACTGTCCCGTCGTTTACTGCCCCGCACCGCGACATTTCCGAATCAAATCGAAAAAAACGGCTGTAAAACCGTAACATATCCACAACCTTCATGCACATCTTGAAAAAGACTTAGCCAGCAAGGTCAGCGCGATTTAGCGCACAATGCGACCAAAGATCATCCAAGGCGCCGACCAGTGCATCCATTTCGCGCGGTCCGTGAACGGGCGACGGAGTAAAGCGCAGCCGCTCGGTGCCGCGGGGCACGGTTGGAAAATTGATCGGCTGAACGTAGATGCCGAAATCCGCCAGCAACATGTCCGAAAGCTGCTTGGTGTGAACCGGATCACCCACGATCAGCGGCACGATGTGGCTGCCATGATCGATAATTGGCAGGCCCATCCCTTTCAGCCGCAATTTCAGTACCTTCGCTTGGGTCTGATGCCGTTCGCGCAGCGCATTATCGGTCTTCAGATGCGCGACACTTGCCGCGGCACCGGCCGCTACGGCCGGTGGCAGCGACGTCGTAAAGATGAAACCCGGCGCGTAAGATCTTATCGCGTCGCACATTTTTGCCGATGCCGCGATATAGCCGCCCATTACCCCATAGGCCTTTGCCAGCGTCCCGTTGATGATGTCGATGCGCCCCATCAGGCCATCACGCTCGGCCACGCCGCCGCCGCGTGGGCCATACATGCCGACGGCATGCACCTCGTCGATGTAAGTCAGCGCACCGAATTCATCGGCCAGGTCACAGATCGCCGCGATCGGGCCAAAATCGCCATCCATCGAATAGATCGATTCGAACGCGATCAGTTTGGGCGCTGCGGGATCATCCGCTGCCAGCAATTCGCGAAGATGGTCCAGATCGTTATGCCGGAAAATCCGCTTGGCGCCGCCATTGCGGCGCACGCCCTCGATCATCGAAGCGTGATTCAGTTGATCCGAATAGATGATCAGACCGGGAAAAAGTTTGGGCAGCGTGCTGAGCGTTGCGTCATTGGCAATATAGGCGCTGGTGAAAAGCAAAGCAGCCTCTTTACGGTGCAGGTCGGACAACTCCGCCTCGAGCCGCTTGTGATAAACCGTCGTGCCCGAGATATTCCGCGTCCCGCCCGATCCGGCCCCCGTCGCATCGATCGCTTCGTGCATCGCTTCCAGCACCACCGGATGCTGGCCCATGCCCAGATAATCATTGCCACACCAAACGGTGACCGGCGTTTCGGTTCCGTCGGGTTTCGACCATGTCGCATGGGGAAACTGGCCGCGTTTCCGCTCGATATCGATAAAAGTGCGATAACGGCCTTCGTCGTGCAAGCGTGCGATTGCGGTGTCCAGCTGTGCAGAATAATCCACTGATTTCCCCTTCATACCATCCACCAAGCAGTGCACGCCGGTCCGGTCTTTGAATCGTTCTAAGGTCATATAGGGCTGAATTGCCCCGGGCAATACGCTACAAACTGTCGCCCTACGTCATCAAAATGTATGGGTTCAGCGTAACCCGACAATGATCTGGATCAAGTCAGGGATTACTGACCTGCATCCTGCCATGGATAGTTTTCCTTTAGATACGCATCTGCCGCCGCAACGAACGTCTCATAGCCCCCCAAGCGCCCAAGCTGCCCCGCAACGCCGTCATAGCCGGGCAAATCCGGATGCGCGGCAGCCTGTTCCCGCGGCATGCCGGTCGCAATCGCATCCATCAGAAATTGTTTGCGATGCAGATAGATGCCCGTCGCCTTGTCGATCGGATCGGCGTAATCGGGCAGGCCGATCTGACGGACGGCGTTCTGCAATTCCCACGTTCTGTGGGGCAGCGCGGTGTCGTAGCGATCCAGACAAGCAGGACCATCCGATCCCAGCATATCCGCGACAAACCCCAGCGGACCACGCGACAGGGTTTCCAGGGGGTGAAGTGCCTGACTGTTTTGATACTTGGTCTGTGCGAAACGGCGCAAAGCGTCGAAATACCGCCCATCTTGCGGCCGCTGGGCCAGTTGGATCACAATGTCGGGGACCTCCAGCGCTTCGGCCCGCTCACGCGCGATAACACGTTCGATCTCTGCGTCGATCTCTGCCGATGTCGCCGCCGGCCCAAGGCGCCCCGCGACTTTCTCGCGCCGCTCATCGTGGAATTTTCTTTGAACGCTATCGATGTCATTGCGAAAAAACATCTTGAAAAGACCAACCACGCCGCCGCCCACGATCCCTGCCAAGGCCGCAGCTGCAAGGCGCACATGCCCGCCGAAAATGTCATGTGCCCAAATGTCCCAATACTCTTGCAACATCTTCGATCCCTTCCTCCGTTCGCGGAATCGGATTGACCCCGGCCAACATCCTGTCACCCTGCCAAAAAGCGGAAAAGAAAGGCCATATCATGACGCTCGATCCCGTCCTCGAACATATCGATGCACATCTGTCGGACGCGACAGACCGCCTGCTTGCCTTGCTGCGCATTCAGTCGATTTCCACAGATCCAGCTTATGTCGCGGAATGCGACAAAGCGGCGGACTGGCTGGTCAATGATCTGAATTCCATCGGATTTACTGCCAGCAAACGCACAACACCGGGCCACCCCATGGTTGTCGCGCATAGCGATGGCACAGGTCCACATGTCATGTTCTACGGGCACTATGACGTGCAACCTGTTGATCCGCTTGAGCTTTGGGATCGTGACCCGTTCGATCCGCAGGTCGAGGATACGCCAAATGGCAAGGTCATTCGCGGACGTGGTTCGTCAGATGACAAGGGCCAGTTGATGACCTTTGTCGAGGCCTGCCGCGCGTGGAAAGCTGTTCACGGAAGCCTGCCCGCCAATATCTCGATCTTTTTCGAGGGTGAGGAGGAATCCGGTTCGCCCTCCCTCGTGCCGTTCATGGAAGAGAACCGGGATGAACTGACCGCCGATATCGCGCTGATTTGCGATACCGGCCTTTATGGTGACGACACGCCGACGATCATCACCCAACTGCGTGGGTTGTTGGGTGAGGAACTGACGATCACAGGACCAAACAAGGACCTGCATTCGGGCATGTATGGGGGCCTTGCCATGAACCCCGCCCGGGTCTTGGCGCGGATCATCGCGTCGCTTCACGACGATACCGGCCGGATCACAATCCCGGATTTCTATGATGGCGTCCCTGAACTCTCTAACGAACTGACAGCCGCTTGGGACGACCTGAAATTCGATGAAAAGCGCTTTCTGGGTGAGGTTGGACTGTCCGAGCCCGCTGGTGAGCATGGCCGCCGCCCGCTTGAAATGCTGTGGTCGCGCCCGACTTGCGAGGTCAACGGGATGTGGTCCGGTTATACCGGTGCGGGCTTCAAGACGGTTTTGCCGTCACAGGCGCATGCCAAGATCAGTTTTCGCCTTGTCGGGCAGCAGGACCCGCTGAAAATCCGCAAAAACTTTCGGAAGATGGTGCAGGATATGTTGCCACCCGATTGTGAGGTCACGTTCAGCGATCATGGCGCCGGTCCGGCCGGGCAGATGACGACGACCCATCCCGCATTCGAACAGGCGCGCAAGGCACTGTCGGACGAATGGCCCAACCCGGCGGCCTATGTCGGGTGCGGCGGGTCGATCCCGATTGCAGGTTATTTCAAGGATATCCTTGGTATGGATGCGATGCTGATCGGTTACGGCAAAGACGACGACCAAATCCACTCACCCAACGAAAAATACGACCTGTCTTCGTTCCATAAGGGCATGCGATCCTGGGCGCGCATCCTGCACGCGATGACAAAGTGATCAGACCGCTGAAATGGGTGTTGGGGGCGATCACGGCTGTCGTGGCGATCATCGCGGTCAGCTGGTTCGTCTATAAACCCAATAGCCAGATGCGTGGCACCTGGAAGACCGAAGGCTATGGCCTGCATTTGGATATCGGACCCGCCATCATCGACCTTTATCAAGTCACCGATGTCAGTTGTATGCGGGTCGATCGCCTGCCCGCGCATCTATGGCTTCTGAACGCTTTGGAAGAAGTCGAAATCACCGCCGAAGCCGACCGCCTGCGGATCGATGCCGGGGGCGTGATCAATCCGATCCACGCCAATCCCATTACGGCATTGCCTGATCTATGCAGCACGCCCCCCGCCAGCCCCGGAACCGCGCAAGAGAATTTCGACGTATTCTGGCACGCGATGGCGGAACATTATGCCTTTTTCGATCTGCACGGGATCGATTGGGCGGCGCGACGGACAAGGTACAGACCTGATACGGACACGGTGTTGGACGATGATGCGCTGTTCGATCTGTTCAAGCAGGCGCTCGCTGGGCTGAATGATGGTCACCTTTACATCGCGACCACCCAAGGCGAGGTCCACTCTCCGGAAACCCGGCCGGAGTGGCATGAAGACCGGCACATGGTGCGGGACAATACGCTGGCGCAATTCAATGAACTGACAGCGATCGACGGCAGCGGCATCCTGTATGGATGGGCGGCGGAGGGGATCGGATATGTCTACCTGACCCAGATGCGGGCTGATGGTGGGCTGAATCGCAAAACGGCCGACGCTGCCCGTTCCGACTTTGCCAATGTCGCGAGGGCCTTTGCCAATGCCAAGGGCATCATCATCGACGTGCGATACAATCCGGGTGGCAGCGATGATGTGTCACTGGCCTATGCCAGTTATTTCACCGATCAGGAACGGCCCGCACTGTCCAAGACAATCCGGACGGAAACCGGCTATACCGATCCGCTGCATGTCAGTGTGCGGCCCTCTGGTGAAACGTATCTGACGCAGCCAACCGTCGTTTTGACGACCGGATTCACCGGCAGCGCCGCCGAGATCTTTACCATGGCCATGCGTGAACTGCCGCAGGTGACGGTATTGGGCACGCCGACGTCAGGCGGGCTATCCGATGTCCTGGATTTCAGCTTGCCCAATGGCTGGGAACTGGGGCTGTCACATCAGCGGTATTTCACTTCGGATGGTCGTCTTTACGAGAGGATCGGCATCCCGCCCGATCTCACTGTCGCGGTCGACGTGGAGAAGGCCAAAGACGGCATCGATACGCAGCTAGATGCCGCGATCGCATTCTTGAACGACGGGTGAAAAAGTGGCGCGGTTGACGGGGCTCGAACCCGCGACCCCCGGCGTGACAGGCCGGTACTCTAACCAGCTGAGCTACAACCGCGCGTGAAGGGCGGAATAGGCCAAGTGTCGCAAGCCGTCAATGCCATTTTCCCGGTTTTTGTCAGAAAACGCCGCCGCGACAAACACCGGGCAAGTCAATACATCGCCGCATTGACCCGGCTGCCGGGCCAATGCCGTGATTGTGACAGAATTCATCTATTTTATGCCGTAAAAAGTGCGGTAAGGGCACACAAATTTACCATGAAACTCATCGAAAATGCCCTTACCGAAAGACCCTTTTGAAACAGTCTTTTCATCCAACACCAGCGCCGTTCCCGCGGCACCACTTGAAAGATAATTCTCTGTGACACGTCTTGGCCGCATCCAAAAAGCCTTTTGTCGCGAAGTCGTTCTGCATGACGTGTTTTTCGGGAAATTCACGTTGAGCATTTCACGATACGTGAAATTGCTGGTACGCCCCACCGGGCTCATTTTTCTTGCGCTTTGCGGTGCCATGTTGTTTGCGGGTGACCCCAACGACGTACGTGCGGTCCACGGCGCACCCTTCGCCGTTTTCATCTGGACGACATCGATCCTTGCCTACACCAGCGTCGTCTTTCTGGTCATCGGCCTTTTGGCGATGCTGCAAACCGCCCTCCCCCGCCTGCCGCTATACACACCCATCACATCGGCCCTGGGACTGTTGGCCGTTTTCGTTTTGGCCCGTGGTCTTATCGTGGTGTTCACCGGTATGGAACACCGCGAAAGCGCGTTCCCATTGTATTTCAACGTCCTCGTCACCGGGCTGACGCTCGAGACGTTGTTCATTCGCTTCGTCCTGCAAGGCACCGGCCAGGACACCGAGGCCGAGGAAGAGGCCGCGCCGCGCCTGTTGAACATCGGCGACCGATCGGTGCCGTTGTCGCGCGTGCGCTATCTGCATGCACAAGAGCATTACATCCGCATCGGCCTGCCCAACGATACGATCATGATCCGCGGACGGATGCGGGACGCCCTGGCGCAAGTCGATGCCGCCGATGGTTTTCAGCCGCATCGGTCATGGTGGATCTCCGCCGCTGCACAGCCGCGGCTTATCCAAACCAACGGCAAGCCGCAGGTAAAACTGGATGACGATACCGAAGTACCTGTCGCCAAGGCGCGGGCGGCGGATATCCAACGATGGTTGGACCACAACAAAGACTGGTGATCAGCGATCCGGCAACGGGATGAACTCTTGATCATCACCGGGTGGCAGCTGAAAACGCCCATTTTGCCAATCACCGGCGCGCCATGCCTCTTTTGCCTCTTCGATCCGCTCGCGGCTCGACGCGACGAAATTCCACCAGATGTAGCGATCTCCCTCCAGCGTCGCGCCACCAAGCAGCATGACACGGGCCCCTTCCGGACCCGCCTTCATATTGATGCGGTCACCTGGCCGAAACACCATCATCTGACCAGCCGGAAAATCCTGCCCGGCGATCGTGACCGTTCCCTCCAATACATAAGCGCCGCGATCTTCGTGATCATCCGGCATCGGAAGGGACGCGCCGGGTTGCAGTTGCGCATCCAGATAGAACATCTCGGACGGTGTTTCGACGGGTGCACGCTCTCCATAAGCATGGCCCAGCACCAGGCGCACCTCTTTCCCCTCCCCGGTGATCAGCGGCAGGTCGGCCTCTGGCGCATGGATAAAACCGGCATCCCGGTCTTCGGCTCCCTTGGGCAAGGCAAGCCATGTCTGGATGCCAAGCAGGCTTTGGGGTTGCGCCCGCGCGGCGCCATCCATCCGTTCGGAATGGGTGATCCCCTGCCCGGCGATCATCAGGTTCATCGCGCCCGGATGAATCCACTGATCCGTGCCCAGACTATCGCGATGGTGAATGGCCCCCTTCAGCAGGTACGTCACCGTCGCCAAGCCGATATGCGGATGCGGGCGCACATCCAGCCCTTCGCCGGTCACGAATTCCGCCGGGCCCATCTGATCGAAAAAGATGAACGGCCCGACCATCTGTCTGCGCGGCGCGGGTAAGGCGCGCCGCACCTCAAAACCGCCAAGGTCGCGGGCACGCGGGACGATCACGGTTTCGATCGCATCGATATCATCGTCGGTGGGGCAATCGGGATCAAGGGCAGGGTTCCAGCTCATCGTGGGTCCAATCAGGGTTTCAGTTGAATACTGTCAATAACTTGGTCCCTGCTGGCGCGATGTCGAGTGGCCTTAGGCGTCGTCTAAATCGGCTGCACAATCATAAAGAGTTGCGAAAGAATAATACTGCGTTAAAATTTCACCCAATTATTGTTTGTATTTGTATCGTTATTGGGTTCTGGGGTTGGCATGAAAGAAGCATTTCAGCAGGTGCAGTCCGAAGGATTTCCGCTCACTTCGCTACAACTCGGCATGATCTACGAAAGCACGGTTGGCGAACAGCCGTGGGTCAATGTCGAACAAGTGGTGGTTGAATTGGATGCTGCTGACGCATCCATTCCTACGCTGAATGACGCCTGGGCGGCGATTTCTCAGCGGCACGATGCGCTTCGGCTGGCTTTCGACATCAAAACAGGCGGTCGTCCGATGCAATGCGTCGTCGATCAGACGACGCCATCCGTCAGTGCGTATGAAATATCGGACCAACCCGGCGATTTCGAAGGCTTTCTGGAAAAAGACCGTGTCGCTGGCTTCGACTTTGCCAAAGGGCCACCATGGCGGGTATCGCTGATCCGTTTCCCTGACCAAACCGCGAAAATGATCTGGACGGCGCACCATGCAGTCGTCGATGGGCGAAGTATCGCTCATGTTTTGCGCGACCTGCTGGGCTATGTCGAAAACGGCGTGTTGCCACCACAATCATCAGTCCCGTCCACTTATGAGAATTTCAGCCGGACGCTCGCCTCGGGTATTCCAGACCGATGCGCGGCCGAGACTTACTTTCGGGAATATCTTGCCGGTTTTGAGGATATGGGTGCCCCGAGCATGTCCACCTTTGAAAGGGTCGACGGCAAATCACAACGCAAAAAGCAGGCCGAGCGGTACCTGTCTGCCGAACTGACTGCGCAACTGGAACGGCGCGCCCTGTCCGCTGGCAGCAGGATGGCCAATCTGGTTCAGGCCGCTTGGGCCCTTGCGCTCACCCGCTGGCAGGGCCTCGACGAGGCGACGTTCGGCATCGTCCGGACAGGCCGCCACGCGATCCACGGCACGCATGACACCGTCGGTTGCCTCATCAACACGCTCCCCATGCGGGTGCGGTTGTCCCGCGACCTGACATTCGGCGATCTGTTGCAAAAGTTGCGACAGGATACGCTGGCTCTTTACCCGTTCGAGCAGACGCCCCTGCCGAAGATACGCGAATGGGCCGGCCTGTCGGGACAGCAGAACCTGTTCAACAGTCTGGTCATGTACGAAAACGCCGATCTGCAGGGTATCGTGAACTGGCACAAGGACATCCCCATCACCTTGCACGAGGAAGGCGGTCTGCCCCTCACCCTCGCCGTCTATGGCGGCGAAAGGCTGCGGGTGATGCTGGAACATGATCCGGCAATCATCCCCGATCCGGTCGCGGCGCGGCTGATAGGCCACGTCGAAACATTGTTGCATCGCATGGCGGACACGGCCGATGACGCCTTGGTCGGCACATTGTCGATGCTGCCCAAGGATGAGCATGACGCACTGATCGCGCTGGCGGCACCCGATATCCCGCTAAGGACGATCGGCGATTGTCTTGCCCGTCGCTTTGACGAAGTCGTACGGAGCAATCCAAACGCGACCGCATTGGAAATCGCTGGCGGAGATGAGCGTCTGACCTACGCCGACCTCCGCGACCGCGTGGCGGCGTTGGCAGCGACGTTGACCGCGCAAGGAATCTCGACCGGTGATGTGGTCGCCATCGGCCTGCCGCGGTCGGTCGATTTCATCGTGTCGCTTTTGGCGATCCTGCGCACCGGGGCGGCCTTTCTGCCCGTGGACCCGACCTATCCCGAAGCGACCCGCGCGCACATGCTGTCCGATAGTGGCGCGCGGGCCATCGTCGCATATGATCATGACAGCGTGCTACTCCTCATCCGCCCGGATCAAGCCAGCGCAGCACCGGCCACACCGTTGCCCGCGATCGACCCGGATGCACGGGCCTACATCATCTACACCTCCGGCTCGACCGGCAAACCCAAAGGTGTCCAGGTCTCGCGTGCGAACCTGTTGTCGCATATCGCCGCGATCACGGACGCTTTCGGGTTGACAGCCGACGACCGCGTTCTGCAATTCGCAAGCCTGTCTTTCGATGTCGCCTTGGAAGAGGTCATTCCGACGCTGCTCAACGGGGCGACGCTGATCCTGCGGAGCGACGAGATGGCCCAATCGGCCGGAACGTTTCTTGATCGATGCGCCACGCTGCGACCGACGATCATGAACCTGCCAACGGCCTTCTGGGCCATTCTGACGGATTTCATGGGCCATAGCGGCAAACAGACGCCGGACAGCATGCGCCTGATCATCGTCGGTGGCGAACAGGTCAAACCGCAAAGCCTTGTCGCATGGCAAAAGCTGGTACCTGATGTCACTTGGATGAACGGCTATGGGCCGACGGAAACGACGATCACCTGCACCTTGCACACGGCCGGGCAGGCCCTGCCTGACGAAGACATCCCAATCGGACGCCCCACCGCCCATGCCCGCGCGTATGTCATGGCGGCGGATGGCAGCCTTGCCCCCCGTGGTGCGCCCGGCGAATTGGTCATCGGCGGGCCGGCGGTCAGCATCGGTTACATCAATCGCCCCGAGGAAACGGACAAAGCGTTCCTGCCCGATCCGTTCGTGCCGGGCGGGCGCATGTATCGCAGTGGCGACACGGCGCAGTGGCGGCCCGACGGCACGCTTCACTTCCTCGGGCGCGAGGATCGGCAGGTCAAAGTCCGCGGATACCGGATCGATCTGCGGCAGGTGGAACAAGCCGTGGAAGAGGCTGCCCCCGATCTGCACGTGATCGCGGGCGTGGCAAACAAGGGCACACCGGCAGCACAGCTCGTCACGTGGGTCAGTCCGGAAAATGACAGCGATGCAGTTGATATCGATGCGCTGACCACGGACGTGGCCGAGGTTTTGCCATCGCATATGCAACCGACCCTTGTTCACGTCCCGGAATTCCCGCGAACCGCTGGTGGTAAAATCGATAAGGCCGCCCTGCCCGCACCCAGCGCAGGTGAGATCGGCGGCTCAACCGACCTCCGACCAACCATCGGGTTAGAGGCCGATATCTGCGCGATCATGGCCAAAGTCCTGGGGCGGGATCAGGTCGGACCAGATCAGAGTTTCTACGATCTCGGCGGCCACTCCCTGTTGTCTGTTGAATTGATCGGGCGGCTCGAGGCGATGTCGGGGTCATCCATCGGCCTGATGGACTTTCAGACCAACCCCACCCCCAGTCAGCTTGCGCGGCTGCTGAAAGACGGCAGCAGCGGTCCCAAACACATCATTCCAATCCAGCCCAAAGGTAGCAAGCCGCCGCTGCTCGGCATCCATATTCTCGGCACGAACGAAGAGTATTTTCGCCCCCTTGCCGCCCATCTTGGTGATGACCAGCCGATGATGGGCGTCTCGGTCGGATCGCTGGACGAAAACACCCCTACCGGGATCGTCAACACCGCCAGCCGCTACTGCGCTGACATCAACGATCACTACCCCGACGGGCCGATCCATCTGATGGCCGTATCGCTGGGAAGCTACATGGCGTTCGAGCTTGCCCGGCAGCTCAAGGACATCGGGCGCGAGATCGGGATGCTCGCCCTGTTCGATGCTGCCGGACCGGGCGGGCGGGATGAGTACCGTGGGCTTAGACGGGTGTTCGCCATGGCCCGACGGGCGCATTACATGGGCCCCGGCTTTGTGCAGGACGTGTTGCGCAACCGTCTGTATAACTGGCGCAACAAGATCAACAAAAAGAAAATCAGCGAAGCCGAGGCGCAGGGCGAAACCAAAGCACCAATGACTGTGTTCGAATTCATCGCATCGAACGAAATGGCGGTGAACGCCTATGACGCCCAACCGCTTGACGTGCCGCTGACCATCTTCCGCGCCGAAAGCCAGTTCTACGACACCGATGCGGCGATCAAATCCGGCCTTGGCTGGGCCGATGTGGCCAAAAAAGGGTTCGAGGTGATCGATGTGCCCGGCGGTCACCTGTCACTTTTGCAGGAACCACATGTTCCCACACTGGCGCGCGAGATGGCGAAGGTGCTGGACCGATACAATAAGGACTAAGCCCGCCTTTTCGGAAAGACGAAACACCGATCCCGGCGGATCATCAGCCATAGCGCCGTGCCGGGTTGCGGCAGAAACACTGACGGCACTGTGGCTTTCAGGATCGACCCGTCGAAATCCATACGGAATTCGACAAGGCTCGACATACCCATAAACCGCGCCCGTTCGACGACGCCGCGGGCCGCCGTGCCATCCTGAGAAGTCGGATTGGGACCTCGGCCTTGCCTGTCAAAGTCGATTTTCAGATGTTGCGGGCGGATCACGATATCGACTTCGGTGCCATCCGGGACACCCGGGGCAAGGAACTGGCCAAAGGCCGTATCGGTCAATGCACCTTGGACTTTGCCGGTTATCACATTGATGTCGCTGAAAAAACGCGCTGCGTCTATATCCACGGGCGCGTTGTAGATGTTATAAGGCGCGCCGTGCTGCACGATGCGGCCGTCCCGCATCAATGCGATTTCGTCCGCCATGCGCATCGCCTCGCCCGGTTCATGCGTGACGAGCAGAACGGCCGCACCTTCGGCCTTCAGAATGGCCAGCGTTTCGTCGCGGATATCGTCGCGCAAACGATCGTCCAGCCCCGAAAACGGTTCGTCCATCAACATGATATGCGGCTTGGGGGCCAGCGCGCGGGCAAGCGCCACCCTTTGCTGCTCTCCCCCCGACAACTGATGCGGATAGTCGTCGATGAAATGCGCCATCCCGACCTTGTCCAGCAGCCCCTTCACCCGCGCAGCCGCTCCACGCCGCTTCAGCCCAAAGGCCACATTCTGACCAACGGTCAGATGGGGAAACAGCGCGAAATCCTGGAACATCAGCCCGATTTGCCGGCGCTCGGGCGGCACGCGATAAACCGTATCGCAGATCAACCCGCCATCCACATGAATCGTGCCGCTATCCTGCATCTCGACCCCTGCAACGATCCGCAAGGTCGTCGACTTACCGCAACCGGACGGGCCCAAAAGGCAGGTCACCTGCCCCGGCATCACGGACAGATCGACATTGTCGACCACACGGCGCCCGCCAAAGTCTTTTACGATATTCCTGATCTCAAGACGCGGCGGGGGCATGCGGCGGGGTAACATCCCTGACTGAAACGATTGGGTTTAGCGCACCTAACAACTCTGCCAAGCCGGGGCAAGGTCAGGTCAGCGTGAATGAGGACGAGGCAACGATACGGCCATTTATCTGCGCATGAATGCGATGCGGACCGGGATACAGGGTGAACGTGGTCGCATTGTCCTTGAACACATGTTTCTTCTTCAACGTCATCGGCTTTCCAGCCTTGGCGTCCAACACCTTGAATTTGAAGACTTTCGGCGCGGTTGTCCCGTTGGCCTTCACGAAATCGACGACATAGTCGATGATCAGCGGGGCATCTTCCTGCGCGGTCAGCCCCAATCTCACCTCAGCCGCCGCACCGCGCGCCAAAGCGTCAGGTGTGATCGCCCAACCATCCACGGTCAGCGAAACATCGGGCCGATAGCCCAGATGTGTCATCGCCGCCGGATTACCCGCCTTGATCAGCCCGCGCAGCGCGTGTTTGCGCATCCAGGTCAACTCGACATCATTCTGCACATCGCTAGCCTGCCAGGCCTCCAGCCGGCCGATCACCAACCCGGGATCCTTCTTTGTCAAATCATTGAGATGATTGGCCACAGACCGCGTGACAAATCTGGTCGGATCGCCATGCAACTTATCCAGCAATGGCAGTGTCTGCTCCGGCGTCACGCCCACGCTCTGCCCCCATGGCAGTTTGGGCCGCGTGCCTTCGCTGACCAGACGCCGGACATGATAATGATCATGCACCACCCAATCCTGCATCCGCTCCAGCGTTTTACTTTCCCACCGGTTCAGGAAAGCACGGATCGAGAACTCCATCGAAAAACGCTGGGTCACGGCTTCCAGCACATCAAGACCGCGGTCGCGGTGATCTTCCATGCCATGACGTTCGACATAAACACCCAACGGCGCATAGATGAAATGCCCGAAATCATCGTCCTTCAAGGTGGGGTCCAATGGCGGCGGTAAGGCCGCCAGGATCGCATCTGCGGCAGCCGGAAAGTCACCGGGCAGATGGTGCCTCAGGACGTCCGCGATCAGATTGATCCGCGCCTTCAACTCAAGCGGCGGCATCTCTGCCATGACGGCAGAAACGAACGGTGCCCCGTCGAATACCCCCGCATCCTCGAAATGACCACCAAGCAAAGTGACCGTATCGACATTGAATAGATGATCCTTGAGGCTGAACTTTTCCGCCATCAAATCGTCGCGTTGATCGCGCCGCCATCCAGCACGATGTTCTGCCCGATGATAAAGCCCGCATGCTGTGAACACAGGAAAGCACACATCGCCCCGAACTCTTCCGCCGTACCATAACGGCGGGCGGGGATTGTCGCCTCACGCTGCGCCTTGGCTTTGTCCATCGAGATACCTTGCGCCTGCGACACACCCGTATCAAGGCTGATCGCCCGATCCGTCGCGTGAATGCCGGGCAACATGTTGTTGATGACCACACCGTGCTGGGCGACCTGCCGGGCGGTCCCGGCGACATAGCCGGTCAGACCAGCCCGGGCGGAATTGGAGAGGCCCAACTGCGGGATGGGCGCCTTGACCGACCCCGAGGTGATGTTGACGACACGCCCCCAGCCTTTGTCGATCATGCTGGGCAGCAGCGCTTTCATCAGCGCGATCGGCGCGAGCATGTTGGCGTCCAGTGCCTTGATGAAATCGTCCCTGTCCCAGTCGGACCAAAGGCCGGGGGGCGGGCCGCCCGCATTGTTCACCAGAATATCGACGTCACCCGCCGCAGAAAGAAGAGCATCACGCCCCGTGTCTGTGGCGACATCAGCGGCGACCGTCGTGACATCGATGCCATGCGCGTTCCGCAGGGCCAAAGCCGTCGCGTCCAGCGCCTCCGCGCCGCGGGCGTTCAGCACCAGGTCGACACCCGCTTCGGCCAGCGCCGCAGCGCATCCACGTCCAAGCCCCTTTGACGACGCGCAAACCAGCGCGCGCTTTCCCTTGATTCCCAGATCCATCATCCACTCCACTGTTTTCGCCGCAATGCGACCTCGCGCTCTGCTTAAAGCGAAAACCAGGAAATCCGAACCGGAATTCTTGGTTTTCAAGACAGGTGAGGACGGCCCGTTCGCGAAACAGCGAAAAATCTGCGCCGCAGATTTTACGGACAGCGCCCCAAACTGCTGCAATGCAGGACCGAACGTCGCGTACCCTGCGCTTTTGGTTATATTTTCCTACATGACTTTGGGCGATATACATCTGTGATGGACGATCTGGCCCTTACATTTTCAGTCTTCGACGGCAGCTCTTTTGTGGTGTCGGACGGTGTGACCATGGGTGAAACCTTGGCCAATCCGCGGCCCCCGCTCTGCGATGACATCTATGCGGTCACGCCCCATGCCCCCCTCGCGCGGGCAATGTATGAAGACGAAAAACTGCATCTGGCCCAATGTGGTACGCCCCTCCGGCCCTGCCGGGCGCTGACGTTCATGGATGATGCGGGAGGTACGCTGCGCTGCTTTCAACTCGTTTCCACCGATGCCCGGGTATTTATACTTTCACTGGACCAGCCAAACGGACAGGCCCGCTATCGCCTGATCCACAGCAGCGACACGACGCTGGCCAGTTTGATGGACAAGATAACGTTCGGAATCCTGCCGGAACAGGCGATGGTCAAAATGCGGGATGGATCGGACCGCGCTGTCGGGGCGTTGAAACCGGGTGATGAGGTCCTTGCGGTCAATGACGATGCCTGCACCGTTCTGCAGGTGCGAAAGGTCGCATCCCGCGCTTGTGCTGCCGACGGGCTGGTCAAGGTTCCGGCGCAAACCCTGGGCAACCGGCGTGACCTGATCTTGCATCCGCATCAAACCATCATCGATGGTACGGCGCTGATACGGGCGGATCAGCTGGTGTCAACGCCGCATGCATCGATCGACAAAAGCGCCGACCACCGGCTGGTCCAACTGCGATGCGACCAAAATGCAATCGTCGTCGTCGACGGGATAAGGCTGTCAGTCCATCTTTGTGATCGTGGCCCAATCGCGGATGTGCCTCCGGCGCGGATCAATCCTGGATCCCGAAAAACGAACCGTCAAACAGCGTGACCTCGTCGGTGTCTGACCGCATCGTTCCTGCGACGACGCCATTGACCGCCTCTGCCTCGGCCCCTTTGAAATCACCATAGACCTCACCCGACAGGCGATAATTTTCCGTGGCGGCGGACAGCGATCCCGAAAATTCAGCCTCGAATTGATAGTCCCGTATCGGATCGGCATCCGGATAAATCCGACCTTCCGAGATGGTCAGCGCGCCGGACAACGTGTCGGCACCGTGTCGAAACCCATCCACTGTCCCGGTCACAGCGGCGTCCCGGCTATCGAAATCGAATGCCATATGTGCGTCACCAAGGTAGGGCCCGACCCCACCCGGCAATGCCAGGTCGATCTGCATCTGCCCGGTATAGGTCAAGCGGCCTGTGGTCGGCAGCGCCGCCGCCGGTGTTGCGAACATCGCCTGCACGCCGTCCAAACGATCGCGATAGTCCGGCGCGTCGGCGCCGACGCCACTCCCGCCGCCACAGGCGGAAAAGGCCCAGATCGCGGCCATCCAAAGGAACGGATATCTCATCGACCCGGATGATCAACGCAGGTTGGTTAACATCCGGTTACATCTCGCGATTAATCGACATCAGATGCCCCGCCTTCCTCTTCCGCGACGATCGTCAGACTCCCGTCCACGATGTCGCCATTCACATCGATCAGCGCACCGAACTCCGCCCCTGCGATGGCCTCGGCCTCTGCACCATAAAGCGACCCGACGACCTGCCCGGCGAAGACGAGCGTATCAGAGCCGCTCTCCAGCGTGCCCGCATAGTCGACGGACCAGCCATTCGCATCATCGACCGTACCGTCCGCGATCACCAGCGTGCCCGCATAGTCTTGCAAGGCCTGACCCTCCCTGCGGCCGAACATGTTCCGCATCTCGCCCGACACGTCGCCAGCGGCGAAATCCATGGTGATGGCAGCATCGCCCGCGAGAAAGATCGGAACGGATGTTTCGACACTGATGGTCACAGACCCGTCATAGGTGATCGCCCCCGTGATGGGCACATCGGCTGTCTCGGTCGCAGCCATCCCCACGACACCAGCGCCAGGATCGCCCAAAACACGTACACGCTGCGCCTCATAGACATCGACCCGCGCAAGGCGAGGGTCGATCCCGCTGCCGCCGCCACCCCCTCCGCCACCGCCGCAGGCGGCGATGGGCACGATCAGCAAAACCATCAGGCCCCGCATGCCAAACTCCCGATTACCTCTCCCCTTGCTTATCCGACAACAACGAATCCCCGGTTAACGACGCGGCGCATTGCCCTTTCTCCGGCGACCGCATAAACGACCCGCCATGACGAACCGCCCTGACCTTCCCCCCGAAATCGCCCGCCGTCGGACCTTCGCGATCATCTCGCACCCCGACGCGGGCAAGACGACGCTGACCGAAAAATTCCTGCTGTATGGCGGTGCGATCCAGATGGCTGGTCAGGTCCGCGCCAAAGGCGAGGCGCGACGCACCCGGTCCGATTTCATGCAGATGGAAAAAGACCGGGGGATTTCGGTCAGCGCATCGGCAATGTCGTTCGATTTCGAAAACTACCGGTTCAACCTCGTCGACACGCCCGGCCACTCGGACTTTTCCGAAGATACCTATCGCACGCTCACCGCCGTCGACGCGGCGGTGATGGTGATCGACGGGGCCAAGGGCGTCGAAAGCCAGACGCAGAAACTGTTCGAGGTCTGCCGCCTGCGCGACCTGCCGATCCTGACCTTCTGCAACAAGATGGACCGCGAAAGCCGCGACACCTTCGAAATCATCGACGAGATCCAGGAAAACCTGGCAATCGACGTGACCCCCGCCGCCTGGCCGATCGGTGTCGGGCGCGAATTCATGGGCACCTACGACATCCTGCGCGACCGGCTGGAACTGATGGACCGGGCGGACCGGAACAAGGTGGCCGAAAGCATCCAGATCAAGGGGCTCGACGATCCCAAGCTGGCCGAACATGTGCCCGCACACCTCCTTGGGAAATTCCTCGAAGACATCGAGATGGCCAAGGAGTTGCTGCCCCAACTCGACCCCGAAAGCGTCCTGAACGGGTCGATGACGCCGATCTGGTTCGGCTCCGCCATCAACTCATTCGGCGTCAAGGAATTGATGGATGGCATCGGCACTTACGGGCCCGAACCACAGGTGCAAACGGCCCAACCACGCGAAATCGCGCCCGAAGAACCGAACGTGGCCGGTTTCGTGTTCAAGGTGCAGGCCAATATGGACCCGAAACACCGCGACCGTGTGGCCTTTGTCCGCATGGCTTCCGGCCATTTCGAACGCGGCATGAAGCTGACCCATGTACGATCGAAAAAGCAGATGGCCATCACCAACCCTGTCCTTTTCCTGGCCGCTGACCGCGAACTGGCGGAAGAGGCCTGGGCAGGTGACATCATCGGCATCCCCAACCACGGGCAACTCCGCATCGGCGACACGCTGACCGAAGGCGAAGCGATCCGGGTCACCGGCATCCCTTCCTTCGCGCCAGAGCTTTTGCAAAATTGCCGCGCGGGCGACCCGATGAAGGCCAAACACCTCGAAAAAGCACTGATGCAATTCGCCGAAGAGGGTGCCGCCAAGGTATTCAAACCGACCTTCGGATCCGGCTTCATCGTGGGTGTCGTGGGCGCACTGCAATTCGAAGTGTTGGCCAGCCGGATCGAAATGGAATACGGACTGCCTGTCCGGTTCGAGGCATCGCAATTCACCTCTGCCCGCTGGGTCCACGGCGAAAAGGACGCCATCGAAAAATTCGCAACCGCCAACAAACAGCACATCGCCGAAGACAATGACGGTGACACGGTCTACCTGACCCGCCTGCAATGGGACATTGATCGGGTCGAACGGGACTATGTCGATATTACACTCAGCGCGACGAAAGAAATGATGGTGTAACGCGCATAGGCAGCGTCTGCATTAGAACGCACCACCGGTTTCAGCCAAAATTGCTCAGTTCTAGGATGAGGCGGACCAGTAAGCGATCTGGGGGATCGTTTACCCGCCGAATAAGCGCAGGACTAGCGGGCTAATTCAAGCTCTGTTGACGACGAAATGGGCGTCTGCGCGGAAAAACAGTCCCCGGACTGTTTTCTGATCCGCTTAACTGGCGAAATCCCTGCGGGACGCGGCCCATTTGCCTCTGCCATCATCGCCGATTTGCCCTTCCGATGAACCAAATCGCTGCGGTCAAATCAGCTTGTCAGCGGAAAAATGGGTCTCGCGCCGATGGTGCGTTCCAAATGCAGACGCCGCCTAGTCCGCGCCGCCAACAACCTTCGGCTGAGGCGCGAGCACGGCGCCGATGATCGACATGAACGATACACCATGTGCCAGACCATTGGCCCGTGCCAGATGGCCCGAAATCAGATCCGCGGTTTCGGTCAGGTTATCCATCTGCTGATCGGTCAACCAGAACATCAGGTACATCCCGATGGTAAAATCGCCAGGCAACTCGGTAATTTCGACGCGGCAACCATCCGCCGTTTTCGTGAACTGCTCGGACGTCACGGTCATGCGGCCATTCGGCAAGACCAGCATCGTCTGCTGGCTGTCGGTTGTCTCGGCCATCAGTTTCGCCGCCACGCGGACGATCATGGGATTGCCGGGCGTCTCGGGATCGGCGATCTGCGGTGCCAGGATCGCGACATCGAAAAACCCGTTTTCGTCTGCTTGTCCCGTCAGGATACGACCACGCCGCACATTCGGCTGAAGCGCAAACTGACCACGGGCAACTTCGGGGGAACAGGGCACATTCACCGCGCCACGCAGACGCCAGGCCTTCATCGGGCCGATCATCATGACAAATCCCAAAGCGACTTGCAGACCTGCGATCAACAAACCGGTCGCGATCACGGAAAGGATGATCAGCATGACCAGCGCGGCCGTTTGATATTCCAGTGGTGCCACGACAGCGATTGCCTTTATCCAGGGGGCTGCAACACTCATCGCCGTCACCCCAAGCGACATGGCGATCGTCTCAAGCCCGGCATTTGGAAACAGGATCACATGACCAACGACCATGACGGCGACCGCCATCGCCGCCAGGGTCGCACGATCGGGGCTGATAAAGGCCGTATCGATCAACGATCCGCCCAAAAGGACAAGAACCGGCAGCGCGATGGCTAGCGCGACAAGACGGCGCAGGCGATGGATGCGATAGGTGATTTGGTCAGGTGTCGGCCAGTCAAATTGCATGTTCGTCCCCTTTTCGGCACCAATCAACCGGGCAAATCGGTCCAAAGTGAGACGGAAATCTGACGATTACGCTATGACGTGGGGTTCCATCGCGGCGCGCGCTTTTCGAAAAACGCGGCAATGCCTTCCGCCGCCTCGTCGCCTTCCCATTGGGCGATCAAGGCATCGATGGATCGGGCGATGACCGCTTCATCAATGACCGGACCAAGAGAACGGGCAAAGCGTTTCGCCGCCGCGACGGCACCGGGCGCACAGGCCAGATAAGGCACGACCTCGGCCTCTACGGCCGCATCCAGCGCATCCGCGGCCACCGCCTTTGCCACGATGCCAAGCCTCACCGCTTCGTCCACGCCGAACACACGCGACGACATGAAAACGCGCCGGGCGGCCGCTTCGCCCAAACGGGCCAGGACATAAGGGCCGATGGTCGCGGGAATCAGACCCAGCCTGGTCTCGGTGAGGCCGAATTTCACATGATCCGCAGCGATCGCCACATCGCAAACGCAGGCCATCCCGACCCCGCCCCCGAACGCATTGCCATGGACCCGACCGATGACGGGTTGGGGCAAGCCATTCAGAGCGCCCAACATCCGCGCAATCGATCCGGCGGCGGCCCGTCGCATCGCGGCATCTGCCGCCATTTGATCCCGCATCCAGCCCAGATCGCCACCGGCGCAGAACGACGCGCCCCGCCCGGCCAGAACGATAACACGAATCTCACGATCCGCGGCGATCCTGTCAGCCGTCACCTGCAGGTCATCGATCACGGCCTGCGACAGCGCATTGTGCTTGTCCGGTCGCGCCAGCCAAAGCGTCGCGACACCGCGCGCATCCACCTCAAGATCAACCAGCATGTGCTTTCTCCCGTATCGCGCGCGCCATGGCCGCGGCCTGGGCAATGGCATGCGCATCGACGCCCGTTTCAAATCCGCGATCATGCAGCAGGGCCAGAACCGCCTCGGTCGCCACATTGCCCGGCGCGCCCGGCGCATAGGGACAGCCACCCAGACCGCCCACGGCGCTGTCGAAGGCGCGCACGCCTTGCTCCAATGCGACCTCGATATTGGCGAGGGCTTGCCCCCCAGTGTCATGGAAATGACCGGCCAAATCCGTGACGGGAACGATCGCGGTCACCGCATCCAGCATGTGTGCCACCGTTTCCGGCGTGCCGTGTCCAATCGTATCACCCAGCGACAGCGGCATCCGCGCCACATCACGCAGCATCTCACAGGCGCGCGCCACGGCATCTGGCGCAACCGGCCCGTCAAAAGGGCAGTCGGTGACGCAAGACACATATCCGCGCACGGCGACACCCGCCGCTTCGGCAGCGCGGACAACCGGCACCAGCCGCGCGACGGATTCGGCGATCGAACAATTCAGATTGGCCCGCGAAAACCCTTCCGAGGCGGAAATGAACACAGCGATCTCATACGTCACGCCCGGCACACGGACCGCCGCAAAGCCGTCCCACCCGCGCATGTTCGGCACCAAAACGGCATAGTGCACGCCATCCAACAGCGTCAGACCGGCCAGCACACGATCCGTATCGGCCATCTGCGGCACCCATTTCGGGCTCACGAAACTGCCCACCTCGATATCGCGCAGCCCGGACCGGGCCAGCAAATCGATCAGCGCCACCTTGTCCGCCACCGAAATCACTCCCGGCTCATTCTGCAACCCATCCCGTGGCCCAACCTCATAAATGCGCACGACCTCAGCCACGATCCACCCTTCTTTTGTTCAAAAATACCTCGGGGGAGGCCCATCGGGCCGGGGGCAGAGCCCCCACAAAAGCATGATATGCGGCACAGCCGCTCATGTATCCAACGGCCAAGGCGGATATAAATCCTGCGCATAAAGCCCCGGCCCGCCCGGCAACGCCTTCCGATAGGCAGGCCGGGCCTGCAACCGGTCGAACCAATCCGACAACCGCGGGAAACGCGCCAATTCCACAAAATGCCCCGCCATATAGACGGCCTGCCCCACCCCGATATCAGCGGCTGAAAACGATGACAGCAGATAATCTCCCACCAAACCCGCCTCGACCTTGCCCAAGGTCTTCGCCAGCCGCTTCGCCTCCAGCTGCATGACGATGGGCGAGCGCATGTGATCCTCATAAAGCGCCACGTGCTGCTGGGTCAGGGCGGCGGTATGCTGGCTGATCGTCTCGGCGAAATGGATCCAGTCCAGCCAGGCGGCACGATCGTCGTCGCCTGGGTCTCGACCCAGGCCACCGTCGGGAAACCGCTCACACAGATATTCGGCGATCGCGCCGCTTTCATGGATCACGAAGCCATCGATTTCCAATGTCGGCACGCGACCCGTCGGGTTAAGCGACCGATACGGTTCTTCCCGCAACGTCTTGTCGAACGGATAGACCAGCAGCTCGAAATCCACGCCCAGCTCATAAAGCAACCACAGGCTGCGCATCGAACGTGTCTGATGACAATGATGCAGGCGGATCATGTCTCGGCCTCCAGCGCGACCATCAGCGCGCCTGCCGTCACCTGATCACCGGCGCTTACCCCGACAGAGGCGACAACACCATCGCGCGGCGCACGCAAGACATGCTCCATCTTCATCGCCTCCAATACAACCAGTCGGTCACCCGCGGCCACGCGCGCGCCATCGGTTACCGCGACATCGCGCACCAGCCCGGGCATCGGTGCAAGCACCACATCACCACCAGCGGACAACGCACCACGATCCAGCAGATCCGGTAACGCGAACGTTAGCGTCTCTGCCCCGAACACGGTGACCCGCGCGCCATGACGCACCGCCTCCGCCCCCCATTGCCCATGCCATGTCAGGGCAATGACCTCATCGCCGACGGCGACCTCGCAATGATCCGCATCGCGGATCGTCAGCCGGGCGGTGACAGGCTCATCCGCATACGACAGGACAACATCGCGAGTCAGCGGTGCCCACAAGGTAAATCCTGTCAGCGCATCCCGCTGCACATCCGCCGCGACAACCGCCGCAATCGCCACGTCGCGCGCACGCGGCTGCAGCGCGACGCAAAGATCATCCTGCCGCCGCGCGATCAGGCCCGTATCCACATCACCTTCGGCAAAACCCGGATCCCGCGCCAGCTTGCGCAAAAAGCCAAGATTGGTGACGGTCCCCGCCACCTGCGTCGCATCCAATGCCGATGACAAAGACCGCAGGGCCACCGCCCGATCCGGTCCATGCACGGTGACCTTCGCGATCATCGGATCATACCAAGGCGAAATCTCCGATCCGGCATCGACACCGCTATCGATCCGCGCGCTGTCTGGAAAGACCAGATGATCGATCACCCCGGTCGCGGGCAGGAACCCCGCGGGCACATCCTCGGCATAAAGGCGTGCCTCGAACGCATGACCGCTGATCGCCAAATCCTTTTGCCGCACAGGTAAAGGCTCCCCAGACGCGACACGCAACTGCCACTCCACAAGGTCGACGCCGGTAATGGCCTCGGTCACCGGGTGTTCTACCTGCAACCGCGTGTTCATCTCCATGAACCAGAAGCCGTCTTCGCGCAGCCCATCCGATCCATCGACAATAAACTCGATCGTACCCGCACCCGTATAGCCGATCGCCCTGGCGGCGCGGACAGCGGCATCGCCCATCGCTCTGCGCACGGCGTCCGTCATGCCCGGCGCGGGCGCCTCTTCGATCACTTTCTGATGGCGGCGCTGCAGCGAACAATCCCGCTCGAACAAATGCACGGCGTCGTCGCCATCTCCAAAAACCTGCACCTCGATATGCCGGGGCGAGGTCACGAATTTCTCGATCAAGACATCCGCATTGCCAAACGCCGTCCGCGCCTCAGCCTGAGCAGAGGACAGGTTTTCAAGAAAATCCGTCGGCCCCTCGACCAGCCGCATTCCCTTACCGCCACCACCGGCAACGGCCTTGATCAGCACCGGATAACCGACCTCCTCAGCCTTCTCGGCCAGAAAGTCAGGGTTTTGATTGTCACCATGATACCCCGGCACGACGGGCACACCGGCCTCCGCCATCAGTGCCTTGGCCGCATCCTTCAGCCCCATTGCGCGGATCGCCTTGGCCGACGGTCCGATGAAAACGAGACCCGCCGCTTCGACCTCCTCCACGAAATCCGGGTTCTCTGACAGAAAACCGTACCCCGGATGGATCGCCTGCGCGCCCGTCGCCTGCGCTGCCGCGATAATCAGGTCACCCCGCAAATAGCTCTCCGCGACCGGCGCTGGCCCCAAGCGCACCGCCTCGTCCGCCTGCTGCACATGCAGCGCCTTGGCATCTGCGTCAGAGTAAACTGCAACAGTCCGCACGCCCATGGCCCGCGCCGTGCGGATCACGCGGCAGGCAATCTCACCGCGATTGGCGATCAGAATCTTGTCAAACATTGTCCCCTCCCGTCCAGCGATCCTGGCCCTCCAGATCGCTATAGGCGCGGAAACGGTGGCGATAGATCAGGTTGGGGCGGTCGCCATCGACGAGATAAACCAGCAACCCGATCCCCAACGCGGCCCGGATGACGACATCAACAGGTCCAAGCACGATGAAAAAAGCCGCAAGAATACCCCCGATCACCTGCACGAAAACGGCCGGCAGCGCCCACGGCGACCGGATAGCAAGAAGCAGTGCCACCGTCAGGTTCGCCACGCCAAAGATCAGCGCAAGCGGTGTGATCGTGACACCCTGATAAACACGAACGACACCCATCAGCAGATTGAACGCCACCAAAGCCCATAAAAGCAGCCCCAACTGCCCCTTCGGATGCGCCAGGGCCATCTCGGGCGTTACATAGATCCAACGCGCATCCGTGGCGTTGTCCGGCTTGCCAACGCGAAACTGACCGTCTTCGGGCATCTGCGGTTTCATGCACGGCCCCCGATCATCACCCCTGCTACCACCATGATGTCGACGTCCGATCCGTCAGGTGTTCAGTCACAAAGGCGGGCAATGGCCAGGCATCATAATCCAGATCACGCTGCGATACCGGGCCAAATTTGCGGGCATGATCGTAAAGCGCCCGATGCAACGTCACCTGCATCCCTGCCAATGCCTGATCGACCTTGCCTTGCGTCTCGGTGATGCTGCTTTCCAGCTTTTCACCGTCGCTTTTCTCGCGCAGAAAACCCGGCAACGGCAGCGCGGACCAGACCAGCTTGCCCGCCGACATCGCCACCAGCAGCACAATATTGGCGACAAACCCGCTCACCGCGCCACCTAGCAGGTCCTTGCCAAGGCTCCAGCTAAACCAACCGTTCTTCTTCCCCCCGCCAGCAGCCAGCGCCTGCCGGGCCGCGTCAAACTCAGCCGCGAAACTCTCACGAAATTGTCGCGCAAACGCACTGCGTCCAAAGTCGCTCCGCCCCGCCCACACCTTCAGCCTGGGTCTGACAAAGATGCCCGACCGCGACCGCTCCACGAACTGTTCGAAATCGAAGATAAAGAAATAGTCTTCTGGGTCGCCGCTGTTGTGGATCACATAAACCGGGATATCGACGCTCTGGCCCAGCGTCGGCATCTTGACCTGCGGCATTTGGTCAAGAATGCGATCCTTAATGCTGCGCATCGCACTCTCCTGACATCAGGGAATGTGTGCACATCGTGTGTACGTTGTGTGTACGCCGTGTGTACGCCCGGTGCATCACATCCGAAACACGCCGAAACGTGTCTCCCTGATGGGTGCATGCAGCGCCGCGGAAAGCGACAGTGCCAGCACCTCACGGCTTTTGCGCGGGTCGATGATCCCGTCATCCCAGAGCCGGGCCGAGGCGTAAAGCGGATGCGATTGTTCATTGAACATGTCGATCGTCGGCTTCTTGAACGCCGCCTCTTCCTCCGCCGACCACTCCCCGCCACCACGCTCGATCGCGTCGCGTTTGACGGTCGCAAGCACACCCGCGGCCTGCTCACCACCCATCACTGAAATGCGTGAGGTTGGCCAAGACCACATGAAATGCGGGCTGTAAGCCCTTCCTGCCATTCCATAATTTCCTGCACCAAACGACCCACCGACCACCATCGTGATCTTCGGCACCGACGTCGTCGCCACCGCCGTCACCATCTTGGCCCCGTGCCGCGCGATCCCTTCGTTTTCGTATTTCTGTCCCACCATAAATCCGGTGATATTCTGCAGGAACACCAACGGGATGCGCCGCTGAGAACACAGTTCCACGAAATGCGCACCCTTCTGCGCACTCTCCGAAAAAAGCACCCCGTTATTGGCGATAATGCCGCAGGGCCAGCCATCGATATGGGCAAATCCGCAGACCAGCGTTTCCCCGAAACGCGCCTTGAACTCATCGAACCGAGAGCCATCCACGATCCGGCGGATCACCTCGCGGATGTCATAAGGAGTCCGCAGATCAGCGGGGACGACATCGAACATAGACGCCGGATTAAGCGCAGGAGATTCAGGCGTCAACCGCTTGACATGAAACGACTTCTTTAATGCGGATGATGCCACTGCCTGCCGCGCCAAAGCCAGCGCATGCGCGTCATCCTCGGCCAGGTAATCAGCCACACCGGACAGGCGCGTATGCACATCGCCGCCGCCCAAATCCTCGGCCGAGACCACCTCGCCCGTCGCCGCCTTTACCAACGGAGGGCCAGCCAGAAAGATCGTCCCCTGTTCCTTCACGATGATCGATACATCCGCCATCGCAGGCACATAAGCCCCGCCAGCGGTGCAAGAGCCCATCACAACTGCAATCTGCGGAATCCCCTTGGCGGACATCTGCGCCTGATTATAGAAAATCCGGCCAAAGTGGTCGCGATCCGGGAACACCTCATCCTGATTGGGCAGGTTCGCGCCGCCTGAGTCCACCAGATAGACGCAAGGCAGATGACATTTCTCGGCAATCTCCTGCGCTCTTAGGTGTTTCTTAACGGTCAGCGGGTAGTAGGTGCCGCCCTTCACAGTCGCATCGTTGCAAACGACCATGACCTCGACACCGTTCACACGCCCCACGCCCGCAATGACACCGGCACAGGGGGCAGCGCCGTCATACATGCCGTGGGCAGCCGTCGCACCGACCTCAAGAAACGGCGAACCGGGATCAAGCAGCCCCGCCACGCGATCCCGCGGCAGCATCTTGCCCCGGCTCAGGTGACGGGCACGGGCCTTTTCGCCACCGCCCAAGGCCGCGTTCCGGGCAGCCTCTGCGACAAGCTCTAAGGCTGCTTCATGTTCCGTCACGCTCATGGCTGCCGCATGTCCCTAAGCTCCAGCGCACGGCTTGCTGTCTTGGTCATCCGACAATTCGCACCCACGATCGATCGGATCGCCCCGCCCTGATACTGTGTATAGCGCAAGTCACAATCGGCATCACGAAAAGCGATCCAAGCCCGCTGCGCACCGCGCAGATAGTCCAGCAACTCATCCGTCGTGGCGTCAGTGCCGCCGCCTTGAACACCGCTGAAATGAGCGCGTAGCGCCTGATACTCTTCGTTCAGCAACGCATCCCATACCGCTGTTTCCGCGCTGATGCAGGCCGCGATGCCTTGCGTTGTGCTGCCGCCATCCTGCGCCTGACACGCATTCGATGCCTGACCCAGACAATCAGGATAGATCGTGCCGATCGGAGTTGACGTGTGGCAGGCCCTGATGGCATCGGCATCAACCGTCAAGGCGTCAAGACTCTGCGCATTCGCGATTGAACAGGAAGCAAGTGAAACCAGAAACTTCATGCCCCGACACCTCTTTCACCCTCGGAAATCAAACGACCCCGAGGACCCACAAGAAAGGTCATAGGGTCGCCCTGCGCTGGCTGACACACAACAACCATGCGGATCGCGTCATGGGGATGGGGCGTCGCCGCGCAGTCAGTCAGCGCCGCGCCATCGCCAACCTCGGCCACATAGGCCGCCGCATATCGATTGATGATCTCGGTTTCGGTCGGGACCTGCCCGGCGCGGACACCGAGGTAGGCGGCGAAGGCAACGAGGCAACCGACCGGCAGGAAGAACGCCCAATATCTCATCGATCACTTTCAGCGTGGCCGTCCGACAGTGCATTGGTGCAAGTCAGTGTCTTCATCCCCCGAAATATACGGCGGCGCCCTGTCACACCATCGCCCCCATCATCTCGCGCCCGACAAGCATCCGACGGATTTCCGACGTCCCGGCCCCGATCTCCATCAGCTTGGCATCGCGGAAAATCCGGGCGACCGGGGCGTCGTTCAGAAACCCAGCCCCACCCATGGCCTGCACCGCCTGATGGGCCTGTTTCATCGCCTCTTCGGAGGCATAAAGACAACACGCCGCCGCGTCCTGCCGCGTCACCGTACCGCGATCGCAGGCGCGCGCGACCTCATAGACATAGGCCCGCGCGGAGTTCATCGCCGTATACATATCCGCGATCTTGCCCTGCATCAGCTGAAAATTCCCGATCGGCTCACCAAACTGCTTGCGCGATGAAATGTATGGCATCACCTCGTCCAGACAGGCGGCCATGATGCCGAGGCCGATCCCCGCCAGCACGACGCGCTCGTAATCCAGACCGGACATCAGGACGCGGACGCCTTTACCTTCCTCGCCCAGCACATTCTCGAACGGGACCTGCACATCGTCAAAGATCAGTTCCGCCGTGTTCGACCCCCGCATGCCCAGCTTGTCGAAATGGGGCGAGGTGCTGAACCCGGTCATCTCTTTCTCGATCAGAAAGGCGGTGATTCCTTTCGATCCGGCATCGGGGTCGGTCTTGGCATAAACGACCAGCGTGTCGGCGTCGGGGCCGTTGGTGATCCAGTATTTGTTGCCATTCAGGCGATAGTGGTCATTGCGTTTCTCGGCACGCAGCGACATCGACACGACGTCCGACCCAGCCCCGGCCTCGGACATGGCCAATGCACCGACATGCTGACCCGAAATCAAACCCGGCAGATATTTCGCCTTCTGATCCTCGTTCCCGTTCAGCTTGATCTGATTGACGCACAGATTGGAATGCGCCCCGTAGGACAGCGAAACAGACGCGCTCGCTCGCGCGATTTCCTCGATCGCCACTGTGTGGGCAAGATAAGACATCCCGGCCCCACCGTATTCTTCATCTATGGTAATCCCCAACAGGCCCAGTTCGCCCATTTCGGGCCACAGCGCGGGTGGAAAGGTATTCGTCCGGTCGATCTCAGCGGCCATCGGCTTTACCCGTTCCTGCGACCAGGCGTGAACCATGTCGCGCAAGGCGTTCACGTCATCGCCAAGATCAAATGTCATTGAGGCGTGGAACATCGGACGAACCCCATTAATTGAACGCTTGTTCAGATATAAGGCCCGGCAGTCCGCTCTGTCGAGTCATTTCTCCACCTATTCGGCAGCGACCTGCCTTTGCCATGCTGCCCCGACCTCCTGCTTGATGATCCGCGCGATCAATGCGCAATCCTCAAGGCTGAAAGTCAACGGAAGGCGCATATCGACAACCCCGGCCAGTATTCGATCCGACACCGGCATAGGCGCGGACGGGGCATAGCGCCAACTGTCATAGCGAGAGGTAAAGCCAACAGGCTCTGCATCGCCGAACCATTTCAGCTCGACCCCTCGCGCCTTGCAGTGGCCTAGCACATCGGCAATGGCGTCGGCGCTCCAATCCAACAGAAGAAACTGGAACGATGACGCGAAAAATTGTTCTTTGGCGGGCCGCGCGACCAGATGCAGGCCGGGCGTTTCGCGTAAGCCGTCTTCCAACGCTCGGTAACGCGCGTTCCAGCGTGCCGCCTGTTCGGGTAACCGTTTCAACTGTGGTCGCAGCACAGCCGCGCGCAGGTTGTCCATCCGCCCCGAGATATTCGGCGTCTCGTATTTGATCTGCGCAAACACCTCGGGCGGCGGTGCCGCGCGGTGCTTGTCGAACAGCATATAGCTGCCCGACAGCATGATCGCGCGGGCCATATCATCGGGATCGTCGCCGATGAGGAAGCCACCCTCACCCGAATTGATGTGCTTGTACGTTTGCGTCGAATAACAGCCGAACCGGCCCCAGCGCCCGCTGGGAACGCCATCCCAAGCCGCCCCCATCGTATGCGCACAATCCTCGATGACGGTGACGCCTGCAGCATCACATAGCGCCATCAACCGGTCCATGTCGCAGATATGGCCACGCATATGGCTGAGCAGCAGCACCTTGGCCTGATCCAGCTTTGCTCCCAGATCGTCCAGATCAATCACCAGTTCCTCGGTCACACCGATAAAAACCGGCACAGCGCCGACCGCCGCAATCGCCCCCGGTACGGGGGCCAGCGTAAAGGCATTGGTCAGCACGTGGTCGCCATATCCGACACCACTGGCCCGCAAAGCCGTGGTCATCGCGTAACCGCCCGAGGCGACGGCAAGGCAATATTTGGCCCCGACCGAAGCCGCAAATTCCTCTTCCAACAGCACCGTCTCGGCCACCTCACCCGGTGCCTCATTATAGCGGTGCAGGCGACCATGCTGCATCACGGCCAATGCCGCCGCGATCCCGTCCTCCGGGATAGGTTCCTGCTGGGTAAAACTGCCGGTGAACACTTCGGTCATGTTGAAACTTTGCGGGGCATCTACCGCAAGGTCAACCGATCAGACGCGCCACCACATCGGGCAATTCGGCGTAATCATCAATCTTGGCGTCCGCCTCGAGGGCCAGAACGGCATCGCGTCCGGGTCCGAATGTGACCAGCACCGAAGGCACGCCGGCATTGCGCGACGTATCGCGATCTGTCTGCGTATCCCCCACCAGCAACGACCGCGCAGCGTCACCGCCAGCGCGACGCACAGCCTCGAAGTGATGTTCGGGATCGGGCTTGCGGACGCTTAGCGTGTCTGCACCGATCAAAGAGGCGAACTGATCGCGGACCCCAAGCGACTGCATCAGCTTTTCGGCGAGATGTTCCGGTTTGTTCGTCGCGATCCCAACGGCATAACCCTGTTGTCTGAGGGTATCGACGGCAGCGATCGCGCCCGGATACATCACCGTATGCGTGTTGATGTCATCGGCATAAGCCTCGAGCAGGACCCGGTATTGCCGATCCACTTCATCCGCGCCGAACCCTTCAACCCGCGAAAAGCCAAGGTTCAGCATCGCGCGCCCACCGCGCAGGGCCGTCGCGGCATCGGTCGCAGGATCCAGCAAATCACCCAAGCCGAGGCCTCTGAAACACGTATTGGCAGCAGCGATCAGATCACCGCTCGTATCCGCCAACGTCCCGTCCAGATCGAAAATCACACAGCGCATCGCGTACCCCTTTTTGCCCGCTCTCTGTAACGCCGTGTAAACTGATGTGAACCCCGGCACCTTGTGATAATCATCTAGCTGGTTAGAAGTCGCAGAAAAGTCATTCGAGGCGAATATGAGCACGGCATTGATCATCTTGGGCGCGGGCATGGGCACCCGCATGAATTCCGACATGCCCAAGGTGCTGCACCGGATCGGCGGTGCACCTATGCTGATCCACGCGATGAAATCCGGCGCCGCGCTTTTGCCCGAGAAGACCGTTATCGTGGCGGGGCACGGGGCCGAGGCCGTCGGTAAAGCCGCGAAAGCCTATGACGATACCGCACAAATTGCCCTACAAACCGAACAACTTGGCACAGCCCATGCCGTCGCGCAGGCAGAGGACCCGCTGAAAGACTTTGACGGTGACGTCATCGTCCTCTACGGCGACACACCCTTTATCCGACCCAAAACGCTCGCCGCCATGACCGCCGCGCGGCTGACCCATGATGTCGTTGTCTTGGGGTTCGAGGCCGCCGATCCGGGCCGCTATGGGCGGCTGATCATGAAAGACGACCAACTCGACCGGATCGTTGAATTCAAAGACGCAAATGATGAAGAACGCGCGGTGACCCTCTGCAACAGCGGCGTCATCGCCGCCAAATCCGAAACGCTCTTCGACCTGATCGACGCGGTCGGCGATGACAATGCGGCGGGCGAATACTACCTCACCGACATCATCGGCATCGCTCGCGCACGCGGTCTCACCGCCACCGTCGTGCGCTGCGACGAAGCCGAAACACTGGGCGTCGATTCCCGCGCAGGCCTCGCCCGCGCCGAAGCCTTGTTCCAAACCGCCGCGCGGACCGAGGCACAAGACAACGGCGTCACTCTCACCGCCCCCGAAACCGTCTTTTTCGCCCATGACACCGTCATTGGACGCGACACAATCATCGAGCCGAACGTCGTCTTCGGCCCCGGCGTCACCGTCGAATCCGGCGCCACGATCCGCGCGTTTTCCCATCTCGAAGGCTGCCATGTCGCGCGCGGCGCAGTCGTCGGCCCCTATGCCCGCCTCCGCCCCGGCGCGGAACTGGCCGAGGACGTAAAGGTCGGCAATTTCGTCGAAATCAAGAACGCGCAGATCGACGAAGGGGCCAAGGTCAACCACCTGACTTACATCGGCGACGCGGCAGTCGGCGCGCGGGCCAATATCGGCGCGGGCACCATTACCTGCAACTATGACGGCGTGTTCAAACACAAAACGACGATCGGCGCGGACGCCTTCATCGGCTCCAATACCATGCTCGTCGCGCCGGTGAATGTCGGCGATCAAGCCATGACCGGCAGCGGCTCTGTCATCACCCGCGACGTGCCCGCCGGTGACCTCGCCGTTGCCCGCGCGCAGCAAGACAACAAACCCGGTTTCGCCAAGCGTCTGTTCGAAAAGCTACGGGCCAAAAAAGCAAAAGGATCCTGATATGTGCGGTATTGTTGGCGTTCTGGGCGATCACGAAGCTGCGCCCATCCTGGTCGAAGCGCTGAAACGCTTGGAATATCGCGGCTATGACAGCGCCGGGATAGCGACGGTCAACGACAACCGGCTCGACCGGCGGCGGGCCGTTGGCAAACTGGTGAACCTCAGCGACCTGCTGGTCCATGAACCGCTCCCCGGCAAATCCGGCATCGGCCATACACGCTGGGCCACCCATGGCGAACCGAACGTCAAAAACGCCCACCCCCATCAGGCGGGCGGGGTCGCCGTCGTCCATAACGGCATCATCGAAAACTTCCGCGAACTCCGCGAATTTCTCGCCGAAAACGGCGTCAGTTTCCAAACCGACACTGACACCGAAACCGTCGCCCTCCTCGCCCAGCATTACCGCGACCGGGGCCTCAGCCCCCGCGACGCGGCTGAGCAAACCATCGCGCGGCTCGAAGGGGCCTACGCGCTGTGTTTCCTCTTCGACGGCGAAGACGACCTGCTGATCGCCGCCCGCAAAGGCTCCCCACTCGCCATCGGGCACGGCGAAGGCGAAATGTTCGTGGGCTCCGACGCCATCGCGCTGGCCCCCATGACCGACAAGATCACCTATCTGGAAGAGGGCGACTGGGCGATCATCACCCGCAACTCCGTCGAAATCCGCGACCGCGAGGGTAACATCGCCAACCGCGCGCTCAAGATGATTCAGATCGACACAGCGCAGGTGGACAAGGCCGGTTACAAACACTTCATGGCCAAGGAAATTGCCGAGCAGCCGACCGTGCTGCAAGGCGCGCTGGCCCACTACATCAACGCCGAGGCGACCGAGGTGACCCTGCCCAACCCCGGCATCGACTTCACGCAGATCGAACGGCTGACGCTGGTCGCCTGCGGCACCGCCTATTACGCCTGCATGGTCGCGAAATACTGGTTCGAACGGATCGCACGGCTGCCTGTCGAAATCGACGTGGCCTCTGAATTCCGCTATCGCGAACCGCCCGTCACACCCGGCACGGTCGCGCTATTTGTCAGCCAATCCGGCGAAACGGCCGACACGCTCGCCGCCCTGCGCTACATGGACGGCAAGGCCGACAAGATCCTGTCGGTCGTTAACGTCCCAGAAAGCTCCATCGCGCGCGAAAGCGACCTCGCCCTACCGATCCTCGCCGGGACCGAGATCGGCGTGGCCTCCACCAAGGCCTTCACCTGCCAGCTGACGACACTCGCCATCCTCGCACTGAAAGCGGCGCAAGCGCGTGGGCATATCAGCGACGCGGAACTGACCGAAAAGCTCACCGCCCTGCGTGCGCTCCCCGGCATCCTGAACCTCGCACTCCAAATCGAGGAACGCACAGCGAGCCTGTCCTACAAACTTGCCGAAGCGCGCGACATCCTCTTCCTCGGGCGCGGCGCCATGTATCCCCTCGCCCACGAAGGTGCGCTAAAACTCAAGGAAATCAGCTATATCCACGCCGAGGCTTATGCATCCGGCGAACTCAAACACGGCCCGATCGCCCTCGTTGACAAACACGTTCCCGTTATCGTCATGGCCCCCCGTGATGACCTCTTCGACAAGACGATATCCAACATGCAAGAGGTCATGGCGCGCGGCGGCAAGGTTCTTCTGATCACCGACAGCCAAGGCGCGAAGGAGGCCGGCGACGGCGTCTGGGAAACGATCCTGATGCCCGAAATCGACCCGTTCCTCGCCCCCATCCTCTACGCCGTGCCCGCACAACTGCTCGCCTACCACACGGCGGTCGCCAAGGGGACCGACGTCGACCAACCGCGCAACCTCGCCAAATCGGTGACGGTGGAGTGACCCCGAAAGAGGCCACAGCTCTCCTCCGCGCCGCCGGTGATCCGGTCAAGGCGGCCGAGATGCACCGCTATCACAAGGTCGACCGCCCCTATCTGGGCGTCGCGAACCCGCAGATTGATGCCTTCGTCAAGGAATGGCGCGCGGCGATTGACCTCGACACAAGGCTCGCGCTCGCCAAGGGCCTCTGGAAAGGGAACACACACGAGGGCCGCATCGCCGCGGCAAAACTGCTGACCCAAGCGCGCATCCGCCCCGACGACCAAGGCGCATGGGACCTGATCACATCATGGGTCCCCGATTTCGACGCCTGGGCCGTGGCCGATCATGCAAGCATCGCCGGGCAAAAACGTCTGACAGCCGATCCATCGCGACTGGACGAAGTCGAACGCTGGATAACGTCCGACCACATGTGGACCCGCCGCGCCGCGCTCGTGATGACACTGCCCTGGACCAAACAAAATAACCCCAAACCAGCGGAGCTAGAGGCCCGCGACCGCATCCTCGGCTGGGCCGCCTCTTACGTAAGCGACCACGACTGGTTCATCCAGAAAGCCATCGCCTGGTGGCTGCGGGAATTATCAAAGCACGATGCGGCGCGGGTGCGGGCGTTTTTGGAAAAACACGCGGACGGGATGAAAGCGTTCGCGGTGAAAGAGGCAGGACGGAAGTTACCGGATGGTGGGTGAAATCACCCACCCTACGCTTTATGGAAGCAAGCAAATTAATCCACCTGAGAGCTCAAAGGGGATACGTGCTGGCCAAAGCGGTCACCGACTACGCCGCATGGTGATACGAGATATACGACGATGTATTCTTCTCTGCTTGGTAATTCATATGGAAATCCTATCGATACCATAACTGCATCATAAGGCATGAACCAATCAAAAATACTCGGCAAAGGAGTGAAGTCATGGTTCTCCCTTTCGATAGCGCAGCAACCGGGTTGGCGTTCTAAAAAGGTGAGCGGTGATCCAAATTCATACTCGTCTGGTATTAACAATCTCGACTGCTCGTATGTCAGCACTGCCTCTATGAGTTCCTCATCTGACAGCTGTTTGCAGTCTTCAGCGAACGTCGCATCAGCGACCATGAGCATACAGCAAAGCCCGCTTCTAATCTTCATCTTGTTTAGCACCATTTGATGTTTGATGCTTCAAACTAGCATCTGACTTAATCAGATTTCGGTCAGATCTTGATGATATGCCTCAGAAATCTCCTTAAGTCAGCGTCGCTTGATTTCCTTGCTGCCAGCACCGATCAGTGCTCGCACCCATCACCCCGACTACCGCGCAAACACCTCAACCTCCGGCAACCCGGTCAGCGGGGCGTTCAACAGCCGCATCGCCGCGAGGCTGATCTGGCTCCCCGAGCCAGCCGCGCCTCCCGAGGGCCGTAATTCCACGTTGATCTCTGTCCCCTGATACGCCACGCGGCCCGGGGTCAATTCGCTAACCAAAGGCGTCTTCATCCAGATCCCCGGCTCTGTCGGTGGCCCGAGCGACGCGATCGTCGTCCCCAGGGACCGCGCTCCGCCGGATGCCTCGACCGTTACGGCGGCCTGTCGGTCCTCTTCGCTGGTCGTGTCAAACTGATCCACCGTTCGTGCATCAGACGGCGGCGGAGGTGGCGGCGTCGGGTCCAGCGTTGGCGTGGGTGTCGCCGTGGCGGGCGTGCCAGTGGTGTTACCAAAGAGGCCTGGCTGCTCAGTACAGGCCGCGAGCGCCGCAAAGGGCAGGATCAAAACAAGTTTTTTCATGGTGCTGACGCTATCTGGCACCCTTATGTCATTCAATAGCAGCCCCACCTACCGGCGGCGTATCTTCGCCGCCATCACATGACAGCGACCAACGTCATAGAGTACCCCGTTCCCGCTTGCGCAGCCCTCCGCCCGGCCATACGCTGCACCTCATGACAGCTCCGCTCATTGATCCCTTTGCGCGCGCCATCGAATATCTGCGCGTTTCGGTCACCGACCGCTGCGACTTCCGCTGCGTCTATTGCATGTCGGAAAACATGACCTTTCTGCCCAAGAAAGAACTTCTGACGCTGGAAGAGCTTGACCGGATGTGTTCCGCCTTCATCCGGCTTGGGGTCAGGAAACTGCGGATCACGGGGGGTGAGCCGCTGGTCCGCCGTGATATCATGACCTTCTTCCGATCCATGTCGCGGCATCTGGACAGCGGCGCGTTGCGCGAACTGACGGTCACGACCAATGGCAGTCAGCTCGAGAAATTCGCAGATGACCTCTATGCTGCGGGCGTCCGCCGGATCAATGTATCATTGGACACCCTGGATGAGGCGAAATTCGCCCAAATCACCCGCTGGGGCCGCCTGCCGCAGGTGATCAAAGGCATAGACGCCGCCCAGCACGCGGGCCTGCGGGTCAAGATCAACACGGTCGCGTTGAAAGGCTTCAACGAAGAAGAACTTTTCACACTCACCGATTGGTGCGCCAGCCGCGACATGGACCTAACATTTATCGAGGTCATGCCCATGGGTGACCTCGGCAACGAAGACCGGCTAGGGCAATATTGGTCACTGAAAGACCTGCGGGCGGAACTGGAAACACGGTCAGCCCTGACCGACCTGCCCGAACGCACCGGCGGCCCTGCTCGCTATGTCCGTGTCGAAAACACAGGCCAAAAGATCGGCTTCATCACGCCGCTGAGCCATAACTTCTGCGAAAGCTGTAACCGCGTGCGGATCACCTGTACGGGGGAAATCTACACCTGCCTCGGGCAAGAGGGCCACTCCGACCTCCGCGGGCCTCTGCGTGCCTCAGAGGCCGATTTCGAATTGGAAGACGCCATCCGCGCCGCCATCGCGCTCAAACCCAAAGGGCACGATTTCGACTATTCGCGGCAGCAGGTCGATGGGCAGGTCAGTCGGCATATGTCGCATACGGGGGGGTGAGCCGGAACAGAGGGCCGCGCCCGACCCTGGGTGGGCGCTCCTGACGGCTGGACGGTGAAAGACCGCGCAACACCCACACTGCTCTTACCGATTGAAACGTCGCAAAGCGCCCTCCCCGGGGGGAGGGTCGGGCGCGGCCCGGGCCAACATCAATACAGAGACCGCCGGTACGACTCCTCCAGATCATCATCCAGCTTCTTCTGCTCTGCCGCATCCTCGGGCGCCCCAGACGTCTGATCCAGCACAATCTTGATCAGCGACGGCATCTCGGACCGGTCCTGCAAAGCCTCCGGGTCCCATAGTTTCGACCGCCGGAATGCCTTGGCACAGTGGATAAAGACCTCGGCCACCGTCACAACAATCGCCACACGCGGTTCCCGCTCTTGCACCGCCAGCAGTTTCGGGTCCCGCGTCACATGCGCCATGCCATTCACCCGCATCGTTTCATCATAGCCGGGGATCATGAACAGCAGGCCAACAGACGGGTTGCTGACGATATTCGACAATGTATCCAACCGATTATTGCCGGGGCGGTCCGGGATCAGCAGCGTCCTCTCATCCAGCACTTTGACGAACCCGCACGGGTCACCGCGCGGGCTGACATCGGCGGTGCCGTCTGCGGCCTGCGTGCCGATGCAGACAAAGGGAGAGCGGGCAATGAAATCGCGCACGTGCTGATCGATATGTGTCAGCGACTTCGCTATGGCCACCGCATGTGTCTGCGGAAACAGGTCGCGCAAAGCCGCCTCATCCGACACCAGAAATTCGGGATTGAGCATCACGCGACAGGCATCCGCTGCTCGACAATCTCCGCCCACCAGGAGCATCCGGCTGGGATCGCCTCGTCGTTGAAATTGTACTCGGGGTGATGGACAGAGGCTGTGTCGCCATTACCGACCAGAATGTAGGCGCCGGGTCGTTCCTCCAGCATGAACGCAAAGTCCTCGCCCCCCATAACCAAAGGCGCGTCTTCGCACTGCCCAGAGACCGATCGCGCCACGTCGGCGGCAAAGGTCGTCTGATCTTCGTGGTTCACCATGCAGGGATAGCCACGGTAGTAATCGACCTTCGCCGTCGCGCCGAATGTCGCCGCCACACCTTCGCAGATCTCTTTCAGGCGCTTCTCGGCCAGGTCGCGCATCCCCGTCGACATGGTGCGGACCGTCCCCTTCATCGTCACCCGCTGCGCGATCACGTTGAACGCCTTGGACGATGATTCAATCGACGTCACCGACACCACAACTTGATCCACGGGGTCGGCGTTGCGGCTTGCGATAGATTGCAGCGCTGTCACCACGTGCGCCGCGACGAGGGTCGAATCCACCGTCTCTTGCGGTTTGGCGGCATGACCGCCCTTCCCTTCTATCACGATGTCAAACTGATCGGTCGCCGCAAAGAACGCACCCGCCCGGATCGCGAATGTCCCCACAGGCCGTCCCGGCCAGTTGTGCATGCCATAGACCTCCTGAATGCCCCAGCGGTCCATCATGCCGTCTTCGCACATCTCGCGGCCCCCGCCGCCACCTTCTTCTGCAGGCTGGAAGATCACGACGACCTTCCCATCGAAATTCCGTGTCTCGGCCAGATACAGCGCCGCGCCCAACAACATCGCTGTATGACCATCGTGCCCACAGGCATGCATCGCACCATCGGTCTTTGACTTGTAGTCCAGCCCCGTCGCCTCATGGATCGGTAATGCATCCATATCGGCACGTAGGCCAATCACCTTGCCCGACGTGTCGGAGCGGCCATTGATCACCCCGACGACACCGGTCCGGCCAATCCCTTCGGTCACCTCGTCACAGCCAAAGGCACGCAATTTGTCGGCCACCAGCGCGGATGTCCGATGTGTTTCGAACAGGATTTCGGGGTGTTGGTGAATATCCCGTCGCCACGCGGTGATCTCGGGGTGGAGTTCGGCAAATCGGTTTTTGACGGGCATGCGGTTCTCTCCTGTAAGGCTCTCGTCAAACATGTGTCAGGCGGCGAGCATATCCACAAGGCGACTGATGAACGCCTCGCCCTGCCGGAACTGATCGACGCTGATGAATTCGTTCGGCTGATGCGCCTGCGCGATATCGCCGGGGCCGCAGATCACGGCAGAGTAACCACGTTCCTGAAACTGCCCCGCCTCGGTGCCGTAGCTGACGACGCCGCGCGCATTGTCGCCGGTCAGTTGACGCACCATACCCTCGGCCTTGCCGTCTACCTCCGGCGCAAGACCGGGCATCGCAAAGAACTGGTCCACATCAATGCCCGCGTCGGGATGAACCGCCCTCATCTCTGAAGCGATCTCCGACACTTTCTCAGCCAACCGCGCCTCCCACGCCGCGACATCCTCACCCGGCACGACACGGAACGTCACATCGAAATGGCAATCCTTGGCGGTGATGTTGTGGGCCGTTCCGCCCTTGATCATGCCGACATGGACGGTCGTGTAGGGCGGCACGAAATCCGCGGCCAAGTCGGAAGGCGCTTGCGCCGCGTTCTCGGCATTCACCGCATTAGCCCATTCGATCAGCTTTGCCCCCATCATGATCGCGTTCACGCCGGTATGCTGCAGCGACGAATGCACCTCGAACCCTTTGAAATGCATGTGATATCCCATGCCACCCTTATGGCCGGTCACGACCTTCATCATCGACGGCTCGCCCACCAGCACAGTATCGGCGCGGGGCATCCCGTTGGCGACCATATGGTCGATCATCGGTGGCGCACCGAGACAGCCGATCTCTTCATCATAGCTGAGCGCGATCTGCAAAGGCCGCTTGATCCCGCGCTCCAGCGCCAGTGGCACGGCGGACAGCGCCAAGGCATCAAAGCCTTTCATGTCGCAGGTCCCCCGCCCATACAGACGGCCATCCCGCTCGGTCACCACAAACGGATTGCTGTCCCAATTCTGCCCTTCAACGGGGACCACATCCGTGTGACCCGACAGGACAACACCGCCATCCACCTCTGGTCCGATATGGGCATAAAGCGCGGCCTTGGTTCCATCAGCATTCGGAACACGCACGGACGCGACACCCAGACCCGTCAGATAATCCTCAACAAAATAGATCAACTCCAGATTGCTCTGACTGCTGATTGTCGGAAACCCGACCAGCCGATCCATCAGTTCACGTGCTGTGTAAGACTTCAAACTAAGCGCCTCTCAATTCATCACATGCCCAGTGTCGCGGCGAATGTCGGGAAACACAAACGGGAATCGTCTTGCGGGATTCCAGATACCTGTTACCGTCCGTAACAATTCCGCAAAAAGCGGTTCGAAAAACAATGAACCACCGGGGAGGGTTCTATATATGCCCGACGGGGCGCTGCCTGTTCTCGATGTCCGGGACCTCAAAACTGTGTTCAAAACACGGGGTGGTGAGGTTCACGCGGTAAATGATGTCAGCTTTGACCTCAAGCCAGGCGAACTGCTGGGCGTGGTCGGTGAAAGCGGATCGGGCAAATCCGTGACGATGATGTCGCTGCTGGGCCTTCTGCCGACTCCCCCAGCCGATATCCGCGGTGGTCAGGTAAATTTCGACGGCAAGAACCTGCTTTCGGTCGATCAAGAAACCTTGCGGTCTGTCCGCGGTGGCAAAATCGGGTTTATTTTCCAGGACCCCATGACCTCGCTCAACCCTGTCTTTACCGTCGGCTCGCAGCTGGCTGAACCTTTGCGCAAGCATATGGGCATGAACAAGCGCCAGGCAACAGCCCGTGCGCAGGAGCTTCTTGAACTGGTCGGTATCCCCGACGCCAAGCGGCGGCTGAACGATTATCCCCACCAATTCTCCGGCGGCATGCGGCAGCGCGTGATGATCGCCATCGCCTTGGCCTGCGACCCACAGGTGCTGATCGCGGACGAACCGACCACCGCACTCGACGTGACGATCCAGGCGCAAATTCTTGAATTGATGAAGGAATTGCGGACGAAACTCGGCATGGCCGTCATTTGGATTACCCATGATCTGGGCGTGATCGCAGGCATCGCCGACCGGGTGATGGTGATGTATGGGGGCCAGGTGGTCGAGCACGCCCCCGTGAAGGAACTATTTCAGAACCCGCAGCACCCCTATACCCGCGCCCTCCTGAAAACGATCCCGACGATCCATGGCGAACGCTCTAAACGGCTGACCATCATTGAAGGGCAGCCGCCCATCATGGTCGACCAGCCCAGCGCCTGCGCCTTCCGCGACCGTTGCGATGTGGCCTTCGACCGCTGCGCCCGCGAAAACCCGCCCCGCTATGATGTCGGGCATGGGCACGACGCCGCCTGCTTCTTTGATGCAAGCACCGGAGCGCCCCGCGATGCTTGATATGTCGAAGGATCGCAAAGCCCTGGTTAGCATTCGTGACCTAAAAATGCACTTCCCGATCTATGCTGGCCTTTTGCGGCGTCGGGTCGGCGAAGTGAAAGCCGTCGATGGCGTCAGCTTCGACGTGATGGAAGGCGAAACGCTGGGCCTTGTCGGTGAGTCCGGCTGCGGCAAATCCACCTGCGGGCGGGCGGTGTTGCGGCTTTACGATATCACGTCCGGTTCGGTCAGTATCGACGGCACCGAAATCGGGGCGACGCCGCAACCCAAACTGCGGACGATGCGGCCCACGATGCAGATGGTCTTCCAGGACCCGCAAGCCTCGCTCAATCCGCGCATGACGGTCGAGGCGATCATCAAGGAACCGCTCGACGAACACACCAACCTGTCCGAGGACGAAAAGCGGGCAAAGGTCGGTGACCTGATGGACGCGGTTGGTCTGAACCGCAAATTCGCGAAACGCTACCCCCACGCTTTTTCCGGCGGGCAAAGACAACGGATCGGGATAGCCCGCGCACTCGCGCTCAACCCCAAATTCATCGTCTGCGACGAACCCATCGCGGCGCTCGACGTTTCGATCCAGGCACAGGTCGTCAACTTGCTCGAAGACCTGCAGGAGCAATTCGGGCTCACCTACCTGTTCATCAGCCACGACCTATCCATGGTCCGCCACATCGCGACGCGGGTCGCCGTCATGTACCTCGGTAAAATCGTCGAACTCGCCCCGCGCGAGTCGCTCTATGCGGACCCGCTGCACCCCTACACCAAGGCGCTGCTGTCAGCGGTCCCCGAACCGGACCCGAGCCTTGCACAGACGACCGAGCGGATCATCCTGCAAGGCGACGTGCCTTCACCCGCCAACCCGCCCAAGGGGTGCAATTTCTGCACCCGCTGCCCGGCGGTCATGGATATCTGCAAAGAGGTGGAACCGGACTACCGCGAGGTCAAACCCGGCCATTTCACCGCCTGCCACCTGTTAAAAGAGACCGCATCATAAAACGCGGCGACCCGAGGCCATAAGAGCTAACCAACAAGGAGACTACTCACATGAAACTCAAAACGGCCCTTCTGGGCGCAGTTGCAACAGCCGCCTTCGCGCCGATGGCCCTGGCCGACGCGCATGAAGGCGAGCGTGGACGCGACGGCGAGGTCAAGATCATCTATTGGCAAGCACCCTCGATCCTGAACCCGTTCCTGTCCGGCGGCACCAAGGACGTGGAATCCGCGTCGCTGATCGTCGAGCCGCTTGCGCGCTACAATCCGCAGGGCGAGTTGATCCCCTGGCTGGTCGATGAAGTCCCCACGGTCGCCAATGGCGGCGTGTCCGAAGACCTCAAATCAATCACGTGGAAGATCACCGAAGGTATTCTATGGTCGGATGGCACACCATTCACCTCGGCTGATGTGAAATTCACCTATGAATACTGCACGGATCCTGAATCAGGCTGCGCGCAAGTGACGAAATTCGAAGGCGTATCATCAGTGGAAACTCCTGATGACCTGACGGTTGTGGTGAATTTCGAAAACGAAACGCCCTTCCCTTACGGCCCCTTCGTCGGCGGTGAAAGCCCGATCATTCAGGCCGCGCAATTCGCCGATTGCATGGGCGCACGCGCACCCGAATGCACCGACCAGAACTTTGGCCCCATCGGCACCGGTCCTTTCGTGGTGACAGATTTCCGCACCAACGACGTGATCCAGCTGGAAGCGAACGAAAACTACCGCGACCCAAGCAAGCCGGCCTTCGCGACAGTGACGTTCAAGGGTGGTGGCGATGCGACAGCAGCCGGTCGCGCTGTGATGGAAACCGGCGAATTCGACTATGCCTGGAACCTACAACTGGCCCCCGATGTGATCGCGTCGATGGAAGCAGGCGGGCTGGGTACACCGGTCGCGGGCTTCGGCCCACTGGTCGAACGGATCATGCTCAATAATACCAACCCTGATCCGGCGCTTGGACCAGACGAACGCGCTGTCATCCGTCCACACCCGTTTCTCGGCGAACCAGCGGTATACCAAGCCATGTCCATGGCTATCGACCGTCCGCTGCTGGTCGAGGTCGGCTATGGCCAGGCCGGTAAAGTGACCTGCAACTGGGTGCCCGCGCCAGAGGCCGTGAACTCTGACACCTTCACCTGCGACACGCAGGACATCGACGGGGCCAACGCGCTTCTGGACGAGGCCGGGTTCACCGATACCGATGGTGACGGCGTCCGCGAAGTAAACGGTGTTCCGATGAGGATCCTCTACCAGACCTCCACAAATGCCGTCCGTCAGGACTTTCAGGCACTGATCAAGGAATGGTGGTCCGAAATCGGGATTGAAGCCGAATTGCGCAATGTCGACTCGTCCGTGTTCTTCGGCGGCGATCCAGGCTCTCCGGATACGTTCCAGAAGTTCTACGCCGACGTCGAGATGTATGCCAACACGTTCAACGGGACCGATCCACAATCCTATCTGGGCAATGGTCTGTGCGACAAGGCACCATCACCGGCAACCCAATGGCAGGGTGAGAACATCAGCCGCTTCTGTGACGAAGAGTATGATGAACTGCACGCAGCGCTGACACAGACGGCCGACGCCGATGAGCGGGCAGCGATCGCGCGTCAGCTCAATGACATCATCGTCAGCCGCGGCGGGATGATCCCGCTGGTGCACCGTGGTCGTCTGTCGGCCCACGCCAACAGCCTTGGCGGTGTGGATCTGAACGTCTGGGACAGTGAGCTGTGGAATGCAGCCGACTGGTACCGTACAGGCGATAACCGTTAAAGCCTCGCGCAGCCCCGGACCGCGATCCGGGGCTGGGCCCCTCTAAAGCTATCAACCAAGGCGCCCCATGCTGACATTCACAATCCGCAGATTGCTTTTGTCGATCCCGACGCTTTTGTTCATCGCTTTTGTCATCTTCATGCTGCTCGAACTCGCCCCCGGCGATCCGATGGGGCAGATGCCACTCACCATCCCCGACGAGGTCAAACAACGGATGCGTGAAGCGCTGGGACTGGGCGAGCCATGGTATACCCGCTTCGCTCTCTGGCTCTACCAGTTCTTCGTGGTCGAGCCGCAATACTGGATCGACAATGCCTTTGGCACCAACTTCGCCGATGGCAAACAGCGGATCATCAGCTTCCAGTCCCGCGCGCCGGTCTTCGACATTATCGCCCAGCGGATGCCGCAGACGCTTTGGGTGGTCGGCATGTCCTATATCGTCGGTATCCTGATCGCGCTGCCCATCGGGATCATCTCGGCCTACAAGCAATATTCGGTCTTCGACCAATCGGGCACGTTCATCACGATGATCGGCTTCTCGATCCCGCCTTTTTTCACCGGGCCGCTGCTGATCGTGATCTTCGCGGTGCAACTCGATTGGTTGCCGTCGATCTACGATACAACCCACGTCGTCCGCGATTGGGAGACCTTCAAATTCCAGATCTGGCAAATGGTCCTGCCCGTCATGGTGCTGGCCCTGCAGACCACCGCACAGATCGCCCGATACATGCGCGCCTCCATGCTTGACAACCTCGGGCAGGATTACGTGCGTACCGCCCGCGCCAAGGGCCTGTCGGAAAGCATCGTGGTCATGAAACACGTCCTGCGCAATTCGATGATTCCCGTCGTGACCGTCATCGCGCTTGGCATCCCGTCCATCTTCGGCGGCGCGATCATCACCGAACAGGTCTTCAAGGTGAACGGTCTCGGCCAGCTTCTGATCCTTGCGCTGCAAGGTGCAGATATCCCGATGGTCATGACCATCACCTTTCTCCTCGCCGTCCTGATCGTCCTGATGAACCTGATCGCCGACATCCTCTACGGCGTCCTTGACCCACGGATCCGCTATGACTGAGATCACACCCGGCGCTGACCTGCTTCCCGAAGACGCACCCGCCCCGGTGTCGCGCAGCCAATGGTGGGATGTGTGGGATCAATTCAAAACCCATAAGGGCGCGGTGCTTGGCCTCGGATTTCTCGTATTCATCACTCTCTTCGCGGCTGTCGGCCCGGTCATCTGGGACGTCGACCCCGGTAAACTCGACATCCGCAACAAAGATGTCCGACCGCTTTATGTCGCGCTCTGGGACGGCGACGCCAAGGTCAGCTGGACGCGCCCCATGGGCACCGATCATCTGGGTCGCGATATCATGGCCAACATCATGCAAGGCGGGCGGATCAGCCTCGCCGTTGGATGGACGGCGATGATCCTTGCGATCCTGATCGGCACGACGATCGGCGTCGTCGCAGGCTATTTCCGCCGCCTCGATGGGCTGCTCATGCGGTTCACCGACCTCGTTCTGGCCCTGCCCCTACTGCCGCTGCTACTCGTGATGATGCTCCTCTTCCGGGACCCGCTGCGTGCCGCTTTCGGCCCCGAAAACGGAATCTTCATCCTGATCGTCACAGGCATCGGAATCACATCCTGGATGCAAACCGCCCGCATCGTGCGCGGCGACGTCATGGCGCTGAAAGAGCGTGAATTCGTCCTCGCCGCGCGGTCCATCGGCACACCCGCACGGCGGATGATCACGCGGCACCTCCTGCCCAACGTACTGTCGCCCATCATGGTGTCCGCCACACTGGGGCTCGCCACAGCGATCATCACCGAAAGCGCGCTGTCCTTCCTCGGCCTCGGCTTCCCGTCCGACTTCCCCACCTGGGGGAAAATCCTGTTCGACAGCGTCGACCGTATGGTCGCCTTTCCCGAACGGGTGCTTTTCCCCGGCCTCGCGATCTCGCTGACCGTGCTGTCAGTGAACTATATCGGCGACGGCCTGCGTGACGCGCTCGACCCAAGAATCAGGGGTCTATGAAGTTCGTCACTCCATCGACTTGCGAATGCGCTGCACCATCATCCATACACCCAGCAGCACAATCGGGGTCGCCACGGCGGCCATGAACGCCTTGGACAGTCCAAAGCTCTCTTCCAAAGGCCCCACCAGATAAAGCACCAGGTTCACGGCGTAATAGCTGATCGCAACCACGGACAGCCCTTCGACAGTGCGCTGCAACCGCAACTGCAAATCGGCCCGCTTATCCATGCTGGTCAGCAATTCCTGGTTCTGCGCCGAGCGTTCCACATCCACCCGTGTCCGTAGCAAATCACCAGCGCGTAGCGCCCGGTCCGACATCGCCTTGAGCCGCCCTTCGGTCGATTTCACCGTCCGCATTGCCGGATCGAACCGGCGCATCATGAATTCGCGAAAGGTTTGACGCCCGCCGAAACGCTCTTCGCGCAAGACCTCGACCCGCTGGTTCACGATCGTCTCGTAAGCCCCTGTCGCGCCGAAACGAAATGACGATTGCGCAATGATATTCTCCAACTCGGCCGAGACCTCCAGCAGCGATTGCAGTACCACCGCAGGTTCGCTGATCGGGCCGCACATATCGCCCAAAAGCCGGGTCAGCGTCGCGTCGATCCCGGCCATTTGTGGGCCCAGCGACCGGGCACGAGACAGACCCAGCATCGACATCGCCTTGTATGTTTCGATCTCGCATAACCGCTGCACCACACGTCCGACCCGGCGTTTGCCGGTCTGCGGGCGCGCGAAAACGGCAAAGCGCATGTGCCCCGCCGGATCGATCCTGAAATCGCCCGCGACCACCAGATCATCCTCGAGCACCCGCGAAATGGCCAGGCTTTCAGGCACGAACCAATCGTTCACTTTCTCGATGATACCATCGTCGCCCTCGGCCACTTCGATGCGGATCAAGGCAGAGGTCACGCGCGTTCCCGGCGCATCTGCCAGCCAGTCTTCGGGAAAGATCGCAAAGGTCGCGGCATCGAACGGGTTCTGCGCGACGCCTTCGCCGAATATCGTATAGGTCACGAACTCTGTATGGCTTTCCCATTTCAGAAAGTGTTTGCCAATCTGGCCATAATAATGGGTCGCATCGGATTGCGGATGTGGTGCCGCGAACCGGTCCAACAACGCAACCAAATGCGCGCGATCGGCCGCCCGATCCCGTCCGGCAGCGTTTTGCGCAGGCTTGATCGCCAGATAGGCGGCGCGGCTGGGGGCAAGCACCGGCGGAAACGGCCGCGCGTGCAGTTCATTGGCCATCGCATAGCGAAGCGGGTGATCTTCAATCGGTGGCATTGCCTGCGCCTTTCACGCTGATCTTTCAACGCAAACTAGCGGGCTTTACCAGCCTGTAAACAAAAAACCGTTCTTTTATAAATGGTTAGCGGCGCACAAATGTATACTGTGCGCCGCCGCGGTTCAGATTACCACGACATCCAGCGGCGGAAAGCCGTTGAAACAGACCGACGAATAGGTCGATGTGTAGGCCCCGGTATTGCGGATCAAAACCCGGTCACCAGCCCTTAGTGTTTGGGGCAACAGGACAGGGCGTTTTTCATATAGAACGTCTGCACTGTCGCAGCTTGGCCCGGCCAAGATACATGCGCCCATCGGATCGCCATCGCGCGCCGTGTCAAACTGATAACGGATCGCCTCGCCCTCGGTCTCGGCCAGACCCGAGAAGCGACCGATATCCAGATAGACCCAGCGATGCATGTCACGGTCCGACTTGCGGCTGACCAGCAGGACTTCGGCCACGATCACACCAGCCTCGGCCACCATGCCACGCCCCGGCTCCGCCATGATGCGGGGCACGTCGGGGAAACGGGCCTCGACCATCTCCATCACTTTGGCGGCGTAAAGGGTCGGCGTGTCTATCGGCTCACCGTGAAAGGCCGGGAAGCCGCCACCGATATTCAACATGGTCAGGTCGTGGCCGGCATCAATCGCGGCCTGCCAGATACCGGCCATCACGTCCAGCGTCGGCACCCACATCTCGGCATGGCGGGTCTGAGAGCCGACATGGAACGAAAAACCGACTGGGTTCAGCCCCAGCGCCTTCGCCATATCCAGCAAGCGCAGCGCCATATCGCGATCACAACCGAACTTGCGCGACAAAGGCCAGTCACCGGGTGACGTTTCGACCACCAAGCGGATATAAACCGATGCACCGGGCGCATTCTCCGCAATCTTCTCAAGCTCCTCCGCCGCATCCGCCGCGAACAGGGTGATCCCCTGATCCCGGGCCCATGCAATATCGGACGCGCGCTTGATCGTGTTGCCAAACGAAACCTCTGACGGGTCGGCGCCTTCTTCGAGGCACAGGGCGATTTCAGCCCGCGACGCAGCATCGAAATGCGATCCCAGATCGACCAGACGCGCGATGATCTGACGCGCCGGATTGGCCTTCACCGCATAGTGGATATCAGCGCGGCCCAGCCCGGCGTGCAAGGCACGATATTGCGTTTCGACACGATCGAGGTCCATCACCAGCGTTGGTTTGTCAAAGCGACGAGTGGCCACGTAAGCATCAAGACGAGAGGTGGATGCGACAGCGAAAAGCGCCGCGTCGGGCGCGAAGTGTACAGTCATGGGTCATCTCCTGCAGACCCGGCCATAACGGATTTTCACCGCCTCAGACCGCTCAGTTCCAAAAGAGACGTTACCGTCGCTACGTAAACACGTGTGATGACTGTCACCGGCCAGAGGCGCGTGCGTTGGCGTCTTGTGAGGGCGCATTTGGGGCAAGTGCGGATTCGTTGCAAGAGGGAAAATGCACGGCCGCATATTTTCATACCAGCCACAACCCGGTTGCATATCAAAGCGCCTAGAACCGCAGATCAAACCCGTAAAGGTGAAACGACATCACGGCCCAGACCAACATCAAAGCAGACAAAAGCAACGCCAACCGCCCCACATGGGCAAACCACGACCGTCCGGCCTGCAAGGACATCAGGAAATGCGCGACTGCTGCCAGTGACAATCCAACCGCCGCAACCGGGGTCAGCACCCGCAAGCCATTCATCAGCCAATCCAAATCACCACCCAACAAGGCCGGATCAGATGACGCGATCGCGCCAAACGCAACCCATCCCAACACTGCCAGCACGACGCCCCAGCCGAACAGCCCCGTTGCGCGGTAGACTGTTAGATGACCACCCTGCAACGCAAATGGCACGCCCATCCGGCCGCGGACAATCCGACGCACGGGCCACAACACGGCCTGCAACAGAATGACGAAAAGCGCAGCCCCCAAAACCGGTGCCAAAACAGCAGCGTTCCGGCCAGGCGGGGCCGGGATCAGCTCCATAAAGGGCGAGAAGATATCCGTGCTCAGCCGCACCACCTCACCATCCACCACCTCTGCCGCCACAGTGCTGCTGGAATAGCGATCCTGCCAAATGAACGGCACTACCTCCACCCAATCGGGGGCACCGATCCCCAGCCCATACAGCACCGGAAACGACAGTTCGCCCTCCTCGGTCACACCAACATTGGCCTGACCCAAAAACCCCAAAAGACTGAGAAAATTCGTAAACGACGCGCGCGTGCCATAATAACTCCCCGCGACCAATTCCGCATGCGCCCGCGCCGTCTCGGCGTCAACACCCGGCACGACATCCTGCGGACCACGCGGCGGCAGATAGCGGTCGGCAAACCCTTCCAGCAGCAGATGCCGGATCGCGAGGCGCTCGGCCCCCACCCCGCTGCTATTCATCGAGATATAAAGCCCGACACCCGCATCAGGAAAAATCGTCAGATCACTATGAAACCCCTGCGTATCACCACCATGGCCAATCCCGCGATGGCCATTCACCCGTTTCTCATAGAACCCCAGCGCCATGCGGTTGAGCCCCTCAATGCCCGGCGCGCGGTAGTCCTGCATCATCCGCGCGGTCTCAGGGCGCAAAAGACCCGCACCATCATTCAGTTGCGCAACCATAAATCGCCCGATATCCGCACCGCTTGCGGTCAGAGCCCCCGCTGGCGCCGCCCCGAACATCTCAAAACCCAGCGCCGGACCGCCCGCCTCGTTATAGCGCTGCGACATCTGATCGGCCAATTCATCGGGCAATGGCTGCGCGAATGTGGACCGGTCCATCCCGAGCGGCGCGAAAATATTCTCGGCCACATAAGCGTCAAAAGATTGCCCGCTGACCCGCTCAACCACATATCCAGCGAGGCTGGTGGCATAATTCGAATAGGCGGTGGTGCTGCCGGGGGCAAAGACACGCGCGGGCAAGGCTTGCTTCACGTAATCCTCCAGCGGCATCGGGTCGGTCACGAACAAATACCGCAAAGCCTCTTCGAACCCCGCCGTATGCGTCATCACCTGACGCATCGTGATCGGCTGGCCGTCAAACGGGGGGATCTCAAAATCCAGATAGGTGTTGATATCCGCATCCAGATCAATCGCACCGCGCTCCACCTGCTGCATCACCGCCGTCCAGACAAACAGTTTCGAGATCGACCCCGGTCGGAACAAGGTCCGCTCAGGGTCGACGGCAGTGCCCGCATCCCAATCGGACAGGCCATATCCGCGCTGAAACACCACGCCAGATCGGTCAACGACGACAACGACAGCGCCCGCGATCTTGGCCTGCCTGATGGCATGCGGCACAAAGCCATCCACCCACGCCGCCACATCGTCAATAGGCAGCGTCACATCATCCTGCTGGGCAAACACCGCGTGAAACGACAGCAGCCAAAGCCCCGCCACAAGACCAAACATCCGAACCAAACGGGGCATCAGGCACCTCCACTCTGTGTGCCCAACATATGCACTGCCCACACGAAACCAAGTCGTCATGGCCATCCGCTGCCCACGCAGCTACACCCCCACCATGACCCGCGTAATCCTGTTCAACAAACCCTTCGGCGTCCTGTCGCAATTCACCGATGCGCGCAGCCCGACACCGCGCCCCACCTTGTCGACACATATCGATCTGGACCGGGTCTATCCGGCAGGACGGCTGGATCGGGACAGCGAAGGGCTGCTGGTTCTGACCGATGACGGCAAACTCCAGGCCAAGATCGCGGACCCGAAAAATAAGCTGGGAAAAACCTACCTGGTGCAGGTAGAAGGCGCGCCCAGCGACACCGACCTGCAACCGCTCCGCGACGGGATCACACTGAAAGACGGGCCGACCCGACCCGCCAAGGCCCGGCTCATCGACCCGCCTGATTTATGGGAGCGCGATCCACCGGTCCGATTCCGCAAATCCGTACCGGACAGATGGGTCGAGATCACGATCAGCGAAGGGCGTAACCGGCAGGTAAGACGCATGACAGCGCATATCGGCTTTCCCACGCTGCGCTTGGTGCGCTGGCGGGTCGGCTCATGGACATTGGACGGAATTGCACCCGGCAACTGGAGAGAGGCGTGACAACGCAACCATAGGCGCGAATGCCAGCCCCCTAGGATTTCAGATAGCTATAAATCTCATCCTTCAGCTTCATCCGCGCCTTGCGCAGCTGTTGCATATGCGTGTCAGAGGTCGGCTCTACATCCGTTTCCGCACGGTGCACGGCGCGGTTCAGCGCATGGTATTCGTCGGACATGCGCGCAAAATGCCCGTCAGTCTCTCGAAGAGAATGCATCCGTTCGATCTGGTCGGGAAATTCTTCGGCCAGTTCATGTGGGGTATGTGTCATGGCTCAATTCCTTTTCTTGGGTCAGGATCGGCGGCTTTTGGGGTGAAGCGACGCGGACAGAATGTGATCGGAATGGGTCACCGCATGGTTCGCCTGCATCACGATCTTTGGATCGGGGGCCTTCGCAATGGCGGGGTCTTTGTCGGGATAGTCGCACTGGGCCAGGAAATGCCGCATACAGTTCAGCCGGGCACGCTTTTTGTCGTTTGACCGCACAACCGTCCAAGGCGCATCAGCGGTATCGGTGTAAAAGAACATCGCCTCTTTTGCCTCGGTATAGTCCTCCCATTTATCAAGGCTTGCCTGATCGATGGGCGACAGTTTCCAACGCTTCAGCGGATCGGTCTCGCGCGATTTGAACCGGGCGCGCTGTTCTTCCTGCGTGACCGAAAACCAATATTTAAAAAGCCGGATCCCGCTACGTGTCAGCATGCGTTCGAATTCTGGTGTCTGCCGCATGAATTCGAGATATTCGGACGGTTCACAGAAACTCATGACCCGTTCGACGCCCGCACGGTTATACCACGATCGGTCATACAGGACGATCTCGCCATGTGTCGGTAAATGCTTGACGTAACGTTGAAAAAACCACTGACCGCGTTCTTTGTCGGTGGGTTTGTTCAACGCAACGACGCGGGCACTGCGCGGGTTAAGGTGTTCGGTAAAGCGCTTGATCGTGCCCCCCTTCCCGGCGGCATCGCGGCCCTCGAACAACATCACGATCCGCTGGTTGGTTTCCTGCACCCAATGCTGCACCTTGAGCAGCTCGACCTGAAGCGCGGCCTTTTCATGCTCGTACTCCGCCCGGGCGAGCTTTTTGGCATAGGGATACTCGCCAGTTTCGAACCCGGTGATCTCTGCCGCGGACTCTGCTACATCGGATGTGGGCTTTGATGACTCCATACGATCTCTCCTTGTTGTCGCTTTATTTTAGCAACGAACACAGGACGCATCCTTGATGCGGATCAACGAGGACATCTTTGACGGTGATATCGCCCAATAGCTGGTCTTGGCGACAGGTTTTTTGCGGTCGTGTCATCGCCGGATACCGCATCGTTGACCAGACAGATGACCGGTGGCCCAAAACAAGATGGCCGCGTCTTGCAAGACGCGGCCATACGTTTTCATCGGTCAGATGCTGTTATTCCAAGCCCATCACCTGCTTGACCCGGTCCAGAACCGGTTGCAGCAGTTCGGGATTGTCACGTGCCGAATTGATCGCTGTGGTCAGCGTTGTCTTTTGCAGGTCCGGGATATCCGCACCTTCGACAAGTTCGATGACACGATCGGCGTCAAAACCATCGACGGTCAGCAACTCGCTCGCCCCTGTCATCAGGTCATCGCCCGCATCGGCAGCCGCATCCGCGGCCTGATCGGTGCTTGCGGCCGCGGCATCCGCAGCTTCGTCAAGCGCGTCGGTCGCCTCGTCGATCGCAGCAGCGGCATCGTCTGTCGCTTCGTCAACGGCGGCCGCAGCATCGTCTGTGGCTTCGTCAACCGCTATAGCCGCATCATCAGTCGCTTCATCGACGGCAGCCGCGGCATCGTCTGCTGCTTCCTCTGCCGGTGCGTCATCCGATGGCGCCTCTTCTTCGGCTGTTGCATCCTCCGTCGCCTCTGCCGTATCGGGCGCCGCGGCATCGCCGGTCAGCACACCCACGGCTTCACCCAGGCTACGCCCTTCGACGGCGTATTGGTATCCAAAAAACCCCAACACAGCCAACACAACCAGAATTAAGATTGCCCTCATCGGTCTGATCCTTCCAAAAAGAACGATATCGGCCCCCACACGGGCCTCGGGTCGGATATGTCAGAAGCGCAGGGAAAGGTGAAGCGCAGTACGGCGGAGAATTGGCCGAAAACCGCACCTTTTGCGGTTGAAGACGCTACACACGACGTCTAATTTACACGCTACACACATGAAACGACTCAAGGATCAGACCCATAGGACGTAGACCCCACAACGCGCCACCGCAGCGCGATACCGGCCCCCGCATCAATGAAAACATTCGCGCCAGCGAAATCCGCCTGATCGGGGCCGATGGAGAAAACGTCGGAGTGGTCAGCCCGGACCGCGCCATGAACATGGCAGACGACGCAGGCCTGGACCTCGTCGAAATCTCGCCCAACGCCAATCCGCCGGTCTGCAAGATCATGGATTACGGCAAGTTCAAGTACGAAACGCAAAAGAAAGAGGCCGAAGCGCGGAAAAAGCAGAAGACCATCGAAATCAAAGAGGTCAAGTTCCGCCCGAATACCGACAATCACGATTATGATGTGAAGATGCGAAACGTGTTCAAATTTCTTGAAAACGGCGACAAGGTAAAGATCACCTTGCGGTTCCGTGGCCGGGAAATGGCGCACCAGGAGCTGGGGCGGCAACTGCTAGAGCGAGTGGCAGAGGACACCAAAGAAACGGGCCGCGTCGAAAACTTCCCAAAAATGGAAGGTCGGCAAATGGTCATGTTGATCGGGCCTTTGCCAAAATAACGAATTTTTCGCACAAGTTTCGAAAGAAAAGCCCGCGCAATGCGGGCTTTTCCGTTTTCGATCACTGCAATAGCGGCGTGATATTTCGCACGGCAGCGCGCCTGTTCTGCCGCTCTGCCTCCAGCGTCGCGACCTTCAGATTGCTTTCGCCATAGCCCTGGGTAATCAGGTTTTCCGGCGGAACCCTGAAATACTCGGTCAATGCCAGCGCAACCGTCTCTGCCCGACGATCCGACAGGGCCAGATTATAGCCCGCATCGCCTACGGCATCCGTATGACCTTCGATCAGGAACACCTGACCGGGATCCTCGGCGATGATGTCCGAAATCGTATTGCCAAGATCGACCAGTTCTTCGGCCTGGCTTGGGTCTATCGCAGCCGAACCGGTGGCGAACGTCACCGTATCAAGCTCGACCTCGGGGGCGAGTTCCCGGACTTCACGGATGGTGCGGACCTGCCGCAACGAGTAAGAGCGGTCAAATCGGGCATTCTGGTTCGCCAGCAAGACCTGGCGCAATGTGTCCACATCGTCGGACATGCTGACCGACGGCGCGCTTGGCCGCTCGGGCAATGTCGCGACATCCACAGGCTCCGCCGCTTGTGTGTCATCGAACAGGATCACCTGGCTACCGTCCTCGAACACGCGCTTGCGCTGCATCACACGGCCATCGGCGCCGCGAATGGTCACGATCCGCGTATTATCCGCACGGGTGACAACCGTCAGGGTCGAGCCGTCGTCGAATGTTTGCGTCTGCACCTGCGATCCGGGCTGGCGCAACAGAACATCGTCATCCTTCAGCACGACCAAATCACCGTTGCGTTCGACAACGACACGGTCGCCCGAGTTCGAAACGACCTCATCGCCGTTGTCCAGAACCGAGCCGACAACGACCGCACCAAGCCCCAGCAACAGGGCTTGCTGGAAATCGGTCAGACCTTCATCGTCATCATCGTCGGTAACAGCTTCAGCCGCCTGTTGGCCGGTCACATCGGTATCAAAGTCCTGATTGCTGGTGCGGACATCCTCTTCAGTGACCGTTTCAGCTTCGGCGTCGGCCAAGGCATCGATGTCCACATCGGCGGCCGCCGGTGGTACCTCGGGCTCGGCCTCCTGAGCGGCGACGTCGGTTTCATCGTTGGCTGTCGCCGTTTCGTCCGTCGCGGCCTCGGCCTCGGCCTCGGCATCGGCGTCGGTATCCACATCAACGGCAACCTCCGCATCAGCCTCGGGCGTCACGGTTTCTTCGGTGGCCAAATCGGTTTGGGTGTCGGTAGCGTTTTCATTCACGACAGGCGTGTCCGCGATCTGTGCGGCATCATCACCCTCTGGCAGGGCCGGGTCGGTGGCCCCTTCCGCCGCTTCTGTTTCAGCGGCCTCTTCGTTGTCGGCAGATGCTTCGGCATTGATGTCGGCCTCGGACGCGACTTCGCTGTCGACATCAGACGTCGCAACCTCCTGGGTCGATGCATCCGCTTCCGCTTCGACCTCGGCATCCGCCGTCACGGCTTCTTCCGTGTCCGGCGCCACCTCTTCCGGCGTCGCGGCCAGATTTTCCTCGACAGTTGCCGCCGCATCGTCTGTCGCTTCGGTCAGGCTCTCGGCACCTTCAGTGACTTGCTCTTCGACGACTTCAGCGCCCTCGGCAACTTCATCTGTCGCCTGCTCCACAACCTCACCGGCATCGGTTTCCACCTGGGCCGTGATCGCCGCATTCAGCGCGTCTTGATCAGCGATGATCAGATCGTCGGGCCCGCGGCAGGGAAACGTCGCATCCAGTGCTTCCGGATCGATGATGTCACCAAAGACACCCTCTTCGGTCAGACCGGCGCAGGCTGCGATATCGGTTGCCTCGGTCGTCTCTTGTGCCCAAAGCGGGTTGGCGACCAGCGCCAGGCTCATCACCAGCGACGTGGTGCTTTTCAGATGTTTCTTTTCCATATCGTCCTCACGAGTCTTTCATGCCATTCGTCGGCATCACGGAAAAACCCGCCAGAACAGAGACGGTTCCCTCCCATATCGGCGCGGCAACGTAAACGCGCTGATATCAGATGTCTGCCCGCGGCTTTGGACGGCTCGGGATTTCCTTGAGAAGACCACCAACGCCCATCCCCGCGAAATCGGTGGGGGTCAGATCGATCCCGCAAATCACTCGCTCCATCACCCAATCAGCGCCATTCAATGCGGGCGCTCGGGCGCAGCCCGGAAGACCTATGACAGGTTTGCCCTTCAAAGTCCCTAAAAACAACAAGTTTCCAGGATCGACAGGCATGCCGAACTGCACCAATCCTCCGCCAGCGGCTATCAGTCCGGTTGGCCCCACATCCCCGACATCCGATGTGGCCGACGCGGTGAGAATGAACAGGACTTCACCCGGTGCGCGGGCCAACGCCGCTGCGATGTCGGCGGCACCGTGCCCCACACTGACCGGATCGGTCAGCACCACCCCAAGACGCGACAACCGCGTTTGCAGCGCGTCCCGCCCTTTCAACGGTTTTGCACCCGGCGAAACCGTCTCGATCAATGTCGCGCTTCGAAAAACCGGCAGCGCCTGTCCAATCGCACCTATGGCAATGTCCGCGGCACGTACGACATCCGCTTCGGGCACCGCGTAGGCGATAATTTTGACGGTCGCCAGCATCGTCCCGACCTCGACGCGCGTATGCTGGGCAAGCGTGGCCACGGTAATCATCGGGTTGACCGCGTTGAAGGCATGCAAGGCTGCGACATCCAGCGCGATCACACCGGGCCGCGTGGCGTAAACGTTTACGCGCCCAGTCGCGGCCCTGGTCACACGCAAATCACCATTGTCAGCGGTCAGGGACGCGGCCAAGCGGGTAGCTGCGTCATCCTCGCCGATATCGCCCGCCTCAAGCCGCGCGACGATCACGTTCCGACGCCCCGCCGCGCGCAAAAGCGCGATGTCGTCCGCGTTTAGGCAAAGGCCCTTGCGCAAACGCCCGTCCGGCAACGGCACCGAATGCGCCAGGATGCAACCAGCAGCGTCCGCAACTGGAACCGGCCCGAACTTCATGCCCCTTGCCGCAAGGCTTGCGTGACCTCCGCCATCACACTCACCGCGATCTCGGCGGGTTGGCGACCACCCAGATCAAGGCCGACCGGGGCATGAATGCGCGCGATTTCTTCCGCCGAAAACCCTGCCTCTTGCAGGCGGGCCACCCGCTTGGCATGGGTGCGGGTCGAGCCGAGACAGCCCAGATAAAAGATATCAGACCGCAGTACTGCCATGATCGCGGGATCGTCCAGTTTCGGATCATGGGTTAGGGTCACCACCGCCGTTCGCGCGTCCGGCGTCAATGCGGCCATGGCGGCATCGGGCCAATCCTCGATGATCGTTTCTCCGGGAAACCGTTCAGCCGATCCAAAGGCGGCGCGGGGATCGATGATCACCGGCGCATAACCACAGGCCCGCGCCATAGGCACGAGAGCCTGAGCGATGTGAACGGCGCCCACGATGATCATGCGCAGCGGCGGATTATGGATGGCGACGAAGGTGCGACCGTCCTCTTCAATGCCGGACCGATCCAGACGAAAGCGGTCGGGATACTCCGTCGTCCCGGACAGGTGTGGTGGGCCACCTTGCAAATCGGCAACGTATGCAACGGGCCGCGTGGCTGCACGTGCAGCCACCAGGTTTTCCAGCACTGACACAGGCAACGCCGTGCCCGCAGGCTCGACCAGCACCTTGATCTCTCCCCCGCAGGCAAGGCCTACTGCAAAAGCCTCATCATCGCTGACACCGAATTCCAGCACCCGGGATTTGCCGTCTTCCAGCGCCTCGATCGCCTCGACGATCACAGCGCCTTCGACACAACCGCCCGACACCGACCCTTCCATCGCACCATCGGCATCAATGACCAGTTGGGACCCGACCGCCCGCGGTGCCGACCCCCATGTTTCAACGACCGTCGCGATGGCCACCCGGCGCCCGGCGCGATGCCAATCCAGGGCCAGCCTGGGCATGTCGGTGATGTCTGTCATGGCAGGTCGACGATCCTTGTCAGAAAGCAGTTGTTGCGGGCCGAACGTACATCAACATACGCCACCTCATCGCGTTCGAAAAGCTGGGCGGCATAGCGCGCGATGTCGGCCTTTCGGGTGATCTGCCCCGTGCCGTAGACGATGCGATCGGTCGCGTCATAGGCCTTCACCAGATAGTCCGGTGAGTTCTCGAGGATCGGCGGTACATCCCCGCCCTGATGTGGCGTGCATTCATCCGCACAAAAGAATACCGGCCCCGTCTCGGCGTAGGGGTGCAAATCCGCAAAAGGCCGTGCGGCGCAAACCAGCATATCGGCCCCTTCCGGCACATTCCTGAGACAGGCGCGGCAGGGTGTTCCGACACCGGAGGACACTGCGCGTTCCGCCGGATGGCCATAGGCATCGGGCCCGCCTGCGCGCAGGTTGGCAACTTCGGCGGCGTCGTAGGGCAAATAGGTCAAAGTCATCATTCTCTCCTTGATCGATGACCTTGGGCTAGCAAAGCGACCTTGGGGCAAACGACCCGAAAGCTGCGCATCCGTGGGATGGGTTGAAACCCATCTTACGCCAACATCGCCATCAACCGCGCCTTCTGCCCGGCATCCTCCGGTCGGGCCAGGGCCTCTGCCAGGCCTTCGAGGGATGCAATGTTGTGCCCCGCGCGAAAGCTCGAACAGTGGGGCAGCATCTGCATGATCCCCCGCGCTTTCGGCGCGAAACCTTCCCATCGTAATAAGGGGTTAAGCCAGATCAGCTGGCGCGCGGTCAGCCCTAACCGCTCCATCTCGCGCCCCAGATCGGCATCCGGGTCACGGTCGAGCCCGTCGGTGATCAGCAGCACGACAGCCCCCTGCCCCATCACCCGCCGGGACCAGTCACGGTTGAAGTCATGCAGGCACGCCGCGATCCGCGTGCCGCCTTCCCAATCCTGCGCTTCGGCCCCTGCCGCCGCGAGCGCGGCATCCACATCGCGCGTGCGCAGGTGGCGGGTGATGTTGGTCAGACGGGTGCCGAAGGTAAAGGCATGTACCTGCGCCCAGCCCTGCCCCTCGCGGTTGGCCACGCTGTGCAGGAAATGCAAAACAGCGCGTGAATAATGCGACATCGACCCGGAAATATCACAAAGGACCACAAGATTGGGATATCGTACGCGCCGTCGTTTCGTCACGAAATCGGTCACCTCACCACCCCGGCGCATCGCCTTGCGCATGGTCCCTTGCCAATCGGGCAAATGGCCGGGCAACGCTTGTGTTCGTCGGCTTTGGATCGGCGGCACCGGCAGGCGCAACCGCGCCAGCATCCGCTTGGCCGCCGCCATTTCGGCCCCGCTCATCTGTTCGAAATCAAGGCTGCGCAGTCGTTCCCCGGTCGAGATCGTGTGCGAAGCGTCGATGGAAGTCGCGACCTCTTCCCCGGCCTCTTCCGGCCGGGGCAGATCCCGTTCCTGCCCGTCAAGCAACGCCTCGGCGGCGCGTTTCTCAGCCGCTTGTGCGCGCCGTTCTTCCTGCACACCCCGCACCATGGGGGTCATGAACGACATCATCTGTTCCAGATAACGCGGATCACGCCAGTAAAGCCGAAACAGCTGGGCAAAAACCTGTCGTTCTTCGGGTTTCGACACGAAACAGGCATGCAGCGTCCAGTAGAAATCCGCACGTTCGGTAAAGCCTGCTGCTTCGACAGCGCGGATCGCCTCGACGACCCGCCCCGGTCCGATCGGCAAACCTGCCTTGCGCAAGGCGCGCGCGAAATGGGTGATGTTCCGGGCAAGTTTCGGATCGTCCGGCAGCTCCAGTTCGGCAAGCTCAGCCATATAGGCAACGCCGGACCGGGGATTTCACATCCCCGGACCCCTGTGAGGTATTTTTGAACAAAAGAAGGATCATGCTGTGGCGATGTCGGCTTTGGCTTCGTCCAGGATGCGTTTGGCCTCGGACCCTTCGAGTTTCTGTATGTCGTCCTGATACTTGAGGATCGCGCCGAGTGTGTCGGCGATGACCTCGGGCGAGAGGTTGATGACGTCAAGCGCGAGCAGGCATTTGGCCCAGTCGATCGTTTCGGCCACGCCGGGTTTCTTGAACAGGTCTTCGGTGCGTAATTTCTGGACGAAGGCCACGACTTCCTGTGAAAGCGCCATCGCGGCCTCGGGCGCCCGGGCCTGCAGGATTTCGATTTCGCGGTCGAAATCGGGGTAGTCGACCCAGTGGTAGAGACACCGGCGTTTGAGCGCGTCATGCACCTCGCGCGTGCGATTTGAGGTGAGGATGACGATAGGCGGCTCCGGGGCCTTGACGGTGCCCAGTTCGGGGATTGTAACCTGGAAATCTGACAATGCTTCCAGCAAGAAGGCCTCGAACGGCGCATCGGTGCGATCCAGTTCGTCGATCAGCAAAACAGGCGCGCCACCCTCTTGCGGGCGCATGGCCTGCAAGAGCGGACGTTCGATCAGGTAGTCTTCGGCAAAAAGCTCGGTCTTGAGAGCATCGCGGTCCGCCCCGCCCGCCGCCTCGGCCGCGCGGATGGCGATCATCTGCTCGGCGAAATTCCATTCGTAGACAGCCGATGCGGCGTCGAGACCTTCATAACATTGTAGCCGGATCAGGCGGCGGCCCAAAGCTGCTGCGATGGCTTTGGCGATTTCGGTCTTTCCCGTGCCGGCCTCGCCTTCCAGAAACAGCGGACGGCCCAGTTTGAGCGAGAGAAATACCACCGTCGCCAGCGCCCGCCCACAGACATAGTTTTCGTCGGCCAGCGCCGTTTGCACGTTGTCGATCGATTTCATCGCCATGCCTCCCGTTTCCGCATAGCTGCATTCCGCCTTGTCCGCGTCAACCCATCCATTGCCCCCGCCCGACCAAAGTCATACCTTCATATCAATAGCGGAGGACCCGAGCGATGAACGAAGCGACACCTATCAAAGCCACCGGCTTCGGCCCCGATCTCGGCCCGTTCGACTGGGCAGATCCGCTACGGCTAGAAGACCAGTTGACCGAAGACGAACGGATGCTGCGGGATGCGGCACATACTTTTGCGCAAGGCACGTTGCAGCCCAAGGTCACCGATGCCTATCGCGAGGAAACGGTCGATCCGGACATTTTCAAGGCGATGGGCGATGCCGGTCTGTTGGGGATCACGATCCCCGAGGAATATGGCGGGTTGGGTGCTGGCTATGTCACCTACGGCCTTGTCGCGCGCGAGATCGAGCGGGTCGATAGCGGCTATCGGTCGATGATGTCGGTGCAATCGTCATTGGTGATGTATCCGATCCATGCCTACGGGTCGGACGCCCAGCGTGCAAAGTACCTGCCGGGTCTGGCATCGGGCGATCTGATCGGCTGTTTCGGGTTGACAGAACCGGATGCGGGTAGCGACCCGGCGGGGATGAAAACCACCGCAAAGAAGACTGATGGCGGCTACGTTCTCAACGGTGCGAAGATGTGGATCAGCAACGCGCCCATCGCCGATGTGTTTGTCGTCTGGGCGAAATCCGACGCGCATGATGGCAAGATCCGGGGGTTCGTGCTGGACAAGGGGATGAAGGGCCTCAGCGCGCTGAAGATCGGTGGCAAGCTGTCCCTTCGTGCCTCGGTCACCGGCGAAATTGTCATGGATGATGTGGCGGTCGGCGAAGACGCATTGCTACCGGGCGTTCAGGGCCTGAAAGGGCCTTTCGGTTGCCTGAATCGGGCACGATACGGGATCGCCTGGGGTGTCATGGGCGCGGCTGAGGCGTGCTGGCACGCCGCCCGACAATATGGGCTGGATCGCAAGCAATTCGGGCGACCGCTTGCGCAAATGCAGCTTTTCCAGAAAAAACTTGCGGATATGCAGACCGAGATTGCCATCGGTACGCAAAGTGCGCTGCAACTGGGTCGGCTGATGGAAAACGACACAGCAGCACCGGAAATGATCAGCCTGATGAAGCGCAATAACTGTGGCAAGGCGCTGGATATCGCGCGCGCCGCGCGGGACATGCATGGCGGCAACGGAATCAGCGAGGAGTTCCAGATCATGCGCCACATGGTGAATCTCGAGACGGTGAACACCTACGAAGGCACGCATGACGTGCACGCACTTATTCTTGGACGTGCACAAACCGGACTACAGGCGTTCTTTTAGTACAGTTTCCGTCCAGTCAGGGCTTTATAATCCCGCATTTCTGCCGCAATGCATGCGTAAAGGATAGTGACGAGGTGACGTTCACCTCTGGCGGAGCGCTGCATGCAAGACCCACAACTGAACATCGACACGGATCTGGTCGATCTGGACCTGAATGCCTGGCTTGGGCAGATCGACGATGTGGGCGATGACCTGGGATTCTTCGAACAACTCGGACAGCATCATTTCGCATGCTTTCTGGAAGCCGGGAACAACCTGCTGGTCACCTTCGAAAACACGGAAACCGTGCGGCAGCACAATACCGATGCAGAACCGCGCGGCTTTGGCTACGCCCGTCAGGATGGCTGGTCACATCTGGCACTTTTGTCGACTGGCGAAAGCTGGTTTCGCGACCCGGCATTGTTCGACTTTTTCGACCGATTGACGGATGACGGATTCTTTGAAGATTTCGAAAACATCCTGTTTCATGGCGCGCATGGTGGCGGTTATGCGGCGGCGGCCTATTCCGTGGCGGCCCCCGGTGCGACTGTTGTGGCGATCCGCCCGCAAGCGACGCTGAATGCGCAAATCACCGGCTGGGATCCGCGCTATATTGCCGAAAGACGGCGCGATTTCTCGAGCCGTTATGGCTATGCGCCCGACATGATCGACGCCGCCGATCGTGTCTTTGTTGCCTATGACCCGACCCAATCGCTCGATGCGATACATGCGATGCTGTTCAGACGGCCGAATGTGACGATGCTGCCCTGCCCGCTTTTGGGGGCGCAGCTCGATCATGCTTTCGATCGGCTGGGTATCCATGACCTGCTGATCAAACTTGCGATGGAACGCAAACTCGACCGCAAACGCTTTGGCCAACTCCTGCGCGCGCGGCGCTACGATCCGACCTACGCCAAATCGCTGGTAACGCAGCTGTTGCGGACCAACCACAAAGGTCTCGCCCGGATTGTTTGCCAATACATGCTGAACCGGCGGCAGGACGCTTTCTTCGAAAAGACGCTGCTGCGACTGGACGGAAAGCGCGCAGCTTAGTCAGCGCTGCCGTTGCGTTCGTCCACTGCCTTCTTGCCCGCCTCGAACAGGCGGGTGCCGAAATACCCCAGAATACCGCCCAAGATTACCCAGAATGGCGTACCGCTGTTCAAAAACGCCGCTGCTACTCCGGCGATCAGCATGGCGATCATGAATGCGATCAGCCGTTTTTCAACGGACTCAACCGGAATATGGCCTTCCATCGCTTTCACGATCGGCGCACCCACAGGGCCTTCCAGTTGCGGTGTCAAAAAGCCTGCGATTACAGCAATGATGAAGCCAAGCATCGATCTCTCCGGCAATATTTTCCGTTCCGTGACCTCTATATCGAGGGCCTGCACGCCCTGCGCAAGGGGTATGACAGGGCCACTGGCCACTTGCCGCGCAAACGTGTAACTCCAGCCACATGAGCGATAAATCCATCACCAGCCTGGCGATCCGCCGCCCGGATGACTGGCATCTTCACCTGCGCGACGGCGCGATGATGCGGGCCGTCCTGCCCGAGACGACACGCCATTTTGCCCGGGCGATCGTGATGCCGAACCTTGTTCCGCCCGTGGTGACGGCGACCGACGCCGTTGAATACCGTGCCCGTATCCTTGCCGCGCTGCCCGCGGGCGCGGATTTCACCCCGCTCATGACACTTTATCTGACCGAGGACACCAACCCCGAAGAGGTGGCTGCGGCACATGATGCAGGCATCGCCACGGCCGTCAAACTCTACCCCGCCGGGGCCACGACGAATTCCGCCTCCGGCGTCCGGGATATGGAAAAGGTCCGCCCGGTGCTTGAAACGATGGCCGAGATCGGGATGCCGCTCTGCGTCCATGGCGAAGTCACCGACAATGACGTGGACATCTTCGACCGTGAGGCGGTGTTCATCGACAAGGTGCTGAAACCCTTGCGCAAAAAGGTTCCCGACCTGCGCATCGTGATGGAGCATGTGACGACCCAGCACGCCGTCGACTACGTCCGCGACACGCACAAGAACCTTGCGGCGACGATCACGACCCATCACCTGATCATCAACCGCAACAACATCCTCGCCGGCGGGATCAAACCACATTTCTACTGCCTGCCCGTGGCCAAGCGCGAGGCACACAGGGTCGCCCTCGTCCAGGCGGCCGTGTCCGGCGACAAGCGCTTTTTCCTCGGCACCGATAGCGCACCGCATACGGATGCAGCCAAGCTGCAGCCATGTGGATGCGCCGGTATCTTCACCGCGCCGAACACGATGTCCTGTCTGGCCGAGGTGTTCGACGCCGCCGACCGGCTGAAGAAACTCGAAGCCTTCACATCCCTCAACGGCCCGCAATTCTACCGGCTGCCACCGAACGAAGACAGGATCACCCTGCGCAAGGGCGACCCGGTCACATATCCCACCCATATCGACACCGCCGACGGACCGGTCACGGTGTTCGATCCGGGTTTCGATCTGCATTGGCACGTCGAAGGCTGAACACCAGAAGAGAGCGCACATGATCCCCACGTCCTTTCCCAGCAAAGACGAAATCGCGCGGCTGACCGCAGGCATGCTGATTGAAGCAGGGGCCGTCGATTTCAACGCCGAAACCCCATTCACGTTCTCGTCAGGCAGGCAGGCACCGACCTATGTGGATTGTAGACGACTGATCAGCTTCCCGCGCATCCGCACGACGCTGATGGACTTTCTCGCCGTCACCATCATGCGCGAGGCGGGTTTCGAAGCCTTCGACAACGTGGCTGGCGGCGAAACCGCGGGTATCCCCTTTGGTGCCATGATTGCAGAACGCCTCGCCCTACCGATGACCTATGTGCGCAAGAAACCCAAAGGTTACGGGCGCAATGCCCGGATCGAAGGGCTCATGACCGAGGGTCAGCGCGTACTGCTGGTCGAGGACATGACGACTGACGGCGGCTCGAAACTGTCTTTCGTGGACGCGATCCGCAACACGGGTGCCACATGCGAAGCCACTGCGTTGATATTCTTTTACGACATATACGACGGGGTGCGCGAACGGCTGGGCGATCATGGCGTGCAGCTGATCTATCTGTGCACATGGTGGGATGTGCTGGCCGAGGCGAAGGCGCGCAAAGCCTATGACGCCGGTACCTTGGATGCGGTCGAGGCTTATCTGAATGACCCTGAAAGCTGGAAACCAGCTTAACTATTTGGTCAAAAACTTGTCCACCGACCTGTGAACAAATAGCGTGACAGAATCGGTGCCACACTGCCTATCTGGTGATTTTGCACCCACGATGCACAAACTGTGCTATGGCTGATTGCAAAGAAACACAATCCACAGAGTTATCCCGCAGGACATCCCCAATCATATCCTGATAGCGCCCCCTGCAATCGGCCTGCTAAGAGGCGCGTCACGAGGGGTAAGAGAAAAATGAACGAAGTCACCGCATTCAACGCCACCGGCGTAGAGGCCACCTCCGCCGACCTGATGCCGCATTCCATCGAGGCCGAACAGCAGCTTCTGGGCGCCATCCTGACCAATAACGACGTTTATGACCGTGTCGCATCGGTCATCGGGCCAAAGCATTTCTATGATCCTGTTCATGCGCGGATTTTCGAAACCGCTGCAGCACGGATTTCGAAAAACGCTCTCGCCTCGCCCGTGACTTTGAAGGCGTTCCTCGAAGACGACGAGGGGCTCAAGGAACTGGGCGGTCCCGCCTATCTCGCCCGGCTTGCCGGTGCCGCGATCTCGGCCTTTGCCGCGCGCGACTATGCACAGATGATCTATGACATGGCGACGCGCCGCGAACTGATCAATCTGGGCCGCGACATCGCCGACAAGGCCGCCAAAGTCGACGTGGACAGCGAACCCAAGGAACAGATCGTCGAAGCGGAACAGGCGCTTTACAATCTGGCCGAACAGGGCACGACCGAACAAGGGTTCCAATCCTTCCTGCGCGCAGTGACCGAGGCCGTGAATGTCGCCAACAGCGCCTATCAACGCGAAGGCGGACTCGCCGGTCTGGCCACCGGATTGACCGATATGGACAAGAAACTGGGCGGCCTGCACAAATCCGACCTGCTGATCCTCGCCGGGCGTCCGTCCATGGGAAAAACATCGCTGGCCACCAATATCGCTTTCAACGTGGCCAAGGCCTATCGCAGGGGAAAGCTGTCGGACGGCTCTGACGGCGCGGTTGACGGTGGGGTGGTCGGCTTTTTCTCACTCGAAATGTCGGCCGAACAGCTTGCCGGCCGGATCCTTGCCGAAGCGTCCGAGGTCTCATCCCACAAGATCCGACAGGGTGACATGGATGAAACGGAGTTTCGGCGCTTCGTCGAGGCTGCCAAAGACCTTGAAGCCTGCCCCCTCTTCATCGATGACACCGCTGCGATCCCCATCGCCCAACTCGCCGCCCGGGCGCGTCGTCTCAAACGGACCCACGGGCTGGACCTGCTGATCGTGGACTATCTGCAACTGGTGCGGGGCACATCCGACAACCGGGTGCAGGAAATCGGTGAGATTTCGATGGGGCTGAAAGCGATCGCCAAAGAGCTCAACATCCCTGTCGTCGCCCTGTCCCAGCTGTCGCGTCAGGTCGAAAGCCGCGACGACAAGCGCCCGCAGCTTTCCGACCTGCGTGAATCCGGGACGATCGAGCAGGACGCCGACGTCGTGATGTTCGTCTTCCGCGAGGAATACTACAAGGAGCGGGAAAAACCCGGCGATCACGAACTGGAAAAAATGGTCGAATGGCAAGAGGCCATGTCGCGCCTGCACGGCAAGGCCGAGGTGATCATCGGCAAGCAACGGCACGGCCCCATCGGGACGGTCGAGCTTAGCTTCGAAAGCCAGTTCACCCGCTTCGGCAACCTTGTGAAGCCGTGGCAACAAGGGGATGAACGTTTCTAAGGTCGGTCTCACACCCCACCCCTTGACCTGGAGTGACTCCAATACGTTACGCATGGCGGTCAAAGGAGACCGCCCATGCGAATCGCCGAAGCATCCGCCCGCTCGGGGCTGACCCAGGACACCATCCGGTTCTACGAAAAGTCGCACATGCTCGCGCCGATTACCCGCGACGCGCGCGGTTGGCGTGACTTTTCCGCCGATGACGTCAACTGGCTGACGACGCTCGAACGGCTGCGCGTCACCGGCATGCCGCTGGATGACGTCAAGCACTTCGCGGCCTCTGCCCACGCGCCGGACGCCGACAGCCCCGCACAACAGGCGACACGGCTCGCCCTGCTGCAGGCCCACGCCGAAACGCTGGCCGCGCGGCGCGCCGAACTCGACATTTGCGAGGCCTACCTGAACCACAAGATCAAGATTTACACCGACAGATTGGAGACGAAAGATGGCTGACTTCCAAAACATTCCCACACAACCCACCCTCGGCCTTGGTTGCTGGGCCATCGGCGGGCCGTTCTTCATGGACGGACGCGCCGTCGGCTGGGGTGAGGTCGACGATACCGTTTCCCGGACCGCCATCGCCACAGCGCTCGAACATGGGATCGCCCATTTTGACACGGCCCAGGCCTATGGCTGCGGGCATTCCGAAATCGTGCTTGGCACCGCGCTTAAAAACCACCCCGACGTAGCCATCGCCACCAAGATCGGGCTGGAAATCGACACCGAAACCAATCAACTGACAGGCCCGATCAACGACCCCGACATGATCCGGCAAACCATTGACGTCTCGCTCAAACGGCTGGGGCGCGACCGGATCGATCTGGTGCTGCACCACAACAACGAACTGCCAATCGCCGAGGCCGAACCGACCTTCGACATGCTGGCCGAACTCTATGAAAACGGCACGATCGGCGCCTACGGCTGGTCAACCGACTTTCCCGAAAGTGCCGCCGCCTTCGCAGACCGCCCCGGTTTCACGGCCGTGGAACACGCTATGAACGTTCTGAAACCCGCCGGTCACATGGTGCCCGCTGTCGAAAAGCTGAACCTGCTCTCGCTCATCCGTTCCCCCCTTGCGATGGGGGTTCTGGGCGGCAAATACGACGGCAAGACGCAATTCAGTCGCGATGAAATCCGGGGCAGCAACCCCGGCTGGCAGGACTATTTCAAGGACGGCAAGATCACTGACCACTATCTGGGACAACTGGACGCCACCCGCGACATCCTGAAATCCGACGGACGGACCCTGCCTCAGGGCGCCATCGCCTGGCTTTGGGCCCGCACGCCCAACGCCATGCCGATCCCCGGTTTTCGCACGCCCGAACAGGTGGTGGATCTGTGCGGTGCCTTGGAAAAAGGACCGCTGACGCAGGCACAGATGGACGAAATAGAAACGCTGCTGGACAGACCCGAAGAAGGACCGCCCCAAGCCAGCTAAAGAAAAGACCAGAGCCGGCAAACCCGGCTCTGATTCCACGTCCTACTCAAACACCAGAAGGTCCTGCAGCGCCGCGATATTCGCACGATATGCCGAAATGGCCTCAACGGCCGGAATACCCAAAGCTGCAGCATCCGCCGACCATGCGACAAGTCGATCTGCCAACGTCGCTTCGAGCTCTGCCAGGATCGCGTCATCGGCTTTCACCACGTTCAACCCCGTGGTCAGCATATGCGACCGGTGTCCATTGTCGAACGCATCCCAAGAGGCCGAGCGCACCGCCAGAACCTCACCCGAGATCGCGTCGATCGCCGCCTGATCCTGCGGCGATATCTGGCCCCAGGCATCGTTCGACAAAACGACCGAGAATGTGGGCGTGTAAAGACCATTGGCCACTTCGGTCACCGTCCGGTCATCCGTCCAGACACCCGCCGCGCGGGCCGCACCATGGGCCATGAAGAACGTCAACGTCCCGTTCGCCTCTTCATTGAAGGCCGCCAGTCGCATCTCGTTCTCTTCGCGCACCTTGGCCGGGCCGCGCGTGTCCAGACCATCAAAGTAAGGGACGGCATAATTGTTCTGATCGACGATGCCCTGCCCGGCCACCACCGGCTCATCGCTCAACCGCCAGATATGCGCCGCCGGGGCTGCCACGAAACCCAACAGCTTTGCATCGTCAAAATAGTTGGTCTCGGCCAGATACTCTGCGTGCAACCGCCACAGCGACACGGCGGTCTGCTCGGCAGAGCCACCCATCAGCGGCAGCATCGGCAGTTGGAGCAACGGATGGGACTCGCTTAGATAGCCGTTGAACACATAGGTCGCATCGACATCACCGGATTGGATCAGATCGAACTGCACCGCCGGATCGCGGTTCATCACGACCGGATCGACAAAGCTGACGCGCCCCTCTGTGACCTCTGCAATTTCGGCCAGATACAGATCGATGATCCCGCTATTGATGATGAATTTCGGGGCCGAAGCTTTGTTGAAGGTGAAAGTCAGCTTACCGGTCGTCGAGACCGGCTCCAATTCCTCCGGTGTCGGCTCTTCCACCACCGGCGCCTCTGCCGCGGCGGCGGCAACGGTTTCATCCAACGGACAGGGAATCTCCAACTGCTGACCCACGAAAATCACGTTCGGGTTCGGCCCGATCACGGCACGGTTGGCTTGGTAGAGATTGTCGAACACCAGGTCCCCATAGGCCCGCCGGTTGATCTGGCTCAGCGTATCGCCAGAGGCAATCGTATAGACTTGGCCGCATGAAATGGTGCGGGCATCGTTTTGGGCGAATGTTGTGGCTGGCAAAGACGTCGTTAGAAACAGCGCGAAAAGACGCGCAGAGCAAATTCGCATAATAAACCTTTCATACTCGTACACGACATGCGTACCGCAGAGAGGTTGGGGCACAAATGCTCTTGCATCGCCTTTTGGCTAAGTGTGCCCAGTCAGCGACAGAATTTTTCCTTCGTGATTAACGCCCTTGCACGGTGCTACTCCGCCGGCTCGTTCTGTTTCGGTTTTCGAAACGGATACACGAATTGGCGCCAATATCCTCGCGGCACCGTATCACCGACAACCCCGTAATTTTCTGGCCATTCTTTCTCGGGCAAATGGTGGGTTCCGAACAGCCAGTCATAAATCGGAAAGTGCGAGGCATAGTTGATATCGATCGCCGCCCGGTCCGATCCGTGATGCCAATGGTGAAAACGCGGGGTGACCAGGAACCGTTCGATAAACCCGAACGTCCACCCGATATTGGCGTGGATAAAGCTGGAATAGAAATAGACGATCAAAAGATACGCCTGGATCGCGGCCGGATCGAACCCAAGCGTGAACATCGGCACCGCCGTCAAGCTGCGCAGCACCGCGATTTCGATGAAATGCATGCGGGCGCCGGCCAGCCAATCCATCTTTTTCGTCGAATGGTGGATCGCGTGAAAGTGCCACAGAAACGGAAATGTATGAAAGGCCCGATGCACCCAATATTGCACGAAATCCGTGGCCATCATGATGACGACGACCTGCAGCCAGAACGGCATGGCGACGATCCAGACACGCACGTCATCCAACGGGATTTGCGCATTCAAATAGTTCGACGGTGCCAGCGTGATGAACCCGAGAATCTGCACCAGCATGGACGACACGAGGTAATAGAACATGTCCTCCTGCCATTCGGCGCGAAACACCGTCTGCTCGGAACGTGCCGGGAAAAACCGCTCCAGCGGGACGAACAGGAAACCGACGACCAACACGTTGATGATGAAATAGTCGAGACCGAAATAGAACGCCTGCGGCGGCTCTGCCCCGATCTGCGGTTGGGTATTGGCCATCAGCGACGCGACGACCGACACGGCCAAAGCTGTCCAGCCCAGCGATTTCCGCGCGCTCAGGATCAGGCTCAGCAGCGACAGGGCATAGCCCGACAGCAACACGAAACGCAGGAACACCGTGACGACGCCGCTATCCTGAATAAACGCGATTTCGGGGTATGAAAACGTCTCGGGGAACCATCGCAGCAGCACGATCAAAAGCCCTGCCAACGACGCCAGCAGCGCGAGCGCGCCGGACAGCCACCCGCTGCCCAAAGGGCGCTCGTCGCGAGGTGTTTCCAGTTGTGTAACGACTTTCTTCAGAATGCCCAAAATGTCCCTCATTCCTCTTTCGCGCCTGTTAATCCGAAAAAATCGGCAACAAAATGGCAATCGTTAACAGCGGGCCACCGGACGCCCCGTTAATCACGGCCAAGCTGCACAAGTGTGTGTACGCTGTGTGTACGTCTGCTGCACGCAATGTGTCAGTCACGAAACCCCCACTTTGCTTGGCGTTAACCACCATTGCAGCCGTGCCACGGCTATTTCGCCGGATTTCGGCGCACGCATCGTTAACCACTTGCCGCCCTCCCCGCCCCCTGCCAAAAGACGGGCCATGAGCACCGGACGCCTCACCATCGACCTCGACGCCGTCGTCGCCAACTGGCGCGCCCTGGATGGCATGACGAATTGCAAGACCGCCGCCGTGGTGAAGGCCAATGGCTACGGGCTGGGTGCAGTCAACGTGGCCAAGGCACTGTTCAAGGCCGGTGTGCGCCAATTCTTCGTCGCCGTCGCGGAAGAGGCCGTGGCGATCCGCAACGAACTGGGTGAAAAGCCCGATATTTCGGTGTTTTCGGGGCATATGAAAGGCGACACCGACCTGATCCGCGAATTGCGGCTGACCCCGATGCTGAACAGCGTCGATCAGCTGACCATGCATTTCGAAACTCTGCCCGGCCATCCATTCGGCATTCAACTCGACACGGGCATGAACCGGCTGGGAATGGAGATGCAGGAATGGGCGGCAGTCGCCGAACTGGCATTGGCGCAACGTCCAACCGTGGTGATGTCGCATCTTGCCTGCGCGGATGAACCCGACCATCCGATGAACCCGCATCAGCTTGATAACTTTAAGAAAATGACCGACGGGATCGGCGCGCCACGATCACTGGCGGCGACAGGCGGGATCCTCCTCGGCCCCGATTATCATTTCGACCTGACCCGCCCCGGCATCGGCCTTTACGGCGGTTTGCCGTTCGAACAGGCGCAAGCGACCGTCGAACTCGACCTGCCCGTCATTCAGGTGCGCGATCTGGCCGAGGGCGAGGTTGTGGGTTACGGCAACACGTGGCAGGCCGAACGGCCCACAAAAATCGCAACGGTCTCAGGCGGTTACGCCGATGGCCTGTTCCGCATCCTGTCGGACAAGGCGACGCTCTACCATGGTGATATCCCCTGCAAACTGGTCGGGCGGGTCTCAATGGACCTTTTGACCATCGACGTCACCGACCTGCCCGAAGTGCCCACTAAACTGTCGCTCATCGGCCCGAAACAAAGTGTTGACGACCTCGCGAGCCAAGCAAAAACAATCGGTTACGAGGTGCTGACCCAGCTTGGCGCCCGCTACAACCGCAAGACCTTTGGTAAATAGGCCGACCCGCCCCTACATAGGTCCAAGGTTTCATTAAGGTTTCTCATGTTAAACATCTTGCGCATCGCCAATCTGACGCTGCTGATCCTGTTCCCCATCGCCTGGTTCGCCCCCCTGATGCGGGCCGGGCTTTTACCGCTCTTCGGGCTGAACGAAATCAGCGTCATCACCGGCATGCAGGCTTTGTGGGAAAGCGACGTTGCGCTCGCGCTTCTCGTGACGGCATTCGCGTTGTTCGCGCCCTATCTGAAAACGATCGGCATCGCCCTTGTTCACTTTAACCTTTTGAAAGATAACACTATTCCTGTTTTGTCTTGGATCGGCAAACTCGCGATGGCCGATGTTTTTCTCATCGCGCTCTACATCGTCGTCTTCAAAGGCGTCGGCGTTGGGAAAGTGGAAACTGGTTGGGGACTATACATGTTCACAGCCTGCATTCTGGCGTCCATCATCATCTCGGCGCTGACGCCAAAGGCAAAGGCAGAAAAGTAAGATAGCTAACGCCTTCCGGCAATCTAAAGGGAGCATGTCAGTTGAAGAGATTAGCAGAGGTATTGACCTTGGCCGCCGCTGCCATCGCTGCCTATTTATTCCTGATACGTCAACCGACCGATGAAAGACTGGTCGCCATACTGACCAACGCAATCGGTGACGAAGCGATAATATCGCTCAATGCTTGCGATCTGTTTGTAAGCGTTGATCAGGTTGGGTCGGAAGGCGAACCCGTCGCAATAAGCCGCGTCGTCATGCGTGCGGACTTGAAAAGCTACAACTTTGGGACTATCAGGATGGTGCCAAACAACCAACAGGTGACGCTCCGCATCTCACGCAAACCTGTGACCGAAGCAATGTTGAACCAATTCGACGATATTCGGGCGGTGAGCAGCGAAGACAACAGGTCGTCTTGGCCAGATCGCGATGGTGCTCGCGACCTGTTGAATAACGATCGTTTTACGCTTTATGTGAGAGTGATGGCCGAGGTCATCACTATTGATGGCCAGCAAACCTTGGTTGCTCATGAGGACGCGCCAAACTTTTTCGAATTTGCGCAAGCGGTCGAACGACTGCCGTCACCTGCATCTTATCGAATTACGACGGCCTATGCGCCGGGTGGTCCATCGGCTGATACTCTGTTGACCGGCGAGGTTGTGGCCATTCCTACCATCGAGTTCAGATTGCCGACTGAACAGAAGGCAAAAGACCTGGCCCATGCATTTCATAACCAAGCCGCTGCCCATGGCTGTGATCAATAATCCCTCGCGGCGTCTGAACAAGATGCAGCGGGTGACCTGCTGATCTTGCTGAATGCTCCAAACTGGTCCAAAAGGTGAACATGGCCAAAGACCTCTCCTATTCCTGCAACGCATGCGGCGCCACCTTCAGCAAATGGTCCGGCCGTTGTGACGGCTGCGGCGCGTGGAACACCATCACCGAAGACAAGGCGCTGGCCAGCGGTCCGAAGGGCAAAACACTCGGCGCCTCGCGTGGCAAAGCGATCAGCCTGACCGACCTTGAAACACAGGAGAAAGAGCCGCCCCGGACCGAGGCGGGGGTCGGCGAATTGGACCGTGTGCTGGGTGGCGGTCTGGTCAAAGCCTCCGCCTTGCTGGTCGGTGGCGATCCGGGGATCGGCAAATCGACCCTACTCCTCCAAGCCGCTGCAAGATTTGCCCGTAATGGCCTGAAAGTCATCTATATTTCTGGCGAGGAATCGAACGCACAGGTCCAAATGCGCGCCCGCCGTCTGGGGCTTGAGAAAAGCCCGGTCATGCTCGCCGCCGCCACGAACTTGCGCGATATCCTGACGACGCTGGAGGCCGAAAAACCCGACCTCGCGATCATCGACTCCATCCAGACGATGTGGGCGGACAATGTCGACAGCGCCCCCGGCAGCGTGAGCCAAGTCCGCTCCTCCGCCCACGAGCTGACCACCTTTGCCAAACGAAACGGCATGTCCGTCATCATGGTCGGACACGTCACGAAAGAAGGCGCCATTGCGGGTCCCCGCGTCGTCGAACACATGGTCGATACGGTACTTTATTTTGAAGGCGAACGCGGCCACCAGTTCCGGATCCTGCGATCGGTCAAGAACCGTTTCGGCCCCGCGGATGAAATCGGCGTGTTCGAAATGACCGGCAAAGGCCTGGCCGAGGTCAAGAATCCCTCGGCCATCTTCCTGTCGGAACGGGGCACCCCTGCCCCTGGATCGGTCGTGTTCGCAGGCCTCGAAGGTACCCGCACCATGCTCTGTGAGATCCAGGCACTTGTGGCACCTTCGCCACACAGCCAACCGCGCCGATCCGTGGTCGGATGGGATGGCGGCAGGCTCGCCATGATACTCGCCGTGCTGGAATCCCGCTGCGGCGTCCCCTTCACCGGACTGGACGTTTACCTCAACGTTGCAGGGGGTTTGCGCATTTCGGAACCCGCCGCGGACCTCGCCGTCGCCGCTGCGCTCGTCTCGGCCCGAGAGGATGCCGCGCTCCCATCCGAGGCTGTCGTTTTTGGCGAAATCAGCCTCTCCGGCGCGCTCCGTCCCGTCGTTCAAACGGAAAATAGATTGAAAGAAGCCCAGAAACTTGGTTTTACAAGCGCGATCATGCCGCAACAGGCCAAACAGCCGGCGGTTTCTGGCATCGGGCTGCGCCAAGCGGTAGACCTTGCCGGATTTGTGGAAGAGGTTTTTGGCGCGCGGTAAGCGCTGACGGGCAGGAGAAAGACCATGGAAGGCTTCACACTTCTCGATGCGGGGGTGGCATTCATCATTCTGGTTTCCGGGGTGTTGGCCTATAGCCGCGGTTTTGTCCGCGAGGCGATGGCGATCTTGGGCTGGATCGGTGCGACGATCGTCGCGTTCATCTTCGCCGATCAGGTTGAGCCACTGATCAAGCAGACCCCGGTTATTGGAGATTTCATCGGTGACAGCTGCGAATTGGCGATTATCGCAGCCTTTGCGGCGGTGTTCGCGGTCGCGTTGGTCGTCGTATCCATCTTTACACCGCTCTTCTCGAGCGTGGTCCAGCGATCGGCCCTTGGCGGTGTGGACCAGGCGCTTGGCTTCTTTTTCGGTGTCTTGCGCGGTATTCTTTTGGTCGCTGTCGCGTTCTTTGTCTACGACACGGTCTTCGCCAATCAGGAAGTGCCGATTGTCGATGATAGCCGGTCGGCGGTGGTCTTTGCCCAGATGACCGGTCAACTGGAAGATCAGGATCCCGAACAGGCGCTGGGATGGATTACAGAGCAGTACCAGCAACTGGTGGGCACCTGCGGTCAACCTGCCGAGTAACGGTATTGTCCTAAAAAATGGCGCGCCAACCCTCTGGTGCGGGTTGGCTGCAAGACTTTTTGTCACGAAAAGTCTGTTTCCAGGCATGACGCCAAGAAATTATGATCGTTTCGTGACACATCGGCCGTGACGGACTAAGACAGACCCAGACCAGTGTCACCGGATTCGGAGCTGCCCTTTGGCCCCTCAGATGCCCCCTGCCCATCCCTTCGATGATGATAAATTACGGGAGGAATGCGGCGTTTTCGGCGTCGTCGGTGTCGCTGATGCCGCCAGTTTCGTGGCGCTCGGCCTGCACGCCCTGCAACATCGGGGGCAAGAGGCCGGTGGGATCGTCACCCACGACGCCGAGACCGGTTTCAACCAGGCCCGCCGCATCGGGCTTGTCCGCGACAATTTCACCTCGCCCGAGATGATGGCCCGCCTGCCGGGACCGATCGGAATCGGCCATGTCCGTTATTCGACGACCGGGTCCAAAGGGCAGACCGCCATTCGTGACGTACAGCCCTTTTTCGGTGAGTTTGCGATGGGTGGGGCCGCGATCGCACATAACGGTAACATCACCAACGCCCTGCAACTGCGCCGTGAATTAATCGAACGCGGTTCGATCTTTCAAAGCTCGTCCGACAGCGAATGCATCATCCACCTTATGGCACGATCGATGGGCCGCAATATCCCCGACCGGATGGAAGAGGCCCTGCGCAAGGTCGAAGGCGCGTTTTCCATCGTGGCCATGACGCGAACGAAACTGCTGGGTTGCCGCGATCCGCTTGGCGTGCGGCCGCTGGTCCTCGGCAAGATCGGCGATGGTTGGGCATTGGCGTCCGAAACCTGTGCACTTGATATCATCGGGGCCGAGTTTGTTCGCGAAGTCAAACCGGGTGAGATGGTTGTGATCACGGCGGAAAAAGGTGTCGAAAGTCACTTTCCTTTCCGCCCGAACCGGTCCCGTTTCTGCATCTTCGAACATGTCTACTTCAGTCGGCCCGACAGCATCCTCGGCGGTCGTTCGGTCTATGAAACCCGCGAAAACATCGGACGGGAACTGGCGAAGGAGGCACCGGTCGAGGCCGATCTTGTGTGTCCCGTACCTGATAGCGGTACTCCCGCCGCCATCGGCTATGCGCTGGAATCAGGCATTCCCTACGCCATGGGGATCATTCGGAACCAGTATATGGGGCGCACCTTTATCGAACCGACCGAACAGATCCGCAACATGGGGGTGCGGCTGAAACTGAACGTCAACCGCGCGCTGATCAAGGGAAAGCGGGTCATCCTGGTGGACGACAGCGTGGTGCGCGGAACGACCAGCCGCAAGATCAAGGAAATGATCCTGGATGCAGGCGCGGCAGAGGTCCATTTTCGCATTGCCAGCCCGCCGACCGCTTGGCCGTGCTTTTATGGCGTTGATACACCCCAGCGCGAAAAACTGCTGGCGGCGACGATGTCCGAAGAGGAAATGCGCGAACATCTTGAAGTCGACAGCCTGAAATTCATTTCGCTCGACGGTCTTTATCGCGCCGTCGGTGAGGCACAGGGCCGCGACGACAACGCGCCCGCCTATTGCGACGCCTGTTTCTCGGGCGAGTACCCGGTCGCACCTTCGGATATGATGGAGCAGGGATTTCAGGCGAAAACGGCGGCGGAATGACAGACCTGCCGTGGAACTATCCGATCAAGCGTGATCAATATGCGTATTTCCGCGCGGTAGGTGCGACTGATCCAAATAAGATCACCGAAATTCTAGGGATTGAACCCGATCGTGCATACTCGTTGGGTGAGGCCTATCAAACGCCGCGGGGGCATACGCTGAAGCGGCGACAGTCATTATGGAGATACAACTCCACCCTCGAGTCTGAAGAGCCGTTAGAGGCGCATGTTCGCGCCATTATACGCAAGATGTATCCAAAACGGATTGAGCTACTGAAGTTGCAGGAAGAGTTTAGCTGTCAGGTTGTTTGTGTCTCGCTAGGCGGAAATTTCGAGTTCGTGACGACCTTGGATATGCAGAGGCAGATGACCGCTTTAGGCCTGACTTTTTGGTTTGATGCCTATCCCGACTTCAACCCGCACGAAGAAATCACAGAGCTTCGTTCGCAGGTGCAAGACGCAATTTCGGATGCTGAGAATTATTCATGACCACCGTCATCCACCACAATCTAGACTGCGGAACCTCCCGCAATGTTCTGGCCGTCATCCGCGCCTCCGGCACTGAACCTGTCGTCGTAGATTACCTCCAGACCGGCTGGACCCGGCCGCAACTTCAGGCCCTTTTCGCGGCTGCGGACATGACCCCACGCCAAGCGTTGCGTACGTCAAAATCCCCGGCAGAGGAACTTGGGCTGACGGATGCCGATGTAAGCGATGACGCCCTGCTCGACGCCATGGTCGCCCATCCGATCCTGGTCAACCGTCCGATCGTCTGCACGCCGAAAGGTGTCGCGCTTTGCCGCCCGTCGGAGGCCGTGTTGCCGCTTCTCGAAATGCCGCTGAGCGCACCGGTCTACAAGGAAGATGGCACCCTGATCTGCGCGCCGGCATAGGCCGCCGCCACGTCACCCGGCGGCTTCCTGCCGAAGCCCGCAGATTATGGCGAAAACGCGACGAAATACCTCGCGTCAATCACGTATTGTTGCCTGTTTCTTGACAAACGTTTCTGGCATCAGTCGCGCCAACAAGAAAACGAAGCGGTAATATCATGACAGATCAAACGTCGGCCCATGTGGCCGCGCAAGCGACGCTTGTCGACGCTATGGATTTGCGCGGCGTCGCGGTCATCGGGATTATGAAGGCCCATGACGGGCCAATGGTTCTTTTGCGGTCATCCCGTGGGCGGATCGCCCGATTGACCAATGGACAGCGCGCCTTTGGCATGACGGTCGCGGCAATCGGCGATACGCAGGTCATCCTGTCGGATCGGAGCGGTACGACCCACACCCTAACCGTACCCGGCGCGTAAGCGCCCCTTGACCCTTGCCGCGCATCGGCGCATGAGGCGCGGCATGACAAAGACTGCTCTTATCACCGGCGCCTCGCGGGGCCTGGGCGCGGCTCTGGCCAAGGCGCTGGCCCCGACCCATCATATCATTGCCGTGGGCAAAACCGTCGGTGCATTGGAAGAGCTGGACGATGCCATTCAGGCCGCAGGCGGACAGGCGACGCTGGCGCCGATGGACATCACCATCGATGAGGCGATGCAGCAGCTTTGCCGCGGTATTTATGACCGCTGGGGGCGTCTGGACCTTTGGCTGCACACGGCGATCCATGCCGCCCCCTTGTCGCCTGCAAATCATATCGCCGCCAAAGACATGGCCAAATCCATCGACGTCAATGTCACGGCCACATCGCGCCTGATGGGTTACGTCACGCCGCTTCTTGGTGATAAAGGCAAAGCGGTCTTTTTCGATGATCCGCGCGGTGGGTCCGCCTTTTTCGGCGGATATGGTGCGACGAAGGCCGCGCAAATCGCGCTCGCCCGGTCGTGGCAGGTGGAAACGGTCAAGACCGGTCCGGTCGTGCGCATCCTTGAACCGGCCCCGATGCCGACCGCGACGCGCGCACGTTTCTATCCGGGCGAAAACCGGGATGTGCTGACCGATCCAGCGGTCGAGGCGGCCCGACTATTGCCCGAAATTCTGGGCTGATCATCGCGCCAGACATTTTCTTCAAGTTGCGTGACAATCGTCACAGTCAGCGACTGATTGTACTTTCAATATGAAGGTGGAATTCCCACATCCGACCCGGACCATAAAGGAGCACCTTGATGAACATTCCTATCACGATCTGCGCGGTTCTGATGGCCCTGATCACCGGTGTTCACGTGGTCGGCGGCGGGCCGGAGTATCACGCGGTCTACCAGGAAACGCTGGCAACGCCGCATCTGACGTCTATGGCGGGCGTGCTGTGGCACGCAATCACGGTCAATTTGGTGGTGATGGCCTTGGCGCTGTTCTGGCTGGCCCGCATACCCTCTTGGCCGCTTGCCATCGCTTTGGCGGCCATGCAGCTTGGCTGGTCCGGCCTGTTCATCTACTACGGCCTGACGCAACTGGGTTCACCCTGGCCCATGCCGCAGTGGATCGCGTTTATCCTGATACCGTTGCTGACTTTCTACGGTTTGCGCCAACATCGCACCGCCTAGGCACGGCTGCTTGCCGTCCCCTGCCCCCTCGCTTAGGTAAATTCTGCGAAGATAGGGGCGAATATGCGCATTCTCATCACCAATGACGACGGGATCAACGCACCGGGGCTGAAGGTGCTGACCGATATCGCGCACGCGGTTGCGGGCCCAAAGGGAGAGGTCTGGACCGTCGCGCCTGCCTTTGAACAATCGGGCGTGGGACATTGCATCAGCTACACCCATCCCACGATGATTTCGCGGTTCGAAGAGAGGCGCTATGCCGCCGAAGGTTCCCCCGCCGATTGCGTGATCGCAGGCATCTATCATGTGTTGCAAGATACGCCCCCTGACCTAATCCTTTCGGGGGTCAATCGTGGGAACAACGCCGCCGAAAATACGCTTTATTCCGGCACGATCGGCGCCTGTATCGAAGGTGCGCTGCAAGGGGTCAGGTCGATCGCGTTGTCGCAATTCTACGGGCCCGACAATGCAAATCTGGACAACCCGTTCGAAGCAGCAGCAGAACATGGCGTGGCCACCGTGCAGGCGCTGATGAACGACGCGCTGTGGGACGATGCGCATTACAAGCTGTTCTACAACGTCAATTTCCCACCCGTTCCTGCCGATGCCGTCAAAGGCATGGCGGCAACGACGCAAGGTTTCCGCCTGAACACCCGCTTTCGGGCCGAGGCGCAGACATCACCCACCGGGCGCAAGTTTCTCTGGGTCAGAGGTGGCCCGCAGCACGAACCCACAGCACCCGGCACGGATGCGGCGGCAAACCTCGACGGCTATATCTCGATCACGCCGATGCGCGCAGACCTGACGGATTATGCCATGGTCGAGACGCTGAAAGGCGCGCTCAGGTGACCTTCGACGCGGCGACCAAGATGCAATTCCTCTACGCCCTTCGCAGCAAGGGGGTGACCGATGCGCGGGTCCTGACCGCCATGGAAAAGGTCGACCGTGCGCTTTTCGTTCGTGGCATCTTTGCCGACCGCGCATATGAGGACATGCCCCTGCCGATCACCTGCGGGCAGACGATCAGCCAGCCTTCGGTCGTGGGCCTGATGACGCAGGCCTTGCAAGTGTCCGACCGGGACAAAGTGTTGGAGGTTGGCACCGGCTCTGGTTACCAGGCGGCGATCCTCAGCAAACTCGCGCGTCGGGTCTATACCGTCGATCGCTATCGCAGCCTTGTCACCGCTGCCCGCGCGATATTCGAGCGGCAGGATATGACGAATATCACCACCTTCACCGCCGACGGCAGCTATGGCTTTTCGGAACAGGCCCCGTTCGACCGGATCCTGCTGACCGCCGCAGCGGAAGACCCGCCCGGGCCGCTGCTCGCACAACTACGTGTAGGGGGCATCATGGTCCTTCCGGTCGGTCAATCCGACACTGTTCAAAGCCTGATCCGCGTCACACGGCACGAAAATGGCTATGATTACGACGAATTGCGTGCTGTGCGCTTTGTCCCCTTGCTTGAAGGGCTCGGACAGGAGTAGAGTGCGACACAAGATATAGTACGACCCCGGCAACAAGGGGCGACTGACTTGAGGAGCGGTATTATGGCGTATGGGCGCAAAATCAGGACACGTTTATGCATGACGGGGGCCGCATTGGCATTGCTGGCCGCCTGTGATGAACCTTTCGATTTCGATCTGCGGGACAATGCGAACGGCTTTGACACAAGCCGGGCGATCCAGAACCTGCCTGGTCGACCCAGCCCCGATGATCGGGGGATCATATCCTACCCGAATTATCAGGTCGTCGTCGCCCGGCAGGATGACACGATCCGCGGGATCGCGATCCGCCTTGGTCTCGATGCGAATGAACTGGCCGAATATAACGGGATTGAACCGGACGTGATCCTGCGGCGCGATGAAATCATCGCTCTGCCCACGCGGGTGGCGGAACCGTCCGCCGCGACAGGTGCGATCCCGGCGGCAGGCACGCAGCCGCTTGATGTCTCTGCCATCGCGGGCGGGGCGATCGACCGGGCAAACGCGAACAATCAGGTCACGACCACCTCGCTTGACCCGGTCACCTCCACACCGACGGCGGCAGCGCCAGCCGCCGCCCCGACCGGGGCAGAGCCGATCCGCCACCAGGTCGCACGGGGTGAGACGGTCTTTGCAATCTCACGCCTTTATAACGTACCGGTCAGCGCTATCGCCGACTGGAACGGGCTGGATTCACAATTCACCGTCCGCGAAGGGCAGTTTTTGTTGATCCCGCGTGGCGGGGCAACGCCTGCAGCCGCCGCACCGGCAGAGGTGACCGCGCCCGGTGCCGGCACCGAAACCCCCGTCCCGCCCAGCGCAGCGACGCCGTTGCCGGAACCGGCATCGGCGGCCCCGATCGCGCCCGCGGCCATTCCCGAGGCGCCGGACCTTGGCAATCAGACCCCGGCCAGCGCTGCGCGGTTCAGTTTCCCGGTGCAGGGCAGTATCATCCGGGCCTATGCGCCTGGCAGCAATGAAGGCATTGACATCGGGGTGCCCGCCGGGACGGATGTGAAGGCGGCGGATGCCGGCACCGTCGCAGCTGTCACGAACAACACCAGCGGCGTCGCCATCATCGTCGTCAAGCACAGCGATGGATTGCTGACCGTCTACACCAATATCGACAACCTTACCGTATCCAAGGGCGATGCCGTAACCCGCGGCCAGACGATCGGCAAGGTGCGTGAGGGCGATCCGAGCTTCCTGCATTTCGAGGTGCGGCGCGGCCTGCAAAGCGTCGATCCGACCGATTATCTGCCGTAACGCTTCGATACGTAAGGTGGACCCGGATCCACCTTATGTAATGGAAATGCCCTGGCGACCGGCCAGATCGGTAAAGTATTGCCATGCGACGCGGCCCGACCGGGACCCGCGCGTCGCCTGCCATTCAATCGCTTCGGCACGCAAAGTCGCGTCATCGATCTCAACGCCATGGGCGTCGCAATATCCGCGTATCATCGCGAGGTACGCATCCTGATCACAAGGGTGAAAGCCCAACCACAGCCCGAACCGATCGGACAGGGAAACCTTCTCCTCCACCGCCTCGGACGGTGAAATGGCCGTGGATCGCTCATTCTCGATCATGTCGCGCGGCATGAGATGACGCCGGTTCGACGTGGCGTAAAGCACGACATTATCGGGCCGTCCGGCAATTCCGCCATCCAGAACGGCTTTGAGCGACTTGTAATGCGCGTCATCATGGCCGAACGACAGATCGTCACAGAACAGGATGAACCGCTCTGCAGCACCACGCAAAAGATCAAGGCACCGGCCAATGCTGGGCAGATCCTCCCGCTGCACTTCCACAATCTTCAGCCTCGGATGATCGGATTGCAGCGCACCATGGATCGCCTTCACAAGGCTTGATTTTCCCATCCCCCGCGCGCCCCAGAGAAGGGCGTTATTGGCAGGTAGCCCCCTTGCAAACTGGACCGTATTCGCCAAAAGCGTATCACGCGCGCGGTCTACACCGACCAGCAAACCCACATCGACGCGGTTGATCTGCTGCACCGGCGTCAAACGGTCGGGGTCGGGATGCCAGACAAAAGCCGAAGCCGCGCCAAAGTCAGGAGCGACTGAAGGCGGCGGGCTGATCCGTTCCAGCGCATCGGCAATTCGCGCCAAATGGTCTTCGTTCACGCGGTGCCGCCTTCTTCGGTCTCATCGTCGCCATCGATGTCGAACAGGCTCTCGTCCTCACCGATCACGCCATCCTTGCGCGCCTGCCGATCCTTCTTGCGCTCGACCGCGGCGACCAGATGGATCGAGATTTCGTAAAGCCCATACACGACGACGAACAGGATCAGTTGTGTCGTCACATCAGGCGGCGTGACCAGCGCGGCGACGACCAAAATACCCACGACCGCGTATTTCCGCGTGCCCCGTAACCCGCGCGAGCTGGCCAGCCCCGCGGTCCCCATCAGCGTCAACAGCACCGGCAGCTGAAAGCACACGCCAAACGCGACGATCATTTTCAGCGTGATATCCAGCGTTTCGTTGACCTTGCCGTTGAACACGATGTCCACACCGCTGCTTGGCAAAGGTGCCGCGTCATCGGCGCCAGGCAACAACTCTGCGCCCGGCGGCGGCGGCACAGCCTCCGCCATAATTGCCGTCACGAACGACGGCAGGTCCGCAAAACCAAGGAAAAACGCCATCGCCAACGGCACAACGATGTAATGCGCAAAGGCGGCACCCAGGACGAACAAAACCGGTGAGGCGATGATGAACGGCAAAAACGCCTGTTTTTCATTGCGATACAGTCCCGGCGCCACGAACCGCCAAAGTTGATATGCGATGATCGGGAAGGCCAGGGTCAATCCGCCCACAACGGAAATGCGAATCAACGTGAAAAAGTATTCCTGCGGTGCGGTGTACTGCATCACCGGGTTCGGGTTGCCAAGGTTCCGCATCGTCCGCTCGATCGGGGTCAGCAGAAAATCCAACAGCGCCCCACCCACCGAAAAGCACAGGATCATCATCACCAGAAAGGCGGAAACGCTGTATATCAATCGCGTCCGCAGCTCGGCCAGATGTTCGATCAGGGGGGCGGCGCTGTCGTCGATGTCGTCGGCGGCGCTCATGTGTCGGCCTCGGGCTTGGACACCATGGCCTCTTCCTCACGCGCTTTGCGTTCGACAGCGGCCTTCGCCATGGCCTCGCTCATCTTCTCTTTGGCGGCCTGCCGCTCCTCGGACAGGGCCTGCGTCGCAGGGCCCTTGGTCATACCGGTCGCTTCCTTGATCTTGTCCACGCCGAACTGTTTGGGGTTGGCTGCCGCGTTGATCGTTTTCGAGATATCCTTGACCCCCGCTTCGTCGGCGGCGGCGTCCATTGCGCGCGAAAACTCCCGTGCCATCGCACGCGCCTTGCCAGTGAACTGCCCCATCGTGCGGAACAGACCGGGCAAATCCTTCGGTCCGATCACGATCAGCGCAACGATGCCGATCACGACCATCTCACTCATGCCAAGACCAAACATCAGGCGCGGTCCTTCTGCGGCACTCAGACTTTGTCTTTTTCTTCTTCGGGGGTCACGTCGCGGGCATTGGCAAGACTGTCGTCGATCTCTTGCTTGCCATCATCGACACCTTTCTTGAACGCAGTGATGCCTTTGCCGACCTCGCCCATCAGGCTGGAAATCTTGCCGCGTCCGAACAGGACCAAAACGACAACGGCGATCAGTAGCAGGCCGGGAAGGCCGATATTGTTGAGCATGTCACATTCCTCCAGCGCCGTGGCGCAAACACTTCGTCAATCTTCCTAAGAAATATGGCGATCCATGACACAAAGATAGGCATAACGGGCGGCTGACCCTGCGCAACTGCATCATTTGTGATGCACTTGGTGACCTTTTGTGACAGAAAAATGTCAGTTGTGAGCAGCAAGAGGTCAATCACCCCCATGTCACGCGCCCAACGGCTTATGAAAATCACACACATCTTGCGGGGTGGTGGCCTGCACAAAGCAGTGGACCTGGCGGCGCAGACAAATGTGTCGCCACGCACCATCTACCGCGACATGGAGACATTGATTGCATCCGGCCTGCCGGTCCTGGGCGAACGTGGGACGGGGTATCGTGTGGAAGAGACCGTCACCCTTCCGCCGATGCACCTGACGACGATCGAACTCGAGGCATTGCAGCTTGGTCTTTCTGCCGTGGCGCAAGGTGCCGACAGTGAACTGTCCAGCATCGCAAGCGCCCTTGCAACCAAGCTCGATGCGATTATGCCCGACGACCCCGCAACGCTGGCGGTCCCCCCGTTTGCATCAGCGGCACAGGCGTTGCGATTTCTGCCCACGATCCGACAAGCGATCCGCGCCCGGCAAAAGCTCGACATCAGGTCCGGCGATGGGCGCCTGATCGCGCGGCCGCTCAAGCTGATGTTCTGGGGGCGCCTTTGGACCTGTATCGTCTGGAACGAAACCGACGGATGCTTTGCCGATCTGCGTTTGGACGATATGGCGGAAATACAGGTTCTCCCCGGTCTGTTCGTCGATGAAGGCGGAAAAACATTACACGATTTCAGAAAATTAGAAGGCGCAGCTAAAGCCAATTCTCAATAGCGATCTGCGGCCTGAAATAGGCGACGACCCGTGGCACATGCCCCGCGTGACCTTTCCAAGGGGCGACACCGTGCAGCAGATGTCGGTGCAACAGCACCACCTGCCCGGGTCGGGCCATCACGGGTACGCGCGCGCAGGTGGCAAACACCTCGCGCCGCGCTGCCTGATAGACGTCGGTCATGTCGACATTCGCCCAACCGTCGGGGCCGACTCCCTCGAACAACGCGGCAAATGCCCGGCCCATGATCCGATGACTCTCCGGCCACACGACCAAGGGGCTGGCTGCGACATCATTCAACGGAATACCCGCGATGAACCCATGCGGCTCCAACAGAAATCGCCGCCGATCTGGGCCAACGGGCAGCAATCCATCAACATGGGCCGCGTCACGCCTGATCCGGTAGGTATGGGCGGCATCGCTTTCATCCGCATCCTGCTGTGGATATCCGGGAAACACTGTGGAGACCTGCGCGCGATGCCACACCTTTGGCGGTTCGATATGGTCCAGCCAAGTGCCCGTCAAGGCGACCCCACCAATGCTGCCGTCCGGCGCATTGGGCAGCGCATCGACCCCGACGGACCACGTCCCACCATGTCGGCGCGCATCATCTCGGGCCGCAACCTCGGTCGCCAAAGGCAAAGCCGCCGCAGCCCATGCCGACACGGCGCTCTCAACCGGAAACACCGCATAGCCGTCTTGGTCAAGCGCGCTACTGGCGTTCAAAACGCCTGCCACAACATGACCAACCCGACCAGCACCAAAAACATCCCGAAAAACTTGCGCAGTGGTTGCGGGTCCATCCGGTGCGCTGTCGCCGCTCCTATCGGGGCGGTGATCAGGGTCATCAGAACGATCAAACCGAATGCGGCAAGATTGATGGCCCCAAAGGTCAACGGCGGTGCGACCGCGATATCGACCAACAAAAACCCGATCACTGACGGCACCGCGATGAAAAAACCGAAACCGGCTGCCGTGCCTACAGCCCGATGGATCGGCGTGTTGTAAAGGGTCATAACCGGCACGCCCAACGACCCACCGCCAACGCCCATCAACACCGACAAAAACCCTGTCAACGCAGACAGGCCCGCGCGCGGTATACCCGTGGGCATCCGGCGCCCCAAACGCCAGCGCGCCTGGCCCAGAAACATGTATAGGCCAACAAATACGACCAAAAGTCCAAAGATCACCTGCAACAGGCCCGACGGCAGGAGAGCCACTATGAAAACACCCGCCAAAGCGCCGATCACGATACCCGGGCCCCAACTTGTCAGCACAGACCAATCGACCGCGCCCTTGCGATCATGAGCCAGAACCGACCGGATCGATGTCACGATGATCGTGGCCAGCGACGTGGCCAGACAAATCTGCATCAGCTGCGGGCTATCGAAACCAAGCGCGCTGAAAACGAAAAAGAACGCCGGAACCAGAATGATCCCGCCACCGACCCCGAACAATCCGGCCAAAAAACCCGCCGCGGCCCCGGTTACCAGCAACATGACTGCCATCGCAGCCAACACCAATACATCATCCATAGCTGTTCAATCTTTGGGTCGTTTCAACGTGGCTCTGGTGTAGGCCGATTATTCAGCGACCGCCAGCGATGACACATGGGTCAAGGCGTTCAACACAACGTCGATGCCCGCATCTTCGCGATGGGCGTTTTCCGACAAAGCCCATCGCCATTTCCGCGCCCCCGGTTTACCGTGGAAGAGGCCAAGCATGTGCCGGGTGATCTGATGCAGCCGCCCGCCCGCCGAAAGATGACTTTCGGTATAGGGCAGCATGCGATGCACCACGTCCTCCGCCGTGATTGTCGCCGGATTGCCGAAAATGCGCGCATCCGCCTCAAGCAGCACATCGCTGGGCGTATGATACGCCGCCCTCCCGATCATCACACCATCCAGCCCCTGCGCAAGGAATGCCTCGGCCTGATCCAGCGTCGCGATGCCGCCATTGATCGACAGATGTAAATGTGGAAACCGATCCTTCATCTGCAACACCAGATCATAATCCAGCGGTGGAATGTCCCTGTTTTCCTTGGGCGACAGCCCCTGCAACCAGGCCTTTCGGGCATGAACCGCAAAGCGGCTGACGCCCGCACCACTCACCTTCTCCAGAAAGTCCGGCAAAACTTGCGCTGGGTCCTGTTCATCGACCCCGATCCGGCATTTGACCGTCACCGGGATATCGACCGCGGCAATCATCGCGCTGCAGCATTCCGCCACCAGCGCCGGCTCTTCCATCAGTACGGCGCCAAAGCGCCCGGATTGGACGCGATCCGACGGACATCCGCAATTCAGATTGACTTCGGCATAACCATACGCCGCGGCGATCCGCGCCGCCTCTGCCAGCTGTGCCGGATCGGAACCACCGAGTTGCAGCGCGACAGGTTGCTCGGCCGGATCGAAGCCAAGCAAACGATCCCGATCGCCATGCAGCACGGCCGGGGCCGTCACCATTTCGGTATAAAGCAATGCATGGCGCGACATCAGCCGATGCAGATACCGGCAATGCCGATCCGTCCAGTCCATCATGGGTGCGACAGAAAGGCGCGCGTGGCCGCGCAGATCGGTTTCCGAAAAGCTACTCATGCCGTTCCTGAATTCTCCACTTTGGTTCGCCTGCTTCGCGGATCGCTTCATGTGTCTGATTTCAATCGATTTAGCAACGGTCGCCTGTCTGGAACACACTTCGTGACGGTCCGCTGTGACGGCGCGACACCTTTGTCTCTCAAAGAAAATGCGCCGCACTATTTCATTGACACTTAGCCAAACCCGGACATAATTGTGGCATAATTTAGTCAATTTTGTAGCTGTCTAGGTGGTAATATGCGCAAACAAAATATCATTGTATCCAAATTCATGATTGTCGCGACTGTAATGGCTTTCACGCCTATAGCGACGTCGGCAGACGAAATGGCCCTCACACTTAACGGTAACGGAATTACGATATTGGGTGATTACGTTGGCTACGAAAACAATGCCTACATCATCTCGACCAGTGCTGGCCGGGTCCACATACCGTCCAAATACGTGACCTGCGAAGGCGATGATTGCGTCGTCACATTGTCGGCCAACATCGCCGCAGTGGAATAAGAGCGGGCCCGGGCCGTTGCGCTAAAGCGTGACCGCCTGCCCCGTCCGTGCGCTTTCCTGTGCAGCCAACCCGATTTCGATGGCTTTGGCGCCGTCCGACAACGTCACTTCGACCTCACCCCCGCCACGCAAGACCGCGTTGAACCGTTGGTGCTGATAAAAGGTCGACCCATTGTGATCGCCCGCTTCCAACAGCTTGGGATCGACCGGAATTTCAGAGACATACGGCCCCTTCGGCGCACGCGGCGAGATGATCAGCTGCGGCACCGGTGGTGTGCCCAACAACTTGGGCCAGAACCGCCCCGGCCCTGGCACCAGCGCTTCGATCTTGCCCTTGGGACCAACGGCGCTCACTTCTTCCTGCCATTTCGACCCTTCCGCGAACATGCATAATTCCAGCATCGCGCGTGCACCCTTCGCAAAATCAAGGATGACATAGCCGTTGTCCCAGATATCCGGCACCTGCCCATCGTAACGCTCGTCAATATGGTTCAAGGATTGGCCTGCGCTGGCCATCACGCGCACCGGTTCGTCGTCCAGGATCAGACGCATGAGGTCGAAGAAATGGCAGCATTTTTCGACCAATGTCCCGCCTGATTTGGCGTTGAACCGGTTCCAGTCGCCGATCTTTGGAAGGAACGGAAAGCGATGCTCGCGGATCGTCAGCATCTTGATCCCGCCCGTCGCCTGTTCCGCCTGCGCGATCAGGGCGGAAATTGGGGGCATATAGCGATATTCCATCGCGACCCAGACCGGATGCGGGTAATCGGCAAACAGATCAGAGATCAGCGGTGCATCTTCCGGTTTGGTGTACAATGGCTTTTCGCACAGGATCGGAAGTGGCCGGGTCGCAACGATCTGCTGCAACTGCGGCACGTGCAGATAATTGGGGCTGACGATGACAACCGCATCCAGCGCCTCGAACGCCAGCAGGTCCTCCAACGACGACGCCACATGGGCGTCACCCGCCAACGTCGCAGCTGACTCGGCCAATTCCGTCACCGGGTCATAGACCACCGACACTCGCCCATGCGGCAGCAGATTGATATTCAGGATGTGTTCGCGGCCCATCATGCCGCAGCCGATCAGGCCGTAATTCACCGTTTCCACGATTGTTAACCTTTACCCATGCGTGAGACGTAACGCGCCCGATCCGGATCGAACCAGGTGCGTGAAAATTCCGCCGGTTGCCCGGCCCCATCGCGGCTGACCCGCTCGATATAGCCGGTGCCCTGTCCGGCCTTCAGATGATAATCATCCGGTGTCCACTCCGGCATGTCTGCGACACCTATCCGATCCTCGACGGCTGCGATCACCAACCCCAGATCGTGGCGATAAAAGTGATAAAGTGACTCTGACAAGTCATCAGCCCCGATGACGTCACGTTGCCCACCATCCAGCCATATCTCTTCAAGCGCGATAACCGTGTCATCCAGCGACCGGACCCGCCTGATGCGGTGCCCGTGGGTGTCTCGCCCGAAATCGGGTGCATCGGCGGGCTTTATCATCCGGTCGACAGACAATACTTCGGCGGTCGGCAATCCTCCGCCTTTCAGCAGTTCCAACCGGAAAAACGCATAGACCGAGTCCACCACAGGCTTGTGCCGCACATAGTTACCAGACCCTTGCACGCGCTCCAGCAGCCCCTTCGCCTCAACATCCGCCAGCGCCTTGCGCAGCGTGCCCACGGCAAGCCCCAGATCATCCGCCATCTCGCGTTCAGGCGGCAACCGCGCACCATCTGCCAGATGCCCCGCGGCAATCTCGCGCATCAGCATCTCACTGACCTGAATGTATTTCGGCAAGGCAGAGGCTTTCGCCACAGCGGCCCCTCCCTTGGCAACCACGCAAATTGATATACTATTGTTGCACTGAAATTCGCATGTTACGCAAGAGCGAACACGCCAAGGGGAGGATAAGAATCAATGACCATCGTTCCGGTCACCAGCGCCGATCTTGACGGCGCCGAAGTCAGCTGGTTTTCCGCCCTCTGCTCGGACGATTACCAATTCCTGGGCGTCCCCGACGGCGATCTGCGCTCATCCTGGGAGCACTGCCGCGACATCGCGCTGACCGCCGAAGAACAGGGCTTCCGCAACATCCTCGCCCCGTCTTCCTATCAGGTCGGCCAAGACACGCTGTCCTTCGTCGCAGGCATGGCGCCGCTGACGACCAAGATGAACTTTCTCGCCGCCATCCGCTGCGGTGAGATGCAGCCGATCATGCTCGCCCGCACGGTCGCGACACTGGACCACATGCTTAAGGGTCGGCTGACGCTGAACGTGATCAGCAGCGATTTCCCCGGCGAAGTGGCCGAAAGCGCCTATCGCTATAAACGCTCCCATGAGGTCGTCGAAATCCTGCGTCAGGCGTGGACGCGGGACGAAATCAACCACGACGGCGAGATCTACCAGTTCAAGAACGTCCCCACCGACCCCGCAAAACCTTATCAACAAAACGGCGGGCCACTCCTATACTTCGGCGGCTACTCGCCAGCCGCCCTCGAACTCTGCGGCGCGCAGTGCGACGTCTACCTGATGTGGCCCGAAACGACCGACATGCTCGAACAGCGCATGAAGGACGTGAACGAACGGGCCGCGGCCCATAACCGCACGCTCGACTATGGCCTGCGCGTCCACATGATCGTGCGCGACACCGAACAAGAAGCCAAGGAATACGCCGACTACATCGCCAGCAAGCTGGATGACGAATACGGCAAACTGATCCGCGACCGGGCGCATGACAGCATCAGCCTCGGCGTCGCCCATCAGGCACGCGCCCGCGAGCTGGCCGACAAATACGGCTACACCGAACCCGGCCTTTGGACAGGTGTCGGGCGCGCTCGCTCTGGCTGCGGCGCGGCCCTTGTCGGCTCGACCGACCAGATCATGACGAAAATCGAAGGCTATCAAAAGATGGGTATCCGTGCTTTCATCTTCTCTGGCTACCCGCATATCGACGAGGCCAAGCATTTCGGCAGCCGCGTCATGCCGAACTTGAAAACCTGCTCACTGCCGCATGAATACGGCCGTGTGCCATCCGAAACACCAGCGACCCCATTGGGCACAGGACCGCGCACGTGAACCGCATCCAGATTACCGACGACCTTTCCTTCAGCCGCATCATCTATGGGATGTGGCGGCTGGGCGATGACAGCGACACCTCGCCCGCCCATGTGCAGGCCAAGATCGAGGCATGTCTGGAACAGGGCATCACCACGATGGACCAGGCAGATATCTATGGCGGTTACGCGGCCGAGGAAGTGCTGGGCAATGCCTTCAAGACCGCCCCTGCCCTCAAGGACCAGATCGAGATCGTTACCAAATGCGATATCGTCGCCCCCATGGGTCGCTACAGCGACGCCCGCGTGAAATACTACGACACCAGCCGCGACCACATCATCGCGTCTGTCGACCACTCGCTTCGTCTGATGAACATCGACAAGATCGACACACTCCTCATTCACCGCCCCGACCCGATGATGGACCATCAAGAGACCGGCGCAGCGCTCGACGAAATCGTGGCCAGCGGCAAGGTGCGCAGTGTCGGTGTGTCCAACTTCAAACTCCACGACTGGACGCTGCTGCAATCAGCGATGAAAACATCGCTCATCACCAACCAGATCGAATTGTCGCTATCAGCCCATAAAGGCTTTACCAATGGTGATGTCGCTTACCTGCAAGAGCGGAACATCCCGATCATGGCTTGGTCGCCCCTGGGTGGCGGCGCGCTGGTTTCCGGCGAAGGCAATGCGGAACTGCGCACAGCCATGACCAAAGTGGCGCAGACCAACGACACTGATATCGGGGCCGTCGCCGTGGCCTGGCTGCTCGCGCATCCAGCCAACATCATGCCGGTTATGGGAACGAATAATCTCAACCGTATCAAATCGCTATCGGACGCTTTGAATGTAAAAATGGACCGGCAGACCTGGTTCGAACTTTACACAGCCGCCCTAGGGCAAGAGGTTCCATAATGGATGCAGGCACCATCGCGACTTTCGACCCCGGCACCGACGCAGACAGTTTTCGTAATGCGCTTGGCACATTCGTCACCGGCGTCACGGTCGTCACCACCGACAGCCCCGAAGGTCCCGTCGCTATCGTCGCCAACAGCTTCGCCAGCGTCTCGCTCGACCCGCCGCTGGTGCTTTGGTCGCCCGCCAAGTCATCGAAAAGGTTCGAACATTTCGCGGGCTCACGGCGTTTCGCCATCCACGTGCTCGGCGCCCACCAGCAGGATGTCTGCGCCGCCGTCGTGCGTTCAAAGACCGCCATTAACGATGTCGATACACACTTATCGCATTGCGGCATGCCCCTGATCGATGGCGCGCTTGCGACGTTCGAATGCAACCTCGAGGCCACGCACGATGCCGGTGACCATGTCATCGTCGTCGGACTTGTCACCAAGGCACATCATAAAGGTGGCGCACCTTTGGTATTTCATGCCGGAAAATACGGCAGTTTCAGCGAAGTCTGACCGCACGACCCCAAAAAACTTACCGCAATCGCCCGTTTTGACGTATTGTAGGGGTGAGCGATTTACGCTCGCCCCAATTTGAATATCTGCGGCCAACATTTTTCAGGCCGTAAAATCTGGTTATTTTGAAGTGGATTTTTTATGCGGACGACAGACGAATTTTGCGGCCATACCAACGCCGAACCATGGCTCTCACTTACTTTTGACGTCAAATCCGGCAAAGATACTGCCTTTGGCGATGTCATGTGGTGCCCGGACTGCGATTGCGGCTTTGTCCGGAACATGCCGACGCCCGACCAGATCGCTGCGCACTACGATCTGGCGGCCTACTATACCCAAGGATCCGAAACGCATATGCCCGATATTCCGGTCACGCTCGCCGACAGGATCCTGACCAAGCTCGCCTGGATGGCGGACGAAGAGCCGTCACACCTGGCCGACGCGATTGCCGCAAAATCGGTGCATGCAGGCAAATTCATCGACATCGGTTGCGGCAATGGCGACCTGCTGACGGCGATGCGGCAACGGGGTTTTCAGGTTGTCGGCGTCGATCCGGACGCGGCTGCGCGCGACTATGCCGGGCAATCGGGGCTGGAAACCTATGCGGGCACCGCCGAAGACCTGCCGCGCGAACTGGGCAATACCGCCTTCGACACGATCGCGATGACCCACGTGCTGGAACATTGCATATCGCCGACACGCGCGCTGGAAAACGTGCGACATCACCTGACCGATGACGGGCTTTTCTATTGCGAAGTACCGAATTGCGGTGCGATCTATTTTCAACGCAACGCGCAGATTTCGGAAATGCTCGATCTGCCCCGGCACCTGCATTTCTTCACAAAAACCTCGCTCCAAAAATTGTGCAAAGCCGCCGGCCTGCAGATCATCGACTGGCGCTATCACGGCTACACACGGCAATTCATCGCCGCGTGGCGTGGATGGGAAAACAGCATTCATGACCGGATCGTCGCACGCGGCGAAACGCCCAGAAACAAGCGGCGCACCTTCGCGAATTCGCTCAGGCTGATCATGGACACCGCCTGGCAGACACCCGACCAGAAATTCGACTGTATCGGATTTTTCGCGACCCGCGCCTAGCGACGGTCCTCTGCAAGCATCGCGTCGCGCAACAGGTCACCGTCATAAGGCTTGGCCAACAAAGGGACATGCGCGAACCGGCTGGCCATGGCGGGCAGCCGACCATAGCCGCTGGCAAAGACAAACGGGATTCCTCGCGCGATCATTGCATCGGCGACCGGAAACACCGTTTCGCCACCCAGATTGACATCGAGTATGCCGAAATCGAATGCTTGCATCCGCAATACCTCCAGCGCCTCGGTCAAGCGAACGGCACGACGTGTCTGGCGAATACCCAGTCGCTCCAAAAGATGCTCGGCATCCAAAGCCACAAGCACATCGTCTTCGACGATAAGAACGTTCTGCGGGAGCATCGAACAAGCCTGATCCGCTATAAATGCCTGATTACGCTGCAAGGCAGTCATCAGAAAACGCAGACCATGTTTGGAGGATTCATCATTAAATAGGACCAGCACTCATATCGACGAAAGCACGTCTAGTATTGCTCGGTTAATGAAAAGTAAAGTTCCGCTAACCCACGATTAACGGAACGATCGTTTCACGGCATGCGCCACCATATCCCTTCCGGCGACTGGCTAAAATGGGCAATATTCCGTGCCACGCCGGTCCGCCCTTATGTTTCCCGACAATTGCACCAAACGATATGCCACAGCATTGAAAAACCAAAAAAGATGATTAAATACAATAGTGTAACAAGAACTTCGGAGGATAGTCATTGAGATCACGATCACTGCGCGCGCACCGCACATCTTTGCACCAAATACAGTCCAATACCCCTGCGCGAAAACCGATCTTGATCATCCTGCTGCCTGTTCTTTTCTTCATGACCTTTATCCTATCCGATGGCGGGGGACCGCTTTTTGCGCTCAGCGCTTTTGGCTTGATCGCTGCCATATCGATGTCGATCATCAGCGTGTTGCGATATCTTTATCGCATGTTGTCGACGTGGCGAATGCTTGCGTAAGGGCCGCGGCGGATCGTGAAAGTGTCGACGACCCGAAGCAGCGATGCAAACTGAACCAGTCGATCACGCGACCTTTGCGCTGTCAGAACGGCGGTCTCGTGTGGAAAGGAAAGCAACATGCCATTGACCATGAATCGCGAGGTTTTCATCACCTGTGCCGTGACCGGGTCCGGCAGCACGCAAGACCGTTCGCAACACGTCCCACGCTCACCACAGCAGATCGCGGAAAGCGCGATCGATGCAGCCAAGGCCGGCGCGGCGATCGTACATTGCCACGTGCGCGATCCCGAAACGGGGGCGCCATCGCGACGGCTCGACCTTTATCGCGAGGTGACAGAGCGCATCCGCGACGCTGCGGTCGATGTCGTCCTGAACCTCACTGCCGGGATGGGTGGCGATATGGTCTTCGGATCGACCGAGGCGCCATTGCCGGTAAACCGCGAAAGCACCGATATGGTCGGCGCCCACGAACGGATCGCCCACATACGTGATTGCCTGCCAGAGATCTGTACGCTTGATTGCGGCACGATGAACTTTGAAGAGGCCGATTATGTCATGACCAACACGCCGGGCATGTTGCGGGCAATGGGCGGGATGATGACCGAAATGGGCGTGAAGCCCGAGATCGAGGCATTCGATACCGGCCATCTGTGGTTCGCCAAGGAACTGGTGCAAGAAGGCACGATCGCCACACCCGCGCTGGTGCAGCTGTGCATGGGTGTGCCTTGGGGCGCGCCCAACGACCTGAACACGCTGATGGCGATGGTCAACAACGTGCCCGAGGATTGGACGTGGTCGGCATTCTCCCTCGGTCGCGATCAGATGCCCTATGTCGCGGCAGCCGTGCTGGCAGGTGGGAACGTGCGTGTCGGCCTGGAAGACAACCTCTTCCTCGACAGAGGTGTGCTGGCCAGCAATGCCCAACTGGTCGAACGGGCCGTCACGGTGATCGAGAATATGGGCGCCAGGGTCGTCGGACCGCAGGCGGTCCGCGAAAGACTGGGCCTGATCAAACGCGCCCCGGTCACGGCATGAAGGCCGCGATCATCGGCGGCGGCGTCATCGGCGGCGGCTGGGCCGCACGTTTTTTGTTGAACGGTTGGGATGTGGCCCTGTTCGACCCGGATCCAGAGGCCCCGCGCAAGATCGACGAAGTCCTCGCCAATGCGCGGCGCAGCCTGCCCGGGCTTTATGATCGGTCCCTGCCGCATGAAGGGACGCTGACGTTTCATGATGATTTGGCAGAGGCCGTCGCAGACGCAGACTGGATTCAGGAAAGCGTGCCTGAGCGGCTGGATCTCAAACACATGGTCTTCGCGCAAATCACCGCTGCGGCCAAATCGAGTGCTGTCATCGGTTCTTCGACCTCCGGCTTCAAACCATCGGAATTGAACACGGGCGGCACAGGCATCATCGTCGCCCACCCCTTCAACCCCGTGTATCTCTTGCCGCTTGTCGAATTGGTGGGCGATGCCGAAACCTGCATCCGTGCCGCCGATACCCTGCGTGATATCGGCATGTTCCCCCTGCATGTCCGGGCAGAGATCGACGCCCATATCGCCGATCGCCTGCTCGAAGCTGTCTGGCGCGAGGGGTTATGGCTTATCAAGGATGGCATCTGCACGACCGCGGAACTGGACGACGCGATCCGTATGGGCTTTGGCCTGCGTTGGGCGCAGATGGGGATATTCGAAACTTATCGGATCGCCGGTGGCGAAGCGGGGATGAAACACTTCATGGCGCAATTCGGCCCGGCCCTGAAATGGCCCTGGACCAAGCTGATGGATACACCCGAATTGACCGAAGATCTGGTCGACCTGATCGCAGGCCAGTCCGATGATCAATCCGGCCACATGTCGATCCGCGATCTGGAGCGTCTTCGCGACGACAATCTAGTCGGCATGATGCGTGCGCTGAAGTACTCCGGCAATGGCGCGGGTGGCGTGATCGGGGCGCATGAAAACCGCTTGTTTCGCTCGTCCACCGTTACCGTGCCACTTGTCCATACGCGGCAGGTGCCGAACAGTTGGGCCGACTATAACGGTCACATGAACGAAACCCATTATCTTGACGTCGCCTCCAAGGCCAACGACCTGTTCATGGAGATGATCGGCGCCGATGCCGCCTATATTGCGGCAGGCAAAAGCTATTTCACCGTCGAAAACACGATCAAATATCTGGCCGAAGTCCACACAGGCGACCACCTGCGTGTTGAGACACTGTTGACCGACAAGGAAGGCAAGCGCCTTGGTCTGCACCATAACCTCTACCGCGGCGATGGCGAATTGGCCGCAACGGTCGCCTCCCTGATGCTGCACGTGGACTTGACCACACGCAAAACATGCCTGCCGGACCCCACGGTCGCCGAAACTCTGGCCGACCTGACGGTCACCACCCCGCCGGACTAGCGTCATGCCCGGCATCTGCTTTGCTGGCGATCTTATGAAAATCGCGGGCGACCAAAATACGCTCGTCGCAGACGACAGCGAAGGCTCAAACCGACCCGTGTGGTGTTCTGGCGGAGGCTCAGGGATTCGAACCCTGGGGACGCTTTCACGCCCGTCGGTTTTCAAGACCGATGCATTCGACCACTCTGCCAAACCTCCGCGTCCGAACCGTTTATCGGCGTCCGTGCGATTCGAAAAGCCGTTGTCGCAGGCTCCGCTCGGACAACCACCGAACCACCATCGCGAACTTCCGTGGAAATCCGCCGACAAACGGGCCCAAAGACTTCCAAAAACGTATGCACGACGCTATCGTAACGGCCAAATCATGATGTAAAGTCCAAATATTGGGCCGCATAAAATGAGCAGCGCATCATGTGGCACCGAAACAAGGGCTGAAGAACAGTCGAAAACCCTGTAAAAGCAGGGCAATAAGGGGGCGGATGATGACAGGCATCAATCTGGACAACACAGGCATATGGGGACGGTCGCTTTTATTGGTTGCCGGGCTGGCCCTTGCCAGTTGCGATGAAAACGGCGAATTCGCCCTTCCCGGCGGTGACGACGAGGACAGCACGACCGCCGCGGCAAGCTCAGGCACGACCGTGCGGACCACCACCGGCGAAGAAGATGTCGAACGCCCCGACATTTTCGAAGTCACCGATCGCGGCCTGTGGGATGGTCGCCCATCCCTGGGCGGCACATGGGTGGCACACCCCGACGTGCGCGAACCCGAACGCGCCCTGATCCGCAACACCGCCACAGGCGAAACCGTGGTCGGCGCATTGTTCCGGCGCGAACGGGAAAATCCCGGGCCGCTTCTGCAGATTTCATCCGACGCTGCCGAAGAACTCGGGGTTCTGCCGGGTGCGCCGACCGAACTCTACGTCGTTGCCTTGCGGCGTGAAGAAACCGTCACCGAAACATCCGAAGAAAATCCCGTCGTCGCTGACCTGGCGGCACCCGTGAATGTCGAAACCACGGCTCTCGACGGCGCCGCCGATACCGCGACCGATGCGGCCGCAGAAACGGCCAGTGCGGCGACCGCAACCGTCGCCACAGCGGCGATCGGAACGGCAGCGGCAGCAGCCGACGCAGCCACGCCGGACCGGGTAGAGGTTAATCTGCCACCCGCAGAACCGACGGAGGAGCCTGCCGACACCGCAATCCTTGCCACACCCGCCGCCGCATCTGCGAACCTTGACGGGCCACAACTGCAGATCGGCGTCTTCAGCGTGCAGGCCAATGCGGATGCAGCCGCCGATCGTTTACGCGCCGCAAACATCCCCACATCCGTCGTCGCGCAAGAGGTCGGTGGGCGCACCGTCTGGCGCGTCGTTTCCTCGCCCGCCGAAAGTGCTGATGCCGACACGACGCTGACGCGGATCAAGGATCTGGGCTTTGTTGATTCATTCCTTGTGGAAACGGATAGCTAGACCATGCTTTTCTCAGCTCGTATCTTTGCCCTCTGCGCCAGCCTGACCGCGACAGCGGCCCTCGGACAGGGCTTCGACACCAGTGCCGAGGCGGCATATGTCTATGATCAGGGCACAGGCACCGTTCTTCTCGCCAAGAACGAGGACACGCCCCTGCCCCCGGCGTCGATGTCGAAACTGATGACGATCTACATGACGTTCGAGGCCATCGCCGATGGCCGCTTGACCGTTGATGAGGTTCTACCCGTCTCTGCCGAAGCCGCGGCCTATGACGGCTCATCCATGTTTCTCGACACGACAGACCGGGTCAGCGTCGAAGACCTGCTGCGCGGCGTCATCGTGCTGTCCGGCAATGATGCCAGCGCCGTCCTGGCCGAGGCGCTGTCACCCGACGGGACAGAGGCGGGTTTCGCCCGCCTGATGACCCAACGCGCGCAGCAGATGGGTATGATGAACTCCACCTTCGTCAACTCCAACGGCTGGCCTGCCGCCGGGCACCGGATGTCGATGGAAGATCTGGGCATTCTCGCGAACCGCCTGATTACCGACTACCCGACGTTCTACCCGCTTTTCGCGGAAACGGAATTCGCCTTCGACGGTCGGGTTCCTTCCAATTCACGCAACCGAAACCCACTCCTGACGCTGGGCATCGGCGCCGACGGCCTCAAAACCGGGCACACGCAAGAGGCCGGATACGGCCTGACCGGCTCTGCCAAGCAGGGTGACCGGCGCGTGATCTTCGTCATCACCGGGCTGCAAACCCGCGAGGCCCGTGCCGAAGAGGCCGAACGCCTCGTCAACTGGGCCTTCCGCCAATTCGCCGAGAAAGAGGTCGCCACCGCCGGCACCCGGATCGCCGAGGCGGAAATCTGGATGGGCGATGCGCCCACCGTCGGACTGACCGTCGCCGAAGACACGACGCTGCTGGTGCCGGTCCTGAACGAAGGCGGTATCGATGCAGAGGTGGTGTATAGCGGTCCGATCGAGGCACCGATCACTGCAGGTGATCAACTGGCTGAGCTGGTGATCAATCTTGACGGTCTGCCCGAGAAACGCCTGCCGCTTGTCGCGGAAACCGACGTGGCCCGCGGCGGCTTTACGACACGCCTGCGCACCGCAGCCCTAGTCCTTTGGGACAAGTTCGGCCCCGGCGCGGACACAGCCGAAGAGGTGCCGGAAGAAGCATGAAACCCCCGCGTTTCATCACGTTTGAAGGTATCGACGGTTCCGGCAAATCCACTCAGGCAAGACGCTTTGCGCATCACCTGCGCGGCAAGGGACATGAGGTCGTGCTCACCCGCGAACCGGGCGGCAGCCCGGGGGCCGAGGAAATCCGGCAACTCGTCCTGACCGGCGACCCGGATCGGTGGTCCGCCGAGACCGAAATCCTGCTCTTCACCGCCTCCCGCCGCGATCATCTGGAAAAGACGATCGAACCCAGTTTGGCCGCAGGAAAGATCGTCATCAGCGACCGCTTCGCCGACAGCACCCGCATCTACCAAGGCGCCACACGTGGCGATCTGCGCAACATGGTCGATCAACTCCACACGCTGATGATCAAACGCGAGCCCGATCTGACCTTCATCATCGACATGGACCCGGCAACGGCGTTGGAACGCGGCCTCGCCCGAAAATCCGGCGAAGACCGGTTTGAGGATTTCGGACTCCCCTTCCAGGAAACGCTCCGCCACGGTTTCCTCGCCTTGGCCCATGCGCACCCAAACCGCTGCGTCCTGATCGACGGCAACCGCACCGAAGACCAGATCGCCAGCGAAATCGCAGCCCACGCATGAGCGACGACGCGATCCCCGAACCCGATCGGATCGACGGCGCTCCGCATCCGCGCGAGACGGTCATACTCTACGGACAGGATCAGGCGCAACGGGATTTCCTCGACGCCCATGCCTCCGGCCGCCTCCATTCCGGCTGGCTGATCACCGGCCCGCGCGGCGTCGGCAAGGCCACCCTCGCATGGAAAATCGCTGCCTTCCTTCTCTCAGGCGCTGAGGGCAACCTGCTCGACCCAACCCTCGACATACCCCCCGATCACCCCGATGCCCGCCTGATCCAATCCGGCGCCCATCCCCGGCTCGCCCTGATCCGGCGACCATGGGACGATAAGACCAAGAAACTGAAGGCGGATATCACCGTCGATGCCGTCCGCAGCCTGAAAACCTTCTTCCAGATGTCCGCCGCCGATGGCGGACACCGGGTCGTCATCGTGGACGCGGCTGACGAACTCAATCGCAACGCCGCCAACGCCATTCTGAAAGAACTCGAAGAGCCCCCCGCAAACACCACGCTGCTGTTGATCGCGCACCAACCGTCGCGACTTCTGCCAACAATCCGCTCCCGCTGCCGCGTCCTGCGCTGCCAGACCCTCATACCCGATGACCTGCAAAAGGCGCTGACCCAAGCGGGCAACGCGGCGGAAAACTCCGAAAGCCTCGCCACCCTCGCAGGTGGCTCCGCAGGCGACGCGATCCGGCTCCTCAACCATGACGGGCTCCCCCTCTATGCCGAGATCGTCAAACTGATGGGCAGCCTCCCGATCATCGACCGACCCGCTGCCCTCAAACTCGCCGATAGCTGCGCAGGCCGCACCGCCGACACCCGTTTCGGCCTAACCCTCGACCTGATCGACATGTTCCTGTCCCGCACAGCCCGCGCCGGCCTGATCGGCGAACCCGGCGCCCAGGGGGCCCCGGGAGAGGCGCGCCTGCTCGCCCGCCTCTCCCCCGATGACCGCGCCGCGCGGGCCTGGGCGCAGGTACAGCAAGACCTCTCCAACCGCTCCCGCCACGGGCGGGCGGTGAACCTTGACCCTGCCGCGCTGATCCTTGATATGCTTTTCAAGATCGAACAGACGGCGCAAGGTGTCGCCGCAGCGTGAAAGCGGCACAGATGACCCAGCCTGACATCGTGGACAGCCATTGCCATCTGGACTTCCCGGATTTCGACGACGAACGGCCCGCAATCATCCAGCGCGCCCTCGATGCGGGCGTCACCCGGATGGTCACGATCTGCACGAAACTCCGGTTAGAGCCGCAAGTCCGCGCCATCGCCGAGGCCCACGCCCCAGTCTTCTACGCCGCCGGCACCCACCCGATGAGCGCCGCTGACGAACCGCTGGTCAGCACTGACGAACTGATCGCCCTCGCCGGTCACCCCAAATTCGTCGGCATCGGCGAAACCGGGCTCGACTATCACTACACGAGCGAAAGCGCCGACATCCAAAAGCAGTCGCTACGCATCCACATCGACGCAGCCCGCGAAACCAAGCTGCCGCTGATCATCCACGCCCGCGCCGCCGACGATGACATGGCCCAAATCCTCACAGATGAGTTCAAGAACGGCCCCTATACCTGCATCATGCATTGCTTTTCCAGCGGCGCTGATCTTGCCAAAGCTGCTCTCGATCTCGGCTTCTACCTGTCTATGTCCGGCATCGCCGCCTTCCCCAAAAGCCAGGACCTGCGCGACATTTTCGCCGCCGCACCTTTCGACCGCATACTCGTCGAAACCGACAGCCCCTACCTCGCCCCGCCACCCCACCGGGGCAAACGCAACGAACCGGCCTACACAGCCCACACCGCCAAAGTCGGCGCAGAGCTCTTCAACATGGACTACGCCGCCTTCGCCGCGCAAACGACCGCCAATTTCGACCGGCTCTTCTGGAAGGCCGCGCAATGAGCGACACGCTCACCTTCACCATCCTCGGCTGCGGGTCCTCCGGCGGAGTCCCCCGGCTCGGCGGTCTCTGGGGCGAGTGCGACCCCGCCAACCCCAAAAACCACCGACGCCGCTGCTCGCTCCTGATCACCCGGGCGAGCGGAGACAACATCACCCGCGTCCTCATCGACACCTCCCCCGACCTGCGCAGCCAGCTGCTCGACGCCGAGGTCGGCACGCTCGAGGCGGTCGTCTACACGCATGGCCATGCCGACCACGTCCACGGCATCGATGACCTGCGGATGATCGTCTTCAATATGAAGCAGCGGCTGCAGGTCTGGGCGGATGGTGACACGACAAACGACCTGCTCTCCCGCTTCGGCTACGCCTTCGTCCAACCCAAGGGATCGGCCTATCCACCGATCTGCGAACTCAACAACATCGACGGCGATATCACGATAGACGGCACCGCCGGTCCGATCACTCTCACCCCGTTCCAAGTGAACCACGGCCCCATCGACGCCCTTGGCTTCCGGGTAAACGACGTCGCCTACCTCCCCGACGTCTCCGACATTCCCGACGACGCCTGGCCAACGCTCAAAAACCTGGACTGCTGGATCGTCGACGCATTACGCCGCACGCCACACCCGACCCACGCCCATCTGGACAAAACGCTGGAGTGGATCGCCAAGGTCCAACCCAAACAGGCGGTCCTCACCAACATGCACAACGACCTCGACTACGAAACGGTCAAAAACGAAACCCCCGACCACATCCACCCCGCCTATGACGGTATGACCCTCACCTTCCCGGCCTAACCCCACCCCTTCTTTTGTTCAAAAATACCTCTGCCGGAGGCATCCAAAAATATAATGCGGCGCAGCCGCCCATTCGGATCAACCATGGCCGCCCTGATCGACGTCATCCTGCCTGTCTTTATCGTCATCGGCTTCGGCTATCTGGCTGTCTGGAAAGGGTTTTTCAGCGATAGCGGCGTCGACGGGCTGATGAAATTCACCCAAGGTTTCGCCATCCCATGCCTGCTCTTTCGGGCCATCTCCACCCTCGATCTCGGCCAAAACTTCGACGTCGGACTCCTTGGCTCCTTCTACGCGGGCGCCTTCGCTGGCTTTCTGCTCGGCCTGATCGGCGCACGCCTCATCTTCAACCGCCCATGGGAAGACAGCGTCGCCATCGGCTTCTGCTGCCTCTTCTCCAACTCACTCCTCCTCGGCCTGCCCATCACCGAACGGGCCTATGGGGCCACCGCGCTCGAGGCGAACTACGCCATCATCGCGATCCACTCGCCCTTCTGCTACGCCGTCGGCATCACCGCGATGGAAATCGCCCGGAGCCGCGGCGGCAGCCTCCCATCCCTCCCCGGCAAAGTCATCAAGGCGATGTTCCACAACGCGCTGATCATCGGGATCACGCTGGGCTTCATTGTCAACCTGACCGGTCTGCCCCTGCCAAACGTCCTGACCGATGCGCTCGACCTGATCATCCGCGCTGCCCTCCCTGCAGCCCTCTTCGGCCTCGGCGGTGTCCTCTACCGCTACCGGCCCGAGGGCGACATGCGTACGATCCTCTTCGTCGTCACAATCTCGCTGATCATCCATCCAGCCATCGTCATCGGCCTCGGTCACGCCAACGCGCTCACACAAACCGAACTCCGCTCCGCCGTCCTCACCGCCGCCATGGCGCCCGGCATCAATGCCTACATCTTCGCCAATCTCTACGGCACTGCGCGGCGGGTCGCGGCATCAGCGGTCCTCATGGGCACCGGACTCTCGATCCTCACGATCTGGGTCTGGCTGGCGGTCCTACCTTAAACGCCCTCAACCAACACGATCATGCTTTCAGCATTCCTACGCCTGATCTCGGCAACCTCCTGATATCCCAGCGAATAATATAGGGCCTTCGCACTCTCATAATCCGGGAACTCGAACACGACATGCCGGTCAAAGGCCACACCTTCCGGAACCTCCCCTTGACCACCGCGCACCAGCGGACGACCTCCATACGCCTCGATCAATGGCGTATCCCGCACGATGTATTCTTTATACGCCTCCGCATCACGCACGGTGATGTGGGCAATGATGTAACCTTTGGGCATGACGCTCCTCCAAGAACTTTGGTGCGGTCGGGGGGACTCGAACCCCCACGAGTGTTACCTCACAGCGACCTCAACGCTGCGCGTCTACCAATTCCGCCACGACCGCATGTCAAAGCCGAAGTGCTTGGCGGCGTATAGACGACCACATTTCCCCTGCCAAGGGGGAAATCGTGGGCCTTTTCATCCCCTCCCCGCAGCGTTACCTGACAGGCATGGTAGAGTGGATCATCAGCAACGGCTTGATCGATTACGACATGGCGCTGCGCACGATGGAGGCGCGCGTGGCAGGCATCGCCGCAGGCACCGCGAACGAGGCGATCTGGCTGCTCGAACATCCGCCACTCTATACTGCTGGTACCTCCGCCAAGCCCACCGACCTGATCGACCCGCACCGTTTTCCCGTATACGAAGCCCGTCGCGGCGGAGAATACACCTATCACGGCCCGGGGCAGAGGGTCGTCTACGTCATGCTCGATGTCGGCAAACGGGGCCGCGATGTGCGTAGATTTGTCCAGGACCTCGAACACTGGGTGATCGCTACGCTCGACACATTCAACGTCAAAGGCGAAATCCGCGACGGTCGCGTCGGCGTCTGGGTCGAACGACCCGAGAAACTACGCCAACCTGACGGAACCCTCGCAGAAGACAAGATCGCCGCGATCGGCATCCGCCTGCGCAAATGGGTCAGCTTCCACGGACTATCGATAAACGTCGATCCTGATCTCAGCCATTTCGACGGAATCGTACCCTGCGGAATCAGCGATCACGGGGTGACGTCGCTGGTCAGTCTGGGGCTGCCGGTGACGATGAACGACCTTGACGTCGCGCTCAGGCAAGCCTTTGAAAGCACAATGGGAAATGTCCCGACCACGGCCTGACCGACCGCGATCATTGCGAAAACACACGCTTTCTGGCATACTGCATCCATTATCAAGACTATTATTTTCAATATTCATTTTTCAGAAAGGCCATTTCCATGACCAATGAAGAAATGCAGCAAATCGCCCAACGTGTCGCCACCAGCGTCGTCAGCGAGCTTGGCGGATCCGGCGCCGGCAGCCCCGTCAGCGGTACGGTCGGCGAATTCACCATCGGTGACGAAGACGCCTCCTGCTTCACCTGCAGCGGTCGTTTCCGCTGCCGTCCCAGCTTCCTGATCCAGGCCGAAACCGCCTGATCCCGTTCATCCCGCGTCCGCGCGGGATGATACCTGACATCTATACACAGGAGGCCACGATGCTCGACATCGGCAATGTGGAGGATATCCTCACATCCCAACTGCCCACTGCCCTGCAATCCGGCAAGACCGGCTGCCAGGACATGGCGAAACTGCTCGCCCGCAATTCCGACCTGCCACAGGACAACCTTGACGCGCTCTTGTTCGAGGCCGTCGCACAGGTCAACGACACGCTCTTCCCCGCCATTTCTCAGATCGAGATGGTCTATACCGAAGGCTGCAACCTCGCCTGCACCTATTGTTTTGAAAAGGACATGCTGGGCCACCGACGGATGCCCGAAGAGGTCGCGAAGAAAGCCGTCGACCTGCTGTTTCGCTATGCGAAGAACGAACAGGAACTCCACATCGCCCATTTCGGGGGCGAACCGCTGGTCAATTTCCGGGCCGTCAAAATGACAACCGAATATGCCGAAGAAAAGGCGCGTGAAACGGGCAAAAAGGTCTGTTTCAACATGACCACCAACGGCACGCTCATCAACGATCACATCGCCCAATACTGCGCCGACCACAACATCATGGTCATGGTCAGCCTCGACGGGCTACAGGAAGCCAATGACCGCTTCCGCATCGACAAGAAAGGGCGCGGCACCTTCGACCGGGCCTTCGCGGGGCTGATGAAACTCGCCGGATATCAGGACTGGGTCGGCGTTAAGATGACGGTCATGCCCGGCAACTGCGACAAGCTGCTGGACGACGTCAAATTTCTGCATGATGCGGGCGTCAACCAGTTCACCATCGGCTACGCCACCGGTGTGGACTGGCCCGAGGACGAACGCCGCGCCTACGTCACCAACCTCGAAAAGCTGCATCATTGGTACATGGCCCACCGCGACGGCCCGCTGCTGGTGACGGAATTCGAGGAAGAAGACCCCGGGCCTAGCTATTTCGGCTGCCAGGCCGGGCGATCATCGGTCTCGATCACAGTCGACGGCGAAGTCTCCCCCTGCTCCAAGGTACTCGCCATGGACAAAACCCACCTGCTCGCCCGGCTGGGCGACGTCACCCATGGGCTCTACGAGTTGAAGAACCGGGTCGATCTCGTCGGCTGCGGCAAACTGAAAACCGCCTGTGGCGCACAAGGGATTGACGACAGCTATCAAGGTGGCTGCTTCGCCACGAACTACGAGGCCAACGGCGATCTCTACCACCCCAACGCCACCGACCACGATTTCAGCTTGCGGCTCCGCAACAGCTGCGCGGGCTGTGCGGCAGCGGGATAACCGCGCGAAGCGCATCACACCTGCGCGCGCAACAACTGCGCCAGGCCAGGATGAGGAAAACGGCGCGGCATGGTGACGGCGAAGAACGGCTCGACAATGCCAAGGTCGAACGGCGCCGTCGCCAACAGACCGCTTGCCACCTCGTCCGCCACCACGACCGGCGGCGCAATGGCAAGCCCGACACCTTCGCGCGCCAGCAGGCGGACCATCGCCATATCATCGACATCCGCCACGATCCGCGGGGTCAGGCCAAGCCCCGCGACAAGGTTTTCGAACCCCGCCCGGATGACGCTTTCCGTCGGCAGGATCACCGGCGCATGGATCAGCAGATCAGCCAGGGTCGGATGATCCAGCAATTCCGGCACCCCGTGAATCGCGACCGGCTGCTCGGCGATGCGTTGCGCGGCAAAGTCGCCCTCGGCCTCCGGGACTTGCGTCGTCAGGACCACATCCAAAGACAGCGCCTGCAAATCCGCCATCAAGACGCCCATGCTCCCCGATTTCAGCGAAACACGGGCCGCCTGGTCCGCCAGCAGCGGACGTAGAAACCGCAACTGAAAATTCCGGGATAACGTGGACAGCGCCCCGACGCGCAATGGCGGTGCGCCCGCATTGCTCCGCTGTAGGGTCGCCAGCAACTCGTCACCCGCGCTGAAAATCCGCTCTGCATGATCCAGCGCGATCCGCCCGGCCTCGGTCAGGACCAGCGTGCGCCCCACCCTGTCGAACAAGGCCTGACCCAACGCTTCTTCCAACTGTTTAATCTGCACCGATAACGCGGATTGGGACACATTCATGCGTTCAGCCGTGCGGCCCAAATGCCCCTCCTGCGCGACGGCGCGAAAGTATCGCAGATGGTGATAATTCAAATTCATTCGCTTTTATAGAATATAATATAATAAAAGATATATTTTTCTTCTTATGCCCGCACCGCTACATCAGCCGAAACCCATTAGCGGAGCCCGGCCATGGACATTCTCGCCACCATCGCGACGACGATCCTCGAACAAATGCAAAAGCCCACGCTGTCATTCCTGATCGCTGGGATGATGTTGGCGGCCCTCGGTAGCCGCTTCGAGGTGCCAGAGCCGGTCTACAAATTCATCGTCATCGTCCTTTTGCTGAAGGTCGGGATGAATGCCGGCATCTCAATTCGCGACGCGGACCTGATGTCACTCCTCGTGCCGGGGATCGGCGCCTGCCTGGTCGGGATCGGCATTGTCCTGATCGGCAGCCGCACGCTGGCGCGGCTGAAGGGCGTGTCAGAGATCGACGGTCTGGCCACTGCAGGCCTCTTCGGCGCTGTGTCGGCCTCCACCCTCGCTGCTGGTATGGCGATCCTCGATGACGAAGGGGTCGCCTACGAAGGTTTCATCGGCGCGCTTTACCCCTTCATGGACATCGCCGCGCTAGTCACAGCCATCACCATGGCGAAACTCAGTGCAGCGCGGAAAACCGCAACGAACGTGACCATCAATGCAGGTGGCACGATGACCGCTGGCGGCCCACGCCGGGCACCTGCTGAAGACACAAACATGATCCGCGACATCCTTGTCGAGACACTGCGCAGCCCCGCCATCTCGGCCCTTCTGGCCGGCCTCGCCCTTGGCATCCTCGCGCGGCCCGAAACCGTCTATGCCAGCTTCTACGAACCGCTCTTCCGCGGCCTCCTGTCGATCCTGATGCTGATCATGGGGATGGAGGCCTGGGCACGCTTCGCCGAACTGCGCAAGGTCGCGCATGCCTATATCCTCTACGGGATCACCGCCCCGATCCTGCATGGCCTGCTGGGGTTCGGCGTCGGCATGATCGCCCACGAACTGACCGGTTTCTCTGCAGGTGGCGTTATCCTGCTCGCGGTAATGGCGGCGTCAAGCTCGGACATCTCCGGCCCGCCCACGATCCGGGCCGCCTTGCCCGAGGCGAATTCCTCGGCCTATGTCGGCACGTCCACGGGGCTGGGCACGCCAATCGCCATTCTCAGTATCCCGCTGTTCATCGCGCTGGCCGAGGTGTTCATCAGGCTATGACCGGGCAGCGCCCCGAATTCCAGGCATAGATCACAGGGACAACAAGGCTCGACGACTGTCAGCTATCCGCCAACCCCTCATGAAACTCCGCAACCAATGATGCGACCACGGCCTGCAATGCAGCGTGGTCGCTTTCACCCGTCTCAAGCGCCTTGTACCGCACCGCGCGCTGACGATCCGCACTGCTGCCTTCCGCCACAATGCGCCGGGCGGCGCCGACCTCGGCCACGCAATCCAGCGCTTCGGCATCCTCGGCAATCAGGCCCAGCAAATCATCGATGGCCGTCTCAAACGAAATCAGCTCTTTCCGCCCGAAATCGATCTGCCCCTCGGTCACGCCGTACCTTTGCGCGCGCCAGCGGTTTTCGCTGATCATGAAGTTATCGATCACACGCCAGCCATCACCATCCTGCCCCAAGCGCCATACCATCCGGGTCAGGCACTGGATCAACGCGGCCAGGGTCAGCGTATCCTCCAGCCGCGGGGTCACGTCACAAATGCGAAACTCGATCGTCGGGAAGCGTGCCGATGGGCGCAGATCCCACCAGATTTTCGAACTGTCCTCGATCAAGTCCAGATCAATCAGCGTCTCGACGGTCGATGCGAAATCGGCCCAATTCGTCATCTGCGGCGGCAGACCGGTGCGGGGAAGATTGTCAAAGACGCTCAGGCGATAGGAATGCAGCCCCGTATCCTGGCCCTGCCAATAAGGCGAAGACGTCGACAACGCATGAAGATGCGGCAAGAAGTATTTGAGCTGATTGACTAAATCGATCCGCATGTCCTTGTCCGGAATACCTACATGGACATGCATCCCGCAAATCAGCATACGGCGCGCGACACCCGCCAGATCGCGGTAAAGAGCCTTATAACGGTCCTTGTCGGTATGATGCTGATCTTTCCAGTCCCCAAACGGGTGGCACGAAGCCGCAATCGGGGCCAAGCCATGATCGGCGGCATGCCGCGCCACAGTGCGGCGCAAATGCTGCAAATCGGCCCGCGCCTCGGCGATGGTCGCGCAAACGCCCGTCCCGATCTCGATCTGGCATTCCAGGAATTCCGGGCTGACCTTGCCCTCCAGATCGGTCTTGCAAGCGTCCATCAATGCATCCGGTGCCGCGGCCAACGCCCCTGTCTGGCGATCCACCAGCAGATATTCTTCTTCGATACCAATGGTGAAGGCCGGTTCGTCCTGCGCCAAAAGCCAATCCTTTCAATCGCCTGCAGGCAACAAAGCAGGTCCCCCGCGACCTGACAAGGGTCGCAAACCTGCGCCAATTTAACCCAGCGCAAAATCAGCATCCTTTGTTGCCCCCGCACGGGCGAGTGGCTAGAAGCGTCGCAAAGATGGGAATCCGTCCACGGACGATCCCAATGTAGCCATCACGAGGGAGAGCCACATGGCAGACGCAGCCATCCACGGCGAAGAGCATCACGACGAACGCGGGTTCTTCACCCGCTGGTTCATGTCCACCAATCATAAAGACATCGGTATTCTCTACCTCTGGGTGGCCGGTGTACTTGGTTTCATCTCGGTGGCCTTCACCGTCTACATGCGGATGGAACTCATGAATCCCGGCGTGCAGTACATGTGCGCTGAAGGGGCACGGTTCTTTGCCGCCGCACCGGGTGAATGTACGCCGAACGGGCACCTCTGGAACGTCATGATCACCTATCACGGCGTTCTGATGATGTTCTTTGTCGTCATCCCTGCGCTGTTCGGTGGCTTTGGCAACTACTTCATGCCATTGCAGATCGGTGCGCCCGACATGGCGTTCCCGCGCCTGAACAACCTGTCTTTCTGGATGTTCGTAGCCGGTGCATCGCTCGGCGTGGCCTCCATGCTGGCCCCCGGCGGCAATGGTCAGCTGGGCTCGGGCGTCGGCTGGGTGCTTTACCCGCCGCTGTCCACGTCCGAAGGCGGGATGTCCATGGACCTCGCCATCTTCGCGGTGCACCTGTCCGGCGCGTCCTCGATCCTCGGCGCGATCAACATGATCACCACCTTCCTGAACATGCGCGCGCCCGGCATGACGCTGCACAAGGTGCCGCTTTTCGCATGGTCGATCTTTGTGACCGCATGGCTGATCCTTCTCGCCCTGCCCGTTCTGGCCGGCGCGATCACCATGCTGCTGACCGACCGGAATTTCGGCACGACCTTCTTCCAGCCCGAAGGTGGCGGTGACCCGATCCTGTATCAGCACATCCTGTGGTTCTTCGGCCACCCCGAGGTTTACATCATCATCATCCCCGGCTTCGGCATCATCAGCCACGTGATCGCCACGTTCAGCCGCAAGCCGATTTTCGGCTACCTGCCGATGGTCTACGCGATGGTCGCGATCGGTGTGCTGGGTTTCGTCGTCTGGGCGCACCACATGTATACTGTGGGTATGTCGCTGACGCAGCAGTCCTACTTCATGCTGGCGACGATGGTCATCGCGGTGCCGACGGGTGTTAAGATCTTCAGCTGGATCGCAACGATGTGGGGCGGCTCGGTCGAATTCAAGACACCCATGCTCTGGGCCTTCGGCTTCCTGTTCCTCTTCACCGTCGGTGGGGTCACGGGCATCGTGCTGTCACAGGCCGCCGTCGACCGGGTGTATCACGACACGTACTATGTCGTCGCCCACTTCCACTATGTGATGTCGCTGGGCGCGGTGTTCGCCATCTTCGCAGGGATCTACTTCTACCTGCCCAAGATGTCGGGCCGCATGTATCCCGAATGGGCGGGTAAGCTGCACTTTTGGGCCATGTTCATCGGTGCCAACATCACCTTCTTCCCACAGCACTTCCTCGGGCGGCAGGGTATGCCACGGCGCTATATCGACTATCCCGACGCCTTCGCGACGTGGAACTACGTATCAAGCCTCGGCGCTTTCCTGTCTTTCGCATCGTTCCTGTTCTTCATCGGTGTGCTTTTCTACACGCTACTGAAAGGCAAGCGTGTGACCGAGAACAACCCATGGAACGAATATGCCGACACGCTGGAATGGACACTGCCATCCCCACCGCCCGAGCATACATTCGAAACCCTGCCCAAGCAGGAAGACTGGGACAAGCAACCGTCTCATTGACAGACAATACCGAAATACCGAAGAATAACGAAGGCGGCCCGCAAGGTCGCCTTCCGTCGATATAGATGAAGAATTCATGCATCCGATTTCGTGCTATTATATTAATCTCGCACGCTCGGCACTCCGGCGCCAACATATGGAACAGCAGTTCGAACAGCTTGGCGTGAATGCGATCAGAGTCGAGGCCGTCGACGGCAAAACACTCGCCTCGGCCGACATACCGCCCCTATCGACCCGGGCGAAAGAGAAATGGCACATGACGATGCCCGAGATCGCCTGCTTGCTTAGCCATAGAAAAGTCTGGCGTATGATCTGCGCGTCTCATCACGAATACAGCATAGTCCTCGAGGACGACGTCAAGTTATCAACCGATATTGGTCAGTTTTTAAACAGCGACGCATGGATCCCGAAAAATGTCGCATGTATCAAGATCGATACCTCCGAAGTCACTGCGCTTCACGCAAATTTTCGAACTATCTCGCCGGAAGGGTTCCGACTATCCCGACCGGTGTCCGACCTGCACAGTACAGCAGGTTATCTGATTTCAAGACAACGTGCCGAAAGGTTGCTATCAGAAACACGAACCGTCACAGCACCGGTCGACAGACAGATGTTCAGCGTCGAAGACCCGGACTTTCTTGGTCTCGACTATCGCCAACTGCATCCTGCGGTTTGCACGCAATCAAGCCACGCAGTCGTATCGGGATTTCTTCCCAAAGCCGCTGCAAAAACGACCATTCCCCGCGCCGAGCCGGTCAGACCGGCAGCGAAGATACGGATGCCTTTCGGGTGGAATAAAATCAAGCGCGAACTCTTGCGGCCGTTTCGCCGTTTGGCGGCGAAGCTGCGAATTTTGGGGCGCTTCGTGTATTCCCGACTATGGCAAAGGGCCGTGATCGTGCCGGTACATTTCAGTGAGAACCCGCGCTTGGGGGAATAAGCTGCATCACCCTCAAATACGCTGATACATAGTGGAACTCATCCACCATAGCGCGGGACCGGGGATACACCCGACCCGAAACCTCATCGCATGAAAGTGTAGTGCCCCGGATCAAGTCTGGGGCGGATGCTGCTTTGATGATTGCACCGGCCGCCCCGTAATCAACCGGGCCCCCTTCGAATACGTCACATACGACCAAAACCAGCTGACCGCCACTATCAGGGGCTGCCGCACACCGATCAGAAAATAGATATGGGCGACCCCCCATAGCCACCAGGCGACAAAGCCCGACAGCTTCACCCGGCCAAAATCGATCACCGCGGCATGACGGCCAATCGTCGCCAGATTGCCCACATGGCGATACCGAAACGGCCCCGGACGCGCGCGCCCCGCCACCTGTGCCGCAATCACATCCGCCACATAGGCTCCTGCCTGCTTCGCCGCAGGCGCAATGCCCGGCACATCCTTGCCATCCGCCCATGGCATCTTCGCGGCATCCCCGATCACGAACACGTCCGGATGCCCCGGCACCGTCAAATCCGGCCCAACCATAGCGCGCCCTGCCCGGTCGATCTCAACACCCAGCCAAGCCTCCAGATGCTTCACCGCGACACCCGCACCCCAAATCACCGTCGCTGACGGCACAAATCCGTCCGAGGTCTGCACACCCTCCGTTGAGATATCCTCTACCGTTACCCCGGTCCAAACCTCGACCCCCAGCTTCTCCAACGAAGCGCGTGCCTTGGCAGACAAATCCTCGGGAAACGGCGACAACACCCTGTCCCCGGCCTCCACCAAAATCACCCGCGCATCGCGTGACCGGATGCGGCGGAAATCGCGGGCGAGCGTGAAATGCGCCAATTCCGCGATCGCGCCCGCCATTTCGACCCCCGTCGGCCCCGCCCCAACCACGACAAAGGTCAACTCGCGCGCCTGCGCCTCCGGGTCCTGTGCCAACTCGGCGCGTTCAAAGGCCATCAGAATGCGACGACGGATTTCGGTCGCATCCACCAACCGCTTCAGCCCCGGCGCATGTTCTTCCCAATGATCATTGCCGAAATAGGCATGCTGCGCGCCGGTCGCGACGATCAGATGATCATAGTCGATCGGGCCAGCGGCACTTAGCACTTGCTGCGCCTCCAGATCGACACCCTGCACCTCAGCCAAGGTCACAGCCACATTCTTCTGCCGGGAAAAGATGCTGCGAATGGGCCAGGCGATGTCTGCAGGCGATAGATCGGCGGTCGCCACCTGATACAGAAGCGGCTGAAACAGATGATAGTTCCGGCGATCCACAATCTCGATATCGACCGGTGCGCGCTTCAATGCCTTCGCAGCGGCCAAGCCGCCAAATCCTGCACCGATGATAACGACTTTCGGTCGTGCCATGACAAACACCTCCACCTCTCTACATCAGGCGAATGCGGGGTGGTTACAAGGCCCCGCGACATCCGTTCCCTTGGCGCGGCCCGCCCAAAAAGTTAGAACCGCACCATGCCCTACGAATGGTCGCCTGAACCCACCGCGCAAACGCATGACTGGCAGCTCAGTCTCTGGCCCTATCGTTCGCTGCTGCGCAAAGACTTTGTGCTGTTCATGGGCGCGACGGCGGCGCTTGTGTCGCTGCCGCTGATCACACTTCTCGGAACCGCGATCCTCTGGGGCCTCCTGCCCTTCTTTTTGTTGATGATCGGCGGCCTCTGGTTCGCCCTCGATGTCAGTTACAAGCGGGGCGAAGTGCTCGAAGAACTGACGGTGGACGAAACCAAGGCCCACCTGACCCGTCACAACCCCAAAGGCGACACGCAGGAGTGGGAGGCCAACAGGTACTGGATCACCGTCCACCTGCACCCCAAGGGCGGGCCGGTCGAAAACTACATCACCCTGCGGGGCGGTGACCGCGAGGTCGAAATCGGCGCTTTCCTCGACGCAGGCGAAAGGTTGGCGCTTTATGATGACCTAAAACGGGCGCTGCGGGGCTAGGCCCACTCACCCCACGTTCTCCTCCAAATGCGCAATCGAGGTCGTCCCCGGGATCACGATGATATTCGGCGACCGGTTCAGCAGCCAGTCCAAAGCTGCCCGCGCGGGCAGTTTCGCCCCCTGCTGCATCGGATGCGCGCCCAACGGACCATAGGGAATGAATGCGATCCCCTTTGCAGCCGTGAAATCGACAAGATCGCCCTGCCCGTCCTCGGCCATGTTGAACCGGTTCTGAACCGATACGATCGGGGCCACATCCAACGCACGATCCAGTTGATCGCGTGTGACGTTCGACAGCCCGATATGGGCGATCCGACCCTCGGCCTGCGCCTCGGCCAAAGCGGCAATGGATTTTTCGATCGGCACTTCCGGATCCACCCGATGCAACTGAAACAGGTCCACCTGGTCCCGCCGCAGATTGATCAGCGCATCATCCACCTGCCGCAGCAGCGTGTCGCGTGATCCGTCCACCTTCATCTCGGTCGGGCTGAGCTTATCGATCCCGCCCTTCGTCGCCAGAAACACATCGCGGCCTTCCAGCGCCTCGCCCACGATCCGATCCGCAGTCTGCGGTCCATAGGACCGGGCGGTGTCGAAAAACTGGACACCCAGATCCGCCGCACGGCGCAAGAGCGCCACCCCCTGATCCCAGTCTTCATAAGGGCCGAAATTGCCGGGCTGTCCGGTCAAACGCATCGCGCCATAGCCCATCCGGTTCACTGTGCGGCCATCGGAAAAGGTAAAGGTCTCCATCGTCTTGCTCCTCGTCATTGCGATGGGTGGTAAGATGACCCTGTTCCATCTCATACGGTAGACGGATAAGCTGCACTTCAGCTATACACCTGCCGTATGAGCAACCCGATTGACCGCCTGACTCTCCTCAGCAACTTCACCCGCATCGCGGCCCGCGGGTCGATCAGTGCCGCGGCACGGGATCAGGATATCTCGCAGGCTTCCGCCAGTCGGCAACTCGCTACACTAGAGGCGCAACTTGGCATCCCGTTGATCCGCCGCAGCACTCATGCGCTCGCCCTGACCGAAGCGGGGCAGACCTGCCTGCAAGACGCCTATTTGCTGTTGGCCGCGTGGGATCGCCTCGTGGAAAAGATGCGCGATGATGACGTCAGCGGGCCGCTCAAGGTTGTGGCGCCTGTCGCCTTGGGTCAGATGCATCTGGCCCGCGCGGCAATCGCCTTTCAAGAGGCGCATCCCCAAGTCCGCTTAAGCTGGCTTCTGGATGATAACCCGATCCGTTTCACTGAGATCGGCTGCGATCTCTGGATCAGGATCGGCCCGGTGCCGGACGACACTTTAGTCCTGCAAACATTGGGAAAAATCGAACGGCTTGTCGTCGCAGCGCCTGCATTGCTAAAGGGCAAAACGATCCGCGCGCCTGCGGACCTCGACGCGCTGCCCTGCGCTGCCATAACGCCGTTCGACGGCGCGCGCATCCGGTTGGAACACATTGATCAGCCCGCCGTTACGGTCATCCCACCCATCGCGATCACAACCGACAATATCTTCCTCGCCCAGCAGGCGGCACTGTCCGGTATCGGCTTTGCGGTGATGCCGAAATGGCTGGTGGCCGATGCGCTCGCGGCGGGGGCGTTGATCGACGTCCTACCCCATTGGCGGGCGGAAAGCCTGCCGCTCAACCTCGCCTTTATTGCGGCACCGCGACAGACCAAGCGCTTTGATCTTTTTCGGACAGCAATGGTGCATGCAGTCGCCGATATCGATGGGATCGGGCCGCGTTAACCTTTCAAAGCTCTTACCGGACCGCACGCGAAGGTCCGATGGAATTCCGATGGTTTTCCGACAGAATTCCGATCGCGAAAACGGACGTTTTCAGCCGTTAACCAAGTTTGGATTTGACCAGCGGACCAGCCTTCCCAAAATCCATCTGGCCGGTGTATTTCTCCTTAAGAACACCCATCACCTTGCCCATGTCCCGAATGCTCTCGGCCCCGACCGTGGCAATGGCATCATCCACGGCTTGCGCGGCTTCGTCCTCGCTCAGCTGCTTGGGCAGAAATTCCTCTATCACCTTGATTTCAAGGCGTTCTTTCTCGGCCAGTTCCAACCGCCCGCCCTCTTCGTAGGCGCGGGCGCTTTCCTGGCGCTGCTTGACCATCCGACTCATGATCGCGGTCACGTCGGCATCGGAAACACCAGCGTCCTCTTCTCCGCCGCGCATCGCGATATCCTTGTCTTTTATGGCCGCGTTGATCAGCCGCAAGGTCGACAAACGGTCCGCCTCTTTCGACCGCATCGCATCCTTCAGGGCCGCATTGACCCGCTCGCGCATTTCCATGAAATTGTCCCGTTCTGACCCGATCTCAGGCAGTCAGCCTAGCGGTTGCGGCGCCATGTGACAAGGCGGGGTCGCGTAACGTCATGGCCCTTATTTCCAAGGCTTGACCACACCGTCATGGCCCCTTAAACCCGGCCCAATTTGGCCGCAGCGGGGAAAGAAAAATGGCGCAGAAACCAACGGCATGTCTGGCACTGGCGGATGGCACGCTTTTCTACGGCAACGGCTTTGGCGCGACCGGCGAAACCGTGGCAGAGCTTTGTTTCAACACCGCGATGACAGGCTACCAAGAAATCATGACCGACCCCTCGTATGCGGGCCAGGTCGTGACCTTCACCTTCCCCCATATCGGCAACACGGGCGTCAATCCGGAAGATGACGAAACCACCGATCCTTTCGCGGCGGGTATGGTCGTCAAATGGGATCCGACACTGGCGTCGAACTGGCGCGCGACGGAAGAGCTGACGACGTGGCTGGCCAGCCGCAACCGCATCGGCATGGGCGGCGTCGACACCCGCAGGCTGACACGCGCCATCCGGCAGCAGGGGGCCCCTCACGTCGCGCTGTCCCACGACCCCGAAGGCAATTTCGATATCGAGGCGCTGGTCGCCAAAGCCCGGGCATTTCAAGGGCTTGAGGGGCTCGATCTGGCTAAGGACGTCACCTGCGCCCAATCCTATCGCTGGAACGAAATGCGATGGGCCTGGCCCGATGGATATCCCAAACAGGACGATCCGAAACACAAAGTCGTCGCCATTGACTACGGGGCCAAACGCAACATCCTGCGTTGCCTGGCCAGTGCGGGTTGCGACGTTACGGTCCTGCCCGCGACCGCGACTGCGGATGAGGTCATGGCGCACGATCCCGATGGTCTGTTTCTCTCCAACGGCCCCGGTGACCCGGCGGCGACAGGCGCTTATGCGGTGCCGATGATCAAAGAGGTTTTACGCAAAGATATCCCCGTTTTCGGCATCTGCCTTGGTCACCAGATGCTTGCGCTGGCGTTGGGTGCAAAAACGATCAAGATGAACCACGGCCATCACGGCGCAAACCACCCCGTAAAGGACATGGAAACCGGAAAAGTCGAAATCACGTCGATGAATCACGGGTTTACGGTCGACAGCCAGACTCTGCCCGACGGTGTCGCCGAAACACATGTATCGCTTTTCGACGGATCGAATTGCGGTATCCGACTAAAGGACAAGCCAGTTTTCAGCGTGCAATACCACCCCGAGGCAAGCCCCGGCCCGCAGGACAGCTATTATCTGTTCGAAAGGTTCTCGCAGGCGATGGCCGATCAAAGCAATCCCTAGGCGAAACATAGGCTTAACCGGCCATTAACCCCGTTCCGCCATGGTCTCGAACGACGTGGCGAGGGTGAAATGCAACTGATCAGCACGGACAACAAGGCAGCGGGCGAAGGTGGGCCACAAGACCCGCTCAGCCGCGGGCTTTTGCAAGGGGCCCATATCTCGTACGACATGGCCTGCGCAGCCGAGCACGATGCCGGCAAACGCGGCGTATCGCTTGCCGACATTTACTGTCGCCGTTTCGGTGTTTCACAGCTTTCCATCGCCACGATCCTGGCAGAGCAAGCGGGCGCGCAACGGATCGATCCGACCTGCCAACCGCCCGACATCGCCCTGATCCGGCGGTTCGGGGCGCAGCACTGTCTGCGGACGGGATTGATGCCATGGCGGCAGATCGGCGGCACGACCATCATCCTCACCACCCGGCCAGAGAAATTCGTCAATTTCGAACCAGAGTTGCAGGCCTGTTTCGGGCGGCACCGGATGGCGCTGACGACCGAAGAGCAGTTGATCCGGACAATCAATGCGCTTTGCGGTCCGACACTGGTCGACAAGGCAGAGGCGCGGACCGCCCCGACCGAAAGCTGTCGCAGCTGGAACCATCGCAGGGCCGCTTTCGTCGGCGCCATTGTCGTTGCCCTGTCGGCGGTGACGATGTGGCAGGCCCCCGCGGCCTTGTTTGGCGCACTTGCCCTTTGGACCATCCTGATCCTCGCCTGCGACACGGCGCTCAAGGCTACGATCATTTGGATGAGCCTGCGAAAACCACCGCCACAACAACACGATGTCACACCGGTTCGGCTGCCCGTCATCACGATGCTGGTGCCGCTTTACAACGAAACCGCTATCGCGGACCATTTGCTCACCCGGCTAAAGGCGCTCGACTATCCGCGTGAATTGCTGGACGTGATCATCGTTCTGGAATCCGACGATGTGACGACCCGAACGACATTGGGCAGGACGATCCTGCCCACGTGGATGCGGCCGGTTGTCGTACCCAAGGGCACCATAAAAACCAAACCGCGCGCCATGAATTATGCGCTTGATTTCGCGCGCGGCAGCATCATCGGAATCTGGGACGCCGAAGATGCGCCAGCACCGGATCAGTTGCACAAGGTCGCACATCACTTTGCCAATGCCGGACCCCAGACCGCATGTCTTCAGGGAACGCTTGATTACTACAACAGCCGCGTGAACTGGCTTACCCGTTGTTTCAGCCTTGAATACGCCACCTGGTTTCGGGTGGTGCTGCCGGGATTGCAGCGGCTTGGCCTGGTCATCCCCCTGGGTGGCACGACCCTGTTTTTCCGGCGCGATGTATTGGAGAAACTCGGCGGTTGGGATGCCCACAACGTCACCGAAGACGCCGACCTTGGGGTGCGGCTTGCCCGTCACGGCTATCGGACCGCATTGATCGACACCACGACCGAGGAAGAGGCGAACGGGCGCACTTGGCCATGGATCAAACAACGGTCACGCTGGTTGAAAGGCTATGCGATCACCTATGGTGTGCATATGCGCAATCCTTACAAGCTATGGCGGGATCTGGGCGCGTGGCGCTTTTGGGGACTGCAATTATTACTGCTGGGCACGTTGTCGCAATTCCTGCTCGCCCCGCTCTTGTGGAGCTTTTGGATCATCCCGTTCGGTGTGCAACATCCGCTCGGAAATATGGTGCCGAAGGGCATATTTTGGGCGATCGTCGGGTTGTTCGTCGTGTCTGAACTGGTGCGCTTTGCCTGCGCCGCGATTGGCGCCCGCAAGGCGGGAAAGTCATGGCTGATCCCATGGGCGCTCAGCCTGCAATTCTATTTTCCGCTCGCTGCAATCGCAGCGTACAAAGGCATCTATGAATTGGCGGCGCGGCCGTTCTATTGGGACAAGACGGCACACGGGGTCTTGCTACCCAAAGGTTGGCGCAATCATTCCGCCGCTTCGACCGCCGCTGCGTCCAGTTTCAGGCGGGTCACAAACGCCTCAGAGATGTGATCGCGCAACGCCTGGTCGGCCGCATCGCCATCCCCGGCCTCGATCGCGGTGACAATCTTGGCATGTTCTTCCAACGTACCTTCGCCACGACCCTCCGCCGCAAGCGATGTCGTGGCGAGAAGCGCCATGGACCGGTGAACAAGATCAAGCTGCTGCACGAGAAAACGATTATGGGACGCGAGGTGAATCTGCTTGTGAAACCGGCGGTTTGCACGGCTCAGTGCCGCGGGGTCGTCCACCAGCTTGCGATCATCCTCCAGCATGTCGCGCAGCACTTTCACCTCTTCCGGCGTCGCGTGGCGGGCGGCAAGTCGGGCGGCCAGCCCTTCAAGCTCGCCGCGCACCACGTAAAGTTCGGATAATTGCGAATGATCCAGCGAGGCGACGATCAGCGACCGCCCGTCGCGGGTCAAAAGCGATTGCGTCTCAAGCCGCTGCAGGGCCTCACGGATGGGCGTGCGAGACACGCCAAAGCGCTCGGCCAATTCGCTTTCGACCAGCCTGTCACCGGGCGTGTAGACGTGGCTATCGATCGCCTCGAGGATAAGGGCATAGGCGTCTTTTTGGGAATTGCGCTGGTCTTGCATGGGTTGCTTTCTGTTAACCTCTTGATCTTACGCCTGTCCCGGCTGGTGGATCAAGCCAAAGACATTGCGCACGGCCCCGCCCACACCTAGGGTCCGGCCATGGTCGCGCAGCATTTCGTACATATCGACACCTGGGTTTTCGACCTCGACAACACGCTCTATCCGCCCTCGGCGGACCTGTTCGGGCTGATGGATATTCGGTTTGCCGCCTATGTCATGCGACTGACCGGGCTGGATGAACCTGGCGCGCGGCGGCTTGCCATCGACTATTGGGAAACGCATGGATCCACGCTTGCCGGGCTAATGGTCGAACACGATATCGACCCGCATGACTTTCTGGCCGACGTGCATGATATCGATATCTCGCACCTGGCCCCCGATCCGCATTTGATCAATGCAATCAAAGCCCTACCAGGCCGCCGCATCGTGTATACCAACGGATCGGAAAATCACGCGAAACGGGTTCTCGCCGCGCGTGGCCTGACGCGGTTGTTCGATGCAGTCTACGGGGTCGAACACGCCGCGTTCAAACCGAAACCGACGCAGGATGCCTTTTCCGCCGTGTTTACAAAAGACGGCGTCGTCACGAAAAAGGCCGCCATGTTCGAGGATGAGGCGCGCAATCTCGCCGTGCCGTTTGCCATGGGCATGCGCACAGTGCATGTGCATCCTGTCGGCGCGTATGACGACCATATCCACCATCACACCGATGATCTCGCGGCTTTCTTGTCGCAGGCCGTGCGCTAGACCTTTTCCACGGCAATAGACCCGCTTATGTCGTTGATATGCAACGGACCAAGACCGATATTCTGATCTCTGGCGGCGGTGTCGCCGGGTTGACCGCCGCAGCGGCGTTTGGGGCTGCGGGGTTCGATGTAGTCATCGTCGATCCGACGCCGCCGGTGATGGAACGGGATGCAGACGGGGCGGATCTGCGCACGACGGCGTTCCTGCAACCTGCGCAGAGATTTCTTGAAACCGCCGGTTTGTGGCCGCGTCTTGCCAAACATGCGACACCTTTGCAAGTCATGCGTATGATGGATGCGGCGGCAAACCCGCCAGTCATCCGCGACTTCAACGCCAGCGATATCTCGGACAAGCCCTTTGGCTGGAATCTGCCCAACTGGCTGCTCCGTCGCGAGATGGTCGGGCGGTTGGATGCGTTGCGGAACGTCGATTTTCGCCCCGGCGTCGGTTTTTCGGCCATGCTGCCCCGGCTTGAGACGGCTATCGTGACGCTGACCGATGGCAGCCGAATACAGACCCGTTTGGTGATCGGCGCCGATGGGCGATCATCGCCGGTGCGGCAGGCCGCCGGTATTGGGGTGCGCACCCGACGTTACGGGCAAAAAGCGGTCACCTGCGCCCTCACACACGATGCGCCGCATCAAAACATCTCGACCGAAATTCACAATTCCGGCGGTCCGTTCACGCTGGTGCCCCTGCCCGATTACAACGGCGAGCCCTGTTCCGCCCTTGTCTGGATGGAACATGGGGCCGAGGCGCAGCGTTTGGCTGCCCTACCGGATGAAGACTTTGAAGCCGCGGCCAACGAACGCGCGGCCTATCATTACGGGCCATTGAAACTGGCCAGCAAGCGCACCATTTGGCCGATCATCAGCCAAACCGCAAAGGCGCTGACTGCGCAACGTACAGCTCTGGTCGCCGAGGCGGCGCATGTGATGCCACCAATCGGCGCGCAGGGCCTGAACATGTCATTGAAAGACCTGGCGACGCTATTGGAATTGGCACAAAACGACCCGGCCGGACTGGGGAATGAAAAGATGCTGAGCGCCTATGAACGCGCGCGTCGTGCCGATATCGCACTGCGGGTCACCGGGATCGATGTGCTGAACCGAACCTCTATCGCCGGCCATCCATTCATGCAGGAACTCCGGTCGCGGGGCATAACCGCCCTGCATGACATCGCCCCAATCCGACGCGCCGTGATGCAGCTGGGGCTTGGCGCAAAAGGCTAGAGCAGCCGATCCAGCACCGGCAACAACCGCGCCAGCGTTGCATCGACATCATACAGCTTGTCCAACCCGAACAGACCCAACCGGAACGTACGGAAATCATCGGGCTCGTCGCATTGCAGGGGTACACCTGCTGCAATCTGCATGCCCTCGGCCGCGAATTTCGACCCGTTCTGGATATCCGGGTCATCGGTATAACTGACCACGACGCCGGGCGCACCGAACCCTTCCGCCGCGACCGACCGAATGCCCTTGTCTTTCAGTGCCTTGCGCACCGCATCGCCCAGTTTCCACTGCGCCTCTTTCAGTGCCGCGAACCCGAATTCCCGCGTTTCCAGCATCGTGTCACGGAAGGCCAACAGCCCGTCGGTCGGCATCGTCGCATGATAGGCGTGGCCCCCATTTTCATAGGTCTGCATGATGTTGTGCCACTTTTTCAGGTCGACGGTGAAAGAATTCGACGTCGTCGCCGCCAACCTTTCTGCCGCACGGTCAGACATCATGACCAACCCGGCCGATGGCGTCGACGACCACCCCTTTTGCGGGGCCGAGATCAGAACGTCCACGCCGGTTGCCTTCATATCTACCCAGGCACAGCCGGACGCGATGCAATCCAGCACCATCAGCGCGCCGACCTCATGTGCGGCCGAGGCTAACGCCGTTACGTATTCATCCGGCAGGATGATCCCGGCGGATGTCTCCACGTGCGGCGCGAACACCACATCGGGTTTCGCATCCTTGATCGCCGCGACGACATCCTCGATCGGGGCGGGCGCAAAGGGCGCGCGCGTATCGTTGCCCGCCTGCCGCGCCTTCATGACCGTCGTCTTTGCAGTGAACTGGCCTGCATCGAAAATCTGCGTCCAACGGAACGAAAACCAGCCATTACGGACGATAAAGGCATGCGCATCCCGCCCGAATTGACGGGCGACGGCCTCCATCCCATAGGTGCCGCCACCAGGGATCAACGCCACGTGATCGGCTTTATAGACCTCTTTCAGCATCCCGGAGATGTCGTTCATCACCCCCTGAAATCGTTTGGACATATGGTTCAGTGATCGGTCGGTGAACACGACCGAAAACTCCATCAGGCCATCCGGATCAACCGTTGAAAAACCACCGTCATGCATTGCCACTCTCCCCAGATCAGAGGCTTGCAGCGTATCGGATCATGGCAGGGAAACAAAGGCCGATTCAGCTTGCGCGTTGTTGCGGCGCTGCCTCTATCCCGCGCGGATCAGCGAAATGCGTCCGGTTCCGGCCGTCGCGCTTCGCTTGATAAAGAGCCGCGTCGGCGACGCTGATCACCACAGCAACATCCGCATCCGGTTCCTTGATCGCGCCGCCAATGGACACTGTCACCGGGATCTGAGTGTCGCCGGATTTCGCCATGGCCGTCGCGATTTCAGCCCGCATTCGTTCGGCTACTGCAAAACCATCATCCAGGTCCTGATCACGCAGAAAGACCATGAATTCCTCGCCGCCGAAACGACACACGATGTCATCGCGCCGGGTCTGCGCAACCAGAATCTGCGCGACATGACGGATGACGGCATCGCCGGCGACATGGCCGTACGTGTCATTGACCCGCTTGAAGTGATCGATGTCCACCATCAGCATGATTCCGTCCGATTTGGGCCTGCTGGCCATCCTGCGGAAAAAGTAATCGCGCGTGGCCACGTTGGTCAGGCGATCGCGGTTGACCAGATGCTGGAGCTTGGTGCTGAGACGGATTTTGTCCCGCACCTGCGCCCAGACAAATATACAGAATGGAAATGCAGTCGTGATCGTAATGATCGGTGTCAGGAACATCGCGTCGGCAAGTGCACCGGACGGATACAAAATATATGCGAGCGCAGTGGCGACCAACACGGCCGCCATTGTCGTCAGTGCCGCAGCAAGCACGACACCAGCCCAACTTTGCAACGCCCGATGCATCAGCCGTACATATCCTTTCATTTGCATGCCGTAAGAATAGACGGAAAAGATGAGCATCCAGTTACTTTGGGATCGGACCTGGCCGTCCTTCTTCGCTCAGCAGCACATTAGCCTCGACATCGCCGACACCGGGCAGGGTCATGATACGCCGCCGCAGGACCCGTTCGAAATCAGCCAGATCTCGGGCGATCACCCTCAGCCGATAGTCATAAAGGCCCAGCACGTGGTCAACGGTCTGAACCTCGGGGATGCCGCTGATCGCGCGCTCGAAGTCCTCCAGACTGACCCGACCCTTCGCCGCCAGCTTGACCCCCAGAAATACCGTCACCCCAAAGCCGACCTTTGCCGGATCCAGCATCAGCCGTCGCCCGGTGATCACGCCGCTGTCTTGCAGCCGCTTGATCCGCCGCCATGTGGCAGGCTGGCTCAGCCCTAACTTCTTCGCCAATCGTGTCGTCGGTTGCGCTGCGTCTTTCTGCAGCGCCGAGACGATTGCCCAATCGATATCGTCCAAGGTCATAGCGGAATGGTCCGATCCGATTTCACATTGGCCACATCCATCAGCGCCTCGATGTCCGCGATATGCGGCAGCGTCAGGATCCGGTCGCGGTAGAGCCGTTGATAATCAGGCAAATCCCTTGCGATCAGGGAAAGGCGTACATCGACGCGGCCAAGAAAGGTCTGGATTTCCAACACCTCAGGCACCGCCCGCGCCGCGGCCAGAAAATCGTCGAATGCCCGCGTGACGGTCTTGTCCAGCGTGATCCGCAAAGACACCTGCACCGCATATCCCAGCGCCTGCCAATCGATGATCGCCTCTTGCCCGGTGATCACACCGGCATCCATCATCCGATCCACCCGCCGCGTGACCCGCACAGGTGTGCTGCCCACCCGGTCGGCCAATTCCGGCATGGTCAGGGTCGGATCAGACTGTAGTTGGCGCAAAATCGCGCGATCGGCACCATCAAGCATAAGAATATGGATAATTCGTCTGTTTGCGCATAACAATCATCATCTTGCGAAAAATACTCAAAATTCCAACCTGCCCAAATACACTGCTCCGCGCTACCACGGCACCAAACCAGCAGAAAGGATAAACCATGCGCGTTTACTATGATCGCGATTGCGATGTGAACCTGATCAAAGACAAGAAAGTCGCCATTCTGGGCTACGGCTCTCAAGGCCATGCCCACGCCCTCAACCTGCGCGACTCAGGCGCCAAGAACCTTGTCGTCGCCCTGCGCGAGGGATCGCCCTCGGCCGCGAAGGCCGAAGGCGAAGGCCTGAAAGTCATGGGCATCGCCGAAGCCGCAGCCTGGTGCGACCTGATCATGTTCACCATGCCCGACGAATTGCAGGCCGAAACCTACAAGAAATACGTGCATGACAATCTTAAAGAGGGCGCCGCGATCGCCTTTGCCCACGGTCTGAACGTGCATTTCGGTCTGATCGAACCCAAGCCGGGTGTCGATGTCATCATGATGGCACCCAAGGGCCCGGGCCACACCGTCCGCGGTGAATACACCAAGGGTGGCGGCGTGCCATGTCTTGTGGCCGTTGACACGGACGCTTCGGGCAAGGCGATGGAAATTGGCCTGTCCTATTGTTCCGCAATCGGTGGCGGGCGCTCTGGCATCATCGAAACGAACTTTCGTCAGGAATGCGAAACCGACCTGTTTGGTGAACAGGCCGTGCTGTGCGGTGGTCTGGTCGAACTGATCCGGATGGGTTTCGAAACACTGGTCGAGGCCGGGTACGAGCCCGAAATGGCCTATTTCGAGTGCCTGCACGAGGTAAAGCTGATCGTCGACCTGATCTACGAAGGTGGGATCGCGAACATGAACTATTCCATCTCGAACACGGCCGAATACGGCGAATATGTCAGCGGCCCGCGCATCCTGCCATATGATGAAACCAAGAAGCGGATGAAGGATGTTTTGACCGACATTCAGACCGGCAAATTCGTGCGTGACTTTATGCAGGAAAACGCCGTAGGTCAGCCATCCTTCAAGGCGACCCGTCGGATCAACGATGAACACCAGATCGAACAGGTGGGCGAGAAACTGCGGGCGATGATGCCGTGGATTTCTGACGGCAAGATGGTCGACAAGGCCAAGAATTAACCTGAGTAAGGTGGGTTTCGGCCCGTTCCCGATCATAAAGGCCCGGTGGAAACCGGGCCTTTATATTCAGCGAAACGGCTGCGGGCCAGGACCATCCTTTGCCAAGGATGACTTCGGTGCGTCCTTATGCAACCGCTCTTCGGTCCGTTTCTTGCTCCACATCGTAAATCCGATAGCCAGACCCATCGTGGCAAGGGCCAATGCGGCAATGAGATAACCACTACTCATGATACACTCCTTTCCGTTTTTACTTATATTCAAAACGCTCCGACCCGACTTTCGTTCCGGCGGGACACGAACATAACACCGCGCCGGACGCCGCCTTTGATGTGAGACAACGCAAGGGGACGGTCAAATCCTGAACGTCTGCGCGAATGCCGCTGCGCCTTCGCCTTGAAATAGGATTACCCGACTGTCGGGGTCGCGTTTGATCCAGCGCAGTTCTTCCATCCGCGCCAGCATCGCCCGGCCCAATGATCCGGAAAGGTGCGTGCGCCGTTCGCTCCAATCCAGACAGGTTCGGCAGAGCGGCGCGCGCTGCACCTGCAATGCGTCGATATCGATACCGAAGTCACGCATGAAGTCGCGGCCACGATCCGTCAGGGTGATCTGTTCAGCGTCCTGGCCCACAAAATCGCGATTGCGGAGGCTTTCGAACAACTGCACACCGCATTTTCCGGCCAGGTGGTTGTAGCACACCCGTGCATGGCGCATCGCCACATCACGGGGGCCCGTGCGTGTGCGCGGCGCGCTGTCGGATGCGGCAAGACCCATCAGCGACTCGAGCACAGATGCCACATCTGCATTCGCCAGGGCGAAATACTTGTGCCGTCCCTGTTTGCGCATTTGCAGCAATGCCCCGTCCAGCAGTTTCGTCAGATGGCTGCTGGCGGTTTGCTGGCTGACCCCCGCCTCATGCGCCAGCTCGGTCGCGGTCAGGGCCTTCCCGCTCAGCAAGGCGGTCAACATGTTGGCCCGGGCCGGATCCCCGATCAGGCTGGCGACATGGGCGATGGGTGGTCCTTCTTTCATACTTCGATCTTAGTCGAAGCATTTACGCCAACCAATAGGATATTTTGAATTGATCACAGATAAGGAAAGGACCCACATGCTGACCTGCATCATTCGCTACCACATCGACCCGACCAAGAAGGCGCAATTCGAAACCTATGCCCGCAACTGGGGCCAGGCGATCCCGCGCAATGGCGCGGATTTGATCGGCTATTTTGCCCCGCACGAAGGATCGACGACGCTGGCCTACGGCATCTACAACATCCCGTCGCTTGCGGTCTATGAAGAATATCGCCAAAAGCTCGCCGCCGATCCGATCGGACAGGAAAACTATGCCTTCGCTCAGAGGGAAAAATTCATCCTGCGCGAGGAGCGCACATTTCTGCGCTTGGCTTCCACGCCGCATGGGGACAAGAACGGCAACGACGCATAAAGGACCGATTTGATCATGGTAAACCATCCAACCCCGGCGAATTGGCTGTCGATCGCTGCACTTGGCCTGATCTGGGGTGGGACGTTCATGGTCGTTTCCGTCGCCTTGCGCGGCTATGGGCCATTTACCGTCGCCTGCGCGCGCACCACCCTTGGGGCGCTGGCCCTGCTAGCCCTGATGTGGGTCATGCGGCGACCGTGGCCCGACATGTCCCGGCGGATGATCCGCTATCTTGTCGTGATCGGCCTTTTAAACACCGCTTTGCCCTTTGCGTTGCTCAGCTGGGGGCAGCAATTCGTACCGTCGGCCTTTGCCGGTATTTCGATGGCGGCGCTGCCTTTGTTCGTGCTGCCCCTGGCCCACATGTTTACCGATGAAAAGCTCAACGCGCGCAATGCGATCGGTGTCAGTCTTGGCTTTGTCGGCGCGTTGGTTCTGATCGGCCCGGGCGTTTTGCGCATCGGTGCGGGGCTGGAGCCGTGGGGGCAGCTTGCCTGTATCGCAGCGGCGATGTCCTATGCCATTTCCAGCGTCATGACCCGCCGTTGCCCCCCGATCGACCCGATCACGATGGCCGCCATATTGCTTTGCGTCGGTGCCGTCGCGTTGATCCCGTTGATGTTGCTGGTCGAAGGCGTGCCCTCACCGCGGGAATCCCTGCCGACCCTCGCCATCATCCTGTTGGGGCTGGTCCCCACCGCGCTGGCCGCGCTGATCCGCGTCGCCACGATCCGCACCGCCGGGACGGTTTTTATGACGCTAGTCAACTATCAGGTGCCGCTATGGTCGGTGCTGTTTGGCGTGTGGCTTCTGAACGAGGTTTTGCCATGGCGTTTTTTCGCAGCCTTGGCTTTGATCCTGTGCGGGCTCGCCATAAGCCAATGGCGCAGCTTGCGGCGACTGTTCTAAGCCACAGCCTCGACCTCGGCCACGATTCCGTCAACGACCTGCGCAAGCAGTCCGTCATCTTCGCACTCGGCCATCACCCGGATCAAGGGTTCTGTACCTGATTTGCGGATCAACAAGCGCCCTTTCCCGGCCAGGCGGTCCTCAGCATCAGCGATCACTTTGCGCACGCTTTCGGCCTCCAGTGGACTGCTGCCATCAACATAGCGCACGTTTTTCAGCATCTGCGGTACGGTGTCAAAGTTGTGGCTGAGTGCGCTGGCGGGCTGCCCCGTCTCGATCATCGCGGCCAGAAACTGCAGCCCGGCCAACAGCCCATCACCAGTCGTCGCATAATCCGTCATCACGATGTGGCCGGATTGTTCGCCGCCCAGGTTCCAGCCATTCGCGCGCATCGCCTCGACGACATAGCGGTCGCCGACAGCTGTGCGTTCGAGCCGCAGGCCCTGGCCCGTCAGAAACCGCTCCAGGCCGAGGTTCGACATGACCGTTGCCACCAGCGTGCCGCCCTTCAAACGATCCTGCGCCGCCCATCGATTGGCAAGCAGTGCCATGACCTGATCGCCATCGGCGACCTGCCCCGTCTCATCCAGGATCATGACCCTGTCTGCGTCACCATCAAGGCAGATGCCCACATCCGCCCCTTCTCGCAGGATCGTTTCTGCTGCCAGTGCGGTGCTGGTCGATCCGCAGCCCTCGTTGATGTTGAAACCATCGGGCGCCACACCGATGGGAATGACGGTCGCGCCCAGTTCCCATAGTGCTTCGGGCGCGGCCTTGTAGCCCGCGCCGTTCGCACAATCGATCACGACCTTCAGCCCATCCAGCCGCATGCCCGCCGGAAACGTCGCCTTGACCCGTTCCACATAGCGAAAGCGGCCATCATCAATGCGCTTTGCTCGGCCGATATTCTGCGCCTGCGCGGGTTCGACCTCACCCATAATCAACGCTTCAATCTCGGTCTCTGCCTCGTCCGAAAGTTTGAACCCGTCAGGCCCAAAGAATTTGATCCCATTGTCGTGGTGCGGGTTATGGCTGGCCGAGATCATGATGCCGACATCGGCGCGCAATGATGTCGTCAGCATCCCGACCGCTGGCGTCGGGATCGGCCCCAACAGAAAAACGTTCATCCCCGTACTGGTAAGACCGGCGGTCAGCGCGTTTTCGAACATGTAGCCCGACAACCGGGTATCCTTGCCGATCACCACCCGATGCGCCGCGGATCCGTCGCGCCGAAAATAGCGCCCAGCGGCCGCCCCGACCTTGAGCGCCATATCAGCCGTCATGGGAAAGGCATTCGCCTCACCCCGTACTCCATCTGTCCCAAAGAATCTGCGTGTCATGATCACTCTGCCCTGTTGATCGCCCAGTCCAGGTCGAACGCCTGTTTGGTTTCGAATGTATCGTGGACCCTGACAATTTGCACCCCCTGGCGCAGCGCGTACAGCGCGACAGCCACCGATCCGGCCATCCTGTCCTGCGTTTGCTCAGTGGCGCCGAGAGTGCCGATAAACCGTTTGCGCGACGCACCCAACAGAACCGGGCAGCCCAGCGCATGAAACAACGGAAGACCGCGCAGCAATGCCAGATTATGCTGCAGCGTTTTTCCAAAGCCGATGCCGGGGTCGATGATGATGCATTCGCGGGAAATACCGGCTGAGACTGCTGCACCGATCCGATCATCAAGAAGGTCGTAGACGTCCAGCAAAACATCATCATAGCGCGGATCGGCCTGCATCGTTGCAGGATCGCCCTGCGCATGCATCAGGCAGACCGGCAAGCCCGCCTGCGCCATCATCGCACCCATGCCGGGGTCAAAGGTCATTGCGGCCACATCGTTGATCAGCCCGGCCCCCGCAGCGACCGCGGCCTGCGCGACGGCCGCCTTGCGGGTGTCGACCGACAGCATGACATTGCTCTGCGCCACGATCGCCTTGATCGCCGGGACCGTGCGGGCGATTTCGTCATGTACTGGCACAGGCTCCGCACCGGGCCGCGTGCTCTCACCGCCAATGTCAATGATATCCGCGCCATTCTTGACCATTTTCAAAGCATGCCGGGTCGCCTGCGTCACGTCACCGAACTGCCCCCCATCGGAAAAGCTGTCTGGCGTCACGTTCAAAATGCCCATGATGCGCGGGCGGTCCATCGACAAGGCACCGATGGGCGTGCGGCTTGCCGTTAACCGGTGCAGCACATCGTCCGGCACATCCTTGGCATCAATGATACGATGCTGCCCGCCCCGGTCGCGAAAAATGACATGATCGAACCAGCACCACCCCCCGGCAAGCGGTAGCGCATCCGCGGGTCTTGCGGTGTTGAAATGGGGGATCGGCTGATAATAGTCTTTCATAGGTCCCGCGCAGCGACGTCGATACTGCGCACGGGGCAGTCAGTCTTTGGTGCATCCGCACCGATCACCAAAAGTTCCGCCGCCTCGATCTCTTCAGCGAACCAGGCAACGAGCATCATGGCATCACTTGGGCTGGCGGATGGGCCATCCACCGCGTCAAGCACGATCTTGGAAGGGGCCCAGATGCAGATCTGGTCGTTCTTCATCGCCCAGTCGAGTTCGGTCCGCGTGCCGACAACCATGCAGCGCGGGTCGCGGGCTGCGAGGACCCAGGCGTTCTGCTCGATCGCAAGCAGATCGATCCTGCGTTGGGCAAGCGCGTGGCTGGCTTGGGGGGCCGCGACGGGCGCAGCACCGACACAGATGATCAGCGGCGCATCCATCCCGGCAAGTTGATCAATCCATGCGGACATATGCGGGGCGTTGATCGCATCATTGGACATATAGACGACACGGGGATGCGGGGCGGGCACGTGGTCTTGCCCGGCCAGATCAATCCCGTCCCGGGCACGCACAATCTCGACCCCCAAGGCGAATGGACCGCGATCCAGCTTTTCGATCCGCACGAAAACACGCTCGGCCTGCGGTTCAAGAAGAATACGCTCGGCCACGCGGGCAGCGAGTGTTTCAAGCAGATTGAGCCGCTCAGCCTCGAGCTCGATCCCGATCGCCTCGGTCACCTTGTCATAGGACAGGATGCGATCCACGTCGTCGTCGATCGGCCCGCTGAGCGGCAGGACCTCAACCACGACATTGAAGCGCACGCGCTGCAATTTGCCGCGCTCTTGCTGGAACGCGCCAATTTCGACCTCGACCACATAGTCGCGCAGCGAAATACGGTCGCAAGGTGTTGTGCTGCTAGCCTCGGCCCGTTCACTGGGATGTGCAAAGGCCAAGCGAATGTCATCTGTCATGCATGGGTCCAGCGGCAAAAGGTCACCCGGGCTGGATAAAGCTCCACCCACGTCAGAGCAAGGGCGGGCACGTCACGCAAAGCGCAGGATGCGACGTCAGTTCGAGGCCGTCCGCGTCGGTTTCCGATAGAAATGATGTGAACCGATAGACGTGGTGCGCGGGTAAACGCGCGCCCATGACGGGTTGACGGCACGGGTGTGATAATGGGTCGCACCGCTGGTCAGATTGCGCGGCGCGCCATCCATCAACATCCGGGCGACTTTACCCACGCGGTCCCATGCGCGCGGCTCGGCGATCGTTTCAGCCAGACCATCGCAGGTATAGGTGAACTGACAGGCATATTTGCGACCTGTGCCCTGATTGATGACCGAACACAGCGAGTCGGGGAAAAGTCCGCTATCGACCCGGTTCAAGATCACTTCGCCCACCGCGAACATACCACGCACGGTTTCACCGCGTGCTTCGAAATACAGCGCCTCTGACAGACAGCGCCACTGCGCGCCTCCGTCCGCTTTGGGTTGCGACGCCAGGAATGTGCGGTCATAGCGCACGCCACTGCGGGTCGATACACCGCGTTCGGGTGCCGGCGGCAAGCTGGTCAATGCGGACAGTCTATTGTCTGGAACGACAGAAAGCGCCTGACGCTCTTGTCCCAGCACTGCGCCAAGACGACTGGCCAGAACCTGATCTGCGGCAGCCGCAGACACAAAACCAAGCATGAGCGCCACCGCCAGAGCGGCGCGAAACATATTCTTCATCATCTTCCGTATTCCCCACCCAGGAATTTTGCAGGTCGCCCCGCGTAGCGAGCGTGTCCTTAAGGGAAAGCAGCCCACACGTCTACCCCCACCCCCGGACTGTCCCAGCACTCGCAACCAGACCGGGGGGTCACACCATTATTGTTGCTTCAATATCGTGTAGATTGCCGCATTTAGGTCACAAGCGGTGCCTTTGTGACGGTTTTGGCCCGACTTTGCAGCGCCAGCTGTGCGGCGGTGAGTCGCGCAACGGGCACCCGAAACGGCGAACAGGACACATAGTCAAAGCCATGTTCCCGGCAAAACGCAATGGCCGAGCGGTTGCCGCCATGTTCGCCACAGATCGAAAGGATCACATCTTTGCGCCCGATGCGCCCGCGCGCAGCGCCCATCGCGATCAGTTCGCCCACACCCTCGATGTCCAGCGTATGAAAAGGATCCTCGGCATAGACCCCCTGCTGCACATATGCCGACATAAAGCGGCCCGCATCATCGCGAGACAACCCATAGGTCATCTGGGTCAGGTCATTGGTCCCGAAAGACAAGAATTCGGCATGCGCCGCGATATCTTCGGCACGAAGTGCTGCGCGCGGCGTTTCGACCATGACGCCAAGGCGATAATCGAACTGCGTCTTGGTCGTCGTCATTACGGCGGTCGCAGCACCATCGACCCGCGCCTTGACCAATTCGACCTCACGCATCGCGCTGACCAGCGGGATCATGATTTCGACCGTGATATCGATGCCGGATTTGATCACCGCTGCCGTCGCCTCGAATATCGCGCGGGCCTGCATGTCATAGATTTCGGGGATAGCGATACCCAATCGAACGCCGCGCATGCCCAGCATTGGGTTGTATTCGCTTAGCGCATCGACTCGTTCAGCCACTTCCGCGATCGGCATGGCAAGCTGTTCGGCCAGATCGCGCAACCCGGCCTTGTCCGATGGCAGGAACTCGTGCAGCGGCGGGTCAAACAGGCGCACGCAAACGGTGCGCCCCTCCATGATTTCGAAAAGCGCTTGGAAATCAGCGCGTTGCATCGGCAAAAGCCGGTCAAGAACGGACCGCCGGTCATCACCATCTTCGGCAAAGATCATCTCGCGCATCACGCCAAGACGATCGCCTTCGAAAAACATATGTTCCGTCCGCACGAGGCCGATCCCCTCGGCCGCGAAGTTCCGGGCGGTGCGCGCATCCGCAGGCGTATCGGCATTCGCGCGCACGCCGATGTCGCGAAACGCATCCGCCCATTCCAGCAGGGTCTGAAACGCACTATCAAGCGCCGCTTCCAGCATCGGCGGCTCCCCTACCAGAACCTGACCGGTCGTGCCGTCGACGGTAATCATGTCGCCGGCGGCGAAACTCCGGCCGTCGGGGCTGATGATCCGGCCATGTTTACGGTCAATGCTGAGGTCCGAAGCCCCCACGACGCACGGCACACCCAGACCACGCCCGATCACGGCGGCGTGGCTGGTGACGCCACCGCGCATGGTCAGAACGGCCTGAGCGGCATGCATGCCGCGAATGTCTTCCGGCGTCGTTTCACGCCGGACCAGCACGCATGGCTCACCCCGTGCCGCGCTGGCTTGCGCCTCGGCGGCAGTCAGCACGATCCGCCCCACGGCGGCACCGGGGCTGGCGGCGATCCCTGACACGATCACATCCCGTTTGGCGCGCGGATCGATCTGGCGATGCAGCATCTCGGACAAGGCGGCAGGTTCGACCCGCAACACGGCCTCTTCCCGCGGAATGATCTGTTCAGTGGCAAGATCGACCGCAATCCGCACCGCTGCACGTGATGAACGCTGGATGCGCATGGCGTCCAACACATGCAGACCATCCGCATCGATCGCAAATTCGATCTGCATCTCTTCGCGCAGATGCTTGCGGCACAGATCGCCAAAGGCAACCAATGCCTCGAAAGCATCGGGGTTCAGCTCTTCCAGCGACGGCCCGCGCGCGTCCTTTGTCAGATAGATCGCTCCATCGGCATCGCCCAACGCCTCGCGCCCTTGGCTTTGGCCAAGGTAACGGCCGGTGATCTGTGGCAGACCCGTATCGCCGCTGACATACTGGATCACCCCCGATCCGCATTCGCCTTTGCCGACGCCCAGCGCCATGGCCTGCACCACAAGGCCAAGCCCGGCATCCTGGGGCGCGCCTTTCGCCTGCCGCAACAGACGGGCCGTCGTCCCGTCCCAGGCACGCGCCATGGATCGCAGCACCTCGGACAGTTGCACCCGCGTTTCTTGCGGGAATAGCTCGTCGGTTTCGGTTTCATAGGTATCCAGCATTGCGCGCAGGCTGTCGGCGTCGGGCACGTCCGGCAGATAAAACTCCTCCGGGTCCAACCGTGCCACATGGATCGCGTAGGATTGGACAAAGCGCAGATACAGCGCCGTCGCCGCATGCTCACCCATTTGTCGGGCCATCGCCGCGTGGCGCGCATCATTCATCCCGATATTCAGGATCGCGCTGGGACCACCCCAATCCGGGTCCTGACTGCTGGGACGGACGGACAAAAGCGGCTGGTCCCCGAAAGGCTGCAGCAGCGAATCCATGTCCGGCATGCGCCCCTTCGCGATGTCGTGAACCGTATCGAAAGACAGCGCCACGGTGACCGGCACCGGCATGTCCAACCGCACCAGCCGCTGCAGACATTTCGCCCGCCCGCCATGCACTGACGCGTTCATCGGCGCGGTCGCGGTGATGAGCGTCATTGGCTGATATTGGGTCTGTTGCTGCACTGCGGCACCGATCATTGTTCAAGTGCAGCATAAGCCATAAAACGTTTACGTGTATAGGCTGGTATATGTGACCTTTAGTCTACCCTTCGATTTTCGCCAGATCCGCGACGCTGAGGCAGATATTTCTAATACGCGACAAAAGGTTAAGCCGGTTACGGCGGAGGATTTGGCTATCGGCATTCACTTGTACATCGGTGAAAAATTGATCAATCGGTGCGCGAAGTGCCGCCATAGCGGTCATCGCCGTGCTGAAATCTTCCACTTCCATGGCCGGCGCGATCTTTGCATCTGCAGCATCAAGGGCCGCAAAAAGCGCCTTTTCGGCGTCTTCCTCGGCGTATTTGACGTCGGCCCCGTAAGAGTATTCGACTCCATCCGCCTCTTCCGCCTGGGTGAGAATATTGTTCGCGCGCTTGAATCCCTGGATCAGGTTTTCGCCGTCCTCGGTGGCAAGCGTTTCGGCCAAAGCCTCCGCCCGTTTGACGAGCAAGGTCAGATCATCATTCCCCGGCATCGCGATGCAAGCGTCGATGATGTCATGGCGAATACCCTTGTCGCGGAGGAAGACTTTCAGGCGGTCGTGGAAGAAGGAGAGAATTGACTCAGTAACAGGGATCGAGAACTCGGGCCGCCCTAACCGATCTTTCATCATTTCGATCAGCATTGGTTCCAACACCTCAGGTTTGGAAACAAGCCGTTTGATAACCTCAACAGGATCATTGGACCTAAAATCGAGGTCAGGCAATTCCATGAATTTTGCATTCACTTGTGAGAGCAGTGCGTCGGTTGGATCGAGAAATTCATTCTGGAGCACTTCGAGACGATTCGCGGTGAATGCGGTCAAGGCATCATCCATCAATTTCTTAAATGAAAATGACAAGTTATTATCCAAAACCAACCGAATAACCCCCAGCGCCGCCCTGCGCAGCGCAAATGGGTCCTTGCTCCCGGTGGGTTTCTCATCAATCGCCCAAAAACCGGTTAACGTGTCGATCTTGTCCGCCAAAGCCACGGCGACCGAGATTGGCGCGGTTGGCACGTCATCTGACGGCCCCAGCGGCGAATAGTGTTCCTCGCAGGTCGCCGCAACCTCGGCGGGCAAACCTGCGGCCTCTGCATAATACCGCCCCATCAGCCCTTGCAGATCGGGAAATTCATAGACCATTTCCGACGACAGATCGGCCTTGGCCACCTGCGCTGCCTGCGCGGCCAGATCAGGATCGGCCCCGACACTCGGCGCGATCTCACGCGCGAGCGCTGCGATCCGGTCGATCCGGTCCTTCTGGCTGCCCAGCTTGTTGTGAAAGGTCACATTCGCCAGCGAGTCCAGCCAAGGCTGCATCTTCGCCGCCTGCGCGACCCGCAAATCATTCTCCCAAAAGAACTTCGCATCCGCCAACCGCGCCGCCAGCACCTTTTGGTTCCCCGCGAGGATCGTCGCCCCGTTATCGGCGGTTTCCATATTCGCGACGGTGACAAAGCGTTCGATCCGCCCCGTCTTGGGGTTCTTCACCGAAAAGAACTTCTGGTGTTCTTTCATGGATGTCTGCAGCACCTCGGGCGGCAGACCCAGAAAGTCATCGTCGATTTTGCCCATCAGAACGACGGGCCATTCGACCAGCCCCGCGACCTCGGCCAAAAGCCCGCGATCCTCGACCACCTCAAGCCCATTCGCAAAGGCCTGATTGGTGGCGTCCTGCCAGATCAGCTCCGCCCGTTCCTCGGCCCGCAGGATCACGCGCGCGCGCTTCAGCTTCGCCTCGTAATCATCGAAAGACACAACAGAAAACGGATCAGAGGCAAGGAACCTGTGGCCGCGGGTCGTGTTACTAGCGGTGAAACCTTCGACGGTCAGCGGCACCACTTCGGCCCCAGCCTCATCCGCCAGAATGCAAAGGATCGATTGCAACGGGCGCACCCATTTCAGCGCGCCGGTCCCCCAACGCATCGACTTGGGCCATGGGAAGTTGCGGATCGTCCTTTCCAGCACCTCGGCCACGATATCCGCCGCCTTGCGTCCTGGCTTTTCGATCACCGCAAAGTAGACCTGACCCTTCTTGTCATCGCGCACCTCAAGGTCCTCGCGGGTGACCCCTGCCCCGCGCAGGAACCCCTCAACCGCCTTGTCCGGCGCGCCGACCTTCGGCCCGCGCCGTTCCTCGCGCACCGCCTTGCTTTCCGCCGTCAGCCCCTCAACCGACAGCGCCAGCCTGCGTGGCGTCGAAAACGCCGCCGCGCCCGCATAGGTCAATCCCGCCTCAACCAGCCCATCCGTTACCAGCTTTTTCAGATCCTGCGCCGCACGGGATTGCATGCGCGCGGGAATTTCCTCGGAAAAGAGTTCAATCAGAAGATCGGGCATTATTGCAGGCTTTCAGGGGCTGGGGGGCAGTTTTCGGGGACGGGCTCGCGGTTGAAAACAACCTCGCCGCATGCGTTGATCTGGTGCCAGGCATAGGCGCGGCCATCGGGATAGACGGCGACAAGGCGATCGATGCCGTAGGTGATGTTTGCGACGCCAAGGAAGGCGACAGCTTCGGTGTCCAGATCGGCGCCGATTTGGGCCGCATTAAAGCACTCGAACCATCCGGGTGCATTCAGCGGTTCGGCATCGTCGCGGATCACATAGGTTTCGGTCAGGGTAGCCAGGCTGATCGGCGTGGTGAAACAGGCGCGGTAGCGGATGGGGCTGGAATCCGAGTCAATCGCCTCGAAATTCTCAAACAAGATCGGCTCCGCTTCGCCGGTGACGACACTGGTCAGGCGCACATCCGCATTGTCCGCCTGCACCTCGTCGTAGAAGGCGTAGACCTGAAAATAATAGAGCGCGATGCCAGCGATAAGGGCGGTCACAAGGATCCCCAAGATAAAGATACGTGCCATTAGGCGGCCTGCCCCCCGGCCTCGGTCTGCACAAACGCATCGGCGCACATCTTGGCCAGCGCCCGCACCCGCCCGATATAGGCTTGCCGTTCAGTGACCGAAATCACGCCCCGCGCGTCGAGCAGGTTGAAGACATGGGACGCCTTGATGCATTGGTCATAGGCCGGATGCGCCATGATAATCCGCATGCCGGTTTTGGGGTCATCATGCGGCTCATTCAGGATGCGCTGGCATTCGGCCTCGGCGTCCTTGAAGTGCTGCAGAAGAACCTCGGTATCCGCCACGTCGAAGTTCCAGCGCGCATATTCCTGCTCGGTTTGCTTGAAGACATCGCCATAGGTCAGCGGGATCGGCGTTTGCGGATCGTTGAAAGGCATGTCCATCACGTGATCGACGCCCAGAACATACATCGCCAGACGCTCTAACCCATAGGTCAGTTCGCCCGAGACGGGTTTGCAGTCATGCCCGCCGACCTGCTGGAAATAGGTGAACTGGCTGACCTCCATCCCGTCACACCAGACCTCCCACCCGAGGCCCCAAGCACCCAAGGTTGGGCTTTCCCAATCGTCCTCGACAAAGCGGATGTCATGCATGGCGGCGTCGATGCCGATAGCTTCGAGCGACCCCAGATAGATGTCCTGCAGATCAGGCGGCGAAGGTTTGATCAGCACCTGATATTGGTAATAATGCTGCAGCCGGTTCGGGTTTTCGCCATAGCGCCCGTCAGTCGGACGGCGCGACGGTTGGACATAGGCGGCCGCCCATGGCTTTGATCCGAGGGCGCGCAAGGTCGTGGCCGGATGGAACGTCCCTGCCCCGACCTCCATGTCATAGGGCTGCAGGATCGCACAGCCCCGGCCCGCCCAATAGGTCTGAAGCCGCAGGATGATCTCCTGAAAACTGCGTGGTTTTTCCGCCATCTTAACCCTCATCTGCTTTACCGGCTCAATAGGACGGCCCGGGTGCAGGGTCAATTAGGCAACGGGTTGCGACTTAATGCGGCATTTGCATAAAGTTTATCGGATCAACTCTTGCCTCTTTTCGTATCGCGGGCCAGTCAGTTGCTGGGGCGAAATTGGTATCGGGACATCAATGATCAAGGCGATCATCACATTCTTGTTTTTCTGTCTATGGGCGACCTCTGCCTTGGCTCAAGGACAGTTTTGGGTACAGATCGAGGCACGCCAGACACTGACCGGCGCGCAGGACCGCGCACGTGAATACGCGCGGCGGCTGGACGATGTGGCCGGATTTTATTTGGGTGACGGGTTTTACGGCATCTTCATCGGCCCGTTCGACGAGCGAAATGCAACGGTCACGCTGGACCGGCTGCTGTCGCGCGGCGCGATCCCCTCCGACAGTTTCGTCAAAAACGGGCAGTTCTTCAAACAACAATTCTGGCCGATCGGCGGCGGCATCGGCGCGACTGCAGCAACGCCACCTGCCGACACCGCCCCCTCCGAAAATGGCGCTTCGATTCCGGATGATCCTGTCGAAGCGGCGGACGAAACACCGCAAGAGGCGCGCGCATCGGAACGCACGCTAAGTCGGGAAGAACGCGAAGAACTACAGGTGGCTCTCAAATGGGCCGGTTTCTACGACGCCGCGATCGATGGATCGTTCGGGCGCGGCACACGTGGCGCGATGGAAGCGTGGCAGACAGCCAACAATCAGGCGGCGACCGGTATTCTGACCACCAGACAGCGGGCGATGTTGCTGGACCAATACAACAGCGTGCTGGACGGGATGAACATGCGCCTGGTGCGCGATGACGCATCCGGCATCCAAATGGAAATTCCTACCGATGTCGTCAGCTTTACCGAATATCAACCGCCGTTCGTCCGGTTCGACGCAAGTGGCGATATTCCCGACGCGCAGGTGCTGTTCATCAGCCAAAAAGGTGATCAGGGCAAATTCGTCGGGCTATACGAAGTGATGCAGATCCTCGATATCGTACCACCTGACGGGCCACGCAGCCGTGACGGCAACCGGTTCACCATCGAGGGCATCGGAGGCGGCATCCATTCCTATACCATGGCGACGTTGGAGGCTGGCCAAATCAAAGGCTTCACACTGGTATGGCCGCAGGATGATGAACAGCGTCGCCTCCGCATACTGGACGAGATGGAGGTCAGCTTTCAGCGGCTGGATGGCGTGCTCGACCCTGACATCACGCCACCGGGCGAAGATCAGGCGATCGACATGGTGTCGGGACTGTCCGTGCGGCAGCCAAAGCTGTCACGGTCGGGTTTTTTCGTCTCTGATAACGGCGCGGTCGTCACGACGCCGGCGGTGATAGATCAATGCGAGCGGATCACCTTTGACCGCGAACATGATGCCGAACTCGTGTTCACCGACGAGGAATTGGGCATCACCATCCTTCGTCCTTCCGATGACCTTGCCCCGATCGGCATCGCGGAATTCCTCACGACCGTTCCCCGCCTGCAAGATCAGATCGCCGTGGCCGGATACCCGTTCAATGGCGTCCTTAGTGCGCCGACCCTGACCTTTGGCCAGGTCGTCGATATCCGCGGGCTGACCGGTGATGACAGGGTCAAACGGTTATCCATCCTGCCGCAAGAGGGTGACGCCGGTGGGCCTGTCTTCGATGACAGCGGGGCCGTTATCGGCATGCTCTTGCCCCGCGCCGACGGTACGACACAGGTGCTTCCGCAAGAAGTGAACTTTTCACTGGACGCGCAGCAGATCGTCGACGTTCTTGCCAATCAGGGGATCGCGGCGGTTACCCGGGACCCCGCGGGCCCGATCTCTCCGGTTGCGCTGACGCGAAAGGCGGCTGATGTGACCGTTCTGGTCAGTTGCTGGTAGACGTCAGTTCCGCCAGAACTTGATCGAAAGAATTGTCAGCACGACCATGATTTCCAAGCGCCCGACCAGCATGGCGATGGCCAAAATCCACTTGGCTGGATCATTGATATCGGCATAATTGCCTGCCGGGCCGATCTCTAGCCCCAAGCCGGGGCCGATATTGCCCAAGGCCGCCGCAGCGCCAGAAACGGATGTGATGAAGTCCAGACCTGTCATGCCCAACAGCACCGCAGTCGCGCCTAAAGACAGGATGAAGGCGACCAGAAACGCCATAACCGAATTCAAAACATCCTCGCTCACCGGGCGTCCGTCATAGCGGGGGGTAAAGATCCCGTGAGGTGAATGAATTTGCCGGATCTGGCTTCTCACCGACGCGAAAAGCAGCTGATAACGAAACACCTTCACGGAACAGGATGTCGACCCGGCACAGCCTCCGATCAAACCGATCAGAAAGAACATCGTCACCGGGAACGTCCCCCAACGCATGTAATCGGCACTGGCATAGCCGGTGCCCGTCATGATCGAGGTGACGTTGAACAAGGCATCGCGAAACGCGCCTTCACTGACCGACCCGGACCGACCCCAAAGCCAGGATGCTATCAACAATGCGCTGAACCCGATGGACAGAAAGAACGCCCTGATCTGCCGGTCGTGGAATAGCGGTTGCGCCGACCCTGCAAGAAGTTGCACGAACCGCACGAACGGCAGCGCCGCAAGCAGCATGAAGGTGATCGCGACGTAGTGAACAGCCGGGCCGAATGCGCCGAAAGATGTGTCATAATTCGCCATTCCGCCGGTCGAGACAGTTGTCATGGCGTGCACAAGCGCGTCGAATCCACTCATCCCTGCCGCGAAATATGCGGTGACGCAGGCGATGGTCAGACCAACATAGATGACGGAAATCCGGCTCGCGATCTCGCCCGCACGGGGTAGAATCTTGCCGGACGTATCGAAGCCCTCCGACCGGAAGATTTGCATGCCGCCCACGCGCAACTCGGGCAAGAACACCATCGCCACGACGACGATCCCCACGCCGCCCAGCCATTGCAGAATACCCCGCCAGATTTGCAGCCCGACGGGTAATGCTTGCAACCCCTCCAACGTTGTCGCCCCTGTCGTCGTCAGCCCCGACATCGCCTCGAAAAAGCCGTCCGTAATGCTGGCCTGGGTCGCGCCCAGGACAAACGGCAACGCACCGAAAACCGGCAGCGTCAACCAGACGAGGGAAGTCAGCAAAAAGGTTTGCCGCAGGGATAACCCCTCGGACACGCCATTCGCGCATGCGAGGGCCATCAGGCCGCCAACCAGCAAACTGACGATGGCACTTTCGAAGAAAATGAACCAATGATCGTTCCCCGCGATCATATCCGCCGCCATCGGCACGAACATTGTGATGCCCAGTGCCGCAACGAGCAGGCCTATGACATACCCCACGGGACGCAGATCGATCATGAGGCAGGGTTGGCGCGGTGGCTGCGAACTGTCAAGCGGCGCCTCCGACCTGTCATTGACGGCCCATTGGGATCAAGGCGCAGACACTCCGATCGCATTCCGATAATCGCCTCAACCTTCAAACCGCCTGCGGCAGGATACGCCCTTCGTCCCAAGCGATCATATTGTCCAACGCCATCTGCCCCATCGCCTCGCGCACTTCCAGCGCCGCTGTCCCCAAATGGGGCAGCAAAACAACATGTTCCATCTCGGTCAGCGCATCCGGCACAACAGGTTCCCTCTCGAAAACATCCAAACCCGCCGCCGCGATCGACCGGCTGGCCAGCGCATCGATCAATGCCTGTTCATCGACCACGTCACCGCGGGCTATATTGACAAAGACCCCGGTTGATTTCATCGCGGCCAGCGCCTTGGCATCGATCATCCGCGTATTCGCACCACCGCCTGGCACCGTGACGACAACGATATCTGCCGCCGCCATCAGACCGTGTAGGCCATCCACCTGACGCGCTGGAACATCCACGTCCTTCCGGGACCGGTTGTAGTAAATCACAGGCATCTCAAAGCCATAGTGGCAGCGGCGCGCGACGGCCTGTCCGATCCGGCCCATACCGATGATACCGACGGTCTTGCCGGTCACATGGGTGCCCAGCATCTGCGTCGGCCCCCAGCCATCCCATTTCCCTGCGCGGACCAACCGCTCACCCTCACCGGCACGGCGACAGGCGGACAGGATCAAGGTCATGCCGATATCGGCCGTCGCATCCGTCACGACGTCCGGCGTGTTCGATACGGACACACCGGCGGCTTTCGCAGCCGCGACATCGATATGATTGTACCCGACGCCGAAATTGGCCAGCACACCACACCGAATGTCTCCGGCAAACGCTTCTTTGACGAATTGGTCACCCAGCGTTGGCAGGATCGCATCATAAGTGGCCAAAGCCTCCTGACATTCCACCACGCTCAACCCTTCGGTCCGATCCAGAACCGTCACATCAAAACGCGCACGTGCCGCAGCGATATTCGCTTCGGGAATCACCCGTGTGATCAGCAACTTTTTCAATGCAAGCGCCCTCCCTCCGGGACCTGTTTGTCGGGACCAACCAAAACGACGTCCCCATTTTCATCCGGCATACCAAGCACCAGAACCTCGGACATGAATCGACCGATCTGGCGGGGCGGGAAATTCACGACAGCCAGCACCTGACGGCCGACCAAGGCCTGAGGCGCATAGTGGACCGTGATCTGGGCCGACGTCTTCTTTTCGCCGATATCGTCCCCAAAATCGATCCAGAGCTTGATGGCGGGCTTGCGCGCCTCAGGGTAAGGTTCAGCGCGCAGGACAGTGCCGACCCGAACATCAACCTTCAGAAAGTCGTCAAAGGAAATCTCAGCCACGGGCCAGGTCCCGGGATCTGTCGGCAGCCGCTTTCACCGTGTTTTTCATCAAATGCTTCAAACCCTTACGCTCATCCATCAACACATCCAGACCGGCCTGCGTCGTGCCATTGGGCGAGGTGACGTTCACCCGCAGCTGTGTCGGATCTTCTTTCGCCGTCATCGCCAGGGCACCAGCCCCGGCAACAGTTGCCTTGGCCAATTCCAAAGCGAGAGCAGACGACAAGCCTTCGGCCTGTCCCGCCGCCGCCATCGCCTCGATCATATGAAAGACATAAGCCGGGCCAGAGCCCGAGACGGCCGTCACCGCATCCATTTGCGTCTCGTCCTCCAGCCGCACCGTACGGCCGACCGCCTGCAGCAGCGTCTCGGCCATGTTCATGTGCTTGTCGGTGATTTGGTCATTGCCGATCAAGGCGGTCATACCCTGCCCAACGGCCGCTGGTGTATTCGGCATCGCCCGAATGATCGGGGTCTGCGGGCCAAGCACATCTTCAAAATGCGCGATCGGGGTTCCAGCGGCGATCGAGACGAAACAAGTCGATCCATTGCCCAGCGCAGCCATGACCGGCAAAGCGTCGCCCATCATTTGCGGCTTTACAGCGATGATGACGATCGCCGGATCAGAGGGCAGGTCGGTATTCAGATGCACCTGCTGCGTGTGTAACCAATCCGATGGATGTGGATCGATGATCCAGACGGACTGCGATGGCAAACCATGCGTCAGCCATCCTGCCAACATGGCCGAGCCCATCTTGCCGCAACCCAGTAAAACAAGGCCGCGCGTGGCGATGTCTTGATCCATCATGATCCCCCCTTTCGACACCGGGAGGTTAGGCAAAGGACAGGTGGGTTTAAACCCACCTTACCCGATTTATCACGCGCGCCCGAACGCACCGCCGATCGCGACCTCGACCGCGTCTTTCGCGGTTCGATCCGCCCAGGTGACAAGTTGAATCGCGGGATAGTATTGTTCACATGCAGCGACAGCGGTGTTGATCATCGTATCGATCTGATCGGGCCCCGCCGTTTGTTCCCCCGTCAAGACAAGACCATAACGATAGACCATCAACTGCTGCTCGTCCCACCACGTAAATGCACCGGCCCAGCAGCGGTCGTTGATCGTGTTCAGCGTCTCGAAAATCGCGGGCAGCCGTTCGGCGGGCGGTTCCATATCGAAGGTGCAGATCAACCGCAGCGTCTCGTCAAAGCCGGACCAGGCCAGCGTGATGGAATAGGTCCGCCACTGGCCCTCTACGGCCATGGCGATTTGGTCATCATGGATGCGATCGAATTCCCACGCATGGGTCTCGGCGATGTGTTCCACCAGATCAATGGGATGAAGGTCTTCCGCCTCTAGGTATTGCTCGGACAATGCCATATGCTCGGCCTCACTGCTTTGGCGTCCGGGACATGGCAGCGCCCAAACGCTAGGTGCCTGCTCTAGGGGCGGTGTTCATCACCTTGTCCCCTACGAGATATGGTGGATGCAAAGAGGGCGTTGTGTAAAGCAGTTTCTTGGGGATAAGTGGGTAGCGGGACGAAATTCCGGCTATCTTGACGTAAAGTTCCCAAGGCATGATCATACGTCACAATACGAAATAGCAGAAACCTGTCGCCTGCCCTACATGAGATAACGTGATGATATCAAAGTCAAAACTCTCGGGCTACGATCCGTCTTATCCGGGTTTTGCATCCGAGGGGTATCTCTGCGACCAGGAAACCCCAAGCGACATTTTTCTTGCGACAATCGCAACAGCCAAGCCAACAACACCGTAATTATCGGACAGGTCACCGGAGAATTGGGGGCCTAAACAACATCGTAGATTTCAGCGAGGGCTTGAAAAACAGTATTGTGCCGGTCACGACCAAGAACACTGCGCCGACGGAGCCGGTCTGAAAAACGCCGATCAAACAGATCGACACGTATGCAAGCCAGATCAGGTGGTGATGGTCGTTTGTCGTGAAGACAAACGAGGATACCAAAAACAATAATCCGTAGAACCGGCACAACATATTCGGACCAAATAGCCCATCCTGATCCGATGAAGTCGCTATCAAAAACCGCAATCGGGTGAGCTTGCGCACCACGCAGCTGTGGTGATCCTTGTGTCGCGAATAACGCGAGCAGAATAACTTTGATCGGCCAAACGCTATGGTCCAAAAACATATCGGATTTAACCGATATCGACAAAAGTGCGTAACCGAATATACAGATCAAACCACTCGATAACAGTCCGTTCTTACCGAAAACCCCGGTCCGATGCGACGGTTTTTGGGACAGCGTCCGACCGCTTACGACGCAAATGCACGACCACACCAAGCGGACAGATCGTTAAATGGCGTCAGAGCCTTGCAATCACTGGATCGCAGCTTCATCAGATAAGGGCTATCGCTTTTTTACGGCGCGATACACGTATAATTGTGTAATCATACGCCTGCACCATCCAGAACGCCCAACGACTAAGAGGTCAATGACATCTAGCTGTCCACATGCCAGAAACATTTGTGCGCGTTAAGACTTTCTGGTGTTGTAGGGTCAATAAAACAAATCAGTATACGAGGATGTAGTTTTGAACATCGACCTGCTCAAACGTCTTTGCGAAACGCCCGGTGTGCCAGGCAATGAACATCGGGTACGCGACCTGATCACAACCGAGATCGATGGGTTGTTCGATGGTGTCAAGACGGATGCGATGGGCTCACTTCTCTGCCGAAGGGACGCCGCGAAGGACGGCGCGCCGAAAATCATGCTGCTGTGTCATATGGACGAAATCGGCTTTCTCGTCAGTCATATTGACAAAAACGGTTTTCTTTATCTGCAACCCGTCGGCGGCTTCGATCCGCGCAATCTGTTCTCGCGGCGTGTTCTGGTCTGCACCGACGACGGTGACTACAAGGGGGTCATGAATCCCGGTGGCAAGCCCATCCATATCTCGAAACCCGAAGACCGCAAGAAGGTGCCGGATGTGGGCGAGTTCTTTATCGATCTCGGTCTGGGCAAAAAAGCGCACGATGTCGTCAAAGTCGGCGATTTTGTGGTCATGGACGAACCGTTCCTTGAGATGGGGGACAAGTGCGTGTCCAAGGCGCTCGACAATCGCATCGCCTGTTGGCTGGGGATCGAAGCGATCCGCAAGCTGGGCGACAACGGGCGCGGCGCCGAAATCCACGTCGCCTTCACGTGTCAGGAAGAAGTGGGTCTAAGGGGTGCCCGCACCGCCTCTTACGCGATCCGGCCCGATATCGGGCTCGGGATTGACGTGACGCTTGCCTGCGATACGCCAGGCATCCCCGAAAAGGATGCAACCACACAGCAGGGCGAGGGTTTCGGGCTGCACGTGCGCGACAGTTCCTTCATTGCCGACAAGGCATTGGTGTCGGAGATCGAAGCGCTCGCCATCAAGGAAAAGATCCCATATCAGCGCACCATGCTGGCCGCCGGTGGTCAGGACGGGGCGGCCGCGCAGCAAGCCGCCGCAGGCGCCCGCGCCGTTGGAATCACGGTCGGTACGCGCTATATCCACACCGTGACCGAGATGATCGACAAGCGTGATCTGCAAGCGGCCCTGGATATTCTGGTGGCTTATCTGGGCGCGCATTCCTGACCGGATGAAATGCAACACGTTGATCATCGGCGCAGGCGCTGCGGGCCTGATGTGCGCCGCCCATGCCGGGCCGGACACGCTGCTGATCGATCACGCCAAGGCACCGGGCGAAAAAATCCGCATCTCGGGTGGCGGGCGGTGCAATTTCACCAACATGCACACCAGCCCCGCCAATTTCATCAGCCAGAACGAACACTTCTGTAAATCAGCACTCAGCCGCTATACGCAATGGGATTTCATCGATCTCGTCGATCAGCACAAGATTCCGTGGCATGAGAAAACGCTCGGCCAACTCTTCTGTGACACATCCGCAAAAGACATCATCGCGATGCTTCGGGCAGAGATGGATAGGGCCGACGCGCAGCTCTGGCTGCAAACCGACGTTGGCGAAATCGGCCATGATGGCACACATTTCACAGTCACATTAGTTCGTGAGGGGCGCGATAGGCAGATCACTGCCCGCAACCTCGTTGTGGCGTCGGGCGGCAAATCCATCCCCAAGATGGGTGCCACTGGCCTTGGCTACCAGATCGCTCGGCAATTCGGCCTGCCCGTCGTCACGCCACGTCCTGGGCTCGTGCCGCTCACGTTCTCTGACGACAAGTTCAAGCCACTCTCGGGCGTCGCGGCCCCTGCGCGGGTCACTGCGAACGGGGTCAGCTTTGATGAAGCCATCCTTTTCACCCATCGCGGTCTCTCCGGGCCCGCCGTACTGCAGGCCTCGTCTTACTGGTGCGAAGGCGAGACGGTGAGCATCGACCTTTTACCGACCACGGATCTGATGCCCACCCTGCAAGCGTATCGTCAATCCGCCGGTCGTCGGGCCTTTACAACCGTTCTGTCCCAACACTTGCCCGCGCGATTGGTCGATCACCTGAGCGAAACCTTCCCCCTCGACGGCAATATCGGCGACCAGAGCGATGCGGCGCTGAGAAATATCTGCAACAGCCTCTCCGACTGGCCGGTAAAGCCATCGGGCAGTGAAGGTTACCGGACCGCCGAAGTCACTGTCGGTGGCGTGGACACGGATGGTTTGTCCTCGAAAACAATGCAGGCCCAAAACGTCCCCGGCCTGTATTTCATCGGAGAATGTATGGACGTGACCGGCTGGCTCGGTGGGTACAATTTCCAATGGGCCTGGTCGTCGGGATGGGTGGCTGGCCGTGCCATTGCGATGACCTGAGGTGGGTTCAAACCGACCTTACGCAGTCACCCGCTGCACCTGAGCGATGAAGTCGTCGCCACGTTCTTCAAAGTTATCGTACTGATCGAACGAGGCCGCTGCCGGTGCCAGCAACACGACCTCGCCTGTCTGCGCATCTGCCGCCGCTCTTGCAACGGCCGTCTCCATCGTCGTGCAAACCTCTGCCACCAACCCGCCAAGCTGCCGCGCAAAGCCTTCGGCCTCGCGCCCGATCACGTAGGCTTTCACCACACTTCCTAGATGCGGCAGCATCCCATCAAGGCCACCTTCCTTCTGTAACCCCCCGCAAATCCAACGGATTTTCGGGAAGGCCTGCAAGGCCTTTGCCGCGCTGTCCACATTGGTCGCCTTGCTGTCATTGACGTAAGCCACGCCGTCGATCTCTGCGATGACCTGACTGCGATGCGGCAGGCCGGGATAAGACCGCATCGCAGCCTCGATCCCATTGGGTCCCAATCCCAGTGTCCGGCATGCGGCATAAGCGGCGCAGGCGTTCTGGTGGTTATGTGTGCCGGGTAAGCCTTTAATATCACGTAAATCTATCGACCCGACCTGCCGCCCTTTGCGGTATTCAGACAGAAACCCTTTCTTTGCGAAGACCGACCAACCGCGGGTCAGTTTCTGGCCGGATGAGATACGGATCACGCGGTCGTCTTCCGGCCCTTCGGTCAGTTGGTTGACGAGGTATTGCCCTTCCGCCTCGTCTACACCGATGACGGCACGGTCGGGACCACCTTCGGCGAAGAGCCTACGCTTGGCCGCGAAGTACCCGCCGAGGCCCGCGTGCCGGTCGAGATGATCGGGCGACAAGTTCGTGAAAACAGCAACATCCGGGGTGAGCGACCGGGCGAGGTCGGTTTGGTAGGAAGAGAGTTCCAGCACCACGACCTCTCCGTCGTGGGCAGGGTCGATATCAAGGACACCGCGCCCGATATTGCCTGCAAGTTGTGTCGGGCGACCGTTTTCTATCAAGATGTGGTGGATGAGGGCGGCAGTCGTCGATTTCCCGTTGGAGCCGGTGACGGCGATGACCCTAGGCGTCGTGTCGAAATTATTCCAATCGGGCGTGGCGAAGGACCGAAAGAACAGGCCGATATCGTTGTCCACAGGCACGCCCGCGGCCCATGCCGCGGCGATGGCGGGGTGCGGCGCAGGGTAAAGGTGCGGGATACCAGGGCTGGTGATGAGGGCGCTAACCCCTTCGAAAGACTGCACTTTTGTCATGTCGCGCAAAGTCAGATCATCGGCCTCGGCGGCCTCGCGCGCGGGGGCGCTGTCATCCCACACGACGACCTCTGCGCCCCCTGCCTCGAGCGCTGTGGCGGCGGCGCGGCCTGTTCGTCCGAGGCCAAGGATCGCCACCACCTGCCCCGCAAAACCCTGCACTGGAATCATCGCCCTGCCCCTTGTTTGTGGCGCGCAGAGTGCCGTTTGGGGATGCAACGTTCAAGAGCGGTAAAGGAAGGGTTAACCGGAAAGGCGGGTCCGGGTCCGGCGGGACAGGAATCCCTTGGTTAACAAGGGTTTCAGAGCTGTTTGCGGCGTATGCTTTGCGTACACACGCCGTACACACAGCGTGCGCACGTTTGTGCAGCTTGGGTCGGGTTAACGGCGCGTGCGTTGGGGTTTGTTAATGGGGGGTTAAGAACTGAGCACTGCCTGCTCTCGCAACAGAACCGGTGCAAGGTCGGCGACAATGGCTGCGATCTCTTCATGGTTCGTCGTTGGCGCGATGGCGCATTCAGCCGCTTTCCAGATCGCTGTTTGATGAGCAGGGAAAGCGTCAGCCGCCACTTTGGCGCAAGGATAGATATCGCGGCTATAAGCGTTCAGGCGGATCATCTGGCTTTCCATCAGGGATCGGACGATGCGCTTCATCAGCCATTGGCAGATATCTTGCCGGTCAGCATCTTCAGGCTCCTCGACCCAATAGACGGACCACTTCGCGAGCCACCGGTCCGCGCGTGGGAGGTGGCCCATTGCATGCTGCCCAAGGTGTGGTGGCGGCAAGTCCGCAATGAAGTCGTCACCGTGGATGTGCCACCCGGAAAGTGCAAGCGTGAATGCCATCCAGTCCCCGGATGCACCATGTGGAAAAGTTGCTGCATCAACAACCGCAACTTCGATCGGTAGATCGGGCATGAGCGCCGAATGCAGGTTCAAACCGTCACTCCGCCCGTTGAGAAAAACGACAAGGTCAAGGTCGGACACGCCAACAACATCCATGCCACGCGCGACCGAACCGCGTAATGCGATGCTGACCAGCGCATCACCGTAATGTGCGTGGAGTTTTTCGATCAGTTCTTTCAGAATTGGTGCCCAGATCGGTGCAGGTGGTTTTGCGCAGCGTCTCAGCAAACCGTCTGGGTCAGCGTACAACAGCGTGCCGATTGGTCGGAGTTGTGTCATCTGATGGCGATAGCGCAGTTTGGTAAGCATCACCACGACGTTGAATGGTTTTGCGCGACACACTGCCCGTTTACTGTGCGCCGAGCCGGTCGTTGGGCGGTGTGATGGATGCAAGCACCCATCCTACGGCGTTCGCTAGGGTGGACCCAGAACGACAACCGAGTGACGACGCATTTGGCCTCACCGCGCGTGGGTTTCACCTACCCTACCGCACTTTCAACGTCGCCAATCCAATCATCGCCAAAATCAGCGAAATGATCCAGAAGCGGATGACGATCTGCGGCTCGGCCCAGCCCTTCTTCTCGTAGTGATGGTGGATCGGGGCCATGAGGAAGACGCGCTTGCCCGTTCGTTTGAAATAGGCGACCTGGATGATGACCGAGAGGGCCTCGACTACGAAGAGACCGCCGACGATGGCCAGGACGATCTCGTGTTTCGTGGCGACGGCAATGGCGCCGAGCGCGCCGCCCAAAGCCAGTGACCCGGTGTCGCCCATGAAGACGGCGGCGGGGGGCGCGTTGTACCATAGGAAACCAAGGCCGCCACCGATCAGACCCGCGCAGAAGATCAGGATTTCACCCGTTTGCGGCACGTAATGCACGTCGAGATATTGCGTGAAATCGGTGCGCCCGACGGCATAGGCGATGATGCCGAAGGTGCCGGCGGCGATCATTGCGGGCATGATGGCGAGGCCGTCGAGCCCGTCGGTCAGGTTCACCGCATTGGCCGAACCGACGATGACGATGATCGCGAAGGGGATGAAAAGGACGCCGAGATTGATCAGCACGTCCTTGAAGACGGGAAGCGCGAGTTGGTTGCTGAGGTCCTCGGGGTGGTACATTGCAGCCCAGTAGCCGGCGATGCCTGCGATGATAATGCCCAGCAAAATCCGGAGCTTACCGGACACACCTGCCGTGTTTTGTTTGGACACTTTAGCATAGTCGTCGGCGAAACCGATGGCGGCGAAGGAAAGCGTCACGAACAGCACCATCCAGACGAATGGGTTGTCGAGCCGCGCCCAGAGGAGCGTGGATGTGGCCAGCGCCCCGACGATCAGGAGCCCGCCCATCGTTGGTGTCCCCGCCTTCTCGAAATGACCCTCCGGCCCGTCGCTGCGGATCGGCTGCCCTTTGCCCTGCTTGCGCCGCAGCACGTTGATGAGCGGTGGCCCGAAGATGAAGCCGAAGAACAACGCCGTCATGAAAGCGCCGCCCGCCCGGAACGTGATGTACCGGAAGAGGTTGAAAAAATCGCCGCCATCCGAAAGCGCTGTGAGCCAATAGAGCATGTGAAAGACCTTATTTTTCTTGGGGGCGCGCATGCCCCAGTTTGCGGATGGCGTCAACGACCAGGCTGACCTTGCTGCCTTTGGAGCCTTTGACAAGCACAACGTCGCCTGCATCGACAAGGCGGGTGACCTGGCCCGTCAGATCGCTTGCGTGTTCGGCCCAGCGCCCGCGCTGATGTTCGGGCAGCGCTTGCCAGAGGTGATGCATCAGCGGCCCGGCGCAGTGGATCAAATCGAGCGATTTCAGGTGCTTGTCGTCGGCCATGTCGCGATGCATCTGCACCTCGTCCGGGCCAAGTTCGAGCATGTCACCAAGGATCGCGACCCGGCGCCCCTTGATCGTCCGGCCCACATTGTTGTGCGGTGCGCTGCCTGCAATGACCTCGAGCGCGGCTTTAAGTGACGTCGGGTTCGCGTTGAAGGCGTCATCGATCAGGTCGAGCGTTTCGTCTTCGTTCACGCTGTCGAGTGCGATGGTTTCGCGCGTGCCCCGCCCGGCGGGTGGTTTCCATTGGGCGATCTGTAGCGATGCGGCGACGGGGTCGGCGCTCAGCGCCTCGGTCGCGGCGAGGACGGCAACGGCGTTCATGGCAAAATGCCGCCCGGCGACGGAGAGTTTGAAGAGGTAATCGTGGTCGCCTTTGCGCGTCTTGATTACGGTGACGTCGCCGGTCAGCCGGACGTCCTGGACCTGCCAGTCTGGCGCGGTTTCGCCGAAGAGGACGATGTTCTGGGCGTTGTTCTGCAGAATTTGGGTGGTTTCGATATCCGCGTTGATGATGGCGATGCCGCCGGGTTCGAGGCCGTCGAAGATGCTCGCTTTTTCGACGGCGATGCCGGCGAGGTTATCGAAGGCGGCGAGGTGAGCAGCGGCGATGGTCGTGATCATCGCGACGTGGGGCCGGGCCATTTTGGACAGGGGTGCAATTTCGCCGGGGTTGCTCATGCCGATTTCGATGATCGCGTAATCGGTGTCGACGGGCATTCGCGCGAGCGTGAGAGGGACTCCCCAGTGGTTGTTGTACGATGCCTCTGCCGCGTGGGTTTTGCCTTGCGTCGCAAGGACCGTGCGCAGCATTTCCTTGGCAGAAGTTTTGCCAACAGAGCCGGTGATGGCGACAATGCGCGCCTTGGTGCGGACGCGGGCGGCTGTGCCGAGGCTTTCGAGCGCTTTCAGGACGTCGGGGGTGATCAGGAGGGGGGCGTCATCGGGGACGTTTTCAGGGCGGTGGCTGACCAAGGCGGCAGCGGCCCCTTTTTCGAGCGCTTGGGCAACGAAATCGTGGCCGTCGCGGATGTCTTTCAGGGCGACGAAGAGGTCACCTGGCTGGATCGTGCGGGTGTCGATAGAGACGCCGCTGGCCTGCCAGTCTGCGGTGGTTTCGCCGCCTGTCGCGGCCACGGCATCGGCAGAGGTCCAGAGCGTCATATCTTGCCCTCGAGCGCGGCGACAGCGACGCTCGCTTGCTCGGCATCGTCGAAGGGCAGCACGGCATCGCCGACGATCTGGCCGGTTTCGTGGCCTTTCCCTGCGATCAAGAGGGCATCGCCCGGTTGCAGCGCGTCAATGCCGCGCAGGATCGCCTCGGCCCGGTCACCGATTTCGGTGATGCTGTCGGTGCCGCCTGCGTTCAGCGCCCCGGCCATGACGGCGGCGCGGATGGTGGCGGGGTCCTCGGACCGCGGATTGTCGTCGGTGATGATGACGATTTCGGCGTTTTCAGCGGCGGCGGCGCCCATCAGGGGGCGTTTGCCGGTGTCGCGGTCGCCCCCTGCGCCGACGACGACGACGATGCGGCCCATGACATGCGGGCGCAGGGCCTTGAGCGCGGTCGCGACGGAGTCGGGCGTGTGCGAATAATCCACGAACACCGCCGCCCCGTTGTCGCGGGTCGCGGCGAGTTCCATGCGACCGCGCACGGTGCCAAGTTGCGGGAGGGCGGCGAAGACTTCGGCAGGCTTCGCACCGGCCCCGATCACCAGACCGGCGGCGAGCAGGACGTTTTCGGCCTGAAAACCACCGATCAGATTGAGGCGCGCCTGATGTGGCTGGCCCTGCCATGAGAACAGGATGTCCTGCCCCGTGGCGTCAAACCGCTGGCCGGTCAGACGCAGACGCGCGTCCTTGTAATGGCCGACGCTGATCACCTCTTGCCCGCGGTCAGAGCAGATGTCGGCGACCTCAAGCCCCTTGGGGTCGTCATAGTTGATGACCGCCACGCCATCCTCGGACAGGACCCGTTTGAAGAGGCCCATCTTGGCGTCGAAATAGGCCTCGAACGTGCCGTGATAGTCGAGGTGGTCTTGCGTGAAGTTGGTAAACCCGGCAGCGGTCAGCAGCACGCCGTCGAGGCGGCGTTGGTCCAGGCCGTGGGATGACGCCTCCATCGCGACATGGGTGATGTCGTTGGCTCGCGCTTCGGCCAGGACGCGGTGCAGCGTAATCGGCTCGGGCGTGGTGTGTTTCAGCGGATGGGTCCAGGCGCCTTCGACGCCGGTTGTGCCAAGGTTGACGCCTGCGATCCCCATCGCCTCCCAAATCTGGCGGCAAAAGGTCGAGACGGAAGTTTTGCCATTGGTCCCCGTGACCGCAACGATGGTTTCAGGGTGCGGGCCGAACCAAAGCGAGGCGGTTTGGGCGAGCGTCTGACGCGGGTCTTGCGAGACGATCAGGGCGGCATCCGATGCGGCGAGTTCGTCGGTTGCGATCGCGGCCCCCTCAGCATCGGTCAGGATCGCGGCGGCCCGCATGCGCAAGGCGTATTGGATGAATGCGCCGCCATGGACGCGCGCGCCGGGAAGGGCCGCAAAGAGATGGCCGGGTTTGACCTCCCGGCTATCGACGGACAGCCCGGTGATGGTGGCGTCGGATCCACCCTGCGCCCGTAATCCCAGCTCTGCCAGCGTTTTCATCGGCGCCCCCTGCCTAGTTTCGGGTGAGTGTTACACCGACGGATTGGGGGGTGTCCACTTGCGGTCTGAGGCCCAGAAGAGGGGCGACGCGGCGGGTCATTTCAGCGGCGACGGGTACGGCTGTCCAACCCGCGGTCCGGCGTGGTTCGTCGCTGGATTCCTCTGAGGGTTCATCGAGCGTCACGATCAACACATATTGCGGGTCTTCGGCAGGAAAGGCAGACGCAAAGGTTGCTATGACCTTGTCGTCGTAATAGCCGCCGCCGCGTTCACGCGGTTTGTCGGCCGTGCCGGTCTTACCACCGATATTGTAGCCCGGCACCTCGGCGAAGGACGCCGTGCCATCGGTCACGACCCGCCGCAGCATCGCCATGGACCGGCGGCTGACGGCTTCATTGACGACCCGCTCACCCTCGGGCGCGTTTTCGCGGCGCAGGAGCGTTGGTTTGACCCGCGTACCGCCGTTGAGGAGGGTCGCATAACCAGCGGCGAGATGCAGGGGTGAAGATGACAGTCCGTGCCCGTAAGAGATTGTCATCGTTGAAATTTCCGACCAGTTCGGCGGGAGGAGTGGTTTACCGGTCGGCCCTTCGACCATCTCGACCGGGGTGGGTTCAAGGAAGCCGAGTGAGCCGAGGAACGCCCTTTGCCGGTCAGCGCCGATCATCATGGCGATGCGGGCGGTGCCGATATTCGAGGATTTGACGATGACATCCGTCACGCTCAGCTCCGGCCCGTAATCGCGGAAATCGCGGATGCGGAACCGGCCCCAGGTCAGCGGCCCTTGCGTGTCGATAACCGTGTTCGGATTGACGAGGCCCAACTGCATCGCCTGCGCAATCGTGAATATCTTGAAGACGGAGCCGAGTTCATAAACACCCTGCACCGCACGGTTGAACAACGGACTGTCGGATTGGTCGCCATTGGTCAGCACGCGGGGGCGGTTGTTGGGGTCGAAATCCGGCAGCGAGACCATCGAGATGATCTCGCCCGTATGGATATCCATCAGAACCGATGCCGCGCCCTTGGCGTTCATGATCGACATGCCGCCCGCCAACACCTGTTCGGCAGCGGCTTGAACGGTCAGGTCGATGGAGAGTTGCAGTGGTGCGCCTTCGTTTGCGGGGTCGCGCAGATAGGCGTCGAATTTGCGTTCGACGCCGGCCACGCCGATGACCTCGGCGCTCGCCACGCCCTCACGGCCATAGCTGGCACCGCCGAGGATATGGGCGGCGATGGGACCATTTGGATACAACCGCATTTCGCGGGGGCCAAAGAGCAGACCGGGCGAGCCGATATCGTGGACCTGCTGCATCTGTTCAGGGCTGATCTGGCGGCGGACCCAGAGGAATTTGCGGTCGCCGGTGAAATCCTGGATCAGTTCCTCTTCGTCCAGATCCGGGAAGATCGCGGCCAGACCCGACGCCGCATGCAGCGGGTCGATCATGTCCTTTGGGTGGGCGTAAAGCGAATGGGTTTCAAGGTTCGTCGCGAGGATGCGCCCGTTTCTGTCAACGATATCAGAGCGTTGGCCGATGATCGGGTTCCCGACGGCCGACGCGCGCGGCTCCTCGGGCATCGAAGACGCAAGCGTGCCCATGCGCCCGCCGATGACGACGAAGGCGCAGAAGAACGCGAGGCCGAGCACCAGCAAACGCCCCTCGGCGCGTTGCCGTGCCTTGTCTGCCATTTCCTCGTGACGGCGGCGCTTGTTTTCAGCCTCGATGACGGCGGGGTCTTCGCCTTGTGCGCGGGCCTTGAGAATACGGGCGAGTGGGCGGAGCGGCGTTCTCATAGCGGGTCCTTTACATCGGCAAAGGCGTCGCTGGAGAGTTCGATCGGGTTGGTGATCGGCGCGATGGGCGGGATCGGATAGATGATCTGATCGACCTTGCCGAAGGCGTCGGGCATCAGCGGGAGCAAGCCCAGACGGTCGAAGTTGAGTTCGGCCAGGTCGGCGAGCCGGTCGGGCCGGTTGAGATACGCCCATTCGGCGCGCAGAATGCCCAGCCGTTCATGCGCCGCGCCGATCTGAGCGTGCAACAGCCGCGCCTCTTTGATCGCCTGCTGCGTCTTGTAGTTTTCCTGATAGGCCCAAAAGGCCAGCCCCATCACGGCCAGAGCGGCGAAAACATATAAAAAACCACGCATTACCTGCCCCCCTTTCTGATTGGCATCCCAAGCGATGCCGGGTCGATGTCTTGTGCCGGTGCGTCGGTACGGATCGCGACGCGCAGTTTGGCCGACCGCGAGCGCGGGTTTTCCGCCAGTTCCTGATCGCCCGGGCCAATGGCCTTGCGCTTTTCGATGCGGAAGGCTGGCGTGACCTGTTCGGTTTCGGGTGCGTAGCGATTGGCGTTCGCCACATTGCCCGACCGCGCGGCGAAGAACCGTTTGACCATCCGGTCCTCGACCGAATGGAAGGTCACGACCGCCAGTTGCCCGCCGGGCTTCAAGGCCCGCTCAGCGGCCATCAGGCCTTGCGCCAGTTCCTCGTATTCGCTGTTGACCGCGATGCGGAGCGCCTGGAAGGTGCGGGTCGCCGGGTGGGACTGACCGGGTTTTGCGCGGGGGAGACACCCTTCCACCACTTTCGCCAGCTGCGCAGTCGTTGTGACAGGGCGTGCCGCCACGATGGCCTTGGCGATGCGGCGCGACGCGCGCTCTTCGCCATAAAGATAGATGATATCGGCAAGGTCCGCCTCCTCTGCCTCATTGCATAAATCTGCCGCTGACGGGCCAGACTGGCTCATCCGCATGTCGAGTGGCCCGTCGCGCATGAAGGAAAAGCCACGCTCGGGCAGGTCAAGCTGCATGGAACTGACGCCCAGGTCGAGGACCACGCCGTCAATGTCGGCGGCGTATTCGTCGAGCCTGGAAAAGACGCCTTCGACTAACTCGATCCGGTCGTCGCCACCTGCCCAGTCCGCCGCCATCTCGAATGCAAGCGGATCACGGTCGACGCCGATGACCTTATCGGCCCCGGCGTCCAGCAAAGCACGTGTGTAGCCACCATTGCCGAAGGTACCGTCAAGCCATGTCCCGGAAACAGGCGAGACCGCTGCGATCAGCGGTCTAATCAGGACGGGGATATGAGGTTCGGGTGCGGCAGCAGGTGGCATGATCTACTCATCCAGCAGGATGAGCGGATCGAACCCATCCTCCTGCTCACTCAGCCAGCCCTGCAGGTCATCGGCGACCTTGTCCTCGAATGTTTCTGCCTTCCAGATTTCAAAGTGATCGCCCAGCCCGCTGAAGGTCAGCATCCCTTCGCTGAGGCCTAGTTTCTGACGCTGCTTGATCGGCATGACGGTCCGCCCGTCCTTGTCCACATCCAGCCGGATGGATTGACCGATGATCAAGCGGGACAGCTTTTTCTTGCGGTCAGATCCGCGGGGGAGCGCGTTGATCTGGGCCACGACCGCGTTGAATTCGTCAACCGTGTAGCCGTGCAATTCATTTTTCAGGTGATCGCCGTAAAGCAGGTACATGCGGGGCGACAGGCCGGGCGTCCACTCGGGGTCACCTTCTTCGAGCACACGACGAAAATCGGCAGGGATCGACATGCGTCCCTTCCCGTCCACCTTGATGGTGTGTTCGCCTGTAAAACTCTGAACCACTGTCCCCTGGTTCCCTTAACTCATTCGCCCCCAATGCCCTTGAAATGAAAACGGCGGATTGCGCTGCTGCCACTGCACAATCCGCCGGTTCCGCCCCTCGTTGGGGGAAAGTCCGATCGCGCGTGCCACCTGGGGGGATGTCTGCTCGCTCACGCGCCGGATTTGGTTGGGTAATGACGAAGCCTGTATGAAACCTGCTTTTGCCGGTAGAGGTTCTTGGCGCCTCTTTGATGTTGTCCGTCGTTACCGTGTCTTAGTTGTGCCACCAGTTCCCTCACCGATCAACAACTTTTTGGGAATTCATGGTACTACATGGTGTTTTTGGGAGGCCCCTAGAACAAGATATTGATGTGTTGGGCCTTCATTTGACATATTTGTGGGGTATTTCGGTCAAATGGACACAATATGTAGATAGAACAATCGACTTGTTGGGATTGAAAAAAGTTTCAAATTTTACGGATTACGCCCGGTTCGCGTAACTTTGTTCACCAAATCGAGGCTGACTTACCAGCGTGATCGCCAGAAAATCCCATGAATGTGATTCGGAAACCACATTGATTCCATGGTTTCCCAGATCGCTCCTACTGGCATCATCACCGCAATCGATCATGACACAGTCAAACCGGTCATTCGCGTAAGCTGCCAATGTGTCGACGTTGCATGACGGAGAAGAAGCCCGCCGTGCCGGTCCATCGACAGTCTGCGGGATGGCTACCGTCTAGTGACGTGCTCTGATCACTCAAGCCGCTTATACATCAAGAAAGCATCCACCATGCCCCGATTAGGATGATCGAACGCATTCGGGATCGTGCCTACGGTCTCGAACCCCAACCGGCGCCACAGCCGCACCGCACCTTCGTTGCTGGCCAGGACGAAATTGAACTGCATCGCCTGATAGCCCAGTTTGCGCGCCTCATCCTGACTGTGTTCACACATCTGCCCGGCGAGCCCATGCCCGCGCGCATTCGGTGCGACGATGTAGCCGCAGTTGCAGATATGCGCGCCGCCGCCGGGTTGGTTGGTGCGGATGTAATAGGTGCCAAGGATTTCGTCGGTCTCGACCACATATGTGGCGGTGGGCTGGGTCATCCAGTAATCAAAGCAAGCGTGCTTGCTGATCTGCGGATCGACCGCATAGGTGTCCCCGGCCCGAAAGACATCGCGTAAGATCGGCCAGAGCGCGTCGAAATCCGCCACCTCTGCCCGCCGGATGATCACGCCATGCCGCCGTCGATAAAGCGGCGGGCAAGGTGGCGGTAGGCCTCGGCCATGGCGTTATCACCAACCGCGATCGGCTCACCCGCATCACCGGCCAGCCGCGTATCAAGATCGATGGGCAGCGTGCCCAGGAAGGGGACACCGATCCTTTCCGCCTCGGCGGCCACGCCGCCATGGCCAAAGATGTGGCTTTCGGTGCCGCAGGTGGGGCAGACAAAGGTGGACATGTTTTCGATCAGCCCCAGCACGGGCGTGTTCAACGTCTTGAACATATCCAAGGCCTTGCGCGCATCCAGAAGCGCCACGTCCTGCGGCGTGCTGACGACGACGGCCCCGGTCAGGTGGGTTTTCTGGCAAAGCGTCAGTTGCACATCACCCGTTCCGGGTGGGAGGTCCACGATCAATATGTCAAGCTCGCCCCACTGCACCTGTCCCAGCATCTGCTGCAAGGCCCCCATCAGCATCGGACCGCGCCAGACGACGGCCTTGTCCGGATCGACCATCAGCCCGATGGACATCATCGTCACGCCATGCGCCTGCAGGGGAATGATCGTCTTGCCGTCGGGGCTGGCCGGGCGTTTGCTGACACCCATCATGCGCGGTTGCGACGGGCCATAGATATCGGCATCCAACAGCCCGACCCGCCGCCCCTCTTTCGCAAGTGCGACGGCGAGGTTCGACGAAACGGTGGATTTGCCGACCCCACCCTTGCCCGAGCCGATGGCGATAATCCGGTCCACGCCTGCGACCCTGGCTGGACCCGCCTGCGGTGTCGGATGACGCCCGACCTTCAGCGATGGCGGTTCGGGCGCCTTGGCAGCCGGGCCATGGGCGGTAAGGATGACCGACGCCGCGCTGACGCCCGGCAGGGTTTTGACGATGTCTTCGGCCGCTTTGCGAACCCCGTCCATCTTGGCCGCTTCCTCGGGCGTGGCGGCTTCGATGACGAAACGGACGGTGTCGGCTTCGACATTCAAGGCCCGGACCATGTCCTGCGAGACGAGGTCACCGCCGCCCGGCAAGGTGAGGCGCCGCAAAGCGCCCAGAATTTCATCGTGGGTGACGGGCATGTGGTTCCTCCGGTTCGCAGACTGACTGTTTCGCAGGCAACATCTGGCACTTTTTCGGCAAATCGCAAGGTGGCGGAAACAGACGCCCAAAAATGCAACAAATTGATGACGTTAGGTCAATAATGCTTATGCAATTTCTGCATAGCAGCATTGACCAGACAAGCATTGTGCAAGCGCAGCATCATCATACATGATGGATGCAACAGGGCGGAAGATACCGCAACACGACGAAATTGAAAGATGAGCAGATGACATACAATACCGAAACAGGCTTTGCCGGTTTCTCCCTTGCACAGCGCTTTGCCGCGCTGCGCGCCGAATGGGTCGAGAGTGCCGCGAAGCGCAAAGAGTACCGCACGACGTTCAACGAGCTGGCCGCTTTGTCCGACCGTGACCTCGCCGATCTGGGCCTTCACCGGTCGATGATCAAGGCCGTCGCCTACAAAGCCGCCTACGGCAAGTAATTCAAGGATCGGGTCGGCCTCCTCCTCCCTTTAGGGCCGATCTGACACAGACCTGACGCTCTTCCTCCTCCCTGAACGTCAGGTCAGCAATAAGGTGGCGGTATCCACCTCCTCCCGGGTACCGCCACTTTATGCCACCGGTTTCGGAACCGCCCACCTCCTCCCGGGCGGAACCGTGAACGCCAAAGACCCACCTCCTCCCGGGTCTGCGGCAAATGCGCCTTGCCTCTCCTCCTCCCTGTGTGAGGCGCAGACATAAGAGCGGCGATGCCCACCTCCTCCCGGGCATCGCCGTTTTTTTATTGCCTGGCGCCTGTGACTGCGCGGTCCAATCGTTCCCGCAGTTTACGCCCGCGATGCGGATTGACCTGCTCGACCCAGCCGATCAAGCCCAAAAGACTGTCGCGAAATGCCGGATCGGCGAGACGGTGATCGCCCGGTTTCCCACAGGCATGGATCACCGCCTTGATCCGATCATAGCTGCGCCGATCCACGTTGATGTGCTGGTTGACGACCAATCCGGTGACGTATTGACGCGAGGCCGTGCCCATCGTCCGGGTTTTGTGCGGGTTCAGGCGAAAACCTTCGTCGCGGATGATGTCGGGCACAAGGCCATGCACGGTGTCGATGATCGTGCGATCCCCAGAAAACGCTAGGTCATCGGCATAGCGGCTATATTGCCCGCCAAGCCGCTTGGCGAGGGCGGACAGGCGCAGGTCGAGCCGATAGGCCACAAGATTAGACAAGGCCGGCGATGTCGGCGCGCCTTGCGGCAGATGCGACCCGCGCAGCAGGGGTTGCATGTCGCCAGACATCCGGTCGCGCACCCGGATGGGCGTGCAGTTCGTGCACAGGCCCGTCAGGTCTGTCGCGACCTGGTGCGGATATCCCAAGGACCGGAACAGCCCGAACACCCGCCCGGCCCCGATCGATGGGAAAAAATTCTGCAGGTCGGAACAAATGACGACCGCTTCGCCGGTATGCCGCGCGGCCGCAGCACGACAATCGCGCCCCGGCACAAAACCGAAAGCATCGGGATGCGTTGGCACAGGCGACAGGATATCTTTCAAAATTTTGCGCTGCAGCGCTTTCAAACTGGTCTTTGGCGCCTCGATCAGCCGCTGACCGCCACGGGGTTTGGGCAGGATGTGGTAGTGATAGTGATTGATCGCCGTTTCGCCATGCTCTTCGAAACGGCTGGTCGGATCAGCGAAGTAAGCGTGCCGTCGCGGCGGCAGCATCAACCAGTCAGCCAATGCTTCGCGCGTTGACAGTTGCGGCAGATCAAGCCGGGCAAAGGCATCAACCGGGGCCATGCAGGGCGGCTGCAAATCCGGTGCGGGCCAGTCACCCCGACGCTGACAACTGCGCACAATGCGTCGGAACCCCGGTTCGGCTTTCAGCGCGGCGGCGATCTTTGACGCGGGTGGCGCAAAGGGTGCTGGATGTGTCTGGATCAGATGGGCGGCAAGTGGTTCTGCGTATTTCTCGAACCGCGCCGGTAAGCGTCGGCGCAAGGTTGTGGCAAGCTGCGAAGCCGACCACGCCCCACCCGCCAAAGAGGCCGCCAGATTTTGTGCCAGCCTGCGCCTATTCACGATTGATCACGTCACGCAACGAACGGCCCCTGCTATTCCTGTCCCGCGTTACCTGTCCTGGGTGCAGCCCAGCGCCGGTAACGCCGCGTTTGCCAAGCTCATACTCGTAGACGGGGATGCCCCGCCCCACTCCGCGTCGGAGCGATCCAGGGACCGCCGTTGCTGATCGCACTATGAAAAGCCGGGGCCGCGTTGCCAAGGCCAAACCGGCCACATCCGCGCCGCCGATCTATCAAAAGCAGGCATTTTGCTGTAGTCTGACCCGCATTGAAGACTGCACATTTTCTCAGAAAGGATGATTTTCATGTCCGTTACACTTGATATTCAACAACCCAAGCCCTTCGATCTTGTCGGGTCCGAAATCCTGATCGCGGGCAATGCCGCCGGGTTCGAAGGCACGCTGAGCGTGCGTGTCACCGAAGGTCATGATGAGGTTTCAGGAACACTGAGCGTCGGATCACTGGGCTTGCGCCAGTTTCAGGGGTCGATCACCGTCCCTGATACCAATGCTTTCAAGCTGACCCGCGTTTTCCTGTCGATTGCCGATGACGGCGCCACCGCGGATGGTCCGTCGGCTCTGATCCCCATCCTGTTTGGTCCACTGATCTTGCCCGGCTATCGCGGGTGGCAGCCCTATACCGTGCAGGCGGGCGACACGCTGACCAACATCGCGCAGGCGCAATACGGCAGCCCCGACTTCCAACCCATCCTGCAGGCCAACCAGCATATCGTGACTGACCCCAACCTGATCTTTCCCGGTCAGGTGCTGCGTATCCCGCGCGATGATATCTAGTCGGTCATGCGCCTTGATCCGACGGACCGCCCTGCCCTGCAGCCAACCGCGCTGATCAAAGCGCTGGCGACGCATGATGTGCAATGGGTGCTCTGCGGATCGCAGGTGCTGGCCCTGCATGGGGCTGATCTGGCCCCGAACGACCTTGACGTCGTGCCGGAACTGTCGCCTGAAAATCTGCACCGGGTCGCAGCCTGTCTGCGCGATCTGGAAGCGGTTGCTGCCTACCTTGACGGCTGGGGCGGCGAACGCGGCACGCTTGAGGCCTGCACGGCGTGGCGCCCAGACCCGCCGACAGCGGATCATCTGGATTGGCTGTTCGTGACGGAACGGGGTATGCTGGACATCGTGATTGCGCATGCCGATCCCTATGACAGCCTGATGGACGGCGCCACGGAACGCGACGCGGACGGCACGCCCTACTGGTGCTGCGATCCCCGCCGTGTGCTGAAGGCGCTGGAAAAGCGGAACCGGAAAAAGGACACGGCGCGCGAGGCGGTCTATCGTGACATGCGGCGAAAGCTCGGGATGTCCTAACTTCGTACGTCCTTGGGCGACCCCATCACCATGTAACTGGTGATCGACCGCACATGCGGCACTGTGCCGAGGATGTCGGTGTGGAACGCTTTGTAAGCAGGCAGATCGGCGACTTCAACCCGCAGCATGTATTCGAACGCGCCAGCGACGTTGTGGCATTCGGTCACTTCCTCCGCCGCCTGCATCGCCCGTTCGAACCCTTCTTGCGCGGCTTTGGTATGTTCGGCAAGACCCACGGCCACGTAGACCACATAAGCCCGCCCCGTCTGGGCTGGGTCAAGCCGTGCCCGATAGCCTTTGATCACCCCCCTGCGTTCAAGATCCTGCACCCGGAGCAGGCAGGCGGAAGGGGACAGGCCCACCTTGTCCGCCAGCTATAGATTGCTGATCCGGCCATCCGCCGATAGGGCGCGCAATGTCACGCCGTTGATGGGGTCATTCACCGTCATTTATTGCGAAAGAATAAAGGTGCTGCACAATTTGGCAATTTCATTGTGCCAAAGCGCGCCTATTATTGCGCGTATGACAACCGAAATCCTCATCGCCCTCATCGGCTTTGCCTTTGCCAGTTCCATCACGCCGGGGCCGAACAACCTGATGCTGATGGCCTCTGGTGCGAATTACGGGCTGCGCCGGACGGTCCCGCATATGCTGGGCATTTCGCTGGGCCATGCGTTCATGGTGGTGATGGTCGGTGTCGTCCTTCTGCGCATGTTTGAAAGCTATCCGGTTCTCAACATCGTCCTGAAAGTGCTGAGCGCGGCCTATATGCTGTGGCTAGCGTGGAAGATCGCGAATGCCGTGGCACCTGAGGCGAAAGAGGTGACGGGCAAGCCCTTCACCTTTCTTCAGGCAGCGGCGTTTCAATGGGTCAACCCCAAGGCATGGTTCATGGCGATCACAGCGATCAGCGCCTATGCGCCGCAGAACATGGGTGTATTGGCAGGGTCGTCGCTGGTGGCCGTAGTATTTTCGGCGACCAACCTGCCCTCGGTCACTGTCTGGGCATGGATGGGGGTGCAGGTACGCCGCTGGCTGGGGACGGCGCGCAGGTTGCGCATGTTCAACGTAACGATGGCGGTGTTGCTGGTCGTGTCACTTTGGCCAATGTTGATGACCTAAGAAAAATTTGGCCAAATTTTTCGGGACGGGAGATTTTTCGTCACGAAAAATCTCCCCCTAAAACGGCACATCATCCGCCTGCCCGGCGGACACGACAAATTTCGCCACAACATGTTTCGACCCGGCCTTGTCGAATTCGATCATCAGCTTGTCGCCCTCGATCCCCATTACCTCACCATAGCCGAATTTCTGATGGAAGACGCGGTCGCCCTCGGTAAAGGCAGACACGGCGTCCAGATCAATGGTCATATTCCGCGCCTCGCTCGGCTGCGACATGCCGCGTTGCTGTCCCCGCGCTTGCAAGCGGCGCCAGCCGGGGGAGTTATACACATTCGCCTCAGCCGCGCGTTCGTGCAGATCGGATTGCAAACCGCCCGCAATGGCGGGCGAGGCGCTGGCCGACATGCCCGCCGCCCCGTAGCCGCCGCCGTAAAGACCGGGCGGCGTCAGCACCTCGACATGCTCTTCGGGCAATTCGTCGATGAACCGCGACGGCATTTGCGACTGCCATTGGCCGTAGACGCGGCGGTTCGCGGCGAAGGAAATCGTGCAAAGCTCCTCGGCCCGCGTGATGCCGACATAGGCGAGCCTGCGTTCTTCCTCCAGGCCCTTGAGCCCGCTTTCATCCATTGACCGTTGCGAGGGGAACAGCCCGTCTTCCCACCCCGGCAGGAACACGGCGGGGAATTCGAGGCCCTTGGCCGCGTGCAGGGTCATGATGCTGACCTTTTCGCCCGCCTCTTCGGTTTCGTTGTCCATGATCAGGCTGACATGTTCGAGGAACCCCTGCAGATTCTCGAAATTCTCCAGCGCCTTGACCAGTTCCTTGAGGTTTTCGAGCCGTCCGGGCGCCTCGGGCGTTTTGTCGTTTTGCCAGAAGGCCATGTAGCCGGAGTCTTCTAAAACCATCTTAGCAAATTCGATATGGTCGCCACTCAGAATGACAATGATACGTTGTAACCACTCGATTCGCCCTTTTCGTTCATCAACAGATAAATCGCCGTCGTAGTCGTCAGACTCCAAAACCGCCACTTCGTCACGACGTTTGTTGATTTCGTCCGGGTTCCCTGCTTCGAAGGTCAAATAATTCCACAAGTCAAGAAAAGCGACCAAGCTGGTCAGTTCTTTCAGCCCTTTACCGCCAAGCAATTTACCCTGACAGCACAGCCGCGCCCCTTCGACCAGCGACACGCCGTTTGACCGCGCGGTGCGCTGGATCGTCTGCACCGCCTTGTCGCCAAGGCCGCGTTTGGGGGTGTTCACGATCCGCTCGAACGCCAGATCATCCTCTGGGCTGACGGCGAGGCGAAAATAGGCCATCGCATCCCGGATCTCCATCCGTTCGTAGAAACGCGGGCCGCCGATGACGCGGTAGGGCAAGCCGATGGTCAGAAACCGATCCTCGAACGCGCGCATCTGGTGGGACGCGCGGACAAGGATCGCCATCTTGTCGAGGTTCATCGGGTCCATGCCACGGGTGCCGCCCTGCATCGCCTCGACTTCCTCACCGATCCAACGCGCCTCTTCCTCGCCGTCCCAGTGGCCGATCAGGCGAACCTTTTCGCCGTGTTCCTGCGCGGTGAACAGCGTCTTGCCCAGCCGCCCCTTATTCGCAGCGATCACGCCGGACGCGGCAGCGAGGATATGGGGGGTCGATCGGTAATTCTGCTCCAGCCGCACCACATGCGCGCCGGGAAAATCCTTTTCAAACCGCAGGATATTGCCCACCTCGGCCCCGCGCCAGCCATAGATCGACTGGTCGTCATCGCCAACGCAGCAGATGTTCTTGTGCCCACCGGCGAGCAGGCGCAACCAGAGATATTGGGCGACGTTCGTATCCTGATATTCATCCACGAGGATGTAGCGGAACCAGCGTTGATATTGCTGCAGAATATCGTCGTGGTTCTGAAAGATCGTGACCATGTGCAAGAGGATGTCGCCGAAATCGACGGCGTTCAGGTCAAGCATGCGGCGCTGATAGGCCGCGTAAAGGTCCACCCCCTTGTGATCGAACGCGCCGCTTTCCGCGACGGGCACTTTGTCCGGCGTCCACGCCTTGTTCTTCCAGCCATCGATAATCCCCGACAGCATCCGCGCGGGCCAGCGTTTGTCGTCGATATCGGCAGCAGCGATCAGCTGTTTCATTAGCCTGATCTGGTCGTCTGTGTCGAGGATGGTGAAATTCGATTTCAACCCCACCAGTTCTGCATGACGGCGTAGTAGCTTGGCACAGACCGCGTGAAACGTCCCCAGCCACGGCATCCCCTCAACCGCCTCACCCATCAGGCCGCCGATGCGGTTTTTCATCTCGCGCGCGGCCTTGTTCGTGAACGTCACCGCCAGAATTTCGTTGGGTCGCGCCGTGCCTGTCGCCAGCAAATGCGCGATCCGCGTCGTCAGTGCCTTCGTCTTGCCGGTCCCTGCCCCGGCAAGCATCAAAACGGGCCCATCCAACGTCTCGACCGCCTTGCGCTGTGCGGGGTTCAGCCCGTCCAGATAGGGCATGGCAGGTCGTGCCATCGCGCGCTGGCTTAGCGGCACGGCGGCTTCGAACGCATCTTCTTCGGTGAAATCACTCATAGCGGGCAAACTACCCCGAATCCAAACACAGGGAAAGCCCTTGTTCTACTAATGTTCCGCGCTTCCGTTAGACGGTTGCTTGCGATACTTCATGGCCATGCTGCAGCTTGTTCTCTTTTCCGGATTGGCTGGTGCGATGATCCCGCTTGGTGGGTGGCTCGCCCGTCAGGAAAACATCCGGTCCGACTGGTTGCGGACCGATTTCAGACATGCCGTCATCGCGTTCGGGGGTGGCGCCCTTCTTAGCGCCGTCGTGTTCGTGCTGATCCCCGAAGGACAGGAACATCTTGGCCCGCTCGCCGTGATCGGCTGGATCGCCGCGGGTGCCGTCGTGATGTCGTTGATCGATCGGCAACTTGAACGCAGTGGCTCGAGCCGGGCGCAGCTTGTCGCCATGCTGGCCGATTTCATCCCAGAGGCCCTCGCCCTCGGCGCCGTCTTCGCGAATGGCGGCAGCACGGCCGTGTTATTGGCACTGATGATCGGGCTTCAGAACCTGCCGGAGGGATTCAACGCCTATCGCGAGCAGTTGCAGACCGGAGCAACCGGTCATACTATCCTGCGGCGCTTTGTCTTGCTGGGCTTGATTGGTCCGGCGGCGGCGCTGGCGGGTTACTTCCTTCTTGCAGGTTGGCCGGAATTGACCGCGACGATCATGCTGGCAGCGGCAGGGGCGATCCTTTATCTGGTGTTTCAGGACATCGCGCCGGAGGCGAAGGTCAAAAACCGGTTTGGACCGGCCCTGGGCGCGGTGGCAGGATTTCTTCTGGGCCTCGGCGGACATTTGTTGATTGGATAAGTCATGCGTTTACACAGCCGCTACCCCGCGATTTCCGATCTGAAGGCCCGCGCCCGTTGGCGAATCCCGCATTTCGTGTGGGAATATCTGGACAGCGCGACCGGGGTGGAGGCCACGCAGCGGCGCAATCGCACGGCGCTGGATCGGGTGCTGCTGAATCCGTCGATCCTGCATGGGGAATTCGATCCTGACCTCGGTACGAGATTTCTGGGCCAGACCTACCCGCTGCCCTTCGGCATTGCCCCCGTTGGCATGTCGGGCCTGATCTGGCCGGGCGCCGAGAAGATGCTGGCCAGGACCGCGGCGAAAGAAGGGTTGCCGTTTACGCTATCCACCGTCTCTACGCAGTTGCCCGAGGATGTGGGTCCGCTGGCGGGCGATCATGCGTGGTTTCAGCTTTACCCGCCGCGCGATCCGGATATTCGCGATGACATTCTGAAAAGGGTCAGGGCCGCGGGATTCAATACGCTGGTCATGACCGTGGACGTTCCTGTCGCGTCGCGACGAGAACGGCAAACCCGTGGGGGGCTGACCAACCCGCCCAAGCTGACGCCACGCCTTGCCATGCAGGCGGCGATGTGCCCGGTCTGGCTGAACGGTATCCGGCAGACCGGCATGCCACGGATGAAGCTGATGGACGATTATTCGCAGAACCGCAGCGCCCTGCCCTCGAACCAGCATATCGGCTATCTGCTGCGGACCTCGCCCGACTGGGATTATTTCAAATCATTGCGCGAAGTCTGGGACGGCCCGCTGATCGTCAAAGGCGTGGGTCGCGCCGATGATGCCGCACGGTTGACCGATGAAGGGGCGGACGCGATCTGGATCAGCAACCATGCAGGGCGGCAGTTCGACGGGGGACCGGCGACGATCGACGTGCTGCCTGCGATCAGGGCGGCGACCACTCTGCCGGTGATCTTGGATAGCGGAATCGAGGGCGGGCTGGACATTCTCCGCGCATTGGCGCTTGGCGCGGATTTCGTGATGTTGGGGCGGGCCTTTCACTATGGTCTTGCGGCGTTGGGCGCCAAAGGTGCGGCCCATGTGGTGGATATCCTGCGGCAGGACATGATCAGCAATATGGGGCAGATCGGGGCGCGAACGCTTGCCGATCTGCCGGGCACGTTGCGCATTTAGCGAAGCGTCATGCCTCCGTCGACCATGTATTCCGAACCCGACACATAGGCGGCATCGTCCGACAAAAGGAAACATGTCACGGCGGCGACCTCTTCGGGTTTGCCCATCCGACCCAAAGGCACGGCCTGGGCAATCTGCTTTTTCATCTCTTCCGCCTCCTCACCGCCCTCGCCCAGAGCTTCGAAGAAATTCGTCTCGATCGGGCCGGGTGCGACGGCATTGACGCGAATGTTGCGCGAGGCGAGGTCTTTGGCCCAACTGCGTGCCATTGCAAGGCAGGATGCCTTGGTTGCGGCGTAAATCGCGCCTTTCGCCCCACCCAGATAGGGCGCGACGGACGACGTGACCAACACCGCGCCACCATCCGCAATCAGCGGTTTCAGGGCGGCCATCTGCAAGGCAACGCCACGGACATTGACATCCATCATCGCATCGAAGCCTTCGGCATCGACATCTTCGGTCGCCATGTTGGTGCCGAACCCCGCGTTCAGATAGGCGCCATCGATCTGGCCCATCTGCTCTTTGATCTTTTCGGCGAGATCCTTGGCCGCTTGCGGGTCGGCCGCATCATTTCGCAGGACCAGACTGCCCGACGGCAGGTCGCGCCCCGCCTCGTCGAGGTGGTCCTGCGTTACGCCCGTCACGGCGACCTCGCCACCCTCTGCGACGATCCGTTTGGCCGTGGCGAAGCCGATACCGCTGGTGCCGCCTGTGATCAGAATGCGTTTGCCTTCGAACCGTGTCATGTCGCTCTCCTATCGTTTGCCGAAAACCAACATCGTGCCGTGCGGAACGTTCCGCCCGATCGGGCCGTCTGTCTTGAAATGGTCACGATTTGTGGACATCAAACACGGATACGAGTTGAAGGGGTTTTGCCGAGATGATGACGCACGGGATTGTACAGGCCGTTGGCAAGGGCGCACCGAACGACAAGGGCGACACCGGCGTCGTGCAGGATCTGCTGAATTGCTGGATGGCAAACGACCCGCAATTCAAGGCCGCGTGCGAGGGCAAGACCCTTATCGTCGATCGTGATTGCGGCCCTTTGACGGTCGCTGCGATCACCGCATTCCAGTCCATCGTCATGCGGTGGCGCCCCGACAGCTGTGACGGGCGTATCGATCCGCATGGTAAGACATGGATCAAACTGAATGGAAACGTCGCGAACGCGCATGCAATCCCGTTCCTGCCCGTCACCCGCGAGATCGCGGGCCTCGCCGGGGCGTCGGTCGGATTTCAGAGCTTTGCCTTTGATCCATTCGGCGGCAACCAATCCTTTGCCCCGCCGGCGGGCCACGGGGCATCCGCCGGCAAAATGGCCGCCAAGGCAGGCAAGCAGACCAACAAAACAGCGGATGATCCCGTCGCATTCAAACAACGGGATTATGCGACGACGAACCTCGGCAAAGGCACGAAGACGATCAGCCAATGGGGCTGTACGCTGTGTTCTTTGACGATGGCTGCAACAGCGATCGGATCGCGCACGAAACATTGGCCCGCAGGTCTTCAACCGGCGGATTTGACCCCCATCAAGGCAAATGAAATCCTCAAAAAGGGCGGTGCTTTTCAAACCGGCTCGTCCGCGATGGCCGTCGCGGCCGGTGCGCGTGCGCTTGGCATGAAGGCGGTTGAATATGGCCACGGTAACACAGCTTTGCCGACGCCAGATGATGGTTACGCGCAGATCATCGGCCATTTGTACGGTGGCGGTCTTGTTGCCGTCTGGGTCGATTACAAGGACAAGAAATATACGACGGATTATAAGAAGGCGTTGGGTGATCACTGGCTCTTGCTGACCAGCGTCACCGGCGACAGCATCAAGGCGCTGGATCCCGCCAGAAAGGCCAAATCGATCACCTTCGGCTCTTGTCCGCCGGACGGTCGCACGCGCACGCACAATGACGAAAAAGCGGTCTTGTTCGGCACGTCCGGTGACGCCGCTCAACTGAACTATGCCGTCACGCGCTACATCCTGCTGTCCCGCAAACCGGCCAAGGAACTCTGACCGTTAGCGCCAAATCCGTATTAGTACCGGTTTACCTGCCGTCACAAACTGCTTAAGCAATGCTGCGATTGCGAAGGGGACGGATCATGGCCGAGTTCAAGAAGATTTTGATTGCCAACCGGGGTGAGATCGCGATCCGCATCATGCGGGCAGCTAATGAAATGGGAAAGAAGACGGTCGCCGTCTTCGCCGAAGAGGACAAGCTGGGTCTGCACCGGTTCAAAGCGGATGAGGCGTACCGGATCGGTGAGGGGCTGGGGCCCGTCGCGGCCTATCTGTCGATCGACGAGATTATCAGGGTCGCCAAGATGTCGGGCGCGGATGCGATCCATCCGGGTTACGGTCTTTTGTCCGAAAACCCCGAATTCGTGGATGCCTGCGCCGACAATGGCATCACATTCATCGGCCCCAAGGCCGAAACGATGCGCGCCCTTGGCGACAAGGCCAGCGCACGCAAGGTCGCCATCGCCGCAGGTGTCCCCGTCATTCCCGCGACGGAGGTTCTTGGCGACGATATGAAGGCCATCAAGAAGGAAGCCGCCGAAATCGGCTATCCCCTGATGCTCAAGGCGTCCTGGGGCGGTGGCGGGCGCGGCATGCGCCCGATCATGTCCGAGGATGAACTGGAAGAGAAGGTGCTCGAAGGCCGTCGCGAGGCCGAGGCGGCGTTCGGCAACGGCGAGGGTTATCTGGAAAAGATGATCATGCGCGCCCGCCATGTCGAGGTGCAGATCCTCGGGGACAGTCACGGTCAGATCTACCACCTGTGGGAACGCGACTGTTCCGTTCAGCGCCGTAACCAGAAGGTCGTCGAACGCGCCCCTGCCCCGTACCTGTCCGGCACCCAGCGCGAGCAGCTCTGCAGTCTGGGCAAGAAAATCTGCGCCCATGTGAATTATGAATGCGCGGGCACGGTCGAATTCCTGATGGATATGGCCACGGGCGAGTTCTACTTCATCGAGGTGAACCCGCGCGTCCAAGTCGAACACACGGTCACCGAAGAGGTCACGGGTATCGACATTGTTCGCGCCCAAATCCTGATTGCCGAGGGCAAGTCGATTGTCGAAGCGACGGGATGTGCGTCTCAATACGACGTGAAACTCGACGGCCACGCCCTGCAATGCCGGGTCACGACCGAAGACCCCCAAAACAACTTCATCCCCGATTACGGGCGCATTCAGATGTACCGGTCAGCCACCGGCCCCGGCATCCGTCTGGACGGCGGAACGGCCTATTCGGGGGCTGTGATCACGCGCTATTACGACTCCCTGCTGACCAAGGTCACTGCGCGGGCACCAACACCAGAGATGGCGATTGCCCGGATGGACCGCGCCTTGCGCGAATTCCGCATTCGCGGCGTGTCGACCAACATCGCGTTCGTCGAAAACCTGCTGAAACATCCGACCTTCCTGAACAACGAATACCACACGAAGTTCATCGACGAGACGGCAGAGCTGTTCGATTTCCAGAAACGCCGTGACCGGGCGACGAAAATCCTGACCTATATCGCCGACATCACGGTGAACGGGCACCCTGAAACGGCGGGGCGCCCCCGCCCCGCCGCCGAAGTGCGGATGCCGAAACCGCCGGTCAAGCCGACGACCGATATCACGCCCGGCACGCGCAACATCCTGGACGAATTCGGGCCGGAGGCCGTGGCCGACTGGATGCGCGATCAAAAGCAACTGCTGATCACCGACACGACGATGCGGGATGGGCACCAATCGCTGCTGGCGACGCGCATGCGGTCCATCGACATGATCGGCGCGGCCCCGGCCTATGCCACCAAGATGCATCAGCTGTTCAGCGTCGAATGCTGGGGCGGTGCGACGTTCGACGTGGCCTACCGGTTCCTGCAGGAATGTCCCTGGCAACGGCTGCGGGATATCCGTGCGGTGATGCCGAACATCATGACGCAAATGCTGCTGCGCGCCTCTAACGGGGTGGGCTACACGAACTATCCCGACAATGTGGTGCAGGCCTTTGTGGCCCAGGCAGCCAAATCGGGCGTCGACGTCTTCCGCGTTTTCGACAGCCTGAACTGGGTTGAAAACATGCGTGTCGCCATGGACGCCGTGATCAAGGCAAACAAGGTCTGCGAAGGTACGATCTGCTACACCGGCGACCTGATGGACCCCAACCGGTCCAAATATGACCTGAAATACTACGTCGGCATGGCCAAGGAACTCGAGGCCGCAGGCGCCCATGTGCTGGGGCTGAAGGACATGGCGGGGTTGATGAAGCCCGCTGCTGTGACAGCTCTGGTCAAGGCACTGAAGGAGGAGGTCAAACTGCCGATCCACTTCCACACCCACGACACATCGGGTGCGGCCATCGCGACGATCCTCGCCGCGACCGAGGCCGGGGTGGATTGTGTGGACGCGGCAATGGACGCGCTGTCAGGGAACACCTCACAGCCAACCTTGGGCTCCATCGTCGAGGCCCTGCGCGGCAATCCCCGCGATACCGGCCTTGATATCAGCGCGATCCGCGAGATCAGTAATTACTTCGAACAGGTCCGTGCCCACTATGCGGCGTTCGAGTCCGGCCTGCAGGCCCCGGCTTCCGAGGTCTATCTGCACGAAATGCCCGGCGGCCAGTTCACCAACCTCAAGGCGCAAGCGCGCTCCCTGGGCCTTGAAGAACGCTGGCACGAGGTCGCGCAGACCTATGCCGACGTGAACCAGATGTTCGGCGATATCGTGAAAGTCACGCCGTCCTCAAAGGTGGTCGGCGACATGGCCCTGATGATGGTCAGCCAGGGGCTGACGCGGGCGCAGGTCGAGGACCCGAACGTCGACGTCGTCTTCCCGGACAGCGTCGTGGACATGATGCGCGGCGCGCTGGGGCAACCGCCCGGTGGATGGCCCAAGGCGATCCAGAAGAAAATCCTCAAGGGTGAAAAACCGATCACCGAACGGCCCGGGAAATCCCTGAAACCGGTTGATCTGGAAGCGACCCGGGCGGAGATTTCGGCGCAACTGGACGATATGGAGATCGATGACGAGGACCTGAACGGTTATCTGATGTACCCCAAGGTTTACCTTGATTACATGGGCCGTCACCGCATCTATGGCCCCGTGCGCACGCTGCCGACGCGGACGTTCTTCTACGGGATGGAGCCGGGCGAGGAAATCGTGGCCGAGATCGACCCCGGCAAGATCCTCGAGATCCGGCTGCAGGCCGTTGCGGATATGAACGAGGATGGCGAGGTCAAGGTGTTCTTCGAACTCAACGGTCAGCCGCGCACGATCCGGGTGATGAACCGGCTGGCGGCGGCCGAGAAGGTCCTTCGCCCCAAGGCCGAGGACGGCAATGCCAACCATCTGGGTGCGCCCATGCCGGGGGTGGTGGCAACGGTTGCCGCCGTTGCGGGCAAGAAGGTCAAGGAAGGCGACCTGCTGCTGACCATCGAGGCGATGAAGATGGAAACGGGCATCCACGCCGAACGCGACGCCGTGGTGAAGGCCGTGCATGTGCAGGCGGGCGGGCAGATCGATGCCAAGGATCTGCTGGTGGAGTTTGAGTGATGCTCGGTCGTGTTGCAACGGTCCTCTTCATCGGCCTTACCGGTCCTGTTCTGGCGCAGGACGGCGATCCTGTCACAGGCTTTGATTCTTCGGATCCGGTCATGAACGTGGCCATTGCGCAGGCCCAGTTTTCGTTGCCGCTTTTCCTCTGCGAAAAGGTGGACGATGAAGGTTACGGGCCGGGCGATGGCTATTTGAAAGTCCGTGTTCCCGTTCAAAACGCCGAGGTCACGCACGAAGTGATCTGGGTTGGCCCCTTCGCCGCGTGGGACGGCGAAAATTTCGCCGGTTTTCTGGCGAACCAACCCAATGCGATGCCAGGCCTGAACGCCGGGGATCAGTTGGATTTCACCTATGACATGATCGTCGATTGGAGTTGGACAGGGCCGGACGGCCTGAACTATGGCCACTACACCACCCGCGTCATTTACGAACAGCTGGGTGATCAGGCGTTTCTGCAAACCCTGGCGAACCCGCCATATGATGCAGACTGGACCTGCGATTGAGGCTTGCCCTCGTCTCGATCCTCGTCCCCGATTATGACGCGGGCATCGCGTTTTTCGTGGGTCAAATGGGGTTCGACCTGCTGGAAGATACCGACCTTGGCGGCGGCAAGCGCTGGGTGCGGGTGGCGCCGAAAGAGGCGGAGACGGCTTTTCTGCTGGCCAAAGCCGTCGGGGACCAGCAGGTCGCTGCCATCGGCAATCAGGGCGGCGGCCGTGTTTGGTTGTTTTTGCAAACGGATGATTTTGATCGGGATCATGCTGCCATTGTGGCCAAAGGCGTGATTTTCGAAGAGCCACCACGCGATGAACCCTATGGCCAGGTCGCGGTCTTCGCCGATCCGTTCGGCAATCGGTGGGATTTGATCCAGTTCAGGGAGAGCGGCATGGGGTCGGGATGAAACCAGCGGCGGCCATCGTCTTAACCCGAGAGGTCAATTACAGGATGATGGCAACGCGGGACAAAACCGACCTTGATCAGAGTTGCAGCGTCGCTGATATTGATATCTGAACTAAACGGTCGAACCAAGTGTCGAGCATTATACACAAAATTAATGAACACTGGGGGTGGACCGGCCTGAACGCTACAGAAATTGTCGGGCGCAATGAATTCGGTAACTTCCTAGTTTTGGACCAAAATCAAGCCGTTTGGCGTATTTGCCCGGAAGAGCTAGATTGCGCAATGGTGGCAGAGAACTCGCAAGACTATCTCCAACTTATTGAAGATGAAGACTTTCAGGTGGATTGGAATATGTCCAACCTGGTCAAATTGGCCTGTCAGAATTTGGGTAGCTTAAAGGAAGGCTATGCTTACTATTTGGTTATTCCGGGTGTGCTTGGCGGCGAGTATGATGCGTCAAACATTCGGAGCGTGCCCATAGAGGAATTGATAGAACATTCCGGCGATTGGGCACTGGCGATCAGAGATTTGCCCGATGGGGCACAAATTGAATTACGCTTAATTGATTGACTTGCGGTGCACAGTTTGGACTGTTTGCAGTGCGCGCAGAGTGTACTGCAGGGTGAAGCAAGGGGCTCACCTTGACTGACGTTCGATCATCTTCGGCAAGTTGAAAAAACCTGTGTGAAGGACAACTTTCCCCCTTGCGGAACGGGCCGTCTCTTTATAGATGACGCTTCACGAATTGGCGCGCGGGCGTAGCTCAGGGGTAGAGCATAACCTTGCCAAGGTTAGGGTCGTGAGTTCGAATCTCATCGCCCGCTCCATTCGAAAGCAAAAAGGCCAGTCGTTGCGACCGGCCTTTTGCATTTTATCCATCGATATCAAGCGCTGCATGATCGACGGGCTGCGCGCCATAGGACGGGGCGGGCAGATCGGCGAAGATGCGCATTGGTGTGTACGCCTCCATCTGCGCCGGATAAGGCATGTCGCCGAACACAGGCCCGACGGCCAGAAACGGCATATCATCAAAGACGACGCGCGGCGTGTACACCGGGACTTCGGCCGGATAGGGCATGTCGTTGATATAGGCCGGGGCAGGCTGATCGCCGTCGGCAATCGCCGCGGAACCAAGGACACACGTCACAACGATGGCGGCGAGAGGGATAAATTTGGTCACGATAAACTCCTTACCAATTAACGGGCATGACGGTCGAAAAGGCCGTTGCCTTGGCGTCATATTGGCAAGTGATCCGGCGCAAATTAGGGCGCGGCCTCGTTGAAATCGTGACTGGTGATCCCCCATGCATAAAGAATTGTTAACAGTTCGGATTGTTTTGCCGAACCGCTGACAATGTACCCGTTTGCCGACAATCTGGCCTTATTGCAGCGCCAAACTGGCATCAGCACTTCTACTGATGCGTGCAAACTGCGGAGCAGAAATCGTGCGTGACGTGGGCCTGCGCACGAAATGTGGCAAGGTGGTCTTGTCCTTTTCCGTCAGAATGAGGATCTCATCCGCGTCCGGCTTTGCGATTGCGGCAGCCAAGGCCGCCATTGGATCGGATTTGCGGGGCGCATCGTCCGCGATCAGTTCCGGCATCGCATCATCCAATGCAGCCTCGGCCAGATCGGCCGCCTGATGTCGGGCCACGCGCACCGCCGCCTGATCCACGTTTTCGATGGCCGCGATGGCCAGCTTGCCCAGGACATCGCCGCTGATGTCGCACCCCGCCATGGCATAAAGCGACGGGATCAGATCGTAGAGTTCCCCCATATCCCCGCCCTGCAGGTCGGTCATCAGGATCGTGCTGATGTAAGGGTGGCGCAATTCACCCAGCAACGCCACGGCATGGGTCAGCCGCCCGTGGATCGTTTCGTCAAGCACCAGCAGATCGATCGGCTCTGCCGCCAGAACCGCCCGCGCATAGCGCTGGCTTTCGACGCAGACGACCTGAAACCCCTTATCCATCAGCACCTGGGCGGTTTCCGTCGCCTTATCGGCCTGTTCACGCATGATCATCGCTTTCATCGCGGGTCCTTTCGCTGCTGTCTTCACGATCGATAAACCGTAACCCTTAAATATTGCTGAAAATGCACGGGGCCTTGGCCCCCCTCCCCGATCGCCCTATAGAGCGGTGACGTAACGAGGGATCAGACCATGCGGACAGCCACGATCAGCCGCAAAACCGCCGAGACGGATATCACCGTCACCATCGACCTAGATGGGACCGGGGTTTACGACAATCAGACAGGGGTCGGTTTCTTCGACCACATGCTGGATCAGCTGTCGCGCCACGCGCTGATTGACATGACCGTGCGTGCGAAAGGTGACCTGCATATCGATGACCACCACACGGTCGAGGATGTGGGCATCGTTCTTGGTCAGGCGCTGACCGCGGCATTGGGCGACAAACGTGGCATCCGCCGCTATGGCGCGTGCGATCTGGCGATGGACGACGCGCAGGTCCGCTGTGCGCTCGACCTGTCGGGCAGGCCCTATCTGATCTGCAATCTGGACCTGCCCTTCGGCAAGATCGGCACCTTCGATACCGAGCTGGTGCGCGAATTCTTTCAGGCGCTGAGCACCCACGGCGGCATCACGTTGCATATCGATAAACTGCATGGCTTCAACGCCCACCACATCGCCGAGGCGGCGTTCAAAGCTGTCGCCCGCGCGCTGCGCGAGGCGGTCGAGACCGACCCGCGCAAGGCCGATGCGATCCCGTCGACCAAGGGTAGCTTATGATCACGGCGCTGGTCGATTACGACAGCGGCAACCTGCACTCGGCCCAGAAGGCGTTTGAACGTATGACGGCCGAGGTCGGGGCGGGCGACATCGTCGTGACGTCCGCCCCCGAAGTCGTGGCCAAAGCCGACCGCGTCGTGCTGCCGGGTGACGGGGCGTTTCCGCATTGCCGGGCGGAGTTGTTTGCCCGCTCTGGCTTGGCAGAGGCGATTGTGGAGGCGGTCACCGTCAAGGCGCGTCCGTTCTTTGGCATTTGCGTCGGCATGCAGATGTTGGCGACGACGGGCCATGAATACGAGGAAACGCCCGGGTTCGACTGGATCGCCGGTGACATCCGGCGGATCGCTCCGACGGACCCGGCGTTGAAGGTGCCGCATATGGGGTGGAACGACCTGGTCATCGACCACCCGCACCCCGTTCTGGATGGGATAAGCACCGGAGAACATGCGTATTTTGTCCACTCCTATGCGATGGATGTCGCCAACCCGGCCGAGCGCTTGGCCCATGTGGATTACGGGGGCGACGTCACCGCGATCGTGGGGCGCGACACGATCATCGGCACCCAGTTCCACCCGGAAAAGAGCCAAGCCGCGGGGTTGCGGATGATCGGGAATTTCCTGCGTTGGTCACCCTGATCCGGGCCTGCGTTATTGCATAACAAACGGGTCTGAAACGTGATCGGAAAACCATCGGAATTCTATCGGAATTCCATCGGACCCCGCCGCGCGTCGCTGCCGGGGTTTGTTAACGAACAGACTGGCCGATAGACGCGACCGCAAAGATCGCAGAGAGGAGCAGAAACCATGATCACACGTCGTCTGACACTTATCGGATTACTGGCAGGCCTCGCCGCCTGCGGACGCAGCGAGCCAGAACCGCGGCAAGCATCCCGCGCCATTCCGCTTTATCCCAACGAAACACCCGAACTACGTGCCCTGATCAACAGATACGCCGACGTGCATGGCATTCCGGTGACCCTGCTGCACAAAGTGATCATCCGCGAAAGCACCCACAACCCCGCCGCCCGGAACGGTCCCTATTACGGGCTGATGCAAATCCTGCCCGAAACGGCGCGCACGATGGGCTATCGCGGATCGCCCGAGGGGCTGCTCGACGCGGAAACGAACCTGATCTATGCGGGCCGGTATCTGCGGGGGGCATGGCTCGTCTCGGACGGGGATGAGGATACGGCGGTCGGCTGGTATGCACGTGGATATTATTACGAAGCCAAGCGGCGGGGGTTGTTGGTCGAAACGGGTTTGCGGGCGGGGTGAGTAGACCCCCAACCCTCGCATACCCATTGACTTGGATTCCAACTAAGGCTGAAAAATGCATCTGGGACGACGCGCCATCACATGGGTGATGACATTCACGTTGTTGGTAGCCACCTATGCCCTTGGCACGTGGTTGGAAGGTTTGCATGGGTTCGGCCCACCTTATGAATATTTTTGGCTTGGCCGCGGACTGAATGCCGTGGCATCCGTGGGTGCCGTGATATGGACCGCTGCCCTGCTGCGGGTCGCGACAATACGCTGTTCCGGTTGAGCTGAGATTATCTGGTAATTCCGCCAGGCGAGGTCACCGATAATAGGCTTCGGGCGGACGCGGCACCAACTGCGTACCGATCCGTTCCTTGACAACAAAGCGAAGATGCAGGCTTTCTGCATGCGTCAAGAGGTGCCGAAGCCAGAGGCCGCACATGATCAAATCATCCACGATCATCCAAACAACAGTTGGGCTTTTTTGCCTCGTGTTTCCGAACATGGGCGCGGCGCAAGCGGCCGACGCCTGCCGAAACGGCAGTACAGTGTTGATGCACTGCACATTCGACGATGGGGCAAAGCAAGTGGCGCTTTGCCGATCCGATGATATCGTTTCCTATGCGTTCGGCGCTGATCTGGACAGGCCAGAATTATCGCTGTCCTCCACGATAAGCGATCTTCAGGCCGTGCCGTTCAATCGGGTGAGCGGCAGCTATTTCGAACAAATAAGATTTTACAATGGCGATACATCTTATGAGGTATCCGCTGCGGTGTTTTCCTACGGCAATAAAAACGAAACTGTCCGCATTGCCGAGGGCAGAATAAGAGTAAACTCACCCGGTGGACGCGGCGCAATGCTTGCCTGCGATGGCGGTTCCGTCACGCCGGACACACCGCGCAACGGGATCGGACAGATCGCCAGCGTCGCCACGGCAGGAGGGATAGACCTGCTGTCCAACTGTGTAAACGACAACCCCGACCCGCAATCCTGTCTTGGCATTGTGCAAGCCGCCGACATACGGGACCACCATTGTAAGGTGGGGCAGGATTGGACCGATTGCTGGGCACATGAAAGCATGGTTTGGCAGGCTATTTTGAATGAAAGCGAAGCAAGCGCCATTGCGGCAATCACGAACAACCAAGGCGATGCCGGTGACACCGCAATATCCTACGCCCAAGGCATCTGGCGTGAAAGCCACCAGTTGGACTGCGCACTGAGCGGCACGCTCCCCTTCGCTGCGGACGGTGGGATGGCCCGCTGCATTGCTGAGCGCAATGCCGAACGGATAGGCTTTTTGCGGTCGGCTGTGGCTTTTGATGAATTCGACGGGTAACGCGCCCTACCAAGACGGTTCCGGTCATCATCGCTAGCCCGGTGGGCGCGCACTTGTACCGTCATTCAGGGCCATTCGACGCTTACCCCGATCCGCCAAAAGACCACTGACATAGTCGAAATCCATACCGCAACGTTCGGTGAGATGACCACACGGGTCACCACTATGATCGGGGTCGTGCACTCTGTGCTGGCATCCAAATCCCACTGCGTTACCATCCCGTCGAACAACCCAGCAGGAGACCACCCATGCGCGCCCTCCCCGCCACTCTCGCCATCGTCACGGCCAGCACAGCCACCGCCGAAAACCGGATCGACATCGTGCGCCCCGACGCGCCGGAACACGCTGCGTTCGGGGACCACAAGATCGGCGTGCAGACGATGACCTTTACCAACCCCGACCAGATCGACGTGGTGAACACCGGGGCAGACGGTGAGATCGCGCGATATGATCGCGCACTGACCGTGGAAATCTGGTACCCGGCCACCGACGATACCGCACCGGGCGGGACCTATACGACATTCCTGCGGGACGGCGAAACCGAGGCGACGCTGACCGGCCAAGCCGCCCGCGACGCAAATCCCGACACGTCCGAAACCTACCCGCTCGTCATTATTTCGCACGGCTATCCTGGCAATCGGCACCTGATGTCACCCTTGGGCGAAAACCTCGCCTCCAAGGGATATGTCGTGGCCTCGATCGACCATCCGGACAGCACATATGACGACCAGACGGCCTTTGGCTCGACCCTGGTGAACCGACCGTGGGACCAGCGGTTCGTGATCGACAGCGTGACGGCGCTGGACGGCGATCTGGGGCAGATCATCCAGGCCGATAACGTGGCCATCATCGGCTATTCCATGGGCGGCTATGGCGCGCTGATCTACGCGGGCGCTGGCGTGACGCGGGCGTCGACCGCATACGAATGGGGCGCACCGCAGGGGCTGTTGGAGCGGAACATGATGGGTACCGACAGCCATGCGGCGCTGAAGGATGACCGGGTGAAAGCCTTTGTCGCCTTCGGCCCCTGGGGGAACAACACGGGGTTCTGGGATGCCGATGGCTGGGCGGGGATCGACAAACCGCTGATGCTGATCGCGGGGGGCATCGACGACGTGTCGATCTATGACGATATCCGGGGCATCTTTGATGACACGGTGAACACGACCCGGCACCTGCTGACCTTTGACAACGCCAACCACAATGCGGGCGCCCCCATGCCCGCGCCTACCGAAAGCTATGCCGTGTCGGAGACGCTTGGCTGGGCCCCGTTCGAGCACTATGCAGATCCCGTCTGGGACAATGTGCGGATGAACAATATCAGCCAGCACTTTATCAGCGCCTATCTGGACCTGCATTTGAAGAGGGATACGGACAAGGCGGCCTATTTCGACCTTGTCCCCGTCGCGCAGGATGGTGTGTGGGCGGTGGATGACAACGGGAACGAAACGGACGAGCACACCTATTGGGAAGGCTTCCCCAACCGCAGCGCCGCGGGGCTGCGGTTCGAGACGAAGGCGGCGGGGGAGTAGCGCCTTAGACCATCTCGTCGAACCGGGCGAGCCAGGCGTTTTGGGCGGCCCACATCTTTTCGTCCGAATAATTGGTCGCCTCGGGGCCGTAGTAGGCAACATGCGGCGCCCGCCCGCCATCGATATGCAGACGCGCCGGGCGTAGCGCGCGGGCCACGTCGCCGTAATGCGGCAGGATCACGCCTTCGGCCAGGTTACCCATCTGCGGCGTCTCGCCCGCCTGGATGAGCAGCCCCGCGTCACCGTAAGGCGCGGTTTCGATCCCCGGGCGGGTGAGGGTGTCCAGCACACCATCACGCCCGCCGCAAAGCTCCAGCAAGTCGCCACGGATGGCGGTCAGCCAGTTGACCGCGCTCATACGGAAACGGGTGTGCTGAGACATGTTGAACGCGCTACCGAACAGAAGGCCGGGGTGGTTGTCGGTGATGGGGAGGAGTGTTTCCAGCTCTTTCTGCTTTTGCTGCAAGATGGCAGCCAAAGGCGTGGCCATACACAAACCGCCAACAGCGGATAGCGGTTGCAATATCTGGCAGAGGTCGCTGAACAGCTTTTGGGTAAATTTTGGACGAGCCAAGTCATCAATAACGGTGAGCGGTATGTTGAGTTGAAAAATATTCGCTTCGTCCAACTCCGCATGGGACTCCTTTTCGAGGACACGATCATAGTACCACTGTAAAAATTGAACAGGAGGTGCCATGCCATCCTTCCGACCAACCCAATATTTTCCGCCAAATGCACCGTTGTAATGCGTTTCATTGTTAGTCATGAAATTGGCTAAACGATCGGTTAACGAGGGCGCAGTCTCGCCCTTTTTGGAGTTTCGCGCATAAGGATCTTCGAAAACCCAATGCTCATAGATTTCTCTTGGAAACTCCGTCGCAACACGTTGCTCAGCCTCGACCATCCGCGGCGGCGTGGAATAGTTACCGTCAGCTGGCATGAAAAACATCATCGAAAAGCAAATACGCCCGACAACATATTCTGATTTGCCATGCATCACTGTCGGCGCGATGGCCTCCAGCACTTCGGACGGATTGAAATCCATTTCACCCATATCAAGGCCCTCCGCCATAGATCGCCCGCCACCGTTGCGCTGATGCCGCTGCTGCTGCCTGTCGCCGGGTCGCTGTCCAACCGACCGCAGAAAAGGCGCGTGAGAAGGCGGCAAGAGCGCCGGCGCCAGACGCGGTTTCACCCGCAGGGCCGTCTAAGGGCACAAGCGCAAGAGCGGCAGCTCCGACCATCGCCACAGTTCCCAATGCACCCCATCCAAGCCGTTCCAGCGCGGAGCGGTCGTTTTCCCGCGCACTTTGAGAGGCAATCGCCAAGGCAACTTGTCCTCGCGTTTCGTCATCGTTCGAACAATCGCATTCCTGCGTATCCAAAACCAGTGGGTCTCGCCCACCGCCTATCCGCTTGTAAGCCAGCTCCTGCTGTGCGCCCATCGTATCCCCACCAAACTTAAAATCCACGATCCGAAAGATGTTCGGCCCAACGGGCGGCGAACTGGGGTCGCGCACGATTGTGACGTCGGGCCTGCGTGCGTTGCCTGCCTCATACGGCCCTCCCCCGTCCTGTTCGATCCGGTTCTTGATGTGGGCGATCCCGCCCGGGTTCCACGGAATGCTCTCGGTCGTCAGCCCGCCGAACAGGCCCTTTTCCATCAGCGGGGTCGGCGGATTTGTGCGCATGTTATAGCTGACCTCGGGCTTGAACCGGCTGTCATGGCCCATGAATCCCTCTGCCGCCGACAAGGTGCGATCCGCACAGGTCTGATACTGGTTGCGCCCGGAACCGCTCGCTGCCGGGATCGCGTTCGTATCGCAGCAACGCAGGACCGAACAAAGCATCCGTTTATCCGCCGCCTCCAACGCCCGATTTCGGGCCTCACCCGTCGCACCGCGGCAAATCCGGGCGAGGTTGTCGTCGAAATCGGCAAGTTCACAGAAACGTCCGGCATCTGTCATTTCCTGATAGGCGGCCAGGCCCGGTCCCAGCGTTTCTTCACAAACGCTCATGGCGTCCACCTCCCCTCAGCCGTCTTGTTTTTCAGATAGGTCCAGTAATGCAGCGGGGCGGTGTCGAGCAATTTTTGCATGATATCCTTATCCGCTTCGGTAAATTGATCCAGATATTGGCAGAACGACGGGACTGTGATCAGGCTGCCACCCGCATGAAGGCAAGCGAGCGGGTATTGCACGACATCCTTCTTGGTCCAGAACCCGATATCCAAAGCCTCTGTATGCCAACGGCGCGCCAGATCCCGCTCTGCCGCGTCCTGACAGCGGTCCATGGATTGCAGCGCTTCTTCCATAAAGGCGGGATTATCGCGATGCCAGCGCCGCGCCTGCTGCCGCATCTGCCGGTTGGTGAAGACAAGGGAACCAGTTGTACGCTTTGGCGTTGGCGATGCGGGTGGGGGTCTTAACTGCTACATCATTGCCTTTACGCTGTCGTCGCTTGCGCTACTTTAGGGCGACCGCACACGCTTGACGAGCGGAAATGGGAACCGCACTTCCCCACCTTGCCGGGCACCGGCTCGTCCGGCACACTGCCATCATGTCTTCGATGAAATCGTATCTGCGCCTGCTACCCATTTTCGCCACGCTTTGGGCAGGCCCCCTGCCCGCGCAGGACCGTCAATTCGGGGACATCCTCTATGACCCGCCGCAAGGCTGGGACGAAGGGCGGGAAAAGGACGGCGTCAAGATCTTCCTTTCTGACCTGCCGGGCGATCGTTGCGAATTCTGCTACGTCTTCCTCAGCACCTCACAGCCCGATACCGGCACGTTGGGCCGGTTCCTGATCGACAACCTGACCCTGTTCGAAGACCCTGAGGATCGGGATGATTTTGAAGCGCTCGGCGCCGCCGATGCCATCGAAATGGCCGGACGCCCCGCCCTGATGCGTGGTTATCGTTTCGACGGTCGCAAGCTCTATATCCTGATCGCCGTCGATCTGGGCGACCGCAAAACCCTGCTGGGCTTTCGCGGGTCTTTCTCGGACGAGGACGAGTTGCGCGAGATCAGCGATACCTTCTCCGGTGAGATCATCCCGTTCTTCGACGGCCTGACCTTTGTCGGCGGAACGGACGATCAGCTCCTCCCCGTCGCCACAGCCGGAGAGATGTCGGGGGTCTGGTGGGGCTGGCGGCAGGTCGTCGGCATCGGGCTTGACGGTATGACGCGGATCGACATCGATCATGAAATACTGGTGTTCTACCCCGATGGTCACGTGTATCGGGGCACGCCGCCCGGTGGCGTCGACACAATCGACCGCAATTCCATGATGGACGCCTTCGATCCCGATTTCGGTATCTATACCCAGAATGGCAGGCGGCGCATCGATATCACCTATGCCGACGGACGCCGCGAAGAGCTGACCTGGAACCGATCCGAACGGGCATGGAGCGATGGCACGATCGACTATCGCGAAGTGACCCCCGTCGCGGATGGCACGCCGCTCGACGGTGGGCTTTACGATTTCAACTATACCGGCTTCACCCCGGGCAGCGGGATCGAAGGCGGTATCGCCAGTTCGTCCGAGACGACGTTCCGCCCCGACGGCACCTTCACCGGCGACAGCTTTGGCTCGGTCAGTGGGAATTTCGATGGCGGTGGTTTCACTTTCAGCGACGGTGACGCACAAAGCGGGACCTATGTGATCGAAAACGGGCTTCTGATCATGACCGACCGGCGCGGAGAGACCTCCGCCGAGATCATCTTTGACACCGGCGACGGCATCCTGATCGGCGACCAGTTTCTGGATACGGAGTGATCAAAGCACTCCTCCTCACCCTGCTGACGGCCGCGCCGGCATATGCGCAGACCAGCAGCGATATCTGCGGGGTCGGCCCGACGCCTGATATCGGATGCGACGCCGTGCGCGCCCGCACCATCGTCGACGCGGCCCAACCACCATGGCACGTCATCGGCCGCGTCAATTTTGCCAGTATCGACGTGCGCAGCCATTGCACCGGCACGTTGATCGCCGACGATATCGTCGTGACGGCGGCCCATTGCCTGTTCAACCGCGCCCGAAAACGCTGGATACCGGCCGAAAGCATTCGTTTCGTCGTGGGTTACCAGCGCGGGACGCATCAAGGTGCGGCGAACGCGCTTTATTACACCCTTCCCGGCGATCAGGACCCGACCAGTAATTCTCTCAGCCCAAGCCGCGCCAGCGATTGGGCGCTTTTGGTTCTGGATCAACCGCTAAGGGCGGTCCATCAAACCCATAGTGAAGAGATCGGGCCCGAACCCCGCATCGCGGGCTATCCCGGGATCAGACCGCATGTGCTGTCGGTGGCCGAAAACTGCACACCGTCCGGCGAGGGTGCCGATATCATGGTCCTCAACGATTGCCCCATCATGCAGGGCGATTCCGGCGCGCCGCTGGTCACTATGATCGATGGCCAGATGATCGTCCTTGGCATCGTCTCGGCGGTCCGTAGCGATGGCGGCAATATTCAGACGCTGATCATCCCCGCCGAAAACTGGACCACCGCCCTCGACATGCTGCAGCGTTAGCGCCTTTGCACATTGCCCGAACCCGACCCACCTGCCATTATGGTGCAAACCAAAAGAAATGAGCAGCAGCCATGGCCGATGATCTCTTCCCCGGGGATTCACCCGACGACTACAACGCGGATTCCATCGAAGTTCTCGAAGGGCTCGAACCCGTCCGCAAACGACCGGGCATGTATATCGGCGGCACCGATGAACGCGCCCTGCACCACCTCGTGGCCGAGGTGCTGGACAATTCCATGGACGAGGCCGTCGCAGGCCACGCCAACCGGATCGAGGTCGATCTGCATGCTGACCATTCCATCACGATCAAGGATAACGGGCGCGGCATCCCCATCGACCCTCACCCCAAGTTTCCTGACAAGAGCGCGCTCGAGGTGATCCTCTGCACGCTGCATGCAGGTGGCAAGTTCAGCGGCAAGGCCTACCAGACCTCCGGCGGCCTGCACGGTGTCGGGGCATCCGTGGTCAACGCGCTGTCCGACAGCATGGTCGTGCAGGTCGCGCGGAACAAAGAGCTTTACGAACAGCGCTTTTCCCGCGGCGTCCCCCTTGGCCCGGTGCAGAAACTCGGGCCGACCCAGAACCGGCGCGGCACCACGACGACGTTCCACGCGGACCCCGACATCTTTGGCCACCACAAATTCAAACCCGCGCGCCTGTTCAAATCCATCCGGTCCAAGGCCTACCTGTTCAGTGGCGTCGAAATCCGCTGGAAATCCGAAATCGGCGATGGGGAAACGCCGACCGAGGCGACCTTCCACTTCCCCGGCGGTCTTTCCGACTATCTGAAAGAAACACTCGGCACCGCCACGACCTATGCCGACAAACCCTTCTCCGGCACCGTCGATTTCAACGAAAAATATGGTGAGCCGGGCAAGGTCGAATGGGCGATCAACTGGACGCCCGTGCGCGATGGTTTCATCCAGTCCTACTGCAACACGGTACCCACGCCCGAAGGCGGGACGCATGTCACAGGCTTCTGGTCGGCGATCCTCAAAGGGATCAAAAGCTATGGTGAATTGTCAGGAAACAAGAAGTCGGCGCAGATTACACGTGATGATTTGATGTCGGGCGGTTGCGCGCTGGTCAGCTGTTTCATCCGTGACCCCGCCTTTGTAGGCCAGACCAAAGACCGGCTATCGACCGAGGCGGCGGCAAAAATGACCGAAGGTGCCGTGCGCGACCATTTCGACAACTGGCTGGCGAACGACACGAAATCCGCCGGTGCCATCCTCGATTTCCTCGTGCTGCGGGCCGAGGAACGGCTGCGCCGCAAGCAGGAAAAGGAAACCGCCCGCAAGAGTGCCACCAAGAAACTGCGCCTGCCCGGCAAACTGACCGACTGCACGTCCAAGGACCGAGCGGGGACCGAGCTGTTCATTGTCGAGGGTGATTCAGCGGGCGGCTCTGGCAAGGGCGCGCGCAACCGAGAAAATCAGGCGCTATTGCCGCTCAAAGGCAAGATCCTGAACGTGCTGGGCGCCGCATCCAACAAGCTGTCGTCCAACGCCGAAATCAACGACCTCTGCGAGGCGCTGGGTGTCGGCATGGGCACCCGGTTCAACGTCGATGACCTGCGCTATGACAAGATCATTATCATGACCGACGCGGACGTGGACGGCGCCCATATCGCCTCGCTCCTGATGACGTTCTTCTTCACCCAAATGCGGCCCCTGATCGACCAGGGCCACCTCTACCTGGCCTGCCCGCCCCTCTACCGGCTGACGCAAGGGGCGCGGCGGGTTTATGTCGCCGACGACGCGGAAAAAGAGGCCGTTCTGGCCAAGGGCCTGGGCGGCAAAGGCAAAATCGACGTGCAGCGCTTCAAGGGCCTGGGCGAAATGGACGCCAAGGACCTGAAAGAGACCACCATGGACCCCAAAACCCGCAAACTGATCCGGGTGACCGTGCATGACGATGAGCCGGGGGATACAGCCGATCTGGTCGAGCGTCTGATGGGGAAGAAGCCCGAATTGCGGTTCCAGTATATTCAGGAGAACGCGCGGTTTGTGGAGGAGTTGGATGTTTGAGCCCCATGTCCCTTAACTAAATGTTGAGGTTTTGTTCGGAATTTGTTCTATATAGCGCTTAATCAAGGGGACTCGGCATGACACACGAAGCATCACAGGATCTGTCGAATTTTCTGGATAGCCAGCGCTTCGCAACTGTCATGGCAGACCCACCTTGGCGCTTCACCAACAGAACCGGCAAGGTCGCGCCGGAACACAAGCGTCTGGCGCGCTATCCGACGATGGAGTTGCAGGACATATGCGATTTACCCGTCGCCGAGCATCTGAAAGATACGGCACATTGCTATCTTTGGGTCCCAAATGCACTGCTACCTCAAGGATTGCAGGTTCTTTCTGCCTGGGGCTTCGAATACAAATCCAACATCATCTGGCATAAGGTCAGAAAGGATGGTGGATCCGACGGGCGTGGCGTCGGGTTTTACTTCCGCAACGTGACAGAAATCATCCTGTTCGGCGTGCGCGGCAAGAACGCGCGGACGCTCGCTGCCGGTCGACGCCAAGTCAACCTATTCGGGACCCGGAAACGGGAACATTCGCGGAAACCGGACGAGCAGTACGACATCATCGAATCCTGCAGCTGGGGCCCCTATCTTGAGCTTTTCGGTCGTGGAAAAAGGGAAAACTGGACCGTCTGGGGCAATCAGGCAGATGATGATTACAAGCCGACCTGGGATACCTACAAGCACAACTCGGGCGTCGCTGCGGAATGACCGAAACGGACGGTGACGTCTCCGAAGGCAAGGTTGCAGACAGCCCGGACACCGTGGATCGGATATTTCCGGCAGAGATTCGCAAAAAGTTCGAGATTGTCAGCTACCGAAACGCCGCGACAATTCTGCAATCTAGTTTTCCAGATCAATTCGCAGATATCCTCTCGGCGCTGCAGCAGTTCCAGATTTCGACAGCAATGATCCGCGAACCAGGAGGCAGCAAAGGCCAGATCGCAAAATACGTGGATGACTTGTTCGCCGAAGGCTGGGACGAAGCACGCATCGTTGCCGATCTGCATGTCCGGCTGATCCACGCCAAGCAGAAGTCGAACATCCTCCGAGAGTACATCCGCGAAGGATTCCTTGACGGGCATCGCATCGACTTCGTGAATGGCAAAGTTGCGCTGGATCTTGAATGGAATAGTAAAGATCAAACCTACGATCGCGATCTTTATGCGTTCTCCGCGTTTTATGACGCCGGCGCGATCGACGTTGGGATTATCCTTACAAGGGGCAATTCACTCGACAATACGTTCTTTCGTAGCTTGGGAAAGGTTCTCAAGAAGGACGGAACCGAGGGCACCGAGGATGTCTACAAGAAGTTTGGCGCATCAACGACATGGATGGGCAAATTGCTCTATCGGCTGGACGCGGGGCGAAACGGCGGATGTCCCGTTTTGGCAATCGGGATCAAACCAAGCTGCGTCATGGATTGGTCAAGAAGTAACTGACATATTGCCTGTGGGAAAAAAAACCCGCCCTACTGCGCGTCAAACGTGTGTACACATTCTGTACGCCTGCTGCACCCATTGCTCACACCCCCATCCGCCCTACCTCCCCCACATGCGCCATCTCATCCTCACCCTCGCCACCCTCGCGACCCCTGCCGCCGCCCAACAGATCGAAACCGACCTCGAACTTGTCCTGCTGGCCGACGCCTCAGGCTCTATCGACGCGGACGAACTCGCCTTCCAGCGCCAATCCTACGCCACCGCGATCACCGATCCGGCGGTCGTCTCGGCGATCCGGAACACGCTCTACGGCTCTATCGCGGTCACTTACGTGGAATGGGCCACGAACCAGGCCACGGTCGTCGATTGGACGATCATCGCGGACGCAGAGAGCGCCGCAGCCTTCGCTGACGCCTTGATCGGGCCGCCCCGGCAAGCGGGTGGGCGGAATGCGATCGGGTCGGCCCTGCTTTATGGGATGGAGCAGATCAATGGCAACGATATCAAAGGCTTCCGCCGCGTGATCGACTTTTCGGGGGATAGTATGGGAAACAGTTTTGGCCCGCCGGTCAGCCAAGCCCGCGACACGGTCGTCGCTGATGGCATCACGATCAACGCCCTGCCGATCCTGCGCGGCGGACAGATCGGATTTGACCTGCCGACGGCCTATGAACAGAACATAATCGGCGGTCCGAACGCATTCGTCATCCCCGCAGAAAGCGGCCCCGCATTCACTGAGGCCGTCAAACGCAAGCTGATCCTCGAGATCGCGGGACGAACGCCCACGACCCAGATCGCTGCGCGTTAGCCGAGGCTCAGGTTCCCGATCGCCGCGCGGATTACGCTGTCGGTATCATCGCTGTCGCCCGACACGGCCAGACCGACCAAGGCCCCCGGCTGCCCGCCAAAGGCACGCGCATAATCCGCAGCCAGATCAACACGTTCGCTATGCGATCCGGTCCCGGCCTGACGCAGCGCGACGGTCACACCTTGCCCGCTGGGGCCATAAGGTGACGGTATCACCTGCCCGCGCGAATGGTTTCCGCCCCAGGCATATTGGATGATGCGCACGTCATCATTGCCCAACAGACTACGAATATTGGCGCCTTGCAGGCTGGGGGCCACGCTTTCAGGGACGAAGACGAAATAGAGCGAGATATTGCGGTCGTCCCCACCCTTTTGGGCGAGGTTCGTCGCGGGCACCGACTGTTCGACCGTCCAGCTCCATGATGCGCTGCGGCTGCCCCAATCGGCCTGACCAACCCGGGTCCAGGCGATGGACACCGAGCCGTTGGACACCATGCTCAGGTTGTTGCCAAAGCTGTAATCGTTGGAACTGAACAATGACAGGCGCTGTTCCTGCCAGCCATTGGCAAAGCTGACAGGCCCGGCGGCGGCGGGCAGCGCGATGGCGGTGGCAAGGGCGGCGTTGAGCAAAAGACGCATTGGGGGCTCCTATCGTTGGTGCGTTTGATCATAGGACCTACCGCACCCTATCCATAAGGAAACCCACGCTTTCGTTTTTCACGCCATTGTCAGGGGGCGTTACTGCTGAATGCCTTCCAAGTACTCGGTCAGGGCCAGCAGCCGCTCTGGCACCGGCGTGCCCAATCCGTCCCGTTCGACGATGATCGTATCGCCCATGTCACCGGCCCCGAATTCGGGCATTGCATTGCTGAAATGGACCCCGCGATCCAGCCCGTCGATCGTGCTCATGACCTGATCGCGCGGGAAGGTGCCGCCGTTGCGGGCGCTGATCGTCGTCAGGTCAGGCGGGGTCGTGGCCAGCGCGCGCGCATCAGGTCCATTGCCTGTGCCATCCGCCCCGTGACACCCGGCGCAATCGGCGATGAAGGCCTTGCGACCGTCGATCGGTTCCTCGGCGACGCAGCCCGCCATAGCCATCGTGGCCAAAATGATGAAATACCGCATGCTCTGCCTCCTGTTTTGGCTAGAGTATAGCGAATGTGGCCGAGAATCGTTTGATCTGGATCAGCCGCATGTGAATAACAGCGAAGGATCGCCCATGCCCCACCACATTCTGATCATGCTCAGCGCGGGTATCGGCATTCCGATCCTTGCCGCCCTGAACGCGGCGCTGGGGCGGTACATCGGGTCACCAGCGGTGGCCGCGACCGTATTGTTCGTCGTGGCGTTTGCTGTCGCGGCGATTGTGGCTTTGATCACCAGTCCAGCGGCAGTGACCAAGCTGGCCGGCGCCCCGCGCCATCTGTTTCTGGCAGGTGCGCTGATCGCCTTTTACGTTTTGTCCATCACGTGGATCGCGCCGACGATGGGTGTGGGCAATGCGGTGTTTTTCGTGCTGCTGGGTCAGCTGATTTCCGCCGCGGCGATTGATCATTTCGGGCTGTTCACCGCGCAGCAAACGCCCCTGTCAATGACCCGTGCTGCGGGGATTGCCCTGATGGCGGCGGGGATTTTCGTCACGCAGAGAGTGTGAGGACCTTTTCCCAAAGCGTATCGGGCACGTCGACCTCTGTCATGACTTGTCGGTTAGCGCCGGGGATGCGCGCACCGTCTTGTTCTGCAACGGCCTGCGCCACGCGCGCAAAGCGGTCGGCAAAGCCGTCGTGATAGGTGCCGGCATCCATCATGATGTAGAACTGCCCAAGGCCATGAGGCGGCCCGTCTGGCAATTTCAGCCCACCCACATCCAGCGAATTCACCGATCCGGTCATGCCTGCCGCCAGTAATTCCGCCATCAGGCCGAAACCCCACCCCTTGTAACCGCCTGCGCTGACCAATGCGCCATTCAAGGCCGCGTCAGGGTCGGTGGTTGGCTGTCCGTCGGCGTCGACGGCCCAGCCAAGCGGGATAGCTTCGCCTGCTGCCTTGGCCATCGTGATCTTGCCCAGCGCCACGGCAGAGGTGGAGAAATCGAAGTGCATCGCCAACCCGTCCTCGCCCGGCACCGACATCGCGATGGGATTGGTCCCGATCACCGCCTTGTTTCCGCCCGGCGGGGCGACGACGGGGGACGCATTTGTGAACCCGATCCCGATCAGCCCCTCACCCGCGATCTGTTCGGTGAAATAGCCGAGCGAGGTGCAGGTATGCGCATGCGCGACTGCCAGCGTCGCGACGCCGTTGGTGCAGGCCGACTTCGTGGCTGCGTGCAGCGCGACCTCGAACGCATATTGCGCGAAACCGTATCGTGCGTCCGACAAGACGGAGCCTGGCCTTGGGCGGCTGACCACAGGATCGACCAGACCCTTCACCCGGCCGGATGTCAGCTGTAGGCAATAGCTTTCCAGATAGTAGAGGCCACAGATGACATTTCCCAACGCCTCGGCCCGTGCGACGGCCTTGGCCACTGACCGGGCCTGCCGCTTGCCCGCACCATGGCCTGTCAGCGCCGCGAAACTGCGTTCCTCGATCTCGGTGAGCGCAACTTTCATGCGGCCTCCAGTGCGCCGCCGGTGAGGCGTACCTGGCGATCCATCCGGGCGGCGAGTTCAAGGTTATGGGTCGCGATCACCGCGGCAAGCCCTTTGTCCCGTACCAGCGCCATTAGCGCATCGAACACGCGGTCGGATGTTTCGGGGTCAAGGTTACCGGTTGGTTCATCCGCCAAAAGAAGCGACGGTTCATTCGCCAGCGCACGGCAAAACGCGACCCGCTGCTGTTCGCCACCGGACAGCGCTGCGGGCCTGTGCGTGGCGCGCTCGGCGACACCGACCCGGCCCAGCAGGTCCAGCGCCCGCGCCTCGGCGTCCTTGTCCGGCACGCCATTCGCCAGCTGCGGCAGCACGATGTTTTCGAGCGCAGTGAATTCCGGCAGCAGATGGTGGAACTGATAGATGAACCCGACGGTCGCCCGCCTGACGGCGGTGCGACGGCGGTCCGACAGATTGGTCATGTCTTCACCGCGGATCGTCACGGTGCCCTGATCCGGGGTGTCCAAGAGGCCCGCGATATGCAGCAAGGTCGACTTGCCCGCCCCCGATGGTGCGACCAGCGCAACAATCTCGCCCGGTTGCACGGTCAATGACGCCCCCTGCAACACCTGCACCTCGTTGGGCAGGCCGTGGTTGTAGGCTTTCGTAAGGCCGCTGATGTCAAGCGTCGGATCACTCATAACGCAACGCCTCCACCGGGTTCATCCGTGCGGCACGACGCGCTGGAAAGATCGTGATGATCCATGACAGACCCAGCGACAATGACACCGCTTTCAACACATCGGTCAGGTGCAATTCGGCAGGGACATTGTAGATGCCCCGGATCGACGGATCCCACACGCCACCGCCAGAGACGTAGTTCACAAGGCTGAAAATCTGGTCGATGTAGATCGCGAAAAAACAGCCCAAAACCACGCCCAGCAAGGTCCCCAAGGTCCCGATCCCCGCACCGCAGATAAAGAACACACGCAGGATCGACCCTTCGGTCAGCCCCATCGTGCGCAGGATGCCCACATCGCGGCCCTTGTTCTTTACCAGCATGATCAGGCCGCTGATGATGTTCATGGACGCGACCAGCACGAGGATCGACAGGATGATGAACATCACGTTGTCCTCGATCGTCAGCGCGCGCAGGAACCGGCCGACGCGATCCTGCCAGCTATAGGCCCACATGTCGGGACCGGCGGCGTTGGCGATGTCCTGTTTCAGCTCTTCGGAGCGGTTGATGTCATCAAGCCGCACCTCAAGCTCATCGGCCGTTCCATCGCGGTTGAAGATCAACTGCGCGGTTTCGAACGGCAGATAGGCGCGTACCTCATCAATCTGGAACCGCCCGGTCGAGAAGATGAAGACCACGTCATAGACGTTTCGCCGCATCGACTGCCCGAACGGCGTATTCGCCCCCGACCGGATGGTAATTTCAACCTTGTCGCCGATCGTCAGGCCGAGATTGTTCGCAAGCGCAGATCCCAACGCGATCCCGTTCGGCAGATCGTCGATATTGCCGATCGTGCGTTCGCTATCGACAATCGCCTCGGACGATTTCAGGTCCTCCAGTCGGATGCCATAGATATCGGCAAGCGCGACGCGGCCGCCTGCCCCGGCCATCGACTGACCGCGGATCAAGGGCGAGACGCTGACGACCCCGTCGACCAGCGCGATCTGTTCGGCGATGCCCTCGAAGTCCGCGATCGTCTCACGCGGGCGCACGACCGAAACATGGGCATTCGCCCCCACGATCGTATCTATGAACTCGGCCCGGAAGCCGGACCGGACGGCCAAAGTTGCGATCAGCGCGAAAACGGCCAGCGTGACCCCGATCAGACTGATCCAGGTCATCGTGCTGACCCCGCCTTCGGCCCGTTTGGCACGAATATAGCGCCAGGCGATGATCCATTCGAACCTGGAAAACGGGGCGGTGGTTTGCACCTTGGCCATGAAAGCTCCTATGGGCGGTTTGCGCGCAAAGTGGGTTGAAGGGGTGACAGCGTCAAGCGGCTAAATACAGGGTGAGAGAGCGACGTCAGGTGCCATGATGGTCGCGTGTATCAGAAACACGCCCCCAGCTCGTCCCGGTACAGAATGTAGCGTGTGGCCTCACTGCCCGCCTCGACAAGATATGTCTCGATCCCCTCACCACCGCAGCCCTCGCCCGATATCCGGATCCCGGGCGTTTCGATCGTCATGGCTTCATCATCGAACTCAATGACATCAAAGTAACCGCCGTCGCATTCTACGCCGAATTGAAGAGGGCTGCTGAAGTTTGCTGCCGTCTCAGAGACATACGCCCCGCCATTGCCATCGCGCGCCGCGCTGCCCTGATTTGCCAGTAGCACTTTGACATCGGCCAAAAGGACGCCGTCATGCGGGCCGAAGATAATGCTGATGCGATCAACAATCTGCTCTGGGTTCTGCGCAAGGTGCGCCTCGGAATAGTCCCTGACATAGCAACCCGATGGCACATCCTGCGCATCCAGCGGAGTAGCTACACTCACCGCGATGGACAGAACTTTGAGACATCTCATCACACACACTCCTCGCGCAGAACCGGGCCACACCCTTTCAGGTCGCCAGACTACCGTTGAACCCCGGCAAGCCGTGGCCGTTTTGGTTCATTATCGGACACCAGCGTCGGACGCGCGACGGGTGGATCGGTACGCATCGCCGGCTCACGGCGCTTCTGCGTCTTTGTTGGCGTGCGCCGCATCCATCGGATCGGCGCCGTGATCACGCTCAACACCACTGCCAAAACCAACCATCCCCCCAGAAACCCGGCACCAGCCGCCGTGACCCCGGCGGTACTGACCGGCACAGCCGGGACGAAATCCGCCCAGACATCCTGCACCGTGGGGCCATCCGCCATACGATGCGGCAGGACCAAAAGCTGCAGTGGAGAGGCCTCCCGCAGGATTGTCAGGTTCTCGCTCAACCTTGCATGCCGGGCAAAGACACGGCGCATATCCGCCTGTCGCCCGTCCAAAAGGGGCGTCCCGGTCATCTGCTCCAACGCTTGTTCCCGTCCCAGACCGGCCTCAAGCGCGGTTGTATCGAATTCCTTGACCACAAGGGTCAAGGCCTCTGCCTGCCCCGCCAACCGCTGCAGGTATTGCTGCGAAAACTCGGGAAACTGCGAAAGCCCCGCCGCCCCGGTCAGGCCCCCGATCAGACAAAGCGCACGGATCATGCCCGCGCCCCTATTGCTATTGTGGTCATCTGCTGCCTCGTTTTTTTTTGCAAGCTAGCAGATTCATCCACCAAGGTTAATCGCTAAGCGACATCAGGCGTTATCACGTAGCCAATCGATCACATTCCGCGCATCCTGATCAGGCGGGAAGACGGGATAGAATACCTGTTCGATCACACCATCCCGCGCGATCATCGTCAGCCGTTTGAGCAGCTTTTGCCCATCAGCCTCGAACCGCGGCAGCTCCATTGCGTCACCAAAGGCGCCGTCAGCATCCGACAACAGCGGAAACGGCAGATGCAGCCGCCCTGCAGCCTCTTTCTGATAGCCGGTGTCCTGCACCGACAGACCGTAGAGCGACTGCACCTCGAATTCCTGCATCTCGGCAAAGTGGTCACGAAAAGCACAGGATTGCGGCGTGCAACCGCGCGCACCGGGGATGTCATCCCATCCATCGGGCAAATCGCGGTCGGGGCGACCTGTCATGGGGTAGACGTAGACGACGGCCAGACCACGCATGGTCGACAGGTTCACCGACCCACCGTCAGTCGATGGTAAATCGACGTCTGCCAAAGCCATCCCTTCAAGATGGTCGGCACCACCGTCGTCGGACGGTGACGGGATCAGCGACCAGTCGACATCGGTAAGGCTCATGCGACGCCCTGATAAATCTCGGCAATACGCGCGACCGCCTGTTCAGGCGGCAATTCCTCGCTTTCACCTGTCCGGCGGCTCGTCAACTCGACGACACCATTCTTGAGGCCCCGTGGCCCGACGGTAATCCGCCAAGGCAGCCCGATCATGTCCATCGTCCCAAACTTGGCCCCTGCCCGCTCATCCCGATCATCATACAGCGGCTCAAGCCCCAGGGCGCTCAGGCTGTCATAGAGCTTGTCACATTCCGCATCCGCCGCCTCATCCCCCTGCTTGAGGTTCACGATCCCGCAATGGAACGGCGTCACACCTTCGGGCCAGATGATCCCCTTGTCGTCATGCGACGCCTCGATGATCGCGCCTACCAACCGGCTGACGCCGATCCCATGCGATCCCATATGCAGCGGCACCTGCTTGCCGTCTTCATTCTGGACAATGGCGCCCATCTTCTCGGAATACTCGGTTCCGAAATAGAAGATCTGACCAACCTCGATCCCCCGCGCAGACCGGCGCCGATCCTCCGGCACCTCGTTGAACAGCGCCTCATCATGGGTCTCATCCGTGCGGGCATAGCGTGACGTGAATTCGTCCATGACCGCCTGACAGGCGGTGTAATCGTCCACATCGACCGCGCGATCGCCAAACGTCAGATCGGTGATGGCGCTGTCATAGAAGACCTCGGATTCACCCGTATCTGCCAGCACCAGAAACTCATGCGTGTAATCCCCGCCAATCGGGCCGGAATCCGCGCGCATGGGGATCGCTTGCAGACCCATCCGCTCATATGTGCGCAGATAGCTGACCAAATGGCGGTTATAGGCGTGCAATGCCGCCTCTTTCGACAGGTCGAAGTTATAGCCGTCTTTCATATAGAACTCGCGGCCCCGCATGACCCCGAACCTTGGACGGCGTTCGTCGCGAAACTTCCATTGGATATGATACAGCGTCAGCGGCAGATCGCGGTAGCTTTTGACATAGGCCGCCACGATCTCGGTGATCATCTCTTCGTTGGTCGGGCCATACAGCATCTCGCGCCCATGCCGGTCATGAAAGCGCAGCATTTCAGGGCCGTAGGAATTGTGCCGGCCCGATTGCTTCCACAGATCGCCCGACTGAATGGTCGGCATCAGCATCGGCAGATGGCCGACCCGCTGCTGCTCTTCATGCACGATCTGCTCCAACCGCTTGAGCACCTTGAACCCCAGCGGCAGCCAGGAATAAATCCCGGCGCTCGACTGGCGGATCATCCCCGCCTGCAACATGTAACGGTGGCTGACGATCTGCGCCTCGCGCGGCGTTTCTTTCAGAACTGGCAGGAAATAGCGGCTCAGGCGCATCTTTTGACCCCAACTTCGGCTGTGTGAACAACCGTTTAGGGGGCACCGCCACGACGCGCAAGCGCGAGAGGTCAAAAAGCCCCGGCCGGGCCCATGAAACCCGGCCGAGACATGTTGGGGGGAGCGCCCTCTCACCAGCGCATCGCCCCGGGGGACACTTAGAACTTGAACCGTGCTCCGGCCAACAGGACGGTGACGTCGTCCAGATCACCGGCGCCGTCGACCTCATAATTACGCAGCCCGGCGTAAAGCTCGGTGCCGACCGCATCGATGTTCTGCACGGCAAGCAGACCATAAGAGGTGCTTTCGTCGTCAAGACCCAGCACATGTTCGTTCACGGCGTAATCGACGGCCAAGGCAGTCGTGCCCAGCGATGTCCAATCGGCCTGATATCCGGCTTTGACATAGCCAAAGGTGACATCGTCCGAGACGCCTTCGGTTTCCTGCACACCACCGGCCAGGGTCAGGCTGAACCCGCTGTCATGCAAAGCCGAGAACGAGCCGTTGACGATTTCCTGTTCTGCATCCGCGACGGTCTGGTTGGCGTAAGCCACCGCGCCAGCGACTTGTAAGGACCCGAACCTGCCTTTGTAGTTGGCGGCGATGTCATAGAACGTCTCATCCGCGTCTTCGCTATCGGCGCCCACCGATGCGGCAAAGCTGAGACCACCAAAGGACGGCGTGTCATAGCGCACGCGGTCACGGCGGCTGAGGCCATCCAGGTTGGTAAATGCTGCGCCAACGCTTGTGTCGGACAATGTGCCATCGGCATTGCGGAACAGAACGCCACCCGCTGCATCCTCGACGCCGGAATAGCCGACGACGGCGGTGCCCGAAAGATCAACCTCCGACGTGTTGTTGGACGCCGTATCGCCCTGACCAAAGGTCAGGCGGCCAAAGCTGTTGCCTTCGATGTAGCCTTCCAGCTTGCGCTCGGACAGGAAGTTTTCGCTGCTGGGATTTGGGTCATTCTGATTGACGTCAGCCGTCGAATTCGACTCCGCCTGGATTTCGATGTTGAAACCCGCGCGCCAGTCATCATTGATCGGCGCTTCGCCGGTCAGGCGAAAGCGGGTCGAAGAATTGTCATTGTCGACAAAAAACGTGTTGGTGTCGGTGCCGTCGTCGGCGAACAGAACGCCGCGGTTGACCTGACCGGACAGTTTCAGGCTTAGCCCCGTTCCGCCGCTTTCGACGGTTTCGGCAAAGGCAGGGGCGGTGGAAAGGGCCAGCAGGCTGGCGGTCACAAGATAGGTAATCTTCATAGGAATGCTCCGGTATTTGAGAGTGTGGCGACCGGGGGGATCAGGCCGCGCCGTTACCACTAAACATCGGTCATTGGCGGAAAACAGCCCAGCAGAAGACACAAGAGTGTGCAATTTAAAATATTGTTTTTGTTAACTTATTTCGGAAAATTGTAGGCAACACCCGGCATCGCTTCACGCCGTTGCACATCCTGCGGAATGTCTCGTGTCACCGCGTGATCCGCGCGTGATCACATGCAGTTTTGCAGATCGGCATCTTACCAAAAACAGGCTGGTTTTCTCAGCAAATGCGACGGTCGTCGCGCCGCAAGAGCGTGTCACAAAGAAATGTGCCGTTGGTGATGCACACAAATGCACACAAGCCCTGTGCGCCCCTGTCGAATTGTGACGCCCTGTTTTGGGCAAAAATGACACGCAGGGATAGTTTCCAACATTGAGGTTGATTCACCTGCACACCTTGCCATATCCGAATGTTTCAAGGAGCCGATCATGCACATCATGCGTCAAAACCTCAGCCAGTGTTCAGCCATTGCCCTGCGCAAAGGCTTGTTCGGCTATGGCCAGCCAAATATTGCGCAAACGCGGCTGCTTGAAAGGTTATCGATCGGGTAAATCAATCCGACATGACAACCGACGCAAGCCGCTTCACCCCGAAGCGGCTTCTTTATTTTCTGGAGAAGGACAATGAAAATCGAAATTCAAACCCTGGACGATGTGCTGCCCCATATCTCGTATGATGACGGGATCGTGGTGTCGGAACGCGCGGATTACACCATGGTCGACTATGTGTTCGTCACCGACAACACATCCGCCAACCCGATCGCCCAGCAATGCCGTGGTTTGAAATTCGGCGGCGATGAGCGACTGATCGCGCGGCCTTTCCACAAGTTCTTCAATATCGGGGAACGGGAACAGCCGAATCAGGTCGACTGGACGCGGCCGCATGTGATCATGGACAAACTCGACGGGTCCATGATCCATCCGGCGATCATCAAAGATGAGATGGTGTTCATGACCCGGATGGGGATCACCGATCAGGCGCGGGCGGCGCTTGCCGTGGCCTCTGACGGGGTGAAACGGCTGTCGGCTGACGCGATGGCGGCAGGTCAGACCCCGATTTTCGAGTTCACCGGGCCCGACAACCGGGTTGTCGTCGAATACGCGGAGACGGCGATCACGCTGCTTGCCGTGCGGGACATCATCAGCGGGGCTTACCTGAGCCACGCCGATCTTGTCGCGCTTGCAGGTCGGTATGGCGTGCCAGTGGCCGCCACATTCGGGCAGGTCACCGATGCCAACGCCTTTGTCCTGCAAGGGCGGGCGCTGCGGGATGTCGAAGGCTATGTCGTCGCCTTCGAGGACGGGCACCGGCTGAAACTCAAGGCCGACGCCTATGCCCTGCGGCACAAGGCGCTGGCCGGTGTCAGTTTGGAGAAAAACGTACTGGCCTGGATCGTCGAAGGCGCGGTCGATGACGTGCTGCCGCTGCTGCATGATGACGTAGCCGACCGGGTGCGAACCTATCAGTCGCAGCTGATGGCAAAGGTCAACGGACACGTGGCCGACCTGACGGATTTTGCCGACGGGTTCGACATGTCGGACCGGCGGACATACGCGATGGCGGTCAAGGACAAGATCGACCGGCGGCTGCAACCCGCAGCCTTTGCCCTTGCCGACGGGCGTGACGCGCGGGCAGCCGTTCTCAAGCTGCTCAAATGGGCCTCCGGGTCCGAAAACCGGGTGCACGAGGTGCGTGACCTGTTCGATCTGGACTGGAAGGGGTCGGACCTTGTGATGCGGGACATTTGAGACACCCATGCCCGGGAAACCGGGCATGGTTTTTTTGCCGTTGGCCAGATATTCGTCAAACTCGCACAATTTGATTGGAGTTTCTGCAGGTCATGAACGACACCGACTTATTCCTCGTTCCCGTCCAAGATACCGCAAACCTTGCCGTTCGCATTGCGGCGGAAGCGCAAGACGGAGAACTTGGTGAGACGGCGGAGAAGGCCTATCAGGCTGAATTCGACCGCTTGCAGCAGGCGACTGGCCTGACCGTCGCAGAGCTTGATGACTTGGGCGCACCTAAAACGGCGATCGGGCGCCTGTTTGAGCGTGTTCAGGACTGGTGGTGGGACAAAACGAGCGGCTTCAGAGACGATGCGCAGGCCGCACTGGAGGCAGCCTTTTCGTTCCCGGTTCCGCTTCTCCGCACATATCCGCTTCAGGATACGCCGTTTGAATATGACGAAGTAGATAGGCAGATGGCTGAGGCAACAGCCCAGATCACCGCCGCAATTTCCCAGCGAACGGCGTGGGAGCCAATGTCTTTCACCGCGCCCGAACCTGATGACGATGTATTTGATCCCGTCACGCAAATTCTCACTGTCTGGAAGATGCCAAACACAACCTCAATTCTGGTGCTGATCGATCAATTCGAAGAAGACCCGAAGCTGATGGGGCATACTCTGGGCATAGTTCATTTGGTCGGAACACCCGCCCAAAGCCTCGCAGCGCTTTTACGATGATCCATACCCATACACGCCATAATAAGTTGCAACACTTTCTTGTTGGTCTCTAACTTGGCCGTGATCTGCGGGAATAAACCACCCTCGCCGGACGTATCCCATGTACAATCCACATGAAAGGAACGTCCCATGTCCCGCCTCTTCGCTTTCCTCCTGTTTCTGATCCCGATCGCCAGTGCGGCAGCGCCGACGCCTTATGCGCTGCAAGCCGAAAGATCCGAAGTCGGGTTCATCTATTCGCTCAGCGGCGCCCAGAACCGTGGCTCCATGCCCGTGCGACAGGCCAGCATCCTCATCGATTTCGACCAGTTCAGTAACTCGTCCGTTGATGTCACCGTCGATGTCAGCCGCGCCCGCACTGGGCTGATCTTTGCGACTGAGGCGCTGAAAGGGGCCTCTGTCCTGAATGCCGGCGCCCACCCGACGATCCGCTTTCGCTCGACCGCGATCCGCGCCAATGACCCACGCAACCTGTCGGCCGGCGGCAAGATCGAGGGCATGCTGACCATCCGCGGTGTCACCCGCCCCGTCACCCTGAACGCGGCCGTGTTCCGGCAAGCTGGTACGGCGGCAAACGACCTGAGCCAGCTTAGCTTTCGGATCAGCGGTGCCGTCAGCCGGTCGGCTTTTGGTGCGACGGGATACAGCGATCTGGTGGCCGACCAGATCACCCTGGATATCGCCGCGCGGGTGGCGCAAAGCCGGTAAATCCGCCGACCACCTTGCACATGCGCGATCCATAACGCATTTATCGCCTGAGATTAAAATGGATCGCACATGGCACTACCCGTCGGACAACAAGCAAAATACTGGGGGATCGCGATCGCGATCTTCGTCGTCATTTTGTGGTTTCTGGGCGATGTGATCCTGCCATTCGTACTGGGCGGCGCGATTGCCTATTGCCTTGATCCCATCGCGGACCGTCTGGAAAAGGCCGGATGCAGCCGGGCCGTGGCGGTCTCGATCATCACGCTGGTGGCGATCTTGATCTTTGTGCTGTTGATCCTGCTGGTCATTCCGACCCTCGTCGAACAGACTTCACAACTGATCAACACCGCGCCCGAATTGTTCCAACGTCTGCAGGGCTTCCTGACAGAACGGTTCCCTTCGCTAGTCGATGAACAAAGCACGATCCGCCAACAGTTGCTGAAAATCGGCGAAACGATCCAGTCGAAAGGGGCCGAGTTCGTCAATGGCGTCCTCAGTTCCGCCCTTGGCCTGATCAACGTCGTGATCCTGCTGGTCGTCGTGCCGGTCGTTGCCTTCTACCTGCTTTTGGACTGGGACAACATGACCGCGAAGATCGACGAATTACTGCCCCGCGATCACGCCCCAACCGTCCGGCAGATCGCCAAGGATATCGACAACACCCTCGCCTCTTTCATCCGTGGCCAGGGCACCGTATGCTTGATCCTTGGCACCTACTACGCCATCGCCCTGATGATCGCCGGACTGAATTTCGGGCTGGTCGTCGGCTTTGTTGCCGGGCTGATTTCCTTTATCCCGTACGTGGGCGCGCTGGTCGGCGGGGTGCTCGCCATCGGCCTGGCCATCTTTCAGTTCTGGGGAGAATGGTTCTCGATCGGCATCGTTGCCGCGATCTTCGCCCTTGGCCAGTTCTTCGAAGGCAACATCCTGACCCCGAAGCTCGTTGGCAGTTCGGTGGGGCTGCATCCGGTCTGGCTGATCTTTGCGCTTTCCGTCTTCGGGTCGCTTTTCGGTTTTGTCGGCATGCTCGTCGCTGTCCCCGTCGCCGCCATGCTTGGGGTCATCGCCCGCTACGGGATCGACCGCTATAAGGAAAGCCGCCTTTACCGCGGGCTTTCGACAGACGACTGATATGGCAAGGCAACTTTCCTTTGACTGGCCGACAGGTGTCGCGCTGGGTCCGGATGATTTCTTTGTGGCCGAACCCAATGCGCAGGCCTTTGCCATGTTGGAAGCGCCCGAAAGCTGGCCCGACCGAAAGCTGGTGATCACCGGCCCGGATGGCTGCGGGAAAAGCCATCTGGCGCGGATATTCCAGAACCGCACAGGCGGCGATTTGCTGGACGCCAGCGCGTTGCAAGACACGATGCCACGGGCCTCTACGATCATCGTCGAAGACATGGAAACGCTGCCTGCCGCGTCGGAAGAGGCGATGTTCCACCTTCACAATCACCTGCATAACACCGACGGTACATTGCTGATGACCGCGGCAACACCGCCCAGCCGGTGGCCTATCGCCCTGCCCGACCTTGCCAGCCGGATGCAGGCCACGACCATTGCACAGATCAGCAACCCCGATGATGCGCTGTTGCAGGCCCTGATCATGAAGCTGTTCGCCGACCGGCAGATTTCGCCACAGCCGGATCTGGCCCGTTATCTTGCCACACGGATCGAACGATCCTACGCGGCTGCTGCCGATATCGTACAGCGGCTGGATGAACAGGCTCTCGCGCGTGGGCGCAAGCTGAACAAACGGCTGGCGGCCGAGTTGCTGGACAACCCCAGCTAAGCCCGCGATACTTGTCATCAGACTGCAACACTTGTGGCAGACAAGGCCCCATGACCAAAGCGAATTTCCTCGAAGGCGACTATCCCGCCGCGACCCCTCTTGATATCGATCCGACGACGCCGGATCGGTTCGTGAACCGTGAAATCAGCTGGCTTGGCTTTAACTGGCGTGTGTTGGAAGAGGCCGAGAACCCGCGGGTACCGCTGTTGGAGCGGCTGCGGTTCCTGTCGATTTCGGCGACGAACCTGGATGAATTCTACACCGTGCGCGTCGCCGGTCTGCGCGAATTGGTGCACGAAGGTAACGCCACGCCGGGTCTGGATGGGCGCACGCCCGCCGAACAGCTTGCGCTGATCGACGAAGATGCAAGGCGGTTGGTCAGTCGCCAACAAGAGGTCTTCAGCACGTTGCAGGCCGAGATGGCCGCGCAGGACATCCATATCCTGACGCGCAACAAGCTGACGAAGGACGATATCAAATATCTTGAGGATGTGTTCATCGAACAGGTCTTTCCGGTCTTGTCGCCGCTTGCCATCGACCCCGCGCACCCGTTCCCGTTTCTGCCAAACGAAGGTTTCGCGCTCGCCCTGCAACTCGAACGGCCCAGTGACAAGCGACAGTTGCGTTCACTGTTGCCTGTCCCCGCCCAGATCGACCGTTTCGTGCCGCTGCCGGCGGATACCGGCAATCGCTTTCTGCCGCTGGAAGAATTGCTTTTGCTGCATATCGGGCGCCTGTTCCCGGGCTATGAGATCAAGGGCCATTGCGCCTTCAAGGTCCTGCGCGACAGCGACCTGGAACTGGAAGACGAAGCCGAAGACCTTGTGCGCGAATTCGAAGTCGCTTTGAAACGCCGCCGCCGGGGCGAAGTTGTCCGGCTCAAAATGTCCGAAGGCGCGCCCGGCGCGCTCAAATCGCTGATCATGTCCGAACTGCATGTCGGCGACGAAACGGTGATCGAGGTCGACGGGCTGATCGGCATCAGCAGCCTGAGCGAACTTGTCCTCGACAACCGACCCGACCTGCTTTGGCCCGCGTTCAGCCCCCGTGTGCCCGAGCGGGTGCAGGACCACGACGGCGACATGTTCGCCGCGATCCGGCAAAAAGACATGCTGCTGCACCACCCCTACGAGACGTTCGATATGGTCGTGCGGTTTCTCAAACAGGCGGCGCGTGATCCGAACGTGGTGGCGATCAAACAGACACTTTACCGGACCTCCAAGAAATCCCCGATCGTCGAGGCATTGTGCGAGGCCGCCGAGGACGGCAAATCCGTCACGGCGCTGGTCGAACTCAAAGCCCGTTTCGACGAGGCGGCGAATATCCGGCAGTCGCGCCGATTGGAACGGGCGGGCGCGCATGTCGTCTATGGTTTCCTGCAATACAAGACCCACGCCAAGATCAGCACGGTCGTGCGGCGTGAGGGCAAAAAGCTGGTCACCTATACCCATTTCGGCACCGGCAATTACCATCCGATCACCGCCAAGATTTACACCGACCTCAGCCTGTTCACCTGCGACGACAAGCTGGGCCAGGACGCAACGAAGGTGTTCAACTATATTTCGGGCTATGCACAGCCCGAAAACCTCAAAAGTCTGGCAATATCGCCTCTGACGCTCAAGCAGTCTCTGCTGGATCAGATCGCGGCAGAAGCGGACAACGCCAAGGCTGGCAAACCCGCCGTGATCTGGGCCAAGATGAATTCGCTGATCGAAAGCGATGTGATCGACGCGCTTTATGCGGCGTCTCAGGCCGGTGTGAAGATCAGCCTTGTCGTGCGCGGTATCTGCGGTCTGCGGCCGGGTGTGAAGGGGCTGTCCGAAAACATCCGGGTCAAGTCCATCGTCGGTCGTTTCCTTGAACATTCGCGCATTGTCTGTTTCGGCAATGGCCATGCGCTGCCCAGCAAGAAGGCCAAGGTGTATATCAGTTCCGCCGACTGGATGGGAAGAAACCTGAACCGGCGGATCGAAACGCTCGTCGAAATCAAGAACGCCACCGTCAAGGCACAGATCGTCAGTCAGATCATGGCCGCCAACATGGCCGACATGGCGCAAAGCTGGGTCATGTCACCCGAAGGCAGCTTTACCCGCGCGACCATCGACGAGGGTGAATTCGCGTTCAACTGTCACCGGTTCTTTATGGAAAACCCGTCGCTGTCGGGCCGCGGATCGGCGGGCGCGTCGGATGTGCCGCGCCTGACCCATACGGATGACTAACGGAATCCGTCCGCGTTTCCGGTGCGTCGAAAATCGGCAAAGCCCATGTATCGCACCGATTTGCGGTCTCTGAAGTGCGTGTCAGCGGCAGACATCGCAGTCAGCAGCTGGGCCATGTCCTTGTACGCGATCCCGCCACTCATATTGCCTCCCGTCGTCGTCGCGCGCACGATCCGGTCATAGATCGAACCGTTGAATTTATAGTGGCGCAGGGGCAGCAGATACTTGGCAGACATCTTCAAACTGACCCCATGCGCGCTGTCGAACAGATGGCCCGCGGCCCAACGCAGCATGACCGGCTTGCGGATCGCGTTGTAGGACGGCGCCGGCAGGCGCAACGCGCGTTTGACGTTCCATTGGAAGTTAGAGGTTTTTCGGTTCAGACCGAACCTGTGCAACAACCGCGCGCGCCGGGATATACCCGCGTGGGCTTTCCGAACCGATGCACCCAAAGGTGTCGCCGGCCGTCGAAATACCAGTCCCGGTCCAGATCGATCATATCATCAGCGCGCATCGCATCCAGGTCATCCGGTGTGGGCGGATACATATCCAGCATGATCGACCAAAGCGCGCGCGTGTCGGCGCATTCCAGAAGGTGCGCGAAATCCTGAACGGGCATCCCATCGGGCAGATCAAGGAATTCATCCGCATCCAGATGCAATGACCAGGTATCCAGCCCGTATTTCTCCAAAAGAAACATACGCCAGATCAGTGCCAAACGCCGATGTCGCAAACCAAGCGCCACCGCATCCTCGGGCGTGATCTGATCGCCGTAGCGGTGCGCGCTATGCAACACCATCACATCCTGCGGGTCGGCCAAAAATGCGCCGGTGCCATCGGTGGATCAATCATTGAGCAGAACAAAACGTTCCACACCCAAACGGCGGTAATGATCAAGGAACGCAGGCAGAAAGTGCATTTCGTCATACACCAGCCCCGACAACGTGGACCCCGAGGAATTCCGTCAGATCCCGCCCCGCCACTGTCAGATCGTCATATTTTTTCAGCGCGGGACGCATCAAGGTTCCTCCGGGATGCGAAAACGCCTAACCTGTTGTCAGAATTGGGCTTGGTTGGCCAGCGTCACACCATTAGGGGCATTGGCGGGGCACATCCACCAAGGTATGGTCTGCAAGATGGGGCGGCGAAGATCATGAACCAACAGCCGGATATAGAGAACGTCGATTGGGGTCCTTTTGGACGACCGCTGTTCCGCGATGCGGCCGCGCGGGGCCTCGATCGTGTGGGGGTGATCGACGTCGGCTCGAACTCCGTTCGTCTCGTCGTGTTTGACGGCGCCGCCCGATCACCGGCCTATTTCTACAACGAAAAGATCATGTGTGCGCTCGGCGCGGGTCTTTCGGAAACGGGGCATTTGAACCCCGAAGGCCGGATGCGGGCCCTGCGGGCGATCGCGCGGTTTGCGGCCTTGGCCGAGGGGATGGGCATCACGCCGCTGACCGCCGTCGCCACTGCCGCGGTCCGCGAGGCAAGCGACGGCAACGATTTCCGGGATGAGGTTCTGCGCGAAACCGGCATCAAGCTGTGGGTCATCGACGGCAAGGAAGAGGCGCGGCTTTCGGCCCAGGGTGTGTTGCTGGGGTGGCCGGGCAGTTACGGGCTGGTCTGCGATATCGGAGGGTCATCGATGGAATTGGCCGATCTGGCCGAGGGTCGCGTGGGGCGGCGGGTTACCTCTGCTCTGGGGCCGCTCAAACTGCGCGGGATCAAGGGCGGCAAGAAGGCCGTCAAAGCCTATGTGCGCGAAACGATGGCGAAGCTGCATGACGACATGGGCAACACGACCGGTATGCGACTGTTCCTTGTCGGCGGGTCATGGCGGGCCATCGCACGGATCGACATGGAGCGGAGGGGTTATCCGCTGACCGTGTTGCACGAATATCGGATGACATCCCGCCGGATCGGCAACACTGCCGACTACATCCGGAAATCCGACCTGCAAGAACTGCGGGCGCGCTGCAACATCTCGGACAGCCGCATGCAACTGGTCCCCCTTGCCGCCATCGTGTTGAAAGAGCTCATGCGGCAGTTCAAACCGAAAGATGTGGCCGTGTCGTCCTACGGTATCCGCGAAGGTATGCTATTTGAGCAGATGCCGCGCGAACTGCGCGACCGTGATCCGTTGATCGAAGCGTGCCGCTTTGTCGAGGCCAAGGATGCCCGACTGCCCGGTTTTGGACGTGTATTGTATGATTTCGTCAAACCGCTCTTTCCCCGCGCGAACTGGCAACGCAAGCGGATCATCAAGGCGGCATGCCTTTTGCATGATGTCAGCTGGCGCGCGCATCCTGACTATCGGGCCGAAGTGACGTTCGATAACGCCACCCGCGCCAATCTGGGCGGATTGAAACACTACGAACGGGTCCTGCTTGGGTTCGCGCTGATGAACCGCTACACCAGCAAGATCGACAGCACACGTTATGCCGATCTGCTGGCCATGCTGAATGAAAGTCAGATCAAAGAGGCCGAAATCCTTGGTCGCGCAATGCGGCTGGGGGCGATGCTGTGGGTCAACGCCGACGAACCGCCCGGCGACCTGAAGTGGAGCCCGAAATCCAAAACCTTGACGCTTACCCTGACAGAACGGGCCCGCCCGCTTTTCGGCGAAGTGGCCGAAAGCCGCTTCGGCAATCTGGCTGGCGCGCTTGAGGCCGAGGCGATCGTGAAGTTCAAGAAACCGGTCAACGCCTGATGTTTCACAAGGTCGACAGGTTATTTTTATCGATGTACCCGCTGATCATCTTCGCTCTTTGCGTCGGTGCCGCCTGCGGTCTTCTTTTCGTGATCATGGGGCTTGGCACATATTTGGACATGATCGACCCGGGCCCTGATTTCCGCGCTATCGATCCGTGGACCATTACTTTGGGCGGTGTCGCCACCATCGCAGGCGCATTCATGGGTGCGCTGAAATTTCGCGCGAAACGACGTGAAACGCTGGCGCGCGTCAAGGCCGCCGAGGCTCGCCGCTAAGTCGAAAGATCGCCATACGCAAATCCGACGCTTTGCCGACAGCAAAATTCTGACCTCAAAGCTCGATTTCGCTGTTTTCCTCCTCTGGCATCCACAAAGGCGCACCGGGTTTCCGCCGGATGATGATATCACCGTTCGGCAGGAATTCCGGCGTTTCGTAGTTCTGGAAATCATCAACCTGCGCCAGAAATTCCGCGAAGGCAGGCCCCATATCGCGCAGAAACGCGCCCATCTCGGGTGCCATCTCTTCCAGCGTGCCGCGCAGTTCAGATATGGCCGGTTCCATCTCGGACATGAGGCCGCGCATCAGTAACCGCATGCCCTCTTCCATCAGATCGAAGCCTTCTTCGACCTCGCCATCCTGCGCCGTGGCAGGGCTGACGCTTAGGCCAAGGGCCAGTGTCAGTGCGGCTATGTGTTTCATGATGTCATTGTACCAAATCCGCCCGCCCCACTCAAATCACAAGGCGATGTCCAGCACGACGGGAAAGTGATCCGAGGCCGTCAACAGCGCATCGCGCAAAGCCGGGTTTTCATAGCATTCCGGGTGATCGAATGGATGCCAGATTTGCCATTGCGGGTTCTTCGCCCGCAGACCGGGCGACACCATGACATAGTCCAACAGCGCTTGCAGGTAAGGCTGACCTTTCCGCCGAAACCGCGCCGTCGTGGGCATCGCCCCCAAACGACGGCTCAGCGCCATTCGCGCATGTGGGTCATACATCCGCGTCGCAGTTCCTTCGCCCAACACGATCTCGACGCCGGACCGCCCGAACAGCTTTTCGTATTCGTCCAGCCCCGGACCATCGTTGAAATCACCCATGACGATCAGGTCATCACCTGCATCCAGATGCGCCTGCACGCGCTTGCGCAACCAGATGCACTGGGCGAGGTGCTTGCGCCGGTTGGCGATCGCGATCCGTGTTGCCTCGTCCTCATCCCGCGCACCGTGGGGTGCCTTGGATTTGGCGTGCACACCGATCATCCGCAGCGGGCCCGACGGCGTCGTCAGCGCGATTTCCAGCGGCGGTTTGGACCAGCGTACCGGATCGGGTGCGGCATCCACGTCCAAATCCATGCGAAATGTGCCGTCGAAACGGGGCACTGTGTCCTCTTGCGGATCATGCACCGCCTGCATTTTGGCTGGATCATACAGAAGCGCAATTTCCTGCTGCGTATCATTGGCAAAACCAATCAACGGCTCGCTGGCGCGCAGCGCAAACCGCTTGGCAAATGAATCCAGCGCATTGACGGTCGACCGATGGCGGCTCGTATCGGGTGCCTCGATGATCATCACGGCATCCGCGTCCATCGCCTGAAACACATCACCAAGCGCCGCGATCTGCTGCGCGCGGGTCACGTCCCAGCGCGACGACCACTCTCCATCGTCCAGCAAGGCTCCAACATCATCGAACAGGCTGTTGAACCATTCGACATTGTAGGTGGCGAACCTCACCCGCGGGCGCCCTGAATCTGTTCCCACGCGCGATTGATGGCGACCATCCGCTTTTCCGCCAGCTTGATCGCCTCTTCCGGCACGCCGCGGGCCATCATCTGATCGGGATGGGTTTCGCGCACCAGCTTGCGCCAGGCCGATCGCACCTCATCCATCGGCGCATCCGGATCGACGCGCAAAACATCGTAAGGATCACCCTCTGCGTCGGGCACGAATTGCGCACGAATGCTGCGAAAGCGTCGCTCATTGAACCCAAAGATGTCAGCGACTTCACGCAGGAAAGCATCCTCTTTCGGGTGATAAATCCCGTCCGCCATCGCGATGTGAAACAACCCCTCCAAAAGGTCACAAAGCGGGGCATCGTCGTCTGTATACATTGCCTTGATCCGGCGCGCGTAGGTTTCGAACCCCGCCACATCCTGCCGTGCGAGGTTAAAGACACGGGCCGCGTTTTCTTCTTCCGTCGCAGGAATCACAAAGACCTCGCGAAAGGCGATCACCTCATCGCGGGTGACGATCCCATCCGCCTTGGCCATCTTTGCACCAAGCGCGATGACCGCGATGGTAAACGCGACGGTCCGGTCCGGTGGCGTCCGCAGTTTTTCGAACACCGTCGAAAGGCCCTCGCCTGCGGCCAAGGCCGACAAAGCCTCTGAAATGCGTGTCCAGATCGACATGCGATCCTCTCGAACGACCGAATAACCGGGGGTATCTGACCCGAGCCGACGGGGAAGTACAACCGGTTATCAGCGCAGCGTGACCGGCCCTGAAGCCGTTTCAATGACCGCCTCGAATTCAAACGGCCCAGTGGCGAAAGCCACCCGCGCGTCATCGATCGCTACCAGCCCCGGCAAGTCGGGATCGGGATGAAAGATCGTCAACTGCGTCAGACGAGCTCCACTATCAGGCAGGCTTTCCGCTGGCGTTACCATGCCTTCGCCCCATTGGATCAACGTCGGAAAAGCCCCGCCATAAGGCAGGCTGCCATCATCGGGCACGGTAATCTGCCAACGCAGATCACCCCGGCTTAGCGCACGCGGCGGCCCGGCAATCGGATCAAAATGATCGGTCCGGCAAATCCAGTTCGCCAAACGCGGCGGCCCTGTAAAGCGATCCAGATTGAACCACCGCGGCCCGTCATAGGGCGCTGCATCCGGGTCGGGGGCAATCACCTCGAGATAAATGTCGCCCATCCCCAACAGCGCATTGTGCGTCCCGTACAGCACATGCTTGCCGCCAGGTTGCATCGCGACGCCAAGCCGCTCCTTGACCCAGGCAATGCCCTCGGCCAAGTCAGTGCAGGCCACTGCCAAGTGGTCGAGCCCAAACCTCACCCCCGCGCAGCCCGGATCAACCCCAGAATATCCTCCGCCGCTTTCGGAATATTCGTCCCGGGCCCAAAGATCGCCTTGACCCCGTTGTCATAGAGAAACTGGTAATCCTGCTGCGGGATCACGCCGCCGCAGATCACGATGATGTCCTCCGCATCAGCGTCCTTCAGCGCCTGCACCAACTTGGGCGCGAGCGTCTTGTGACCTGCCGCCTGTGAACTGATCCCGATCACATGAACATCGTTGTCGATCGCATCCTGTGCTGCCTCATCCGGGGTCTGGAACAACGGCCCGACATCGACGTCAAACCCGATATCGGCAAATGCGGTCGCAATCACCTTCGCCCCGCGATCATGTCCATCCTGCCCCATCTTGACGACCAGCATCCGGGGACGGCGCCCTTCCTCCTCTGCAAAGGCCTCGACGCTGGACTGGATCTGCGCAAAGCCTTCGTCGCCCTCGTAAGCCGCGCCGTAGACGCCCGCCAACGTCTTCACCTCGGCGCGGTGCCGTCCGAATGCCTTTTCCATCGCCATGCTGATCTCTCCTACCGTCGCCCGTTGGCGCGCCGCCGCGACCGCTGCCTCCAGCAAATTGCCGCCCTCATTGGCGCGCTTCGTCACCTCATCCAAGGCCGCATCACACGCGGCCTGATCGCGGTCTGCCTTAGTTTTTTCGATCCGCCGGATCTGCGCCTCGCGCACCGCGTCATTATCGATATCAAGGATATCGATGGGGTCCTCGTTATCCTTGCGGTACTTGTTGACCCCCACGATGACCTCGGTCCCGCGGTCGATATCGGCCTGACGGCGGGCGGCAGTCTCTTCAATCCGCAGCTTCGGCATGCCAGAGGCGACCGCCTTGGTCATCCCGCCCATCATCTCGACCTCCTCGATCAGCACCCACGCCTTTTCGGCGAGTTCATGGGTCAGGCTTTCGACGTAATATGAGCCCGCCAGCGGATCGACGACATTCGTAATTCCCGTCTCTTCCTGCAGGATCAGCTGCGTATTGCGGGCAATCCGCGCACTGAATTCGGTCGGCAATGCAATCGCCTCGTCCAGCGCATTTGTATGCAGCGACTGCGTCCCCCCCAATGCCGCCGCCATGGCCTCGTAAGCGGTGCGGACGACATTGTTATACGGGTCCTGCTCCTGCAGCGATACGCCAGAGGTTTGGCAATGGGTGCGCAGCATCGAGGACTTGGGATTCTTTGGTTCAAACTCCGCCATAATCCGGTGCCACAACAACCGCGCCGCGCGCAGCTTGGCCGCCTCCATGAAAAAGTTCATGCCGATGGCAAAAAAGAACGACAGGCGCCCGGCAAACCGGTCCACGTCCATACCCCGTTCAATCGCGGCACGGACATATTCGCGGCCATCTGCGAGCGTATAGGCCAGCTCTTGCACCAGGTTCGCCCCGGCCTCTTGCATATGATAGCCACTGATCGAAATCGAATTGAACTTTGGCATGTAATCCGCTGTATATTCGATGATATCTGCGACGATGCGCATCGACGGTTCGGGCGGATACACATAGGTATTGCGCACCATGAACTCTTTGAGAATGTCGTTCTGAATGGTCCCCGCCAGCAGGCTCTTGTCGTGCCCCTGCTCCTCACCCGCAACGATGAAATTGGCGAGGATCGGGATCACCGCGCCATTCATCGTCATCGAGACAGATACCCTGTCCAGCGGAATGCCATCGAAGAGGATCTTCATATCCTCGACGCTATCGATCGCCACGCCAGCCTTGCCCACGTCGCCCTCCACTCGCGGATGGTCGCTGTCATAACCCCGATGCGTCGCCAGATCGAAGGCGACCGAGACACCCTGCTGGCCCGCCGCCAACGCCTTGCGATAGAATGCGTTCGATTCTTCCGCCGTCGAAAACCCCGCATATTGCCGGATCGTCCAGGGGCGGCCCGCATACATCGTAGCCTTGACCCCGCGCGTGAACGGCGCGGCCCCCGGCACCCCGCCCATATGCGGCAGATCAGCGGTATCCTCTGCCGTGTAAAGCGGCTTGACCTTGATGCCTTCCAGCGTGTCCCAGCCCAACGCATTCAGCGGCTTACCCCGCAGCTCGGCAGTGGCAGTTTCTTCCCAAGTTTTCCTGTCGCTCATGCCGGTCTCCTGCTGGGTGACACAATTTTGTTTGCCCCAAATCGCCATAGGGTCTTAGCTTTTCGCAAAGCGGCCTCTATATCTCTGATCATGAACAGTTTCACGTCCATCAGCCGGGCTGCCATCGCAGCCCTTTTTGTCGCCAGCGCCGCCCTCGCGGAAAGCGCGAATGTACTTGAGCACTGGGAAACCGACCGGGCACAGATATTCGACGCGCAGGACGTGTCGCTGGACGAATTGGAATGGATCGCACGGCCGCTTGTCGTGTTCGCAGACACGCCCAACGATCCGCGCTTCCAGCAGCAAATGGATCTGATCGCAATCGATATCGAGGAACTGGCGCTGCGCGACGTCATCGTCATCACCGACACCGACCCCGGGGCCCGATCCGACATCCGGCTGGAACTGCGCCCGCGCGGATACATGATGGCGCTGCTGTCCAAGGACGGTCGGGTCGCATTTCGCAAGCCAACACCCTGGAACGTGCGCGAAATCTCACGCTCCATCGACAAGATGCCCCTGCGCCAACAAGAGATCGAGGATCGGCGTCTGTTAGGGCGATAGGCCAACTATTCGAACTCCATGATCACGTCATCCACGGCAAGGCTGTCGCCTGCATCTGCGTTGACCTTTTTGACGATGCCTTTGCGTTCGGCGCGCAGGATGTTTTCCATCTTCATCGCCTCGACGGTGCAAAGGGCCTGACCTTCCTGCACCTCGTCACCCTCGGCCACATCGACCTTTACGATCAGACCAGGCATTGGGCAAAGCAGTTGCTTTGACGTATCGGGCGGCAGCTTTTCGGGCATCAGCGCGGCCAATTCCGCCTGTCGCGGAGTGCGCACATGCACTTTCACATCCGCACCGCGGTAACGCACACGGAACCCGCCAGAGATCTTGCCGACCTTCAGTACCAGCGGCGCGCCATCAACGGTCAGCCGGGCCAACGGCTGTCCTGGTGTCCAGCCGCTTTCCACCCGCATGGTCCGCTCGCCGATAGTGACATTCGCGCCCGCCTTATCGGCATCGATAACGACGTCATGCCCGATGCCCTGCAGGCTGACCACCCAATCCGCACCCACATGACGTTCGTGATTGTCCATTCGGCCAGAAATCCGGCTGCGGCGGATTTCGCCGACGCGATGCATCGCCGCACAAGCCGCCGCGATGCGGGCACATGTGTCGTCATCCAGCGTCACGCCTTCGAACCCGTCGGGATATTCTTCGGCGATAAAGGCGGTCGTCATGTTTCCGGACGTGAATTTGTCGTGGTCATAGACGGCGGCGAGAAACGGCAGGTTATGCCCGATCCCTTCGACCTCGAACCCATCCAGAGCCAGACGCATTTCCTCAATCGCGCCCGCCCGATCTGGTGCCCAGGTGCAGAGCTTTGCGATCATCGGGTCGTAATACATGCTGATCTCGCCGCCTTCATAGACGCCGGTATCGTTGCGCACGCAATGGGTTTCCCAATGGCCCTCTTCCGGCGGGCGGTAACGGGTCAGACGGCCGATCGACGGCAGGAAGTTGCGATATGGATCCTCGGCATACAGACGGCTTTCCATCGCCCAGCCGTTGATTTTCAGGTCGTCCTGCTTGAACGGTAGCTTTTCACCCGCAGCCACGCGGATCATCTGTTCGACCAGATCGACGCCGGTGATCAATTCGGTGACAGGGTGTTCCACCTGCAGACGGGTGTTCATTTCGAGGAAATAGAAATTGCGGTCGCCATCCACGATGAACTCAACCGTGCCCGCGCTGGTATACCCGACCGCCTGCGCCAGCGCGACGGATTGCTCACCCATCGCCTTGCGCGTCGCCTCATCCAGAAACGGCGATGGCGCCTCTTCAATCACCTTCTGGTTTCGGCGCTGGATCGAGCATTCGCGTTCATGCAAGTAAACCGCGTTGCCATGGCTATCGCACAGCACCTGAATTTCGATATGGCGCGGCTGGGTGACGAATTTCTCGATGAAGATGCGGTCGTCCCCAAACGAATTGGCCGCCTCGTTCTTCGACGATTGAAAGCCCTCGCGCGCCTCATCATCATTCCACGCGATGCGCATCCCCTTACCGCCGCCGCCAGCCGATGCCTTGATCATCACCGGATAGCCGACATCGTTGGAAATCTTCACCGCTTCATCAGCATCCTCGATCAGGCCCATATAGCCCGGCACGGTCGATACATTCGCATCCTGGGCGATCTTCTTGGATGTGATCTTGTCACCCATCGCCTCAATGGCACCCTTGGGCGGGCCGATGAAGGCCACGCCAGCCGCCTCAAGCGCCTCGGCGAATTTTGGGTTCTCGGACAGGAACCCATAGCCGGGATGCACGGCCTCGGCGCCGGTTTGTTTGATCGCATCCATCACTTTGTCGATGACGATGTAGGACTGGTTCGCAGGGGGCGGGCCGATATGCACCGCCTCGTCCGCCATTTTTACATGCAGCGCGTTGCGATCCGCGTCAGAGTAAATCGCAACCGTCTGGATCCCCATCTTGCGGGCGGTCTTGATGACACGGCAGGCGATTTCACCGCGGTTGGCGATCAGTATTTTCTTGAACATTTGGCTCCGTCCCCAAAAACAAAACCGCCACCAGGGAATATCCCCGATGGCGGTTTCAGATTGTGTGCGCCCTTGCGGGCACCGTTTTTAACGTGCTGGGCGGCAGACGCCTGCGTCATCACACAGCACGCCGATGGCAGCACCGGCCAGGGCCGTGCCGGTTGGATCCGTGCCCAGCACTTCCGCGCCGACCAGACCGGCACCAGCGCCAGCGACGCCACGCTCCACATCTGTGTCCAAACAACCAGCAAGACCAAAAGTGGCCACCGCAGCGATAATGATCGATTTCTTTTGCATCGTTCTTTGCCTAACCTTGTTTTGTTGACAGCCATAGAATTGGGGCTGACTGATCCGCACTCAATAGGCGTTGGGCGATGATATCCAATATCAAACGGTTTTTCGCCGAAGAATGAGCGGAAAATGGAAACCGGTCCGCTTGTGGTGAAAGCGGACCGGTCAGGGGAAGGGTAACGGTGTTGACAATTTGCAACGGCGCGCTTGCTGGGCCACGACGTTACAATAACACCTGAGCGCAGACCGGAAACGATTGCAAACAAACAGGATTTATCACCCCAAGAATGAGCGATTTCCCGCTTAGATTGCATCGGTAGATGCGTAATCTCGCGAATAATCAGCATTATGACCCCTCGATATCGGGAAAGCCGACGCGCATCACATCCACATCGATCCGTAACAATGCGTCATAACTCGTGGGGTCGAAAGGGTCTTCTGCAGGGATCACCTCCCGCCCAAAAAGCCAGCTTAGCCGCCCGGCATCCAGATTCCCGCGTGAAAACGGGGCATCGCCGAACTGATCCCACAGCGCCTGCATGAACCCCGCATCTGCACGACGATCCGCAGGGCGGCGGTCGGCATAGCGTTCACGCGCGACCAATGCTGTCGCGCCATCCTTGTTCGCCCGACGAATGGTGAATTGAAAATCCGTACCCGGAAGGCGCCCGGGAAAGCCGCGATGCTTTTCCATCTCAGCCACCGCCCCTGAAAGACGGGGTATCGCGGACGAACCCGTCGGTCCGCCCGCAAACATGTCTAAAGTCTAACGATACCCTTTCACCGGTCGAGGTCCTGTACGACCTGGTCGGACGTAACCGGCAAGGACGCGCGATCGTTGCTACCCGACACGGCGACCAACGCCATGAGCGCGGCCACTGCGAATGCGATAAGTCCCTGTACCATGTATCTTGCCTGCCTCCTTGGGCGCAGGTCGGACCGGTGTCATCGGCCTCGACCCACAAGGGTGCGATATCGTTATCACGCACATATACAGTAGCAAAAACTCCTTTGTTCTCATACGCACCAAGGCCGAAGGCCAAGCGATGTGACGTAGGGGCATCATGGGCAAGAACATGCTGACCCCCACGCACAATATTTCGGCAGCCGGCCCAGGCGCCTACTACATCAAGTGGTTCCAGAGCGCACAAAGCCCCCAAAGATTTCCTGTCATTTCCGGCGTGATTCTGCCAAACGCACGATTTTGCTGCCCGGCCTAGTTGTCGCGCAAGGCGGCGATCAGATCGTCTTTGTTCATGCGCGCGCGCCCATCGATGTCCAGCTCTTGCGCGCGCCGATACAGGTCGTCCTTGGTCCATTCTTCGTATGGCGGCGCCTTGCCGCCCTTCTTCGACGGGTTCTGATCCGCGCTTGCCTGCGCGTTGGCGATCCGCGCCGCCTTTTCTTTCGATGCGCCGTCCTCGCGCAGCGCCTGATAGGTATCGTCGTCCTTGATACTGGGTCCGTGATCCTTGGCCATGACGTCCTCCTTTAAAAAGTAACATCGTGGACAGCGATCCCGTTCCCGGATCAGAGCGGAATATTGTCATGCTTCTTCCACGGATTTTGCGACTGCTTCCCCCGCAGCGCCGCGAAGGCGCGGCAAACCCGTTTGCGGGTCGAATGCGGCATGATCACTTCGTCGATAAAGCCACGCTCGGCCGCGACGAACGGATTGGCGAAACGGTCTTCGTAATCTTTGGTATGCCCCGCGATCTTGTCCGGATCACCGAGGTCCGCGCGATGGATAATCTCCGTCGCGCCCTTGGCCCCCATCACCGCGATCTCGGCGGTCGGCCAGGCATAGTTGACATCCGCCTGCATATGTTTCGACGCCATCACCACATAGGCCCCGCCATAGGCCTTGCGGGTGATCACCGTGACCTTCGGCACGGTCGCCTCACCGTAGGCGTAAAGCAGTTTGGCCCCATGCTTGATCACGCCGCCATATTCCTGGCTGGTCCCGGGCAGAAAGCCGGGCACATCGACCAGCGACAGGATCGGAATGTCGAACGCATCGCAGAACCGCACGAACCGGGCGGCCTTGCGGGAAGAGTCGATATCCAGACACCCCGCCAACACCATCGGCTGGTTCGCCACGACGCCAACAGTGCTGCCCTCGAGCCGGATAAAGCCGGTCAGGATATTCTTCGCGAATTCCTCCTGAATCTCATAAAAATCACCCTCATCTGCGATCTTCAGGATCAGCTCTTTCATATCGTAGGGCGTGTTCGGATTGTCGGGAACGAGGGTATCCAGACTGTCTTCGATCCGGTTCACGTCATCAAAGAACGGACGCACGGGGGGTTTTTCGCGGTTATGCAGCGGCAGGAAGTCAATCAACCGCCGCACCTCGGCCAGCGCCTCCACATCGTTTTCGAACGCAGCATCGGCGACTGATGATTTCTTCGTATGGGTCGACGCCCCGCCCAATTCCTCAGCTGACACAACCTCGTTCGTGACGGTCTTTACCACGTCGGGGCCGGTCACGAACATGTAACTGGAATCCTTCACCATAAAGATAAAGTCGGTCATTGCAGGACTATAAACCGCACCACCGGCACATGGCCCGGTGATCACACTGATCTGCGGCACGACACCAGAGGCCATGATGTTGCGCTGGAACACGTCACCGTAGGCGGCAAGACTGGCGACACCTTCCTGAATGCGGGCACCGCCTGAATCGTTGATGCCAATCACAGGTGCACCGTTCTGTACCGCCATATCCATGATCTTGCAGATCTTCTGGCCGTGCGTTTCCGACACGGATCCGCCCATGACGGTAAAATCCTGGCTGAAGACATAGACCATCCGGCCATTGATCGTGCCCCAACCGGTCACCACACCATCACCTGCGGGACGCTCTTTCTCCATCCCGAAATCGGTGCAGCGGTGGGCGACGAACATGTCGTATTCTTCGAACGATCCCTCATCCAACAACAGGTCAATCCGCTCGCGCGCAGTCAGCTTGCCTTTTGCATGCTGCGCGTCGATCCGGCGCTGACCGCCACCCAACCGCGCCGCATCCCGCCGCGTTTCCAGCTCTTGCAAAACATCCATGTGCTGACCTCCCGTGGTGCTCTCTTTCGGATAACGGGCGGACGACCGGATCAAAAGACCATTTCGGAATATTTGCAAATATTGATGTTATCAGAATTAAATTTCTGCAAATCAGCAAATCTGACCACAGTAGTGGACATGCCCAAAGGGCGCCCTTAAGTCTGGCCAATGACCGCAATGCCCCTCATCCGCTTTCTGGATCGGACAACCCCGCCGCACATTCTGACGTTGATCCTCATCACCGGCATGTCGGCGCTGAACATGTCGATTTTCCTGCCTTCGCTGGCAACGATGACCGACTATTTCCAGACAGATTACGCGATCATGCAGATTTCTTTGTCGGGTTATCTGGCCGCAACAGCCGTGCTGCAAATCTTCATCGGCCCGATTTCCGACCGGTTCGGTCGACGCAAGATGGTGCTGGGTTCGCTCATCCTCTTCGTCTTCGCGACGATCGGCACCTACTACGCCCAAACCATCGAAACCTTCCTTTTCTTCCGCATCATGCAGGCCGCCGTCGCCACGTCCATGGCACTCAGCCGCGCCATCGTCCGCGATATGGTCCCGCAGGCCGAAGCAGCGTCAATGATCGGCTATGTCACCATGGGCATGGCCATCGTGCCCATGGTCGGCCCGATGATCGGCGGCGCGCTGGATCAGGCCTTCGGCTGGCAGGCAACGTTCATCTTCCTCGCAATCATGGGGCTTTCGGTGCTGACGCTTTGCTATTTCGACTTGGGCGAGACGGTCAAGCAAGGCGGCGTCAGCTTCGCCGATCAGGTGAAGGGCTATCCCGAACTGATCCGCTCACCCCGTTTCTGGGGCTATGTCCTGTGTTCGGCCTTCTCGTCGGGTGCCTTCTTCGCGCTGCTGGGCGGCGCGTCCTTCATCGCCGACGGCATCTACGGTCTCTCTCCACTCTGGAGCGGTATCGCCCTTGGCGCGCCTGCCATCGGCTATGCCCTCGGCAACTTCCTCTCCGGGCGCTTCTCAGTGCAGATGGGGATCAACTGGATGGCCGCTGCGGGTGCGCTTGTCACGATCACCGGTATGGGGTTGTCACTGACGCTGACCCTCCTCGGGGTTGATCACCCGCTGAACTTCTTCGGCTTCTGCGTGTTCCTGGGCATCGGCAACGGAATGACATTGCCAAATGTCATGGCGGGCTCCATCTCCGTTCGCCCGCACCTCGCTGGCACGGCCAGCGGGCTTGGCGGCGCGTTCATGATCGGCGGCGGGGCGGCACTATCGCAATTCGCGGGCGGCCTGCTAACCGTCGAGACGGGCACGCTGCCCTTGCAGGTCGTCATGCTGACGGTCTCGATACTTGCCCTCATGTCGATCATCTTTGTCGTCTGGCGGGAAAAGCGGATCGCTTGACGCGGGCTTAGCAACGGCTAAACCTGCGCAGCAAATCTGCAAAGGACCGTCATGCCGACCCAGAAACTCTATGCCGGGGCCAAACTGCGCGAACTGCGCAGCAGAATGTCACTAACGCAAAAATCCTTCGCCGAAAAACTGGGGGTTTCGCTGCCCTACCTGAACCAGATGGAGAACAATAACCGCCCGATTTCCACATCGGTCGTGCTCGGCCTCGCACAGGAATTCGGGTTCGACGTCACCGAACTGCAATCCGGCGACGAGGCACGGTTGGTCAGCGACATGCGCGAGGCTTTGGCCGATCCGGTCTTCACCGGTCCGGCCCCCGGCCTCGCCGACCTGCGTTTAGCGGCCTCTAACGCGCCCACTCTCGCCCGCGCCTTCCTCGACTTGCATGCCGCCTACCGGCAAAACCACGAACGGCTCGCTTCACTTGACGAGGCACTGGGTCGCGAAGACGCCCGCATCCGCCCCAGTCCCTGGGAAGAGGTGCGGGATTTCTTCCATTACTGCGACAACTACATCGACGCCGTGGACCGCAGCGCCGAACGTTTCGCCAGCCAGCGCAAACCAGGTGAAAGCATGAGCGACGCTGCGATCCGCACACTTACCGCCCACAAGATCACGACGATCCTGTCCGACACGCCCACGATCCGGCAATTCGATCCCGAGACACGGACGCTGCACATCTCACGCCATGCAAGCCCGGCCACACAAACCTTTCAGCTGCTATTGCAAGTCGCGCTGATCACGCAAGCGCCACTGCTGACAGCCACACTCGACCTAGCGAGGTTTCAGTCAGACGAGGCCCGCAGCATCGCCGAGGTCGGCATGGCCAATTACTTCGCCGGTGCCGCATTGATGCCTTACGAGACTTTCTTGCAAGCGGCCCAAAACACCCGACACGACCTCGAAATCCTGGCCACACGCTTTGGCGCATCGCTGGAACAGGTCGCCCATCGGCTTTCGACCCTGCAAAGGCCCGGCGCCAAGGGTATCCCGTTCTTTTTCGTTCGAGTCGACCCGGCGGGCACGATCACCAAACGACATTCTGCCACGACGCTGCAATTCGCCCGCTACGGCGGGGCTTGCCCGCTCTGGAACGTACACCGGGCCTTCGAAACACCGGGGCGGTTCCTGCGCCAACTGGCCGAAACCCCCGACGGGGTACGCTACTTCTGCCTCGCCCGCGATGTCAGCAAATCGGGTGGAGCGTACAGCCTGCCGGTCAGGCGCTATGCCATCGGCCTAGGGTGCGAGGTGAAACATGCACCCGCGCTTGTCTACGCCGATCACATGGATATCAACGCAACCTCGGCCTATGCACCTATCGGGATATCTTGCCGGATCTGCGAACGGCGGAACTGCCACCAACGTTCGGTGCCGCCGCTGGAACGGCACCTGCGCGTCGATCCGAACAAACGTGGTATCCTGCCCTATCAACTGGACGATTGACGTGGGATCGCCAGAAAAGCATCCATCTCTGCCCGCGCGGCTGCCTGATCACGCCTGCTGCGCGCGCAAAGGATGTCGTTTCTCGACCCGCTTTGCTCGGCCGCGCGCCGCGCCTTTCCGGCTGCATGACACCGATAAAGAAGCCGCGCGAAGTCCACATCCCGTTCCTCCGCATGCGCATTCCCCGCGGTGGGCGCACACGGCACAATCGCCAAATCCGTCAAGCTGAATTCTCCAGTCACGTGCGGGCTTTCCCCGCCAACACCCGCACCGATGCGATTTCAAGCGATCAGGCATTAATAAAGGGTTAACCAAAGGGAAGTTGACCTTAGGTCATCCAGACAAACAGCAGTAACCTATCGCTGTGTGGTCGCCCAATCGGGGTGAATCCAGGGCTGATCATCGATCGGAGGCAGCGGATGCCGCCGCAGAATGTGATCGGCCATCTTCTCGCCCACCATGATTGACGGCGCATTGGTATTTCCGTTGGTCACACGCGGAAAGATCGAACTGTCCGCCACCCGCAGGTGATCCACCCCAATCACCGCGCCATGCGGGTCAACCACGGCCATCGGATCATCACGTCGCCCCATCCGGCAGGTGCCGCAAGGATGATAGGCACTTTCCACATGTTCGCGGATGAAATCATCCAACGCCTCATCGCTTTGCGCATCATCACCCGGCTGAATCTCGTGCCCGCGGAACGGGGCAAACGCCTCTTGCGCGAAAATCTCGCGGGTCAGCCGGATGCATTGCCGGAAATCAACCCAATCCTGCGGGTCGGACATGTAGTTGAACAGAATACGCGGGTTTTCCTTCGGATCTGCTGATCGCAGCGTGACCTCACCGCGGGACTTCGACCGCATCGGACCCACATGCGCCTGAAAGCCGTGCCCTTCGGGCGCGACTTTCCCGTCATAGCTGACGGCGATCGGCAGAAAGTGAAACTGGATATCGGGATATTCCACCCCGGCCCGCGATCGGATGAAACCGGCACTTTCAAACTGGTTCGACGATCCCAGCCCGGTCCGCCACAGCACCCATTCTGCCCCGATCCGCGCCTTGCCGCGCAGGTTCCAATGGGAGAAGAGTGAGACAGGCTGGGTCGATGCCTGCTGGATGTACAACTCCAGATGATCCTGAAGATTTTGCCCCACACCCGGACGATCGACGACGACATCAATCCCGTGCTCGGCCAGATGCGAAGCCGGACCGATCCCCGACAACATCAACAGCTTTGGCGAATTGATCGATGAGGCCGCGATGATCACCTCGGCATTCGCGCCGATGACCTCGACCTTACTGCCGTGACTGACCTCGACACCTGCGGCCTTACCGTCCTCTATGATGATCCGACGGGCCAAAGCGCGCGTGATCTTACAATTCGGACGCTTCAACGCGGGTCGCAGATACGCGCTCGCCGCCGACCAGCGATGGCCCTTGTAGATCGTCGCATCAAATGGGCCAAAGCCCTCCTGCCGCTCCCCGTTGTAATCTGCGGTCACCGGATAACCGGCCTGCCGTCCGGCCTCGACAAAGGCACGGGTCAGCGGGTTGCGTCGCGGCCCCCGCGTGATGTGCAACGGCCCGTCCGATCCTCGCCACGATGGGTCACCGCCATGACCACCATCATCCCAGCTTTCCATCCGTTTGAAATAGGGCAGCACATCCGCATAGGCCCAGCCATCCGCCCCGCTTTCGGCCCAATGGTCGAAATCACGCGCATGACCGCGCACATAGATCATGCCATTGATCGAAGACGACCCGCCAATAACCTTCCCGCGCGGGGTTACCAGCCGACGACCACCCAGATGCGGCTCGGGTTCGGATTTCATCCCCCAATCATACATCTTCATATTCATTGGATACGACAGGGCCGCCGGCATCTGGATAAACGGCCCCCGGTCGCTGCCGCCATGTTCGATGATCAGAACCTGCTTACCCGCCTCGGCCAGACGATAGGCAATGGCGCAACCGGCAGAGCCCGCGCCGACAATCACATAATCCGCACGCATCTTAGAACGGCGCCTCCATCTCACTCATGCGGACATAGATGCTCTTGATCTGGCTATAGTGCTCAATCGCGGCCTTGGAATTTTCGCGACCCACGCCCGACAGTTTCATGCCGCCAAAGGGGGCCTCGACCGGGGCGTCGTTGTAGGAATTGATAAAGCACGTCCCCGCCTCGAACCCCGCTGCCATGCGATGCGCGCGGGTCAGATCAGACGTGAAAACACCGGCAGACAGGCCAAACTCGGTCGCATTGGCGCGGGCCAATGCCTCTTCTTCCGTCTCGAAATCCAGCACCGACATGACAGGTCCGAAAATCTCGTCCCGCGCGATGGTCATGTCATCGGTGACATTGGCGAACACAGTGGGTTCCAGAAAAGAACCCGGTCCTTCTACCCGCTTGCCACCCGTCACCAAACGGGCGCCTTCGGCGACACCTTTTTCGATGAAGCCTTCGACGATATCGCGTTGGCGCTCGGACGCCATCGGGCCGAAATTCACCTCCGGGTCCTGCGGATCGCCCATTTTCACATTGGCCAGACGGGTCACCAGCCGTTCCAGAAACGCCTCTTTGATCCCGCCTTGCACAAAGACCCGCGTCCCGTTCGAACAGACCTGTCCGGTGGAATAGAAATTCGCCATGATCGCGCCCGACACGGCATTTTCCAGATTGGCATCGTCGAAGATGACAAGCGGAGACTTTCCGCCCAGTTCCATCGTCACATGGCGCAGACCCTCTGCCGCCGCAGCATAAACTTTTCGGCCCGTCGGCACCGATCCGGTGAGCGACACCTTATCCACCCGCGGGTCACTGATCAGCGACGCCCCGACCGCACCGTAGCCTTGCACAACGTTGAACAATCCCGCAGGCAGCCCCGCCTCATGTAGGATTTCCGCAACCTTCAACGCACATAAAGGCGTCGTCTCGGAAGGCTTGAACACCATCGCATTGCCACAAGCCAATGCCGGCGCGGCTTTCCAGCAGGCAATCTGCGTCGGATAGTTCCAGGCGCCGATACCGACGCAAACCCCCAAGGGCTCGCGACGGGTATATACGAAATCCCCGCCCAGCGGAATGTGTTCGCCCGTGATACTGGCCGCCAGCCCACCGAAATACTCGAGCGCATCCGCGCCTGACGTCGCATCCGCCACACTCGTTTCCTGATAAGGTTTACCGGTGTCATAGGTCTCCAGCACCGAAAGATCATGGTTGCGGTCGCGGATCATATAGGCAGCACGGCGCAACACACGACCCCGCTCTGTCGGCGACCACCCGGCCCATTCTTTCTGCGCTGCCTTCGCCGCATTCAACGCCTGATCGACAATCGCGGGCGTCGCCGCATGCAGTGTCGCGATCACCTCGCCAGTGGCCGGATAGATGACATCAATCACCTCGCCTGCTGTATCTTCGACGTATTCACCATTCACGAAATGGCTGGCAGTTGGTTGTGTTTGCATAGGTCGGGAGCCTCCGGCGGGAGTATTTTTGGCAAGATGATAAAGCTATTCCCCACGGGGAAAGCGTTGATTTTCTTCGAGAACGTTCAGGTCCATATGGTTGCGCATGTACCGCTCTGACGCCTTTTGCAGCGGCTGGTAGTCCCATGGGAAATAGCTGCCATTGCGCAGCGCTTCGTAGACGACCCAGCGGCAGGCCTGTGAATGGCGAACGGCGGCGTCGAAAGTTTCCAAGTCCCATCGCGCCTCGGATTTCGCGCGCAGGGATGCCACCGTTCCCTGATGTTCGGAAACGTCGGCGAGGTTGGTCATCTCGTGCGGATCAGCCTCAAGATCGAACAACTGATCCGGGTCCAGCGCGCAGCGGTTATACTTCCACTTGCCATAGCGTAGGGACACGAGCGGCGCATAGCTGCCCTCGGCCGCATATTCCATCGCCACCGGCGTATCGCGACCACCACTCTGCCCCAGCGGCACAAGACTTTCGCCTTCGGTCCAGGGCATGACCTCGGACATGTCCACACCCGCCAGATCACATAGGGTCGGCGTGACATCGATCGTGCTCACCGGCGCCGCGACCAAACCCGGTGCCATCCCCGGCGCCGCGATCATCAAGGGCACCCGCGACGACCCTTCATAGAAGGACATCTTGAACCACAAGCCCCGCTCGCCCAGCATATCGCCATGGTCGGACACGAACAGGATCACGGCCTCCTGCCGCGTATCCTCCAGCGTCCGCAAGACCTCCCCCACCTTGTCATCAAGGTACGAGATATTGGCAAAGTAAGCCTGCCGCGCCCGCTGGATATCCTCATCGGTGATGTTGAAATTGTCCCGATCATTCGCATCCAGAATACGCTGCGAATGGGCATCCTGATCTGCATATGGAATCGGCCCAACTTCCGGCATGAGGTGCGCACAATCCTCATACAAATCCCAATACTTCTTGCGGGCCACATACGGATCATGCGGATGGGTGAAGCTGACCGTCAGGCACCACGGGCGGTCATCATGACCACGCGACAGATCGTAAATTTTCCGCGTCGCGTGATAAGCGACCTCGTCATCATACTCCATCTGATTTGTGATCTCGGCCACACCTGCCCCCGTGACCGAACCCATATTGTGATACCACCAATCAATCCGCTCACCGGGTTTGCGATAATCCGGTGTCCAGCCGAAATCGGGTGGATAGATATCGGTCGTCAGCCGCTCTTCGAACCCGTGCAACTGATCAGGACCGACGAAATGCATCTTGCCCGACAGACATGTCTGATAACCCGCACGGCGCAGATGGTGGGCATAGGTCGGGATGGAGGACGCAAACTCTGCCGCATTGTCATAAACCCCCGTGCGGGAGGGCAACTGACCCGACATGAAAGACGCCCGCGCCGGGGCACACAAGGGGGACGCTGTGTAGGTGTTCGCAAACCGCGTCGACCGCGCCGCCAAAGCCTTGAGGTGCGGCGCATGAAGCCAATCAACCGGGCCATCCGGGAACAACGTGCCGTTCAACTGGTCCACCATGATGATCAGGATATTCGGCTTGGTCATTGCGCCCCCGCTTTCAATTCCGCTTTCAACGACGCCAGAACGTGGGCGGCGGCGTCATCCGACCCCACACCCGTCAAGGCCTGCCGCAGATACAGCCCATCGATCAGCCCCGCGACCCGTATAGCCACATCCACCGCCCGCGCACCCACCAAAGGTCGCAAATCATGCACCAGATTGCTGTGCAAACGGCGCTGATAAATCCGCAAAAGCTGATCGGCATCAGCAGATGTCTGCGCCAAAACATAGAAATTCAGCCAGACGGCAATGACCTCGGGCCGAAAATTGGACGAGGTAAAGCTGGTTTGCACAATCGCCTCCAGCCGCGCGCGATGACCGGATGCCCGGCCTAAAGCCCCCAAAACCTCAGCCTTATACAGCGACAACGTATGCCGCATCGCCGCCAGAAATATCTGCTCTTTCCCGCCAAAATAGTGATGCGCCAGCGCCGACGACATCCCCGCCCGCTTGGCGATCTTCCCCACGGTCACGTCCAACGACCCGACGGCCCCGATCTCGTCAATCGTGGCTTTAACTAATGCGGCACGGCGGATAGGTTCCATTCCAAGCTTTGGCATCGCATCCTCGCGAAAAAACATGCCTCAGCACATAGATCGTTCTTTATTGACTCGTCAATCAAGAAAAAACTGGGAGAAAACGATGACATTGAAATCAACCATTTCGGCCTTGGCGATCTGCGCCGCTGCCCCCGCTGTCGCTGACTGTAGCGCGGTGCGGTTTTCGGATGTAGGCTGGACCGATATCACCGCGACGACGGCGGCGACATCCATCGTGCTTGAAGCGCTGGGTTACGACACCTCGACCGATATTCTGTCGGTGCCAGTCACTTACGCCTCCATGGCGCAAGGCGATATCGACGTATTCCTCGGCAACTGGATGCCGACCATGGAAGGCGACATCGCGACCTATCGCGAAGCGGGCACCGTCGACACAGTCCGCACGAACCTTGAAGGCGCGAAATACACGCTCGCGACCAACGCTGCCGGTGTGGCAGCGGGCATCACCGATTTCGCCTCTATCGCGCAGGCCAAAGACGCGCTCGACGGTCAAATCTATGGGATCGAGGCCGGCAATGACGGCAACCGCCTGATCATCGACATGATTGAGGCCAACGCCTTTGACCTCGAAGGGTTCGAGGTTGTCGAGAGCTCTGAACAAGGGATGCTCGCACAGGTCGAACGGGCCGATGACCGGGACGAACCCATCGTGTTCCTTGGATGGGAACCGCACCCGATGAACGCCAATTTCGAAATGACCTATTTGCCGGGCGGTGATGACTTCTTCGGCCCCGACCTTGGCGGCGCGACAGTCGCAACAAACACCCGCGCCGGTTACGTCGATGAGTGCCCAAATGTCGGCCAACTGCTGCAGAATCTGGAATTCACGCTCGCCATGGAAAACGAGATCATGGGCGCGATCCTCAATGACGGCGAGGACCCGGAAGATGCCGCCAAAGCATGGCTCGCCGCGAACCCCGACACATGGCAGCCATGGCTCGAAGGCGTGACGACCGAAGATGGCGGTGACGCTGTCGCAGCTGTCAGCACTGCCCTCGAAGGTTGAACCCTAGACCAAAGACCCAGACCGCCTTAACCGGCGGTCTGCGGCATCGCCGCATCGTCCAGTTCATTGGCCCGCATCGCAGCGGGACGTGCCGTCAGACGCGCGACATATTCCTTGAATCCCGGGCGGTTATCCATCGTGCCGAAACCCAGCCCCCAGGAAATCTGCGATCCGACATAAAGATCGGCCATCGTAAAGCTGTCGCCGACCAGAAACTCCCGGTCTTTCACAGCACCCTCCAGCGTATTCATGACGTGATCGAACGCGCCATAGCCCATCTGCTGTTCTTTCCCGGCCGTATCAAAGCCCATCGCGTGGTTCGTCACGGCGGCCTCCACAGGTCCGGCACCATAGAACAGCCAGCGATAATAGGATCCGCGCAGATCACCGCCGACGGGCGGCGCAAGACCCGCATCAGGAAAAGCATCCGCCAGATAGGCACAGATCGCCGCGCATTCAGTGACGACCGTCTGACCATGCGTCAGCGTCGGCACCTTGCCCATCGGATTGACGTTCAGATAATCGGGTGCCTTGATCGTCGTTCCGAACTCCAGCAGCACCGTTTCATAGGGCTGTCCGATTTCCTCCATCGCCCATCGGGCGATCCGCCCGCGCGACATCGGGTTGGTGTAAAGCGTCAGGTCAGCCATCGTACGATCCCTCCAGAAATGAACAGATATCAAAGAGTGTAGATTATGGACTGGCTCACCGAAAACAAAATCCCCATCGGCGATTGGTCCGAAACGGCCGTCGACTGGCTCAAGGACAATGGCCGCCCGTTCTTCGACGCGCTCAGCGATGGGCTGGATGCAATGATCGACACAATCGTCTGGGCGCTGCAAACGCCACCCGAGTGGGTCGTCGTCATAGCCTTTGTAGCACTCACATGGTTCTTGCAGAAGTCGTGGAAAATCTGCGTTCTGGTCCTCGTTTGCCTGCTTTTCGTGATTAACCAGGATTATTGGGAAGAAACGACAGACAGCCTCGCCCTCGTCCTCTCCTCTTGCCTCGTCTGCATGGGGCTCGGCGTGCCCATCGGCATCTTCCTCGCCCACCGGCCCAAGGCGTACCAAGCCGTCAGCCCGATCCTCGACCTGATGCAGACGCTGCCCGCCTTCGTCTACCTGATCCCCGCCATCGTGTTCTTCGGCCTCGGTATGGTCCCCGGACTATTCGCGACGGTCATCTTCGTCCTGCCCGCGCCGATCCGGCTCACCTATCTGGGCGTATCGAAAACGCCAACCCCGCTTCTTGAAGCCGCCGAAGCCTTTGGCGCGACCCCTTCCCAACGCCTGTGGAAAGTCGAACTCCCCTACGCTTTCCCCCAGATCATGGCGGGCCTGAACCAGGTCATCATGCTGTCGCTCTCTATGGTCGTCATCTCGGCCTATGTCGGCGCGAACGGCCTTGGCAAACCAGTGGTCCAAGCGCTCGGACGAAACGACCCAGGGCTCGGGTTTGAATCCGGCCTCGCCATCGTCGCCGTCGCCATCATGCTGGACCGTATGCTGCGGGTGAACAAATGAACGCTGTTGAGTTTGATAACGTCTCCATCGTCTTCGGGGACAAACCGCAAACCGCCTTGCCCCTCATGGATGAAGGGCTGGAGCGGCCCGAGATCAGCGAGAAGACCAACCAGATCCTCGGCGTCCACAACTGCTCACTCGACGTGCAGGCTGGCGAAATCCTCGTCCTCATGGGCCTATCGGGCTCTGGCAAATCGACACTTCTGCGCGCCGTCAACGGCCTGAACCCGGTGATCCGGGGCGAAGTCCGCATCCACGACGGCGACTGGTCCTGCAGCGTCGGCTCCGCCTCCGCCAGCGACCTTCGCCGCGTTAGACGCGAATGCGTCTCGATGGTTTTCCAGCAATTCGGCCTGCTGCCATGGCGGACAGTGAGGGACAATGTGGGGCTCGGCCTCGAACTCTCTGGCCTCAGTAAAAAGGAACGGCTCAAACGGGTCGACGAAGAACTCGGCCTCGTCGGCCTCGCCGACCGGGCCGATGCGCTGGTCGGCGAACTCTCCGGCGGCATGCAACAGCGGGTCGGCCTCGCCCGCGCCTTCACTACCAACGCGCCGATCCTCTTGATGGACGAACCCTTCTCCGCGCTCGACCCGCTCATCCGCACCAAACTGCAGGACGAACTGCTCGACCTGCAGCAAAAGCGGAACCGCACGATCATCTTCGTCAGCCACGACCTTGATGAGGCGTTCAAGATCGGCAACCGCATCGCGATCATGGAGGGCGGACGGATCGTCCAATGCGGCACCCCCCGCGACATCTTCACGAATCCGGTGAACGACTACGTCGCCGAATTCGTCGCCCACATGAATCCGCTGGGCGTGCTGACGGCGCGGGATGTCATGACCGACGGGGTGGCAAACGGCCCAAGCATCGATGTAGAAACCCCGGTGCAGGAGATCATCGAACAGATCGAAACGACGGCGCTGTCAGTGACAGAGAATGGGGAGCCGGTGGGTCAGGTCACGCAGACATCACTGCTGGCACGACTGACGCCGAAATGAGTCTTCGCGCGCGTTGCAAAATTGTGTATCTCAATTAGCCGCTTAAGTCATCGCCTCGTCACGATTAGCTTGGTAAAGAGGGGTATTATCTTCGAAAGCAACCAACTCTTTATCTGCAAGCTCCAGTATTTCTCTGACGAAAGCGACGTCCAAACTCGCCGAAAAGATGCTCAACTTGAGTTTTTTTGTCGTGTCAAAACGTTCGACTGCAGCAACACAATTCCCAGCTTCATTCAACACTTCGACACTCAAAGAGTCATTAATGACGTTGCTTGCAACTTGAAATCTATACTTAAGCATGTGCCTCCCCCCGCCGTGCCACAGCCTCCCTCCACGTAATAAAACTCACCGCCCCCATAATAATCGCCCCACCCACGATCACCCACAAATCCACCGCCTCCGAGAACACAAAATACCCCAGCATCACCGCCCAGACGAGCTGCAAGAACGTGACGGGCTGCGTCACCGTCAACGGCGCCGCCGCAAAGGCCAGCGTCATCGTATAATGCCCCGCCGTCGCAAAACACGCGACCAGAAACAGCCAGCCAAGGTCCTGTAGGGTGGGTGCAACCCACACGGCCAAGGCAAACGGCGCCAACCCAATCGTCACCGTAATCGACAACATCCCCACCACGACCGCCGCCGAGACCTCCCCCGCCAACGGCTTCGCAATCAAATACCCGGCGGCAAAACCCAAAGCCGTCCCAAGCATCGCGATATGGCCCAGATCGACCTCGCGTATCCCCGGACGCAAAATGATGAACGCCCCCAACAGGGCGACTAAGACAGCGACTAACCGGCGCAACGGCAACCGTTCCCCCAAAAACAACGCCGCGCCCACCGATACGTAGATCGGCGACAGATAATTCATCGCCGTCACCTCGGCGATCGGAATGCGGGTCATGGCAAAGAACCACAGCATCACGGCAATCGTATGCGCCAGCCCGCGCCAACCGAACAGCCAGACCTGCCGCCTATTCAGCCGTGCGGCAAGGATAGGCCGGATCATCGGCACCAGAAACACCAGCCCCAGGACATACCGCAAAAACGCCGCCTGCGCGGCTGGCACATCATCGCCCACATGTTTCACAATCGCGGTCACGGCGACAAAGTTGAACCCCGTCATCACCATCCAAAAGATGCCGACAACCGGGCGTGATGCGGGGGAAACACTCATGGCCCAGCCGTGGCAGGCCAGGCCGGAAATGACAAGATCAGGTCTCTGCGAAAGCCGTCATCACCTCATCCGAAGCTTCAAAATTGGCGGTCACACGCTGCACGTCATCATCTTCTTCCAACGTATCCAGCAGCTTCATCAGCTTGGTCAGCCCGTCCAGATCCACCTCGGTCGTCATGTTCGGCTTCCAGATCAGCTTCGTCGACTCCGACTCGCCCAGTTCCGCCTCAAGCGCATTGGACACATCATTCAGATCGGTATCGGCGCAGATGATCACATGACCATCCTCATCGCTCTGCACATCCTCGGCGCCTGCTTCAATCGCCGCCATCATGACGGTATCAGCGTCAGCGACATCAGCCGGATAAACCACCTCACCCTTACGGTCGAACATGAAGCCAACCGACCCGGTCTCCCCCAAATTCCCGCCATTTTTCGAAAAGGTCGAGCGCACGGTCGATGCCGTCCGGTTCCGGTTGTCCGTCATCGTCTCCACGATCACGGCCACACCATTCGGGCCATAACCCTCATAGCGAATTTCATCATAATTCTCGGCATCGCCGCCCTGCGATTTCTTGATAGCCCGCTCGATCACGTCCTTCGGGACGGATTGGCTCTTGGCCTCTTTCACGGCCAGACGCAGACGCGGGTTCTTATCCGGGTCCGGGTCGCCCATCTTCGCGGCCACTGTGATTTCCTTGGCCAGCTTGGAAAACAGCTTGGAGCGCAGCTTGTCCTGCCGCCCCTTACGATGCTGAATATTTGCCCATTTGGAATGGCCCGCCATCGGAAACCTCACGTCTGTTCAGAAAATCTGCGCCTCTATATGGCAACCAAAGCACATCTCGCAACCAGCTTATCATCTTGCCAAAAATACTCCCGCCGGAGGCATCCGCCCTTTCAACTCAAAGCGGCCAGATGATCGGAATCACAAACGACGCAATCGGCGCCAGCGACAGGTTCAACGGAATGCCGAATTTCAGGAAATCCGCAAACCGGTACCCCCCCGGGCCATAAACCAGCGTATTCGTCTGATACCCGATCGGCGTCGCAAAACTCGCGCTCGCCGCGATCATCACCGCGACAACCAACGGACGGGGATCAACGCCCAAGGCACTGGCCAAGCCAATCGCAATCGGCGTCATCACGACCGCCACGGCGTTGTTGGACACCAGCTCCGTCAACACACTCGATAGCAGATAGACCGAAAGCACGACAAAGAACGACGGCAGCACCATCATCACCGGCGAAATCGTATCGGCGATCAACGCGACCGCCCCCGACGATTGAAGGGCCGACCCGACGCCCAGCATCGCAAAGATCAACGCAAGCAGCCGACCGTCGATATGCGAAAACGCCTCTTCCGCATCGATGCAGCCCGTCATCAGCACGGTGGTCACGCCCACCATGGCCAGCAACAGGATCGGGGCCACACCCAGCGCCGCCAAAATCACAACGGCGCCAAGCACACCAATCGCGATCGGCGCATGACCCCGGCGATAGGCCCGTTCCGACGGCAGCGACACGTCGCCCAGGTTCATATCCTCCGCCAGCCGCTGAATGTCCTCCGGCGCGCCCTCCAACAGCAGCGTATCACCCACGCGGACAACGATATCATCCATCTGCTGGGCGATGTTGGTATCTCGCCGATGTACGGCCAATGTATAGACGGCATAACGCCTGCGCAGCCGCAGCATCCCCAACCGGCGACCCACCATCCGGCAGTTGGGCGTAATCAGGACCTCGACCGTTGTCGTTTCGACGGCTGAGACCTGATCGACACGCCGCAACTCCTTATTCGCCTGCAACGACAAAAGCTCGGTCATCGCCGTGCGCAGCACCACACGATCACCCACCTGCAGTTCCACGCCTTTCAAATTCCGGCGCAGCGACCTATCCCCCCGGATCACGTCGATCAGCCGCACCCCTTCGCGCTTGAACAGCTGCACGCCTGTGACCTCACGCCCGATCAGGTTGCTGTCGGGCGGAATGACCGCCTCGGAAAAGAACTTCTTCTTCGACGGGTCCGACAGCATGACGCCCATGCTCTGACGGTCCGGCAACAGGCGGGGGGCCATGAAGTAGAGATAGGTAAAGGTCCATGCCACGACGACGATCCCTACGGGGAAAATCTCCAAAATCCCGAATGGCTCCATCCCCGACGCCCGGGCCACACCATCGACCAGCAGGTTCGTCGACGTGCCCAGCAAGGTCATCGTCCCACCAACGATCGCAGCATAACTGAGCGGGATCAGCAGCTTAGAGGCCGACGTGCCCAAGGTCCGCGCCAGCTGGATGAACACGGGGATCATCACGACGACCAGCGGTGTATTGTTCATGATCGCACTGGCAAAGGCGACAAAGACGAGGCCGCCGCCAATCGCGCGCGCCGGGCTCTTCCGCGCTTGCCGTTGCGCCAGCCGCGTCATCGTATCCAGCGCCCCGGTGCGGACCAGGGCGCCCACGATGATGAACATCGCCGCAATCGTCCACGGCGCCGGATTGGCCAGCACCATCACGGCGTCTTCGTAAGGCAGCACCCCCGTGACCAACAGGATCGACAGACCGATCATCGCGACCACTTCGGTCGGAAATGCCTCACGCAGGAACATCAGGAACATGATGACGACGACGGTCATCGTCAGAAACGCAGCCTGCATGTCGGTCAACTGAAAAAATTCGCTCATAGGGACCAGTGTCGCGAAGGTTGCACGCGACGACAAGCCATCATGATGGTCCCGCCGCCGTCAATCGCCCGCCCTCGCGCACCATCTCGACCCTGACAGCCTTGCCCGTGCGGTCGTCGGTTTCCACATAAAGCCCCGATAACGTCGCCTCGTCCAACGCAGGGGTAAACCGCGCCTTGGGCATCCCCGTCACGAACCGGCGCATGGGCTCGGCCTTCTCCATCCCGATGACCGAATTGTAATCTCCACACATCCCCGCATCCGTCAGGTAAGCCGTCCCACCTGGCAAGATCATCGCATCCGCGGTCGGCACATGCGTATGCGTCCCGACAACGACACTCGCCCGGCCGTCACAAAAATGACCCGTGGCCATTTTCTCCGACGTCGCCTCGCAATGGATGTCGATGAGCGAGGCCTGCACCTGCCCGCCCATCGGGTATTGGCGCAGCACCGCATCCAAAACCGAAAACGGGTCGTCGAACGGGCGCTTCATAAAGACCTGTCCCAGCACCTGCGCGACCAGCACCTTACGGCCACCGGGTGCCGTAAACACCCGCGCGCCCTGCCCCGGCGCGGCCTTGGAATAGTTCAAAGGCCGGATGACCCGCGGCTCCTGCCCGATAAAGGTCAGCATATCCTTCTGGTCAAAGGCATGATCACCCAGGGTGATCACATCCGCCCCGGCCTCCAGCAGCGCTTTCGCGTGATCTCCGGACAGACCCATGCCAGAGGTCGCATTCTCGCCATTGACCACGACAAAATCCAGCCGCCAGTCTTTCCGCAACCGCGGCAAATGGGCCTGCACGGCGCTCCGCCCCGCACGGCCCATCACATCACCAAGAAAGAGAATTTTCATGGATAACCCCTAAGCAGCAGACAGAAAATCTTCCAGAAGATTTTTGACCCACCAGATTTTTCGTCACGAAAAATCTGCGGCGACACCGGTCTCGGTCACGATCATATCCAGCGGTTGATCCGTCGGCTCCAACGGCAAATCCGGATCCTCCTGCGCGCCATAGGCAAATCCGATCGCCAAGGTCGGACGCGCCGTGCGCAGCCCTTCCAGGGTCCGGTCATAAAAGCCACCACCATAGCCCAGACGCCCGCCCGACCGGGTAAAGGCCACCAGCGGCACAACGACGATCTCTGGCACCATCCAGTCACCCACCTCCGGGATCATCGCCCCGAATTCACCTTTGATCATCGGCACACCCGGCTCCCACACCCGAAACCGCAAAGGCTGCCCGGCGCCAATAATCACCGGCATGCCCACCGGCCCATGAGCGGCGGCCTCTTCCATCGCCGCCAGCGGATCGATCTCGGTCCGCATCGCCATGTATCCGGCCAGCCGCACACCGCGATACCCGGCCAGCACCTCGCTCAAGTACCCCGCATTCCCGATGCCCGCGTCATGCGCCACCTTGCGTCGGGCAAAAGCCGCCCTTCGCGCCGCCGATTTGTCCATCACAGCAGCCACGCTGCCGCCAATCCAAGAAAGGCAAAGAAACCGACGACATCCGTCACCGTCGTCACAAACGCGCCCGAGGCCAGCGCCGGGTCGATCTTCAACCGGTCCAGCGCAATCGGGATCACCGTGCCCGCCAGCCCTGCGACCACCAGATTGACGACCATGGCAACGGCAATCACCACACCCAGCATCGGTGATCCAAACCAGATCACACCGATCACACCCATCACCACGGCAAAGATCACCCCGTTGATCAGGCCAACCAGCACCTCGCGCCGGATCACGCGCCACACATTCGACCCGGTCAGGTCGCGCGTCGCCAGCGCCCGCACGGCGACGGTCAGCGATTGCGTCCCCGCATTTCCCCCCATCGACGCCACGATAGGCATCAGCACGGCCAGGGCGACCAACCCCGCAATCGTCTCTTCAAACATGGCGATCACAAGCGAGGCGAGGATCGCCGTCACCAGATTCACCGCAAGCCACGGGAACCGCTGCTTGGTCGTATTGATCACCCGGTCCGACAGGCTGCCCTCGCCCACACCGGCCAGACGCAGGATGTCTTCCTCCGCCTCTTCCTCCAGAAACATCATCGCGTCGTCGATGGTGATGACGCCGACGATCCGCTCGTCGTCATCGACCACCGGCGCGGTGATCATGTGATAGTGGTTGATGGCTTGCGCCACCTCTTCCACGTCCTGCGCGACGTGGAAGGTGCGGAACGTGTCCTCCGTCAAATCCCGCAAAGGCGTCTTGCGCGGATTGCTGAGAATCCGGCCCAGCGTGACATAGCCCACAGCCTTCAGCCGTGGATCGACCAGAATGATGTGATAAAACTGATCCGGCAGAACGACGTCCGAGCGCATGTAATCGATCGCCTCGCCCACAGTCCAATGCTCGGGCGCGCGGACCAATTCGGATTGCATGTGGCGACCGGCGGACTCTTCGGGGTAGGACAGCGCCTGCTCGACGACCACCCGGTCGGTCGCGTCCAACGCACCCAGAACCGCCTCTTGCTGCGCGTCATCCAGATACTCGACCAGATCGACAACATCGTCACTTTCCAGATCACGCACGGCCTCGGCCAGTTCGGCAGGTTCAAGCTGCTCGATGACCTCTTCGCGCAGGCTCTCGTCCAGTTCGGACAGAACGTCGCCTTCAAGACCCCCCGACCACAGCGACAGCACGTCGGGGCGGTACTTCCCGTCGATCTGTTCCAGCAAATGTGCGACATCAGCCGGATGCAGCGGGTCCAGCAACGCATCCATCGTCTCGGTATCGCGGGCCTTGACCGCGTCCATGACACCGGCCAACAGCTTGTCGGTGACACCGAAGGCACCGTCTGAATGTTCGTCGTGATGCTCTGTCATAACGCCCCTCTTTGCCGCCGCAACATAGCCGCTGGGTTCGCACAGACAACGGCATTTCTGCGATTTACGCCCCTCAAGCCGCGCCATAAGCTGCGGCCATGACGAAACACCTCCTCCTCGGGCAAACGCTGCATTTCACTGGCAATCCGCTGACGACAGCGTGGAAGGATTGCGCGCATCACGACAGCGCAGGCGGCGTTCTGATCGACGGCGAGCGGATCGTGGTGGTCGGATCAGCCGCGACGCTGAAAGACGAAAACCCCGACGCAAAAATCACCGACTACGGCAGCGCCCTCATCACCGCCGGTTTCGTCGACGCGCACATGCACTACCCCCAGACCGGGATCATCGCGAGCTGGGGAAAACAACTGATCGACTGGCTCAATACCTATACCTTCCCCGAAGAGGCCAGGTTCAGCGATCGCGCCTATGCCGATCAGATCGCGGCCCAAACCCTCGACCTTGCCCTCGCCCACGGCACCACGACGCTGACGAGCTTCTGCACGATCCACCCCGAAAGCGTTGACGCCTTCTTCAGCGCCGCCGCCACCCGCAACATGGCCGTCGTCGCGGGTAAGACCTGCATGGACCGCAACGCGCCCGACAACCTGCGCGACACCGCGCAATCGGCCTATGAAGACAGCAAGGCACTCCTGCAAAAGTGGCACGGCAAGGGACGCGCCACCTACGCGATTACACCTCGCTTTTCGCCGACCAGCACACCAGAACAACTCGCAGCGCTCGGCGCGCTCTGGGCCGAGCATCCCGACACGCTGATGCAAACCCATCTCAGCGAACAGCTTCCCGAAATCGACTGGGTCAAATCGCTCTACGCCGGGGAACAGGATTACCTCGCCACCTACGAAAAGTTCGGACTGCTGGGTGAACGCGGCCTCTACGGCCACGCCATCCACCTCGAACAGCGCGAAATCGACCGCCTGCGCGAAACAGGCGCCGCGACAATCCACTGCCCCACCTCCAACTGCTTCATCGGCTCGGGGCTCTTCGACCTCATGGGCCTCGCCAAGACCGGGCTCAACATCGGCCTCGCGACCGATACCGGCGGCGGCTCGTCCTTCTCCATGCTGCGCACCATGGCCGCGGCTTACGAGATCGGACAGTTGCGCGGCACCGCCCTGCACCCCGCACAACTGATGTGGCTGGCGACCGAAGGCTCTGCCCGCACATTGCACATGCAAGGCAAAATCGGCCATCTCGGCCCCGGCGCCATGGCCGACATCACCGTGCTCGACCTCGGTTCAACCCCCGCAATCGCGCAGCGAACCAACCGGGCCGACAGCATCTGGGACGCCCTCTTTCCAACGATCATGATGGGGGACGACCGGGCGATCAAAGACGTCTGGGTCGCGGGGCAAAAGCACTAACACCGGCGCGCCAGCACCATCACCCATTTCCCGCCGGTATTCGCTAGGCCATATTCGGTGTAATTCCGCCCCAGCATGTTCCGCCTGTGCCCAGCCGACCCCTCCCACCCGGCAAACGCCGCCGATGGCCCACGATAACCGTCGGCGATATTCTCCGCCCAGCCGCACGCCTGATATCCGGCACGGCCAATCCGATCCCCGGCACTGCTGCCATCCGCACCACGATGCGAGAAATACCCACGCTGCGCCATGTCGTTCGCATGCGCCTTGGCCGCGCGATCGAGGCGCGCATTGCGCACCAGCGGGCGCAACGACCGCTCGGCCCGCAAAGCATTCAACCGCGTCGTGAATTCGCTCGAATCCGGCCTGCCGACCGGTTGGTTCCCGGCAGGTGCCGCAGATGTCACCGGCACAGGCACCACACAGGCGCTCATCCCGAACACCAATAGAACAGCGATAATAAAGCGCATGATCAGTTCCCCTCCATCAGATCCCGCGCAAGTATATTCTGACGTGCAATCACTTTTGGCAAATCAATCGTGAGGATGCGGCCATCCGCCACCACCCGACGACCTTCGACGATCAGGTCCCGGACGCGGCTTGGCCCCGCCAGAACCAGTGCCGCCGGGTCCCACGACCCGGCATTCGCCACATCGCGCGCATCCCACACAGCAAAATCAGCCCGCTTTCCCACAGCAATCTGACCCAGATCATCGCGGCCCAGCACCGCCGCACCACCGCGCGTGGCAATTTCCAACGCCTCACGCGCCGACATCGCATCGGCGCCCAGCGATACCCGCTGCAACAACATCGCCTGCCGGGTCTCGGCCACGACGCTGCCCACATCATTGCTCGCCGATCCATCGACGCCCAGACCCACCGGCACGCCCGCATCCCGCATCTGCCGCACAGGCGCGATCCCCGACCCCAGACGGCAATTCGAACACGGACAATGGGCGACACCGGTGCGGGTCCGGGCAAACAGATCAATCTCTGCACCATCCAGCTTTACGCAATGCGCATGCCAGACGTCATCGCCGACCCAGCCCAAATCCTCGGCGTATTCCCCCGGACGACACCCAAATCTTTCCAGCGAATACGCCACATCCTCATCATTCTCGGCCAGATGGGTATGCAGCATTACGCCCTTGTCGCGGGCCAGTACCGCCGCATCACGCATCAGATCGCGACTGACCGAAAACGGACTGCACGGCGCGACACCCACGCGGATCATCGCCCCCGGCGCGGGATCGTGAAACGTATCAATGACGCGAATGCAGTCCTCCAGAATGGCCGCCTCACCCTCGACCAGCGCATCCGGCGGCAGGCCGCCATCGCTTTCGCCAATGCTCATCGCGCCACGGGTCGCATGCAAACGAAGCCCCACCTCACCAGCGGCAGCGATCGTATCATCCAGCCGGGCACCGTTCGGGAACAGATACAGGTGGTCCGAGGTCAGCGTGCAACCCGACAACGCCAACTCGGCCAACCCGATCTGGGCGGAGACAAACATCTCTTCGGGCCCGAACCGGGCCCAGATCGGATAAAGGGTCTGGAGCCAGCCAAACAGCAACGCATCCTGCGCGGCTGGCACCGCACGGGTCAGGGTCTGGTACAGATGATGATGGGTGTTGATCAGGCCCGGCGTGACGATGCAGCCAGTGGCATCTAAAACCTCCACTCCGTCAAGATCGGCACCAACACCGGAAATCACACCATCGGTCACCGCGATAACCGCACCACGCAACTCACGCCGGTCGTCATCCATCGTGACGACCACGTCGGCATTGCGCAGAACCAGATCAGCCATGCATCACATCGCGCAAGATCGCGAGCGCGGCGGCATGGATATCCGCGTTCGCCGCCGCCAAGGCACGGCCGCCCTCATGCACCGGCGCACCGTTCCAATCGGTGACAACACCACCCGCCGCAGTGACAACGGCGATCGGCGCCTGAATGTCATAAGCCGCCAATCCGGCCTCGATCACCAGATCGACCTGGCCCGTCGCGACCAGCGCGTAGCCATAGCAGTCCATGCCATAGCGGGTCAGACGGCATTGCCCGGCGACAGCCTGAAACGCCGCCATCTCCCGCGCCGTCCCGACTTCTGGAAATGTGGTCAAAATGGTCGCCTGCGCCAATGCGACGGTCTTCCGCGTCCGCAACGGCATCACCCCATGCGGCCCGACCAGTTCCGCCTGACCAAAGCCGCCAATGAACCGCTCGCCGATATAGGGCTGATCGATCAGACCAAAGACCGGGCCCATCTCATCGGCGACCGAAATCAGCACACCCCAGGTGGGCGTGCCACTGATATACCCGCGCGTCCCATCGATCGGATCCAGCACCCATGTCAGACCGCTCGTGCCTGGCTGATGGCCGAATTCCTCGCCCAGCACGGCATCATCGGGCCGCTCCTGCGCCAGAACGCCGCGCATCGCCCGCTCGGCCGCGCGGTCGGCCTCGGTCACCGGATCAAAACCATCTGTCAGCTTGTTGTCCGCCGACAGATCGACATGGCGGAACAGCCGCAGCGTCTCGGGGCGTGCGGCATCCGCCATCAGATGCGCAACCCGGATCAGATCGACCCGCATCGCATCATTGATCTGCATGGAAATCACCCCTGTCTGCACCCGCTCCCGACCAAGGCGGTAACGCGGGGCAGTTTGGGGGTCAAGGCAGCGTTACGCCGCCTCGCTCAGCACGCGCGCCAGATCGAACAACCGGCGGCGCTGGTTTTCCGGAATGGCATAGTACGACCGCAAAAGCTCCAGCGCTTCTTTATCGGTCAGGATATCGCCCGGCATATCACCCTCGGCACCTTCGGCCATAGGTTGAGCGTCGAGACCTTCGAAAAAGAACGAAATCGGCACGTTCAGCACTTTGGAGATATCCCAAAGGCGAGACGCGCTGACCCGGTTCATACCGGTTTCGTACTTCTGGATTTGCTGAAATTTGATGCCCACTTGCTCGGCAAGTTGTTGTTGCGTCGTACCGTTCATCCAACGGCGATGACGGATACGTTTGCCGACATGTACATCTACGGGATGTTTCATTCACTCGTTTCCTTAATTTGAAAGAACACCGACCATTGATCGGTCGGCATCCTATACAACGCTCCGCACGCGGATCTCACCGCGGCCGCATCACGCCTGTGCACGTGCATGGCACCAATCCGGATGAACACGCAACGGTTGCAGGCGACGACCTGCCCTTTAGGACAGGTTCAACCCGCGATTTTTTTGTCCAACCGGTCAAATTGACTAATCTTTCATCCCGATCATCATGCGTTCATAAGGATTAACAAACCAATACAAGACAGGATTCGCCCCATGCGCGCATTTCAAGTGTCCGCCTTCGACACGCCCCCGACCCTTGCCGATATCGACAAACCACAACCCAAAGCAGGCGAAGTTCTGATCGATATCGCGGCGTGTGGTCTAAACTTCGCCGACCTGCTGATGGCGAACGGCACCTATCAGGCGACGCCCGAACCACCCTTCACCCTGGGGATGGAGGTCTGCGGGACCGTCACCGCACACGGCAAGGGCGTTAAAGAACCCGCAATCGGCACGCGCGTCGCGGTCTTTGGCGGACATGGCGGCATGGCCGAACAGGGCTGTTTCCCCGCCATGCTCTGCCGTCCTGTCCCCGACGACATGCCGTCCGATGTGGCCGCAGGCTTCATGGTCGCCTACGGCACCTCACACCTCGCCCTGACGCGGCGCGCCAACCTGCAAGCCGGCGAAACCCTCCTCGTCCTCGGTGCGGCCGGTGGTGTCGGGTTGACGGCGGTCGAAATCGGCAAGGCCATGGGGGCCAAGGTCATCGCCGTCGCCCGCGGTGCCGACAAACTGGCCGTCGCGAAAAAGGCCGGGGCCGACCACCTCATCGACAGCGACAGCCAGGACATCAAGACAGAGGTCAAGAAACTGGGCGGCGCTGACGTCGTCTACGACCCGGTCGGCGGCGACGCCTTCAAAGCAGCACTCGGCGCCTGCAACCGCGAAGCGCGGGTGATCACTATCGGCTTTGCCAGCGGCGACGTCCCGCAAATCCCCGCCAACATCATCCTGGTGAAGAACATCACGGTGATCGGCTTCTACTGGGGCGGCTACCTGATGTTCAATCCACCCGCGCTGACCGAAAGCCTGGGCGAGCTGATGACATGGTATGGCGAGGGGCGGCTGAAACCTCATATCAGCCACAAAATCCCGCTGGATCAGGCGGCAGAGGCGCTTGACCTCATGCGCACCCGCAAATCCACCGGCAAGGTCGTCGTCACGCCATAACCGGCGCGCCCAGCGCACAAAATCCATCGCGGATGAACTTGGACAGGTCCGTCATCACCGGGCCGTCCTTCACACCATTGCGATACATGTTGATGTTCAGGTCCAGCAACCGTGGCAGCGCGCCACCATGCTGGATCGGCTCGAAATGGCGGGGGGATGTTCCCTCCAGCATCGTATGCACGGCCAGATCGGCACTGACGGTGGCCTCGATCGTGCGGGTCGAGTTACTGTCGACGACCATCTCCCACGGAATTCCCGCATCGTCCAACCGGCGCTGCACGTATTGACGGAAAATGCAACGCTGCTCATAGGCCAGCCTTAACGGGCGCTGCTTCCATATCTGACCACCCGGCGCGCCGACCCAGACCAGCGGCAGCTTGACCAATGTTTCACCGCCGGTGCCCACGCTGTCCTCGGTCGTCAGGATGATATCGATCTGACCCCGGTTCAGATCGTCGATCAGCTTGCGGGTATAGGACGACACCAAATGAATGCGCACGCGCGGATAGGCAGCGGCAAAGCGCTGCATGACGCGCGGGATCACCGGATAGACGATGTCGTGCGGCACACCCAGCGTCACCTCTCCCTCGAACGCGGTCGCCGTCAGTTTGCCGTAAACCTCATCATTCAGAGTCACGATCCGGCGGGCATAGCTCAGCAACTGCTCACCCTGCGGGGTCAGGCCGATCTGCCGGGCCGACCGATCCAGCAGCGCGATATCCAGCATCTCTTCGAGCCGCTTCAACTGCATCGACACCGCCGACTGAGTCAGGTTCAGCGACCCCGCCGCTTTGGTGACCCCGCCAGTCTCGGCCACTGCCACAAATGAACGCAGGGCCGTCATATCCAGATTACGCATACATCACCATCCTTGATGAAAGACATATCAAACATTCGCTTTCAACATGTATCAAGCGCCGATAAATATCAAGCATTCGAATAAGACCAGCTTGTTTCATCACGAAAGGACCGGATATGCCCCACGCAATACAAACATCGACCACCTGCGGATGCACCACGACAGCGCGGCCAAGCGGTCTCATGCCACGCCTGTTCGCCTTCTTGGCGCTCAACCGCCAACGGCGGACGCTCAAGGACCTTGACGATCACATGCTAAGAGATATCGGCGTGACCCGCGAAGAGGCTGATATCGAAAGCAAAAGACAGGTCTGGGACGTGCCGGATCACTGGCGGTAGGGCGCGTTTGCGGGCCGCAATGCGACAAAGCCGCCCAAAACGATCAGTTTTAAGCGATTGAGTCGCAAAGCGGCTTGAAAAAACAGGGGTCTCGGCCAATATTAGTGCGGAAAGTATCGCTTAGCGGTATTTGGATTTAACTGGAGGTCTAAATGGCTCAATACGAGACAATGAATCCGGCCACCGGCGTCCGCGCCGCGGCCATTGACGAGGGCCTGCGCGCCCACATGAACAAGGTGTACGGCACCATGTCCATCGGCATGGTGATCACCGCACTGGCCGCATGGGCGATTTCAGGTCTCGCAACCACTACGGATCCATCCGTGGCAACCGCACAGTTGGCCAACGGCAAACTGCTGACCAGCTTTGGTGAAATGATCTATGGATCGCCGTTGCGCTGGGTCATCATGTTCGCGCCCCTGGCCTTCGTCTTCGGCTTTGCCGCGATGATCAACCGTATGTCGGCCGCCACCGCACAGACAGTGTTCTACAGCTTTGCCGCTGTGATGGGTGTGTCACTCAGCTCGATCTTCCTGATCTACACCGGCTTCTCGATCATCCAGATCTTCCTGATCACGGCGATCGCATTCGCGTCGTTGTCGCTCTGGGGCTACACGACCAAGAAAGACATCTCCGGCTGGGGTGCGTTCCTGATCATGGGCGTGGTCGGTCTGATCATCGCATCGATCGTCAACTTGTTCCTGCAATCGTCCGGCCTGATGTTCGCCATCTCGGCCATCGGTGTACTGATCTTTGCGGGTCTGACCGCGTATGACACGCAGAAGATCAAGAACGACTACATCGCGCACGCCGCCCACGGCGATACGGAATGGCTGGGCAAGGCCGCCATCATGGGCGCGCTGAACCTGTATCTCGACTTTATCAACATGTTCATCTTCCTGCTGCAGCTGTTCGGCAGCCGCGAATAAGCGGAAAGAAGCTACGTAACATGTCCCGTCGCAGAAATGCGGCGGGCTTTTTCGTTTGGCGGGCCGTTCCGGGAGGGGGGTAGAATCGTACCATAAGGGGGCCGTTGAACGTGACGGTGCTATACTGCATCGCTGTCCACGCAGGGTCGGCGATTGAGCGTCTCACATAGATGGTACAGCAGGAAGCTCAAATGCGGGTTCCGATCCGCACAGGCGCCATTGCCCGCACAGCACGCGAAGGGGTAAGGTGCGGGACAAAGCGGACTTTTGCAGTTGCGGCTATTGCTAACGCAGCATCCATCTGCGATTGCGACGTCAGCTAAGCTAGAGAAACTCCGACGTCTCCGAACCGGGCATTCAATCACTTTGATTTCACGCAGGACAGCACCGCATCAGCACCGCTTGCTCAATGTGGGGCAATTACTCACCCAACCTTAAAGCCCAGTTCTGATTTGGATTTTTCCTTGAATTGTCGGCCGTCACTAAAGAGATTTGGTCGTCTGAGCCTTGGGAAATGGAGGCCAAATCCCCTCAGGGCCGTCAAACTTACGTTTGACACGCCTATGACATCGGTGTCATGACATCGGTGTCATTTGTGATGACCTGATTCCAATCAGGGACGTCACAACGGTTGGGAGGGCGCTTGATGGCAACGATTTACGATGTTGCGCGCACGGCTGGCGTGTCGCCCAAGACAGTTAGTCGGGTGATCAATGGGGATGGTGCCGTCAAGGCGTCGACCAAGCAAAAGGTTCAGAAGGCGATTGCTGACCTGGGATACGTTCCCTCGACCGCCGCCCGCTTGATGCGGTCGAACAAGTCCGGTCTGGTCGGGTTGATTACCGGCGCGATCTCACTGTCACCTGATCGCTCCGAGGCCTCTGGCCTGCCCGATCTGTTTATCGTGCAGGGCATTCAGAAAGCGATGGAACACAGCGGCAAAACACTTCTTATTGCCGATACGGGCGGTCATTCTGACCGCGTTCCGAAATTGATCCGCACCTTCGAAGAACATCGCGTCGAAGGCATTATCTATGTGGCCGACTACCACCGGCGCGTTGAACTTCCGACGGTGTCTGACGCGACGAAACTGGTGCTGGCAAATTGCTATGATGATGCAGGGACCCCCTGTATTCTGCCTCATGACTTCCAGGGACAATATGCGCTGGTCCGGTCGCTTATTGCCAAGGGGCACTCTCGCATTGGCTATATCACCCTAACACCGGGGCATGAGGCGACGACCTTGCGCACCGCCGGCTATCGCTCGGCGCTGGATGAGGCTGGTATTGCCTTTGACCCGGCGCTTCTCATGCCAGCGGGCGTTGACGCGTCAGATGGCGCTGCCGAAGAACAACTGTTGTGGGACGCGATTGATCGGCTCTTGAGCTTGGACAGACCACCGACCGTGATCTGTTTTGGCAATGACCGGATGGCCATGCGCGCCTACGGCATTTTGCGCAGCCGTGGCCTGTCGCTGCCCGATGACATCTCGGTCGCCGGGTATGACAATTACAAACTGATCACCCAAACGCTCTATCCAACGCTCACGTCGGCGGAGCTGCCTTATGCAGCCATCGGCATCCGCGCGACGGAGCTGTTGTTGAGCATGATCGAAGGCAATGCACCGCCCACAAAGGACCCGATCCTTGTCAGCGGCCCCGTTGTGCACGGCAACTCCGTGAAGGACCTGCCCACACCCATCACCCATCTTTCGTCAATAGGGAGGACGACCAAATGAAACTGAAGACAACACTTGCAGCAACCTTGCTGGCCACGACTGGGCTGGCCAGCGCGGCCATGGCCCAAACAGAGCTGACCATGTGGTATCATGGCGGCGGTAACGAAGTTGAAAGCAACATCCTGAACGGGATCGTTGAAGACTTCAACGCAGCACAATCGGACTGGATGGTCACGGTCGAAAGCTTCCCGCAGGGCAGCTATAACGACAGTGTCGTTGCGGCCGCACTGGCGGGCAACCTGCCGTGTATTCTGGATGTTGACGGCCCAGTGATGCCCAACTGGGCCTGGGCAGGCTACATGCAACCGCTTCCGATCTCTGACGCTGCTCTTGAGGGTCACCTCGACAGCACCATCGGTCGTTGGGACGGTGATATCTACTCCGTTGGCCTTTGGGAAGCAGCGGTCGCCCTTTATGCGCGTCAGTCCACGCTGGACGAACTTGGCCTGCGGATCCCGACCCTCGACAACCCTTGGAACATGGAAGAATTCATGGGCGCGCTTGATGCAGCCAAAGCATCTGGCAACTATGAATATGCTTTCGATCCCGGCATGGCCTGGACCGGTGAATGGTATCCATATGCATTCAGCCCCTTCCTGCAAAGCTTCGGTGGCGATATTGTCGACCGTTCGTCCTATCAAACGGCTGATGGCGTCCTGAACGGGGATGCGGCGCTGGCGTTTGGTGAATGGTGGCAAACCCTGTTCACCGAAGGCTATGCGCCCGGCACGAGCCAGGACCCGGCAGATCGTGACACCGGGTTCATTGACGGCAAATATGCCTTTGCGTGGAACGGCAACTGGGCGGGTGTCGCGACGCTTGACGGCGGCGTTTATGATGTCGTCTTCCTGCCAGCGCCAGATTTTGGCAATGGATCCGTCATCGGGGCGGGTTCCTGGCAGTTCGGCGCATCGGGCACATGCGAACATCCTGACGGCGTCGCTGCTTTTGTCGAACATGCCCTGCAGGACGAATATCTTGCAGCCTTCTCGGACGGCATCGGCCTGATCCCGTCCACGACGGACGCGGCACAGATGACGGCGAACTACGCGGCAGGCGGTGCGCTAGAGTCGTTCTTTGGTCTGTCGGAAGCCCAGGCGCTCGTGCGTCCGGTGTCGCCCGGTTACGTCGTGGCAGCCAAGGTGTTTGAAAAGGCACTGGCAGACATCGCAAACGGCGCGGATGTGGCCGACACGCTCGATGCCGCCGTCGATGAAATCGACTCTGACATCGAACGTAACAGCGGCTACGGCCACTAAGCGATCCTCCCGGTTGGGGCCTGCTTCGGCGGGCCCCGACTCTCTTTCCCCGAGAGGCGAATGACAATGGCATCCAAACTGACAACATCGAACCGTACGGGTTGGGCCTTTGCCCTGCCGGGCTTTGGCCTTTTGGCCATGTTCATCGTGGTGCCCTTCTTTTTCGCCTTCTGGCTATCGCTGACCAACCAACGACTGATATCTCCTAACCCGACTGAGTTTGTCGGGCTGGAAAACTACAGAAACCTGCTCGCGATCGGCGTGCTGACGATTGAGCCTGAACGCGATGATGCGGGAGAAATCGTGCGCGACGCCGACGGAAACCCCGAGTACCCGCGTGTTCGGGAATTCACCCGCAACAATGCCGACTACCCACAATTCGACAGGATGCGCGAATGGTTCCGCTGGCACTCAGGCGACACCGCAAAGGTGGTCGTGGCAAAGGACGTCGTCTTTTGGAAATCCTTGCGAAATACGTTGATGTTCGTATTGGTGGTTGCCCCTGTGCAAGCGGCCATTGCCTTGGGACTCGCTCTGCTGATCAACCAACGATTGCGCGGGATCAACGTTTACAGGGCGATCTATTTCATGCCCGTTGTGGTTTCGATCGTGGTGGTCTCCTTGCTATGGCGGTTCCTTTATGCCGAGGAAGGATTGCTAAACTCAATTCTCCAGACGCTCAGTTTCGGCGCCTTCGAAGGGCGGGACTGGCTCGGCGATGAGAACACAGCCCTTGGTGCGATCAAGGCCATGTCGATCTGGCAGGCGGTCGGGTTTCACATGGTGATCTGGCTGTCGGGTCTGCAAACCATCTCACCGACACTTTATGAAGCCTCCTCCATAGAAGGCGCCTCCAAGTGGCAGACTTTCCGCTATGTGACGTGGCCGGGTCTGCGCAATACCGCTGTGCTGATCCTGATCGTGATCACCATGCAGGCCTTTGCGCTCTTCGCGCAGATCGACGTTATGACCAACGGCGGCCCACTCGACAGCACCACGACGGTCGTCTTTCAGGCAGTTGAACGGGGCTATGGCAAGCAGGACATTTCTGGCGGGTCCACGATCTCAGTCATCCTGTTCCTCATCGTGTTGAGCATCAGCCTGATCCAACGCTACCTCACGCGGGAGAAATAACCATGGCTGCAATCAATCCTGACAATCACGGCCTGCGTCTCGTCACCCGCTATGTGGTGCTGACGCTGATCGCGCTGATCTTTGTCTTCCCGCTCGTGTTCATGGTCATGTCGAGCTTCAAGCCCGACCTGCAGCTGCTCCGCGATGCTTCGAGCATTCGGGCCTTCCTGCCGGTGGGTGACATTAGCACCAACAACTACGCGGCGGCGTTTAACCGCGCCCCGATTGGGTTGTTCGTGTTCAATTCGGTCCTCGTGACAGGCGTGACGGTCCTGTTGTCGCTGTTTTTATGCTCTCTGGCCGCGTTTTCCTTTGTCTTCCTTGAATGGAAGGGACGGAACGTGTTGCTTTCGATCATCATTGCGACGCTCATCGTCCCCTTCGAGACCATCGCGATCCCGCTTCTGTTGCTTGTGTCGAAACTACCATGGATCGGGTTCGATGGATTCTCCATTGGCTGGCTGAACACCTACCGGGTCCAGATCATTCCCTGGATCGCGGACGGGCTGACGATATTCCTCTTCGTCCAGTTCTTCAAAGACCTGCCACGTGACCTCATTGAAGCCTCACGAGTGGAAGGGGCGACGTGGTGGCAGATCTACACCAAGGTAGTCATGCCCCTCTCTGGTCCTGTCATTGCGACGGCGGCGATTCTCAAATTTCTGGTGATGTACAACCAGTACCTCTGGCCGCTCATCGTCGTGCAAGAAGAAACCTACCGCCCTGTCATGGTCGGTTTGCAATATTTCTTCCAGCTCAACACTGCCTGGGGCGAGATCATGGCCTACCTGACCATCATCACCGTGCCCGTTTTGGCCTTCTACCTCGTTCTGCAGCGCGCGTTCATCGCGTCGATTGCCTCAACCGGCGTGAAAGGGTGATCTGATGATTGCGCTTGATGACAAATATATCTGGGACAGCTGGTACGTTCAGGATGGCGACATATGGCATGCCTTTTTCCTGCAGGCGCCGCGCTCGCTTGAAGACCCCGAGCAGCGCCACTGGAATGTCAGCTACGGGCATGCGACCTCTACCGATTTGATGAACTGGACCCATCTGGGCACCTGCTTTGAACCTTCCAATAATGGCGGTTGGGACGACTACACCACATGGACCGGGTCAACCATCAAAGGCGACGATGGGCTCTGGCATCTCTATTATACCGGCTCGACGAAGGCCGAGGATGGCTTGTACCAGCGGATCGGGCATGCGACATCCAGCGATCTGCACAGCTGGCAGCGTGTCGGTGACGGGCTTATCCTTGACCTGACAGGCCCCAACGCCGTGCACTACGAAGACAGCATGGAAACATCTGTCTGGCATGACCGTGCGATGCGCGATCCTTGGGTCATGCGCGACCCTGATGGCGATGGCTGGCTGATGTTTTTCACCGCGCGGACCCGTGGCATTGAAGAACCCAATGCTGGCGGCAATATCGGCTTTGCCACCTCGCCCGACGGCTATGACTGGACGCTTCAACCACCTGTTTTCACAGGCGGATATGGCCAGCTTGAGGTGCCTCAAGTCTTGGAAGTGAACGGGGACTGGTATTGCCTTTTCTGCACCGCGGCCGAACATTTCTCGAAGGCGCAGGCTGAGGCGACACCTGGAGGGCCAGTGACTGGAAACCACTATCTGATTGGTGATACGCCGCGCGGTCCGTGGCGCATAGCACCGGGTTTTCTGGACGGCGCGCTGCCGCCAAACCGGTACGCGGCGCGACTGCTTCAGACCAAGGATGGCCTTTTCATCAAAGGCTTTGCCGATCGGCCCGACGGCGGTGCGTTCCGCGGTCACGTGATGGACCCCGAACGGGTCGAGGTCACCGAGAACGGTCTTCTTTTTATCAATCCTTCCATCAAGGCGGCGGAATAGATCATGGCACAGGTGAAACTTCATGACATTAGCAAAAGCTACGGTTCAGTCGAGGTGATTAAGGGTGTGGATATTGACATCGATGATGGAGAGTTCGTGGTGTTCGTCGGCCCGTCGGGATGTGGGAAGTCGACGCTGCTGCGGATGATTGCAGGGCTTGAAGACATTACGGGCGGTACCCTCGAAATCGACGGAGTGCGGGTCAACGACCTTGAGCCGTCCAAGCGTGGGATCGCCATGGTGTTCCAGTCCTATGCGATTTTTCCGCATATGACGGTGCGCGAGAATGTTGCGTTCGGCCTGACGATCAACAAGGCGAGCAAGGCAGAAAAAGAGAGAAAGGTCGCCGAGGCGGCGCGTATCCTTCAAATGGAACATCTTTTGGACCGTCGACCATCTGAATTGTCAGGTGGTCAGCGACAGCGCGTTGCAATCGGGCGGGCGATCGTGCGCGACCCGAAGGTGTTCCTGTTTGACGAACCCCTGTCGAACCTGGACGCCGCATTGCGGATGGACATGCGTATGGAGATCGGCAAGCTGCACAACGATCTTGCGGCATCCATGATTTACGTCACCCACGATCAGGTGGAGGCAATGACACTCGCAGACAAGATCGTCGTGCTGAAAGACGGCATGGTTATGCAAGCCGGTGCCCCGATGGAGCTTTATCACGAACCTGCCAACCTGTTTGTTGCAGGGTTCCTCGGCGCTCCTTCGATGAACTTTCTTGATGTCACGGTCGAGGCGGTCAATGAGACGACCGTGACCGTGAAGAACGCCTCGCTTGATCTGATCGAAGTCCCATCCAAAGGCCGGGCTTTCACACAGGGGCAGACGGCAACTTTGGGCGTGCGGCCGCAATATCTTCACCCCGCTGACGAAGCGACAGGTAAGCTGCACGGCAAGGTCGCATTGACGGAACGACTTGGCAGCGAAACGGTCATCGACATCAAACTGGCCGACGGCAACAAGATCATCGCAGCACTATCTGAGGATGCCATCCTGACCGAAGGCACTTCGGCATCATTCCAATTCGACCCAAATCAAGCCCACATTTTTCCTGAGGTACGATGAGCAAGCCGGTCGTCATCATTGACCCGGATTGGCGGCGGATGGATGAGCTTTTTTCGACATCCGCCCAGTCTAAACTGCGGGAGAGATATGACGTCGTATGGGGGCGGGACGGATCGATCCCATCAGATGTTCTTTCGCAGGCTCTGCCACATGCCACTGTGCTCATCGCTGCGACACCAAGCATCGATGCTGACACATTGCGCTGTGCTCCTAGTCTCAGGACGGTCATTGAGGTCTCCGGCGCTTTTCCAGACACCATCGACTATCAGGCCTGCTTCGATTCAAACGTCGAAGTCCTCAGCTGCGCGCCCGGCTTTCGCCAATCCGTCGCTGAAATGGGTCTCGCCATGGCACTCGCTGGTGCGCGCGGGTTGGTGGACGAACACGAAGCCTTCAGAGTGGGCCAAGAGCACTGGCTCGCTGATCGTAGGGACACCGATTTCAGCCTGTTCGGTGCCGATGTGGGATTTGTCGGCTTTGGCCAGATCGCGCAGGAAATCACGAGGCTGATTGCGCCCTTTGCGCCAATCACGCGGGCCTATGACCCGTGGTTGCCCAAGGCAGTCGCTGATGGGTTCCAGGCCGAACTGTGTTCATTGGATCAGGTCATGAGCCAGTCTCGATGCCTGTTCGTGACAGCGGCCCCCTCATCAGAGAACCAACACCTCATTGATAGGGTCCAGTTGAAACAACTGCCACAAAACGCCTTGCTGATCGTGTTGAGCCGCGCGCACCTTGTGGACTTTGCGGCGCTCAAGTCCGAGCTTGCAAGCGGACGCATTCGCGCCTGTATTGATGTCTTTCCTCATGAGCCTGTCGCGCAAGACGACAGTTTGCGCCGGCAATCCAACGTGGTCCTGTCCCCACACCGTGCTGCGGCTGTGGCCGGAGGGCGGCAGCTTATCGGTGACATGATCCTATCCGACCTGGAATCCATCCGGCTCGGGGCACCAGAACGTAAGTTATCCGTGGCGCGGCTCGAAACGATTGCCGCTTTGGCTGGTGTTGGTGATGCGGCCTCAGTGTCCGAGATGGCACTAGATCGGTAGGTACTGTCACCGCACGAAGACGGGCAACCGCTTCAAGCAGGCGAACGGCACCGCCGCCCGCCTTTGTTGACTAGATATCAACGCGCTCCGCGATACTCAGTGCATCTTCGAGTTCGACGCCCAAATATCGAACAGTGCTGTCGACCTTGGTGTGGCCAAGCAGCAATTGGACAGCTCGGAGATTGCCAGTCTTGCGATATATTTCCGCAGCCTTAGTTCTGCGCAACGAGTGCGTGCCGTAGCCGCTCGGCTCTAGGCCAATCGCGGTCACCCAATCGCGAACAATCCGGCCGTATTGGCGCGTCGATATGTGTGGCCGATCATGGAAGCGACTCGGGAACATGAAGCGGCCCGCGAACATCTCACGAGATTTGACCCAGGCCAGCACAGTTTCACGTGTATTTTCTGTTTGTTCGAACTGAACAGGTCGTTTGGTCTTGCTCTGGATCACTGAAACGCGTTCTCGCACTCGGCCATCCTTCACCAAATCACTCACTTCAAGTTTAACCAAATCGCAGCCGCGCAACTTGCTGTCGATGGCAACGTTGAACAAGGCCAGGTCTCGCAGATTGCCGGCAAGTTCCAGCCGTGCCCGGATCGACCAGACCTGCTTCGGTAACAGCGGCCGCTTCTGACCAATGATCCGCCCTTTGTTCCAGGTTCTTCGTTTCGGGGTTGTTGCGGGAAGTTGGACTCTTGGCATGATTTGCCCTCCGTTCCTCCCTCCAAACCCAGTCATCAGCACCGCGCTGACGGCGATAGCCTAGCATGCTTCGAACGGCAGCTTTCTTCGCGGTTGAATATGGCCCAACATGGTGCACATGCAGCGATTGTCGTGCTGCGAGCGCGCGCAGCGAGAAAACTGAATTCACAGGTTGGGCTCTCCCCTGAATTTCACCGCGTGCATCCCCAAAGGCAGCTTAGGATACAATCCCCTACCGGACCGGAGCCCGTCTCGAGCGTGGCCTTGTCGATGCGTTAACGCTTGCCGAAATAGCTTACATATCCGGCAAACCAGAGAGAGGGGTAAAATGTTAACAGGCGGTCACCGCGCGTTGCGTTAAACGCCGGACCACCGCACGCGAGGGTCCGACAAATGTCCGACGCAAATCCGACGGTTATCCGACGCAAGTCCGACACCTGTTTTTGCAGGCAAACCCTTTGTTTTAAGGGCGGTTCTGAACACAAAGTGTAAAACCCCCAAAAATGCACTGCCGATCGCCCACAGGTTGCGCACCGCACTCCGCCTTCAGCGTTCGTTAACCAGCAAACGGCTCAGATCATACCCGTTAAACGCCAGCACATCCCGCGCCGCCGCATAAAGATCCGGCCTGATCTCGGGCGTCCTGCTTAATATCCACCCCGACCGGCCGTTCGGCGCACCGACGACGGCCACACGATACGCCTCATCCGTCCAAAGCACCCAGTAATCGGCGGCCACGAACGGCACGCTCGGAAACCGCACCTTCAACCGGCCCGGCCCCACGATCTCAGCCGTGCCTTCGATCCGCGACCGCTCAGACCCATCCGGGTTGCGGCAAATGTTCAAGACCGACAGCAACCCATCATCGCGCCGACCGTATGTCGCCGTCACATCCACACACCCGGCCTCGAACGGCACGGGATAGCGGGCGACCTCGTACCAGGTGCCCAGATATCGCTCGGGTTCAAAAACCGCCTTCGATGAAATCGGCACATTTGTATCGCGATACACCTCCAACAACCCGCCGCCATCCGAATTGGTGCAGGCCGTCAAAAGAAGGAAGCCACCGAAAAGAAAACGTTTCATGCCAAAAACCCTATCCGTTTTCCGGGCACCGTCAGCGATCCCGGACGCAACGGCAACCACGTTTCTTGACATCGGCACCTTTCCTCTGCCACTGCTAGAGCCATGAGTACAGATCGCACCATTACAACGGTCTACTTTACCAGCGCCACATAGGGCAGCTGGTTCTTTTTCGACATTCGATGACAACAGCCGCCCGCAAGGGCCCGAACTGTCTCGTGTCCTTGCCGGGCGACACAGCAAGGACACAACATGAAACACCCCTCAGTCACCATGGCAAAACCAAGCGACCTGCCGCATATCCAGAAACTCATCCGCGCCCTCTCTGCTTTTCACGGCGACACGGCAACGGTCACGCTCGAACAGCTGCAAGACATATTCTTCGGACCAAAGGCCAAGGGCGCCGCCTTCGTCGCCAAGGACGGCGATCAGATCATCGGCTATGCCGGAGTCCTGGAAACCATCGCGATCCATAGTGCTGTCCCCCGTTTTGACATCCACCACCTGCATGTGATCGAGAACAAACGCAGTCAGGGCATCGGAAAAGCGCTGATCGCCGCCGCGAAAACCCACGCGACAAGGCGCGGCGCCAAGGGATTGACGATCGGCACAGACCCAAAGAACGCGACGGCCCAGGCCGCCTACCGCGCGATGGGCCTGGAAGAGATCACCGATGCCGGTCCACGCTTCTGGATCGAAATAACGTAAGGTGGCTCTCGAGCCACCCCAGCTCAATAAGGCATCGGATGGGTCCTATTCGCCTCGTCAATGGCACTCACCAGCTCATTCGAAAGGGCCACATCGACCCCCGCCAAAATCCGCTCCAACTGCTGCGCGGTCGTCGCGCCGAAAATCGCGGAAACCGGAAAAGGCCGCGTCCCCTGCCACGCCATGGCCATATGGACAGGATCCAAACCATGCGCCGCGGCCAGGTCCAGATAGACCTGCGTGACGGGCAAAGTGCGGTCCGTCATCCGGCCACCCATCTCGGCATTGATCGACATCCGGCTGCCCTCTGGCACCGCGCCGCCCTGATACTTGCCGGTCAGCAACCCACAGGCCAAAGGCGAGAATGACAGCAAGGTCACATCCTCATTCACCGCCATCTCGGCCATGTCGGTATCGTAGAGACGACACAGCAACGAATACTCATTCTGCACAGACGCCATCCGCGGCAGACCCGCACTTTCAGCCTGATCGATCCACTTGGTCATGCCCCACGCGCTTTCGTTGGACATCCCGATTGCCCTGATTTTCCCGGCCTTGACGCACTCGCCCAGCGCCTCAAGCACGTCCATCATATGATCGAGCGTTTCCTGCCGGTTCTGCCCCGACGGATCATACGTCCAGTTCTGGCGGAACATGTAAGACCCCCGCACAGGCCAATGCATCTGGTAAAGATCGATCACATCGGTCTGCAATCGCTTGAGCGAGGTCTCCACCGCCTCACGGATCACCGCCCCGTCATAGCCGCGCCCCTCGCGCACCCAGCCGGGGTTGTTGCCGGATACCTTCGTGGCAATCACCACCTCATCCCGCCGCGCGGTCTTGGCCAGCCAATTCCCAACAATCCGCTCGGACAACCCCACCGTCTCGGCCCGGATCGGGTTCACAGGGTACATCTCGGCGGTATCCAGAAAATTTATTCCAGCATCCAGTGCCATGTCGATCTGTTTGTGGGCATCATCCTCTGGCGTCTGGTTGCCATAAGTCATTGTGCCCAAACACCAATCACTGACCATGATATCGGTGCGACCAAGGGGAATCTGTTTCATGGGGTGCCTCATCTGGTTGCCCGGCGGACATTAGCGCCCACGCACAAAGGGGCAACCCGATGTCGCATCTTTGATGGTCATTCGGCGCGACTCGGTTCAAAGCTGCGCATATGCATTTGCTGATCACATTCGCCGCACTGTTTCTTTCAGTCGTGCTGCTCCAACTCTCCTCCGGCGGGGTCGGCCCGCTGGATGCCTTGACGGGGTTGAACGCAGGGTTTTCACCGGCAGAGGTCGGCTTTCTGGGCTCCGCCCATTTCCTGGACTTCTTCATCGGCTGCTGGTGGGCCCCACGTCTGATGGGGGCGGTGGGGCACAGCCGCACCTTCGCGACCTTCACCGCCATGGGCGCCATCGGCCTCGCCGCTCACGTCGTCATCGAGGACCCGCTGTTCTGGGCGCTCTGCCGTATCGCCTCGGGCATCTGCGTGGCGGGCTGTTACACAGTGATCGAAGCATGGCTGCAGGCCAAAGTGACCAATGAAACAAGGGGGCGGGCCATGGGCAGCTATCGGATCGCCGATATCTCGGCCGCTTTCGTCGCGCAATTCATGATCGGCGCGCTCGCCAATCTTGAGACTTACATCGCCTACAACGTTCTCACGATCTTCTGCTGCGCATCCCTCCTCCCCCTCGCCCTCACCAGGCTGCCACAACCCGAAACGCCGACGGCCCCGCGACTGGAACCGCGCCTTGCCTGGCGCTGTTCTCCGCTCGCCGTAGCGGCCGTGCTCGTGGCTGCCCTTCAGGTGCATCCTTCCGTATGGTCGGCCCGATCTACGGGCAAGAGGTGGGGCTGAGCGCCCAGGAAATCGGCTATTTCCTCGCCGCCTTCATCGCGGGCGGTGCGCTGGCGCAGTATCCCGTGGGATGGCTCGCCGACAAATTCGACCGGCGCTGGGTGATGATCTGGCTGTCGGTCGCGGCAATCGCGTCCTGCGCGATCACGGTCGCAATCGCGGCGAATGGCACCTCCAGCATATTGCTGTCCGCCGCGCTTTTCGGCCTGACGACATTCCCGATCTACTCGGTCGCTGCCGCCCACGCGCATGATTTCGCCACCTCCGACCAACGCATCGCGCTCTCCGCCGCGTTGATGTTCTTCTACGCCGTCGGTGCCATCGCCGCGCCTTACGCCACATCCGCCCTCATCGCGGGGTTCGGCCCGGCCGCGATGTTCTACCTTATTTCCATCGGCCACGCCGTACTGATCCTGTTCGGTCTTCGCCGCATGATCGTGCGGCAGACACCGGAAGAGCGGACGCGCTATGTCTACGCGCCCCGGACCAGCTTTGCGATCGGGCGGCTGCTGGGCCGCAGCCGCGAGCGTTAGAAGTTATAAAGCACCGCGATACGGGTCGTCGTCACCGCGGCGGTAAAGGTGTCATCCATGAAATCGCGGATGAACTCGCCGCGCAGGGTCACGTTGGGGGAAAAGTCACGCTCGACCCCGACCCCCAGATTGGTGCCGTTGGCGTCACCGCCCGGGATGTCGTAATAGGTCAGCCCGCCCGCGACACGCGCCCGCACATCGCCAAGATCGTATGTGCTCCATAGCCGCAACCGCTGGGTGCCATAATCTGCGTCCCCTGCCAGATGCCAGCCCAGTTCGGCCTCGGCACCGTAATTCAGATCGGGGTTGTTGCTTAACGCCAGACCACCGATCACGGAACCGACCAACTGGCTGTCGCCGGAATGCGGATATGCGTAATCCAGCGCACCGCCTGCATAGAAATCCTGCGCTTGCGCGCCTGTCGCGATCGCCAATGCAACAAGGATTGAAAGACCTGTTTTCATACTGCCCACCTTTGTTTTTTGTTATGCCGTCCAGATAAGGGCGCGCGGCCGGAATTACCAGCACCACGCTTCCCGTTTGATCTGGTTGGCAAGGGAGGCTAAAGGGCGGGTTACGTTTGCAATCCGCAGGACAGCCATGGCCCGTTATCTGATCACCTCAGCCATTCCTTACATCAATGGCATCAAGCATCTGGGCAACCTGATCGGCAGCCAACTGCCCGCCGATCTTTACGCCCGCTACCTGCGGCAGCGCGGGCATGAGGTGCTGTTTTTGTGTGCAACGGACGAGCATGGTACGCCCGCCGAATTGGCTGCGGCCCAAGCGGGCAAGCCGGTCGCAGATTACTGCGCCGAGATGCATCAGGTGCAGGCCGACATCGCCGATGGTTTCCGCCTGTCCTTCGACCATTTCGGGCGCTCCTCCAGCCCCCAGAACCACAAGCTGACCCAAGCCTTTGCGGGTCGTCTCGCCGAAATGGGGTTGATCCGCGAAGTCACCGAGCAACAGGTCTATTCCGTCGCCGACGGTCGCTTCCTCCCCGACCGCTATATCGAAGGCACCTGCCCGAATTGCGGTTTCGACAGCGCGCGGGGCGATCAATGCGACAACTGCACCAAGCAGCTGGACCCAACCGATCTGATCGATCCGCACTCGACCATTTCCGGTGCGACCGACTTGGAGGTGCGCGAAACCAAACATCTCTATCTGCGGCAATCGGCGATGAAAGACGATCTGGCGAAATGGATCGATAGTAAAAAGGATTGGCCGATCCTCACCACCTCCATCGCCAAGAAATGGCTCAACGACGGCGACGGCCTGCAAGATCGCGGTATCACCCGCGATCTGGATTGGGGCATCCCCGTCAAGCAGGGTGACCAAACCTGGCCCGGCATGGAAGGAAAGGTCTTCTACGTCTGGTTCGACGCCCCCATCGAATACATCGCCTGCGCGCAGGAATGGCAGGATGCGGGCAAAGGGGACGATTGGGAACGGTGGTGGCGGACCGACAAGGGCGCGGACGACGTCACCTACACCCAGTTCATGGGCAAGGATAACGTGCCCTTCCACACGCTCAGCTTCCCGGCCACGATCCTTGGATCGCAAGAGCCGTGGAAGCTGGTCGATTACATCAAGTCATTCAACTACCTCAACTATGACGGCGGGCAATTCAGCACCTCCCGCGGTCGGGGTGTCTTCATGGATCAGGCCCTCGAAATCCTGCCCGCCGATTACTGGCGCTGGTGGCTGCTCAGCCATGCGCCTGAATCCTCGGATGCCGAATTCACCTGGGAAAACTTCCAGACCGACGTGAACAAAGACCTCGCCGACGTGCTGGGCAATTTCGTCAGCCGGATCACCAAATTCTGCCGCTCGAAATTCGGCGAAGCGGTTCCGGAGGGCGGAGAATACGGACCTGCGGAAGAACAACTGATCACCGACTTGACAACCCGCATCCGCGCTTACGAAAAACACATGAACGCAATCGAGGTGCGCAAGGCGGCCTCCGAACTGCGCGCGATCTGGGTGCTGGGCAACGAGTACCTGCAGGCGAACGCACCCTGGACGACCTTCAAGACCGATCCCGAAACGGCGGCGATGCAAGTCCGGCTCGCGCTGAACCTTGTGCGGCTATATGGCGTGCTTTCGGCCCCATTTATCCCCGACGCAAGCGCCACACTTCTGAAAGCCATGCAAACGGCTGATGACAGCTGGCCCGACGACGTGCCCGCCGCGCTGACGACGCTCCCCCCCGGCCACGCCTTCACAGTGCCCGACAACCTATTCCGCAAAATCACCGATGACGAACGGGCGGAATGGGCCGAACGGTTCGCGGGCAAGCGCGATTAAGAACTGATTAACCACCACTGACTATCGTCCCGAGAGCACGCCGTCGACACAACAATGTCGGCGCTGGCTTTCACCATGCGGCGCCTGCATCACGCGGTGCGTCGCCAAAAACATACAGGACGACATATGCGACAGAATGTTCAGCAGACCACAACCCACGATATCGACCACCAGCTGCGCCAGATTTTTGGCAGAACCGTTGACGCGGGCATTCCCGATCGCCTTCACACGCTGATCGACCACCTCAAGGAAGAGGAAGACAGGCTGCACCTGGCAAAAAGTGCATGAGGTCACTGCGCGCCTCGAAAGAGGATCCGCGTGAACGCATCATCACCTTTCTGCCCGACATGCGGGCCTTTGCCCAAAGCCTGACCCGCAATGAAACGGCGGCGGATGATCTTCTGCAGGATGCGGTCATCAAGGCGTGGAAAAATTTTCACCAGTTCCGCACTGATACCAATCTGCGGGCCTGGCTGTTCACCATCGTGCGCAACACGTTCTATACCGACCTGCGGCGCAAACGGCGCGAGTTGCATTTTGCCGAGGATAGCTGGCTGCATACCGCGGGCGAGGCCCCAAGCAGCAACAAGATTATCGCCGTCATGGACTTCGAAAAAGCGTTCTTCCAACTGCCCGACGAACAGCGCGAGGCGCTGATCCTCGTCGGTGCCAGCGGGCTGTCCTATGAAGAGGCCGCCGAAACCTGCGGCGTCGCCATGGGCACCATCAAAAGCCGGATCAACCGCGGCCGCAAACGCCTGGCTGAAATCATGGCAGGCGACGAGGATGGACCGCCCCCGGATTGACCGCTAGCCTTGGCCCATGGCCAAACGCCCCCTCGAAAACGCCCAGCAAATCGCAATCGATAGCCCAACCCAGTTGCGCGATTGGCTGACCGCGCACCACACCCAGAAAGAGGGCGTCTGGGTCGTCACCTACAAGAAATCCGACCCCAACCGCCACGTCCCGGCCTCCGATATCACCGATATCTGCCTTTGCTTCGGCTGGGTCGACAGCCTGCCGCGCACCAAGGACGACGCGCGATCCATGCTCTATATCAGCCCGCGCAAGCCAAACGGCAACTGGAGCCGGGTGAACAAGGACAAGGTCGCCCGCCTCACCGCCGCCGGGCTCATGCACCCCGCCGGAGAGGCCGCCATTGCCCGCGCCAAGGCAAACGGCACATGGACCGCGCTGGATGACGTGGAAAACCTGGTCATCCCCGACGACCTGCAAACCGCGTTCGACACAACACCGGGCGCAGAAACCAACTGGACCGCCTTCCCCCGCTCGGTCAAACGCGGCGCGCTGGAAATCCTGCTGAACGCCAAGAAACCGGAAACCCGCGCGGCCAAGATTACCCAGATCGTCAGCGACAGCGCGGCAGGCATTCGCCCTTTCCAATGGCGAAAACGGTAAGGTCTGCTAGCCTACCGCCAAAATTCAGGAGACTTAGCATGCTCAAACACCTGACCCTTGTCGCCTGCCTCGCCGGCACCCCTGCCCTCGCCGCGCAATGTGGCAACGATTCCAGCGGTTTCGCCATCTGGAAACAGCAATTCGCGCAAGAGGCCGCAGCGGCCGGGATCGGGCAACGCGGGCTGCAGGCCCTCGCCCAGACATCCTATGCCACGCGCACGATCAATGCCGACCGGAACCAGAAATCCTTCCGCTACAGCCTTAATGATTTCATGCGCATCCGCGGGGCCGACACGATCGTGGCGCAAGGACGGCAGCGGATCGCGGCCAACCCCGCCTTTTACGATTCCATCGAGCGCGCCTTCGGCGTCCCCGCCGCCGTCGTCGTCGCCATCCACGGGATGGAAACCGGCTTTGGCCGCTTCATGGGCGACGCCAATGTGCTGTCGGCGATCACGACGCTGGCCTACGATTGCAGGCGGTCCGATTTCTTCACCGGCCACGCGCTCGCCGCATTACGGCTGGTCGACCAAGGCAGCATCTCGGCCACCACCGTCGGCGCCATGCACGGAGAGCTTGGTCACACCCAATTCCTCCCCGGCAACGTGATCACCTATGGCTATGACGGAGACGGCAACGGCGTGATCGACCTGACCAACATCACCGACAGCCTCGCCTCGACCGCGAATTTCCTGCGGCAAAAAGGCTGGCGCCCGGGCGCCGGATACCAAGAGGGCGAGCCCAACTTCCGCGTCATCCAGGAATGGAACGCGGCAGGGGTGTATCAGAAAGCGATTGCCATTATGGCGGCACGGATTGAGGGGTAAGAGGTAATCGCAGACCCAATTTGGGGATTGGTAAGTCCGCCAATATATTGTTAGGTACGAACGTCACGAAAGGCTGGAACCACATTGCCATTGGATATCGATATTTTTGGAAAAGGGATCTATTCGCCCCGCCAAGCCGCGCGGCTTGTTGGCGGATCCGCGCAGGAAATCCGCCGTTGGACACGCGGTAGTGGGCCTACGGAGCCTCTTTGGCATGCATATTACCAAGAACTGGACGACACTGCTGAACTGAGCTTCGCCGATCTGATTGAAGTGCGGGTAGTCAAAGCCTTTAAGCAGGCAGGCATATCAACCCAAGCAATCAGATTTGCCATCAAGTTCGCGCAAGAACAGTTTGGCGTTGAGAGACCTCTCTCTAATCTTGAGTTTAAGACTGACGGTAGCGAAATTCTGATGGAAGCGGTCGAAAAAGATGGAGAGTTTGTAAGCCTTGCAAAGGGGCGACCTGGTCAGAAAGTCTTTGCCGAAATCGTCAAGCAATCGGTCAAAGATCTCGAATACGAAGACGATACTGCTGCGCGATGGCGCCCTCATAAGACACGCGATGTCGTTATTGATCCCCGACGCCAATTTGGAAGCCCCATAATTGACGACTTCGGAATAGCAACATCGACACTGTTTGAAGAATACCAAACATTCAAAGACGTGCGCTATTTGTCAAAGATTTACGACATACCAATTCGGCTGGTGAATGAGGCGATCCGATTCGAAAAACTGCTTGATGAGATGAATGGTTAAGGTCTTATTCGACCACAATATGCCCCCATCAATCGCTCATGCGCTAAACCCATTGATTTCCATCGATGGACACGAGGCCTATGCGCTAAGAGATAAATTTTCAGCTAACATTAGCGATATCGACTACTTTACGGCGCTTGGCAAAGAAAGTGGTTGGATCGTGATATCCAAAGACCTTGCCAACGCTAAGCGCGGACCGGAAAGACAAGCGATCTTAAGCTCTGGCGTGCTAGCATTTTATTTGGCCAAAACCGTCCAAAGGCAATCGATAACGGAACAAGCGGCAACGATCCTCTGGCAATGGGATCGGCTGGTCCAACAACGTGCGAACAATGCAAACGGCCTTTTCCAGTTACCCGTCGGCAAAGGATCAAAATTTACGGCATTGTAACCTCACCCCCTAAAGCCAATCCTCCCCCTTCGCCCGCGTCTCGCAGATCAGACACAGACACCCGTCCCGATCGTGCCGCTCCACCTCTGCCGCCCGCAGCCGGTCCATTTGCGCGGACACACGGTTGCGGATCGCGTCGAAGTCGAACTCGACCGGGCCGCCGCCCCTCTCCTTGATCACCACCTGATCGGGCCGTAACACGTAATCTGTCGTATCCGGCCCCTCGACCAGGCCCGCCAGCCGGTGGTGCATATACATCCGCAGCACCCGGTTGATCCGGTGCTGATATCCCTCGCCCATCGCCTTGAAGAACTTTACCACGTCCGCATCCATCCGCATCGTCACCCGCTGCCGCTTTGGATCGCGCCGGTCGTGGTCTTTCCAGATCTCGTGCCAGTCCGGCGGGATCGTCTGTTCCTCGCGGATGACCGCATGGATGTCATGCTCCACCTGCCGCGCGGCATCGACGGCATAGCTCCAGTTGATCCGCTGGGTCTTGGTCATTTTGATCGGTTCATCCATGGCGCGGGCCTCCTTTGCGGGGGGCTAACCTCGCCAAAAATGGTTATCGGGCCGACACACAAACGTGCGCACGCTGTGTGTACGCTGTGTGTACGCCCTGTGCACACATGCCTGACGCACCGCCACCGGTGGACATTCCCGCCCCTCCGGCCCTATCGTGCCCGGACCAAAAAGGGGGGTGCCCATGCACAACGTCGCCATCACCGGAACCGGAGTTTTCACCCCGTCCCAGGTCATCACCAACGACGAACTGGTCGCTGCATTCAACGCCTACGCGGATCTGTGGAATGCCGAAAACGCCGATGCGATCGCGAGTGGCAAGGTCGAGGCCAAGGCCCATTCCTCGACCGATTTCATCATCGCAGCCTCGGGGATCGAACGGCGCTATGTCCTTGATAAAAAAGGGGTTCTTGATCCGGCGCGCATGTTCCCGCAACTGACACCTCGGTCGGATGACGAACCCGGCTACATGGCCGAGATCGGGATGGATGCGGCGCAAAAGGCACTTGCGCAGGCGGGTGTGGAGGCCGGCGACATCGATCTGGTCATCTGCGCCGCGTCGAACATGGAACGCGCCTACCCGGCGATTGCTGTGGAAATTCAACAGCTTCTGGGCGCAGGCGGCTTTGCGTTCGACATGAACGTCGCCTGTTCCAGCGCGACTTTCGGCATCCAGACAGCCGCCGATATGATCCGATCCGGCTCCATCCGCCGCGCGCTCGTGATCAACCCCGAAATCTGCTCGGCCCATCTGGAATGGCGCGACCGCGATTGTCATTTCATCTTCGGTGACGTCGCCACCGCCGCCGTGCTGGAGCGTGACGAAGAATTAACCAATCCGCGGTTCAATATCCTCTCGACCCGCTGCGCCACCCAGTTCAGTAACAACATCCGCAACAACAACGGCTATCTCCGCCGCACGCAGGACCAGATGGAGGACCGCCGTGACATGCAGTTCATGCAAAACGGGCGGAAAGTGTTCAAAGAGGTGCTGCCGCTGGTCAGCAAACACATCGCCGATCATATGGCGGATACCGGCGTGACAGCCGATGACCTGAAACGGCTCTGGCTGCATCAGGCCAACAAGACGATGAACGACTATATCGGGAAAAAGGTACTGGGGCGGACACCGGAGGAGGGTGAACAGCCGAATATCCTGCAGGATTACGCCAATACGTCGTCGGCGGGGTCGATGATCGCTTTCTCGAAATACTCGGATGATTTAGAGCATGGTGACAAAGGGATCATCTGCTCGTTCGGGGCGGGGTATTCGGTTGGGTCGGTGATTGTGGAACGGACCTAAAGTGCCGATCATCAAAAACGCGAGGCTTCGCTTTTGAACCGAGAAACTGCCACTATAACAGCCGAAAATCATGTCTTCGATGTTCGGCGGAACCTGCCGAAATATACCGGGTGGGCCTTCCTTGCTTTGGCCTTCGCGTCAGTACCTTTCCTAGTCGCTGATCCTGCAACAGCACCCATTTTTGGGATTGTTGTAGCCATCCTGCTCGGACTCACTTTCGTTCTGAGCGCCCGCAACGTCAAACAAATCACTGTCACCCAAGACGGCATCACTTTCCATCCCTGCAACGCTCAGGTGAGATTTGGCGACGTTAAGAAGATGCACGTCCCAGATTGGGCAGATCGCTTTGACACGGCGCCGATCAGTTTAGCGTCGCTCACGTTTGAGATGCAGACGAAAAGCTGGTCTTTCGTGCCCGGCGCTGTTTTCCGCGGGTCCGACTACTGCAGGATTAACATCTATGGGTGTGAGAGCCTAAAGTTTATGAACGTTTTACGCCAATATGTTCCTGAGAAAGACTGAAGAAATGAAACGCATTCTCGTAGTCTTAATGCTTCTAACCCTCGCAGCCTGCGGCGTGCCACTGGTCCCGATCATCTAGCCACTCACGCGCTTATGCACATCCTGCAGGCTTTCCACCCGCTCTGAATACCGATCCGTCAAGGAAGGCCGCCCGCGCGTCATCAGGGTGAACCGCGTCAACTCCTCCATCACATCCACGATGCGGTTGTAGAGGGAGGATGGCTTCATTCGCCCGTTCTCGAACTCTTTCCACGCCATGGGGACCGACGATTGGTTCGGGATCGTCACCAGCCGCATCCAACGGCCCAGAATGCGTAACTGATTGACCGCATTGAACGATTGCGACCCGCCCGAGACCTGCATGACAGCCAGCGTCTTACCCTGCGTAGGCCTGATCCCACCAATCGGTGAAAGCGGAATCCAGTCGATCTGCGTTTTCATGATCCCCGTCATGGCCCCATGCCGTTCCGGGCTGGACCAGACCATCCCTTCGGACCACATGACAAGATCGCGCAATTCCTGCACCTTGGGGTGATCCGTATCCGCGTCATCAGGGAGCGGCAGACCGGACGGATTGAAAAACCGCGTCTCGCAACCAAGATAGCGCAGCACCCGCGCGCCCTCCTCGGCACATAGGCGCGAATAGCTGGTCTGACGCAGCGACCCGTAAAGCAGCAAAATTCGCGGCGGATGCCCCGGATCATCCGGCCCCGTCAACGCCGCGATATCCGGTTTGACCAGAGCGTCCGCCACGATGTTGGGCATATCCCCGTCAATCACCGGATTCGTCTTCCTGAAGGTGCATTTTCATATCGATCAGGACCTTTTGCAGCGCGTTGGTTTCCTGCAAAAGACGCTTTGCCTCGTTGACCGAGATGATGCCGTCTTCCATCGACCGGTTGTATTCGGCCATCAAAAGGGCAAAGCGCTGGCTGAGCTTGATGACGTCGGAATTGACGCCCCCATCAGTGTTGCTCTTGCTCGGGTCGTAGGACATCGTGATGCCACGCAGTTCGGCCAAGGCCCCGGTCACAAAGGGATATGATGACTTCGCTTCGAGCATGGCGACCGCATCGACCGGCATAAAGCGATCGGCGTGTTCTTCCGCCGCCGAGTAGTAGCGGCCCAGCGTCGCCTTCGACCGCCCGGTCAAGCTACAAGCCGTTTCGATGCCCACATCTTTGACAAGCGCCTCTGAATGTTTTTTCAGATAACCCGCGATATCCTGCATAACCACCTCCGACCGCCTACGCTGCCCTCGTTTGTACCGAGCCATCGGGCAGGTGTCATCGTAAAATGCGCAATCGAACTGTTGCGAAGATGCGCAAACTTCCGGTTGGAACCGAATGATGCGCGCAGAAATCTTGCAATGACGGATTTCAGAACGATAACTAGGCGCTATGGCTAAACTGTATTTTCACTATTCGACCATGAATGCAGGCAAATCGACCGTCCTGCTGCAGGCTTCCCACAATTACATCGAACGTGGGATGAAGACTTATTTGATGATCGCGCAGTTGGACAATCGGGCGGGCGAAGGCCGGATCGGCAGCCGCATCGGGATCGGGGCCAATGCCGACACATTCGCGCCGGGCGACAATCTTTATACCAAGATCGAACAGCGGTTGGCGAAAGAGGATTGCGCCTGCGTGTTCGTGGACGAGGCACAGTTTCTCGAACGTCGCCAGGTCTGGGAACTGGCCCGCGCGGTCGACGATCTGAACGTGCCGGTCATGACATATGGGTTGCGGGTCGATTTTCTGGGCAAGCTGTTTCCGGGCTCAGCCGCCCTATTGGCATTGGCAGATGAGATGCGCGAAGTCCGCACCATCTGCAAATGCGGGAGAAAGGCGACGATGGTGGTGCGCAAGGATGAATATGGGCAGGTGCTCACGTCGGGCGATCAGGTGGCGATTGGCGGTAATGATCGTTATGTATCGCTATGCCGAAAGCACTGGCGCGAGGCCATGGGCGAAAACATCGGCACTTCCGACGGCGAGGCCTAGTAGAAACTCTGCGGGTCGATATCGATCGCCATCCGCAGGTTGCTTGGCAATCGGAATTGCGCGGTCCATTTGGCCAACGCCCCTTGTAGCGGCGCCGCCTTGTCGGCCTTGATCAAAAGCCGCACCCGATGCCGCCCCCGTACCCGCGCGATAGGCGCAGGCGCCGGTCCAAACACCTGCGCGCCGATCTGACGCAAGGGCGCGTCGCGGCGGGCCATTTCGCCGCCCAGATCAAACACGTCCTGCACGTTCGGGCTGCTCAGGATAATCCCCGCCATACGCCCATAGGGCGGCACCCCCGCGGCCTTTCGCTCTTCGGCCTCGGCTTTCCAGAAACTCTCTTCATCTCCGGCAAGAATCGCACGGATCACCGGATGCTCGGGTTGATAGGTCTGCAAAAGCGCCTCACCCGGCGTTTCCGCCCGCCCGGCACGTCCCGCCACCTGCCGCATCAGTTGAAACGTCCGCTCTGCCGCGCGCAGGTCGGACCCTTGCAAGCCCAGATCGGCGTCGATCACGCCGACCAGCGTGAGCAGTGGAAAATTATGCCCCTTGGCGACCAACTGAGTCCCGATGATGATATCGGTCCCGCCTTGCGCAATCTCCTCTATATGTGCCTTCATCGCGCGGGCAGACCCGTAAAGATCGGATGACAGCACCGCGATCCGGGCGTCGGGGAAAAGACCGGCGATTTCTTCGCCCATCCGCTCTACACCGGGGCCGACGGCTGACAGCCGATCCTCGGCATCGCATGACGGGCATTTTGTGGGGATCGGCGTCGTCTCGCCGCATTGGTGGCACATCAGCCGTTTGAGGAACCGGTGTTCCACCATCCGCGCATCGCAATGATCGCACCCAATCTGATGCCCACACGCCCGGCAGAGCGTCACCGGCGCATAGCCCCGCCGGTTCAAAAACACGAGCGACTGCTCACCCTTATCTAACCGCGCCCGGATGGCAGCCTGTAAGGTGGGTGAAACCCACCGCCCCGCCGGCAGATCCTCGGCCCGCATATCGATCGCCGCCATCTCGGGCATGACCGACGCCCCGAAACGCGACGTCAGCTCCAGCCTGGCGTACTTGCCCGCCTCGACATTCGCCCAACTTTCCAGAGATGGCGTGGCCGAGGCCAGCACCACCTGCGCCCCGTTGATCGCAGCGCGCAGCACCGCCATGTCGCGCGCATTGTAAAGGACCCCATCCTCTTGCTTGTAGGACGTGTCATGTTCTTCATCGACGACGATCAGGCCAAGGTTTTGATATGGCAGAAACAGCGCCGACCGGGCGCCCACGACCAGTTGCGCTTCCCCCTGCCCGACCATCCGCCAGCACCGCCGTCGCTCGGTCATTGTCACACCCGAATGCCACTCGGCAGGTTTCATCCCGAACCGCGCTTCGACCCGTGTGATGAATTCACCTGACAGCGCGATTTCAGGCAACAGCACCAGTGCCTGCCGCCCCATGCGCAAGCATTCGGCGACGGCCTCTAGGTAAACCTCGGTCTTGCCCGACCCGGTCACCCCTTTCAGCAAGGTCGTACCATATGTATCGCTGCGCAAAGCCCGGCGCAGCGCGTCCGCCCCGGCAGCCTGATCGGCGCTCAGCGTCTTGCCGCCGTAATTGGGGTCAAGCGCGGGATAAGGGGTGTCGCGCGGTGCTTCTTCCTCGCGCAAGGCACCTTGTTTCACCAGGCCCTTGACCACAGACGTCCCCACCCCCGCCATCTCGGCCAATTCGCCCAAGGTGAAGGATAGGCCACCATAATCCTCCATCACCGCAAGAACCTTTTCGCGCGCACCGGTGATCCGGTCAGGCTCACGGTCGCCCAAGCGATAGACCTTGCGCATCGATTGCGGATCGCCCAGCCCCGGCGCGCGGGTCCCCAACCGTAGCATCGCTGGCATGGGTGTCAGCGTGTAGTCGGCGGCGCGGCCCAGAAACGTGCGCATCTCATCCCGCATGGGTGCCACGTCCAGCACACGGATGACCGACCGTATCTTGGCCCGGTCATAATCCCCTTTGCCCGGCCCCCAGACCACCCCCAGCACCTTGCGCGGGCCCAGCGGCACCTCGACAAACGCGCCGAGATGGCAACCACCTTCGGGTGCTTTGTAATCCAGCAAACGGTCCAGTGGTTGGGTCGTTAACACGCCCACCAGATCGCCTTCGTGAAAGAAATCAGGCGGCACGGCGCAGGGTGGCCGTCAGCGCGCCCATCGCGATCAACGCCCCGCCACCGGCACGTGTCAGCCAGGCCAGTATCGCGGGGCGCTTGATGGTCGCCCGCAAGCGGTCGGCCAACAACGCATAGGCCAGCGCATTGACCGCAGCCAGACCGACGAACGTACCGATCAGGATCGCAAATTGCGGCAAAAGCGCCGTTTCAGGCCGGACGAATTGCGGCACGAAGGCGATGAAAAAGACGATCGATTTCGGGTTCAGCGCCGTGACCGTCGCCGCATTGCGAAAGATCCGCCCGGCGGGCAACGCAGGTGCGTCGATCATGCGCAAGCTGGCATGCTGTCCTGTGGTGCGCAGCATGCCAATGCCCATCCAGATCAGATATACCGCCCCGACCCACTTGATCACGGTGAAAAGCGTCGCCGACGTCAGCACCAGCGCACCCAATCCGGCCAATGACGCGCTCATTGCGATCAGGTCACCCAGCGCCACCCCCGCGGCAGAGGCCACCGCGACCTTGCGCCCCTGGCTCAGCGCATAGCTGAGCACAAGGATCACCGTCGGTCCGGGGATCAGCAAAAGCGCGATAGAGGCCGATGCAAAGGCGAGCCAAAGCTGAAAATCCATGCGCCGCTCCTGTCACCGCTACCCGTTCAGGGTTTTCCCCCGCTGCCCCATGAGGTAAACGAGGCCCGAGCAAACGCCAACCCCTTCCCCGGAGAGACATGATGAAGTTTTTCGTAGACACCGCCGAGATCGACGAGATCAAGGAACTCAATGACCTTGGCATGGTGGACGGGGTCACGACGAACCCCTCGCTGATCGCCAAATCAGGGCGCGACATTCTGGAAGTGACCAAGGAAATCTGCTCTATCGTTTCCGGGCCTGTCTCTGCCGAGGTCGTGGCGCTCGAAGCGGACGACATGCTGGCCGAGGGGCGCAAACTGGCCAAGATCGCCGACAATATCGCCGTCAAGGTGCCGTTGACATGGGCGGGCCTGAAGACCTGCAAGACGCTGACCGACGAAGGTACCATGGTCAACGTCACGCTGTGCTTCTCGGCCAATCAGGCGCTACTGGCCGCCAAGGCCGGGGCCACCTTCATCAGCCCGTTCATCGGGCGTCTCGATGACCTGAACATGGACGGGCTGGACCTGATCGAGGATATTCGTACGATCTATGACAATTATGGGTTCGAGACGCAGGTCCTCGCCGCCTCCATCCGGTCCGCCAACCATATGAGCGAATGCGCCAAGATCGGCGCCGACGTCGCGACCGCACCACCCAAGGTGATCAAGGCCATGGCGAACCATGTGCTGACCGACAAGGGGCTGGCGACCTTCATGGCCGACGCCGAAAAGGCCGGGATCAAGATCGTCTAAGGAGATTGGCAATGATCATCAGAACCAAGACGGCACATACGGCATTGGTTCTGACGATCGCGGTCTGGCCCGCATATGCGCCGGCACAGGTGGCCGAGGCTTGCGGGCGGGACGACAGTTTGTTGATGTATTGCACCGTCGAAGGCGGCGCGCGGACGCTAAACCTGTGCCTTTCGGGCGAGGTCATCACCTATGCGTTCGGCCCGACCAATGGTGCACCCACGCTTGAGATGATCCGTGACTTTCAGGACGTAGAATACGACCCGTCCGTCGATGAGGATGGCACAATCCGCGAACAGGTCACACTGTTTAACGGCAATTACGGCTATGAGATGTTTACCGAGTCGCGCCAACGGGTCGATCCCGTCGCAATCGCCGAAGGCGGTATCATCGTCAGGCTGCCCGATGGTCAGACGCAAACGCTGATCTGTGACGCGGGCACCGTCGCACCCGACAACCCGTTCGATGGGATCGGACAGTTGGCGCAGTTGTCCGGGGACGGTCAAGAGGACCCGTTGGGCTTTTGCCTCGCGCGACTTGGCCCCGACACTCCGGCGGCGACCTGTCTGGGGCGGCAGCGCGATATCGACATCACGGCGGGTCTTTGTGACCCGGCAAGTGACGCGACCGATTGCTGGGGGTCAGAGGCCACCGTGTGGGACACGCTGATCGAAACCCGCTTTGCCGCCGCGATCGCCGACCTCAAGCAAACGCAGACCGTCGATTTCATCGAAACGCTGGAGGTGGCGCAGGGCACATGGGCGATCAGCCGCAATCTGGATTGCCAGGTCTACGGCCCCAATCCCTTTGCCGCCGATGCCGGCCAGGCGCAATGCCTGGCCCAATACACCGCTGATCGGGTCACATTCCTGCAGGACTTGATCAGCTTTGCCGAGTTCGACGGCTGAGCCCCTTGATCTTCGACCCTGCCGACGTTAACCGGTGTATCCCCGTCACCCTTTGCCCCATGAGAAGGCCATGTAGCCCGCCGCATACTAAACCCAAGTTTCCGTCCGCGCATCAGGCGCTGGACGGTTGCGTTATGTTTGCAAATGACGGGCCAAGGCCTGTCCAATTCTCGTGAAAAAACCAATGACATTGCTGAAGTACCCGCGCACGCGGCATATCGAAGGGTCGCGCCTGCAAACCGGGGACCTGAACGACGACAAACGCATCGCCGAGCTGCGCGAGGCACTGGACAAGGCCGCCATCGCCTCTGGCAACCGCGCCGATTTCGTCGCCAAACAGACCGAAGACAGCGATCTGGCCGAGGGGCTTTATATCAAGGTCGAACCGGTGAGCGCTGTCACCGAACGCTACAAATACGTGCGCCACGATTTCCTGCAGGCCATCACTGCATCCGAAGGGCATTGGCAGGACCGACCCATTCTGCCCAACCAACTGGCAGACGGGGTGGATATCTTTGCACCCGTACTTGGGGTGAAGGGGGCTTACGATGAAACGGCCTGACTTTGCCCAACTCCTTGACCTTGTCCCACGGGCCCCGGATTGGCAGATCGACTGGCATGCCATTTGGGGTACCGGGCCAGAGTTCACGGCCCTCGACACCTGCCCACAGGACCCGATCCACCATGCAGAAGGCGATGCAGGCACCCATACCCGGATGGTAGTCGCGGCATTGGTTGCGCAACCCGACTGGCGCACGCTGCCCGACACGGACCGCAGTATGCTGTTCTGGGCCGCATGCCTGCACGACATCGGCAAACCCGCCACCACCAAATACGACGAAAACGGGCGGATCACTTCGCGCGGGCATTCGCGACTGGGAGCATCTATGGCGCGCGGGCTGTTGCGCGACGCGCAGGTGGATTTCCATTGGCGCGAAGCAATCTGTGGGATCATCGCCAAGCACCAACTGCCCTTCTGGCTGATCGAACGGCCCAAACCGGAACGGCTCGCCATCGCCACATCGCTGATCTGTCGGCCCGATCTGTTGTGCCTGCACGCACGTGCCGACGCGCTGGGGCGCATCTGCGACGACCAGCAGGCGGTGCTGGACAATGTGGCACTGGCTGAAACCTGCTTTGCCGAGGCCGGATGCGCGCGCGGGCCCTTCCCTTTCGCGAATGCCGAAAGCCGTCTGGCCTTTCTGGAACGCGACGACCGCGACCCGCATTACGCCGCACAAGAGGATTTCCGCTGCACCGTCCATGTCATGTCCGCCCTGCCCGGCACCGGCAAGGACACGTGGATCGCCGCCAACCTGCCCGACCTGCCTGTGGTGAGTCTCGATGCGATCCGCACAGCGGCCGGCATTTCACCAACGGACAATCAGGGCGCGGTCATTCAGGCCGCTTATGAACAGGCCCGCGTCCACCTGCGGGCAGGGCAGGATTTCATCTGGAACGCCACCAATATCACCGCCCAGATGCGGGGTAAGGTGCTGCGGCTTTTGCGCGACTACAACGCCCGCATTCACCTTGTCTATCTCGAGGTGCCACCCGATCAGTTGCGTCGGCAGAACAGCGACCGGGCAGAAAGGGTACCCCATGATGTTGTTCTGGCCCTCAGCCGCAAACTGGAACCGCCAACCACACACGAAGCACATCAAATCACATATGATGTGCCCGAAATCTGGCCGTCACTGCGGGGGTGCGACGCAAATGCAACCCCGGCCACCCGTATGCGAATTAAATGAAGAAATGCGCGGAAACCTCTGCTAGCGTGTCAAAAAACAAAAACCAAGGCAGGCACATGAACAAAACACTTATGGCTCATGATCTTCGCGAGAAGATCATTTCGAACCCCGATGTCCTTTTGGAAGATCACGACCTGATGCGCGCGCTGGTCGGCGCAAATGATGACCGGCAGGGTGAAAATATCGTCGATCTGCGGGCGATCGCGATGGAACGGCTCGAGGCGCGGTTCGATCGGCTGGAAGACACCCACCGCAACGTGATCGCCGCCGCTTATGACAATCTGGCGGGCACCAATCAGGTACATCGCGCCATTTTGCGCATGATGGAACCTGCGGATTTGAACACATTTCTGACCACGCTGACGACGGACATCACCGACATCCTGCGGATTGACGCGATCCGATTGGTAATCGAAACCGAAAGCGAAACGGAAGATGCCGATTTCGGGCCCGCCGTCATCATCATGCCCGAGGGCTTCGTCGATGGCTATCTGACGCTCGGCCGCAATGTACCGGCACGAAAGGTCACCCTGCGCCAAACCCACAAGATCAGCAGCACCCTGTATGCCGGTGTCGACCATACGATCGAGTCCGAGGCCTGCCTGCAACTTGACCTCGGCCCCGGCAAGTTGCCCGGCATGCTTGTGATGGGTGCCAAGGATCCGCACCAGTTCAGCCCGCAGCAAGGCACTGACCTTCTCGACTTTTTCTCTGGCGTGTTCGAACGGGTGATGCGGCGCTGGCTGGCGTGATATCACCCGCGCTTTCCGATGCCTTGGCGGCGTGGCTGGACCATCAGCGCGCGCTGGCCGGGGCCGCGGAAAACACACTGAAAGCCTATCAGGCGGACCTGCTGGGCTTTCTGGCGTTCATGACCCAACATAACGGTGAAGCACAGGGTCTGGGCCCGGTATCGCGCATCAGCGTGCGCGATATGCGATCCTGGATGGCGCATGAACGCGGGCGCGGTGTCAGCGCGAGGTCCTTGGCGCGCAGCCTTTCGGCCGTCAAGACATTCTATCGCTGGTTGGCGACACGCGAAGGGTTCGAACCGACAGCGGTTCTGGCCGCCCGATCCCCGAAGTTTCAGCGCAAACTGCCCCGCCCCCTGACCCGGGACGCCGCTGCCCAGTTCATGGATGACGTGGGCACGCAGGCCCGCGAACCCTGGATCGCCGCCCGCGATATCGCGGTTGTCACCCTTCTATATGCCTGCGGATTGCGAATATCTGAGGCGCTGGGACTGACCGGCGCCGACGTCCCCTTACCCGACGTTTTGCGCATCACAGGCAAGGGCGGGAAAGAACGGATCGTACCTGTCCTGCCTGCAGCGACGGATGCCGTGGCCGCATATGTTCGGCTTTGCCCCTATCCGATAAATCAAAACGCCCCATTGTTTCGCGGGGTGCGAGGTGGGGCATTGGGTCCGCGTGCCGTTCAGAAAGTGACCGCACAGACCCGCCTGATGCTGGGCCTGCCCGCGACGGTCACCCCACATGCCATGCGTCATTCCTTCGCGACCCATCTGCTGGAGGCCGGGGGTGACCTGCGCGCCATTCAGGAATTGCTGGGACATGCCTCGCTCTCGACGACGCAGGCCTACACCGCCGTGGATGCCGCGCATCTGATGGATATCTACGAAAAATCCCACCCCCGCGCGCGGTGAGATACGGGGTTAAGCATTGCCCCCGACCGCATTTTCCCGCATGAGAATTTGATGACCATTCGCGCCAAAGCCCTTTTCGTCCACTTGTTGACTGCAACCGGTGCCGTTTTTGCCATGCTCGCCATGCTCGCCGCGGTCGAGGAAAAATGGGACCTGATGTTTCTTTGGCTGGTCGTCGCCTTCTTCGTGGACGGGATCGACGGCCCCCTGGCGCGCAAGTACGACGTCAAGACGAACGCACCCGCATTTGACGGCGTCCTGCTTGACCTGATCATCGACTACCTGACCTATGTCTTCGTACCCGCATATGCCCTGTTCAAATCGGACCTGCTGCCCGGCTGGACGGGGTGGTCGGCGATCATCATCATCACCTTCGCCTCGGCCATGTATTTTTCCGATACGCGGATGAAAACGCGCGACAATTCGTTTTCCGGCTTTCCCGGCTGCTGGAACATGGTCGTGCTTGTGATCTTTGCGCTGGAACCGAATTTCTGGGTGTCGCTGGCACTTGTCACAGCACTCGCCATCGCGATGTTCGTACCACTGAAATTCGTGCACCCGGTCCGCACCGAACGTTGGCGTTCGCTGACCCTGCCCATGGCGCTGGCCTGGACGTTCTTTGCCGGATGGGCAGCCTGGGTCGATTTCCACCCCGAAAGCTGGGCGCATTGGGGGTTGGTGATCACGTCGGTCTATCTGGTCTTTGCGGGTGTCGCACAGCAGATCATCCCAGAGCGCGGCAGCACGCGCGGCGTCGCCGCTAAATAAGCAAGCCAGCCGCGCCTTCCAGTTTCAGCAGGGTCACCTTTGCCTCGATCCCACCGGCGCCGGAATAACCGCCCAGACCATTGGCGGCCAAAACACGGTGACAAGGGATCAGGATTGCGATCGGATTGGCGCCGCAGGCCTGCCCGATTGCTTGAGCCGAAACATCAAGATCCTTCGCAAGGTCGCCATAGGTCCGCGTCTCACCGTAAGGAATGGCAAGAAGGGCCTGCAGAAAATCTTGCTGGAATGGGCCACCGGCCGGTGCCAAGGGCAGCGTAAAATCACGAAGGTCACCGCCGAAATAGGCGCTCATTTCCTGTTCGAAACGCATGCCAAGCGGCCCGTTGTCTACGTTGCCCGCCCGACCCCAGATCAGCCGCGTGATCGCCGTACCATCGCTATCGGCACCCAGCGGACCGACAGGGCTTTCGACGACAACATTCATGCACGCCCCAACCGGATCGGCCCCTTGGCGCTGCGCGGATCAACCGGTTGGCCCTTCTGGGTCACCCGCAGCTCGGACAAATCTGCCGCCACATCCCGCACAAGGGGCATCAATGGTCGCCAGTCATCGGTCAATGCCCGCGCCACTTCGGACGGGCAAAAGGTGGTATCCGGCCGCAACCCCGCCGCTCGTTCGATCAGTGCAGCCGCGACCTGACTCCGGTTGATCATGGCTTCAGGCCCCGGACCGCCATCATCGTCGCCGTGATGGTCGCGACGACCGTTTCCCGTTCACCAGCCAAAGCCACCGCCCGCCCCTCGGTAAAGGTCAGGGTGCGGCCCGATTTGACGACATCGCCCTCAAACCGAAACCGCTTCCCCTTCGCAGGCGCCATGAAGTTGCACTTGAACTCCACGGTCAGCACCTCGGCCTCGGCCTCCATCAGCGTGAAAGCCGCAAACCCACAGGCGCTATCCATGCCCGACGTGATCACGCCCGCATGCATGAACCCATGATGCTGCGAGAAATCCGCGTTAAACGGCATCTCCAGCACACAGCGCCCCGGCGCCACATCCGCCACCGCAATCCCCATCGACGCCATGGCCCCTTGCCGCGCAAAGTCCGCGCGCATCCGAGCCACAGCATCGGGGTTGCGGTATTCCATCAGGTCAGGGCGCTGTCACAACGCCCACAGACACCGGGATGGGTATGCGAGCCGACATCCGGCAGGATTTTCCAGCAGCGTTGGCATTTCTCGCCGTCCGCGCGGGCAAAGACGACAGCCACATCTGCGACATCATCCAACCGGAACGCACCGTCAGGGGCCGCATCGGTCGAGACCGTGATCCCCGACGTGATGCACATGTCATCAAATGCCACCGTCTCCAGCACCTTGGCCACCTCTGCGGTCACATAAACCGTCGGTGCGGCTTCCAGCGAAGCACCGATCACCTTGTTGGTCCGCTCAACCTCCAGCGCGCCGGTGACGACACGGCGTGCCTTGCGCACAACCGACCATTTCGCAGCCAGTTCAGCATCCGCCCAATCATCGGGCGTTTCCGCAAAGTCCTCCAAATGCACGGACGAGTCATCGCCCGGGAACCGCTCCAGCCAGACCTCTTCCATGGTAAAGGCCAGCATCGGCGCGAGCCATCGCGTCAGCCGGTGGAACAGGATATCCAGCACCGTCCGCGCCGCCTTGCGCCGCGCCGTATCGCCATCGCAATAAAGCGCATCCTTGCGGATATCGAAGTAAAACGCCGAAAGATCCACAGTCGCAAAGGTAAAGATCGCCTGAAACACACCCTGGAAGTCGTACTTGGCATAGCCGTCACGCACGACGCCATCCAATTCCGCCAAACGATGCAGCACCCAGCGCTCCAACTCCGGCATCTCCGCCGGTTCAACGCGGTCGGTTTCGGTAAAGTCGCTCAAAGACCCCAGCATAAACCGCAACGTATTCCGCAACCGGCGATAGCTATCCGCCACCCCTTTCAGGATCTCATCCCCGATCCGGTGATCATGCTTGTAATCGGTCGTCGCCACCCAAAGGCGCAGGATATCCGCGCCATATTGCTTCACAACCTCGGCAGGCGCGATGATATTGCCCAACGACTTGGACATCTTCTCGCCCTTGCCATCCAGCGTGAACGCATGGGTCACAACGGCGCGATAGGGCGCATGCCCCATCGTGCCGCAAGCCTGCAGCATCGACGAATGGAACCACCCGCGGTGCTGGTCGGTGCCTTCCAGATAGACATCGGCCATCCCGTCCTCGGACCCGTCCTCACGGTCGCGCAGCACAAAGGCATGGGTAGATCCCGAGTCAAACCACACATCCAGGATATCAAACACCTGATCGTAATCATCTCGGTTCACGTCATTGCCGAGGAACCGGGCCTTCGCCCCGTCCTTGTACCAGGCATCCGCACCCTCAGCTTCGAACGCCTCAAGAATACGGGCATTCACCGCGTCATTGCGAAGCAGGTAATCCGGGTCGGTCGGCTGCGCCCCCTTCTTCGTAAAGCAGGTGAGCGGAACACCCCAGGCCCGCTGACGCGAGAGCACCCAATCCGGCCGCGCCTCGATCATCGCATAAAGACGATTGCGACCGGTCTTCGGCGTCCAGGTCACAAGCTCATCGATCGAGCGCAAAGCCCGCTCGCGGATCGTCGTGCCATAGGTGTCTTGACCGTCGCCCACCGCTTTGTCGATAGACGCAAACCACTGAGGCCGGTTCAACCGTATCACCGGCGCCTTGGACCGCCACGAATGGGCATCCGAGATCGTGATACGCTTGCGGGCAAGTAGAGCACCGACCTCGACCAGCTTGTCGATCACCGCCTTGTTGGCGCCACCGGGTTTGCCATTGGGTTTGAGGATGCACTCGCCTCCAAAGAACGGCAGATCAGCGCGGTAAGAGCTGTCATCGAGGATGTTATAGGTCATCGGCAAGCCATGCTTGACCCCGATTGCATAGTCGTCATCGCCGTGGGACGGAGCGGTATGGACAAAGCCTGTGCCTGCGTCATCGGTCACGTGATCGCCGGGGAGCATGGGAACATCGAAGTCCCACTCCACATGGTAATCAAGATTCGCATGCAGTAGAGCATCAGCGTTCAGTGGATGGCTGCATTTCAGTGCTGCCAGTTGATCATTGTGAACTTGTCTGATCCGCTGAAAACCATCTTGATCAACACGCGCATTAGCAAAGAATTCGTCTGCTAGCTTGTCGGCAATTAGATACTTATCACCGACCCGAGCCCAACACTCCTCAGGTGTTTTGATAACCTCATATAGACCGTAGGAGATGTGATCACCGAAACAAATGGCCCGGTTCTGCGGTATGGTCCAAGGCGTGGTAGTAAAGATGATAACCGCCGCAGTCTTCAGCTCGTCATTGTGCTTTTTCCAAACTTTGCGACTTTTTTCCAAAGCCGCGTTCTCTACTTCTTTGGAGCTGCCATAAGGCAGCGTAACGGCCTCAGAGTAGTTGGATGCCTTTACCGGAAACTTCACCCAGATCGCATCCGTCTGTCGGTCGTGATACTCCACCTCCGCCTCAGCCAAGGCCGTCTTCTCCACCGGCGACCACATCACGGGCTTGGACCCCTGATACAGCGTCCCGTTCATCAGAAACTTCTGAAATTCCTCGGCGATTACCCGCTCCGCGTGGAAGTTCATAGTCAGATAGGGATCCGACCAGTTTCCGGTCACGCCGAGCCGCTTGAACTCGTCCCGCTGCACGCCCACCCAATGGTCGGCAAACTTGCGACATTCCTGCCGGAAATCGACGACATCCACGTCGTCCTTGTTCTGGCCCTTGGCGCGATATTGTTCCTCGATCTTCCATTCAATGGGCAGACCGTGGCAGTCCCAGCCAGGCACGTAACGGGCATCGTGGCCCATCATCTGATGGGACCGGACGACCATATCCTTGAGGATCTTGTTCAGCGCGTGGCCGATATGCAGGTTACCGTTCGCATAGGGCGGGCCGTCATGCAGGGTAAAGGGCGTGCGCCCCTCTTTCTCGCGCAGCTTGTCATACACCCCAATCTCTTCCCAACGCGCAAGCCAATCCGGTTCGCGTTTGGGCAGGCCCGCACGCATGGGAAAGTCGGTGCGGGGCAGGTTCAGGGTGTCTTTATAATCAGTGGTTTCGGCGCACATCTGTCGCGTCCTTCGTCAGAATATCGGGTAAGATGAGGGGCGGTGCGCAGGCGCAGACACCTTGTCCCGGCAGGCGCATTCAGGCCGCCGGGCAGATAATGCGTATGATCATCATATCGGTCATCGGCGCGCTTATAGAACCAGCACGGACAAGGGTAAAGCCTTCAAGCACATCCTCTTTTGGCCCCAAATATCCCCGCCGGAGGCATCTGCGCTTTCCACGTGCACAGCACTCCGCGGTCTGCGTCGCATCACCTTTATCAGAACCGGGAATGCGCGGCAGCGCACCTTTTGATCAGCCCTGCACTACATCCCAGACTTTCGAAATCACGACCGAACCTTCACCCACAGCCGACGCCACGCGCTTGACCGACCCGGCCCGCACGTCACCGACGGCGAAAATGCCGTCATGCGACGTCTCATAAGGTGTCTCGCGTCCCACCGCCTGACCGGTCAGGACAAAGCCGTTGTCGTCCAATTCGACAAGACCGGATAGCCACGCGGTATTCGGGGCGGCACCGACCATAATGAACGCCGCCCGCGCATCGACATCGCGCTCGGTGCTGGCCGCCTTATCCTTGATCGTCACCTTCTCCAGATGCCCGTCGCCATCCAGCCCGCAAATCTCACACTGGTAATGGATTGTGATCGCCGGATCGGCCTCCAGCCGCGACAAAAGGTAGTCCGACATCGACGCCGCGAGGCTTTTGCCCCGCACCAGCACATGCACATGCCGCGCAGTGCGCGACAGATACATCGCCGCCTGCCCTGCCGAATTGCCACCGCCGACGACAATCGCATCCGTGTCGCGGCAATAACGGGCCTCGACGTCCGTGGCGGCGTAGTAGATGCCGATCCCTTCGAACTCTTCCAGCCGGTCGATGGGCAGGCGTCGATATTGCACGCCGGTGGCGACGACGACCGCCTTGGCACAGACTTCATCGCCGTCGTCCAAGGTCGCGCAGAACACGCCATCTTCGCGCCGCTCCAGCGCGTGGACACGGCGGGGCACGGCAAATTGCGTACCGAATTTCATCGCCTGCACCTCGCCGCGCCAGACGAGGTCGGCGCCCGAAATGCCGGTCGGAAAGCCCATGTAGTTTTCGATGCGGGATGACGTGCCCGCCTGCCCGCCAATGGTCAGGTCTTCGATGACCAACGCACACAGCCCTTCCGTCCCCGCATACACCCCCGCCGCCACACCGGCCGGGCCACCCCCGACGATCAGTACGTCAAACAAACGATCATCCCGTACAGCCATATCAAGACCAAGCATGCCCGCGATCTTCGAAGGGGTCGGATCGGCCACGACGTCATGTTTGCCAAAGATCACCGCAGGCTTGGCCGCGCCGATATTACAGGAGTGCGCCACGGCTTCGGCTTCATGCTCACCCAGTGTCAGATTCCGAAACGGTATCTTGTTGCGCCCGGCAAAGGCGGCGATCTGGCGGATATTGCGGTCTTTTTCGGCACCGATCAGGGTCAGGCTGGCTTCACCACTTTCCAACAGCCTGCGACGACGGGCAGCAAAGACGGTGATGATGATATCCGACATCTCTGGGATACGGCCCATAAGCTCCAGCATCGGCTCACGCTCGACCGTGATGATCCGCGACTTTTCCATGCAACGGGCACCCATCATGGCCTTGCCGCCGGACAAAAAACTGATCTCTCCGAAAAACTGCGTCGGCCCCAGATGCGAATTTCCATAGCGCTGTCCGGTGCGGGGGTCGACCGCCTCGACCCCACCATCGACGACATAGTGAAAGGTCATCGCCGGTTTGCCATAATCCTGCAATATCGCGCCTTTGTCCCAGTCACGCTCAACCCCGATTTCGCGTAAAGCGGTCACGTGGCTGTCGTGTAAGGGGGTGCGCACCATCGTAGCGAGGTCTTGGGCAAGGCTTTCCATGAAAATCTCCTTTCCCGATCACTTAGTGTCACGATCGGAAAAGTTAACGGCAATAAGGCCCACTGCGATAGCGCGCGGTGTCAAAATGGAAATGATCCCGGTGAAATCGGTTCGCTTCCGGGCCCAACACGGTACCGAACGGCCCGCATGCCGCGCGCCACATCTGCCGCAGTTGCGCGCCGTCATCGGCGCTGTTCCAATCGGTCAGCAGCGTCATCTCGGTTCCGTCACGCAGCCGTATCCCCGCCACATCGATCGCCCGCCCGAAAGAATGTTCGGACAGGCGGGCGCCGGGCTGGTTGTTCCTGGTCCGGCAGGCATAATGCGCGACAACCCGCAGTGACGACACACCGCCGCCCTCGCTGCCGACAGCGGGCACCACGCCCCGCTCCACCCATTGCTTCAACGCACGCGCTGTCGGGCAATCGATGGTCGCACGCGGCGACAGCGTGACACCAGCGACCGAGCGGACCTTGACGGCGCCCTCGATCCCGCACGCTCCGCGCCCGCTGACACGGCCCAGGGTTTCGCCCTGAATCGCGACATCGCCACAGACTTGCCCGCGCAGTCGGGCCCGACGCCGTTCTTCGGCAGCCGCAACCATCGAAGCGGGCCGCAGCAGCGGGCGCATCGATTCTGCCAAGGCGAGCGGGCTGAAGGCGAACAACCCCATCTCCGCCCGTGCCAGCGGGCGCGTCCGCGCACCAAGGGCCAGATCGGGCCTGGTATAGGGGCGCATCTGCGGCTTGACGCGGGCCACGCGCAGTGTTGCTTCGCCGCCCCGCCCTATCGGGCGCACAGCCGGGACGCCCTGATTGACGACGACCATAAATTTGGGCGTCCGCGCCCAGAGTGCATCTTCCGCCCGCAGCCAGTTGCGTTGGGACAAAACGACCTTGGGTGCGGCATCAACGCGCGCGATTGGCCGAGGGGAAATGTCAAGCGGCGCCGCCTGCGTGGCCAGAGGCAGGAAAAGCGCGACGATCGCCCCCCACAGGCGCATCAGTCGCGCCCGGCCTTGATCCGGCCAAAGTCCGGCGCGTCGGTATCCTGCCCGGCTTCGATAATGCCGCGGCGGATCGCGCGGGTTCGGGTAAAATAGTCATGAAGATGATCGCCATCCCCCTGCCGGATGGCGCGCTGCAGGGCAAAGAGTTCTTCGGTGAAGCGCCCCAAAATCTCGAGCGTCGCATCCTTGTTGTTCAGAAAGACATCGCGCCACATGACAGGATCCGAGGCCGCGATGCGGGTGAAATCACGGAAACCGGCAGCGGAATATTTGATGACCTCACTGTCCGTCACGCGGCGTAGATCATCGGCGACGCCAACCATCGTGTAGGCAATCAGATGCGGCGTATGGCTTGTGACGGCGAGCACCAGATCATGATGATCGGGGTCCATTTCCTCGATCAACGCCCCCATACCGCGCCACAACTCCGCAAGACGCTCGACCGCCGCCGGATCGCTGCCTTCGACAGGAACGATGATCGTATAACGATTGTCGAAAAGTTCCGCAAAGCCGGACCGTGGCCCCGAATGCTCCGTTCCCGCCAGCGGATGGGCGGGGATAAAATGCACATCATCAGGCACATATGGTGCCACAGCATCGATGACCGTGCGCTTGACCGAGCCGACATCGCTGACCGTCGCACCCTTTTTCAGGGCCGGCCCGATTTCTTTTGCGACCTCATCCATCACGCCTACCGGCACACAAAGGACGACCAGATCGGCACCATCCACCGCCTCGGCCGCGCTCTCGCAAACCCGATCGCACAAGCCGATCTCGCGTGCGATCTCGCGGCTTTCGGCGGATTTGGCATAGCCGACAACCTCATCGGCAAGCCCGGCGCGGCGGATGGCCAGCGCCATCGACCCTGCGATAAGGCCAAGCCCGATCAAAGCGACACGTTCATAGATCACTGCCATCAGGCAGCCCCTTTGAACTGGGCAACGGCATGGACCACACGGCGACAGGCGCTTTCATCGCCCACGGTGATGCGCAAACAATGCGGCAGGCCATAACCGGCGACCCTGCGCACGATGATCCCCTCGCTGCGCAGGTGATCGTCACAGGCCTCGGCCTCGGTCCGGTCGGTGAAACGGGCGAGGATGAAATTGGCCGTCGAGGTATCGGACGGCACGCCAAGCTCGGCGAGGGCGGTCGCCATCCATTCGCGCCATTTCGCATTCTCGATCCGGCACCGTTCGGTGTGGTCGGTATCACGCACCGCGGCCTCGGCCGCGGCCAGCGCGGCTGCCGACAGGTTGAACGGCCCCCTGATCCGGTTCAGCACATCGATGACCGCCTGCGGGCCATAACCCCATCCCACGCGCATACCGCCCAGCCCGTAAATCTTGGAAAATGTGCGGGACATCACGACGTTTTCACGGGCTTCGACCAACGCCTTACCGGCGTCGAAACCGTCGACATATTCGGCGTAGGCGCCATCCAGCACCAGCAGCGCCCTTGTTGGCAAACCGTCGGCCAGTTTCAACACTTCGGCGGGCCCGATCATCGTACCAGTCGGGTTGGCGGGATTGGCGATAAAGACAAGTCGCGTCCTTTCGGTGCACGCGGCCAGAATGGCCTCCACATCCACGACCCGCTCATGCTCTGGCACGACCACCGGGGTCGCCCCGCAGGCGCGTGCATAGATCGGGTACATGGAAAAGCCGTGTTCGGTGAACACCACCTCATCGCCCGGACCGGCATAGGCCTCGGACAATAGTTTTAAGACCTCACCCGACCCGACACCGCAAAACACGCGGGCCGGGTCAACGCCCCACACGTCACCAATCGCCTGTCGCAGGCTTGCGTGGTCGGTGGGCGGATACCGATGCAGATCGAGGGCCGCGCGCGTAACGGCCTCTTTCGCGGCCTCGCTGGCGCCCAAGGGGTTTTCGTTCGACGACAATTTCAGCACATTGCCGACACCATCCAGATGCGACGCGCCCCCCTGATAAAGCGCGATGTCCATAATTCCGGGTTGCGGTTGAATACCGTCCGCCATGTCAGCCTGCCCTGTACGTCGTTTGCGCCGTTCTAGCGGCCTGACCGGGGCAAGGCCAGTCGGAAGATAACATCACGGATTTCTGGACCGGGGCTGCATCCAAGCAAATAGAGCGGTGGTTTCGGCGCCATTGGCGCCCCGTGCGCTCTTGTCGCGGTACGCCGGTAGGCTTAGCTGATCAGTTGAGCGACTGGCGAGGGACTTCACATGCATGCAATCATCTGCCCGGCCTACGGACCACCCGAAGTTCTTCAACAGGCAGAGCGTCCGATGTTGCAGGTAAAGCCCGATACGCTTCTGGTCCGCATTCACGCCACCGCCGCGACAAGCGCCGATGCCCGCGTGCGCGCCGCGGATTTCCCGGCGGGGATGGGATGGATGGCGCGACTGGCCTTTGGCTTGAAACGACCACGCAACCCTATCCTTGGTGGCGTGTTCGCGGGGGAAATTGCCGAAGTCGGCAAAGGTGTCACCGGTTTCTCCCCCGGCGAACGGGTATTTGGGATGACCGGCGCACGGCTTGGTTGCTATGCAGAATACCAGACGGTCAAAGCGACGGGCGCCGTCGCAAAGCTGCCCGACGCGATCTGTTTCACCGACGCGGCCGCCCTGCCCTTCGGCTTTACGACGGCAATCGGTTTCCTGCGTGACAAGGCAAAGCTGAAAACCGGTGAGACGCTGCTTGTCATCGGTGCTTCGGGCGATGTGGGGTCAGCCGCCGTGCAGATCGGCAAGCAGCTCGGCGCGCATGTCACCGCGGTTTGCAGCGCGGCAAATGCGGCGAAGGTCACAGACATCGGCGCCGACGCTGTTGTTGACTATCGGACGGTCGATCCTTTTGACGGACAACACAAATATGACGTGGTCATCGACACGATCGGCAAAAACCCGGCTTTGCAAGTGATGAAAGCCGTCGCGCCACGTGGGCGCCTTGCCTTGGTGGCGGGCGGGCTACGCGACATGCTGCGTCGATCCGGACCAGAAAGACAAAAGGTCCTGTCAGGTGTCGCAGCGGAACGCGCCGATGATCTGGACATGGTTGCTGGGTGGGTCAGCGCAGGGGCATACAAACCGGTGATCGACCAGGTTTTTCCGTTAGACAACATTGTTGATGCCCATCGCCTTGTCGCCACAGGACGTAAGGTCGGCGCTGCAGTGGTGGTAATTGGATAAAAGCCTTTGTGGTCCGGCAATCTATGCAAGCACAAGACATCGCAAACCGATCTTTGGCTGATCCAGTGAGGTGTTGTTAGACGGGGTAGCGTCCCTCCTCTAAACCTCGTTTGATACTCTCGATCAAAAGCCAGCCAATGGCCGAATGGGACCCGAATAGTTCTGAATCCTTCTCCCATGCTCCATCACTTAGCCATTCACCAAAACGCCAGCGGCTGACGAGCCAGTTGTCCAAGCCTGTCGACTTACCCATTTCAAATGCGTCGATCAAATATGCTTTGTCATCGGCGGACGCGCTCCGCCAAACCTCCTCCGCCAACTGAGTTACGAAGCCTTGCGCCTCCAAAGAAAGCTTATGACTGTTCTGGTCAAAAAAGTGATAGCGATCGATTGCGTCGATGAGCAAAGGCTTTGTCGGCGTACCGTCTTTGTCCAGCAGACCCAAGTCGCGTAAAATCGGCTCCAGCGCTTCATCGAACATCATTGGTTCGCTAAGCCTCTTCGCCCCGATCCCATGGAAGTGATTGTTTAAGCACAATGCAGTATCCAAGAACGCCGCCAAACAAGGCAAGGACGTTAAGTCACTTTGGTCAATCGTTACCGAGATTTCAGCGTATGTCTTCGTTGGGCTGTACCCGTCCTGAGTCCTACCTCCGGGATCAAAGCGCCAGAGTAAGCGGCATGCCTGCTCCCATGTCGAATCGCAGTAATGGTCAATTTTGCCTATGCGCCCCAGCGCGCGATCATGAATATACTGAAAAAGACTTTTTTTTGCGGCACGCTCTTCTGCCTCGGTCAGTTGGAATAGTGCCATATTCAATCACGCCTTCTTAGATACCCGGATCAGAATTGGTCGTGCTGAGCCATAGGCCAACTCGCTCCGGGAACCAAAAAGAAAAAAACGGCCCGCGAGGCGGACCGTTTTTCAAAATCAATCCCCAGGGAGGCGGGGGCGATTTTGGGAATGCACTTACTTGGCAGCAGTTGCTTTCTTGGCAGCAGCTGTCACGTCGTTCGTGGCTTTCTTGGCAGCGGCTGTCATGTCTTCAGAAAAGTCTTTGCCAGCGGCCAGAACCAGTTCCATGGTCTGTGTCTGCACTTTTTTCGCGATTTCAGCAAAAGCGGACATGTGCTCAGCAGCAGATTCAGCCTGTGCCGAAGCGAAGTCGGTCATCGCTTTTGCGTAATCGGCAGGTTCTGCCTTCGCTTTGGACATCGCTTCCATCTTGGAAATTGTGTCCTGTGTCCACTTTGCGGACAGCTCAGCCGATTTGCCAGCGGCGTCCAGCGCAACGCCGGACATCTTTTCAGCCAGTGTCGTCTGGTTCTTGAACGTTTCTTCCATTGCCTTCGTATCGACAGGGAATGCGCCCATCATGTCTTTGAAGATGGCGGTGAAGTCTTGTGTCTTAGTAGCCATTGTCAGTCTCTCTTTCAGTGTCGGTGCGGAGCCCCCTCCGCGGTTATCTTGTGACACCAATATGCATGCTGCGCCGCAGCATTTCAAGGTTTTTTTCTGCAGTGCAGCATTTTTTTCTGCAGTTGCGAAATTACCTATGGGAAACCGCTACTTAGCCTGCACATATGTGCCTGGGGCGGGCGCCAGTACTGGGAAATCGTCGCTTCCCGGCTTCCTCGCCGCGACTTTTTTACCAGACTTTTGTGACAACCATGTGTCCCAGGCAGGCCACCAGGACCCTTCATGTTTGTCCGCCGCATCGTACCAGTCATCGACTGTCAGGCCCAGTTCGGGGTTGGTGTAATGGCCATATTTCTTCTTGCTGGGCGGGTTCACGATCCCCGCGATATGGCCGGACTCGGACAGGATGAATGTCTTGTCCTTCGATCCCATCTTCTGGACGCCTTGGTAGCTGCTTTTCCACGCGGCAATGTGATCCGTTTCACATGCAATCGCGCATAACGGTACGGTGACTTCGCTGATATGAACGGTCTCGCCACAGACCTCAAATCCGTCGGTCGCAAACAGATCGTCCTGACACAGGCCGCGCAGATACTCCACCGCCATATACGCCGGCAGATTGGTGCTGTCGCCGTTCCAGTAGAGCAGATCAAAAGCGGGCGGCGCCTTTCCCATCATATAGCTTTTGATCGCGGGGCCGTAGATCAGATCATTCGACCGCAGAAACGAAAACGTCCGGGACATGAAGAATGAATCGAGGATACCCTTCTCACTCACCTCCGCCTCGATCCCATCGACGAAATCGTCATCAAGGAAAACGCCGACCTCACCACGATCCGAAAAGTCGGTGAGTGTCGTAAAGAAGGTCGCTGCATTCACCGACGTATCCTTGCGCTTTTTCATCAGCGCCAAAGTCAGCGCCAGCGTCGTACCCGCAATGCAATACCCGACGGCATTCACCTTTTTGACGTTGCAGATCGTCTTTACCTGTTCGATCGCCGTCAGATACCCGTCGTCGACGTAGTCGGTCATCGACGTGTCACGATAGGCCGGGTCGGGGTTCACCCACGACACGACAAACACGGTATATCCCTGCTCCACCGCCCATTTGATCAGGCTGTTCTGCGGCTTCAGGTCCAGAATGTAGAATTTGTTGATCCAGGGCGGAAAGATGATCAGCGGCGTTGAATACACTTTCTCGGTTGCCGGCGCATACTGGATCAGCTCGAACATATGGTTGCGGAATACGACCGAACCGGGTGTCGTCGCCAGATTCTCGCCCAGCTTGAACGCCTTCTTGTCCGCCAAAGTGACGACAAGGTCGCCATCATTGGCTTCCATATCCGAAATCAGGTTCTCCAACCCGGCGACAAGGCTTTCCCCTTCGGTTTCCGCGGCCAAAGCCAACGCCTCGGGATTGGTCGGCAGGAAATTTGTCGGACTGATCATATCGACCAACTGCTGGGAAAAGTAGCGCAAACGCTTCTTTTCCTCAGAATCAAGCGTGTCGATATCCTCGACCGTCTGCTGCACTGCGGCAGCATTCATCAAGTATTGTTGCTTAATGAAATTAAAGTACGGATTGGTCTCCCATAATTCATGAGCAAAGCGACGATCCTTTGGTGTTTCGTCCACTGGCGGTTCCAGCTTGCCCTGGGCCAGCAGATGCTGCGCCTCCACATAGTGCTTGACCGACTTGCCCCAGAACTCCAGCTGATGTTCCAGCAATTTGGCCGGATTTGTCATCATTTCAGTCATATAGGCGGTCGCCGCCTTGACGTAGAGCTCCTGACTTGGGCCCTGTAGCGCCGGCGGGATCGGACGTGCATGACCCATCACTTTCAGCAGGCGTTGGGTCAACTCTTCGACCTTGGCCAGATTGGCTTCCAGTTTTGCAACATTCTGCCCGGATGCCGCACCACCAACCAAATCATTTGTTGTCATATTAACGTTCCTGTGCCTATGCTGCACCCGCAGCATGATCTGCGCGTCTGCGATCCGGAGTATGTGTGATGAAGTATATGATGACCTACGACATGATGGAAAGCATGCGCAACACCAACCAGTGGTTGGGGGCGACTGCAAGGGCGTTTGCGGGCTATCCGATCATGTCCTGGGGGGCGAACCCCGCCATTGACTGGCTCAAGGCCTGGGGTGAGGTGACGGAACGGTCATTCTCGCGCATGGTCGTCAAGCCTGATTGGGATATTCCGGTTCAGACAAACACCGACGGCACCGATATGGTGGTCACCATCGAAACCGTGGTGGAACGGCCATTTGGCGACCTGATCCGCTTTCGCGTCGGCAATCGACCCGACCGCACGCGGCGTGTGCTGCTTGTCGCGCCGATGTCCGGCCACTACGCCACGCTACTGCGGAAGACCGTGATCAGCCTGCTGCCGGATTGCGACGTTTACGTCACCGACTGGCACAATGCCCGGGACATTCCGGTCAGCGAGGGTAAGTTCGATATCGAGGATTACACGCTATACCTCGTCGATTTCATGAAAAAGCTGGGATCGGACCTGCACGTGATCGCGGTCTGCCAGCCCGTGCCGCTGACATTGGCCGCGACCGCCTATCTGGCCGAGGAAGACCCAAAGGCACAGCCCAAATCCCTGACGCTGATCGGCGGCCCCGTCGACCCCGAGGCGAACCATACCGAAGTCACCGATTTCGGCCGCACCGTCACCATGGGTCAGTTGGAAGAAACGATGATCCAGCGCGTCGGCTTCAAATATGATGGCGTGGGACGGATGGTGTATCCGGGCCTGTTGCAACTCGCCTCGTTCATTTCGATGAACGCCGAAACACACGCCAATTCCTTCCGCGATGAAATCATCCGCGTGGCGAAGGGTGAAGCGTCCGAACACGACCGTCACAACATATTCTACGACGAATATCTGGCCGTGATGGACATGACGGCGGAATTCTATCTATCGACGGTCGAACGCATCTTCAAAGGACGCGAGATCGCGCAGAACGATTTCGTCGTCGCGGGCCGCAAGGTCGATTTCGGCAAGATCACGACCGTCGCCGTCAAGATCGTCGAAGGGGAAGAGGATGATATCTCGGCCCCCGGCCAATGCTTGGCCGCCCTCCCCATGTTGACCGGTCTGCCAGACGACAAGAAAGCCGCGCATCTGGAACCTGGTGCGGGCCATTACGGTATCTTTGCGGGTAGTTCCTGGCGGAATAACATCCGGCCATTGGTGCTGGATTTCATTGACGCGAATAGCGGCGAAACAGCCAAACCCAGACCCGCAGCGCGCAAAGCGGCGCCAGTGGCCAAACCGGCAGCGCCAAAACAAACGACGGCGAAACCGAAAAACGCTGACAAACCGGCGACCGCCGCAAAGGCGACCGCGGTTGAAAAGCCAGCCGCAAAGACCAAGGCAACCCGCAAAGCGACCACGAAACCTGCGGCAACAGCAGCAAAGCCAAAGTCGACGCGGGCGGCCGCCAAGACTGCACCGACCAAGGCGCCAGCCGCCAAAAAACCGGCGGCACCGAAGGCCAAGTCATCCACCGCCACCAAACCTGCAAAGACCAAGAGCGCGGCTGCGGATAAAAAAGCGGGCACCGCTGATAATGTGGTGAAATTCAAAGGCAACAAAGGGGCGGCCTAAACCGCCCCTCTTGCCTTACGCCATAATCGAGGCTTCGGCGAAGTTCAGGTTCATCGGTTGTTCCAAAACACGCCGCGCGGTCGACGTGACAGTCACATCCTGTCCAACCTCACGCAGATCGAAGCCGCGTGACCAGCACTGCCCTTCGCCGCGCAAATAGAACCCATAATGCAGGCTGTCTGCGTTGTCGGGGATATCCAAAACGATTTGTCGTGCCACCCAATCGCACGTGCCGGATATGACGCCATCGGTTCGTCGTTCCTCCATATTGTCCAACCGAATATTACGGCCAACCGCATCATCGATGCGCATCCACATCGTGGCAGCACCTGTCACGTGCGCGCAGGACAGTTCCGCGGTCAAACGCAAACGTTGGCCCTGAAACGGCGTGGCATCCACCATCTGAACGAGTGTCGCAAAACCGGTATGAGGGCCGCGGTGTTCCAGCGATTGGATCGTGACGGGATGGCCGGGTTGATCCGGGTCAATGCCAACACGGTAATCCGTCGCGTTCGACCCGGCCACTTGCCATCCCATCGGCAGCTGCAGAGGGCCGAAAGTACCGTTCATGGCGGCGGATGCGGTATTCCAATCGGCATAACCCAACTGACGGGCCACAACTTCAAGACACGTGCCGTGGGAAAGGTCGACGTCGTGCTCGGCCAGCGCTTTGCGTAGGGCCTTTGCCATGGCTTTCGGATCGCGTAAAGCGTTCATTGTGATCTCCTTGATCTTGGGACAAACCACTCAAAAATCAGTGCGCGCATTGCTGACGGGGTCGTCCCGGTCAAAGCAGATCATATCGGTGTACAGGTCTTCACCAAACCCAAAGTCCGGGCGCGCGCGGCAGGCGACCTTGGCCTGCACTCCACCTATGCGCGTCCTGCCGTTACGTCAAGGCCGCAACACCATCGGCATCTTCATCCACCTGCGCAGGCTGTCGGTCACCGCATCCGGCGCCTCGATCGTCGACAAATAGCCACCCTGCTCGATCACCTCGAGCGATCCATAGGGGATCATCTCGGCCATGAATTCCTGTCGCTTCAGCGGAAACTGCCCGTTGAATCGCCCGCAAATCACGACGGCGGGCTGCCTGACCTGCCGCAGAGTGGCCTGCTGATCCTTGCGGCGCTGCAATGCGCGCGCTTGCCTGACATAAACCTCCGCCCCCAGCCCCTGCCCCATCTCCTTCAACAGCCGGATCACCGCAGCCTTGTCCGTGTTCGGCGCCAACCACGTTGAATTCACCTCATGCTGCAACACATCATCAAACCGACCGGATCGGGCGGCGATGATCTGTTCCTCGCGACCTGCCGCAATCTCGGGGGTGTCGGCCTGCGCGCTGGTGTCGATCAGCGCAACGCGCGTGACCCGCTCTGACGCGCGGCGCAGGATTTCCATCGCGACCATGCCACCAAGGCCCATACCGGCAAGCGCGAATTTCGAAGGCGCCCAGGTCAGGATCTGACTGGCGACTTCCTCCATCCGCTCGCCGCGCGTGACGGGTGCAAACATGACCGCATGTTCATTGCCCAACGCCTTGATCTGATGATCAAAGATGCGCGCATCGCACATCAGTGGCGGGATCATCACCAGGGTTTCACTGGGCATAAGTCAGGGGCTCTCGTTGGGAACAGATACTATATCCTGTGTATCTTGCCTTTGCGGCGACAACACCGCAAGGCTGTCATATCGTCTGGAACCAAGCCGAAATCCGCTTAGCCATCGGGCGAGTCTGACCGGGGCTGAACACATCGCCCGCCATGACATGACCCCCTTCATCGTCGCCCGGGCCGGGCGTGATGATGTCCTCCAGCACCGGCCCACCCCAACGTCGGGCAACCGCGCGGGTATCCTTGGGATGCACGACGGTATCAGCCTCGTTCCAGCTTAGAAACAGCGGCACCTTGATCAGCGAAAGATCCGCCTTGCGCACCGCACGGACGGCGGCGCCCATCGGATGCACGGCCTCTGTCGGGTAAACAGTCGTCCAATAGGCCGTGTGCAAATCGTTGATTGGCTCGAACGACCGCGTGGCCCCCGCCACGTAACGCCCCCACCGATGCGCGCCCGGCGCGTCCAGCACGAATTGCGCCAACCGGTTACGCAACCCGAAATTGGGCGAGACATAGATCGCCGCCTTCGCCTCCAACCCTTGCGCAAGCGCCAGCGTCGCCAGCGTACAACCCGTCGAACAACCCATCAGAATGATCTCATCCCCGATGGTTTGCGCGATCTTCACCGCCTCGGCCACATCCTGCATCCAGGCGTCCAATGTCGCCGTTGCCATCGCGGCGCTATCCTGACCATGCCCGGCCAGGCGCGTGAAGTGGATATTGGCGCCCAGGTCCTGCGCGATCAGATCAGGAAGCGGTCGCAGTTCTTCAGGTGAGGCGGAAAAACCATGGATGTAAAGCAGCGCCAAAGGCGTCTTTACGGCCTTTTCGCCGACCCAGACGACCCGCTTTTCACAACGAGGCCGCAGATTGGGTACCTTGGCCTCTTCCGCAGCCAACCACTCATCGACCTGAGAAATATCAACCATGCGACGCCACGTGTTTACTGACGGGTCTGTAAATCAGGATCAGGCCCAGAATGGACAGTACAAAGATACCCGCCGGCACCAATGTCAATGCGTTCTTCAGGGCATCCAGCGCCTCCGGTGTCTGCGGAACGACGCCACTATCCGATGATTGCCAACCGGCCCATGACAGAACCAATCCCAGCACCAATGGGGCAACTGCATTGGCGACCTTCTGGCCAAACAGCCAAACCGCACTGAAAGCGCCTTCGATCGCCTCACCGCTTTCGTTGCGGGTGACATCCATCAGGTCAGGATACATCGCCCAAGGGATCTGCTGATACGCACCGTTGGTAAAGCCGGCACAGAGGAACAACACCGCCATGGTGGTTACGCCTATGGCGGGCAGGTTCAACCAGATCGCCAAAAGCACGGCAATATACAGCATCGTCCCGACGATCAGCGCCCAGGTCTTGCCCAATGCCGCGCTCGCCTTGACCCAGATGAACTGAGAAATCACGGAGCCCACAATGAACATCGCAAAGAGCGTCGAAAACACACCCAGTGCCCTCACAAGCCCCGACAATGGCCCATCGCCATCGTCCTGCATCAGGTAAAGCGAGGCGAGTTGCAGCCCGGCCGCGATCAGCGCAACAGCCAGCGTGAGGACACCATAAAGCAGAACCAGCACCACAAACGCCCGGTTCTGCATGACGAGCCGAACGATCCCGGCGAAATTCTCGGATGCTGCCGACGGGATCTGCGGCGCGCGGCGCGTGGCCAAAAGCATCCCCCAGATCGCCACGATCACCAGCGGCACCACGATCAACACCGCGCGCAAATACCCCTCCCGCGTGTCGCCCGCCAACGCGGGCACCATCGCCCCTGCGATCAGCAAACCGAAAGAGGCGAACGTCATCCGAAACGCCATCATCGTCGAACGTTCCCGCGGGTCCTGCGTCATCTCGCCCGCCATGGCCCCATAGGGAATCGTCACAAAGGTGAACCCGATCGTGGCCAGCCCGAAGAACGCAATCACCCAAGCCATGTTCGCCTGCCACGACATACTTTGAGGCACTGCAAACATACCCACGATCCCCGCCGCCAGCACGACGGCGCCAATGGCGATCCACGGCGCGCGGCGTCCCCAGCGGGTATTCGTCCGGTCTGACAGATATCCCACCAACGGGTCGGTGATGACGTCAAAGGCCAGGACCGCGAAGGTCACGAAACCAGCGACCGACGCAGGCACGCCCAGAAACGTGGTCAGATAGGTAAAGACCAGCAACTGCTTGACCACGACAAAGACATTGATGCCCATATCGGCCAAACCCCAGCCGGCCTTTTGGCCTAACGATAACGCCATCACTCACTCCTCCCACGATTTCGCGCAGGTTAGACAGGCGCGTCATCACTGCCAAAGCGAAACGTCACGTAAGGTGGGTTTCAACCCACCCGCCCCAAAACGTCCTCAACGGACACCCGGATCAAATCGAGGCATTCATCATCCGAAAACCGGTGATCCGCCCCATCAACCAAGGTCAGCCGCATATCCGGCCCCTCGGCGTGGTCCAGCAAGCGCAAGGCGACCGACATATCCACATCTGCATCCGCCGTTCCTTGCAGAAACCTCACCGGGAACGGCAAGGGCAATGGATCGCGCAGCACCAACCGCTCCCGCCCCTCCTCGATCAGGCGTTTGGTGATGATGTAAGGTGCGCCATAGTCAGACGGCAACGCCACCTGACCGGCCATCAGTTCAGCCATCTGTTCATCTGTAAAGCTGTTCCACATGCCGTCTTCGGTAAAATCCGGCGCAGCAGCAATCGTGACCAATCCAGCCACCCGCTCCGGCAATTCGCGGGCGATCAGCAGGGAAATCCACCCGCCCATACTCGACCCGACCAGCACGACCTTACCGGCGAGCAATCCGATGGCCGCACAGGCATCCTCGAACCAATCCCCAATGCAGCCATCGGTGAATTCTTCGCCACTTTCGCCATGACCCGAATAATCGAACCGCAGGAAAGCACGCCCCGAATCGCTGGCCCATTTTTCCAGAAAAACGGCTTTGGTTCCCTGCATATCCGATTTGAATCCGCCCAGAAACACGACAGCTGGGCCGGTCCCATCGGTCAGATGATAGGCCAAACGACGTTTTTGTGGCGTTACGAATGTCGGGGTTTCAGCGTTGTTTTCCATGGACTTATAGCACCACACCTCGCGGCGGCTCGCAAGTTTTATTAGGTGACTATCTTGTCACGTGACTATTTAATCACCTATAGTAAGGACATGGATGCGATCTTCAAAGCCCTCAACGACCCCGCCCGCCGCGCGCTTCTTGACAGCCTGCGCGCCAAAGACGGCCAATCGCTTAGTGATTTGGAGGAGCAACTCGACATGACCCGGTTCGGGGTCATGAAACACCTCAAGGTCCTTGAGGATGCGAACCTTATCGTCCCGCGCAAGGTGGGGCGGTTCAAATATCACTATCTCAACGCCATGCCCCTGCAGGAGGTGATCGACCGCTGGGTCGAACCACTCCTCGCCCGCCCGGCTGCAAGGGCCATGGCCGATCTGAAAACTGAACTGGAGAAACCGATGTCGAAAAAGCCTGATTTCGTCATGCAAACCTACATTCGCTGCACCCAAGATGCGCTCTGGGATGCGCTGACCAAACCCGAGGGAATGGCCAATTACCATTTTATGGCCAACCGGATCGAACTCGACGGCAATCGCCTCGTGTATCACACGCCCGACGACAACATCATGCTGGTCTGCACGCAAACCGATCTGACCCCCAAAACCCGGATCGAAAGCACGTTCGAGCCGCATTGGGCCGGGCCGGATGTCGAAATGGACAAATCCAGCTTTGTCTATCTGCTCGACCCCGAAGGTCCGCTCTGCAAGCTGACGCTGGAACATTATGACATTCCCGCCGGTCAGGAAGGTGTCGCCGATGGTTGGCAGCGGATGCTGTCCGGTCTGAAAACGTGGCTTGAAACCGGTCAACCTGCCAAATTCGGAAATGCTGCGTGATGGAAAGCCTACCGACAGAACTCGGCATCCTGACATGTCTTGGCATCTTCGCCGCCTCGCTCTGGATTCCGTTCATCGTCGGGGTCAACACAGCCCCGGTCGGATCACTCCCCGCTGATGCGCCCGACGGTTTCGTCAAAGCTGCGAACTGGCGATTGCAGCGTCCCTGGGTGCAACGCGCCTACCGTGCACATCTGAACCTGCTGGAACAGCTCGTGCCCTTCGCGCTGTTGGTGTTCCTCGTGGACCGGGTAGACGGCTTCAGCGCCCTGACTTACTGGACCGCCATCACGTTCTTCTGGCTACGGGTCGCTCATGCGGTGGGTTACATCACCGGCTGGGCGGGCTTTCCCGCACGACCGATCATCTTCACACTGGGTTGGGTCTGCTGCCTGATCATGGCTTACGCCGTGTTCGCGGCAGGCTGATGTGTGACAAGTGTGCGCACAGTGTGTGTACGCTGTGTGCACGTCCTGTGCACACGCTCATCCGCCCACGTAGACCGCCGCTTTGGGTCGGTAAAAGATCTTCTGATCATGCAACCGGCCCAATAGCTCTTCCCCTTCGCGCTGGTCCTGTTCAATCACTTTGATCGATTCCAGATGGGCCGGGTTTTCCTCTGACAACGCCCGGCGCATCTTGCACAATTCGCGCCCCCGCGCCCGCAATGCTTCCTCAATCAGGTCAACGTCTGCAATGCTCAATTCGAACTGTTTGTTGTAGCGGGGCATGGTGTTTCCTCAACATCTGGGTTTCCCATCGGAAACTGATGTCGTTTTTAACGGCCTACCCGTCGCAGTCAACGTATATCTGGGTATGCAAATGTTCACATGGCAACTGCCCCTTGACCGAAACGCCGCATCGCGGCATCTAGGCTCGACACATAACCCGCAACCGGGCGTTCCGTGGGCGCCAAACTGACGAGGAGCTGCCAGGCCAATGGCCCAGATTTCCCTGACTTTTCCTGATGGTAACAGCCGTTCCTACGAGGCTGGCATCACCCCTGCCGACGTGGCCGCGGACATTTCATCATCCCTCCGCAAAAAGGCCATCTCGGCCACCGTCAACGATCAGCATTGGGACCTCCAATGGCCGATCGAAGCGGATTCGTCCATTGCGATCAATACGATGAAGGACGAAGCGCCTGCGCTGGAACTCATCCGCCACGACCTCGCGCATATCATGGCGCGGGCGGTGCAGGAGATCTGGCCAGAGACCCAAGTCACCATTGGCCCCGTCATTGAAAACGGCTGGTATTACGATTTTGACCGCAAAGAGCCGTTCGTGCCCGAAGACCTCGCCCTTATCGAGAAAAAGATGAAGGAAATTATTAACAAGCGGGACGAAGTGCGGACCGAAGTCTGGGACCGCGACCGGGCCATTAAGCATTACGAAAGCACAGGCGAACCATACAAGGTCGAACTGATCGATGCGATTCCGGGCGATGAACCGCTACGCATGTACTGGCACGGCGACTGGCAGGACCTCTGCCGCGGCCCGCATCTGCAACATACGGGGCAAGTACCGGGCGATAGCTGGAAACTGATGTCCATCGCGGGCGCCTACTGGCGCGGAGATTCGAACCGCCCGATGCTGCAGCGCATCTATGGCGCGGCCTTCCGCAACAAGGAGGATTTGAAGGCTTACCTGCACCGGTTGGAAGAGGCCGCCAAACGCGACCATCGCAAACTGGGCCGCGAAATGGACCTGTTCCACATGCAGGAAGAGGCACCGGGTCAGGTGTTCTGGCATCCGAACGGGTGGACCGTCTACACGCAGTTGCAGGATTACATACGGCGCAAGCAGCGGGCGGGCGGTTATGTGGAGGTGAATACACCACAAGTCGTCGACCGGAAATTGTGGGAAAAATCAGGCCATTGGGAAAAATTTCAGGAAAGCATGTTCATCGTCGAAGTCGATGAAAGCCGGACCGAAGATGGCGATAACGCCCAGAATTTCGACGAACGGGTCAATGACCCGCGCCATACCCGCGTCAATGCGCTGAAGCCGATGAATTGTCCTTGTCATGTGCAAATCTTCAACCACGGCCTGAAATCTTACCGTGACCTGCCGCTGCGCATGGCGGAATTCGGGTCATGCGCCCGCTATGAACCCTCGGGCGCCTTGCATGGGATCATGCGCGTACGCGGCTTTACGCAGGATGATGGACATATCTTCTGCAGCGAAGACCAGATCGAAAGCGAAACAGCGGTCTATATCGATTTTCTTTCGTCGATTTATCACGATCTCGGATTTGATGAATTCAAGGTCAAGTTCTCGGATCGCCCCGAAAAGCGGGCTGGATCAGATGAAACGTGGGACAAGGCCGAAGCGGCATTGCTTGCCGCGACGCGCGCAGCGGGCATCGAGCCGGAATTGAACCCCGGTGAAGGGGCGTTTTATGGTCCGAAACTCGAATTTGTCCTCACCGATGCGATTGGCCGGGATTGGCAATGCGGCACGCATCAGGTCGACTTCGTGCTGCCAGAACGGCTTGACGCAAGCTATATAGGCGCCGACGGAGAAAAGCATCGCCCGGTGATGCTGCACCGTGCGACACTCGGATCATTCGAGCGTTTCATCGGTATCCTGATCGAGGAACACGCAGGCAAACTCCCCTTCTGGCTGGCGCCACGGCAGGTAGTGGTTGCCACGATCGTATCTGACGCCGACGATTACGCGGCCGAAGTCGTGGAGGCTCTGAAAGCCGCTGGCGTCCGGGCCGAAGCCGATTTGCGCAACGAAAAGATCAACTACAAGGTTCGCGAGCATTCGGTGGGCAAGGTCCCCGTGATTCTTGCGCTCGGCGCGCGTGAAGTGGCCGAACGGACGGTGACTGCGCGGCACCTTGGCGAAACGAAGACCCAAGTCAAACCGCTGGACGAGATCGTGAGCACATTGTCGGTTTCCGCCAAGCCACCCGACCTTTTGTAACAATCCCAACAGGCATTGTTGGGGGGCCTGCCAGACAATGATCTAGCGGGCCCTTTGTTTTTAAGGGATATTTCAGTATTTTTCTGTCAAATCGTCACGTATACTCACAGAAACGCGATGCACGGGGCTGTGAGTGGCATCCCGTCATGTCCGCGGGCTAAAGTCTGCGCATCGCCGCTATGCGATAAATGCATAACGAAACCGAGACGAAGGAATTTTCGATGTCGAATACAACCAAAACCCTCGCCCTGGCTGGTGCTGTCGCAACTGCGCTGACCGGTCTGTCCACAACCGCCGCCGCTGCAGGCGACGTGAAATGCTATGGCGTTTCGCTGGCCGGTGAGAATGACTGCGCCGCGGGTCCGGGCACGACCTGTGCGGGAACGTCCACCGTGGACTATCAAGGCAACGCCTGGACGCTGGTGCCCGAAGGCACATGCGAAACGATGGAATTGCCCACAATGGCAGATGGCACACCTCGCGAAGGGTCGTTGGAAGAGCTGGATCGCGATCTGCCTGCATAAACGGATCAACATGTAAGGTGGGTTCCGACCCACCTTACAACCTTACCGACGGGGCCTTTTGATGTTCGACGCCATGCAATCAAAATCACTGCCTAACCGTCCTGGCGTCGGCTACAAACCTCAGCACTATAGTGCGATCATGCAGGATTCCGGCACTGTTGGCTGGCTCGAAATCCATGCCGAAAACTATATGGGTGACGGCGGTCGTCCCATCGCGCAGCTGCGCCACCTGTCCGAACGTTTCCCCATTTCCGTGCACGGCGTCGGCCTGTCGATCGGGGGCGAGGGTGACCTTGATCCACACCACCTCGCGCGCCTTAAACATCTGGTCGGCTGGCTGAACCCCGCCAGCTTTTCCGAACATCTGGCCTGGTCCACCCATGACAGCCATTTCCTGAACGACCTGCTGCCACTGCCCTACAATGCCGAAACGCTCGACCGCGTCGCACGGCATATCGATCAGGTGCAAGACACTTTGGACCGCCGGATGCTGTTGGAAAACCCGTCCAGCTATCTCGCCTTTGCTGGATCCGACATGTCGGAAATCGATTTCCTGCGCGCCCTTGTGGCGCGTACAGGCTGCGGCCTGCTTTTGGACGTCAACAACGTCTTCGTCAGCGCGACCAACCTCCAGATATCACCGCGGGATTACATCGCCGCCTTTCCGCTCGATGCGGTGGGTGAAATTCACGTCGGTGGGCATGACGAAGACGAGGACGAAACCGGCGCGCCCCTTTTGATCGACAGTCACGGCCGCGAGGTCGCCGATCCGGTCTGGACGCTACTGGATGAAACGCTGGCACTGTCCGGGGCCAGACCCGTCTTGGTCGAATGGGATACCGACGTGCCCGCATGGCCCGTGCTTGCCGATGAGGTCGCGCGGGCGCAAAAAGCGCTCGCCACGTTAACGGCATGAATGTCGATCAGGCGACATTTCGCGACGGGTTGCTGAACCCGGATATGCCTGCGCCCGATGGTCTGCGGAACCCGGATGGACAGGCGGCGCGCAAACGCTTCGATGTCTACCGCAACAACGTCGCCGTCAGCCTGACCGAGGCGCTGGAAACCGCGTTTCCGGTCATTCGCAAACTGGTCGGTGATCAGTTCTTCAAGGCCATGGCCGGCGTTTTCCTGCGCCAGCATCCGCCTTCTTCGCCGTTGATGATGTTCTACGGGGCAGAGATGCCCGCCTTTCTCAGCAATTTTGGACCAGCCCAGTCCGTACCCTATCTGCCGGATATAGCCCGGCTAGAGTTGGCCTTGCGCCACGCTTATCATGCAGCGGACGCAGCCCCCTTGGACCCGCAGGCATTAGGTGCTTTGGCCCCCGACGCTTTGGCCGCTGGGCGACTGCGGTTCGCACCGGCCATATGCCTTGTCCGCTCGAACTACCCGATCTACGGCATTCACCGCGCCAACACCCGATCTGACGCGCCCAAACCCGCCATGCAGGCGGAGGCTGTGCTTGTCACGCGGGTGCAATTCGACCCCGAGATACATCCGCTCGACACAGCCACGGCAGACTGCATGGCAGCGTTGATCGATGGCGTGCCGCTGGGCGATGCGATCGGTGATTGCGACATCGGTGCACTGCTGGGGCTGCTTTTGGGCCAGGGTGCGGTGACAGAGATTTATTGAAAGGCCTCGAAAGATGAACATGGTAAATTCCCCGCTTGAACCCGTCACGGCACCTTTGAACCGGGTTGGGGATGAAGTGCTCCCCCTGCTTGCGCGGCTCGTCTTCGCCGGTGTCCTGTTGATGTATTTCTGGAATTCCGGGCTGACCAAGGTGGGCGATGGCATCTTCGGGATTTTCACGCCAGGCTCGGGCGCGTACGTGCAGATATTCCCAAAGGCGATGGAGGCGGTCGGCTACGACATATCGCAGCTGAATTTTTTCCACTGGGCGGTAGTGGTCAGCGGCACGATCGCCGAATTCGTCCTACCGTTTTTTATAATCGTGGGGCTGCTGACGCGGCTTGCCGCGCTGGGGATGATCGGCTTCATCGTGGTGCAATCCCTGACCGACCTCTATGGCCATGGCGGGATCGCACATGAAGGCACGCTGGGTGCCTGGTTTGACGGACCATCGGACGCCTTGATCATGGACCAGCGGGCGCTCTGGATGCTGTGTCTGCTGATCCTGGTATTCAAAGGTGCCGGTGCATTATCGCTGGATCGTGCGATCTTCCGTCAGGGCTGATCAAGATAACGGGCTTGCACGTCCTTTTTCCAACCGACCGTCCAGTGACCGTCGTGCTGGATCACAGGCCGCTTCATCAACGTGGGATAAGCGGCCAACAGCGTGGCTGGTGTGTTCGCGCGCTCTTTCTCTGACAGATTGCGCCAGGTGGTCGATGCCTTGTTCACAACCGCGTCACCGACAGCAGCCACCATCGCAGCCTGATCGGCGGCGCTTACCCCGTCTGCGCGGACATCGATCACCTCTGGCGTGTATCCAGCTTCTGCCAAGGATTTCAGCGCTTTGCGGCAGGTATCGCATGATTTCAATCCAAAAAATCGCAATTCACTCTCCTTATGTGCGAAAGATCGCCACATTTACGGGTGTGACGTCCTGTCATTTGCCTTTTTCCTAAAACACTTAATTTTACAACTACAAGGCCAAGGGAAGACCGCTTTGTCGCGGGGCCCAAGACCTGCCCAGCCCATGAGGGCGCGACACAGAGGAGACGGATAAATGCCAAGTGGCACCGTAAAATGGTTCAATACGACGAAAGGTTATGGATTCATCGCACCCGAGGATGGCGGGTCTGATATCTTTGTACATATTTCTGCGGTGGAGCAATCTGGACTGACCGGACTGGCGGACGACCAGAAGGTCTCATTCGATCTGATAGAAGGGCGCGACGGACGCAAGATGGCGGGAAATCTGTCAGTCGAGAATTAGGACGCGCCCGCATCCGTGTCGTTGGATTAGGCAGCCAGCCTGTTCTGCACACCGCGTGCATCTTGTTGCATCAGAGGTATGGTGGCGGTCCGTGTATCGGCCTCGAGCGCGAGGCGCTCGACCAGGTCCATTTGAATAGGTGAGAAAGCCCGACGCTTGGCATCGTTGTCGTTGTGTGTCGCAACAGTCTTGATGTTCATGTTCGTCCCCAGCAATGATTTCTCAAAACGTTTGTACCGGACAACACCCCCCGCTCGTGAGGGGAACCTGACGTTAACATTCCCCCAGTGACGTGGGGTCATAAGCCAAATCGACGAAAATTTACCAAATTCAGAGGTGTGACACCGATCTTGACTGACTGAAATCGCAATCTGCATACGTTTGCAGGTACAATCTCAAGCTGTCTCTCAATACTTAACGAATCGTTAATGCGTGAGGATGTCGTGGCGTCAACTTTTGCAGATCAGCAACAGCGGAATATGGCCTAGTCGGATCTACCAGCGTTCTGCGCTGACTTTTTCTTAGTCTGGTCAATGCGTTATATCATATATCGCCGCCTAAAGAGGGCGATGGTCATCGTTGCAGAAGGGCCACATCACCGCCGACCTACTGTCGGCGCATAGGCATACGGCTTTTCCGAAGATCACGCAGATCGTCCTCTGCAATCCGCGGCACAGCGACACTTCCATCCGGGCCCGGACCATCGGCAAGTTGCAACCAAACCAGCGCAGCGCCAGCGCATTGCAGCGCGAAACCCAACAACGTCACCGCGTAGGTCACTGCAATGACGCCCCAAACGATCGCCGGGATACCGCTAAACCAAAAACCGTCATTTGCCGCGTCCATCGCCACCATCAATTCGGCAAAGCTCATTGCATCGGCGAAAAGCGATACGACGAATACCGCAATGAATACCGAAAAATACATGAGGATCGCCGATAATATCGACAAGAGCATCAGCGGCCAGAAGCCAGCGCCGAAATTCTTCAGCGGTGTGTAAAAAGACCCATCAGGATCGCGTCCGATCGCCGCCGCGCCAAGCGGTACCAGCAGCAGGCACCGGATCACCAGATAGCCTGCCGAGATCGCAAAGTAGGCCCCGCCGACCAGAACCGGATCAACACCGGTGACGTTTTCCAGAATATCGAGATTTCCGGTCTGCAGCAGGCGGAAAACATCACCAAACCCAATCGGGGCCAACAAGACGAATATGCACAAAACCACAGCGACCAGAACGCAGTTCAAAACAGCCTCGATCACTCCATACATGATCGAGGGCAGCAAAAGCTCGCCATACGTCACCGCAGGCGTCACACCGCGGCTTTGCAATGCGAGGCGAATACCGACCATCGCCGGGACGACAGCCGCCGCCAGCGCGACGCCGAAGATCACCAACAGCGCCAATGGCGGTGAGATCAGGCCGAGGATCAATGAAACGACCCAGGCAACGATCATATAGCAGAACATCACAATAGCGAGGAATGGGGCGATGGGGAGAAAGCGGATGAAAACATTCAGTGAAAACGGTATTGCGCGGAAAAAAACCAAATAACCCTCCTTTGCCCCGCACACGCCCCACCTGCACGCGAGCATTCATATGTTGAGCACCCGGCCAGAACCGCGCGCCACTCGCATATCAGTTAGGCATTCATTAATGTATGCACAAGGAAAGGTTATCCTGACTTGAAAATGCGGGGCAGGTTTCCAATGTCTGCCGCGTGTTGAGGGCGTTATCGTCGCGGCGGGCGGCGCATGCTGCATTAAGGGCAGCGCCCGGACCTCGGGGGTGAGCGCCGTCCCGCAAACGATCCGGGGGATCGTTTGAGGCGCGAACGGGCGGAGCCCAGGGGGCGCAGCAATCAGGGCACGACAGTAGGGCAGCGCACGGACCTCGGGGTGGGCGCAACGACATGCGTGCGTGGCGGGCCGGTCAATTCCAATGCGACAGTTGTGCGGGGTTTGACGTTGCAGAAGCGCCCTCCCCGTGGGGGAGGTCCGGGCGCTGCCCAGCGATGCCGGGCGGAAGTTTGGTTAACTATGCACTAACGGCGATATTCCCTCACTTGCAGATGTGGAAAAGGCGGCCATTTTCGGAAAACGCGCAAGTTGCTCCTTGTTCTCAAATGCGTAGAGCAAAACGCCGCAGCTTTCGAACATGATAGGCATAAAGAAAGCAAATCGCTCCTTTTCATTTACTCCATACCGATAGAAAAATTGTTTTGATGTTGACCAGTTGCCTTGACGAACCTCGCCTGAATGGCCCAGTTGCTGAAAGACATCGTTTGGAAACTTGCCTTGAAGTATCGACTCATTTGTCATCCAGCGTACTCCAACGCCGCCGGTTTCGGGCAAAGCCGATCCGTGGTGTTCGTACCATAACGCATAACCCAACTTGGCCGCCCAAGGATTCAACCAATCATGAAATATCTGATTATCAACCGAGGTCTTTACCAGTGGAATAAAGAGCCCATTCACTTTGGCCCAGATATTCTGATCATTCCCACCAAAGTAGTCAATCGCTTCGGGTTGATTGTTTCTTACTCCTGAATATAGCTTTTCAAAGTGTTCAAACGGTAGTTCCTGGTTTAGCGCAGATCCCATTATATAAGCTGATAACGCAGCAATTTGGTCGCCAGCACTTGAACCATGATTACAGCGCTGACAAGCTGGATATTCGTGTGACTTAGGTCGCTGTTTGCCTAAGAAGAAAACTCTGGGTGGGCAATGTTCAATCGTTTGGGTCGGTACATCACCACCACAAAAAGCACAGAATGGATGGCTTTCTATAAAACTCGCAAGACGCTTACTCTTTTCACCCAAAAAGAACTCTCCCTGGCCACGCCTCGCGGCGCGCCCGTTTTCAACATAAAACGCTCCACTGGAGCGTTTCTTCCCCACTACGCGGGGTCGTTCAAAACCCCCTCAAACTCCCGCCATTCCCCCTTGCTCATGCCCGAGGTCTCCTGCGTCACATTTTCACCTTTGAGCATGCGCTTCAAACAGTCAATCGCCTTTGACGATAGCGTCGCCCCGCCCATCCGGTAGTCCTCGAACGCGCCATAGGCCGCGGGCACCCAGTCGGCCACCACCTTACAAATCTCCTCCGCATAGACCCGGATTTCGTATTGCGCGTGGCTGTCTGCCCGCAGCCGCAGGAAGTGGAAGAGGTTGTGCAAATCCACCTTCCAGTACCATTGGGTGTAGATATTGGCGGGCAGATTCATGCGGGCGAGTTCGCGGGCGAGACCTTGCTGGTCCTCCTGCCCGATCATTTCCTGATAATGGTCATAGCAGCGGGCGGCGTCGCCCTTCAGATACTCCAGCACACGGGCCGCTTCATCGCCCGACAGCGCTTCCCCCCTGCCCTGATTGTTCACGACCGATTGCGCCGCCAGCTTGTCCGGCTCCGGAATATAAAACTCCCGATCCAAAATCGAATACCGCGCCGAATATTCGTTCACATTCGCCGTCCGGTGCCGGATCCATTGCCGGGCGACGAAGACGGGCAGCTTCACATGCAGCTTGATCTCGCACATCTCGAACGGGGTCGAATGCCAGTGGCGCATCAGATAGCGGATCAGCCCGGCATCGTTGGACACCGACTTGGTCCCCTTGCCGTAAGACACCCGCGCCGCCTGACAGATCGCCGCGTCATCGCCCATATAGTCGATCACGCGAATAAAACCGTGGTCCAAAACGTCATGTACCTGGTAAAGGTGCTGTTCCATCCCCGGGGCCACCGCCCGCAAGGTGGGCTGCGGATTGGCGCGAAGCGCGTCGATTTCGGCCTGTTGGTCTGGGGTGATGGGCATGTGCTTCTCCGGCAATATGAACTGGTCGTGGACCGACTATAGGGAATGGGTGAATGAGGCAAAAGCCTGCTGACGCATATGACGTTGCTGCTTTGTGCATGCGTTGCTATTGCCTAACGACGGCCGATGACAGAGCAAAGCGGAACACCCGCACATGTGAGGCGAAATGAAAGCAATCAAGGCACTGACATTGGTTTTGGGGCTGCTGGCTCAGCCGGTTTTGGCCCAGACGACGGTAGACGTTCCGCTGGGCGAAGCGCGGGTGATCGCGCGGCAGGCGCTTCTGGCGGGTGATACGGAACTTGCCCTGCAAATTACGCAGGCGCTTCTCGAGGCGAACCCGGATGATCGGATCGCATTGATCATCCTTGCGGCGGGTGCTCCGCGCGTCGGACAGGCGGCAGAGGGCCGTCGGGCGGGCGCTCGCGCCTTCGCGCTGTCGCGGACTGACGAACAAAGGTATGAGGCCGCCCGGTTGACGGCTCTGGCGGCCACGAATGAAGAGCGGTTCACGCTGGCGACGTTCTGGCTGCGGCGGGCGTTGAACAACGCGCCCAACCCTGAAGAACGCGCACGCACGTTGCAGGACGCACGGGTTGTGACGCAAAGGAATCCGTGGTCGACGAACCTGAGTTTCTCGGTCGTGCCGTCGAACAATGTGAATGGGGGTGCGGAGCAGAACGAGGTCGATGATTTGGGCAATTTTGTCGGCAACCTCTCTGCCGACTCTCTCGCATTGGCCGGCGTCCGCGCGACGCTTGGCTTTGGCACGTCCTACCGGTTCTTCGAAAACGAACGCAACCGCGCGAGTGTCGCATTTCAATACCAGCTTAGCCGCGTGCAGCTGGAAGACGAAACACAACCTGTTCCAGGCAATGAAAGCGAGACGGTCCGCGTCGACTCCGGTGAATTTTCGACAGACTATTATCAAGCGGCGCTACGCTATCAGCGCGCTTTTTCAAACGGTATCGGCGGTGCCGAGATCGCTGCGGGTTCATTCGACTTCGGCGGAGAGCCTTACTATGACTTTCGGCGCATTTCATTCAATCGGTCCTTGCGCGCCTCGGACCGGACAACCCTCGCATTGTCCGCACAAAGGGAATGGCAAGACTTCGAAAGCGAAGGATTGGGCAAAGGCGCACGAAACACCTATCGCACCACGTTGAGTTATCGGTTGGATAGCGGCGACCGCATTTCTGGCACTTTGGGCTATGTGACAAGCAATGGCGACGCTTCCAGTCAGACCTTTGAAGAATGGAAACTGGAATACGGGTATGCATTTTCGGACCTGATCGGTCCCGCAGCTGTGAGTTTAAATGCCGGTATCCGCGTTGCCGAGTACCCAGACCCCAACCCGCCCTTCTGGACCGATACCCGCAACGACAAGGGTGTCTTTTACCGCATCAACCTCGGCTTTCCGAACATTGAATATGCCGGTTTCAGCCCCGGCTTGACGATCAGCGGCGGGCGGGACGAAAGTAACGTTGGCCGCTTTACGCGTAATAATTTCTCGGTCGGTCTGACCATCAACTCCGCATTCTAAGAGGCGATATGGCCCTGACCATCACAAGCATTGCCGCGTTCCTGAATGGCCTGTTCATTCTGGCGCTCACCATCAAAGTCATCCTCATTCGTCGCCGCGACGGAGTTGTACTTGGCGACAATGACGACCGCGTGCTGACCAAGGCAATCCGGGGGCAGGCGAATGCGACGGAACAGATTCCACTGGCTCTCATTTTGATGGGGCTGATCGAGGTACAGAACGGGCCGGGCTGGCTGTTGATCCCGCTTGCCGCGACATTTACGATCGGTCGGCTGATGCACGCGACCTATTTCGGCATCCACGGCACGCCATGGCAGTTGCGCTTTTACGGGATGTTTCTGACGCTCATCGCGCAGGGTGGTCTGATCCTCGCCTTGCTGCTGACCCTCATATCCCAATGACAAAGGCCCCGCAAAAGCGAGGCCGTTCACTGTCGCGATAGAGGCTGATCCTTACTTGATCTTGCCTTCCTTGTATTCGACGTGCTTGCGCGCGACGGGGTCGTATTTCCGCACGACCATCTTTTCGGTCATGGTGCGTGCGTTCTTTTTGGTGACGTAGAAATGCCCGGTCCCCGCGCTGGAGTTCAGGCGGATTTTGATGGTGGTCGGCTTCGCCATGTCTCATCTCTCCTGGTTGCGGGCCTGGCTGGCACATCGCATGAATCTGACTGAAGGTGCCTTTTACGCCGCAAGGCGCGCCTGTCAACCGCAAAGGCAAGATGACGTTATGCGCGGATGGCCTGTAAGCCGGATTCTGTCATAGGTGGCGGACCACCCGAGATGACCATTCGTCTAAAGCGCCTGTTACCAGACGCCCTTTAGCTGCCAACCCGGACCTGCTGGGGCCAAGCAGCCCTGCCCGAAGGCGCGCGGTCCCTATTTGGCATTGCTCCCGGTGGGGCTTGCCGTGCCGCTTGCGTTGCCGCTCGCGCGGTGGGCTCTTACCCCACCGTTTCACCTTTCCCTTGCGTGCAAGGTAGTCTGTTCTCTGTGGCGCTTTCCCTGGGGTCGCCCCCGCCGGGGGTTACCCGGCACCGTGCTTTGTGGAGTCCGGACTTTCCTCGCGCCCAAAGGCCCGCGGCCATCCAGCCATCCGCGCAAGCATTTCGTTAGGCCCAAGCGGCGTTTGCGTCAACGGGGAAACGTCGGGCAAGATCGGCGATCATCGCAAGGTCGCAGGCATCCAATGGTCCGGTCTTATGCGGACGAAACCGCAAGCGGAAGGCGCTGATCAGCACATCGTCAGGCGCATCCGCCGTGTATCCGAACGCGCGCAGTAACGGGATAAACTGCTCTTTATCGGCTTTGGCGTCCCCAGGCCAAACAGCCAAACCTTCCAGCGCCAGCCTACGCCAGTCAAAGCGCGGCCCCGGATCGATCTTGCGTCCAGGCGCCATGTCGGAATGCCCGATGACCCGCTCTGGCCGTATGTCCCAACGGGCCTGAATGCCTTTCAGCAGGGTGGTCAACGCATCCATCTGTGCCGCCGCAAACGGGCTACGGCCGTCATTCGCCAGTTCGATCCCGATCGAGCGGCTGTTCACATCCGTCACATCCCCCCATCGCCCGGCCCCGGCATGCCAGGCGCGCATTTCTTCAGGCACCAGCAGCATGACCTCGCCATCAGGCGCGATCAGGTAATGGGCAGAAACCTCGGTTTCAGGATTGCACAGCGTATCGCGCGCCGCCATCGCGCTTTCCATTGCCGTGTAATGGATCACCACCATATCGGGCCGTGTGCCGTCGCGGCGCGGCCCGCAATTCGGCGATTGGTAGGTTGTCAGACTCAGTTGCCGGCCGCCTGCTTGAACGGTGCCGGGTCCCAGCCACAGGCAAAGCCATCCCCATCGGGATCAATGCCCAAGCGATCGCGTTCCGGGCCACCGCGGGCGAGGAACGCCCTTTGTGCTTCGTCCGCGCTCGCATATTGGGCGCAATTCCGCTGGAACCGCCCCTGCCCGGACAACAGCGAACGGCTGTACCACTCCTGTCCCTTCACGTTCGGCGCATTGATCGCGTATTCCACGATGTTGGGCCCGGTCGAGCTTGGGCGTTGCGGCACCGCGGTCGGCTGGATTTCCTGACGGGCCGCCGCTTGGGCGGCGCGGCGTTCCGCGTCGCTTTCGATCGTTTCACGATTCGACACGGCATCAAAGCTCTGCTCATCCGAGATACCGCTGGCGTTGTTGGCCAAGGCCGGCGCGGGATTACCCGGTGCCGCGTCCAGGCCACCCGTGCGGCCGGGTGCTCCGGCCGGGGCGGTCTGCGGCGGCAACGTCACAGGTTGGTTCTGCCCGATACCCGCCGCCGCCAATTCGCTTGCAGCGATCGCACCACCTGTCTGTTGCCCTGGCGCGCCGGGGATACTGTTGACCTGAGGCTGCGGAACGATCGATTGGCGGGGGGCCGAAAGGGCCGCTTCACGCCGGGCGCGTTCGATTTCAAACTGCGCGTAGTCACTGAACCCCACGCCAGCAGCGCGCTGTGTTTCCGTGCTGCCGCATGCGGTCAGTGACGCAAACGCCACTGCAATGATCAGACTCGTTCTCATAACTGGATACCTGCTGTCTTCGCCTTTTCGCGGAAGTTACCACCACTTCGCCGGTTTGGCTACAAATCCGGCGGCCTGTTCAAGCGCGTAGGCCGTGTTCAGCAAATCGGCCTCTTCCCAGGGGCGCCCGATCAACTGCAATCCCAGCGGCAGACCTTGCTTGTCGATGCCCGCAGGAACCGAAATACCGGGCAGCCCGGCGAGGTTCACCGTCACCGTGAAGACGTCGTTCAGATACATCTGGATCGGGTCCATGTTTTCGCCAAGGCCGAAGGCTGCTGACGGCGTTGCGGGCGTCAAAATCGCGTCGATCCCATCCGCGAACACCTGTTCGAAGTCGCTCTTGATCAACGCGCGGACCTTGCGCGCGCGGTTGTAATAGGCGTCATAGAAGCCCGCCGACAGCACATAGGTGCCGATCATCACCCGGCGCTGCACCTCGGCCCCGAAGCCTTCGGCACGGGTCTTTTCGTACATCTCGGTGATGCCGTCGCCTTGGGACAACTTCGCGCGGTGGCCGAACCGCACACCGTCATAGCGGGCGAGGTTGGATGACGCCTCGGCCGGGGCGATCACATAGTAGGCAGGCAGCGCGTATTTGGTGTGCGGCAAGCTGATATCGACGATCTTGGCCCCGGCATCCTTCATCATCGCGATGCCATCGGACCAGAGTTTTTCGATCTCTTCCGGCATCCCATCAACCCGATATTCCTTTGGAATACCAATGGTTTTGCCTTTGATATCGCCAGTCAAAGCGGCCTCGAAATTCGGCACGGGCAGGTCGGCGCTGGTGCTGTCTTTCGGATCGTGACCGCACATCGCCTGCAGCATGATGGCGCTGTCGCGCACGTCTTTCGTCATCGGCCCTGCCTGATCCAGAGAAGAGGCAAAAGCGACGATCCCCCAGCGCGAAACGCGACCATAGGTTGGCTTGAGGCCGGTGATGCCCACGAAGGCGGCGGGCTGGCGGATGGACCCGCCGGTATCGGTGCCCGTGGCCGCAAGACACAGATCCGCAGCAACGGCGGAGGCCGACCCACCGGACGACCCGCCGGGTGTCAGCGCGGTATCTTCGTTGCCCCGCCGCCACGGGTTCACGGCGTTGCCATAGACCGAAGTTTCGTTGGACGAGCCCATGGCGAATTCATCCATGTTGAGCTTGCCTAGCATGACAGCACCCGCGTCAAACAACTGTGTCGTGACAGTGCTTTCGTATTCCGGCCTGAAGCCCTCAAGGATGCCCGACGCCGCCTGCGACGGCACGCCCTTGGTGCAGAACAGGTCTTTGATCCCCAAGGGAATTCCGCACATGTCGGGTGCATCACCTGCGGTGATCCGGGCATCTGCCGCCTTGGCCTGTTCCGCTGCAATCTCGGGTGTGTGGTGAACGAACGCACCCAGCGCGCCCGCCCCTTCGATCGCCGTCAGGCACGCATCTGTAATCTCTGCGCTGGACGTCTCGCCTGCCCGCATGGCGTCACGGGCCTGGGCGATCGTCAATTTGGTCAGGTCACTCATCATTCCACCACCTTCGGGACTGCAAAGAACCCTTCACGCGCATCTGGCGCGTTTGCCAGAACAGCCTTTTGTTGCGATCCGTCCGTGACGATATCTTCCCGTCTTTTCAGGCGCATGGGTGTCACCGATGTCATTGGTTCAACGCCTTCAACATCGACCTCGTTCAACTGCTCGATGAACCCAAGGATCGCGCTGAATTCGCTGGCCAGCGCGGGCAAGGCATCGTCTTCAACCTTGATGCGGGCCAGCTTGGCCACGCGGCGGGCGGTTTCTATGTCAATCGACATGGGCGATCTCCGAATGGGCGTTTGCCCGCGTTTAGCGTTCCGCCGCGCGGGTCGCAAGCATGTGGCGGCGGTAAACCTCGATCATCCAGCCCAGCATGATGCCGTTGAGGATGTGCCAGAAGATATGGGTGCCGATTGGGAATTGCGTGCAGAGAATTTCGTCGAGTGATCGGAGTGTGATCGACAGGCTCAGAATGGCCGCCCCGATGATGAAACCAACGGCAACGGTGCCGCGGAGGTAGGTCGCATAGACAATCAACAGAATTGGCACCGTCCAGTAGAAACTCGAGATATTTAAGAACGGAATGTTGTTCAAAAAAGTAACGATAACATAGGCATAAGGGAAAAAGAGCGCCGTGATCCCCAGCGCACCCCACCATGGCATGCCGACGATATCGCGGTTGGCGAGGAACAGATAAGTCAAGATGAAAATCCCGATCGGTGCCACGTCGGCCAGCGCGGCCCATTGGGTCGCGTGGGTGTGGAACAGGTAGCTGCCCACACCGATGCTGAACAGGATCGCGCAAAGCACGCGGGCGGTAGGCAACCCCGCGGTCCGCCGCCACATAATGAGTGCCGCGATGATGAACGCCGCGTTGGTGATCGCGTTCAGGGGTTCGGACCAGTAGGTGAAGTCGGTCCGTTCACAATAGCCGTCGATCTGCGCGAACCAGTCCATTTTTATCCCGCTATTTGTTACCATCTTCTTAGTGCAACGCTTTGGAGGGCAAAATGAAAATCATCTGGCTGGGTCACGCGAGTTTCCGGATCGAGATTGCAGGACAAATTTTGCTGATCGATCCGTGGCTTAACGGCAATCCGGCCTTTCCCGACGACCAGCGGGAGGCGGCGATTTCGGGGGCGACGCATATCCTCGTGACGCATGGCCACGGCGATCATGCGAGCGAGGCTGCGGACCTTTCGAAAGAGCTGAAAGCGCCGATTCTCTGCATTCATGAATTGGCGGAGAGTTGGGATGCGGATGGCCTGGATACCGTTGGTTTCGGCAAGGGTGGGACTGTTGCGGCGGGGAATGTGATGGTGACGATGGTCAACGCGGTGCACTCCTCATCGGTCGACTCTCGCGGTATGCCGCTGATGGTCGGCGGGTCCGAGGCGGGGTTCATGATCGCTGGTGAGGGTCATACGATTTATGTTTCGGGCGATACGGACATTATGGCCGATATGGACTGGATGGGCGATTATCATAAGCCGGATATCGGCATCTTGTGTTGCGGAGGACATTATACGATGGATATCGACCGGGCAGCATATGCCGCCAAAAGATACTTTGATTTCAAGGTGATAATCCCCTGCCACTACAAAACGTTCCCGGTGCTGGCGCAATCGGCGCAGCCGCTCGTGGATGCTTTGCCGGATGTGGACGTGCGGACACCTGCGGTGATGGAGGCTGTCGAGATCTAGCGTTTGGCGGCGAAGAAGCTCTTTAGCAGCGTCTCTGATGCGGGGGCGTCGATTCCATCATAGATTTCAGGGGCATGGTGGCATTGTTGGTGGCTGAATATCCGTGGCCCCTGCCCGATCCCGCCGGATTTCGGATCGGCGGCACCGTAGTAAAGCCGCGCAATGCGGGCGTTGCTGATCGCGGCGGCGCACATGGGGCATGGTTCCAGCGTGACATAAAGATCGAGGCCGGTAAGCCGTTCTTTTCCAAGGGTTTTACAGGCTTCGCGGATCACGAGGATTTCCGCATGCGCCGTCGGATCGTTCAGTTCGCGCGTGCGGTTGCCAGCCTGCGAAATAACGCCGTCAGGGCCTGCGATCACGGCACCCACCGGCACCTCGCCGCGTTCGCCGGCGGCGCGGGCTTCGACCAAGGCGATGTCCATGTAGCTAAGGAACTCCATGGCTTTTGATGCACTTTCGCGCGCGAACGGACAAGATTGGTTAATGCAAAGATCCCGCGTGCGGCGAAAGTAACGGGAGTAAAGGTTAACGGCCTTGTTTTCAGGGGTTAACGCGGTCATTTCGTTATCGGAATTCCATCGGAATTCCATCTGACCCAATATCGGACTTCGGCCGATTCAGCGTGGTTAACACACCGCGCGTTCATCTTGATGAAAAAACCCTTAATTGCGATATCCGGCGTACCGGTCTACATGCCGGATCATGACACAAGCCCCATCCCAAGGTGACCGCATCGCCAAGGTCCTGTCCCGCGCCGGTATCGCCAGCCGCCGCGAGGCCGAGCGGATGGTCGAAGCCGGGCGGGTCAGCGTGAATGGCAAGGTCATCGACAGCCCGGCGCTGAACGTGACCGAGGCGGACAAGATCACCGTGGATGGCAAGCCGGTCGGCGCACCGGACGAGCCGCGAATCTGGCTTTATCACAAACCCGCCGGTTTGGTGACGACTGAACGCGATGAGAAAGGCCGCGAGACGGTTTTCGACGCTTTGCCCGAGAACCTGCCGCGCGTGATGTCGGTCGGGCGGTTGGATCTTAATTCCGAGGGATTGCTGCTTTTGACCAACGATGGCGGTGTGAAGCGCAAGCTGGAGCTACCGGCGACAGGCTGGTTGCGTCGCTATCGCGTCCGGATCAACGGTACGGTGAGCGAGGCGAAGCTGGATCAGTTGCGTGAGGGGATCACGGTCGAGGGGGTGTCGTATCAGCCGATGATCGTGTCCTTCGATCGGCAGCAGGGGGCCAATGCCTGGCTGACGGTTGCCCTGCGTGAAGGGAAGAACCGGGAAATCAGGCGCGCGATGGAGGCCTTGGACGTCAAGGTGAACCGGCTGATCCGGTTGAGTTACGGCCCGTTTCAGCTGGGGAATCTCAGGGCCGGCGAGGCCGAAGAGGTCAAGCGACGGGTCGTGCGGGATCAGCTGGGGCTGTCGGAGAAGGCGAAGCCTGCGCGGGTGCGGAAATCGGGGCGCACGCCGATCAGACGACGCTGAGGAGGCGGCTTTGCGGGACTTTGCGGACACTCGGGCCCAAGGTTCCAAACCTGGTCGATGGAAGTAACCGATCTGACCAACGGCTGCCAAAACTATGTCATATGACAATCAACTGATTTTCGGTAAAGTACAACCATGAGACGTGTTACAGACACCCACAACTTGACTTGGCAGGTTTCGCCCGACCTGCTCGGCATCGTCAATCAAGCTGGTGTTTTTGTCGAGACGAACCCCGCATGGCAAACTGTTCTTGGGTGGACTGAACCCGAAATCAGAAGCATGGTCTTCACCGACTTCCTTCATCCCGACGATATGGACCGCACGCTCGCGCTTTTTACCTCCTTGAAAGCCGGCGAGCCAGCTTTGCACTTTGAGAACAGATACCGATGCAAGGATGGCTCCTATAGATGGCTTTCCTGGGTTGCGGTCCCCGAAGGTGACATTTTCGTTTGCAGTGCGCGTGATGTGACAAAGGACAAGGCGAACGTCCGCGCGCTGCAATCCTCTGAGGATGAAGCCGCCTTGCGCGAACAATTCATCGCCATTCTGGGACATGATCTGCGTAATCCCCTGGCTGCCATCGGCTCGGCCGTCCGTATCGCCTTACGACAATCCCATGATGAAAAAATCGCCGCGACTCTCAAAGCCATAGATGGCAGTGCGGAACGGATGGCGAAGCTGATCGACACCATCATGGACTTTGCCAGGGCCCGTCTGGGTGGGGGCATCCCTGTCGATCTGAGGCGGGTCGAAAATCTGCAAAAAGGTTTTGAATGCGTGGTCGATGAAATTAGGATTGCGCACCCCGAGCGAAAGTTTGAGACGTCATTTAAATTTGAGGATGTGTTGGTGTGTGATGCCGCCCGACTGGATCAACTGTTGTCGAACCTGGTCGCCAATGCCGTCACGCACGGGCCGCAGGATGAACCTATTTCGGTTGTCACCGACAAAGCGGATGGTTCTTTTGTGCTATCGGTCGGGAACTCTGGAAACAAAATTCCCGGCGACGTTATCCCAAACCTATTCAAGCCCTTTGAACGCACCGAAGAGGGTGCCTCTCTCCAAGGACTGGGTTTAGGACTCTACATCGCGGATCAGATCGCAAAGGCGCATTCCGGTGAACTCAATGTGACATCAAGTGAAGATCGCACCGTGTTTACATTGGCCATCCCTTTAGAACGGAAAAGCTGATGTTAGTGTATCTCAAGACATCAAGCGCTTAGGGCTCATAACCGTCATTCGCAGCAAGTGTCCTGTCGCTTTCGCCTGGACGCTCTTTCGCGCAACCAAGCCTTTCAAGGGGGAAAACCCCGCGAACTTGAACCCTTGTTCCATCACAACCATTGTGCATTGTAGTTAAAAAACAAAACGATGGGGGACATGGCGTTGGATTTTGCAAGCCTGTTGACGCTTGAGAACGCGACCAATCTGGTGATGTTGTGCTTTCTGCAAGCCGTACTTGGGTTCGATAACCTGCTGTATATTTCGATCGAGAGCAAACGCGCACCCGTGGCGCAGCAGCAATCGGTGCGCCGGTGGGGGATCATTCTGGCTGTTGCCATGCGTCTGATCCTGCTGGTTTTGATGGTCTATCTGATCGGCGCCTTGCAGGAACCTTTCTATGAATTCCAGTGGGAGGGTGTGATCACCGGTGGCATCAACTTTGCCACGGTCGTCTTTATTTTCGGCGGAATTTTCATCATGTATACTGCGGTCAAAGAGATCGCGCACATGCTGTCGATGGATCATCTGGGCCATGATGTCGAAGGCAAATCGGGCAAATCGGCGGCGCAGGTCGTGGCGTTGATCGTGTTCATGAACCTGATCTTTTCCTTCGACTCTGTCCTGTCGGCGATCGCGATCACCGATGTGCTGCCTATCCTTGCCACGGCGATCATTCTGTCGGGTCTTGCCATGCTGCTCTTGGCGGATGGTGTGACCCGTTTTCTTGAAAAGAACCGCATGTACGAGGTGCTGGGCCTGTTCATCCTGCTGATCGTCGGTGTGGTCCTGCTGGGCGAGGCCGGTCAGGCCGCCGTGCATGGTGTCGAGGCGATGGGCGTGCCGCATGAAGAGGCCAAAGACCTCGCATTGAAGGTCTTCGATCGCGAGATCGTGCCGATGTCGAAATCGACCTTCTATTTCGCCGTCGTCGTCCTTTTTGCCGTGGAGATCCTGCAATCGGGCTATACCCGCAAGCTGAATGCCGAGCGCGCCGCGCTGCAGCGCCACTCGCAATCGCGGGCCGAAGGACCTATGTGAGAAAGGAAAGGGAATGATGCGAGGGGCCGATGTTTCGTCTGATCATGCTGGTTTTGGGGGTGGCAGCTATTGTCACGCTGGTTGTGGCTTTGATCACGGTCATCAGCGCGGTGGGCCGTCTCGCCCGCCCCGAGGGTGAAGATACGATGCCCCGTACATTCCAACGCATCGCCTTTGTCGTCCTGTTCATCCTGCTGATCGGTCTGGCCACCGGCTGGCTGGGAGCGGTCTGAGATGGCGCAACGCTTTGGCGGAAAGTTCAGCCCCGGCGCGCGGGATGCGGCGGTGCCGGTGCCGCGGTCTTCGCTGGCGCCGAACCTGTTGTTTTTACCGCCCATCGTGCTGGTCTTTGCGTCACTTGGCGCGGGGCCGCAGGCGCTGGTTCTTGGGTTGATTGGTGGCGCGGTGTTGACGCTGGGTGCGTGGTTGCTGCGTGAAGGGATCAAGGCCGAGGCGGCCTATGATGCCCGGAAGGTGGCGCGCCGCCCTGCCCTGCCGCGCAAGATATTGGCGGCGGCCTTGACCGGGCTTGGTGCTGCGATTGCTGCGTTTACGGGTGATACCGGCGTGGTTGGATCGGTTCTGTATGGGATCGCTGCCAGTGGTTTGCATGTTGCCGCGTTCGGCATCGACCCTATGGTCGACAAACAGATGGAGGGCATCGACACCCGCCAGCAGGATCGTGTTGCGCGTGTTGTGGATGAGGCGGAGACGTATCTGGATGTCATCGCAGGTCAGATCGATACGCTGGGCGACCGCCAGTTGAAGCGCCGTGCTGCGGATTTTCAGGGTATTGCGCAGAAGATGATCCGCACGGTCGAGGAAGACCCGCGCGACCTGACTGCTGCGCGCAAGTTTCTGGGTGTCTATTTGATGGGCGCCCGGGATGCGACGGTGAAGTTTGTCGATCTGTATCGCCGCCAGAAGGACGACGATGCGCGGACGAAGTATCTGGCGTTGCTGGATGATCTTGAACAGAATTTCGCGAGCAAGACGGACAAGATGCTGCTGGATGACCGCAGCGATATGGATATCGAAATCAACGTTTTACGTGACAGGCTGCAACGCGAAGGCGTGCGCCTGAACGAAAGGGGGACTGAATAATGTCTGAAGATATACGTCAAAGGGCCGAGGCCACATTGGCCGATGTGGAAAAGATCACCGCCGTGGTCCTGCCCGAGCCCAAGGGTGAGGTCGTGCCGATGGAACAGGCCGATCCGCCGACAAGCGCGGAGATTTCGAAACGCATTGCTGAACTGGACATGAGCGACACGAATTCGATTGTGTCGTTCGGGTCGGCTGCCCAGGCGGAGTTGCAGGAGATCAGCCAGTCGATGCTGGCGGGTGTCCGTAATAAGGATGTGGGGCCTGCGGGTGATAGCTTGCGCAACATCGTGACGACAATCCGTGGGTTCTCGGTGTCGGAGCTGGATGTCCGCCGTGAGCGGAGTTGGTGGGAAAAGCTGCTGGGCCGTGCCGCCCCGATGGCGAAGTTCGCCGCGAAATTCGAAGAGGTGCAGACCCAGATCGACAACATCACGGACGATCTGTTGAAGCACGAGCATGTGCTGCTGAAGGATATCGAGAGCCTCGATATGCTGTATGAAAAGACGCTGACGTTCTATGATGAACTTGGCCTGTATATCGCGGCGGGAGAGGCAAAGGTGGCCGATCTGGATGCCAAGACGATCCCTGCGAAAGAGGCCGAGGTGCAGGCGGCACCGGAGGATCAGGCGGTGATGAAGGCGCAGGAATTGCGCGATCTGCGCTCGGCCCGGGACGATCTGGAGCGCCGCGTGCATGATCTGAAACTGACCCGGCAGGTGACGATGCAATCCCTGCCATCGATCCGGTTGGTGCAGGAGAATGACAAATCGCTGGTCACCAAGATCAATTCCACGCTCGTGAACACCGTCCCGCTTTGGGAGACGCAGTTGGCGCAGGCTGTCACGATCCAGCGGTCGTCCGAGGCGGCGGCGGCTGTGCGGGATGCGAATGATCTGACGAACGAGCTGCTGACCGCGAATGCCGAGAACCTGCGGCAGGCGAACAGCGCAATCCGCACGGAGATGGAGCGCGGTGTGTTCGATATCGAGGCGGTGAAAGAAGCGAACGCCAATCTGATCGCGACGATCAACGAGAGCCTCGAGATTGCCGATGAGGGTAAGCGCAAGCGCGCCGAGGCGGAGACGGAGATGGTCAAGATGGAAGCGGAGTTGAAACAGACGCTTGCCTCTGCCAAGGCGCGCAGCACCCCGAGCGCGGCGCCGGGTGACTCTGACATCTGAGTGATGAAGCAACCCCGTCAGCATATTTTGCGGGTTGCGCTGATCGGCGCGACGCTCCTGCTGGCGGGATGTGATGACCTGTTTCAGACTGTGCCACCACCAGCACCGCCGGAACCGCCGGTGGTTGCGCCACCCACAGAGCCGGTTGTCGTTCCGCCAAGCGAGACCAGCCGCGCGCTTGCCGTCTATTACCGTCGTTTACAGAGCGATCTGCTGACCCAAGGATTGTTGCGCGGCGATGGGGGCGGACCGGATACGCCGTTTACAGCGGCGCAGTTAGGCCGCAATTTTGTGCGGATCGCCCTGTTCAACGAATATCGCGACGACAGCGATTTCCGCAGCCCGCAAGCGACCGTGTCGCGCCTGCGCCGATGGGAGCAGCCCATTCGCATGTCGGTTGAGTTTGGGCCGTCGGTGCCGCTGGAACAACGGGCAATGGATGAAACCAGCGTGGCCAGCTATGCCGCGCGTCTGTCGCGGTTGACCGGGGTGCGGATTACGCAGACGGATCAGAGCCCCAACTATTACGTACTGTTCTGGAACGAAGATGATCGGCGCGCGTCCGTTGACCGGCTGCGCGAGATCATTCCCGGGATCAGTGATACCAGCCTGCGCGCTATCCTGAACCTGCCGCGGGATCAGCTTTGCCTTGTGGTGGGCACGTTCGCGCCGGGCGGCGCGCAATATCAGCAAGCGGTGGCCATTATCCGGGCGGAGCATCCCAATCTGATGCGCGCGGCCTGCATTCACGAAGAGCTGGCGCAGGGCATGGGTCTGGCCAATGACAGCCCGCAGGCGCGGCCTTCGATTTTCAATGATGACGAGGAATTCGGGCTACTGACGACGCATGATGAGCTGTTGCTGCGGATGCTGTATAATCCCGCGTTGCAAACGGGGATGCGCCCGAATGAGGCCGCACCGATTGCACGACGGTTGGCAAGGCAGATATTGGCCGAGGGGGCCAGTTAGTGGGCCAGCTTCTCTCACCGGAAACTTTCGAATTCTTCGCTCGTTATCTCGTCGCGGGTTACATCGTGATCGCGGTAAGAGCGCGTTTTGTAACAGGCCTTCGCGTCAAATCCGGCGAGTTAATCATCGAAGCGTTTATATTCTCGCTGATTAACCAAACGCTATTTGCATTGCTCGCTTATCTTTGGCTCCTGATGGGTTTGCCAACATTCGATGCTGCGGTCACATTCTATCTTGAGATACTTGTTCTACCCACGATGATCGGCCTCTTGCTGGGATTCAATCTGTCCCGCGGCTGGAACAATGCAATTTTGCGTCGATTATCGGCGCCTATTTTACATCCTGCCGAGAAAGCACATGATTTTGCCTTTGGGCATAACCGACCGCCGGGTTTCGTTATCATAACTTTCGAAGATGGTGTTGTGATCCGTGGATACTTTGGTGAGAACTCCCTCGCAGCAACTGATGAAGCACGTAGCGACATTTACTTGGAGCGCCTATATGTAGTCGGTGAAGATGATGCATGGATCGAACAAAGTCCCGGAAGGTCTGGCCTGATATCTTTGGCAAACGTAAGATCGATCGAATTTTTGGATGAGGAGACGAACCCAGATGACCAGTGACAGCCGCACATTCCTTTTTGATGGCTACCAAGCAAAGCCCGGTACATCGAGTTCGACAAATGGTGTCCAAGCTAATCCGGCTGCATCCAGACCAGCCCCGCCAAAGCCAAAATTGCCATCAAGCGCGCCATCCGCAGTGCAAAAACCTAAAGGCTAACCATGGGCATTTTCGATTTTCTGACCGGTGAGTTCATCGACGTTATCCATTGGACCGATGACACCCGCGACACCATGGTCTGGCGGTTTGAGCGTGAGGGCCATGAGATCAAGTATGGCGCGAAGCTGACTGTCCGTGAGGGGCAGGCCGCTGTGTTCGTGCATGAGGGGCAGCTCGCGGATGTGTTCATGCCGGGGCTTTACATGCTCGAGACCAACAACATGCCGATCATGACGACCCTGCAGCACTGGGATCATGGGTTCAAAAGTCCGTTCAAGTCCGAGATTTATTTTGTCAACACGACCCGCTTTGGTGATCTGAAATGGGGGACGAAGAACCCGATCATGCTGCGCGATCCCGAGTTTGGCCCGACCCGCCTGCGCGCTTTTGGGACCTATACTGTGAAGGTCGCCGATCCCGCTGTCTTCCTGCGCGAGATTGTGGGGACGGATGGCGAGTTTACCCGCGACGAGATCAGCTATCAGATCCGCAACATCATCGTGCAGGAATTCTCGCGGACCATTGCCGCGTCGGGTATTCCTGTGCTGGATATGGCAGCGAATACGGGTGACGTAGGCAAGCTGATTGCCGATGCGATTGACCCGACGATGCAGCAATACGGGCTGACGATCCCCGAATTGTATATCGAGAATATCAGCCTGCCGCCTGCCGTCGAAAAGGCGCTGGATGAGCGGACATCGCGCGGAGTAGCTGGAAACCTCGATGACCACATGAAGTGGAAAGCCGCCGAGGCGATGACCATGGAGGGGTCTGCCGCTGGCAATGCCATGGGGATGGGCATGGGCGCCGGTCTGGGCATGCAGATGGGCAATATGACCATGGCCGGACCATGGGGCGCGCGTCCGCATGCGGCACTGCCCGCGCCGCCGGCCCCGCCACCGCCACCTGTCGAACATGTCTGGCATATTGCCGAGGGCGGTGAGGTCAGCGGTCCTTTTTCCAAGGCGGCGATGGGCCGGAAGGTGACCGATGGGAGCCTGAGCCGCGAGAGTATGGTCTGGACCCAGGGCCAGGATGGCTGGATGAAGGCCGAGGAGGTCACCGAGTTGGCGCATCTGTTCACGGTCATGCCGCCGCCACCGCCCGGAACCTGACATTTGATCGCCCTGCCCTATGGTTGGCTTATGTTCGACCGTCTTGTTCCACGCCGCCGTACCCTGTTGAAGCTGGGTCATGTGCTGATGTTGCCCTTGTTGATCTGGTTCATTCTGGTGACGCCGGATGATGTGGTGCCGTTTGGGCCTGCGGCGTTTCAGTTTCATTCGGTTCTGGCGCTGATCTTTGTGACCGTCTCGCTGATCTGGATGGCGGATTACGCGCGCCGTGGTCTGGCCGGGCGACCGGGGCCAAAGCTGGGGCCGCGCGGCAGGATCGTGCATCGGGTGTTGAATACCGCGATCGTCTGGGGGCTGTGGGGCGTGGCGATTACCGGCTTTCTGCTTGGTCTGACGTCATCGAAGCTGCTCAAGGCCGGAGGGTTCCTGCCGATCGCCCCGCCTATGGGATGGCCGCGCGCGAATGAAATCATCGGGCAGTTTCACATTTACGAATTCTATCTGCTGGGCGGGCTGGTCACGGCCCATGCCGGGTTTCACATCTGGCGTCATCTCTGGCTGCGCGACAATGCGCTGCGGATCATGGCGCCGAAAATACTGCATCGGTATCTATGACCCGCCGTCGCCTGACGATCCTGCTGCACTGGTCGGTGCTCATGCTGGTCCTGATCATGGTCAAGGGCGGGACGGCGGATGTGGTTGTGCGTTGGATTTTTGTTACCGCCGGCGGACTTTGGGTAGGCATTGCGATGATCAAAGGCATGATGGGCAAGCCGGGCCCGAAGCTGCAGGGTGGTTTGCGCGCGGCCTATCCGTGGATGCATCGTGGCATGTACGCTTTGCTGGCGGTCTCGGTCGTGTTGAATATGGCGGCCTTGCTGGGATGGATCGAAGATCGCGCCGCCTGGACGTCGCTTTTGGTGTTGCTGGCTGCGGCCACCTTTCATGGCCTGTTTCATTTCTGGCGCCACAATGCGCTGTATGATGGGGCGCTGCGCGTGATGACGCCCCGCTTTCTGCACAAGATGCTGTAATGGCCGAGCTTGAGACGCATTTTCCCTGTGACACGTGCGGGTCGGACCTGCGGTTCGATCCGGGGGATCATCGTCTGGTCTGTGACCACTGCGGGAATGTGCAGCCGATTGAGACGACGCGGTCGCTGGCCAGCGGGATCAAGGAACTGGATTTCCAGAAAGCCATCGATCACCAACTGGCGGAAGAGGATATCGAGGAAACCCGCGTCATTACCTGCCCGAATTGCGGCGCGAGTACCGAGTTTGACGCCGATACACATGCCGCCGAGTGTCCGTTCTGTGCGACGCCCGTCGTGACGGGGACCGGCACGCATCGCCATATCAAGCCGCGGGGGCTGCTACCGTTTGAGTTGGAGGAAGGACAAGCCCGGTCGGCGTTGACCGATTGGCTGGGCAGCCTGTGGTTTGCCCCCAATGGTTTGACTGACTACGCCCGGAAGGGGCGCCGGATGAATGGCATCTATGTGCCCTATTGGACCTTCGATGCGGATACAAAAAGCAGCTATCGCGGGCAGCGGGGCACGCATTATTACGAAACCAAGACCGTCGTGCGCGATGGCAAGCGCAAGCAGGTCCGCGTCCGCCGGACGCGGTGGCGCAGCAAGTCAGGGCGCGTGGCACGATTTTTTGATGATGTGCTTGTGTTGGCCTCGCATTCCTTACCGAAGAAATACACTGACGCGCTGGAGCCTTGGGATCTGTCGGCGCTCGAGCCGTACAATCCTGAATACCTCGCCGGATTCCGGGCGGAAGGGTATCAGGTGGAGCTGGTCGACGGCTTTTCGGAGGCGCGGGTTTACATGGACCGCATGATCCTGCGCGACGTGAAATACGATATCGGCGGGGATGAACAGCGGGTGCATGACGTCGACACGGCGGTGCGCGATATCACCTTCAAGCATATCCTGCTGCCGGTCTGGCTGGCCGCATACAAGTATCGTGGCAAGAGCTATCGCTTTGTCGTCAATGGCCGCACGGGCCGGGTGCAGGGGGAACGCCCCTATTCGGCGTGGAAGATCGCGATTGCAGTTGTCGTTGGTTTGATCTTGGCGGGGATTGCCGGGTTTGTTATCGCTAACAGCCAGTAAGGTTGGAGTGCCCGAGATGATCCTTTGCTGCGGTGAAGCCCTGATCGACATGTTGCCGCGGGAAACGGCCGACGGAGAGCGGGCCTTTGCCCCGCATGCAGGCGGCGCGGTGTTCAACACGGCGATTGCGTTGGGGCGGTTAGGCGCGCCGGTGCAGTTCTTTTCGGGCCTTTCGTTGGATTTGTTTGGCGATGTGCTGCGGGATGGGCTTGAGGCATCGAACGTGGATGCAGGTTTGGCCGCTTTAAGTGATCGCCCGACGACCCTTGCATTCGTGACCCTGACCGATGGTCAGGCGTCTTATGCGTTCTATGACGAGAATACCGCGGGAAGGATGCTGACGGCCCACGATCTGCCAGATGCGGCCCCGAAGGCTGCGTTTTTCGGGGGGATTTCACTGGCGGTCGAGCCCTGCGCGCATGCATATGAGACGTTGATGGAACGGATCGCACACGATGCTGTCGTGATGATGGACCCCAATGTGCGTCCGTCGTTTATTGCGGACGAGGCCCGCTATCGCGACCGGATCATGCGGATGATGGGGCGATGCGATATCGTCAAGATGTCAGATGAGGATCTCGCGTGGTTCATGCCGGGTCAGGACATGGCCGCGCAGGCGCGCGCTGTTTTGGGGCTGGGCGTGAAGCTGGTTTGCATCACCGAAGGGGCAAAGGGGGTGACCGGCCATAGCGCGACCCATGAGGTGTTTGTGCCTGCCGAGAAGGCCGAGGTTGTCGATACCGTCGGTGCGGGGGATACGTTCAATGCGGGGGTTCTTGCGTCGTTGCATCGCGACGGCGCGCTTCTCAAAGATGCGATCGCAACCCTCGATGAGCAGACGATCATCGCAGCGCTTGGCTTTGGCGCAAAAGTCGCCGCCGTGACGGTCAGCCGCGCAGGCGCGAACCCACCATGGGCGAAAGAGCTGTGAGGGCGCTGGTCCAGCGTGTATCCGAGGCCTCGGTTTCGGTGGATGGCGCAGTTATTGGAGAGATCGGCCGGGGTCTGTTGATCCTGATTTGTGCGATGGAGGGCGATAGCGACGCGCAATCAGCCGCGCTGGCCGCAAAGATCGGCAAGCTGCGCATTTTCAAGGATGACGCGGGCAAGATGAACCGGTCGATGGTCGATGTCGGTGGGCAGGCGCTGATCGTCAGTCAGTTCACGCTGGCTGCGGATACGTCGCGCGGCAACAGGCCTGGCTTTTCCGCTGCCGCTGCACCGGATGAGGGACGGCGGTTGTATGAGCGGTTCATCGGCGATATCGCCGATCTGGGTATTGAGGTGGCCGCTGGATCATTCGGGGCCGATATGGCCGTCAACCTGACCAACGATGGGCCGGTGACGATCTGGATGGCGATTTAAGGTGGGTTTTACCCACTCTACCCTCAGCAGCTTTTCGCCAGCACCAGTACCCAATACGGCCCTTTCGGCCCTTCGGTGATGGCGACGCCGAATTCCTCGATCCGGGGGTGCAGCATGTTGCGCCGGTGTCCGGGCGAGTTCATCCAGCCGTTGATGATCTGCGAAGACCGGGGATAGCCCCAGGCGATATTCTCGGCCACGATGCAATCGTTGTAACCCGCCCGCTGGACCCGCCGCTGAGAGGTGGACCCGTCAGAGCCGCGATGGTCGAAAAAGTTGTTGGTCTGCATATCGCAGGCATGCCGCATCGCCGCCTGCCCCAGTCGCCGGTTGAATTGCAGGCTGGATTGCCCGTTGGCCCGACGGCTGGCATTCACGCCCGCCGCGATTTCGGTCGCCATGGTGTTCACATTCGTAGGCGTCGTGCAGGCCGCCGCTTGCATGCCCGACATCGCCAAAACCGCGCCGATAAGGTACGTTGCCAATCGCATCCGCTGTCTCCTCTGGTTCAAATCTGACGGTGACGTGGAAACGCGGCAAGCCTATGGCATGGGATGGTCAGAGCGGCGGCAATTACGCGCCAATTCGGCGCAACTGGTCCGTTATCGTCGAAACGGCAAAGATGGCTGCAGCGACGCAGATGATCGTCGGACCGACGGGTGTATCGAGCATCAACGCCACCCTGATCCCGCCCAGCGCGGAAAGTCCGCCGATGCCGACCGCGAAGACCGCCATTTGTTCCGGCGTCCGCGCATAGCGGCGGGCGGCAGCGGCGGGAATGATCAGAAGTGCGGTGATCAGAAGCGCGCCGACGACTTTCATGGCCACAGCGACCACAGCGGCGAGGAGAAGTGTGATGATCAGTTGCTGTTTTCGGGGGTTGATTTTGGCGGCATGGGCCAGATCGGGATTGAGCGTCGCGATGAGCATGGCCGCCCATTGATGCCACAGAACCAAACCGATGATCGCCGCGCCGATCCAGATCACGGCCAGGTCGGTGCGCGTCACGGTCAGCACATCGCCGAACAGATAAGCGTCCAGGTCGATCCGCTGCCCCGGGATGAGCGTGACCGTCACAAGGCCCAGGGCGAGTGCGGAATGCGCCAGCACACCAAGTTGCGTATCAACGGATTCCCTGCCACTGGCCATGGCTGTGATCAGTAGTGCCATCGTCAACGCGATCAGGCCGACGCCGGCGAAAATCGTGATGTCGAAGGCAAGCGCGAGGGCGACACCGAGGATCGCCGCATGGGCCGTCGCGTCACCGAAATACGCCATCCGTCGCCAGACGACGAAGCATCCCAACAGCCCCGCTGCAACCGCCGTGCCAAGCCCGGCAAGGGCGGCGCGGACAAGGAAATCGTCAAGCATCACTCTGCCGCCTCTTGATGGTGGTGGTGATGATCGTGGTCATGTCGATAAAGCGCCAGCGCCCCGCCCGTTCCGGTGCCGAAGAGTTCACGATAGGCGGGTGCGGCCGAGACAACCTCGGGCGTGCCTTCGCAACAGATATGCCGGTTGAGACAAATGACCCTGTCGGACGCGCTCATCACCACGTGCAGTTCGTGACTGACCATCAGGACGGCGCATCCGATCTCGCGCCGGACATCGTCGATCTGTTGATAGAACGCAGCAGACCCCGGCTGGTCGAGGCCTTGCGTCGCCTCATCCAGCATCAGGATATCCGGTCGTTCGAGGATCGCGCGGGCAAGGAGCACCCGCTGGAATTGCCCGCCGGACAGGTCGGACATCTGCCGCCCCCCGAGATTGGGCACACCAGCGGCGGTCAGTGCCCGCAGCGCCGCCTGCTTTTCGATCCGATGCGGCAGATTGAGGAAACGTGTGACCGTCATCGGCAATGTCGGATCGATATGCAGTCTTTGCGGGACATAACCGATGCGCAGGTCCTGTTGTCGGGTGATCCGCCCGGTCTGTGGGCGAAGGGCACCCAAAAGGACCCTCAGAAGCGTCGATTTGCCCGAGCCGTTGGGCCCGACGATCGTAACGATTTCGCCCTTTTGCAGCTGCAGGTCCACGTCCTGCAGGACGTGGTGCCCGCCATAGCTGAGCGAAATGTTCTCGGCGCGGATCAAGGTCATTTTCGTGTCTCTGGCTGGCAACGGGGGCACAGACCTTCTGCCTCGATCACGGTCTGTTCGATCCGGAACCCGCTTTGGGCGGCTGTTTCGTTCATGGTTGCGTCGGCATCTGCCTCTGCGACTTTCCCACAGCTACGGCAGATCATGAAGGCCGGATCATGCGTCGCGCCGGGATGGGCGCAAGCGACGAAGGCATTCAGCCGTTCGATCCTGTGGGCGAAGCCTTGTTCGACAAGAAAGCCCAAAGCGCGATACGCGACGGGCGGTTTGGAACCGAGCCCCTCTGCATCGAGCCGCGCAAGCAGGTCATAAGCGCCCATCGCCGCGTGACTCTCCAGAAGGATTTCAAGCACACGCCGACGGGTTGGCGTCAACTGCAGCTTGCGCTCGGTGCAGGCTTTTTCAGCTGCCTGGAGCGCCGCATCGACACAGCCATTGTGATCGTGGGCGGTAAAGCCCGTTGGATTTCGCTCCAAATTCGTCGCCTTGTTATGTTATAACATACATCTTATACCCCCCATCGATATCAATCCACAAGGACTCCGCATATGATTCGTTTGATTGCCCTTTTGAGTGTTGCACCTGCCGCCCTTTGCGCGGCCCCTAACGTGATGACGGATTTCGCGCCGGTCCATAGTCTGACGGCGCAGGTGATGGGCGATGTCGGGACGCCGAATGTGCTGCTGCCGCCGGGTGCCGATCCACACGATTTTGCCATGCGCCCAAGTGACGGGCAGCGGTTGTCCGACGCCGATCTGGTGATTTGGGTCGGTGATGGACTGACACCTTGGCTGGAAGAAACGTTGGATGCATTGGCGCCGGGTGCGGCGCGCCTGACCCTGCTCGACACCGAAGGGTGGGAGCGGTTGCCGATCCGCGAAGCGGGTGCGGATGGCGATCACGATGATCATAATGATCATGATGATCATGATGATCATGAAGAGCATGCATCCCACGATGACCATGGCCACGATGATCATGCAGACCATGACGATCATGCCAAGGAAGACGATCACGGCCACGAAGAGGCGGAGCATGCAGGCCATGACCACCATGATCACGGCGATTTCGACCCGCATGCCTGGACCGACCCGGCGATCGCGAAATTGTGGTTGGCGACCATCGCCGACGCCCTGTCCGAAGCTGATCCAGAGAATGCCAAAACCTATGCAGCCAATGCAGTGGCGGCCGCGGAATCGCTGGATGCACTGGATGCCGACATCGCCGCGGACATCGCTCCGGTGGCGAATGCCGCCTACATCTTGCCCCATGACGGATACCAGTATTTCGAGGTACGGTACGGGCTGAACGCATCTGCCGCCATTTCTGGTGTCGACGGTCGCACGCCCGGCCCCGCACAAGTGGCTGCCCTGCGCGATAGTTTGGCCGAACAAAACGTCGTGTGTGTGTTCAGCGACGTGGCGATCGGTGATCGCTGGGCAACCGTCGTGATCGAAGACACCGATCTGCGGACCGTTCAGATCGACGCGATCGGTGCCGGTTTGGACGCCGGTCCAGACCTTTATGCGCAGACGATGCGCCGGTTGGCGGATGGGTTTGTGGAGTGTTTGGGGGGATAAGCGTAGATGGGTGCGAGCACCCATCTTACCCACGGTAAATCAGCGGTTGAGGTCCCGGGTCATGCCCGGGACAGGTGTAGTCAGAAGTCCGTCGGCGCCCCGCCCTCGGCTTTGCGCCGCGCGACGAAATCGGCGAGTTCTTCTTTGACGGCAATATCCATCGGCGGCGCTTCGAAATCCTGCAGTATCTTTTTGAAGGTGTGGTGCGCCCGTTCTGCCGTCCAGACACTGCCTGCATTTTCCCATGCTTCGAAATTCCGCCAATCAGACATGAAGGGCTGGTAAAAGGCTTTCTCATACCGTTCCTGCGTGTGGTCGATTCCGAAGAAGTGCCCGTTCGGACCGACCTCTTTGATTGCGTCGATGGCGATCGCGTCAGGGGCCGTGTCAGTGATGGCCGGTTCCATATAGCGCTGGATCATCTGCAAGACTTCGCAATCCATCACGAATTTTTCCGGACAGGCGATCAATCCGCCCTCCAGCCAACCTGCGGCGTGATAGACGATGTTGGCACCCGACTGCACCGCGGACCAGAGTGAGTTCGATGTCTCCCACATGGCTTGCCCGTCGGGCACGTTCGCCGCGCAAACGCCCGAGGCGCGCATCGGCAGACCGTAGAAACGTGCCATTTGCCCGGTCATCTGTGTCGCCCGCATATATTCAGGCGTGCCAAAAGCGGGTGCACCGGATTTCATATCAACGTTGCTGGTGAAGGTGCCGATCACACTGGGCACACCGGGACGGACATATTGGAAGAGCGCGATCGCGCTGATCGCCTCGGCAATCGACAGGGTAACGGCCCCGGCCATCGTCACCGGCGCCATGGCCCCGGCAAGCGTGAAGGGTGTGACCATCACAGCCTGCCCGCGCCGTGCGCAGCGCAAGCAGCCGTCGATCATCAGGTCGTCATGTTTGAGCGGCGAGGTCGAATTGATGTTGGTGTACATACGCGGCTTGGCGGCAAAGTCTTCCTCGCTGAGCTGGCCTGCGATCTTGACCATCTCGATCACGTCTTCGACCCGTTCTTGCCCGAGCGAATAGGCGTGGACGACCTTGTCGGTCAGCAAGAGCTTGTCATGGACGATGTCGAGGTGCCGGACAGAGGCGTGGATATCGACCGCCTCGACCGGGTAGCCACCGGCGAAGTGGATGCAGTTGAAATACTGGGTCAGCCGCAGGAGATTGGCGCATTGCGCCCGGGTGCCAGAGACCTTTTTGCCGATTTCGAGGTCGAAATAGTTGGGCGGCGAGGACACGTTGCCGAACAGGATGTGTCCGCCGCCCATCGTGATCTTACGGTCCGGATTGCGCGGGGTCAGATCGAATTGGGCGGGCGCATGCCCGAGCATTTCCATCACCCAGTCGCGCCCCATACGCACATTGGTCCCCTCGACGGTGCAGCCCGCCTGTTTGAACAGCGCGAGTGCCTCGTCATGCAGAAACTCGATCCCGATGTCTTCGAGAATACGCATGGCCCCATCATGGATCGCCTGTACGCCTTCCTCGGTCAGTGGTTCGGTTGGCCGGTCCGTGTTGAGCGGCACACGCCACGGCATCTGTTCGATCGCGGCGCTGCCGCGCCTGTCGGCCGCCCCTGCCCGGCCACCGCCCCGTCGCCTTGGTCTTCCGTCCGCCATCGTCCTTCCCCTTTGCAGCAAGGCTGCCACTGTGATGGGCGGAAAGATGCGGCAAAAACGACAGGATGTGTCGGTGGCGGAATCAGACGAGGTTTTGTGACCGCAGCCAATCGGGTATGTCGGCAATGGTGGGCAGGACCTGGTCGGCCTTGGGGGCCAGTTCTTCCGCCGGGGCGGGGCCGGTCAGCACACCGATAGTCATCATCCCCGCTGCACGTCCCGCTTCCAGATCATGCAGGCTGTCGCCGACCATGATGCATTGGTCGGGGGTCAGGCCTGTATGGGCGCAGAAGCCGTGCATCTGGCCCTGTCCCGGTTTCGCGCCATGCCCGCTGTCGTAGCCTGCGATGAAATCGAAATGGTCGCGAATGCCGGCCCGTTCGAGATGGGCCAGCGCGGAGACTTCCGCATCATTGGTCGCGATCCCAAGGCGCAGGCCATCCAATCGCAGATCATCGAAGTAAGGTCGCAGTGGCGTTGCCTCTTTCTGGATCACTTTGGTCGCGGCGGTTCTCATCCGTGCGACAAGTGTTTCCTTGTCCGTATCGGTCAGGACGGTCAGCATCGCCTCTGCCGTTTCATGCACCGTCGCGGCGATGACAACGCTGCCGGGGAAAAACCGTTCGTTCGCAGTGTCGAAACCCATGACCTTGGCCAGTCTGTCTAGCCGCTCGGGATCATCGCCGACCTCGTCCGCCAACATCCGTCGCGTCCACGCGCCCCAGGTAGCATTGAAATCAAAGAGCGTGCCGTCTTTGTCGAAAAGAATACCTTTGATCATCGGGCGTGATGCCGGGTCAGGTCCAATGGACACTTTCGGCCCCCGGCAGTGCGTAGCGGGCGCGAAGCGGCGCGTCATATTCAAGACCGATGCTGTCGCAAAAGGCGATGACCCAGGCATCATCCATGGTGATGAATTCCAGCACCGATGCAAGGAAGGCCGGATCACCTGCCTGGGCGCGCATGTCCTCGGCGCTGCCGCCGGTCGCCCCCAGAAAGACCGGACACAGTTCATCGTTTCCAGCCAGCCAACCGAGGGCCTGATAGGCGATTGTTTGCGCGGCTTCGCTGTCCATGGCGTGTCCTGGGCTCTTGGAAACGTTTCTTTAACCATTGAGTCAGAAATTGCTTGTCATCATTCACGTGGCTTTGTCCACCCAGAGGATGCTTTGCATGTCCGGTCGGATCCTGATTATCGACACTGTTGCGACCAATCGTATCGTTCTGAAGGTCAAGATGTTGTCGGCGCAATTCAGCGTCGATGCCTGTTCCAGCCGGATCGAGGCAGAGGCGATCATCGCCGCGAACCGCCCTGACCTGATTTTGATCAATCTGTCGGATCCGGTCGAATCCCATCACGAATTTTGCCGTGGCTTGAAAGCGGATTATGCCACATCGGGCATCGCGATCATCGCCGTCGGCGTTGCGGACACGGCCAAGGCCCGGTTTGCAGCCCTTGATGCAGGTGCGGACGATGTGTTGCCGCGGCCCATGCATGACACATTGCTTCTGGCACGCATTCGCAGCCTGTTGCGCGCCCGGGGTGCGGGACAGGAATTGGCGTTGCGCGATGGAACGAGCCGTGCGCTTGGGTTTGAAGAGCAGCAGGTCGCATTCAAAGCGGCGACACATGTGGCCCTTGTCACACCGGAAGAGACATCGAACGTGATGCTCGCCGACATGCTTCGCACAGGATTGGGGCCGTCGATTCGGCATTTATCGCAAAAGGCGGCGCTGAAAGCGGTTGGCGAGCGCCCCCAGCCGGATTTGTTCGTCGTCGATTGTACGCATATCGGGGCTTACCAAAACGATCTTTTCCGTCTGGTGTCCGATTTGCGATCACGCAACGAGACGCGGCAATCAACGCAACTGATCATGGTCCCGCCGGGGGAGCAGGATATCGCGGCGATGTTCCTTGATCTGGGTGCCGACGACATCGTGATCGGGGCCGTCTCAGAAGGGGAATTGACCTTGCGGGCCAAGGCCCTGATCCGCCAGAAACAACGACAGGATCGTTTGCGTGACAGGGTGCGCAACGGTTTGCAGGCTGCCGTCACCGATCCGCTGACCGGCCTCTACAATCGTCGCTACGTCGCCGCCCATCTTGCCCGCATGGCCGAACAATCACGCAAGGCGGGGCGGGAGTTGGCCATCATGATGCTGGACCTCGATCATTTCAAGGCAATCAACGATCGCCATGGCCATGCGGCGGGGGATCAGGTGCTGGTGCAGGTGGCAGACCGATTACGCGAGAATTTGCGGGCCATCGATCTGGTCGCCCGCGTTGGGGGCGAGGAGTTTTTGATCGCCATGCCGCGCACGACCGCCATGCAGGCCCACGCCGCTGCCGATCGTCTGCGCCGCATCGTCAATGAACGACGCTTCGATCTTGGAGAGGTCGGCCCGAAATTGCGGGTGACCACGTCGGTCGGCGTAACGACAACGGGTCGGGTACAGACAACGGAATTCGACTTTGATCGCATGTGCGAACGGGCTGATGCGGCGCTTTATGCCGCCAAGTCAGCAGGGCGAAATCAGGTCGCGATGAGCAGGTCAGCCGCCTGAAGGACGCAGGCGGGGCCGCCGTGTCATTTCGGCTTCCAACTGGTCGGCGAAGGCGGCGCGCCGTTCCGGTGTCATCGCGATGATCTGTGCCAGCAAGGCTGTCTGTGCGTCATCCTGCAACTGCGCCAGCCGATCACGTTGGACGCGCATGGCCTGATCCACGCTGTCGGCATCGAACGGCTCTGCCCGCAATGCCGTCACCAATGCCTGCATGTTTTCCCGCAATTCCGCACGCGGAAGACGCTCACCCCGTCGTATCGCCCGGAGTACCGCGCGACGTTCGTCGGGTGCCAGCGCGCGGGCAAACGGACCGGGCCCGAGTTCCAGACCGCGCAATGGTCCATCTGCGCGTCCCGACAGGGCCGTGCCGACGAAGAACCCGACAATCAGCAGGTTCAACGCAAGAGAAGCGACAAGAACGATTCGCCACATCTTGCGCGGTCCTTTGCCTTGCATTTCAGCCATCCACCACGCCTTCCAATGTTAGCCAACTCGCGTCCGCGAAAAGGCTGACCTGCAGATTGTCGCCCGTCATTGCAGCGGTCAGATCACCAAAGGCCGCGGGAGGCGCAATACCTAACCAAAGGCCAGCCACGGTGACCGCAGTCAAGCCGCCAAGAACGGGCCAACCGCCCAGAAGATCATTTATCCGCCACCAGACCGAAGAGCGCTGCATGCGCGCCGCGTCCGCGAGGACGCGCCCCATCAGATCCCCGCTCACCGGCGGCGAGACCGCGCGCGCCTCGGCGAATATATCATCCAGTCTGTCGTCGTTCCGATCACTCATCCTGATATCCCAATTCCGCTTTGCGCCCGGCCATCAGATCGGTCAGGGCGCGTTTCCCGCGCGCCGTCAGACTTTCGACCGAGCGCACGCTGATGTCCATGATTTGCGCGATTTCGGGGTTGGACAGCCCCTCTAGATGCCGCAACGCGACGGCCTGCGCCTGCCGCTCGGGCAGTTGCGCAAGCGCATCGGACAAGGCGCGCAGCCGCGCCTGCGACTGCATCTGCGCGGTCACCTCGGGCGTTTCGTCCCGCGGCTCATCAACCTGATCCAGTCCGACACGACCACGCCTGCGCCGAAGCCGGTCGATGCAAAGATTGGCCACGACCCGGTAGAGCCAGGTCGAAACCTGCGCCTCACCCTGCCGCCAATCGGGGGCGATGCGCCATAGTCGCATCATCGCCTCTTGCGCCACATCCTCGGCCTCGTCCCGGTCCGACAGCATCCGCGCGGCCTGCCCAAGGGCGCGTGGTAACAGCCGATCGGCCAAATGGCGCGCCGCCCGCTGATCGCCCTTGGCAAAGGCGATCAGCAGCGCCTCGTCGGACACATTCGCAGGTGTGGCGTTCATTGGCGACCCTGCTAGCGGCAACCGGTCCATGTGGCAATCGGCGGACATCCACATGTCCGCCGTTATCTGCAGGATCAACCACGCCCCCCGCGACGGCGTGTATTATCCTTGATCGCCCCGAATTCCTCGGCGCTGATCGTGCCGTTGCCATCGCTATCGGCGCGTTCGAACAAGCGGGTGGCTCGCTGCGATCCGCGCGCCTCAAGCTCGGTCTGTTGCAGCAGCCCGTCACCGTTCTGATCGAGCCGTTCGATCATCCCCGCAGTTCGCCTGCTGGCCCGCTCCGCCGCAACCGCCCGCAACTCTTCTGCCGACAAAGCCCCGTCGCCGTTGGTATCGCGCGCGGCGAAACGCGCGGCTGCCTGCGTACGCAATTCCTCTTGGGTCAGCGCGCCGTCGCCATTCGCGTCCAGTGTCGCGAAATCGGGCCGCTCGCGATGATTGTCCGCCTGCGCGGCACCCGCGATGGCCACCAGACCTGCCAGCGCAAAACCGACGAGAGTATTCGTTTTCATTTCATCTACCTCTTTGCTTTGCACCGCCCTGTTTTGGGGCGGCTGATATGACTTCAACGGCCCGATGAGCCGTTTCCGTCGCGGGTTGGCACATTTTTTCTGACAAGCGCGACACGCCGCCGCGACAGCTGTGCTGGCTCTTTCAAAATCCGGACGAATGGGTCATGTGGGCCTTAATCGAACCAAGAGGCCGCCATGCCCGACATTTCCGCCACCAAGGACGACCGCCCGATGAAGCCCGCGATTTGGCGTGGGCTGCGCTGCCGCTGTCCCCAATGCGGCGATGGCGTGATGTTCGAAGGGTATCTTAAGGTCACCGACCGTTGCCCCGTCTGTAACGAGGCATTGCACCACCATCGCGCCGATGACGGCCCCGCCTATCTGACCATCCTGATCGTCGCACATATCCTTGGTTTCGTGATGCATCTGATGTGGGTACATCTGCGCCCTGAACCGTTGGTCATGGCGACTGTTTTAGCTATTGGCGCCGTGGTCCTGTCGCTTTACCTTTTGCCCCGGTTCAAAGGGATGATTGTTGGTATCCAATGGGCCAGACGCATGCATGGGTTCGGACAAAACGCCTGACCCGACCACCAGGGGAGGCGTGATGGACAAGACCCAGATCCGCGATGCGGCGACCATGATCGTGTTGCGCGATGCCGAAACCTCCCCCTCTGTGCTGATGGGCCAGCGGGGCCGCGACGCGGCATTCATGCCCGGCAAATTCGTTTTTCCCGGAGGCGCCGTCGATGAAAGCGATAGTGCGGTCCCGGTGATCCCGGCCGATGAATTGAATAACGGCCGCCTGGCAGAACAAAGCGATGTACCACCCAATACCCTGATCGCAGCCGCGATCCGCGAGTTGTGGGAAGAGACGGGGCTGATCCTTGGCCACCCCGCCACATGGGACGACCCTCCCCAAGGGTGGCGCGGCTATGCGGCGACGGGCCATCAGCCCAGCGGTGCAGCGCTCGAATTTTTCTTCCGTGCGGTGACCCCGCGCGGGCGGTCCCGCCGGTTCGATGCGCGGTTTTTTCTGGCATATGCCAATCACCTGCGCAGCGACCCGGATAATTTCAGCCGTGCCGAAGATGAGTTATCGCATCTGCAATGGGTGCCACTCGCACGCGCCCGCGAATTCGACCTGCCGTTCATCACACAGGTGGTCCTGGCTGAGCTTGTGACCCGGATCAAACGGGACGATCCTCCGGCGAGCGTGCCGTTCTTTCGCAATGATGACGAAGCGCATTTGGTCGCCCGCCTGGGAAACAAGCGCCTGCTTTAGGCGACGAGCACCAGCAATACGATACTGCCGGTCAGCAGGAGCAGCCCCTGCCATTCCCGTGCCGTGACCTTTTCCCCAAAGACCAGCGCGCCGATGATTAGTGAAAACAGCAGTTCCACCTGTCCCAGCGCGTTGACATAGGCCACGTTCTGCAAGGTGAACGCGCTGAACCAGCAGATCGAGCCGATCATGCTGCTCAGCCCCACAAGCCCCGCAATCCGCCACGCCTTGAAAACCCGCGTGATCTGCCCACGTTCACGCCAGACCAGCCACAGCGTCATGGCGATGGTCTGAAAGGCCGTCACGCAGGCCAGCGTGATGATGGCACGATAGAAGAAATCCCCGTCACCCAGCGACAGCGATGCGCCCCGATAGCCGTTGCCCGAGATACCGAACAACAACCCAGCCCCCAGCCCCAGCGCGGTGGCCCTGTTGAATATCCGCTGATGCCACGGCCCCACCCCGTCCGGCGGGTCCGACAGCAACAACACCCCGGCAAAGCCTATGCACATGGCGATCAAGCCAGGCCATGTGACGATGTCGCCCAACAGGACGAAGCCGAAAAGCGCGCTCAGCAACACTTCGGTTTTCTTGAACGTTATCCCAACGGCGAAGTTGCGGTGGGCGAAAAGGGCCACGACGCACATGGTGGCCAGAATTTGCGACGTGCCACCCGCCAGCATGTAAGGCCAGAATTGTGATGGGATTTGCGGCGCGCCCTGCCCTGTCGTCGTCGCGTATGCGATGGCGATGACCGCGACGAGCGGCGCGGAATAGATGAAACGGGCGAACGTCGCCCCGGCCGTCGATAGCTGCGTGGCCTTGAGGTGTTTCTGCAGCGTGAACCGCACGGTTTGCGCCAACGCGGCCCCGATGGTGATGGGAATCCAAAGTTCCATGCGGCTGCTGATGGCAGCAAATGTCGCATAAAACCAGCGGCGAAAGGGCCTCTCACCGCTGGTCGTGACTTTGGTGAATGGTGGTTGGGTTTCAGAAAATGTCGGGCTCTGTTTCCGCGATCCGCGCCAGTTTGCCTGCGCGGGTGGCAAGCGTATCGTCGGGGTCGAATTGCGCCTTGGCCGCGCTGATCAGTTGCGATCTGTCGTTTGTGCCAACGACCTGCGCAAGGATATCGGCCGGTGCCGCACCATCCGTGATCTGTTTCAACACATCGTCACCGCCCAACTGGATCGCCAGCGTGATGACCGCCGCACCGCTTGCGTAGAACCGGCCAAAGCCCAGTTCATCCTTAATCCCCTCGTTCAGGCCATCAAGGTCAAGTGCGTCGCGCAAGATGTCCTTCGCCATGCCATCGTTGATCGGTAGTTGCAGTTCGACGTACATCGCAGTGCCTTCGATCCGCTCTTGTTGTGCGTCGAGGTCGATATGGTCGAACCGGGCGGCACGGTCGGCCCGAATGGCAAGGAATTGCTGCGCAAAACTGCGTTGCAGCGCGATATCATCGGCAGTGATCGCAGCCTGCAACGCCTTGGTTTCCAGCAGAATCGCGGCGATGGCGGCTGGCTTCAGATCATAGGTTGTCTGATCGACGAATGCCTCCATCCCGGCAAATCGATCGTCCTGCCAGCGGTGAAACACCTCGTGCACCAGATACGGGATGTAATCGGGATAGGCCGCGCAATCGTCCGGTATGTCCGGATCGGTGCAATCGGATGCGATCAGGAATGTGGGCGCGTCGTGCAAATCGACATTGAACGCGAAATGGCCAACGCCGGCGATCTTGGGGTTGTCGTGCGGGGCCGTCACCAGAAACGCTTTGCCCGGTTTGCCGTCAGGCCGTGGAATATCAACCGTCACCCCAAATGATTGCGGATCGGGATGGTCCATGATGATCAGGGAGTCGGTGCTACCATCCGGCTTACGCCCGATGACGACCTTGGGAATGGTCGCAGGATCAAAGCCGGGCCAGATCGCTTGCGCTGCAGGATAAGCGTCGTCGTAATGGGTCAGAAAGTCCTGCGCGATCTTGGCACTGTCCGCCGCGATATAGCCGGGCAAAAGGCAAAGAGCCGCGAGAATGTGTTTGCGGAACATGGCGATCCTCCTGTTGAATGCCTTGTTCTGACCCGACCGGCGGTCTGCGGGCCAGCGCATTTGTGTGCGGACATCTGGGAAATCGTGTGGGGACAGAACCTGCATACGGTCGACCGCTGTTGATAAATGTGTTTATTGAAAGAGACAACTTAACGACGAAAGGTTAGATCATTGTACAAGACTATTTTTTCGTTGCTGGCCGTCGCCGTCTTGTCGGCATGCGGCGAGTCTCAAAGTGGGACGCTGTTCCCTGACGCAACAATCGACGAAAGTTTTTCCACAAATACTATCCGCCGCGATGATGGCGTGGTGACCCCCTATCGTCTTGGCATTCTTACGGATGAAGGCACTTATGTCGTCTGCGCTGCGGCGCAGAATATCCAGGGATCGCAAGGGCGGCAGGTCTTGGCGGCGCTCAAGGTCACGATCAACGGCGACACACTTCAGCGCGGGCTTGGCTGGGCGCGTTCTCATCCCGGGAATACCAGCCTGGACGGACGCCCGGCCGCTTGCCGCAAAACCACTTATCCCGTGGTCGAGAACGCGCAGATTGGTGTGGAGTTGACGCAAACAACGTTCGGGCGCGAGCGGGATTGAGCGACGGTACCAGGCGTGGCCTTTGGACCTTCATAGCCAAGGAAAAAAGGGCGGCCCGATCGGACCGCCCCTCTTTATTCTGAACTTGCCGCGTTTTCGGCATTTGCGATGCAAACGCCTGCCGCGCGCTCAGTCAAATCCATGCGGATTTGACTGATTACATCATGCCGCCCATGCCGCCCATGTCGGGCATGCCGCCGCCGGCACCGCCTGCACCTTCTTTGGCAGGCTTGTCGGCAACCATGGCTTCGGTCGTGATCAGCAGACCGGCAACCGATGCGGCATCCTGCAAGGCAGTACGCACAACTTTAGCCGGGTCGATAACGCCGAATTTGAACATGTCGCCGTATTCTTCGGTCTGCGCGTTGAAGCCGAACGATGCCTCGCTGCTTTCGCGGATTTTACCTGCAACGACAGAGCCGTCCACGCCGGAGTTTTCAGCGATCTGACGCAGGGGTGACTCAATGGCCTTGCGCACGATCGAGATACCCACGTCCTGATCAGAGTTCGCGCCTTTCAGGCCGTCCAGTGATTTACCAGCCTGGATCAGGGCGACACCACCACCGACGACAACACCTTCCTGCACAGCAGCACGGGTTGCGTTCAGGGCGTCATCAACGCGGTCCTTACGCTCTTTCACTTCGACCTCGGACATACCGCCAACGCGGATCACGGCAACACCGCCAGCCAGTTTGGCCACACGTTCCTGCAGCTTTTCACGGTCGTAGTCGGATGTGGTTTCTTCGATCTGGCCGCGGATCTGGTTGACCCGTGCTTCGATCTCGGCCTTGTCGCCACCACCGTCGACGATGGTTGTTTCGTCCTTGGTGATCGCAACGCGCTTGGCTGACCCCAGCATGTCGATGGTGACGTTTTCCAGCTTCATGCCCAGATCTTCGCTGATGACCTGACCGCCGGTCAGGATCGCGATGTCCTGCAGCATGGCTTTGCGACGGTCACCGAAGCCCGGGGCCTTGACCGCAGCGATTTTCAGGCCACCGCGCAGCTTGTTGACCACGAGGGTCGCCAGCGCTTCGCCTTCGACATCTTCTGCGATGATCAAAAGCGGCTTGCCAGACTGAATCACGGACTCGAGCAATGGCACCATTGGCTGCAGCGAAGACAGTTTCTTTTCGTGCAGCAGGATGATCGCGTCTTCCAGCTCGGTCGTCATTTTCTCTGTGTTGGTCACAAAGTATGGCGACAGGTAACCGCGGTCGAACTGCATACCTTCGACAACATCAGTCTCGGTTTCCAGACCTTTGTTTTCTTCGACGGTGATCACACCCTCGTTGCCGACTTTTTGCATCGCATCAGCAATCTGGCGACCGATTTCAGCTTCGCCATTGGCAGAGATCGTACCGACCTGCGCGACTTCGTCGCTGTCGGTCACGTCGCGGGCAGCAGCCTTGATCGCTTCGACGACCTTGGCTGTCGCCAGGTCGATGCCGCGCTTGAGGTCCATTGGGTTCATGCCAGCGGCCACAGATTTCATGCCTTCCTTGACAATCGCCTGAGCCAGAACGGTCGCGGTTGTCGTGCCGTCACCAGCTTCGTCATTGGTGCGCTGGGCGACTTCCTTGACCATCTGTGCGCCCATGTTTTCGAACTTGTCTTCCAGCTCGATTTCCTTGGCGACAGATACACCGTCTTTGGTGATGCGTGGTGCGCCGAACGATTTGTCCAGAACCACGTTGCGGCCTTTGGGGCCCAGGGTCACTTTCACCGCGTCGGCAAGAGTGTTAACACCTTTGAGCATCCGCGTACGGGCGTCGGTGTTGAATTTGACGTCTTTAGCAGCCATTTTCATGTGCTCCTTAAATTAGATTTTGATGGATATGCGATTGATCGCGGGGCTTACATGATGCCCAGGATGTCGCTTTCCTTCATGATCAACAGTTCTTCACCGTCGATCTTCACCTCTGTGCCGGACCATTTGCCGAACAGGACCTTGTCGCCTGATTTCACGGCCATGGGGATCAGCTCTCCGCTGTCTTTGCGGGCACCTTCGCCAACGCTGACAATCTCGCCTTCGGCTGGTTTTTCTTTGGCGCTGTCAGGGATGATCAGACCGCCGGATGTTTTCTCGTCGCTTTCGATACGGCGAACGAGTACGCGGTCATGAAGTGGTGTAAATGCCATTTCCGAACGTCTCCAGTTTACGTTTCAGTGCGTTAGCACTCGCCTTTGATGAGTGATAACGTAGCGTAGATAGAAATCTGGTCCGGATGTGTCAACAGCCACACAAGGGCCGTGCGACAATTTTTTCAGTCGTCGGTCGGCGGTTCGTCTTCGGACAGGATCCGCCAGGCATCGCCTTCCAGATCGTCGTACTGATTGGCCCGTAGGCTCCACAGGAATGCCAGCAATCCAAGGGCACCCAAGATCAGCGAAGCGGGGATCAGGATGACCAGAATGTTCATACCCGCCCCCGCAGCCGCAATGCGTTCAAAAGCACGGTGATCGACGACGTCGACATCGCAATCGCCGCCAAAAGCGGTGTCGCAAAACCCGAAAGCGCGATGGGAATGGCGACCGCATTGTAAAGCGCCGAGATGGCAAAGTTCTGCCCCACCAACCGCCGCGCCTTGCGGGCGACAAGGGGCAGTTCGATCAAGGGGGTCAGCCCGTCGTTCAACAAAACGATGTCCGACGCCGCGCGGGACGCATCAGCAGCCGTCGCAGGCGATACAGAAGCATGGGCCGCAGCTAGCGCACCCGTATCGTTCAAACCGTCCCCCACCATCAGAACATGTCTGCCCGCTGCACCCAGCGCCTTGACATAGGCAACCTTGTCTTCGGGGCGCGTGGAAGCCTGCCATGTGCCGATGCCTAGCCGGTCGGCCACGGCTTGCGTTTCCGCGGTATCGTCGCCCGAGATAAGGTGCACCTGCAAACCCAGCCCCTGCCAGGCTGTGACAAGCGCCTTGGCCCCATCACGCAGATCGGCATGGAGTGTGATTTTCTGCGGCGCCCGGTCGCCGATCTGCAGATAGGTCCCCTGCCCCTTGCCAAGCCAGGCCCCCGATCCCAGCCGCACCTGCAGGTCGCCGTATCGCGCGCTAAGGCCTTTGCCGGGATGTTCCTGCTGGTCGGTCAGCGCGGCTGGTATCACGCCGTCCAGCGATGCGGCTATGGCCTGCGACACTGGATGCGTTGCGTCCTGGGTCAACGCAAGCGCGATGGCCTGTTCCTCTGCATTCAGCATATCACGGGATGCTGCGGGCATTGTCAGGGTGCCGGTTTTGTCGAAGACGACGGTATCCACCTCGGCCAGCCGTTCGAGCGCGGTGCCATCCTTGACCAGCAGACCGGCGCGGAACAGCCGCCCCGCCGCCGTGGTGGACACCGCAGGCACGGCAAGACCCAGCGCGCAGGGGCAGGTGATGATCAGTGTCGCGACGGCGATGTTCAGCGACAGACGCGGATCGCCCGACATCATCAGCCAGACGATGAACGCGATCAGCGCCAGCAAGTGCACGACCGGCGCATAGATCGCCGCGGCCCGGTCGGCGATGGCGGTATAGCGGTTCCGCACGGCCTCGGCCTGGTCGACCATCGTCACCATCTTGCGCAGCGTCGTATCGCCACCAACCGTAGATGCGCGGATCGTCAGCGGGCCCGTCATGTTGACCTCACCAGCGGTCACATGTGCGCCGGCGGTGGCGTGCACGGGTTTGCTTTCGCCGGTCAGAAGCGACCGGTCGATCTGACTGCTGCCATCGACCACCTGACCATCGACCGGGATGCGCCCACCCGGCAGGACCTGGATCAGGTCGCCGACCGCGAGATCGCCGAAATCGACCATCTGCCGGTTGCCATCTGTCAGCCGCATCACGCGCGGCACCTCGAGTGCCGCAAGCTGTGCCGCCGCGGATGCGGCGGCCTTGCGACTGCGATGGTCGAGGTAACGCCCGATGAGCAGGAAAAACGTCAGCGATACGGCCGCGTCGAAGTAAACCTGCGCCCCACCCACGAATGTTTCATATAACGACATGGCCGCCGCCAGGATGATCGCCAGAGAGATCGGTACATCCATATTCAGCTTGCGCACCGTCAGCGCGCGCCAGGCATTCTGGAAAAACGGCTGACCGGCATAGATAACCGCGGGGATCGCGATACTGGCGCTGATAATATGAAACAGGTGCTGCGTCGCACCCGCCGCACCCGACCAGACGGCGACGGACAACAGCATAACGTTCATCATCGCAAAGCCGGAAATGGCGACTCTGGTCAGCAACCCTTTGCCATAACTGTCGGAGCCCGCGTCAAGCAGCGACGTATCAAGCACCCGCGCCTCAAACCCGGCCAGTTCCAGCGTGTCGATCAACGCCTCGGGTGTGGTCGGACCATCAATGCCTACGGTGACCCGCTTCATCGAGAGGTTGACCCGGGCCGATGCAACGCCTGCCAGCCCCGTCAGCGCCCGCTCAACCCCATTGATGCAGGCCACGCAATGAATGCCCGGCAAGGACAGAACGATCTGATCCGTGCCCGCGGCAGCGGCCTGTTTCAGCGGCGCCTCAGGCAGGCCCACACAGGCCGGGCAGATCGCGGCGTCGGTCATTCGGCGCTCAGTTGGATACGGCGACGGAAGGGCGTTCCATCAGGTGCCTCAAGCTGCAGGCGCAGGTTCCAGTAGCCCTCGGACGCACTGACAGGTGCGGTCAGCGCGGTGCCGTTCCAGCTGAAGAACGGCGTTTCATCCTGGCCGGTATGGGTCGCGCGGCCCAGGATCGCCTGCGTGACCGTCGGCTGGACCGGGTTGCCGTCCTGGTCGGTGATGGCAACGGTCAGCACGCCGGCTGAAAGGGTCGTCGCCATGTCCCAGCGCAGGGCATTCTGGGCGGCGCGGTCCGCCTCGAACTTTTGACTGACCACGTAGGAATTGCGTGTCTCAAGCCCCGGAAACGTGGCGACGGCGTTCCAGGCGAGCGTCAGGTTGACGGTGATGATGATCCCGAAACCGACGACCATAATCGCCAGCATGTGCCAGCCGGTGAATTCGCGTGTCATTGTGCGGCCCTCCCGTTGAAAATCGTGTCTTTGTGCGCGCGTTCGCCCGATACCAGATCCTCGACCCAGAACCGCAGATCGACCCTATCCATGCTGGCCGCCGGGTCGCCCGGACGGGCCGAGACATAGACCCGCTGCAGATATGTTTCGTTGGCGGGCACCGTAATGCTGCGTTGGGCGGTGCCCTCTAAATCGATCCGCAGGATTTCGTCGGATCGCAGCGACAGGTGGAATTCCCGATCTTCACCATGCTTGTTCAGCAACCGGATGTCATAGATGTTGCGGATCGTGCCATCGGACAGGGTTACGAATGTCGGGTTGCGCACGGCGGCGACCGTCATTTCGATGTCGGCCCGGATGAACAATGCAAAAACCAGCCCCACCCCGATCGCCGCCCATAGGGCAGTATATAGCATGGTGCGGAACCGGAAGACATGCTGCCATAGCGCCTTGGCGGGCTTGCCCTTCGCCTCTTCATCTTGATCGGACAACGCCAGATAGTCGATCAGCCCGCGTGGTTTTCCGATCTTTTCCATCACGTCGTCGCAGGCATCGATGCACAGCGCGCAGGTGATGCACTCCATCTGCTGTCCGTCGCGGATGTCGATACCGGCCGGGCAGACATTCACGCAGGCCATGCAATCAATGCAGTCACCGGTGGTGTTGTCGTGTTTTTTGCCCCGCGGCTCACCACGCCACTCGCGGTAGGCGACTGTCAGCGTTTCGGGGTCCATCATGGCGGCCTGAATACGCGGCCACGGGCACATGTAGTTGCAGACCTGTTCGCGCATGAAGCCACCGAAAACAAAGGTGGTGGCGGTCAACACCCCTATCGTGACCCATGCCACAAGCGGGGCCTGAAAGGTCGCCAGATCATAGGCAAGCGTGGGCGCGTCGGCGAAGTAAAAGACCCAGGCGCCGCCAGTGGCGATGGCGATCAGCAGCCAGACCGTCCACTTCGTCAGCCGCAGCCGCCACTTGCGAAAATCCCACTTGGCCTTCCACAACCGAACACGCGCGTTCCGGTCCCCTTCGATCCAGCGTTCGACAAGGATGAACAGATCGGTCCAGACCGTTTGCGGGCAGGTATAACCGCACCAGACCCGGCCCAGCGCGGACGTAAAAAGGAAAAGCCCAAGACCTGCCATGATCAAAAGGCCCGCGACGAAATAGAATTCGTGCGGCCAAATCTCGATCCAGAAAAAGTAAAAGCGCCGGTGCGCCATATCGACGAGCACCGCCTGATCAGGCAGGTTCGGCCCGCGATCCCAGCGAATCCATGGGGTCAGGTAGTAGATGCCCAAGGTCACGGCCATCACCCACCATTTCAGATTACGATAGAACCCTTTGACCCGACGCGGAAAAATCGGTTCACGCGGGGCGTAAAGCGGCTGGGATTCTGTTGAGGACATCAACCGACCTTGGGATAAAACTCTGTTCGCAGCACCGGTTGTAACGAAGTGGCCGAGAAGGTCTTTGATATGGATCAAGCGGCGATTTATCCACGCTTGCCATCCTGAAGATCACACCACGCCCGGATGATCGTCCGAAGGTCATGCCGTTTGCTTTCGAGGTCGCGCAAGTCGACGACGTTGAAGCTGCGCGCCCCTTTCCCGTCACCGGTCGGGTTGGGAAAGGCGCCCTGTACACCTGCGCCTTAGTGAAACACCGGCGATGCGTGCTTTTTCGATTTGGGAAAGAAGCTGGCGATATTGCCTTTGCAGACAAAGTTGGGGGTCTGCCATTTGATCCGGTCCTGATGGCGTTTTCGCAGACGCTGGATGATCTTGCGGCGGTCGAGAACGGGGACATTCCTGCTGCGGCCGTTAATACGCTGCCGCCCATGGCCAGGCCGGGCACGCGGCTGCGGATCGATCTGGCAGCCAGTTCAGCGATCGGTACCCCCCTGATCACGCTGACCCAACCGCAGTTTCTGGCCCGCTGACGCCACACCGGCAAGAGGTCGTCCGCCTGCTTATCGCGGGCCAGTCCAATAAAGAGATTGCCAGAACGTGGTCCATTTCCCGCGCCGCTGTGAAAGATCATATTCACGCGATCCTGAAGGCACTGCAGCTTCCTAGCCGCGTCGCGTGTAGATTGGGCCGTCGTCAGACCCTGCGCAATCCATCCACGGATGGATGACGCAAACGAAAAGGGCACCCCGTGGGGTGCCCTTCCCTTCACGTGAACCGGGCCGTTGCGCGAACAGGGTGGCCTGGTTCATGTGATCCGATGAGGATAGCTGCCGAACCGGGTCGTGCGCCCCCCACGCACAAGCCGTAGGTCGGCCTTATTCACCCCCACCAAGCTGGTGAACATATGCCGTCACCGCCTTGATCTCGGCCTCGGACAGCCGTTCGCCCCAAGGGGGCATGACCCCGAAGCGCGCATACCGGACGGTATGTTCAAGCGCCTCTTCCGAGCCGCCGTAAAGCCAGATCGCATCGGTCAGGTTCGGCGCACCAAGATCGTAATTGCCCATTCCATTGTCGCCATGGCATGCGGCGCAATTATTGGCGAACAGGTCGACACCTTGTGCCGCCAACGCCTCATCATAGCTTTGACCGGAAATCTGACGGACATATTGCACGGTGGCGTCGACCTCTTCATTGGTGAAGATCTCGTCATAGGCAGTCATTTCCGAATACCGCGCATCCCAATCCTCTTCGTTTCGGATACCGTGACGGATCGTGTATTCGATGTTGGCAAAGTCCCCACCCCAAAGCCAGTCATCGTCCAAAAGGTTGGGATAGCCCACGGCCCCCGCCGCCCCCGATCCGTGACATTGCGAACAGTAATTGCGGAACACCGCCCCACCAGCCGATGTGGCAAAGCGCTGCAGTTCGGGATTGTCCGACAACGTGCTTAGGTCCGCGCTGGCCAGCTGCGCCGAAATCTCGGCATTGGCTTCTTCGAAGCGCGTGATCTCGGCGGCGACTTCGGCGCGCGTGGAATAACCCAGCACCCCCGACGTCGCGCTGCTGATCAGCGGCCAGGCGGGAAAGGCGATGGTATAGCCGATCCCCCAGATAATCGTCAGATAAAAGCACCACAGCCACCAGCGCGGCAGGGGGTTGTTCAGCTCTTTGATCCCGTCCCAGGTATGGCCGGTCGTGTCGATGCCGGTGATATCGTCGACGTCTTTTTTATCGCTGCTCATGGCTGCAGCTCCTCGATCTTGAATGATGCGCAGGCGCAGTTGTCGCATTTGTTGCTGCAGCCTGGCTTTTCCTCGTTACGAAAGGGGATGTCGGCGATGTCCTTGTGCACCTTGCCGCTGCCGGGCCGAAACGCCCAGAGGATGGTGCCGATGAAGAAGAGGAACAGCGCCAGCAGTACCCAGCTGTCCGCGATTTCGCGCAGGAGTGAATAGGTGTCCATTGTCGATCCTCCTTAGCGGCTGGCATCTGGGGTGAAGGTCGAGAAATCGACCGTTGTGCCCAGCATCTGCATGTAGGCGATCAGGGCATCCATTTCGGACACACCCGGTTCCCCATCAAAGTTGCGGATCTGGGCGCCGGGATACCGTTCGAGCAGATCGTCATAGGCATCGGTGTCTGGATCGGCCTGTGCCAGCGTATCGGCGGCGGCAACAGTGATCATATCGTCGGTATAGGGCACGCCGACAAAGCGATGTGTCGCCACCAGTTCGGCGGTGTGTTCGGCGTTCACCGGAGTATCCAGCAGATAGGCATAGCCGGGCATGATCGACTCCGGCACCACCGATTGCGGTTTGATCAGGTGATCGACATGCCACGCATCCGAGTATTTGCCTCCAACCCGGGCCAGATCAGGCCCTGTCCGTTTCGACCCCCATTGGTGCGGATGGTCATACATCGACTCGGCGGCCAATGAATAATGCCCATACCGTTCGACCTCGTCCCGCATGGGCCGGATCATCTGACTATGGCAGACATAGCAGCCTTCGCGGACATACACATCGCGCCCCGCCAGTTCGAGCGGTGAGTAGGGCCGCACGCCTTCGACCTCTTCAATCGTGTTTTCGAGGTAGAAGAGCGGTGCGATTTCCACGATCCCGCCGATCGTCACGACAAGCAGTGAAAAGACCAAAAGCAAGGTCGGACTGCGTTCAAGGATCTGGTGCCGGTTGAGGAAGGCTGTGTGATGCGGCAACTCATTTGGCACCTCACCCGGCAAATCCTTGAGTGTGCTGACGTTAGGGTCGTTTTCAGGTTGTGTGATTTTTGGATTCTTAGCCATTTTCGACCCTCCTTATTCCGCTGGAACACCGACCGGTGCAGTGACTTTCGCCCCGCCACGGATCGTCATCCACATATTCCATGCCATGATCAGCGCGCCCGTCAGGTAAAGCACCCCGCCCAGACCACGGACCACATACATCGGGAATTTCGCGCTTACGGTGTCGGCAAAGCTGTTCACCAGGAACCCGTTTGCGTCGACTTCACGCCACATCAGGCCTTCCATGATCCCCGTGACCCACATCGAGGCCGCGTAGAGAATGATGCCGATCGTGGCGAGCCAGAAGTGCCAGTTGATGGCCGACATCGAATACATCTGCGCCCGGCCCCACAGTTTCGGTGTGAGGAAGTAGATCGCGGCGAATGTAATCATGCCGTTCCAGCCAAGTGCACCGGAATGCACGTGACCGATGGTCCAGTCTGTATAGTGTGACAGGCTGTTGACCGCACGGATCGACATCATCGGCCCCTCAAAAGTGGACATGCCGTAGAAGGCCAGCGAAATCACCATCATCCGGATGATCGGATCGGTGCGCAGCTTGTCCCACGCCCCTTGCAGGGTCATCAGACCGTTGATCATGCCACCCCATGAAGGCATCCAAAGGATGATCGAAAAGACCATACCGAGGGTCGAGGCCCAGTCAGGCAGCGCCGTGTAATGCAGGTGGTGCGGACCGGCCCAGATATACAGAAAGATCAACGCCCAGAAGTGGATGATCGACAGCTTGTAGCTGAAGACCGGGCGACCGGCCTGCTTGGGCACGAAATAGTACATCATGCCCAGGAAACCGGCCGTCAGGAAAAAGCCCACGGCGTTGTGGCCATACCACCATTGCGTCATCGCATCCTGCACACCGCTGAAGATCTGGACAGATTTGCTGCCCCAGATGCTGACAGGGATCGAGATATTGTTGATCACATGCAGCATCGCGACGGTGACGATAAACGACAGCAGGAACCAGTTGGCGACGTAGATGTGCTTTTCCCGCCGCTTGAAGATTGTGCCCATGAAGACCACCAGGAATGCCACCCAGACGATGGTCAGCCACAGATCGACGTACCATTCGGGCTCTGCGTATTCCTTGGATTGTGTCGCGCCCAGCAAGTAGCCGGTCGCGGCGAGCACGATAAACAGATTGTATCCCCAGAAGACGAACCAGGCGAGGTTACCACCCCAAAGCCGCGCGCCACATGTGCGCTGCACGATGTAAAAGGACGACATGATCAAGGCGTTACCGCCAAATGCGAAAATAACCGCCGAGGTATGTAGCGGCCGCAATCGTCCGAAATTTCCGTAAGGCTGCAAGACTTCGAAATTCAGCTGCGGAAAGGCCAGTTGAAAGGCGATGACTACGCCGACCAGAAATCCGACCACACCCCAGAAACCCGTCGCGATCACGCCGGCACGGATGACATCATCCATATAGCCGTCTGTGGCATAGGTCTTGGTCGGCTCATCCGTTTGGCGCAGGACGCGCAGAAACAGAAAGCCGGATAACAACATGATGATGACGGCATGCAGCACATAGGCCGCGTCGCGGCCCCAATTCGCGGCGACCGCAGCAAAAAGCGTGATCACGCCCAATGCAATGAGTTTGAGATAGTTTCCCATGAACGTGTCCCTCCATGGCCAGCACTCACACGCGGCCCGACGGTTCTTTGATGCGAGGGTTCTGACCCGTTCATAAGGATCGGTCCTTGATATGGATCAAGACACCGAAGACGAAGCCACGGCAAAGTGCATATCAAGGAGCGGTTTTGCGCGAACGATCGCCCCCACTGATTCTCGAGCATGGGGAGAGCCCTAAAATGGCTTACAAGATCATCGCGACGATATTGACCGACCTCCAGCAGGACAAAGACGGCCTTGATGCCGCCATCGCCCTGGCGGATCGCATGGGTGCGCATCTGGACATCTACATCGTAACTATCAGTCACACGGAAACCGGCGGCTATTACATCGGCGCCGACGCCATGATCATGGCGGAAACGACCCGTGACGCGATGGCACATCGCGACGGGTTGGAAGCGTGGCTGGAAAACCGCATGCGCGGTGAACTGGGCCGTTGGTCCAGTCAGTCCGCAACTGTCCAGGGATCGGCGCTGACGACCTATCTGGCACAAAAACTACGCTTTTCCGATCTGGTGGTTCTGCCGCGGCCTTATGATGACCATGGCGATACGGCGACGATCGTCGAGGCCTGCTTGTTCGCCGCCGACCGACCGGTCCTGATGATCCCCAAGGGTTGCGCTGCACCGGATCTTGGCGGGCACATTCTGGTGGGGTGGAACGACGGGGCCGAGGCGCTCGCGGCCGCCCGTGCCGCCCTGCCCTTTCTGAAACAGACCGATCAGGTCGATATCTGCATCATCGATCCGCCCGAAAACGGGGCCGAGCGGTCCGACCCGGGTGGTGCGATGGCCCAATACCTGATGCGACATGGTGCGCGGCCAGAGGTTGCGGTACTCGCCAAAACGACACCAAGCGTGGGCGACATGCTGTTGCGCCGCGCGCAAGAGGTGGGGGCGAACATGATCGTCAGCGGTGCCTACAGTCATTCGCGCCTGCGCGAGGCCGTCTTCGGTGGCGCGACCCGCACGTTGCTGGAAATGGCCGATCGCCCGATCCTGATGTCGCGCTGACCGTTTGGATAGGCCGGAAACCCGTCTTCGGTTTCGGGTTTGCGACTTTGGTCAGGTTGCCGATCTTGGGCTGCGGTGAAGAGCGCGTCAAATGCCGAACGCGGGTCCACCGCGCATGCACAAGCCGTCATCGGGTGGCAATGTCGATGTCCGAAACGACACCACCACCACCGCCTGGCCCCCGTTTCGGATAGCTTGGCTGCAGGCCGAGGAGAAACCGGCCCCACACAAACATCTTTCTTTTTGCGCGGGCGCGGCATAGGCTTCTCTGCACTGCAAAATGTGTCCGGAGGAACGTGGTTTTGGCCAACGATAACAAGCCGCTTTTGATCAAGCGCTATGCCAGCCGACGGCTTTATAACACCGAAACCAGCGACTATGTGACGCTCGAGGATATCGCAGCATTCATCCGCGAAGGGCGTGATGTGCAGATCGTCGATCTCAAATCAGGGGACGATCTGACCCGTCAGTACCTGCTGCAAATCATCGCAGAACATGAAAGCCGGGGCGAAAGCGTGCTTCCGGTCGATGTTCTGACGGATCTGGTACGAAGCTACACCAGCCAAGCCGCATCGGTCGTACCGCAATTTCTGCAGGCGAGTTTCGAGATGCTGCGCGAGGGCCAGTCAAAGGCGATGGAGAATATGGGCAAGGCCAATCCGATGGCCGCCATGCCGGGCTTTGAGGCGATGCGGGCGCAGCAAGAGGCATTTTTCAAGGCCATGACCGGCGGGATGATCCCGACGCCGAAACCCACCGAGAACGGCGATGACGATTTGGGTGAAATCAAGGATCAACTTGCCGCGCTGCAGGACAAGCTATCGAAGCTGGGCAAATAGTCAAGCCGCCCTGGCATCGCGCCGATAGCATGCATTCACGATCAGATAGGCCGGGATCATCGCCATGAGCATCACCGCTACCCCGCCGAAAAGGTCAGCGATATGATGCGCGCCATGAATGAGGATCGCGGGCAGCATGATGATATTGGTGATCAGATAGGGCCAGAATAGGAACGTGCCGCGTGCGAACACGACCGTCAGCGCACACATCACCATATGATAAGATGGAAAGGCGACCGCCCCCATCATCGCGTCCATCGACACGATCGGCAATCCGTTCTTGGCCATGTCCAGTAGCATCGCACCATAGGTGCTGTGCGTGACAAGCCAGGCATCCTCGGCCGTTTGGTACGGGATAGGGAGATATGTCGACTGACTGAGATTAGGAAAGGCCTGCCAGACCACGAAAACCAGCATCAGCGACAAACCATTGGTGAAAGTCATCGCGTCGAGTTCGCGATTTTTCTTAAGGTAAGCCAGGACGACGATCAGACCGATGATCTGGAAAAACGATGACAGGTAGACCCAGCGTAGGAACGTGCCCAAGAACGGTATCTCGGCCACCCAGGCCACCGCCGCAGGCCAATCATAGCCAAACCAGCGATCCATCGCGAGAAGCGCATCGGTCAAGACGGGTTCGGGGCGTGGCATGTGAAGATGAAAGAGAATCCCCAGCATAACGCCCATGATCGCGGCGATCGCGATCGTGACCGCCGCTTTGCCCAACCACGCGACATGTGCGTAAGCGACACGATAATATCCACCAAGAATGGCCAGCCCGACCGCCCCCATTGCCCCAAGCGCGAATGACCCCCAATCCACGTTTTGCGGGTTGGTATAGCCCACGATCAGGTTCGCGATGACGACGCTGGCGATCAGGCCGATGAATATCCATTCGGTCCGGCGGAAAAACCCGGCGAGAGAAACACCACGGCTGAGAGGTATCGAGGTCATCTGGCTGGCCCTAAACATGTGTCAGTCGAACTAATCGCACCGATATTGGCCTATTGTGTCCAGAGTGGGGCCGTGTTCGGGCCTCTTCGCGATCAGATTCCCAATCGATCGCGCAACGCGTACCAAGTCATGGCCAACGTGAGCAACGGCGCGCGAAACGCGCTACCGCCCGGAAAATTCGGCACATCAAGAGCGGCCAGCGTGTCGAATCGGGCAGCCTGTCCGGCAACGGCCTCGGCCATGACTTTTCCTGCCAGACCGGCAAGCGCCACACCGTGTCCGGAATACCCACCGGCAGAGACGATGTTCGGTGCGATTCTTTGAATAGCGGGTAATCGGGGCATGGTGATGGCCAATGTGCCTCCCCAGACATAGTCGACCGTCACGCCCTTCAACTGGGGAAACAGGTCCGTCATCCGGGCGATCAATGCCGTGCTGATATCCTTGGGAAAGCCGATGGAATAGCTTTCACGCCCACCGAACAGCAGACGTTTGTCCTCGGACAGACGAAAGTAATTCACGACGAACTTGCTGTCGGCCACGGCGATGTCACGTGTCAGGATTTCCGAGGCCCGCTCGCCCAAGGGCGCTGTGGCGCATATGAAGCTGTTGATCGGCATCACCCTGGCCGCGATCTTGCGTTCGATATGCGGCAGATAACCGTTGCCTGCGATGATGACGTGGTTCGCAATGACGCAGCCATTGTTCGTCCGCACCTCGGCGGGGTCGGTGTGCGTGATGTCATGCACCTCAGACCGCTCATACAGCCGCACGCCCGCTGTCTCGGCGGCGCGGGCAAGGCCGAAGGCATAGCGAAGCGGGTGAATATGACCGGCACCATGGTCCAGGATCCCACCAGCATATCGCGGCGAATTGACGATCGCCCGCATCGCGTCTGCGTCGATCGTTTCGATCTGATCATAGCCGTAATTTTCTGCCAGATGCACGACACCATTATTGTAGTCCCTGGCCTCGGACCGGTTGTAGAAACCATGCGCGACGCCAGGTGTGTAGCGCGCATCAGGTGCAATTTCGGCACAGGTCCGACGAATATCGGACTTTGCCTCTTCGGCGAGATCCCACAGCGCCTTGGCATTGTCCCTGCCGCATCGCTTTTCAAGCGCCTGCTGATCAAGGTTGTATCCCGTACCGACCTGCCCGCCATTGCGACCGGAGGCACCGAAACCAACACGGTGGGCGTCCAGAACCACAACGTCCAAACCCTTGCGCGCCAAATGCAATGCTGCAGAAAGCCCGGTATAGCCCGCACCAACAACGCAGACATCCGCCTTGATCCGCCCGTACAGTGGCGGATGTTCGGGCGGGATATCGGTGCTGGCGACATACCAGCTGTCCGGATACTGGCCAGGCCGGTCATTGCGGTAAAGCGGGTTCATCCGATGTCCCCAAATGGTGTATTCCACCGCATTATGATGGTCCATAGGGCCAGATCACAATGGGTATCGGTAGGAATGGACATGAATAGATATCGCGGTACGTGCCATTGTCAGGGCGTCCGTTTCGACGTCACCTTGTTCGACGGCCTTGCCTCTGCCCGGCGGTGCGATTGCACGTTGTGCCGAATGCGCGGCGGCGTCGCAGTATCGGCCCGCCTCGATAATTTCAAAATTGTGGAAGGGGCCGACCTGCTATCGCTTTATCAGTTCAACACGCGGGTCGCGAAACACTATTTCTGCAGCCGGTGCGGGATCTACACCCATCACCAGCGACGATCGAACCCCGACGAATATGGCGTGAACGTCGCGTGTCTGGAGGGCGTCAGCCCGTTCGATTTTCCTGAAATTCCCGTCCAAAACGGCGTTGTGCATCCATCGGACGACCCGCAGGCGCAATCACTGGCGGGGATGCTGCGCTTTACGCCTACATCAACGAACTAAGGCACGAATTGCAGGTGGATATGGTCGTCGTGACGCGCCGCGTCGCAGCCTTGAAAGCCGATGTTTTGGTTCTGTACGCCAAGCCGCTGGACCAGATGCGGCTCGATCAAGATACGGTAGCCTTCGCCGCGTGGATTCTCGGCGAGCCAGCGCAGCATCTCGCCGGTCCGCACCTCATCCAAGGGCCAGTCACGCAGGTAAGGTTGCAGCCACGCCATGTCCCAGCGCAGGTTAAGGCCTGTTTGATCGGCGCAAGGCTGTGGATCACCTTCCCGTGGCTGAACAAAGCCCCAATAGCCGATGAAGGAACTGGCGCGACCTAGCTGATATTCACCGCTTTGGTCCGTATAATAGAATGCAAGGTCCAGCTTCTGCCCGTCATCATGTGACAGGTGCGGCGGCAGCGGAAAGCCGTCGACAAAAGGAAAGCCTGCATCCAGTGCGCGCGTTCGTGTCCCAGGGTAGGCCTCGTGCATATGTGCGGCCAAGGCGTCGGCGTGATCGCGCATTTCGGGCACCACATAATGCCGGTTCAGCGCGCAATAAAGCGGGTTGAGAACGGCAATCTGGGCAGGCCCCGCATCCATGCAGGGCAACGGTTCGCGCCCCGTCATCGGCGCCGTATAATGGGCGGTGATGCCAAGCGCGATATAGTAGACGAAAAACGGAATCCAGAAGCGCCCGAGAAAACGGGTCAAAAGTGCCAATAGCCAGGCAATCCCACCAAGCTGGGTAAGCGCCGTCAGAAGCACGATGATGATCAGGTGCCAGATCATACGTTCAACAACAGGTGTTCGCGTTCCCACGGGCTGATGACCTGCAGGAATTCGTTGTATTCCGCGCGCTTCACGATCGAATAGACGCGGGCGAAGTCCGGGCCAAGGACGTGGTGTATGTCCTTGGCTTCATCGAACAGTTCTAATGCCGCGTAAAGCCCTTGGGGAATTTCGTCTTCGGATTCGTAAGCGTCCCCCTGCCAGCGCTTGTCGGGGCGAATTTCATTTTTCATTCCCAGATAGCCGCAAGCCAGCGATGCTGCGATGGCTAGGTAGGGATTGCAATCCATCCCGGCCAGCCGGTTTTCGATACGCCGTGCCGACGGGTCCGAGACCGGAATACGAATACCTGTCGTCCGGTTGTCCCTTCCCCATTCAAGGTTGATGGGTGCGGCATGGTCGCGGACGTAGCGGCGGAAGCTGTTTACATATGGCGCGATAATGGCGATCACACTGGGCATGTGTTCCTGCAGGCCACCGATGAAGTGGAAAAAAGCATCCGTTTCGCCCCCCTGCGGCCCAGCGAAGATATTGCGCCCTTTTTGGTCAAGCACCGAATGGTGAATATGCATCGCCGAACCCGGTTCGCCTTCGATAGGTTTGGCCATGAATGTGGCAAAGCAATCATGCTTTAGTGCTGCTTCGCGGATGAGCCGTTTGAAGAAGAAGACTTCATCGGCCAGTTTGATTGGATTGCCGTGCCGCAGGTTGATCTCAAGCTGGCCCGCACCGCCCTCTTGCGCGATGCCGTCGATCTCGAACCCCTGCACCTCGGCATATTCATAGATGTCGTCGATGACAGGACCGTAATCATCCACGGCGGACATGGAATAGGCCTGCCGCCCGGCGGCTGGGCGTCCGGTACGACCCATCATCGGTTCAATCGGTTTGGCTGGATCGATATTACGAGCGACCAGGTAGAACTCCATCTCGGGGGCGATGACGGGGGTCCAGCCCTCGGCCTTATAAAGATCGACCACACGGCGCAGGACGTTGCGCGGGGCGAAAGGAACCGGCGCGCCTTTTTGATCGAACGCATCATGGATCACTTGCAGCGTGCCATCTTCGGCCCAGGGCGCGGCCGTGGCAGTGCTGAGATCAGGGCGCAGGATCATGTCGGGCTCAAGAAAACCGTCTGGCCCGGCGGCCTCGCCCCAATCGCCGGTGATGGTTTGAAAAAAAATCGAATTGGGCAGATGGAAATGGGTCTGCTTGTCCCATTTGATCGCAGGCACCGCCTTGCCACGCGCGATGCCGGGCAGGTCGGCGATAACGCACTCGACTTCATCCAAACGGTTGTTTTTCAGGTAGTCCTGCGCGGCCTCAGGGACCTTGTCCAACCAGCTCATGAGATGGTTCTTTCCTTTAAGAACTGGGAGATCTGTTGGGCGAGGAAACCGTTGTCGACGGGCTTTGAGAGTTCCTCGCGCATCAATGCGAGTTGACCGTCGGGCACGACCCCTTCGCCTCGCGTCTCGCCAAGGCCTTCGGTGAAGGTGGCGTCAAATTCGGGATGGGCCTGCACCGTGAAGATACGGTTGTCATAGACCAGTGCCGCGTTTTCACAAAACGGGTTGGATCCGTAGGGCTGTGCCGATCGAGGCCGTGTCACCACCTGATCCTGATGCCACGCATTCAGCGCGATCGGTTTGCCGTTCCAATCGTAAGTCTGCCGTCCGACAGCCCAGCCACCCGAGAATTTCTCGACCGTGCCGCCCAAAGCCTGCGCGATGATCTGGTGCCCGAAACAGATGCCGACCATGGGGATATCTGCGGCATAGGTGTCGCGGATGAACGTCTCGAGCGGGCGAATAAAGGGGTGATCTTCATAGGCGCCGTGCTTTGAACCCGTCACCAACCATCCGTCACAATCGGTGACGGCCGTGGGGAACCGCATGTCGACGACATCGTAATTGGCGAAGCTGAATCCTTGCCCGTCCAGCAGTCTCACGAACAGGTCGTAGAAATCGCCGTGATCGGGCCGAAGGTCGTCCGGCGCATGCCCTGCTTGCAGAATGCCGATTTTCATGGCCGTGCCCCTTGCGTTCGCGCAACGCTAGCCCGCGCCTCCGACGACGGCAAGCGACCTAGCGAACGATCTGTGGCTTGATCCGCAGCTTTTTGCGCATGTCCTGGGGCAGGTGCCGGTTGAGCCGTCTGTTGATCAGACCGAACAGGCCGATGATCACCAGTGTCAGCAGGATGAAATAGAAGGCCAGGATCGGATAAGGGATGAACGGGTTGAACGTCTTGTCGGCAAAGTAGCTTGCATAATATAGCGCGTCGCCCCTTTGCTGCAGCGCAGGGAAGCCCGAAAAGTAGACAAGCGTGGTGGCGTGAAACAGAAAGATCGCCTCGTTCGTGTAGGCAGGCCAGGCGAGCCTTAGCATCGTCGGCCAGATGACACGGCGAAAGCGCGACCAACCCGAGAGGCCATAGGCATCTGCCGCCTCTGTATCGCCTTTTGGGATGGATTGAAGGGCGCCATAGAAAATCTCGCCTGAATAAGCGGCCGTGTTGAGGAACAGGACAACCAATGCGCCTGCCCAGGCCGAGGTGAATGCGTCGAAGAACGGGTTGATGCCCTTGAGACTCAGGAACAGGAAATAGGCAAAGAAGAACTGGATAAAGAGCGGTGAGCCCCGAAAGAGAAAGATGAACCATTGCGACGGCTTGCGGATCAGCGGGTTCTGCGCGGCCTTGCCAAGCGCGACAGCTGTGGCAAGCAGGAAGCCAGAGCAAAGGGCGAAGACACCGAAATAGATGTTCCACAGCATGCCGGACCCGATCAGCGTGAATTGCTGGCACAGGGTGAAATCGCTGCGCGGCAGCAGACGTTCGCCATAGCCGAGGCTGCGGAAGGCGTAGTCGGCGATTGTTTCCCAGCAGCTCATGCGATGGCCTCACGTGATCCGGGACCTCTAACTCGAAGCCCCTTCATGCCGCCGCCTTTCGCTGCCGCTCACCAGCGGCCGTGGCCTGCCCACGTGTCAGCCGCGCCATGATCCGATCGAGCACGACCTCGGACAGTTTGGTAAAGCACAGATAAAACACGAGGAGTGCTAGGAAGTACCACATCCGCCAATCCCCATGGGGATAGTCGGTGAATTGCGGTGTCTTCGTCCCGCCCAGTTCGCGGGCCCAATAAACGATGTCCTCGACACCTAACAGGAAAAGCAGTGGCGTCGCTTTGATCAGCACCATCCACAGGTTCGACAGGCCGGGCAGCGCATAGACCCACATCTGCGGCACGATAACCCGCCAAAAGGTCTGGCGTCCGGTCATCCCATAGGCCTCTGCCGTCTCAATCTGGCCCCGCGGCACGGCACGCATCGCCCCGAACAACACGTTGGCCGCGAAGGCACCGAAGACGATGGCGAAGGTCAGAACGGCGAGGAAAAACCCGTAGGTTTCATGCACCCATTGTGGCGCGTTGCCCAAGGGCAGCTTGGCGGTGGAGCAGACGATGAAATCATTGCCCTGCCAAACATCGGCGGGCCAGTCGGGGCATTTGATCCGGTGGCGGATGTATTCGAACGCCTGATCAAGCGCGATGACAAAGAACAGGAAGAACGCGATGTCCGGCACGCCCCGGACAATGGCGATATAGGTTTTGCCGAACCAGCGTAACGGCGCGATCTGGCTGCGCGCTGCCGTGGCGCCGCCGAAACCGAACGCCAACGACAAGGGCGCAGTGATCGCCAGAAGCAACAACACCGTGCCGACCGCATAATAGATCGACATATGCTTGCCGGTCGTCAGGTAGCATGAAAACCAGGCCAGACCGTCAAGCGTCGCAGGATCGGAACAATAACTGAAAATGAGGGTCGCCTCGGGCTAATGATGCGCCCCGTTCGAGACGGGGCGCACAGGGTCTTAGTAAAGCGTGATTTCTTCGCCGAACCACTTCACCAGCAATTCGTTCAGCGTGCCGTCCTCTTTCATGGATGTGATGGCGGCATCCATCTTTTCGCGCAATTCGGCATCGCTTTCGCGGATACCCATGCCGATACCGCCACCCAGTGGCACACCGTCACCGACAAAGATCAACTCACCGCCCGAGGCTTCGACGATCGGCACAAGAAAATCCTTGTCGGCGAAAACGGCATCAGCCTCGCCCGCCCGGATGGCAGCGATGGTTTCTTCGGGTGTGGGGAATTCCAGCAGGGTGGCACCCGTCTCGGTCACGTAACCGGCCTGGATCGTGGCGGTTTGGGCGGCGATGACGCCACCTTCCAGATCGACATCTTCAGAGGCCGCGACGAAGGCCGACTCGGTCGGTGGATAGTAATCTTGCGTAAAATCTATCACTTCGTCGCGTTCATCCGTGATCGACATACCCGCGATGATCGTGTCGTAGTTACCTGAGACGAGGTTGGGGATGATGCTGTCCCATTCGTTTGTCACCCACTCACAAGTCAGCTCGGCACGGGCGCACATTTCGTCGCCGACCTCACGCTCGAATCCGTCGACTTCACCGTCGTCGTTGAGGAAATTGTACGGAGGATACGCGCCTTCGGTGCCCATACGGACGACCGCGTGGCCATCGGCAAGGGCCATGCTGCCCAAAAGGGCCAGCGCGGCTGTCGAAAGGATCAGGTTCTTCATGTGTATTCTCCCAGTTTGGTGATTGTTCAGGCGGCTGTCGCGGACAGGAATCCGCGCAGCCGTTCTGTCTTTGGTTGGCCGAACAGGACATCGGGTGACCCCTCTTCGGCGATCTTGCCTTGGTGCAAAAACACGACGTGGTCGCTGACATCCGCCGCCAAACGCATGTCGTGTGTGACGATGATCATGGTCCGTCCTTCACTGGCAAGGTCTTTGATGACCCTGACGACCTCTTGTTCCAGCTCGGGGTCAAGCGCGCTGGTCGGTTCGTCGAATAACAACGCCTTGGGCTCCATGCAAAGCGCGCGGGCGATTGCCGCCCGTTGCTGCTGCCCGCCGGAAAGCTGCGCAGGATAGGCATCGCATTTGTCACCGATGCCGACCTTGTCCAAGTACTTGCGCGCGGCGGCTTCGACCTCGGCCCTGTCACGTTTCAGGACGGTGACCGGGGCCTCCATGACATTCTGCAGGATCGTCATATGCGCCCACAGATTGAATTGCTGAAAAACCATCGACAGATTGGTGCGAATGCGGATCATCTGCGCGCGGTCACCCGGGCGGCGCGTCATGCCTGCACCTTTCCACGTTACCGGCTCGCCACAGAACAGCACGTCCCCTTGCTGGCTGTCCTCCAATAGATTGGCGCAGCGCAGCAACGTCGATTTCCCGGATCCAGACGACCCGATCATCGACACGACATGACCAGCGGGCGCAATGATGTCGACACCCTTGAGCACCTCAAGGTTGCCGTAAGACTTGTGCAAGTCGCGGATTTCGATCACGGGGGCGTTGTTGGTCACGTGCAGCAGCTTTTTGTTATCCCGTCCGGCAGTAGTGCCGATTTTTCCCGCATTTGCAATGGGAACCGGCCTTGTGGATGGGTCAGGTAACCGACAACGCGACCTTTGGCGGCAATGGGATGTCATATGCCGCAGAAGGCAGCGCAATGATGCCGCGAAGACCCAGGACGATTGCATGCGCTGGGTTCAAACCTGCGATCGCGTCCCGGATCGCCGAGAGATACGGAGCCGGGTTCTGATCCTTTCGAGTGATGAAAGTCATGCCGGGGCTTGGATCGGTATGATCGATGATCCGTAGATCTCCGGTTGGATCATCACCCTCGCAAGCATGCCGCCACGTTTGTGCATCGATTGCGGCGATGTCCGCTTTGCCGTGCGCCACGGCCACGATGCTGGCCGCATGACTGCCCGTAACCACCGGGTCAACAAATGAAAAACCACGATCGGCTGCCCATTGCTGGGCGGCCCCATAGCCTGATTGAGAAAGCGGATCATTTGTCGCGAAACGTTGGAGCGCATAGTCGCGCACGTTGTCACCATGTGCATCTTTGCGGACGACGAAATGGCTACGGTAGTAGCCGGCGGGACAATCCGCCAGACCATAATCCGACGCGCCGATCACCGTCACCTTATCCCGAAACCGGGCGCGATAGGGCAGATTGCAGATATGGCCCAGCACGAGATCGGGACGTGACCAGACCGCCATATAGTCCACGTCATGATCAAGCCTGTCGGGCGCGGCGATGTCACGCGCGCGCAGGCTGCCCCTGATCAACGCCCACAAAGCATCATGTGCAGCCACGTTCCAAGGGCGCGCATACATAGGAAGCGATGCGATCATGGCTTGGTGATCCGCAAGCGCGCCGCGTGGCTTTCCTGATCTGTAATGCCCAGCAGATTGACGACCATACGCATCAGGCTGTCCTCGGCGTCGTCCCGCACACCGTCCGCCATGACGACGGCCCACATGGCCTCGACCACGGCCAACCGGTCATCATGCCCAACGGCATCCTTGATCGCGCGGGTAAAGCGGACGGTATCGGGTGCCTCTGTCTCCAACGCCTCACACTGCGCGCGCAAAGCGGCGGCTTGCTGCGGCCCCATGCGATAGCGTTCCATCAGTCGGCGGTCGATCTCGGCAATTTCGACATCAGCGTAATCGCCGTCCGACCGGGCGATGCGCACCATAAGCGCACCGAGGGCGAGCCGCGCATCAGGATCGGGCAGTTTTTCGGGTTCGGGCGCCGTCAGGCGCTTGAGTAAATCAGCAAACATACCCGCTACATAGGCCGCTTGTCCGTGTTCTGAAAGTGGCGGGTCACATACGCGCACGCATCGGTGAAGCCATAAGGCGCGTTGATCACGGCAAGGCCAGAGCCGATCATGCGATGACCGGCACGGGCTGGTGGGAAGGTGACTTCGTGAATGGTGATATCGGGAATGGCTTTCTGCAGGGCGTTGGTCATTGGTTTGTGTGGCCCGTCCGTCAGGATCGGATACCACAGGATGATCACGCCCACTGACCACTTTCGATGCAGTTTGGCGATGCGACTGGGGATGGCCACATAATCCGCCTTTACCTCGTACGAGGGATCGATCAGCAACAGCCCGCGCCGGGGTTCCGGCGGGCATAGCGATTGCGCCATGTCCCAGCCGTCTTTCCGGCGAAAGATACCGCCATATGGAGTCATCGCACCGCGCAAAGCGTCGAATTCCTGCGGATGCAGTTCGGACAAGTGAATATTGTCCTGACGGCGCAGCAATTCTGCCGCGATCAGCGGTGATCCAGGATAGGCGTCGGCGCCATGCTTTTGCCGGATCGCGGACAAAACCGCGCGATAAGGATGATCTGCCGCAAACCACTTCTCGGCAAGGGCGATCCCTCTGGCGGCTTCACCTGTTTTCACCGCAGCCGCATCCTGCAGATCATAGAGACCACGGCCCGCATGCGTTTCGATGTAAGACAGAGGTTTATCCTTGCGGGTCATATAGTCGAGTGTCCACGCCAAAAGGCTGTGCTTGTGCACATCGGCCAGATTTCCGGCATGGTAAGCATGTTGATAAGACAGCATGTTCATTCCCTTCGCGCCCGGGTAACGATAAAGCGAGTCTCCGCCAAGAGGGTTGTGGTCGTGCTGTCTTGCTCTATCGTTAAGGGCGTCAAGGTTTAGAGGTCCAAAGATGGCCAAGCGATTTATTGCTGTAATTTGCGTCGGTTTATGCGGCGCACCGCTTTTCGCGCAGGAAAACGGCATTTCTGCGCGGGTCGGCGTTGGTGCGCAGGTTTCGCCTGAATACTTCGGCGCCGAAGACAGCAAGACCACCCCGACCGGCAGTTTCGATCTGGAATACCTTCGGCTTGGTGGTCGTACCTTCGGTGAGGAAAGCACCGGCCTTGGGTTCGGCGGTTCGGTCCGGTTTATCGGGGAACGCAGCGCGAACGATTATGACGAGTTGACCGGCCTTGCCGATATCGACCCATCGCTCGAACTTGGGGGTGGGCTGCGTTTCAACCAACCGAACTACGACCTGTTCGCCGATGTCCGTTACGGCGTCATCGGACACGAATCCGTGGTGGCCGAGATCGGCGGTGATTTGATCTTTGAACCAATAGATCAGTTAGAGTTTCGGGCCGGACCACGGATACTATGGGGCAGCGATGATTATGCCGATACGTATTTCGGCGTGACCGACGGTGAAGGGGCGGCAAGTGCTTTCGATCCCTATGACCCCGATGCGGGGATCATCAGCCGCGGTATCAATGCCGAGGCCACATATCAATTCAATGATGATTGGGGGCTGAAGGGGACGCTGCGATACGATCTGCTGACCGACGATGCCGCGGACAGCCCGATCGTACAAAGCGAGGATCAGGTCACCGGCAGTGTCGTGCTAACGCGAAAGGTGACGTTCGGTTTCTAGGTGTTTGATCGCATGGCTTGCTGGTGTGATCCTTTCGTTGGAATGGAAGGAAGCACTATGGGACAAGTTCGTCATCGCAGCGCCACGACCACGCACATTGCCAGAGCAGCAATACGGCGATCGCAGGCTTCGATCCCGGAGCTGAGCCGTAATTTTTGAATTATTCTAAATTGAACCTTGCAGGTCCCCCTGTGGCCAGCCGGAACCATAACGAGCACGACGACCCGCGCGGCCCTTCGTGGGTTTAATTCGCCCCCAAATCCGCGTCCGCGATACCCCGCGCGCGATCAGCACGCCCGCACCCTACAGCACCGCCCCGGCTAACCCAGCCATCGCCGCCGGGATAGCGGCCCCGTCCAGCCGGTCCAACACGCCGCCCTCGTCGTGCCCCGCCCCTGACACAGCGCCGGTCGCAGCGCCCGTCCGTGCGCCTGCGACCACAGTCCTCCGGATCCCCTGACCCGCCCGCGCCGCATTCGCCGCCGCCCCGCCGACGGGGACGAAGATGGTGGGCGCGGCCCCGGCGATCTCGCCGCCAATGTACCAGTTGGGGTTGGCGATCTGCTGTGCGCGGTTCAGTTGCCGGCGCTCGGCGACCAGTTCGTCGTAGGACCGGTCGGAGAACAACGAATCGAGCCGTGCCATGCCTTCTTCGCCGAAGCCGAAGGTCAGGCCCTGACCGCCGCCACCAAAGAAACTCTCGGCGTCGGAGGCCTCCCGTGCATTAATGGCCAGCAGATATTGTTCGCAGCTTTAAATTAAGTTAGAGAAATGAATATATACCCGTTCTATTTCTTGATGTCGCATTAGCGAGATCGGCCAAATCACCAGACAGACGCCACTAGTCCTCCACCCAGATCAGATCAGGGTGAAGAGCGGATCTTTCTGCAAAATACTGAATTGCTTTTTTCATCTTATCGTAATCGACCAACTTATCGGTGTCCCACCCTGCGGGCTGTCCTCCGACTGCAAGAGTGATCTCTTGACCGGTCAAAGTTCCGTTACTTCGCAATACGCGATTTCCCAAGTCATCGTCGAAATATGTTACCAAATATTGATCACTCGCAAAGGCGATTGACATAAAACTTGAGGTGCCCCTAGATTTGTAGACGCTTTGCCCCCTAACTTTGAGGCGAGGAGGCCGACATGGGGACAAGCAATTACAGCGACGATTTCAAGCGGGATGCGGTGCATCAGATCACGGTGCGGGGCTATCCGGTTCGGGAAGTTTCCCGACGCTTGGGTGTGAGCGCTCACTCTCTGTACAAGTGGATGAAGCTGTTCGGGGATCCGGCTCCCAAGAAGTCCGACGTCGACCATGAAGCCGAGAACCAGCGACTGAAACGCGAGTTGGCCAGGGTGACCGAGGAGCGCGATATTCTAAAAAAGGCAACGGTGTACTTCGCGCGCGGGTCCCAATGAAGTACGCCTTTATCCGGGAGCACCGCGAAGAGTTCGGCATCCGGGCCATGTGCCGGGTGCTTCGGGTTCATTTCTCAGGCTTCTATGCATGGCTTAAAGAACCGTTAAGCCACCGTGCGCAGGAGGACATTCGTCAGACCGCGCTGATCCGGCAGGCCTGGGCCGACAGCGGCAAGGTCTATGGCTATCGCAAGCTGACCGACGATCTGCACGACCAAGGCGAACGGATTTCCGAGAACAGGGTAGCCCGCTTGGCATCCCTCGCCGGGATCGCCGCACAGATCGGCTACAAGCGCCGCCCCGGTCGTTATGGTGGTAAGCCTGCCATCGTGGCTGAGAACAGGCTAGAGCAGCAATTCCAGGTGGCTGCGCCCGATGAGGTCTGGGTGACAGACATCACCTACATCAAGACCCACGAGGGCTGGCTGTATTTGTGTGTCGTCATCGACCTGTTCTCGCGACGTGTCGTTGGTTGGTCGGCGCAATCGCGAAT